>CAWBXT010000014.1:0-61108 GCA_963792765.1 uncultured beta proteobacterium | reverse complement strand
CGCCCAAGGGCATGGTTCAGCACGGATCCGGGAGCCCAACGGCCTGCCGCGCATGGCGAATGAGGGCTGCGCATTGTGCTGCCGCGCCCGCCATGCCCGGGGTGGCGAGGCAGGCCTCAGCTTCCGCCGCCAGGGCCGAGATCTGCGCGAAACCGTAGGAGCCAGCCGTGCCCTTGAGCGTGTGGATCAGCGACTTCAATGCCGCCCCGTCGGCGCGCGCCACGGCCTCGCCGATCGCCTGCAGCGTCGCCGGCAGGCCGGCGCAGAACTCGGCAGTCAGCGCCGCCAGCTCGCGCGCGTAGGCGTCGTCGACGGCAATGTCGGGCGGCGCCGCACCGCGCACGAAGTGATGCAGGACGTTGTAGAAGCGCGCCCTGTCGACCGGTTTGGCCAACACATCGTTGCAGCCGCAGGCGCGGTAGCGCGCGACGTCGGCCTGCATCACATTGGCCGTCAGCGCGACGATCGGGTGCGTGTAGCCGGCGGCGCGCAACTGCGTTGTCGCGGCCACTCCATCGAGCAGCGGCATCTGGATGTCCATCAGCACCAGCGCGTAATCGTGGGCCATCGCCTTGTCCACGGCGAGCCGGCCGTTGCCGACGATGTCGACTTCGAGCCCGGCCTGGCGCAGGTATGCGGCGAGCAGCCGCTGATTGTCGACGCCGTCTTCGGCCAGCAGGACGCGCCCGTCGAGCAGCGGCACCTCGATCTGCGAGACCTCGAAGTCCGGCCGGTGGATGGACGCGAAGTCGCGCTCGTCGGTCAGCATCTCGATCGCCCGCGTCGGCTTGCCGACCGGCAGATCGAGCCAGAAGCAGCTGCCCCGGCCCGCAGTGCTGTCGACACCGATCTCGCCGCCCAGCAAATCGGCAAGCTGCTTCGAGATGTACAGACCCAGCCCGGTACCGCCAAACTGGCGCGTGGTCGAGATGTCGGCCTGCACGAAGGGTTTGAACAGGCGCGCGAGTTGCTGCGGCGTCATGCCGATGCCCTTGTCGCTGACCTCGAAGCGCAACCGATCGCGCCCGGCATCGTGGCGCACATCGATGCGGACTTCGCCCTGGGCGCTGAACTTGATCGCGTTGCTGCAGAAATTGAGCAGGATCTGCTTGACCCGTACCGGGTCGGTGCACAGCGCCGGCGGCAGGGGCAGGTGATGATCGATGCGGAAGTGCAGGGCCTTGTCAGCGGCCCGCCCCGCAGCCAGAGTCTCGACCTCGCTCAGGAGTGCGGGCAATTGCACTTCGATGCGTTCGATGCCAAGTTGCCGTGTCTCGATTTTCGAGAGGTCGAGGATGTCGTTGACGACTTCGAGCAGGTGGCGCCCGTTGCGGATGATCGTGTTCACGGCGTCGGGGTTGTCGCGCGCCGTCACCTGCGGGTCGAGCAGCAGCTCTGCAAAGCCGATGATCGAGGTCAAGGGCGTGCGGATCTCGTGGCTCATGTTTGCCAGAAAGCTGCTCTTGGCCAAGCTCGCCGCCACCGCCTCGTCGCGCGCCGCGGTCAGCGCCTGCGTGCGCTCAGCGATCAGCAGTTCGAGGCGGTCTGTCAGCGCTTTCAGTTGATGCCGCGCATGGACGGTCTCGTCGTCGCGTAGCGCGAGCAAGGCCTGCGCCTTCTTGCGCTCGGCGCGTTCGGCGTTGAGACGCCGCTCCAGCAGCTCGACCAGGTTCTCCAGGCCGGGCTTTGGCTGGATGGCAGCTGAAGCGGTCATGCCGCCTCCGCAGTTGGCACCGCCACCGCGTCGGTATCAACCACCGTCTGCGCTGCACCGGCCGGCAGACGCATGCGCAGCAACGCACCGCCGCCAGCGGCATTGCCGGCCTCAATGCTGCCGCCGTGCGCGCTCATGATCTTGCGGCAGATCGTCAGCCCGAGACCGGTGCCGCCCGACCCATCGCGCGTGCGGCTCGACTGCACGAACGCGTCGAAGATCGTTTCCAGCTCGTCGGGCGGGATGCCCGGCCCGTGGTCGCGCACGGCGATCTCAACGCCGGCTTTGCCGAGGTCGCGATACGCGACTTCAATCCTTCCGCCAGCGGGCGCGAAACGCAGCGCGTTGGCAAGCACGTTGCGCACGACCTGCTGGAAGCGGAACGCATCGACGTCGGCCCACAGCGGCCGCGGCGGGGCTGCCAAGTCGATATGCAAGTTGCGCTGTGTCGCCAGTGGGCGCAGTTCCTTCACGACATCGGCGGTCAGCGCGGCGGCATCACCCCGCTCCAGGTGCAGCGAGCCGACCGTGCTCTCCATCTTCGACACGTCGAGCAGGCCGTTGACGAGGGTCAGCATGCGCTGCCCGCCGGCATGGATGTCGCCGAACATATCGTGGAAATCTGGCAGTGCCGCGGCCAGTTCGGCGCCGAGTTCGGAGAACCCGATGATCGACTGGAGAGGGGTACGCAGTTCGTGGCTGATGTTGGCGATGAATTCTGACTTGGCCTGGTTGGCGCGCTGCGCCGCGTCGCGCGCCTCGCGCGTCGTGCGCTCGGCCTCTCGGAACTCGGTCACGTCGATGATGCTGCCGATGATGCCGGCCGCGCTGCCATCCACCTGCGTGAAGCGAACCTTGGTCACAACCGTGTCGCGCGCGTCGGCGCCGGGCCGCAGCAGCCGGTTCTCGTAGCTGAGGCGCTCCTCTGAGCGCAGCAGGCGATCGTCGTGCGCTGCGTGCATCGGCGCATCGGCGCCGAACAGATCGGTCGAGTGCCGGCCGATGACCTGCTCGCGGGTCAGCCGCATCAAGTCCAGCCAGGCCTGGTTGACGGTGACGAAGCGCCCGTTCGCGTCTTTCACGAACAGCGGCGTCGGGCTGACTTCGAGCAGCCGCGCCGTGAAGTCGAGTTGTGCCTCCAGCTTGCGGCGCGCGATCTGGCGCTCCGACACGTCGACCGCGAAGCCGGCAAAGCCGGACAACGCACCATCGGCGCCGCGCACCGCCGCGACCGACACCTCCAGCGTGCGTGGGCCGCCGCTGCTGTCCATCTGCACCATCGCAGCTTCACCCGGCACGTCGCCGTCGGCTGCGAACAAGGCGTCGATGCGCGCAGATTCGGAGGGCAGGCACAGCGCAGACAAGCGACGGCCGAGCACAGCATCGCCGCCAAGACCGCTGATCTGGTCCCATCGCCCGTTGACGAACACGATGCGGCCCTGCGCATCGGTGCGGAAGATCAGCTCGTGCACGCTTTCCACCAGCGTGCGCAGGTCGCGCTCGCTGTCGGCCACCCTTTCACGGCTGGCAGCGAGCGCGACCTGCACCGCGCGGTGGCTGCGCAGGCTGCGCCAGGCCATCGCGACCGTCGTGCCGACGACCGCCAGCGCGGCGGCGCAGGCCGCGGCGACCCATGCGGCGACGCGTGCCACTTCGGCCTGCACGCTGGCGTAATCGCGTTCCACGAATACCGAAAGCGGGCGTTTGCGCAGGGTGCGGAAGGCGCCGACCACCGGCGTCGCGTCGATGCCCGGGCCGATCATGCTGCCGCTCTCGCGCGCCGGGAGGTAGTCGGTGAAAAAGCGATGTGTGCGTGCGCTGGCGCCGGGGGTCAGGCGAATGTTCTCCGTCGCGGCGAGCAGCACGCCGTCTATGCCGAACAGCGCCCCGGCACGGCCGTCGTCGGCGAGCATCAGCTGGTATTCGTTGGCAAAGTAGTCCGGGTTCAGCGCCGCGACGATGTAGAGCGGGACCCCCGCTTCTGTGAACGCGGCGCGTACCAGCGGGAGGAAGCTGCGCCCGCCGGCCGGCACCGCGGCACCCGCCGGCGACGCGGCCGCATCGGCCAGATCGCGGCCCGCGACCAGCGATCCCAGACGGTCGGGCGATCCGGCGGCCGGCAGCGCGACGCGTCGAAGGTCCACCTTCGTGTCCACATTGCGTTCGGACGTGCTGGCGAGCACGCGGCCCTGGCTGTCGATCACCGACAAGCTGCGCAGGAAGGGCATGCCCTGCTGCGCCTGCGCAAGTACCGGACCGAGGCGGATCGGGTCTGTCGCGCCGGCGCCGGCGCGCATCGACTCGGTCAGCGTCGCAAGCGCGATATCGATGGTGTTGAAGGTGCGGTTGGCGTGATCCTCGAGCACGCGCGCGAGCAATTCGGCACCGTGCAGTTCGCGCCGGTGGATCTCGCGCTGCTCGTACCAGACAAAGCCCGCTGACAAGGTGACCGCGAGCAACGCGATCAGCGCACCCAGCCAGGCCACGGCAGCGTTGCTCAGCCAGCCGGGCAGCTCGGTGCGAACGGTGCGGAACATGGGACAGCCGGCGTGCCGGGCCTACTTCAGTACCGCGATCTCGCTCAGTCCGTTGTGCTTGGCGGCGGCCTCGAGGCGGCCGTCCTGCTTGATGCGGCTGACGAAGGCATCGACGCGCTTCAGCCACGCGTCGTCTCCGGGTTTCACGGCGTAGGCATAGGGCAGCACGTGGTACGGGGCGGTCGGGGCGATCAGCCTGGCCCAGTCGGCGTTGTCGAGCAGCCGCCGGCTGTACGGGTAGTCGGTCATGAAGACGTCGACCCGCCCGGCCTCCAGTTCCTGCTCGCGCGTTAGCGGCGGGCGCACGACGACCATCTTTGCCTGCTTCAGCCCGGCGGCCATCACCGGCTCCATGAACGTTCCGGCCTGCACCGCGACCTGCACCCCGGGCTGGTCGATGTCGGCCCAGGTCTTGACGGCGCGGTTGCTGCGCGTGGTCACGCCGTAGATGTCGCTCTGCAGGTAGGGCTGCGAGAACTTCAGTGCCAATTGCCGCTGCGGCAGCACGGCGATGGCGAACATCGCGATGTCGCAGCGGTCGGCGACCAGGTCTTCGATCAGCTTCGGAAACGACGAGTCGACGTACACCAGCTTGGCGCCGAGGTCATTGGCGAAACCCTGCGACAACTCGACGTCGATGCCGACGAGTTGCTGTGTGCGCGGGCTGCGGAAGGTCACGCCGTAGTAGTCGGGCCAGATGCAGACGCGCAGGCTGGCCGCCGCCGTGACGCGGTCGAGCACGGCGCCCGCTCGTGCGGACGGCGCGCCGGCGATGGGAAGCAGGCCGGCAAGAACAAGCGCGGCAACGCGCGCGGTGAAGGCAGGGGTTGGCAATTGAAGCTCCGGTGGGCTAGCGGTTGTCAGTGCGTGTCGGCCGTTTCGGCGATGGCGCTGTGTGCGAGCTCATCGGACTCGGCGGGCTCGGCGAAGCGGGCTTGGATGCGCTGGATGTCGGGCATCAGCGTGGTGAAGAGCGGTACCAGCCGGGGGTCGAAGTGGCTGCCGGCGTTGTCCGCGAGGAAGCGCAGCGCGTCGGGCACCGACCACGGCTTCTTGTAAGGGCGCTCCGAGGTCAGTGCATCGAAGACATCGGTGATGGCGACGATGCGCGCCGCTTCGGGAATGGCCGCGCCGGCCAGACCCCGCGGGTAGCCGCTGCCGTCCCACTTTTCGTGGTGGCCAAGGGCGATCTCGCGCGCCATCTCGATCAGGGCGTCGCCCGAACCCGACAGAATTTCGGCCCCGATGGTCGGGTGCCTCTGCATCACCTGGCGCTCGTCCGGCGTCAGCGGGCCCGGCTTGAGCAGGATGCTGTCGGGAATGCCGATCTTGCCGACATCGTGCATCGGGCTCGCATGGAGCATCAGCTCGCAGGCTTCGGCGTCCCAGCCGGCCGCCTTCGCCAGCAGCGTCGAGGCGTGACTCATGCGCAGGATGTGCTGCCCGGTTTCGTTGTCGCGGAACTCCGAGGCACGGCCGAGCCGACGCACGATGTCCAGTCGCGACGCGTGCAGTTCGGCGGTGCGCTGCTGCACGAGGTGTTCGAGCATGCCGTTGCGGTCGTGCAGCAGCCGGCGCCCGATCTGCGCCAGCAGCGTGTTGTGCACCCGCGCCAGCAGTTCGCGGCGGTTGAAGGGTTTGCTGAGAAAGTCGCGCGCGCCGCCCTGGAGCGCCCGCAGCAGAAAGTCCTCGCCCGACTGTGCCGTCAACACGACGATCGGCGGCGCCAGCGCGTCGCCGAGCCCGGCGATCTGCGCCATCACTGCAAAGCCGTCGAGGTGCGGCATGTTGATGTCGAGCAGGATCAGGTCGGGCCGCGCAGCGCGGTAGCTTGCCAGCACGTCGCGCGGGTCCGACACCAGCTCGACCTGCTTGTAGCCGGCGGTGCGCAATATCAGGCTGAGGAGTTTCAGGTTCGCTGGCTCGTCGTCGACGACCAGGATGCGCGCAGTCAGGATTTCCCCGGTGTCGCGCGCGTGTTCGATGGTCATCGGCGGCCTCCTCGAGCGCAGCGGCGCCGGTGCCGCTTCAGTGGACAGCGGGAGTGCGGTCCTGGGCCAAATATCGGCAGCGAACGATCGGCTTGAAGGTTAAAGTGAACAATATGATGAAAAAGTCCAAAATGAACAGTTGATGGGGATGAGCCGGCTTCTCGCAGGGTTGCGCAAGGCGGACGGACTGCGCACTGCCGCAGCGATGAATCCGCTGTGCCGCGCGCTGCACCGCAATGACGGGGTCACTGGGGGCTTGCGCGGCGTGACCTGGCGATCGGCGGGCTCCACCCTTCAAGTCGTGAACCCGCCACGGCTCTCGAACCCTTCTTCGTCGCGGGCTCGCGACGATGGACATAGGGTGTCGACATTCAACCTCTGGCATCGAATCGGCTGATGGCCGCAGCGACCTGTGTGAGCGGAAGTACTTCGTCGACGGCGCAGAGGCGGATCGCCTCCTTCGGCATGCCGAAGACGACACAGCTTTCCTCGTTCTGCGCGATCGTGCGCGCGCCGCGGTCGTGCAGCAGCTTCATGCCCCGCGCGCCATCGTCGCCCATGCCGGTGAGGATGATCGCCAGCGTATCCTTGCCCGCACACTCGGCCGCCGAGCGGAACAGCACATCGACCGAAGGCTTGTGGCGGTTCACCGGCGGCCCGTCCGTGACCACGGCGAAGTACTGGCCGCCGGCTTTGCGCAACTGCAGGTGGCGGCCTCCGGGCGCGATGAGCACGAGGCCGCGTTCGAGACGGTCGCCGTCGCGCGCTTCGCGCACGCTCATTGCGCAACCGTCGTTGAGGCGCTTGGCGTACATCGCCGTGAACTTCTCCGGCATGTGCTGCACGACGGCGATGCCCGGGCTGTCGCCGGCCAAGCTCATCAGCACCGACTCGACCGCCTGCGTGCCGCCGGTGGAACTGCCGATCACGACTGGCTTGTTCATCGACAGCGCATGCAGCCCGGCGACCGCGGCACTGCGCTGTGCCGCCACGATGTCGCTGCCAGGGCGTGGTGCGACGGGTGGACGCGGGCGCGACCGGGCCGCCGCCTTCAGCGCCTGCGTCAGCTCGCGCCGCGAGTCTTCCAGGAACTGCTTCAACCCGAGCCGTGGCTTGGCGACCACCGACACCGCGCCCGCGGCCAATGCCTCGAGCGCGACCTTGCTGCCTTGCGCCGTCAAGGTCGAGCAGATGACGGTCGGGATCGGCGCCTCGGCCATGATCTGGCGCAGGAAGGTCAGCCCGTCCATGCCCGGCATCTCGATGTCGAGCAACAGCACGTCGGGCCGGGTCTTGCGGATCACCGGGCCCGCGATCAGCGGGTTCGGCGCGCTGCCCATCAGCTCGATCTCGGGGTCGCCCTGCAGCAGATGCAGCAGCGCCTGGCGCACCACCGCCGAATCGTCGACCACGTAGACCTTGATTGCCATCGCGCTTTCCTTCAGCCGTTCAGACTTCCACCGCGTTCACTTGCGGCGCTTCTGGGCCGACCGTCCAGCCCAGCTTGCGGTAGGTGGTGCCGCCCAGATCGTGGAACACCACGTGGATGCCATCCGCCGCCAGCGCGTCGAGCGCCCAGCGCGCGTTGGCATTGCCGACGTGGTCCTCCCGCACCAGGTCGGGAAACATGTTGCCGCCGCCGAAGACGAAGGCCTCGCACAGCTTCGGCGCAACGCCGCGCGACAGCAGCAACCCGTACATCGCCTCGAGCGCCACCGCCGCGTAGGCGCCTGTGTTGGCTGCCCCGGCCAGGGCCTGTTTGGCGTGCACGATGTGGCACATCACGCCGATCGTGCGGCGCGGATCGGTCAGCACGATCGAGACGCAAGAGCCGAGCAAGGTTTCCAGCCGCTCGCCCTGGTTCGCGCAGGCCACTTCGCCGGGATGCAGGGTGTACACGGCCCCGGTCGGCAGCACGCGCTTGCGCGCCGTGACGACGCGCGGACGGCGGTTCACCGGAGTACCTTCGTGCTTCGCACTCCGGTATTCGCCCTGGGCCACGGGGGGCGCCCCTCCGGGTCCGTGGCGGCGCGGCAGGCTCATGCCGCGGTCTTGCGGAACGCGCCCGCTGCCAGCGGCTGCAGCGGCGTTTCGCACGGGACGCGGCCCTCGGCGGTGCCGATGAAGAAAAGGCCGCCGGGACGCAACTGCGTCAGCACCCGGTCGACGACCTCGCGCTTCGTCGCCGCGTCGAAGTAGATCAGCACGTTGCGCAGGAAGATCGCGTCGAACGGGCCCAGCGCCTCGATCGGCTGGCACAGGTTGAGCTGACCGAAACGCACTCGCTCGCGCAGCCGAGGCTGCATCAGCACCAGGCCGTCGGACTCGCCTTCGCCGCGCAGGCAGTAGCGCTTCAGACGCTCTGGCTTCACGTGGCGCAGGCGTTCCTGCGGGTACACCGCCTGGCTGGCGCTGCGCAGCACGCGGTCGCTGATGTCGGTGCCGAGGATCGACCACTCGCTGCCGATGCGTCCGGCCTGCTGCATGTCGGCCAGCAGCATCGCGGTGCTGTAGGCCTCGTCGCCGAACGACGATGCCGCGCTCCAGACCGTGACGCTGCGCGGCCGCTGCGCCGCCAGTTCGCGTTCGAGCAGGTCGTAGTGCGCCGGCTCGCGAAAGAAGTAGGTCTCGTTGGTCGTCAGCAGGTCCACCGCCATCTGGAACTCGCCGCCGTCCTGGTTGCCCGAGATCAGCGCCAGATAGTCCTCGAATCCACCGAGCCCGAGGCGCTGGATGCGGGACGAAAGCCGCGACGACACGAGCGGCTTCTTGCTGTCGGAAAACGACAGGCCGATGGCCGAGTACATCAGCGCCGTGATCCCGCGGTAGGTGTCATCACGCAGGTCTTGCATCACGCCACCGATGCGTCTTGGCGACGCCTGGATTGAGTAAGGGTCATGGGGTGGGCTCAGTAGAGGCGGAAGTTGCCGCCGTGGGTGCCGGTGGCGGGTGCAGCCGCGCTGCTGCGGGCACCGCGCTGCCGAGCTTGACCGGGCTGCGCATCGGCGAGCTCGAGGCGCGCCGGTCGGCGCTGGCGTTGCCATCGGGCTTGCCTTTGCGGATCGGCTTCTCCTCGCCGCCGAGGCGGAAGAACGCCACCGACTGCTGCAACTGCTCGGCCTGGCCGGACAGCTCTTCCGACGTCGCCGCCAGCTCCTCCGACGCCGACGCGTTCTGCTGCGTCGCCTTGCTCAGCTGGCCCATCGCGCCGCCGATCTCCGTCACCGACTGGCTCTGCTCCTGCGACGCTGCGGCAATCTCTTGCACCAGCTCCGAGGTCTTCTGGATCGAGGGCACGATCTCGTCGAGCAGCTTGCCCGCGCGCTCGGCCGTGGAAACGCTGTTGCTCGCCAGATCGCCGATCTCCTTGGCGGCCTCCTGGCTGCGTTCGGCAAGCTTGCGCACTTCGGCGGCCACGACGGCAAAGCCCTTGCCGTGCTCGCCGGCGCGCGCCGCCTCGATGGCCGCGTTGAGCGCCAGCAGGTTGGTCTGGTAGGCGATGTCGTCGACGATCGAGATCTTCTGCGCGATCTGCTTCATCGCCGCAACCGTCTGCGTCACCGCCTGCCCGCCGTCGTCGGCTTCCTTGCTCGCCTTGGTGGCCATGCCGTCGGTGACGCGGGCGTTGTCACTGTTCTGCGTGATCGAGGCCGACATCACGTCGATCGACGCCGTCGTCTGCTCGACCGAGGAGGCCTGCTCGCTGGCCGACTGCGACAGGCTTTGCGCCGTCGCGCTGACCTGGCTCGCCGCCCCCGTCAGCGCGTCGGCCGCACCGCGCACCTCGCCGATCACCTGCGCCAGCTGCTCCGAGGTGGCATTGCCGGCTTCCTTCACCTGGGCGAACAGGCCCTGGTAGTCGTGCTCGATGCGATGCGAGAGGTCGCCCCGGGCCAGCGCACCCAGCAGCGTGGACACGTCGTTCAAGCCCCGCAGCGTGGTGTCCATGAGCTCATTCATGCCGATGCCGAGCTTGCCGATGAAGGTGTCCCGCTCCGTGATGCCGAGGCGCTGGCTGAAGTCGCCGCGCGCAGCCGCCGCGACCAGCGTGTCGACCTGCTGCTCCGCTGCCACCTGGTCGGTCACGTCGCTCCACTGCCCGACCGTGCCCATGCGCTCGCCGCTGTCCGACAGCACCGGGTTGGTACACAGGTCGAACAGCCGGCCGCCCAGCACCAGCCGCGAGCGCGTGATGGTGGTGAGGGAGCGCAGCCGCGCCAGCGCGGCGGCCGGGTCCGCATAGAACATGCCGACACTGCCGCCGAGCACCTTTTCGAGCTGGAAACCCGGGATCTGCTTGCGGAAGCCCTCCAGGTTCTCGTGCAGCGTCTCGCGCAACGCCTGATTGATGTAGACGATGTTGCCGTCCTCGTCGGCGATGCGCACCGGCAGACTGACGTTGTCGAGCGCCTTTCGGATGCGAAGGTTCTCGGCGGCCACCCGCAGTTCGGCCTCGCGTGAGGCCAGCTCGGCGGTGCGGTCCTGCCATTCGACCACCGTGCCCAGGCGCTCGCCCCGCTCGTCGATGATCGGATTGACGGAGAGCTGGAACTTGCGCCCGCCGATCTCCAGCGCGGCGCTGTGCGTGGTGCGCAGCTGGGCAAGCATGGCACGCAGCGGAGCCGGATTCTTGTGGAAGACGTCGAAGTTGGAACCCACGACCGACCGCGCAGAGAAGGCAGGCAACGCCCGTTGCAGGTCGCTTTCGACGCCCTCCAGCATGGTCTGAAGCGAGCGGTTCGCGTAGACGATCATGCCGCCGGTATCGGCCACCATCACGTTGGTGGAGGCGACGTCCAGCGACTGCCTGATGCGCGTGTTCACCGCCAGCAGGCGGGCGTCGGCCTCGGCGCGTTCGCGCAGCTGCTGCTGGTGCGCGGCGTCGGCCTCGGCGCGGTCGCGCAACTGCTGCTGCATCGCCGCCAGCGCCTGCATCAGCTGGCCCATCTCGTTGCTGCCGCGCACCGGCACGGCCGCGTTCAGATCGCCCTGGGCCACCGAGCGGGCGACCTGCACCGCCTCGTGGACGGGTTCGGTGATGCTGCGCATGAACAGCCCCGCCAGCGTCACGCCGCCAGCCAGCAGACAGAGCAGCGCACCCAGGGCCAGCCATTGCGCGCGCCGCAGTTCGTGCACGCGTTCGGTCAGCATCGAGGCCAGGTGCTGCTGGGACTTCGCATTCAGCGCATAGGCGGCATCGATGGCCAGGCTGAACTCCCGGAAGTACTCCGAAGCGGGCAGATTGATCGCAGCACTCTTCAGCAGGCTGCGGTCCACCAGGTCCAGCGCCTTGGCGATCTGCTCCTTGACGGCCCCGGCTTCATCGACAAGTTGCACCGTGGCGCCGGGCGAAGCCGCCGCGGCCTTGCCGTAGTTGCTCATCATGTCGGCAGACAGCTCTCTCGCGCGGTCCTGAAGCAGAAGCATTGCGGTACGGCCATCGGGCGGCAGCTTGCCGGCGGCGATGAAGCCGGTGCCCAGGCCACGCAGCCGCGCCAGCCGCTCGGTCAGCGCTGGCGAGTCGACATGCGAAGCCATCATCAGGAAGTAGCTGTCGGCCTGCGGGTCCAACGACAGGCCGAAGTCGTCGAGCAGCGCGCCCGAATACGCCAGGTGCGCGGCAACCAGCCGGCTGTGGCCCGACATGCTGTCGGCTGTGTCGAGCTGCCGCGAAGTGACCTGCTTCTCGAGCCCGAGCCACTGCTGTTTCTGCTCGGTCCACTTCGCCAGCAGTTCGGGCGAAGCATCAGCCGCCTTCAGGCTGGCATCCATCCCTTCGTGTGCGTGTGTCACGGCCAGTAGCGCCTCGGCACGCTTCGCGGCCAGCGTTTCGTCGCCCGCCAGCCAGGCGGCCGCGAGGCCCCGGTGCTGCTGCGTGCGCTGGATCACCGTCTGCAGCGCCGCCAACGGAGCGGTGCCGCGCAGCTCGAGCTTCGCGGTGTCGATCTCGGCCATCGATCGTTGGAGGTACAGCACCGTGGGCATCGCCGCCATCAGCAGCGCGACCGCGCCGAGGATCGCGAACTTCTGCGCCAGCAGCAGGCGGTGGGTCATCGCCCGCAGTGCGGGCACGATGCCTGCCGTTCGGGGGCCCGGGGGCAGGGTGGATGAGTTCACGAGGGGAGCGTGTTCAGGGTGGGGCGGGAGGGCGCCGGGTTCAGGCGGCCAGGGCGGTCGGTTCCGCTTCGCACAGCGCGGCCATTTCCTCGATGTCGAAGGCCTTGTCGGGCTCCAGAATGATCACGAAGCGGTTCGCCACCTTGCCCATGCCGCGGATGAAGTCGCGCCGCACGGCGGTGCCGAAGTTCGGGGGCGGCTCGATCTGGCCGAGGGCGATCTCGATCACCTCGCTGACGGCGTCCACCATCAATCCGAGCTCGACACGTTCGCCGTCGCGCATGGCGTCGAAGATCACGATGCAGGTCTTCCTGCCCACGTTGGCCGTCGGTCGGCCGAAGCGCGCCTGCAGGTCGATCACCGGCACCACCGCGCCACGCAGGTTGATGACGCCACGCACGAAGTTCGGCATCAGCGGCACGGTCGTCATCGAGCCGTACTGGATGATCTCGCGCACGGTGCGGATGTCCATCGCGAAGACCTCCTCGCCGAGCGTGAAGGTGAGGAACTGGGCCGGCGCCTCGCCGGCGATCTCGCCAGGTTCGGTTCTCATGCGCGCCTCCTCAGAACGGGCGGAAGTTGCCATGCGTGCCGGTGGCCGCGCCTGCGGGCACCGCGCTGCCGAGCTTGACCGGGCTGCGCATCGGCGAGCTCGAGGCGCGCCGGTCGGCGCTGGCGTTGCCATCGGGCTTGCCTTTGCGGATCGGCTTCTCCTCGCCGCCGAGGCGGAAGAACGCCACCGACTGCTGCAACTGCTCGGCCTGGCCGGACAGCTCTTCCGACGTCGCCGCCAGCTCCTCCGACGCCGACGCGTTCTGCTGCGTCGCCTTGCTCAGCTGGCCCATCGCGCCGCCGATCTCCGTCACCGACTGGCTCTGCTCCTGCGACGCTGCGGCAATCTCTTGCACCAGCTCCGAGGTCTTCTGGATCGAGGGCACGATCTCGTCGAGCAGCTTGCCCGCGCGCTCGGCCGTGGAAACGCTGTTGCTCGCCAGATCGCCGATCTCCTTGGCGGCCTCCTGGCTGCGTTCGGCAAGCTTGCGCACTTCGGCGGCCACGACGGCAAAGCCCTTGCCGTGCTCGCCGGCGCGCGCCGCCTCGATGGCCGCGTTGAGCGCCAGCAGGTTGGTCTGGTAGGCGATGTCGTCGACGATCGAGATCTTCTGCGCGATCTGCTTCATCGCCGCAACCGTCTGCGTCACCGCCTGCCCGCCGTCGTCGGCTTCCTTGCTCGCCTTGGTGGCCATGCCGTCGGTGACGCGGGCGTTGTCACTGTTCTGCGTGATCGAGGCCGACATCACGTCGATCGACGCCGTCGTCTGCTCGACCGAGGAGGCCTGCTCGCTGGCCGACTGCGACAGGCTTTGCGCCGTCGCGCTGACCTGGCTCGCCGCCCCCGTCAGCGCGTCGGCCGCACCGCGCACCTCTTCGATGATGCTGGCAAGCTTGTCCGAGCTGGTGTTGGCGTCCTGCTTGACCTGGTCGAAGATGCCGCTCGCATCGCGCGTGATGCGCTGCGTCAGGTCGCCTTCGGCCATGCCGGAGAACACGCGGCCGACGTCCTCGATGATGGCCGCCAGCTTCTCGCTCGTTGCATTCGCATCGTTCCTGACCTGACCGAAGACGCCGGTGTACTCACGAGTGATGCGCTGCGACAGATCGCCCGCGGCCAGCGCACCGAAGATGCGGCCGACATCGGCAAAGATGACCGACGTGGTCTCGACCAGCGTGTTGACGCCGGTGCACAGTGCCTCGATCGGGCCGCTCTTGCCTTCGAGCGGAATGCGCTGCGTGAGGTCGCCTTCCTTGGCAGCGGTGGTGACTGCCTGCGCCTGCTCCACCGCCAGCCGCAGCATCGCGGTGGCGTTGAATTCGGCCGTCACATCCGTCGCGATCTTCACGACCTTCACGACCCGGCCCATCTCGTCGTTGACCGGCGCATAGATCGCCTGGATGTGCACCGCCTGGCCCGACTTGGTGATGCGCTTGAAGACTTCGCTCTGCGGCTTGCCCGCAACGAGGTCGCGCCAGAACTGCTGATATGCGGGTGTGGTGGCGTGCGCCGGCTCCACGAACATGCGGTGGTGCTGGCCCACCACTTCGTCGCTGCGGTAACCGAGCAGCTGCAGGAAATTGGCGTTCGCCTTCAGCACGTGACCGCCGAGGTCGAACTCGATGTAAGCGTACGACGCATCGATGGCGCCGAGGATGCCGCGCGCGTTCTGACGCTCGATTTCCGCCGCCGTGATGTCGTAGCGCACGCCGAGGTACTTCATCGGCTTGCCGTTCTCGCCGAGGATCGGCGCCACGACCGCGTCGACGTAGTACGGCGTGCCGTCCTTGGCGCGGTTCTTGATGATGCCGCGGAACACGTCGCCGCGGCCGATCGTGGACCAGAGTTGCTTGAAGGTCTCCTTCGGCATGTCCGGGTGGCGCGTCGTGTTGTGCGGCTTGCCGAGCAGCTCGTCGCGGCTGTACTTGGAGACCTCGGTGAACTTGTCGTTGACGCTGAGGATGTCGCCCTTCTTGTCGGCCTCCGAGACGATGCTCGTCACGTTCATGATGTCGGTGCGAACCTGCAACTCGGCCTCGACGCTGGCCAGCCGGGCCTTCAGTTCGGCCACCGCCGCCTGGGCCTCGGCGCGGTCGGCCTCGAGCTGCTGCGCTGCCTCGGCCGCGCGCGCCAATTCGGCGCCGTTGAAGAGTCGGGCCATCCAGGAGGGGGTGGGCTGGTTCATGGTGCGTGTCCTTGCGAAGAGAGTTTGTCGTTCAGGCAGTCAGTTGACTGGGCCGTTGTGTCGCGGGCCTGGAAATGCTGGTGGACGGCTGCGCCGCCAGCTGGCTCAGTGAATGGGCGTCGAAGATCAACGCGACCTCGCCGGTGCCGAGAATCGACGAGCCGGACATGCCCCGCAGGCTGCGGAACATTCGGCCCAGCGGCTTGATGACGGTCTGGTGCTGGCCGAGCAGCACATCGACCATCACGCCATATCGGTGCGTGCCGGCGCGCACGACGACGACGCTGCTGCGCTCCGGCACCGGCGAATCGAGCGCATACAGGGTGCGCAGGCTCACCACCGGCAGCATCTGGCCACGCAGTTCCACACAGCTGCAGCCGTGTGCGTCGAGGGCGGTTTCGGTCGGCCGGTTCTCGATCACCTCGACCACGACCTCGAGCGGGAAGATGAACTTGGACGTGCCGACGCCGACGAGGAAGCCGTCGATGATCGCAAGCGTCAGCGGCAGGCGGATCTCGATGCACGAGCCTTCGCCCGGACGGCTGGAGATCGCGACCGAGCCGCGCAGCGCTTCGATGTTGCGCCGCACGACGTCCATGCCGACGCCCCGGCCGCTGAGGTTCGTCACCCTTTCGGCGGTCGAGAAGCCGGCCTCGAAGATCAGCTTCAACACCTCGGCCTCGGGCGGCTCGACGCCGCGCTCGACCAGGCCGCGCTCCCAGGCGCGTTGCAGCACCTTGTCGCGCTGGATGCCGCGGCCGTTGTCGGAGATGCGGATCAGGATGCCGCCCGCCTCGTGGCAGGCGCTCAGCGTCAACCGGCCCTGCGCCGGCTTGCCCGCTGCGGCGCGTTCCTCGGGTGCCTCGAGGCCATGGTCCAGCGCATTGCGCACCAGGTGCATCAGCGGGTCGGCGATGCGTTCGACAACCGACTTGTCGAGCTCGGTCTCGCCACCGACGATCTCGAGCACCACGTCCTTGCCCAGTTCGGCCGCGGTGTCGCGCACGACGCGGCGGAAGCGGGCGAAGGTCTCGCCGATAGGCACCATCCGCAGTTGCAAGGTGCCGTTGCGGATTTCCTCGATCAGGCGCGTGATCTGCTGGTTCGCTTCGATCAGGCTGCCCTGGCGGCTCTGCCGCGCCAGCAGCGATGCGCCGGCCCCCGCGATCACGAGCTCGCCGAGCAGGTTGATGACCTCGTCGAGGCGGTCAGCCTGGACGCGGATGAAACGGTTGTCGTCGCCCGGCGTCGGGCCGGTGCCGGCCGCGCCGTCACGCTGCTGCTTCTGCAGCGCCGCAGCCACGACCTTGGGGCTCAGACCGGTCCGCGCCTGCAGGACTTCGCCGAGCGGCGGCGCGTGCCCCGCACTCGCGGCGCCCTCGGCCTGGCTTTGCAATCCCTGCGCCAACTGCAGGCGGGTGATCGCGCCGACGGCGACCAGGATGTCGCCGAGGCGCGGGTGGTCGGGCATTGCGGCGATCAACGCCACGAAGTCCTCGGGCTTCGCGCCCGGCTCGATCAGGTGCAACGTGCAGTCGTCGCGCACGAAGCTGAACGCGGACTCGATCTCCTCGCGGGTGGCGTCGGTGTCGAGGCCGAACTCGAAAGCCAGGTGGCAACGCTCCGGGTCCAGTGCATCGATGGCGGGTATCGCCAGCGCGTCGCAGGCCATCCGAGGGACGGCACCGAGACCACGCACGTAGTTCAGCACGGCCAGCGGGTCCATGCCGTTGCGGAACGTCTCGGCGCCGAAGCGCACCGAGATATGCCAGTGGCGTGTGCCGGTCAATGGCTCGGCGGCATCGGCGCTGGCGGGCGGGCGGGCTGCGGCCGGCGCGGTATCGCCGGCATCTGCCAGGCGCTGCACGATGTCGTTGCGGGCGCGTTCGGCCTCGGGGCCGTCGGCCAGCGGGTCTTGGGCGGCAGAAACCAGCAAGCGGATCTGGTCGTTGCTTTGCAGCAGCAAAGTGCTCAAGCCCGGCGTCAGCGCGAGCTGGCCTTCGCGCAGCCGGTCGAGCAGCGTTTCGACATGGTGGGTGAAGTTCACCACCCGGTCCAGGCCGAAGATGCCGGCCGAGCCCTTGATGGTGTGCGCACAGCGAAAGAGCGCATCGAGCAGGTCGCGATCGCCCGGTGCGTCCTCGAGCTGGAGCAGCAACTGCTCGAGCTGCTGGATCTGCTCGTGCGCTTCACTGATGAACGCCGGCAGGGCTTCGGCGATGAAACTGCTGTCGCTCGAAGCGTCGTTCACGATGCAGCTCCTGCGACGGCGGCTTCGGCCAGCAGCGCCGAGACGCCGAGCGCCTCGCAGGCGCTGGCCAGCGGCAGGCTCGGGTTTTCGAGCCAGAGCGTGCGCTGCTGCAGCGCCAGCGCGTTCGCCAGCGACAGCAGCAACTGCACGCCCGCGGCGTCGACTTCGGCGACGGCGGCGGCATCCACGCGGACGATGTCGTCAGGGTCGCCGCTCGTGGCCGGTGTGCTGCTGCTCGCCCACGCGACGCACAGCGGATGCTGTTCGGCGATCGTGTAGATCGTCAGTTCCTCGGGCAGGGCGAAGCGGGTGGACATGGCGAGGCTCCTAGGCCTGGATCAGCTTGGACACCGCGTCGAGCAACTGCGGCGGGCTGAACGGCTTGGTGATCCAGGCGCGCGCGCCGGCGGCGCGGCCCTGCTCCTTCTTCGAGTCCTGGCCTTCGGTGGTCAGCATGATCACCGGCGTGAACTTGTGGCGCGCGTCCTTTTTCAGCGCGGTGACGAAGGCAATGCCGTCCATGTTTGGCATGTTCACGTCGCTCACGATCAGGTTGACCTTGGCCGCCTTGTCGAGCTGCGCCAGTCCCTGCTGGCCGTCGCCGGCCTCGATCACGTCGTAACCCGCACGCGTGAGCGCCATCTTCACCACGGTGCGCAGCGAGCTTGAGTCGTCGACGATCAGGATGGTCTTGGCCATGGGAACCTTCGTTGCTGTACTTAGAAGAAGACCGTTTCGGCAACTTCGGGCGCGGCCTGGCGCGTCGCTGGGCCGGTCTCGCAGGAGGCGCTGCCGTGGCGCTGGTCGTCCATCGTGTAGTGGTGCTGCAGATCGGACAGCCAGGCATCCGGCTCGGGCACGTTGCTGTCGCCGTCGATGACATCCCTGAGGCGACTTACGTCGCTGTCGATGACCGAAATGATCTGGCTGACGCGGTCCTGGAACTGAAGGTTCAGGATCAGGTTTTCGATGTCGTTGCGGATGATGCCGCCCTGGGCGCGCATCTTCTCGGCGTCGACGCTGAGTGCGCGCACATGGGTCAGCACGTCCTCGATCACGCTGCCCGACAGTTCGATCGCGATCTTGTCGTGCGCCGAGGCATTGGCCGCCGCCTCAACGGTGCTCTTCATGATCTGCGTGACGTGGGCCATGCGCTCGGTGACCTGCTTGGCCGTCTCTGCCGACATCTGCGACAGGCTGCGGATCTCCTTGGCGATCACGGCGAATCCGCGCCCTGCGACGCCGACCCTGGCGGCTTCGATCGCCGCATTGATCGCCAGCAGGTTGGTTTGCGCGGCGATGCTGCCAACGCCCGTGGCCATGTCTTGCAGCTCGCTCGTCGCCTTCGACAGCTCGCGCACACTGGCCAGCAGCGCATCCTTGCCATCGAGAATGCTGGTCATTGAACGGATCACCGGCTGCAGTTGGCGCTCGCACAGCGTGAGCAGGCTGATCGTCGTGTCCTGGCGCTCGGTCGTCGAAACGTTGGTGCCCTTGAAGCCAGCCACCTCGAACTGCTCCGAGATCGACGAAAAGCTCGTCGCCAGTTGATTGACCGCCTCTTCGGTTTGGCTCTTGACCGTCCCTACGTGGTGCAGCCAGACCGGCAGAATGCTCGCGAGCAGGCGCGATAGCGGCTTGGCCTCGTCCTCGGGCGGGGATTCCGACCCGACCGCCGGCAATCCGCCCGCCCCGGCGGGCGTCTTGCGTAACGAGCGCATGAAGGCCCAGAGACTTGCCGCAGCGACACCCGTCACGGCTGTGATTTCGAGGCCGCCGACGTGGGTGCCTAGGGGCAGTGCAGCGCACAGCACGGCGGCCAGCGCGATCGCGCCGTTCAGCGCGATGCTCCAGCGATCTCGGTACCCGTCGCGGGCGCTGGCGTCGCTCACGCCCGTTCCCGTTCGAGTTCGGCCGAAACCTTGGCGAGCAGGGCCGGCATCTTCTCGACCAAGGCGCTCGCCTGGGCGAGCGTTCCGCCGCTTCTCAAGCTTTCCAGTTCCTGGCACATGGCGGCGAAGCCCATCGCTCCAACCATCGTCGAGGAGGCTTTCAGACGATGGCCCAGATCGGCCAGCAGAGGCAGGTCGCCACTTGCCAGCGTGGTGGCCAGTTCGGCCAGCGTCTGCGGTATCGCCTCGGCGAACATGCCGGCATAGCGACGGACCTTCTCTGCGTCGCCGGCGACCGAGCGCGACAGGATCGACAGGTCGATCACCGCGGGATCGCCCGTCGGCGCCGACGGCTCGTGCGCCGCCGCGGCGCTCGATAGCGCCGAGGCGGGTGCTTCGACGGGCAGCAACTGCACCGGACGCCCCGGGATCCATCTGGCCAGGTTGGTGTAAAGCGTTTCGGGCAGCATCGGCTTCGTCATGAAGTCGTCCATGCCGGCTTCGATGCACCGCAAGCGATCCTCGTCGCTGCAGTTCGCGGTCATGGCGAGGATCGGCGTCGCGGCGCGCAACGGTTGTGCGCGGATCAGGCGCGTGGCTTCCAGACCGTCCATGACCGGCATCTGCATGTCCATCAGGATGCAGGCGAAGGGTTGGCCGAGCGACAGATCGACCGCTTCCTTGCCATTGCTGGCAAGGCTGACGATCGCGCCGACGGACTCCAGCAGGCCGGTGGCCACCTCTCGGTTGAGGAAGTTGTCCTCGACGAGCAGAATGTGTGCGCCTTGGATGACGTCCCGGTACCTGTCGCCCGGCGCCGGTTCGCCGGCCGGGGCCGTGGGCTTAGCGAGGCCGCCTTGGGCAGGCCGCAGACGCGCGGTGAACCAGAACGTGCTGCCGCGACCGGGCGCGCTGCGCACACCGACTTCACCGCCCATCGCCGCCGCCAGCTGCTTGCTGATCGCGAGACCCAGCCCGGTGCCACCGTATTCGCGGGTCGTCGAGGCATCGGCCTGGTGGAAGGACTGGAACAGCGCGCCGATCTGCGCTTCGGTCATGCCGATGCCGCTGTCCTCGATTTCAAATCGCAGCAAGCACTCGTCGTCGTCGCAGGGCAGTGAAGCCACCCGCACTTGGACTGCGCCCTTCGGCGTGAACTTGATCGCGTTGCCGACGAAGTTGAGCAGTACCTGCTTGATGCGCAACCGGTCGCCACGCAGCGCCCGCGGGAGATCGGGGTCGGACTGGAACGTCAGCTGCAGTCCCTTGCCCTCGGCCGCGTGAAGTAGCTGGCTGGAGACTTCGTCCAGAACGCCGCGCACGTCGACTTCCGTCTCTTCGAGACGAAGTTCTCCAGCCTCGATCTTGGAGAAATCGAGCACGTCGTTGACGATTTCTGCCAGATGCTGCCCCGCACCTTGGATCTTCTCGAGGAACTCGCGCTGCCTCGGGTCGGGATTGGCTTGCAGCGCCAGGATGGCCATGCCGATGACACCGTTGATCGGCGTCCGGATCTCGTGGCTCATGTTCGACAGGAACTGGCTCTTGGCACGGTTGGCCGCCGTGGCCTGGTGCATCGCGAGTTCGAGTTCCCGTGTGCGCTCGGCGATCCTCGCCTCCAGCGACTCGTTCAACAGCTTGAGTTCCCGCGTGGCCCGATTGCGATCCGTCACGTCGTGGAAGCTGAACACGTGCCCGCTCAGGTTCGCGTTGATCCTGAAGGCCCTGGCGTGGCGCTCGACATGGCGGTCCCGCGTCAGCTCGATGGCGTCGAACCCTTCCTGCGGTTCGGTGCGCGCAACGGCCGCGGCCCATTGGCGGCGGTAGAGGTCGCCGTCCCGCGCCTGCGCCTCCATCAGCGCGAAGACCTGTGTCGTACCCGGCTCGGCGCGCAGGTCGGCAGGGATGTCCCACATCCGCCTGAAGGCCTCGTTCATGTGGCTGATGCCACCCGACCGATTCGTCACCAGGATGCCCTCGGCCGCGGCCTCCAGCGTCGCCGCGAGCAGCGTGCCCGAACGGGCGATTTCCAGGTGCGCCTTGACTCGCGCCCGCACAACCGCGCGTGTTGACCGGCTTGGCGATGAAGTCGGCCGCGCCGAGGTCGAGGCCATAGGTCTCTTGCGCAGGGTCGTCCTGGGCGGTGACGAAAATGATCGGAATGTCGCGCGTCGCCGGATCGGCCTTGAGCTGGCGGCAGACCTCGTGGCCGTCCATGCCGGGCATCACGATGTCGAGCAGCACCAGATCGGGTCGTTCGGTCCGGCACACCTCCAGGGCCTTGGCCCCGCTCGTCGCCATCAGCACCCGATGGTCGGCCGAGAAGGCCTGGTAGAGCACCCGGACATTGACTGGCTGGTCGTCCACCACCAGCAACGTGGGCCGCGTCTCTGCTGACTCGGGAATGGTGTCGTGCACGGGAGATACGCCCCGGTCAGGCGAGCTTGGCCAGCGCCCTGCGAAGCGCTTCGGCGTCGACGGGTTTGCCGAGCGTGTCGAGGATGTTCAGGCGGTGAAACCTGGCCATCAGCGCCGCCGAGTTGAGAACACGGGAGTCCAGGCCGGAAATCAGGATCACGCCGCCACCAAAGGCGCTCGCCGCCAGTTCTTCCATGAACTGGAAGCCGTCACCCTGGGGCATGCTGAGATCACACAGGATCACGTCGGGCGGCAAGGCCATGCGGCGCATCGCGGCGAGGCCGTCTGTGCCACCGGCGGCCGTGGTGATCGCCGACACGCCCATTTCGCGCAGCAAATCGCTCACCACGACAAGCATGAATTTGTCGTCATCCACGAGCAAGGCGCGGTGAATCGGCCTGGATCGGAAAGACTGATGGATGTCGAGATTCATGGTCTGTGCAGCCGCGGTTGTGCCCCCGGATTCTTTCGGCTGAGTCATGACATACTTTAGTTAGTTTGGATTGTTTGGATGTTTTTGCCGACCCGGAATTCCGAGTGCGCTGGCTCCCGCGCGCTCGCTGGAATCCGGTCTCGGCGATCCTTTGAGGCCAGCGCCGCGAAGGCCCTCAACCCGCTCGGTTCAGCGCGTCGCGGAGGTGCAACGCGTGGTCGAAGCCCAGCGCGCCGATGGCCGCCTGCAGACGGTCATTGGCGGCCTGCATTGAAGTGGCGAGGTGGGGCGTCTTGCCCTGCGGCTTGGCGTCGAAGTTCGACGTAGCGAGCGTCGATGGGCCTGCATCGCAGTGATGCACAGGGCTCGAGCGGACGAAGCTCATTCGTGCGCGATCGCGGCGATGTCCTGGGCGACGCGCGCGCCGAGCGCCGCAAGCATGTCCTCGCAGAGCTGGAGAGCGGTATCGAAATCGATGTCTGCGATGGCGTCGTCGATGGGTTGCAGCCGAATGCCCGCGGCGTTGCCGAAGCGGTCACGCAGGTGTTCCATGGCATCGATCGCAGCCATGTCGGCGCTGCGCAAGTAGCCCGCCATGGTCTGCAATGCAACTTGCAATGCGGGAACGTCGAGTGGCGCCGACGCTGCATCTGGCGGCGCGATGGGCACCTGTGCGCCCTGCAATACCTCCAGCAATGCCAGCAGGTCGGGACGGGCGGCAGCGATACAGGCGCACGCGCGCCGCACGATGGCCCTGGCGTCCGACGGCGACGACCCGCTCAGCTGCTTCTCGGCCTCGGCGGCAGCACACGCCACCGCGCTCACGCCCAGCGTCGCTGCCAGACCCTTGAGCGTGTGCAGCCGATTCGACGCACCCACCGCATCGTTCTGCGCCGCACATGCTTCCAGGTGGTCGAGAGGTGTCCACCATATCGTCGACGAACCGCTGCAGCATGTGTTGGTAGACCTCGCGCTTGCCACCCAGTCGCCGCACCGCCGGCACGATCTCGATGTTGCCTCGCGCCGCGACCTCGAGCACGTTCGAAGGCAGAGCATCCCCTGCGCCGGCCACGACCTCAGGCGTGTCGTCACGACCTGTCTGCCGGCACAGCACGCTGACCAGATGCGCCAGGTCAAATGGCTTGCCCACGTGGTCGTTCATCCCTGCCGCCAGACACTCTTCGCGGTCCGAGACCATCGCGTTGGCCGTCATCGCCACGATCGGCAGCGGATGCGGGCCGAGATGCTCGCGGATTTGCCGCGTCGCCGTGAGGCCGTCCATCACCGGCATCTGCAGGTCCATCAGCACCACATCAAACGGCAGTGCATGCGGGGCGGCGCCAAGTACCAAGCCAACCGCCTCCTCGCCGTTGTGGGCGATCTGCACCGTTGCGCCTTCGTCCTCCAGCAACTCGCGCGCGACCTGCTGATTGTTGAGGTTGTCCTCGGCCAACAGCACGCGCATGCCGGCCAGGCGCCGCGGCAAGGCGGCCGGGCGCTGCGCCTGCCCCTGCGACTGGACGCCACGAGCCTCGTCCACCGCATCGAGCAGCATCGACGCCGTGACCGGCTTGACCAGGTAGCCATCGACCAGCGACTGCTCGGCCGCACTGCGCTGGTGGAACAGTTCGCGGCCGTGCGAGCTGATCATCAGCACCGTCATTTCACGGTCTGTCGCCTTGAATGCGCGCAGCCGGCGGATCGTCTCCCAGCCGTCGATCCCGGCCATCTGCCACTCGACGAGCACGAGCTCGCAGACCCTGCCGTGCCCGGCCTGCTCCTGAAGCAAGGCCAGCGCCTCCTCGCCGCTGGCGGCGAAGTCGATCGTCCAGCCGAGCGACTCGCCGATGCGCGCCATCACCGCGCGTGACGTCGCGTTGCCGTCGATCACCAGCGCGCGCAGCGGTGTGGCCGGGACAGGCGCCACGGCGTCGGAGGCAGCGGGCGCCACCTCGTCGGCGACCGCCAGCGTGAGGTTGAAGTGAAACCGGCTGCCCAGGCCGAGCGCACTTTCCAGTGCAAGCTGCCCGCCCATCAGCTCCACGAGGCGCTGGCTGATGGCCAGGCCGAGGCCGGTGCCGCCGAAGCGCCTCGTCGTCGACGCTTCCGCCTGGGCGAAGCCGTTGAAGACGCGCGACTGGTTCTCCGGTGCGATGCCGATGCCGGTGTCCCGCACGGCGATCTCAACCGTGACGCTGCTGGCCGCCCGTTCGAGCACGACGATCGACAGCACGATCTCGCCGACCTCGGTGAACTTGATCGCGTTGCCGCCCAGGTTGATCAGCACCTGTTGCAGCCGCATCGTATCGGCGACCAGCATCGGCGGAAGCGCGGGGTCGATGTCGAACAGCACCTCGATGGGCTTGGAACCGACGTTACTCGACAAGATGACCGACAGGTCGCGCAGCAGACCGTCGACATGGAACGGCTGCAGGTCGAGGGTCAACTTGCCGGCCTCGACCTTCGAGAAATCCAGGATCTCGTTGAGCAGGCCCAGCAGGGAGCGCGCAGCGCCATCGGTCTTGACGGCGTAGTCGGCCTGGCGTGGCGTCAGTTCGGTCCGGCGCAGCAAGGTGAGCATGCCCAGAATGGCATTCATCGGCGTGCGGATCTCGTGGCTCATGTTGGCCAGGAACTGGCTCTTCGAACGGGACGCGGCCTGCGCCTCTTCGGTGGCGCGGGTGAGTTCGGTGATGTCGACGCGAATGCCCACCGTGTGCCCGTCGGGCATCCGGCGCTCCAGCGCGCGCAGGATGCGGCCATCGGCCAGGCGCTGCACGCTCGAACCGCTGCCGACCCTATGCTGTGCAATATGGTCTTCGATCCGGGTTTCGGCGAGCGCGCCCGTGTACATGCCCAGCGCATGGGCGCCGCGCTTGATCTCGGTGAACGTCGCACCGGGAACGACCAGATGCGCCGCCGGGCCGAACAGGCCGCGGTACTTGTCGTTGCAGAACACCAGCCGGTCCTGCGGGTCGTACAGCACGAAGGCTTCGTCGACGGTGTCGATGGCGCCGCGCAGCAGTTGCGTGCTGCGGCGGGCTTCGGCCTCGGCTCTGCGGCGAGCGCTGATGTCGGTGTAGGTGGCGACCAGGCTGCCGTCGGGCATGCAGCCGCGGCGGATTTCGATCTGCACGCCGGCCGGGCCTACGTACTCCTGAGACGGCGCGACGCGCGGGTGGGCGACGACGCTGCGCTCCCCGTCCTCGGCCTCCTGCGCCGACGCGGCGCGCGTGTGGGCGACGACGCTGCGCACCCGGTCCTCGGCCTCCTGCGCCGACGCGCCGTCGCTCATAGCGCTGAAACGCACCAGGTCCTCCAGCCGCGTCGGCGACTTGTCGAACAGGTTGTCGGGCAGCGCCAGCAGCCGGCGGTACTCGGCGTTGCCGGTGACGAAGTGCAGGTCGGCGTCGAACACGCTCAACCCGCACGGAAGGTTCTCGAGAATGCTCGCCAGCAGTTGGCTCTTGCGCCGCAGTTCGTCCGCCATCGCGCGCCGTTCCGTCACGTCCTGCAGGGCACCGACGATGCGTGCCGGCTTGCCCCCCTCGAACTCGACCTCGGCGACTGCGTGGACCCAGATGGCGCGCCCCTTGGCGGTGACGAGGGGCAGCTCGACGTCGATCCCTTCGCCGGTGGTCAGGATGCGCCCCATCGCCTCGTCGGCGAAGCGTCGAGCTTCCGGCGCGAAGTAGCTTGTCGCTTCGATGAATGAGGGGCGATGACCAGTCTCGACCTCGTGGATGCGACAGGTTTCGTCGGTCCATTCGATGGCCCGCGTCGCGATGTCGTAACGCCAGCCGCCTACGCCACCGATGCGTCCTGTCTTGTCGAGCAAGGTTTGGCTGGCCCGAAGTGCGTTCTCGGCCTGCATGCGCCGCGTGATGTTGGTGTGCGAGATCACCACGCCTTGGCCGCCCGTGCCCAGGCGGGTCACAAACATGCCCATCCATCGCTGCTCGTGCGGTGAGTGGCACGGGTACGACATGCCGAAGGTGGACAAGCGGCCGTTGAGCACGGCCAGGATGCCTTCACGTGCGTTGCGCGCGTCGTCACTTGTTGCGCTATCGACGTCGGCCTGGCAGATGGAGAGATAGCTCGTACCGATGTCCGTGCGCGGTGCCGGTATTCCGGGTTCGGTGCCGTTCTCGCACGCAAAGTGGCGCCACGGCGCGTTGACGGCCACGATCACGCCATCGGCGTCGAGCACAGCCACCGCGGCGCCGACGGAGTCGAGGATCGCGAGGCCGAAGGCCTCACTCTCGCGCAGCTTTTGCTGCGCCGCCTTCTCTGCCGTGATGTCTCGCGACACGCCGACCGTTGCGATGACCTTGCCGTCGTTGCCGAAGATCGGCGACTTGACGGTATGCCAGCTTGAGACCGCGCCGTCGAACCGCATCACCGCTTCGTCAGGTATGTCGAGCGGTTCGCCGGTCGCGAACACCTGAGCATCGTCGCGCACGTATTGCTGGGTGAAGTCGGGTGGAACCTCGGGCGCTTCGATCAAACCCCGCAAATCCTCGTTGCTCAATCCGTAGAACTCGCGGAACGCACGATTGGCCCAGGTCATCCTGGAATGCGGACCCTTGACCAGTACGAACTCCGAGATCGTGTCGAGGATCTGCCGATTCATCGCCAACTCTTCGTTCTGCTCGTGCAGCTCGATCCGCTGTTGCAGCAAGTCGGCTTCGGCGCGCTTGCGTTCGGAGATGTCGCGCGCGATGCCGAAGGTGCCGACGACCTGGCCCGCCGCATCGTGCAGCGGGCCGGCAATCGCCATGTAGGTCACCGTGCCTTCCGCGGTGTGGAGTTCCTGGTCGTAGGAGATATTCCTGTCTTCGGCGACCACACGTGCGTCCATGGCCCTGATCTGGGTCGCCTGCTCGGGCGGGAACAATGCCGCGTCGTCGCAACCCAAGATCTGCTCGAGCGGCTTGCCGATCGAGCGGCAGGCCGCCCGGTTGCACAGCAGATAGCGGCCGTCGCGGTCTTTGGCAAAGATCGCGTCCCCCGAGCCGTCAACGATGGATTGCAGCAACTCGTGCTTACGCACCTGGTCGGCCAGGCTCTTGCTGGCGGCCGCTTCCTGCGTCATCTGCCACTTCGTCGTCAGCGTGCTCGCCATCTGGATGACTTCGATCGGCTCGAACGGCTTCTTCAAAATGAGCAGGCGGTCGCGCGCGTCCAGCCGCCGAAGCGCATCGCCCCAGGACTGGTCGGCGTAGGCCGTGCAGATCACGACCTGCAGGCGCGGATCTACGCGCCAAAGGCGCTCGATCGTCTCGACGCCATCCCAACCCGTCGGCATGCGCATGTCGACAAAGGCGAGTGCATAAGGCCGAGCGACACACAAGCCTTCGCGCACCATGGCCAGCGCCTCCTGGCCCTGGTGCGCGCTGTCGACCACGAAGTCGATGGCGGTTTTCTGCGGCGCGCTGTCGAACGGCGCCGCGTCAAAGGAGTCCAGCGCAGGCGACGCCGCGGCGGTCAGAAGGATCTTGCGGAAGTCTTCGTGGATCGACGGCATGTCTGTCGACGACGAGGATGCGGCGGTTGGCGTGACCGTTCATGCTGCTTCCATGCTGGTTTCGATCGGGAGCTCGAGCGTGAAGGTCGCGCCCTTGCCCGGTCCGTCGCTGTGCGCCGTGAGCGCTGCGCCCATCTCGCGCGCCGCGAGGGCGGCGCTGTCCAGCCCGAAGCCGTGGCCGTCCTTCCGGGTCGTGCAGCCGTGGGCGAACAAGTGGGCGACGCAATCCTTTGCAATGCCCACGCCGGTGTCCGTGACGCATGGCCGGCGCATGGAGCGTCGATGACTGGACAATGCAACGTTTCCGAGCGTCTGGAGTGGAAGATTTCTCATGCGGGCGCGATCGAGTCCCATGCCAAAGGCGTCAGACGCGCGAAGGGCAGCCGTCGTGGCAGCAGTCGCGATGGATTCGTATCGGTTGCGATCGCTATGACTTTAGGCGTTTTGGTTGTTTTGTATATTTAGAATTGACTGTTGATCGCGTGCGATAAACCCAGGCCGACTGCTGGCGATTGCCCTGTTTGGGGTAAAGGAAGGAGGCGGGCGCAGTCCGCAAGCGCGGCAGGCTTCACGATCGATGAAAATCGACGTCGCCTTTAGTCTTGGAGCGGCACCGGACGACTATGGAACCTACTTATTCCACGATGGAAGTGGCCCGCAGGCTGGGGGTCTCGGTGCAGACCGTCCAGCGGTGGGTGGACATCGGACGGTTGCGCGCCTGGCGGACGTTGGGCGGGCACCGTCGCATCGACGCCGAGGACGCGAATGCGCTGTTCCGGGAATTCGCCGAAGACCGGGCCGAAGTGGCGGCGCCCGAACCGGATCGCCGGCCCCGGGTGCTGGTGGTCGATGACAATGACCTCGACCGAGAGTTGGCCGTTGCCGAGGTACGGGCGATCCTGCCCCAGGCGAACGTGACCGTGGCAAGCTCGGGCTTCGAAGCGTTGCTCGCCATGGGTGAGCAGCAGTTCGACGCCCTGATCACAGACCTCGCGATGCCGCACATGGACGGCTTCGAGATGTTGCGCCATCTTTCGCTGGACGGTTCCCGCCGCCCGCGCTTTCTTCTCGCGACGTCGAACCATTCGGCCGACGAGTTGAAGAAGATGGGGACGCTTCCACCCGAAGTGACGCTGATGCCCAAGCCGCTCGGTCCAAACGGCCTCGAGGCGTGGCTCGCCGAGAGGTTTCTGTAAGGCCTGCGCTAGCCAACCTTGCAGCACCCGGCGGGTGCAGATCGCTTCGTGTCCAAGTCGCGCCCGATCCCGTCCTACTGCCCAGCAGGCCGGCCAGGATCGAGCAGTAGGTGCGCGAGGGGATGAGGGGGGAAGTCCCGGTGCGCGCTCATCATCTTCAGTCTGCCGCGGGGTCTGGTATTGCGAGCATGTGAGGCGTACCATGGCTGTGAGTCCATGATCGTCGCGGGCTGATCTTTTACGCTTCTGCCCAGTTGCACGGCCGTAGACCCGTGGAGGAGCGATGGCCAAAGATCTCGTCCCGGATAGGGCCGACGCCTTGCGTCGACTGGTGGATCATGTGCCTTCAATGCTCGCGTACTGGGACGGCGAGTTGAGATGTCGCTTCGCCAATCGGGCTTACGAGACATGGTTCGGGGCTGACCCGGACCGGCTCGTCGGGACGTCGATGCGCGACTTGCTGGGCCCATCGCTGTTCGCCCTGAACGAACCGTTCGCACTTGCGGCACTTCGCGGCGAAGAACAGACCTTCGAGCGTGTCGTGCCCGGTCCGGACGGTATCGACCGTCACAGTCTGGCGAACTATCGGCCCGACATCATCGACGGCCAGGTCGCTGGCTTCATCGTCTCCGTGACCGAGGTGACCCAGCTCAAGCAGACCGAGGCCAATCTTCGCAGTGCGATCGGTTCTCTTGAGGACGAGATCCGCCGCCGGCGGACGATCGAAGATCGCCTGATCGACGTGCAGCAAAGCCTGGCCGTCACGCTGGCCAGCATCGACGCCGGATTCATCGCGACCGACCGGCAGGGGCGCGTCACGCAGATGAACTCGGTTTCCGAGCACCTGACCGGTTGGACGCAGGCCGAGGCGATGGGTCAACAGCTTTCGGAGGTGTTCGTCCGCGAGGGACGCGAGGCGTCCGCGTTGACGACAAATCCGGTTGATCGGGTTGTCGAGCAAGGCCTGACTGTCGATGACGTCCATCATGTTGTCGCCATCGCGCGTGACGGCAACCGAACGCCGGTCGAAGTCAAGGTGGCGTTGACGGTTGGCGAGGACGGCCAGGAAAGAGGCCTGGCCATGGTGCTGCGAGATCGGACGCGCGCGATGCAGGCAGAAGTCGACGCAAGTCGCCTGGCTGCAATCGTCGAGTCGTCCAACGACGCCATCATCGGCAAGACGCTGGCAGGTCGAATCACCAGCTGGAACAGTGCGGCGCGGGCCTTGTTCGGCTACGACGCCGACGAGGTCATCGGTCAGCCGATTCAGATGCTCATCCCCAAGGACCGCCAAGACGAGGAGATGCGCATCCTGGTCAACCTGGCGCAGGGCGTTCGGGTGCCGGCATTCGACACAGTCCGCCGCGCCAAGGATGGGCGTCTCATCGAGGTCTCGCTCACGATCTCTCCGATCCGGGATGCCGATGGCAGGATCGTCGGCGCGTCCAAGATCGCGCGTGACATCACGCAGCGAAGGCAGGCCGAACAGGCTCGACTGAAGGTCGATCAACTGGAAGCCGAGAATCGCCAGATCCAGCAGGCCAATCGGTTCAAGAGCCAGTTCCTGGCCAACATGTCGCACGAATTGCGCACGCCGCTGAATGCCATCATCGGGTTCTCCGACCTGATCCTGGCCGGCAGAGTCAGCCCGGAGTCGCCGAAGCACCGGGCCTTCCTCGGGCACATCTCCAGCAGCGGCCGTCATTTGCTGCAACTCATCAACGACATACTGGACCTGTCCAAGGTCGAATCCGGCAAGTTCGAGTTCTTCCCCGAGCCGGTGGACCCGCCAAGGCTCCTCAAGGAGGTTGGCGACATCCTCCAGGCTGGCATTGAGCACAAAGGCATTGCCCTCCGCGCCGAGTTCGATCCGCAGCTCGACACCATCGTTCTCGATCCTGCTCGGCTCAAGCAGGTTCTCTACAACTACCTGTCCAATGCCATCAAGTTCACGCCGAAGGCCGGGCGCATCACCGTTCGCGCCATTGCGGAGGATGATGGCGAGCATTTCCGACTGGAGGTGGAGGACACCGGCATTGGCATCGCCCCCCACCAGCTACCGCGCCTGTTCACGGAATTCGAGCAGATCGATGCGGGGCGCGACAAGCAGCACCGAGGAACGGGTCTTGGTCTGGCCTTGACACGACGGCTGGTCGAAGCTCAAGGCGGCTCGGTGGGCGTGCGCAGCGAACCCGGCAAGGGCAGCGTCTTTCACATCAGGTTGAACCGAGTGCACGGCACCGACGCGGCCCGGGTGAGCGCCGAGTCCCAAGCCGACCCGGATGTACGAGCAGAGCGGCTCCTCGTGATCGAGGACGATCCGCACCTGCAGGCACGACTCGTCAAGGGGCTGTTGAGTGCCGGGTACGGAGTCGAGACTGCCAGTTCCGCTGCCCAGGCCGCGGGCATGGTGCTTGGAGCCCGATTCGACGGCTTGACCTTGGACCTGCTCCTGCCGGATCACAGCGGCCTGGGCTTGCTGGCCGACATCCGCAACGAAGGGAACAGCCCTCGCGCAAGAGTGATGGCCATGACCGTGCCGGTGGAGGGCAACGGCGCCGCATCCTTCGCCGTTGCCGACATCCTGTCCAAGCCGCTGCGCAGCGGGGACCTCGCCCTGGCGATGGCCAAGGTTCGCGCGCCGGCCGGCGCCAGCGCCCGCGTGATGGTGATCGACGACGACCCGATAGCCCTGGACCTCATGCACGCAGCGCTGACAGACGTCGGCGTCGAACCGATATGCCTTCAAGACGGCCGCCGAGCGCTTGCCGAGATCGACCTGCATCAGCCGGAGGCGATCATTCTGGACCTGATGATGCCGGGATTCGACGGTTTCGCCGTCCTTGACGCGTTGAGCCGGCTGCCCAAGTGGTGCGACATCCCCGTGTTCATCTGGACGAGCATGATCCTGACCGACGAGGAGTATTTGAGCTTGGCCGGTTCGGCGCGGAGCATCGTCAGCAAAGGCGGTGGCGACCTGATGGCCATGCTGGAACGCCTGAAGCGCTGGCAGCCCAGCGTCAACGCGTGACAAGTGGGGTGCCGAGTGACCAACCCGCGCGTGCTGATCATCGACGACAACGACGCGAACGTCGAGCTGGCAACTTTCGTTCTCGAAGACGCGGCGTTCATTGTCAGCGCGGTGACCGACGCCGCCGACGCGCCGGCCGCGGTGGCTTCGTTCCAGCCCGATCTCATTCTCATGGACATTCAGCTGTGGGGCGGCGACGGCCTGCAATTGACGCAAGCGCTCAAGTCTGACGCGGCCACGAGCGGTATCGTGATCGTGGCCTTCACGGCCTGTGCGATGAAGGGCGACGAAGCCAGACTGCGCGCGGCGGGCTGCGATGCCTACATCGCCAAGCCCATAGACGTTACGAGCTTCGCTCGCCAGGTCGGAGCCGCCCTAGGCGCCGGTCCGCCGATGGATCTGGATACGATTCGGGGCGAGCTGACGGATCCCTGAAGAGCCGTTCGGCAGGTGCGCTGTCAGCTCCTCAAAGAGGCACATCGAGTCGAGACCAAGGGGCTTTCTCCGGCGTGCGCAGAGCACGCAACGCTGCCAGCGCCTGCTCGTAGTCGAAGCCTCGCAGACGGGCCTCGACCACTTTGACCGGTTCGCCAAACTGCCGGCGCAACGCGCTCGCCATTTCACGGAAGCGGGCGAGCGCGCCATAGTCGCCGGATTCGAGCATCGCTTCGAGCTGATCCAGAGCTTCGTGCGACACCCCTTCGTCGTTCAGCGCGGCCGGAATGGTGGTGCCGACCGTCAGGCACTCGCCGACGTTGTTCACCAGTTGCCTGAGCTCACCCCACATCGCACGCCGTGCCGCGGCGATCTCGGCGCGGGGCGCGCGCTTGCCGATCGCCGTCTCCAGTTCCATCGCGAGTCGAGGCAGGCGGGTGGCGCCGATCGACGCCGACGCGCCCCTGATCGAATGTGCCACATGGCGCAGCGCATCCTTGTCATCGTCAGTGAACTCTTCTTCCATGTCGAGGAAGTCATTGCCGTAATGCTGGACGAACTGTCGCAACACGCGGCGGTACAACTCGACGCTACCGCTCACGTAGCGCAGCGCCAGGTCCACATCAATGCCCGCGATCATGGGCATCTCGGCATCACCGCCCGGCTCGCGATCCGCTCCAGCCGCCGGCGGTTCCGTCCCGGATGGGTCGGACTCGGGCTTGCGCTCCAGCCAGCGCAGCACAGCGGCATACAGCTGCGGCGGATCCACCGGCTTGGCCACGTGGCCATCCATGCCGGCAGCCAGGCATGCGGCGCGGTCCTCGCCGAAGGCGTTCGCGGTCATCGCCAGGATCGGCGTCGTCCTGTGGTTCGGCAGCATCCGGATGCAGCGGGTCGCCTCCAGGCCATCCATTTGCGGCATCTGCATGTCCATCAGGATCAGGTCGTAGTGCTGACGCCGCGCGTGCTCGACGGCCTCGACCCCGTTTGCAGCGATCTCGACCCTGAGCCCGACCGATTCCAGCAGTTCGATTGCCACCTCCTGGTTCACCGGGTTGTCTTCGGCCAACAGCACCTGGGCGCCCGCGTGAGCCAGGCGCAGCGTCGACATGGCGTCGACGGGTTCGTCGTCGGATGCAACCGGCACGGCCACGCCCTGTTCGAGCCGTGCCGTGAACCAGAACTCGCTGCCGACGCCGGGCTCGCTGGTCACCCCAACCTCGCCGCCCATCATTTCGGCCAGCCGTCGTGTGATCGCCAGGCCCAGCCCGGTGCCGCCGAACCGCCGGGTCGTCGACGCGTCGGCCTGCACAAACGCAGCGAAGAGCTGCCCGATCTGGTCGCGAGCGATGCCAATGCCGGTATCGTGCACGCTGAAGCGCACATGAAGGTCGTCCCCGTCGCGCGCCACCACTTGAGCGCGCACCACGATCTGCCCGCGATCGGTGAATTTGACCGCGTTGCCAATCAGGTTGAGAAGGGCCTGCGACAGGCGCGTCGGATCGCCGCGAAGCGCGTCGGGCACCGCGCCGAGTTCGAGGACGATGGGCAGGCCCTTTTCCCGCGCCTGCTCGGCCACCAGCGTGCGGGTGCGAGCCAGCAGCGCCGCAAGCGAGAAATCGGCAATCTCGAGCTCGAGCTTGCCGGACTCGATCTTCGACAGGTCCAGGACGTCGTTGATGATCTGCAGCAGGTGCCCCGCCGCGCCGGTGATCTTGCGCAGTCGCTCGGCCTCCACCGGATTCTGGGCGTCGCGGCTCAGCAGATGGGTCAGTCCGACGATCGCGTTCATCGGCGTGCGGATCTCGTGGCTCATGTTGGCCAGGAATGCGCTCTTGGCGACGTTGGCCGCCTCGGCCTTGTCGCGCGAAGCCACGAGTTCGGCGTTGGCCTCGATCAGCCGCAATTCGGCCTGCTTGATCTCTGTGATGTCCAGGACCAGCACCAGGAACCCGCGCACTTCGTCACCGACCGAATCCGGGATGCAGGTGATCAGCCCGTAGATCAGGTTGCCATGGGCATCGGTTCGCTGCCGGTGGAACTGGCGGCGTTCGCCACGCAGCAGGTCGGGCAGGATCTCCAAGTAGGTCTGCAGCACTTTCGGACTGAACAGCTCTTGCATCGCGATGCCGTCGAGCTCCTGCGCGGAACGGTCGAACCACTCACGGAAGGCCCGGTTCGCGAAGCGGCAGCGAAGGTCCTTGTCCCAGTACGACAGCAGCCCGGGCTGGTTGTCGGCCACTGTGCGGATGAAGCGCTCGCGCTCGCCGAGCGTCAGGTTGAGCGCCTGCAGTCTGCTGCGTGCGTTCGCCGATCAGCTCCTCCAGCTGGTCACGGTGGCGGGCGAGCTCGGCTTCGATGCGCCGCTTCTCGGTGACGTCCTCGCCGATCGACAGGAAGTGCGCAATGCGGCCATCCGGCCCGCGAATCGGCGCGGCGTGGACGAACTCGAAGTACGGTTCGCCGTTCTTGCGCATGTTGCCGAATTCGCCGCTCCACATCTCGCCGCGTTCCAGTGCGGCCATCAGTTCGGCGTCGCGTTCCGCCGGCGTGCGGTTGGGCTGCAGCACGTGGCGCAACTGGCCGACTGCCTCGTCACGGCTGTAGCCGCTGATACGCTCGAACGCTTCGTTGATGTACTCGATGCGGCCGGCCGTATCCCGGATGACGACACCGATCGGGCTCTGCTCGATCGCCTGTGACAGTTGTCGCAGCCGTTCTTGCTCGATGTGGCGCTCGGTGATGTCGGTGGATGTCGAGATCACGTCGGTCAGCGCCCCGGTCTCGGGGTGGCGGACGGGTTCGGAGTTGACCAACAGCCAGCGCACGTCGAGGCCCGGCCGGGCGACGCCCATCAGCACGCCGCGTAGCGGCTGTCCGGTAGCCAGTGTGCGGCGAAATGGAATCTCGTCGACGCCGAGCGGCGAGCCGTCTGCCCGCAGCGCTTGCCAGCGCCGCAGCACGCCGGGCTCGCGCATCTGCTCGAGGCTCATGCGCCAGAACCTCACGGCCTGAGGGTTGCAGGCTTTCACCCTGCCGTCGGCGCCGAACACGATCACGCTCTCGTCGAGCACCGATACCATCGAGCGGTACACCGCCTCGCTTTCGCGCAGCGCCTCTTCGGCCAGCCGGCGCTCCGTCACGTCGGCATGCACGACGACCGCGCCTCCGGCGGTGGTGCGCAGCGGCGTCACACTCATGTAGAACCAGCGCTCTTGCTCGGGCGAATGGCACGGGTATTCGAGGGTGAAAAGGTCCTGCCGGCCTTCCAGTACCGCGGCGATGCCCTCGCCGGCGCGGGCCGCATCGTCGGCACCTGGCCCGCCGGCGGCGCGACACACCGCAAGGTAGTTGTCACCGACGCCGACATCGGATTCGCGCAGTGGCGTCGCGCCACGGTTCGCCTGCGCGAAGGCCTGCCATGCGGCATTGATTGCAATGATCACGCCGTGGCGATCGAGCACGGCCATGTGGTTGACGACGGAGTCCTTCACGCTTTGAACCATGGCGAGCGTGTCGTGCAAGGCCCGCTCGCTGCGCTTGCGCTCGGTGATGTCGCGTGAGATGCCGAATATGCCGACCACCGCACCAGTCGAGTCGCGCAGCACACCCTTGGTCGCCAGGAACGTGATCGCGCCGGCTGGGGTGTCGAGAGTTTCTTCGTAGGTGATGGTGCGTCCCTCGGCGATCACCCGCGCGTCGTTGGCCATGATCATGGCGGCCTGCTCGGGCGGAAAGAGTGCCCGGTCGTCCTCGCCAAGCATCTGATCGGCCGTCCGCCCCAACATCTCGCGGGCGGGTCGGTTGAGCAGCAAATAGCGCCCCTGCCGGTCCTTCGCGAAGATCGCGTCGCTGGATCCCTCGGTGACCGCCTTCAGCAACTCCAGTGCACGCAGACGTTCGCTTTGCTCGCCATGCTCGGCGCGCACGAGGCCAAGCGCGCGCCGGTCACGCAGCAGAAATGCGCCGACCAGCGTGGCCAGCAGTGCCAGCACCCCGGCCAGCACGATCCACACGGCGTCTCGCCAGTAGGCGGCAAGGACTTCGCTGCGGTCGACCTTTGCGACCACCAGCCAATCGGTGCCAGACACCCTCTCGGCCGCGCCGAACACCCGCTGGCCGCGAAAGTCGACGCCCTCCACGGCGCTGCCGAACGGCAGCTCGCCGCGAAAGCCGCGGGCGGCGAGTAGACCTGGGCGTGGACAGTGGCAAAGGGTCGGCGCCACGCGCGCCGACCACCGTGTCGCCGACGCGCCGCACCAGCACGGTCGCCGAAGTCTTGCTCGGCACTGGCCAGGACCGAATCATCGGCAGCAGGAATTCGTTCGAGTCGACGCGCAGCGCGATTGCCGCCGTGGCCGGCGTGCCGGTAGCCGTCAACGGCGCCACGACGTCGAGCCAGGACGTGCCGGGCTTGGCGGCCAGGTTGTACAGATCGGTGTGCTGCACTTCGCCGCTGGCCATCGCGCGCAGCGCCGCGTCGCGCAACGCCGGCGGCGTCGCCTCACTTGACGATTCTTCGGCGGCGACGATCTCGCCGTGCGCGTCGACCACGGCGACGCTGCGGTCGCCGAAGGCCTTGCGCAGTTCGACGGCGCGCGCGAGCAGCAGATCGCGCGCCGCGACATCGCCGGTGTCGTGCCAGCGCCTGTACAGGGTTGCGAAGTCCTCGTTGCTGCGGGCGAAGCGCGCCTGGCTCAGTCGGTCCTTGAGCCAGCCGCTCACCTGGTCGGCCCGCAGGCTGGCCACCGCCTCGAGCTGGCTGGCCTGGTCACGCAACTTCCCGCGATAGTCGTAGACCAGTGCCGCCGCGGTTATCGCAACAATCGCGGTCGCCAGCAACAGCAAAGGCAGCCAGCGTAAGACGGGACGCTCGGCCAGTCGCGGTGAACCGGCTTGCGCCTGCGCCGGCGCGAGCCGCAGCCTTCGCCTCAGCCGGTCGAGCAGAGCCATGACGGCGCCAGCGGGGTCACGCCGCGGCGCCTACGGCCGCAACGATCGGCGACGTCATCGGCGACGCCTCGGACGCCGGCTCGTCGGGGTGCAAGGCAGCGATGGCGCAGAAATCTTCGTAGCATTCGAGGAACGCGTCGATCAGGTCCGGATCGAAATGCCGGCCGCGCTCAGCGGACATCGACGCCCGCACTTCCGCCAGCGGAATCGGGTTCTTGTAGACCCGGCGCGAGATCATCGCGTCGAAGACGTCGGCCACCGCCATGAGGCGCGCAGCCAGCGGAATGGCGTCCCCCGACAGCCCTTGCGGGTAGCCGCTGCCGTCCCAGCGCTCGTGATGCGACAGTGCGATCTGCCTCGCGAAGGTCAGGAAGGACACCGGTTCGCGGGTGTCGGCCACTGCCATGTCGATCGCGTCAGCGCCGAGCCGGGCATGGGTCTTCATGATCACCCATTCGTCGGGCGTCAACTTGCCGGGCTTGAGCAGCACTTGGTCCGGAATGCCGACCTTGCCGATGTCGTGCAGCGGGGCCGATTTGGCAATCAGCTTGATGCTCATCTCGTCGAGTGCGCCGGCGAAGCGCGGATGCGCTCGTGCGCGGCGTGCGAGCAGTTCCACGTAGGCCTGGGTGCGAAGGATGTGATTGCCGGTCTCGTTGTCGCGTGTTTCGGCCAAACGGGCCAACGCACGTATCGTGACGTCCTGGATCACCTGGTTCTCGTGCATGCGCCGCGCGATCTCGCCTTCGAGCTGTGCGTTGTCCTGCTTCAACCGGTTGCGCGCCCGATGCAGCTCGAGGTGGGTCTGCACGCGGGCCAGCACGATCGCTGGCCGCAACGGTTTGGTGATGTAGTCGACCGCGCCCAGGACCAACCCGTGGGTCTCGTCTTCGATCGAGTCCATCGCGGTCGTGAAGATGACCGGGATGTCGCACGTGGCGGGCGCCTCTCGCAGCCGCCCCAGCACCTCGTAGCCGTCCATGCCGGGCATCATGACGTCAAGCAGGATCAGGCTGGGCAGCGGCACCTGCCCGGCCAACTGCAACGCGCGTGCGCCCGAGTTGGCCGCCCTGACGTTGTAGAGCCCGTTCAGCAGATCGCCGAGCACCGTCAGGTTTTCCGGGTTGTCATCGACGATCAGTATGGTTTGCAGTGACACAGCGCCCCTCTCCATCTCTTGAATGACCAGTTTTCGGTCAATGGCCAAAGGATATCGGCGCGATCCCGGAATTCCTTGAAGTTGGGCAAGCGAGGCGGGTCGCGCACTTCGGCCCGATCCGGCGCGATTCAATCTAGGCCTTGTCGGGCAGATGCACTGTGCGCTTGTGCTCGGATGCAGTCAATTTCCATTGCGCTTCGCCCGGTTGGCCTCACAGGGGTCTGCGCGAAGAATCTGTTGAGCCCACGGCGCATCGACGAAGGCCAGTCGGGCCTGTTTGGCCTAGGACATAGGCCTCGGCGCGACGAAAGAATGCGTTTGAACGGCCTGTCCTCAGGTGCTGCTGCCAGCGATTCGCACCACGCATCTGGTGATGTCTCCGCAGGAATCATTCAGCTCATGGCGGCCCGGCTAAGGGCTCATACGCCAGGACCTTGTCGGTTGGGATCGTGCACGCCTCCTATGGTGCGGCGCCGGCATGTCTCCTTCGATGGACGCCGCGCGAACGTCCACTCTGCGGCTTCCCGGCGCCTGACGTGTCCATCCTGGTAGGCACCTTGGCGCGCGCCGGCGCGGATAACGCCCTGCGCCGAGGTGCGGCCATCGAATCAGCGTCAGCGCCTATAGGTTGCCAGCGACGTGTCATCCAGCCCCACGCGCCGCAGCAGCACCGCGAACCGAGGATCCTGCTTGATGGGTGCCCAGCGTGGGTCGTTGCGCAGAAAGACGAGGCAGTTCGAGCGCTTTTCGACCGCGTCGCCCAGCAGGGCGATGGCACGCTCCTTGTTCCCGAGCGTCAGGTAGGCAGCGGCCGATTCATATGGGCAGGCGAAGGTGCCGATGCGTTCGGCCTTTTCCATCAGGGGCAGCACCTTGTCCGTGTAGCCCGCGGAGCCGTAGGCCTGGGCCAGCATGATCAGCGCGACCGCGGAGCCGTCCAGCTCCGCGCCGCGCTCGGCGAGCTTGACGCCGCGCTCATGGTCACCGGCGACGGAAGCGCCGACACCGGCGCCCGAGAACACCAGCCCGATGTCCGGATGCTGCCGCATCTTCTGCTCCGCCCAGGTACGTGCCGCGTCGCGCTCGCCCACCATGAACAGGGCCCAGTTCCCCCAGTCTGCCATTTCCGCGTTCAGCGGGTCCAGGTGATCGGCAGCCGCGAGTGCACGCTTGACCTTGTCCGCCTCGCCCAGGCCCGAGTAGTAGAGCGCGAAGCCCAGCTCGGTCTGAGCCAGCGTCGGGTCGCGCCGCCGGGCCGCGTTCAGCGCGGTCCAGGCATCCTTCCAGCGCCAGGCCATCACATAGGTCAGGCCCAGCGACGACCAGGCCTCGGCAGAGTCGGGGCGCAACTCGCGAGCCGCGGCGATCGAGTCGATTACCGCCTGCAGCATGTTGATCGGCGGCTCGAAATAGGCGAACAGCTGGCGATAGGCGTCGCTGCGGGCGATGTAGGCGTCGAAGAACTTCGGGTCAAGCGCGATGGCCTGGTCGAACAGCGCGATCGCTTTCGGCAGCGACTCGTGGCTGACAAGCTCCAGCTGGTGCCGACCCGCCACGTAGAGCTCGTAGGCCTTGAGGTTGGCGGTGGGCAGTTCGCCCATGGCGCGCAATTCGTCGTCGAGGACGGCGACCTTCAGCGATTGGGACACGGCGGCGGCAATGTCCGACTGCATCGCGAAGAGATTCTTGTCGTCGGTTCGGCCCTGGTAGTCGTGGTCCCAGACCACGCCGCCCTTGTGCAGATCTTCCAATTCCGCGGTGATGCGAAGCGACTTGTCCGCGGCGACGCTGACCACGCCGTCGAGCACGTAGCGCACCTCGGGAAGCTGGGCCTGGATGTGCTCGTGCGACTTCCTGCCCTTGAACGTGAATGCCGAGGTCACCGGGACGACCCGCAAGCCCGAGACCTTCCGCAAGTTGCGGATCACTTCGCGGGTGGCCTGGTCGGCAAAGGGTTGCCAGGTTTCGGCCGCGTCGGCGGAGACATCGAAGGGCACGACCAACACATAGGGCCGGTCCGCGTCGGCCGTTGCCGCGCGCGGGGCCAGCACGCGCCAGGTCAGTGCCGCGCCGGCCAGTAGAAGTACGGCCAGAGCGAACAGCGGCAGGTGCCGGCGGGGCCGGCGGGTCGGTGGGTCCGCGGGCACCGCCGCGGGCGGATCGGGCGCCGGTGCCGGCTCAGAGGCCCCGGTGGCATCCGGGACTTCCCGTACTGGCGCCACGAACTGGTAGCCGCGGCTGCGGACGGTCAGGATCGTCTGCTGCAGATCCCCGTTGTCGCCCAGAAGCTTGCGCGCGCTCTTGATGTGGTTGCTGAGCGTCGCGTCGGAGACCTCGCGCCCGTCCCAGACGTCGCTGAACAGCTCCTCCCGGGTCAGGACCCGGTCGCGATGCCGGATCAGGTGCACCAGCAGGTCAAAGACCTTGGGTTCGACCGGCACGGCGGTGTCCCCGGCACTGACCCGGTACCGGGCGGTGTCAATGGTGAATTCGCCGACCAGGTATTTCATGGCGCCGCTCGGAAACCGTTATCGAAGTATTACGCAGACATTAGCCAAGCGTCATGCAGCAGCCGTGCTGCGCGCGCATCGTAGGCCCCTGCCGCAACCGCGAAGGAGAGCCTGATGCCCGCGCCTTTGGAAATCCTGCTGGATCCCGCTTCTTTGACCGTCCTGGCGCTCTATGCTGCCTTGATCGGGCTCGAAGCCCTGTTCCCGGCCCGACCACTGCCCGCGGTTCGGGGCTGGCGGACGCGGGCCTTGCTCGTCTTCGCTGTCTACTTCTTCCTCTCGTCCTACCTGCCGCTGCTCTGGACCGAGACGCTGGCGCAATACCAGCTCTTCAACCTGGAATCCGTCCACCCGGCCGTCGGTGCCGGCATCGCGTTGCTGGTCTACGAGTTCCTCGTGTACTGGTGGCACCGCGCCATGCACGGTACGGGGTGGCTGTGGCGCAGCTTCCACCAGATGCACCACAGCGCCGAGCGCGTCGACAGCTTCGGCGCGTTCTACTTCAGCCCGCTGGACATCGTCGGCTGGACCGTCCTCGGCAGTCTCACCTTGACCCTGGGCGTGGGCTTGAGCCCGCAGGCCGTCAGCTGGTTCCTCTACGCAACGACCTTTCTGGGCGTGATCCAACACACCAATGTGCGCACGCCGCAATGGCTGGGCTACCTTGTACAGCGCCCGGAGAGCCACAGCTTGCACCACGCCCGCGGCGTCCACCGTCACAACTACTCCGACCTGCCGCTGTGGGACATCGTGTTCGGCACGTTCCGCAACCCGAAGGACTTCGCCCCCGAGACCGGCTTCCACCACGGCGCCTCGGCCCAGATCCCGCAGATGCTTCTCTTCCGGGATGTGGCCGGGAGCGACTACGACCCTGCCGCGCAGCCATCCATGCGCTAGACCCACAAAGGAGCTGACAACCATGATTCGCGACCTCTTCAAACATGCCGCCGTGCTCACCGCCTTTCTGCTCGTCGCCGCCTGCGGCGGCGGCAATGACGACCGTGTACCGGTCATCACCACCTACGCCACGGGCCTGACCAGCCCGCGCGGCCTGGCCTTCGGCCCCGACGGTCAACTCTATGTCGCCGAAGCCGGCACCGGCGGCGCGCTGGTGCCCGCCAACACCGCCGAGTGCCCCGCCAACGTCAACATCTACAGCCCCTACACCGCCGGCTACAGCGGCCGCGTCGTGCGGGTGCTGGCCGACGGCACGACGCAGACTGTCGCCGACAAGTTGCCCAGCATGACCGATGCCTACGGCGGAAACTACGGCCCCACCGATGTCGCCTTTGTCGGCAACAGCCTGTACGTGCTGATCGAGTTGGGCGGCTGTTCGCATGCCATGCCCGAAGACTACCCGGCCATTCTGCGCGTCAATGCCGACGGCTCGACAAGCTCTGTCGCCAACCTCAACGCCTGGCTCGCGGCGCACCCGCCCCATTTCATCAAGGACACCGACCCGGCGACCACCGATCAGGAACCTGGCGGCGTGTTCCATTCGATGATCGCGATCGGCAACTTCCTGTACGTGGTCGAGACCAATCGCGGCATGGTGCTGAAGGTCGATCCCGCGACAGGCGCGATCGAGCGGCTCTATGACATGTCGGTCGACAATGCAGAGCACAACCCAATCGTGATGACCCAGAACGGCGACAGGTTCTACGTCGGCACCTTCGGCGAGAACGAAGGCCCGGCCGAACTGGCGGTGTTCGGCCCCGACTTTGCTAGCTATACGCGGCCTTTCGAATCGCTGCACCCGATCGTGGGCCTGGCGTGGCAACCCGAGCGCCTGTACGCGGTCGAGATCTTTCCGCACGACCAGGCGTGGACGCCGGACAACGCCAACCTGGTTGCGTTCGACCTGGCTACGGGCAAGCGCAAGGTGCTGGCCTCCAAGTTCGCGAGCCTGCCCAACGGGTTGGTGACCGGCCCCGACGGCGCGCTCTATACGTCCAATGTCACCTTGAGTTCCTCTCCCGGTGACGGCAGCGTCTTGCGGATCGTCCCGTGAAGTCACCAAGGGGGAATCGCCAGGGCCCCCTCTGGGCTCCGGCGTCAATGTTGGGCGACGGCTTTGCCGTAGCGAGATCGGGTCTGCAAATGTCGCTGAAGCGGCGACTCGAGCCGCTCACTTGGCCTGGCGGAGCAGCCCCGTAAGCGCGTCCAGCAGGGCGATCGAGGCCTTTCGTACCTCGAGGGCGGGGCTCTTGCCGTCGCCGACGAGGGTCAGGATCGTGCTGCCGCTCTCTGCAACGCAGGTGATGCCCAGGAAGCCCTCGGCACTTCGCCCTTCCATGAAGAACGGGAACGAGACGCGCAGGGAGTGGGACAGCGTGTCGCGCGTCAGCACCTCGCGGCCCTGGCGCTGACCGACCTGCCCGAGAGCATCGAACACGGTGGCGACATCAACGGGAAATGTGTTCACGGCGACCTGTCGCTCGATGTCGGCGAGGTCTGCCGCCATCGCATCGAGCAACTGCTCGCCGACCTTGCGTCCGGCCTCTTCACCGCCAGTGGGGCCGCGCAGGACGATGACGGTCGTGCTGAAGTTGATATAGCCGCGCCCAAAGCTCTTGACCACGATCGAGCCCGCAGCACCGCCGGTCAACGGCGACGCTGCGTACGACACGATCAGGCCCCCGGTTGGCCGACCCCCCGGCTCAAGGCTCCTGCCATCGAGGCGAGCGGCTTGCTCGAGTGCCGGACCGACGACGATCGGCGGATAAGCGAATGTCCTCGAGGTGAGCGCGTCTTGCAAAGTCCATTGCCTGGTTGCGACGTATGCCTCGTCGGCTGCAACCAGGGCGGTGCTGAGTGCGAGGGGTGCGACGGCGGTCGCTGGAATCACCATGCACCCCTGCAGCAGCATGGGAAGTACCGCGCCCAGTGCGATACGCGCCGGTCGCCGGGAGCCGTTGTCCACCATCCCCGAACTTGCGCGCCGTGAACCCATCACCGCCTCTTCGATCGGGCGACGATACCGCTGAGCCGCGCCGGGGTCACGAGAAATCGGGCCGACGATTGGCCGTCGGTGGTGTCACCGAGCGTTCTATCCGTCGGGGACAAGATCGAAGACGAGTACGCGAAGCGCTGGAATGCGACGCTGGTGGCGCAGATGGCCGACGCGGCGAAAGAGGCTTGCTACAACCTCAGGGTTCACCGGCACTGTGCGAACGACCCTGAACACTTACGTCGGCCGTTGCGTGATTCGTTTCACCACCCGATCGGGTTCAAACCGTACAACCCGGCGAGTTCGGCATACACATTGGGAACCTCGGCCGCGAGCTCCAATGGCCGCTCGAAGAACACCTCCGTCACGACGGCGAAGAACTCAGCTGGCTCGCTTGCGCCATACGGGTCGATCACGGTCGAGGGCTCGGCTCGGAGACGAGTGAAAGCCTCATCCATCACCGCCGACCAACGCCGCCGCTTCGCAGCACTCGGCCGCCACGGCCGCCCATCGGCCGCGCCCTTGTCCTGGTCGATCTGGTGCGCGAACTCGTGCAACGCCACGTTGTGGCCGTCGGATGGGTCAGCTGCGCCGGCCGTCACCTCGGCCCAGGACAGGATCACCTGGCCCTCACCCCACGACTCGCCGACCATCGTGCGTCGCTGCTCCTGCAACAACCCCGCGCCCACCGGCCGTTCGCGGCTCACGACGAAGGCGTCGGGATAGACCAAGACCTGGCGTAGGCGCGGGTAGTAGTCCGGCCGCTCGTCGCCGAGCAAGAGCAGGCAGGCGTGGGCAGCGACAGTGACGCGCACCTCGTCGGTGATCGCCTGGCCGTTGCAGCCGATGAATGGCTTCTCGGCGAGAAAGACCTGCATGTGACGCCGGAGCCGGATCTGCAGATCGGGCGGCAGGCGCGCAACGATCGGCACTCGGTGACGCAGGATTCGACGCCATGCCGCCGGAAAGGGTCGCGCCCGGATCCGAGCGCGTCGGCGCTCCGTCAGCCAGGGCTGCCCAACCAATGCGCCCACGATCCCCAGCGCAACGAGCGTCAAGATGATCAGCGGCAGCGCGGAGTAGGAGGCATCGGCGCTCATCGCGAGCACATGAGCCCACCGCGGATGAAATCAACCCACCCGACCCGACCGAAATGCCATGCCAACGCGCCAAAGGCCCCGTGGTCCGGGATTCGTGGTTTGATGGCCCTGCTGACAGCCCTCATGACGAGAGAACCCCGATGACCGAAACCGGCAGCCGCAAGATGCAATTCGACGTGGTGTCCGTGCGCCTGAGTGCGCACGCCAGCGAGTCGCGTTGCAAGGACGCGCTGATCACGCTCGACACCGACATGGCTGGCAACCCTCAGGCCTTCAACCCCGCCGAACTGCTCCTGGCGGCTCTGTCGGCCTGCATGATCAAGGGCATCGAGCGCGTCACGCCGATCCTGAAGTTTCAGCTTCGCGGCGTGGAAGTGCGCGTGCACGGCGTGCGCCAGGACGTACCGCCGCGCTTGGAGTCCATCCGCTACGAGATCATTGTCGACACCGATGAGCCAGATCGCCGGCTCGACCTTCTGCACGAGAACGTGAAGAAGTACGGCACGGTCTTCAACACCGTCGCGCCCGGCACGGAACTGACCGGTGTCCTGCACCGAAAGACGTCATCCCCATGAGTGCCGGCCACGACCACAGCCACGCGCCAGCCAGCTTCAATGCGGCCTTTGCCATCGGCATCGGGCTGAACATCGCCTTCGTCGCGATCGAGGCGTTCTATGGGTGGAAGGTCAATTCGCTGGCCCTGCTGGCGGACGCCGGTCACAACCTGAGCGACGTGATCGGCCTCGTGCTGGCCTGGGTTGGCGCGTTGGCCGGGAAATTGCGGCCGGACGCGCGCCACACCTACGGATGGAAGCGGGCCAGCATCCTGGCCGCCTTCATCAATGCCTTGCTGCTGCTCGTGGCGATGGGTTCGCTGGCCTGGGAAGCCTTCCACAGACTGCACTCGCCTGCGCCCATCGAGGGCATCACCATCATGGTGGTGGCCGGCATCGGCATCGTCGTCAACACCGCCACGGCACTTCTGTTCATGCGCGGAAGTGATAGCGACCTGAACATCCGCGGCGCCTTCCTGCACATGGCCGCCGACGCGCTGGTCTCCGCCGGCGTGGTGGTGGCCGGGGGCCTCGCACTCTGGTTCGGGTGGGACTGGCTCGACCCCGTGGTCAGCCTTGTCATTGCGGCCGTCATCGTCGTCGGCACCTGGGGTCTTTTCAAACAATCGGTGCACCTGCTGTTCGACGGCGTGCCCGAGGGTGTGGATCTGCACGCCGTGCAGGCTTTGCTGGAAGGCCTGCCCGGAGTCGCGCGCGTTCACGATCTGCATGTCTGGGCCATGGGCACGTCGGAGACGGCGATGACCGCGCACCTCGTGATGCCCGAAGGTCATGCCGACGATGCCTTCCTGCAGAACGCGACACGACAGCTGCACGACCGTTTCGAGATCGAGCACGTCACGATCCAGGCAATGCAGGTGCCATTCACGAAGCCATGTGCCAGCTTGGCACCGCCTTCTGCAGGCGGGTTGTCTGGCGGCAAGGGCGGGGATAGCCATGACCATGACCGTTAGCGCGTTCTCCCCAAAGAAGGAGTCCTGCAGGCAGGACTCGACTCGCTAGGCAGTCCTGGCCGCTGGCGGAGGTGCACAGGAGCCCCATGAGCCCGTTCGATCCTCGCCGCTTCGGCCTGCGCCTGCCGGCGCACCGACAGGTATTCGCGGCGTTCTTCCTGTACGCCTTCTCGATCGGCGGCTTCTTCCCGCGCCTGGCGGAGCTGCAGCGCTCGATGGGCGTCACCGAGGGGGAGCTCGGTCTCGGCCTCATCGGCGCGGCCTGCGGGACGCTTGTCTCGCTGAGCTTCGCCGGGCGCCCGATCGAACGCATCGGGCACCGCCGCACGCTGCTCGTGCTGATACCGGTGCTGCCGGTGTTCTACGCGCTGGCCGCACACGCCCGCGGGCCGCTCGCGCTGTTCCTGTGCCTGGTGCCGGCCGGGCTGTGCATCGGTGCGGTCGAGCTCGTCGTCAATCTCGAGGCCGACCGTGTCGAGCACCAGGGCAGGCGACGCATCATGAATCGTGCGCACGCGTTCTGGAGCTTCGGCTTCTTCGGCGCCGGACTGCTCGGCGCGGCGGCCGCGCGGCTGTCAGTGGCGCCTCAGTGGCAACTGGCCGCGGCGGTGCCGCTGACCGCGCTGCTCGCGCTGCTGCTGCTGGGCCGTTTCGAAGACGCCCCGCAGCGCGGCGGTGGGAGTGCGGAGGCGGCGCACCGCTTTGCGCGGCCGACGGCGGCGATCATGGGGCTGGTGCTGTTCGCGCTGTCCGGTCTGGTGCTGGAAGGCGCGGGCGTCGACTGGTCGGCCATCTACATGCGCGACGCGTTCGGCGCCGCGCCGTTCTTCAGCGCGCTGGCCGTCACCTGCGTCGCGCTCGCGCAAGGTTGCACGCGCTATGCGGCAGACCGCTACGTCGAGCGACACAGCCCGCGCGTGATTGCGCGCACACTGCTCGGGGTACTCGGCTTGGGCACGCTGCTCGTCAGCACGGCGCCGGCGGCACCACTGGCGCTGGCGGGCTTCGCGCTGATCGGCATCGGCACGAGCGTGATGTTTCCGCTGGCGATGTCGGCGGCGGCGCAGCGCACGGATCGACCGGCGTCCACCAACGTGGCTGCGCTGGCGCAGATCTCCTTTGTCAGCTTTCTGCTCGCGCCGCCCCTGCTGGGCATCGTCGCCGAGCATTGGGGCATCCGCTGGACTTTCGCGCTCGGTCTGCCTCTGGTGCTGCTGAGCGCCGCACTGGTGTCCACTTTGCAAGCCACGCCGACGGACGGCTCGCGTTCGCCATCGGCCTCGTAGCCGTGCCAGTTCGCCCGGCGGACCAGTCACTCCGAGCCGGAGCGATGGGTTGCGCCGTCAATCCAGCACGACCTCCGTGCGCACCGCGCCGGCACGGTCCGCGCGGGCGCTGAGCGCAAGGCGTGTGCCCTTGGGTGCGCGCACCACCCATTCGGCCACTGCGCGGTCGGCGGTGATCTCGCGAGTCGGCAGGAAGGCCTGCAGCGAGGTCTTGGGGGCATGGCCTTCGAGCTGCGGCCCCTCGATCCGTTCCTTGCCGCCAAGCAGCGCGACGCCGGCAGAGGCGTTGTCGGGCAGATGGATCTCGAACATCACGCCGCGCACGACCTTGTTGGCCAGCGCCCGACGCGTCACATAGGCCGGCAGCCAGCCGCTGTTGCAGACCGCAAGGCGGATGCGCCAAGTGTCATCGCCGAGCGCGCGCACTTCAGTACGCAGCAACTCCAGCCTGGGCAAGCTCAGCGCGAGCTGCGTCATCCACGCGGGGAATCGCGCCGCCTCGCGCTCGCGCAGGTGTGGCGGCGGGTTGCGCCAGTAGTTCAGGCGATCCCAGCCGCCGATCTCCACCGCGCCGAGTTGCGGGTGATGAAACGGTCGCCAGTCGTGATGCGCCTTGCCGCCGCACTGCTCGTCGCTCCACTTCAGCAGCTTCAGGTCGTCCTCGATCGGATGTTCGCGGTACCAGTCGATCCACTTGTAGCCGGTGATGCCGGCCTCCTTGTTCGGCGCCCAGATCTCGACCACCCAGAACAGCGCACCGAGATGCTCGTAGACCCAGTCCTGCGTGCCGGAGATGAACTCCTTCGGGTGGTACTTGAAGTCGTGGTAGATGCTGATCGCCGGATAGCCGCTCGCCTTCTCGCCGATCGCGCTGAAGCGCTTGTAGGCCCACAGGTCTTCGGGGATCATCTCCTCGTCGCTCGACGTGCCCATTGGGCGCAGGATCACGCCGCTGTGCGTGTGATAGCTGATCGCCGCGCCGATGTTCTTGTGCTTGACGATGAAGTCCACCATCGCGCGCACCTCGGGCTCGCTTGTCGGGTAGGGCCCGGCGCCGACCTGCTCGTGCTCCTGGCGCCACTGGGTCGGGAAGTTGCGATTCAGGTCGAGGCCTTCGGGGTCACGGTTGACGTTGACGGTCAATCCGTCGTAGGCCTTGAGCGTGCCTTCTGGCATCAGGCGGAAGTACTCGCCGCCGAACTCGCCGGGCTCGCGCGGGACCATCAGGCGCGGCTCCTGCGGGTGGCGCTTGTAGGTGCCGTTCGGGTCAGCGATGCGCATGAAGAGGACGTGGCCGTCGCCATCGACGTCCTCGATCGTCAGGCCGTCGATCGGCTCCTCGTCGTAGGGATAGCGACGCGTCGAGGAGCGGATGTGGCGCGGCCTGTCGGCGAGCGCGAGCTCGGCGCCGTCCGGGTTCAGGCGCGGGCAGAGGTAGATCGTGCGCGTGTCGAGCAGATGCGTGATCTGCCGCCCTTCTTCGGTCTCCGTGCCGTAGGCATTCACGAGCCGGTGCAGGTAGTACAACACCGCGGTGCTCGCGGTCAACTCCGCGGCGTGGATGTTGCCGTCGGCCCAGAACGCGGGCTTGTCGAGCGGCGCGCCGGTGGCCAGGTTCGTCACCGTGGCGACCCAGATGTCGCGTCCTTCGTAGCTCTTGCCGATGGATTCGACGCCGACCAGATTCGGGTAGGCGGTCGCGTACTCGAAGATCAGATCGGTCAGCGCGTCGTAGCGGTAGAAGGTATCGAAGCGGGGTGCGGGTGTGGTGGGCATAAGTGTTTCGAAGTCGATGCGAGGTCGGGGTTCAAGAGGGAAACGCTGCCTGAAGTGTGAAGTGTGTCAGCGCGTCCAGGCAAGGCGCGTTGCAGCTACGGTGGATGCGTTACGTCCGGGTTACGGCACTCGTCTGCACCGCGCCGACCGCCGCGCCGTGGACGAACACCTTGAGTTCGCCGGGCGCGAAAGCGAGCCACGATTCGTCGGCGGTCAGCGGTTCGGTGACGACGATCGCGACGCGGTCGTCCGGCGTCGTGACGCTGGCGAAGTCGACGCTCAGGTCTTCATCCTGCAGATGCGCAGTGGCAAACGGATGCTGGCGCTGCACGCAGTGCAGGTGGGTCGAGCAATGCGCCCACAACGCGACGCCGTTGCTCAGCATGAAATTGAAGGTGCCGTGCGCCGCCGCCTGCGGCGCGAGTTCGGCAAGCGTCGCCGTCAACTCCTCGACGCTCGGCACGTTGGCGTGCGCTTTCGCCATTTCCTGCATCAGCCAGCAGAACGCGTGTTCGCTGTCGGTGTCGCCGACCGGTCGGAACGCGCCGTGCAGCCGGGGGGCGAAGCCCTTCAAGTCGCCGTTGTGGGCGAACACCCAGTAGCGTCCCCACAGCTCGCGCACGAAGGGGTGGCAGTTCTCCAGCGCGACCTTGCCCTGCGTTGCCTTGCGAATGTGCGCGATCACGTTCTCGCTCTTGATCGGATAGGCCTTGATCATCTCGGCCACCGGCGATTCGCGCGCGCTGCTGTGATCGACGAAGCAGCGCACGCCGCGCCCCTCGAAGAAGGCGACGCCGAAACCATCGCCGTGTTCGTCCGCACGCGTCGCGAAACCCGTGAAGCTGAACATGATGTCGGTCGGCGTGTTGCAGTTCATGCCGAGCAGTTGGCACATCGTGGGCGCTCCGTTGCTTACTCGAAGAACAACTTGCGCATGCCCTTGAAGCTCACGATGTTGCCGGGGTTGCTCGTCTCGTTGAGCAGGCCGGCAACGCGCTGCATCAGGCGCGGGCTCTTCTTGGCGCGCCAGATCACGAGATCGGCGAGCCAGGGATGGACGTTGACACGGTTTGCTCGCTCGTACATGTCGAAGCGCGGCTTGAGTGTGAGGAGCCGCGCCTCGTAGTCGGCGCGCACCGTCGCGTCATCAAGTTGCTTCGCGCGACCCGCGAGCACGGCCTGCGCGGCGTGGATGGCGGTCTCCATCGCCTTGCCGATGCCCTCGCCGGTAAACGAGTAGGTCGAGCCTGCAGCCTCGCCGGTGACGAGCAGTCCCGGCCGCGAATAGCGCGCGCCTTCGAGCGCGCAGCGCAGCGGCGCGCCCTTCAACTCGCCGACCAGCGTGCCACCCGCCATCAGCTCGCGCGCCGGCGCATGGACCTCGGTGAAGGCGGTGAAGACCTCGCGCAGGTTTACGTCCTTCATGCCGAGGCGGCCATCCTTCAGCGTGTTGTGGCTGTGCGCAATACCCACGCCGATGTTGAACACACCGTCCCGGCACGGAAAAATCCAGCCGTAGCCGGGTCGCAGGCGTCGATGCCAGACGATGTCGAGCGTCTTCACGCGGTCGACCATCGCGTCGTTCTTCACGTAGCCGCGCAGCGCGATGCCGCTCGGCGTCCGGCGCTCGCACATGCCCGCGGCAATCAATGCTTGCGGCACCGCACCGGTCGCGAGCACCAGCCAGCGTGCGCGGATCTCGTGCGTCGTGTCGCCGAGCCGGAGCCTCGCGCCGACCACGGCACCGTCTTCCTCGAGCGCGGCTTCGAAGCGCGCCGGCGGCAGCATCCGTGCGCCGGCACGCACCGCCGCCTTGCACAGGATGTCGTCGAGCGTCTTGCGCGGCAGCACCGCCATGGTGCCCGGCACGTCGAGCCGCCCGCCGCGCGGGCCGACGCAGCCGACGTGGCTCACCGGCTGAGCGACCGCCATCACCTCCTCGAGCACGCCGAGTGCGCGCAGCGCGGCGTAGGCGTCGGGGATCAGCCCGTCGCCGCAAATCTTGTCGCGCGGGAAGGCATGCTGATCGGCGAGCACGACGTCGACGCCCTGAAGTGCCAGCGTGCGCGCGCAGGCACTGCCCGCCGGCCCGGCGCCGATCACGAGTACCTCGCACGCAACGGGAAGCGTCGGGAGGGCGGCGTCGGTCTCGGATCTCATTGGAATAGGTGCGCGTGGAATCAATCGAAAGAATACCGGCTGTCGCGATCATCTTGCCGGGCGGGCGGCGTCACGGCGCGTCTGATTTCAGGGCTCCACCTGGGCGCCGCCCTTCGCCGGCGGCACGGGATCGGCGGGCTGGCGCATGCGCCAGGCCGCGGCGACCGCGAGCGCCGTCAACGCTGCGAGCAGGGCGAAGGTTTCATGGAAGGCGGGCACCGCGGACGGCGCGCGGGCCGCGGCATCGCCGACTCTGGCCGGCAGGCTGGCGCCGTGCGCGTGCAGCCGCCACTCCAGGAAGATGCCGGCCATGCTGATGCCGACCGCGCCACCGAGCTGCCGCATGAAGTTGATGGTGCTCGACGCCTGCGGGATCAGCGTCGTCGGCAGGCCGCGCATCGCCCCCAGGTTCAGCGACGGCAGCACGAACCCGAGGCCGACGCGGCCGATGGCGGCCCACAGCGCGATGATCCACAGCGCCGTGCCCGGGCCGACCCAGATCATCAGGACGAACGACGAAGCGAGCAATGCGAGCCCGAACGACACCAGTTGGTGCAGCGGGAAGCGGTTGGTCAGCCGACCGGCGAGCGCGATCGTGAGCCACAGCACGAGGCCGGCCGGCAGCAGCACGCCGCCGGCCTGCGAAGGCGGCAGGCCGAGCGCGATCTGCATGAACACCGGCACCAGGTAGGTCGAGCCGAACAGTGCCGCGCCGTACATGAAGGCGACGATGCCGCCGAAGGCGAACTGCGCGTGGCCGAACAGCCCGAGGTGCAACAGCGGATGCGGTGTGCGCCGTTCGTGGAGGACGAAGCCGCCGAGCGAGAGCGCGGCCAGGCCGAGCAGGCCCATGGCCATGCCGTGGGCGCCTCCTTGCAAGCGCACCATGCCGTTCAGCAGCGACAGGATGGCGATCGACAGCAGCCCGAGGCCGATGAAGTCGAAACGCCGGTCTCTGCGCATGTCCATGCCGCCCGGCGCGCTCTGCGGCAGGTAGCGCCGCGCCAACCACAACGCGGCGAGGCAGAAGGGCACCACGACGAAGAAGATCGACCGCCAGCCGAAAAGCTCGACGAGCACGCCGCCGATGCCCGGCCCGACCGCCGGTGCGAGAACGACGCCCATGCCGAACACGCTCATCGCCCGGCCTTGCTCGCTGCGGTCGAACGCGTTCATGATGATGATCGCCGGGATCGGCTGCAGCACGCCGGCGGCGAGACCTTCCGCCACCCGCATCGCGAGCACCCATTCGAAGCTCCAGCCCAGGCCGCCGCCGATCCCGCCCGCCATCAGCAGCGAAATCACGCCCATGTAAGTGCTGCGGTAGCCGAAGCGCTCGAGCAGCCATGGCGTGGCGAGCATCGAGATCGTCATCGCCGCCATGAAGCCGGCCGACATCCACTGCGCGCGATCCTGGCCGAGCGCGAAGACGCGGCTCATGTCGGGCACCGCGACGTTGACGATCGTCGCCGACATGATCGACGCCACCGTACCGATCATCACCGTCAACAACACCCGCCAGCGGTAGTTCGGGCCATGTCGTTCCTGCATGACGACGACGGTGTCGCGCGAGCGGGGAAGGCTGGAGTGAGGCACGGCGGGTCAGAAGGGCGCGGGTCGGCACATTGTCGACTGAAGGCTGCCGGGCCGTTGTCGCGCAGGTGCTGTGGCCCCGGAGCCGCCGTGCGCGGCGCCGCGTTGACGGGAATCAAGACACGGGGGCGCTGCTCTGCGATGATGGGTCGCAAAGGAGATCGCTCGATGAACAACCCTCTCACAGCCGAACAACGTGCCTTGCTCGAAGCCGAATTGCGCGCGCGCCGACGCGAACTGGAGCAGCAGCTCGCGCAGCAGCTCGATGGGCGCTCGCGGCCCGAGCATGCGCGCGACGTGCTGCTGCAGGACGGCGACGATGCACCCGCGCGCGATGCCGACCGCGAGGTCGACCTCGCGCGCAGCGATCAGGATTTGAGCGAGATGCGAGCCGTCAACGAGGCGCTTGCGAGGCTGGAAACGCCCCAGTACGGGTTGTGCATCGATTGCGGCGCCGACATCCCGTTCGACCGCCTGCGGCTCGCGCCGCAGGTGCTGCGCTGCGTCGCCTGCCAGACCACGCAGGAAGCCGCCGCCGGCGGTTCGGCACAGCGACAGATCTGAGGAGCCGCGCAGCCTCACGGCGCTGCGCTGCGACCGGCATGAGCGGTCAGTCGACGCCGAGTTGAACCGCGTCGGGATGGTGGGACGTCAGGCGGCGCCGCCCGCCTTCACCTTCAAGCGCCATGCGTGCAGCAGCGGCTCCGTGTAGCCGTTCGGTTGCTCCAGGCCCTTGAAGACCAGGTCGCACGCCGCCCGGTAGGCCGCGCCGGCGAAATTGCCGACCATCGGCGTGTAGGCCGGATCGCCCGAGTTCTGGTAGTCCACGATGCCCGCCATGCGTTCGAACGTGGCTTTCACCTGCTTCGGCGTGGTCACGCCGTGCAGCAGCCAGTTGGCGATGTGCTGGCTGCTGATGCGCAGCGTCGCGCGGTCTTCCATCAGGCCGACGTTGTGGATGTCGGGCACCTTGGAGCAGCCCACGCCCTGGTCGATCCAGCGCACCACGTAGCCCAGGATGCCCTGGACGTTGTTGTCCAGTTCCTGCTGCACTTCGGCCGGCGTCCAGAACGGCACCAGCGCGACCGGTATCTGCAGAATCGCGTCGAGCAGCTTTTCTTCCAGCAGCTTGGCGTTGCTGCCATGCGCGAACTCGTCCATGCTCTTCTGCAGCGCGGCGACGTCGACCTGGTGGTAGTGCAGCGCGTGCAGGGTCGCGGCGGTCGGGCTCGGCACCCAGGCCGTGTTGGCGCCGGCCTGCGGATGCGCGAGCTTCTGTTTCATCATGTCGGCCATCAGGTCGGGCATGGCCCACATGCCCTTGCCGATCTGGGCCCGGCCGCGCAGTTCGCAGGCCAGGCCGATCTGCACGTTGTTGAACTCGTAGGCGCGCAGCCAGGTGGAGTTCTTCATCAGCGGCTTGCGCACCATCGGCCCGGCCTGCATGGCGCTGTGCATCTCGTCACCGGTGCGGTCGAGGAAGCCGGTGTTGATGAAGGCAACGCGGTGTTGGGCAGCCTCGATGCAGGCCGCGAGGTTCACGCTGGTGCGCCGCTCCTCGTCCATGATGCCGAGCTTGACGGTGTTCTCCTTCAAGCCCAGCAAGGCCTCGACGCGGCCGAAGAGCTCGGTCGCAAATGCCACCTCGGCAGGCCCGTGCATCTTGGGCTTGACGATGTATATCGAGCCCTTGCGCGAGTTGCGCAGCGTCTGGCCCTTGGCCGGCTTCAAGTCGTGCAGGGCGATCGCGACCGTGACGACCGCGTCCATGATGCCTTCGTGGATCTCGCTGCCGTCGCCATAGAGAATGGCCGGGTTCGTCATCAGGTGGCCGACGTTGCGCACGAACAGCAGCGAGCGGCCCGGCAGCGTGCGCGTGCCGCCGGTCGGGCGCCGGTAGACGCGGTCGGCATTGAGTCGGCGGGTGAAAGTCTTGCCACCCTTGTCGACCTCTTCGGTCAGGGTGCCCTTGAGGATGCCCAGCCAGTTCTGGTAGCCGAGGACCTTGTCATCGGCATCCACGGCGGCGACCGAGTCCTCGAGATCGAGGATCGTGGTCAGGGCCGCCTCGACCATCAGGTCGCTGACCCCGGCTGGATCAGTTTTGCCGATGCGCGTGCTGCGGTCGATCCGGACGTCGATGTGGATGCCGTGGTTGCGCAGCAGGATCGATGACGGCGCGGCCTCGGTGCCCTGGTAACCGGCGAACTTCGCGCCATGGGCCAGCTCGGTGGTCGAACCATCCTTGAGCCGAACGCAAAGCTTTCCGCCCTGCACGAAGTAGCGCGTGCTGTCGATGTGCGAGCCCCGGGCCAGCGGCGCGACGCGATCCATCACGTAGCGGGCGTATTCGATCACCTTGGCGCCGCGAACCGGGTTGTAGCCGGTGCCCTTCTCGGCGCCGCCGGCCTCGCTGATCACATCGGTGCCGTACAGCGCGTCGTAGAGAGAGCCCCAGCGCGCATTCGCGGCGTTCAGGGCGTAGCGGGCGTTGAGGATCGGCACCACGAGCTGCGGCCCGGCCAGGGCGGCGAGCTCGTCATCCACGTTCGCGGTGTCGCACCGCACGCGGCCCGTGGGTTCAACCAGGTAGCCGATGCGCTTGAGGAACGCCCGGTAAGCGGGCATGTCGCCGATCGGCCCGGGGTTGGCCTTGTGCCAGGCATCCAGCTCAAGCTGCAGGCGGTCGCGCTCCTTCAGCAGCGCGACGTTCTTGGGGCCGAGGTCGTGGGCGATGGCGTCGAAGCCCTTCCAGAACGTGGCGCTGTCGATACCGGTGCCCGGCAACACCTGTTCATCGATGAATCGGTGCAGGACAGTGGCAACCTGGAGGCGGTGGGCTGTGGTTCGAGAGGTCATGCGTGAGGTCGTGGTCATGGGCCTGGTTCAGGTGGGGAAGAAATCGAGCACGTCGCGCAGGCTGGTGCCGATGCGCGTCGGCTCGGCGTCGAGCTGTTCGAGCGGCAGGTTCTGGCGATTCACCCACAGCGTCGTGTAGCCGTACCAGGTCGCGCCGATCGCATCCCAGCAATTGCTCGAAACGAACAGGATCTGGCGCGCCGGCAGACCGAGCGCCTGGGTGCCGAGCGCGTAGGTGGCAGGGTCGGTCTTGTACTTGCGGATGCCATCGACGCTCAACACGTGCGCGAGGAAGGGCTGAAAGCCGGCGCTCTTGACGCCGACGGCGAGCATCTCCGGGTCGCCGTTGCTCAGGATCGCCGCCGGCACGCCGCGGCGCTGCAGTTCGACGAGCACGCCGTGGTTCTCGGGGAACGCACTCAGATGCCGATACTGGTTCATCAGCTGCGCCTCGGCGGCTTCGGTCATCGGCAGCGCGAGGCGCTGCGCGGCGTAGCGCAGTCCGGCGCGCGTCAAGTCCCAGAACGGGCGGTAGCGCCCGCTCATCGAGGTGATGCGCGTGTATTCGATCTGCTTGTCCCGCCACAGGATGCTGAGCGCAGTGCCCTGGCCGGGGAACAATTGTTCGGCGAGCAGCGCGACGCTGTAGACGTCGAACAACGTACCGTAGGCGTCGAAGACGACGGCGCGCGGAGGCGTTTGGGGGTCCATTCCCCAACTCTATTGGAAACCGGCGTGTAGATTAACCGCCACGAAATTCATTGATTCGTGCACCAAACAGCTTAATCTTCGGGGCGTGGACCGACTTGCGCAGATCGAATCCTTCGTCTCGGCAGTCGCCAAGGGCAGCCTGGCGGCGGTCGCGCGTGCCGAAGGCGTTGCGCCGGCAGTGATCGGCCGGCGTATCGACGCGCTCGAGCAGCGGCTGGGCGTGAAGCTGCTGCTGCGCACGACGCGGCGCATCACGCTCACCCACGAGGGCAGCGCCTTCCTGGAGACCTGCCAGCGCCTGCTCTCGGATCTGGCGAACGCCGAGGCGAGCGTCAGCGCCGGTGGCGTGAAGGCGAGCGGCCACCTGCGCATCACCTCGCCAGCGGGCTTCGGGCGGCGCCACGTTGCGCCTTTGGTGCCACTCTTCGCCGCGCAGCATCCGGAGGTGTCCGTTTCGCTCAACCTGAGCGACCGGGTGGTGGATATCGTCAACGAAGGCGTCGATTGCGCCGTGCGCGTCGGCGACCTGCCGGACTCGTCGCTCGTCAGCGTGCGGCTGGCCGACAACCGCCGCCTGTGCGTTGCGGCGCCCGCCTACCTCGCGCGCGCCGGCACCCCACAACATCCGGCCGAACTCGCCCGCCACGAATGCCTGACGCTGTCTTCCGACGCCAGCCAGACGCGCGGCTGGGCCTTCCTCGTCGATGGCGAGCTGACGCACCTGCGGCCGAGCGGCCGGCTCGACTGTTCCGACGGCCAGGTGCTGCACGACTGGTGTCTGGCCGGGTTGGGCATCGCCTGGCGCAGCACCTGGGAGGTGGAAGACGAGATCGCGAGCGGCGCGCTCGTCAGCGTGCTCGACGACTTTCGCGCGCCGCCCAACGGCATCCACGCCGTGTTCGCGCAACGCAAGCACCTGCCGTTGCGCGTGAGGCTGTGGATCGACTTCCTGAAGCACACCTACGGGGACGCCACGTACTGGACGCAGCCGCGCGCGTCGCGTTGATTGCTTGCCCTGTGGGCGCGTGGGCGCCCGATGCAAGCGGCGAAGTGCAGGTGCGCGAGCCCCAGCAAGCGAAGCCACAGACGGATTGCCTCGGCGCGGTCGTCGAGGGGAGGAGCCTATCTTGCACCGCGTGACCCTGTCAGTGCAGTGAAAACACCGAGACCGATGAACACGCCACCACCGAGGCGCCGGCCGATGCGACGAGTCGCGCTGCGGCGCAGTGCCGGCGCGGCCGCACCCGCGGCCATTGCATAGGCACTGTCGGTGACTGCGGCGATGGCCACGAATAGTGAACCCAGCGCAGCGCTCTGGAGCATGGGTGACCCGCCAGGGCTCAGGAACTGCGGCAGGAACGCAGCGAAGAACACTGTGGTCTTGGGGTTGAGCGCGGCAACAACGAAACCATCTCGAAAGATGCGCTTGAGTGGCGCGATGGTCGGCGCGCCGGCTGAGGCTTCGACCGGCGCGGACCGGAGCATCTGCACGCCGAGGTAGACGAGATAGAGCGCGCCGACGTACTTGGCGACGGAGAACGCGAGCGAAGAAGCCGCGAACAATGCGGCGAGGCCCATCGATGCAGCCAGCGCGTTGCAAAGGTTGCCAAGAGCGACGCCCGCGACCGACACCAACCCGGACCGGCGCCCCTGAACAATGCTGCGCGCAACGATATAAATCACGCCCGGCCCGGGCGTGATGGCGAGGGCCACGCTCGCGAAGAGGAACGCGGAGAACAGCGGCCAGGGTGGAAAGAACTCAGTCATTTCTGCAAAAACTCGATGCGGAATCACGCCAGCTATTAGAGGCTGCGCGCCATCGATGGCACGGATTGGTCATGTCCGACGGCACCTACTTCGCCAACTGACCCAGCACCAGCGCCGCCGCGGCGATGTCCTGACAAGCCATGCCGATCGAGTCGAAGACGACCGTCGCATCCGGGTCCACCGACCGCGAGCCGGCGAGGACTTCGCCGAGCTCGGCATGGATCTCGGCGTTGAAACGGCGTACGTTGCCGGATTCGGCCGCGGCGCCTTCGCGAGAGTCCACGAGGACCACGTGTGACATCGTTTCGGCATCGAGCTCCGCGCCGTCCGCGCCAGCCCAGCCCACGCTCGCCACTTTCGCGCCCGGCCGCAACCACTCCCCTGCGAGCACGGGCTCGCTCGACGATGTCGCCACGACGACCACTTCCGCATCGCGCACCGCTTCCTCGCATGACACCGCCCGGCCCCCCACCTCTGCCGCGAGCTGCTCGGCCCGCTGCGAAGTGCGATTCCAGATGCGGATGTCATCGAACTTGCGAACATGCGCGAGGGCTTCGATGTGACTCTTGCCCTGCGTCCCGGCCCCCAGGATGGCGAGCGACCTGACGCCCGGCGCGGCCACTGCATCGATGTAGGCCGCAGTGACGGCCGCGGTGCGCATCTCCGTGATCAGTCGCCCATCCATCATCGCCAGGGGTTCGCCCGTCTCGGGTCGAAAGAGCACGATGACGGCCATGTGCGTATGCAAACCCTTCGCGGCGTTGCCCGGATAGACAGCGACGAGCTTGGCGCCCAGTCCGTTCGCCCCGGCCGCCGGCATGCTCCCGAAGTATCCGCCGTGGGGTTGCACGGCAAAGATCCGGCGCGTCGGTTGGGCGATGCGACCCTGCGAAAAGTCGATCATCGCCTGACGCATCGCGGGAATCAGGTCCCGCATGCGCAGGACACCGGCGACCGTGGGTTCATCGATGTATCGCATGCGTTTGTCTCCCTGGTGCGTGCCTTGGCTGCCGAACTGAAGCCATTGCGCAAGCGTACGATCCGCGACGCAGAAATCCCTGCTCCCGACGATTTTGGAGGATGCAATGACAGTGACAGGCGGGTGTCTTTGCGGTGCGGTTCGCTGGGAAAGCGCGGAGCCGCCAATCACCACGCGGGTGTGTTGGTGCCGCGATTGCCAATACCTGGGAGCGGGCAGTGGAACCGTGGGCGCTTGCTTTCGCACCGAGACGTTCAAGATTGTCGGGCAGCCGAGTGATTACTCGAGCGTGGCGGAAAGTGGCAACCGAATGCACCGCCGGTTCTGCCCCGATTGCGGCACGCCGCTCTTCAGCGAGGCCGAAGCACGACCGCACCTGATATTTGTTCGGGCCGGGACGTTCGACGATCCGGGTCTTGCCGTGCCCGCGATGACCATCTGGACGGCGAGCGCGCCGCGTTGGGCTTGCATCGACGCAGCGTTGCCTCGCCTACAGACCCAACCGCCGCCAGCGGCATAGTTGTTCTCCCTGCCTGCTGCCCGAAGATCGAGCTGTTGCTCCCTGCGGTGGCTTGATGACCATCGTTTGTAGCAAACTCGAGGGCGTGCGGCCCCGGTCGCGGCCGCCAGAGGAGCAATGCGATGCCTCGGTACTTGATTTCGTTCGACGACGGCTCGATGGACCACATTCCCGACCAGGACTGGCCGGCGGTGGGCGAGGCGGCTCACGCGGTGGTTCGGGAAGTCAAGGCCGCTGGCGCTTGGATTTTCGGTTGCGGGATCCAGCGGCAGCAAGCGACCATCGTTGCGACTGATGGGACCGTCTCAGCCGGACCCGTACCGGAGACAAAGGCGGTCATCGGCGGTTTTTCGATCATCGAAGTGCCGTCGCGCGAGGAGGCGCTTGTTTGGGCGGCCCGGATTGCCCAGGCGTGTCGGTGCGCGCAAGAGGTCCGAGAGATCATGTTTGACCCCGAGTCCTGATCGGGTTCTGGCAGGGTTGGGCCAGGCCGCGCCGCGCGAGCTGTGTCGAGTCGTGGTTAGCGACTTGCCAGCTTGGCCTTGAGGTCAGCGTAGGCAAACGCAATCAGGTTTCGAAGCGCCCCTTCGTTGACCGGCGCGTCGGCTTGTACCTTGACGTGACGCATGAACCGACCAGTGCCTTGCAGGATATGAGCGGGATCGTCCAAGGTTGCGCCGAGAAAGAAGCCGACATTTACGTGAGAACTGAATGCGTTGACATAGCCGAGTGCGATGCCTTCAACGCAGGACGTGGGATGACCGTCGTGCAGAAGTTCGGTCACGTCTGGCCCGCAGGAGCGCATCTCCTCGAACCATTGGCGAGCAACCAAGCGAAGTTCCGCTGGTGGCGCTGCGAACCATTGCTCGACGCTCGGGTCCCGACGCCGGGCGCCGTCAAGGGGAAAGAGCCGAACCGGATCCATGCGGAGAGGGTGAGTCGTGCGCCTTACCGAGGCCCGAGTGGGCCCGCTCGAT
>CAWBXT010000013.1:0-273485 GCA_963792765.1 uncultured beta proteobacterium | reverse complement strand
GCATGGAATCATGCACGTCGAATTCGTTATGCCAAGTTGCACACAATCAAATATCTGATTTGCACCTTCCATCGTGGAGGGTGCTTGACTCTACGAATTGGCTGGTGCGCGAATATCGCGCGCCGGTGACCGGTTAAGCCTGATGACCATAGCGAGGTGGTCCCACTCCTTCCCATCCCGAACAGGACAGTGAAACGCCTCAGCGCCGATGATAGTGCGGGTTCCCGTGTGAAAGTAGGACATTGTCAGGCTATTAATTGAAAAGCCCCCCCGAGTGATCGGTGGGGGCTTTTTCATTGCTCCACATTGCCTATTTCGGAATTGCTTCTCGTTCGTCCGGTGGAAGTAGATCCGATACTTCGCTGGTCGATCCCTGGCCGCGTTCGGATTTATTCCCAGCCGTATCCGTTGCTTCGAATAGCGCCCTGGCCAGGGCGCGCTCTCGCGAGCCGACGATGTCGAGGAAATCTCGAGCGCCTCCCATCTCCCTGAACGTATCGAACCCCGATTCGAGGAAGCGCTGCAGTTCACCCAAACCAGCCGCCCTCGCCGGTGCTCGCATCAATTTCAATGTGTGCCTGAGCATCCGTTGGCGCGTGTAGCGATCAAGCGCAGCCCCGATCTCGAGCGTCAATGCGATCTGAAGCTCGCGATCCGGGCTCCGTCCGGTCGCCTGCCACGCATGGATATAGGATGACGCTAGAAGTCGCTCATCTTCGACATTCGAGCCCATATCGCTGTCGAGCGACTCAGAAACCGCATGCAAACGGGCCAGCATCTCGACTGTCAGGACAATCTCGGACGGGAAGAGGCGCACAAGCGCAGGCACGACGCGGACAAACTGGGCGTCACGCTGACTGAAGTCGCGTGGGCCGTAGAGCTCGTCGAGAAAGAAGCGGGAGGCGGCGCCAAACCGTGCGGTTGCCAGTAAGTCGGCATAGGTGTGCATGAACCGCCGTTGCTGGTAGCGCTTTACCACGGCCACTGCCGACTGCAGCCCGGGTACGCTCTCGCGGCGCCCGCGCTCAAGCGTCACCCGGTTCAGAAGATTAATGATCGTTTCGGCCTGCGGGGTCATAGAGATGGAGAGTAGCCGGATGGCGGTCGGCCTGGCCGATAAGCCGTTCGAGAGGCTCAAGTGGCGCTACGTTCGGAGCTGCGCGGCACCGGCAGCAAAAGGTGCAACACCGGGCCGCCGTCTCGCCGCGCGGGCCGCCTAGACTTTGCGTACATCACTCTTCAACACCAGTGCACTACGCCGCATGCTTGCGCGACTTCAGCAATTCACCACCCTTTCCCTTCTCGCACTCGCCCTCGCGTGGGCCGCATACTTTCTGCGTCGGGAGCAAATCCTCCTTGCGGTAGGCGGCGCGTTGCTCATCATCTTCGGCTACGCATTTGTTCTCGCCAGCGAGTTCACACTGCTGCGCTGGGTGAATCGCAAGGACCCGGCGCCCTTGGCCAACCTGGGCACTCTTTTGAACGCTTGGCGCGGCGAAGTAGTGAGCGCGGCGCGCGTCTTCTTCTGGCGCCAGCCTTTTCGCTCGCACTCGATCACAGATCGACTCTCCGATGCGCGAATGGGAACCGCGGGCATCGTCTTCGTACACGGTTTCGTTTGCAATCGCGGCATCTGGAACCCTTGGCTGCGACGCCTTCATGAGGTCGGTATCCCCTTCACTGCGGTCAATCTTGAGCCTGTGTTCGCGGGCATCGACAGCTACGTCGCCACCATCGACGCGGCCGTACGACGCGTCGAAGCAGTGACCGGTTGCCACCCGATCGTGGTGGCGCACAGCATGGGCGGGCTTGCCGTGCGTGCCTGGCTCGCGGCAGAGCGGACCGACACGCGCTCGCCGCAAGTCATCACGATCGGCACACCCCATCGCGGCACCGTGCTGGCCCGGTTTGCCCTCGCAGCAAACGCAAGGCAAATGCGACGCCAAAGTGCCTGGCTGCACGCGCTCGAAAAGCGTGAACGGAAGGGATCTTTCGCGTACTTCACCTGTTACTACAGCCACTGCGACAACGTCGTGATGCCTGCTTCCACTGCGACCTTGCCAGGAGCGGACAATCGCCATCTTCCAGGTGTTGCCCACGTCCAGATGGCGAACGACGAGCGCATCTTTCAAGACGTTCTCGATCGCGCCCTGCGCGACGTGCAGGCGGCGTCCAGTCAGCTGCGCTGAGCCATCAGAATCGCTTGTCGGTTTCCAGCTTGGCGTCGGCCCCCAGCTCTTTCGCGCGGGCCACCTCTTCGTAGATCGGCGCGAAATCCGGCGCTGTGGTGCGGATCAGCTGGGCAAACGAGTCGATCACGAAGTAGGTCGTTTGGTAGCTGTCGATCCTGTAGCGCGTACGCATGATGCGCGCCAGATCGAAGCCCAGGCGCTGTGGCTCTGGGCTCGTCACGCTGTGTCGCAACTCGCCCGCGGACGAGAGTATCCCCGCGCCGTAGGCGCGCAGCCCGGCCGGCGTCGAAATCAAGCCGAATTCCACCGTGTACCAGTACAGCCGTGCCAGGTACTCACAGGACTGCAGGCGGCTCGCCTTCATGCCGCCTTCGCCGTAGGCCTGCATGTAATCGGCGAACATCGGATTGAACAACAGCGGCACATGGCCGAACAGGTCGTGAAAGACATCGGGCTCGACGACGTAGTCGAACTCCTCCGGTCGGCGCAACCAGCCGGTAACGGGGAAGCGCCGCTGCGCGAGAAGGGAGAAAAACGCTTCCTCCGGGATCAACCCGGGCACCGCGACGACCTCCCAGCCGGTGGCCTTGCGCAGCACGTCAGACAGTGTGTCGAAGCGCGGAATCTGGCGTGGATCGCCGAGGTACTCGACTGCGGCGATGAACTCCTCGCACGCCAGCCCGGGCAGTTGCGCGGACTGACGCTCATACAGCCGTCGATATAGCGCGTGCTCGGCGGGCGTGTAGCGCTCCCAGTCTTGTTCGCAGGTGTAGTCGCTGTGAGCCTTCGAATAGTCGCCTCGCGGCGGGCGCTCGCCCGTGCCGTAGGTGACTGGCGCGACGCCGGTGTTGACGCCTTTGGCGTTGCTTGTCGCGCCAGCGCTCACGATGCCCCAGTGTCCTGCAGCACGCCGCGGCGCACCTGGTCGAGCTCGATGCTCTCGAACAGCGCACGGAAATTGCCTTCGCCGAAGCCCTGATCGCCCTTGCGCTGGATGATCTCGAAGAAGATCGGCCCGATCACGGTCTGCGTGAAGATCTGCAGCAGCAGCTCGTTGGGCGCGCCCTGGTGTGTCGCGCCATCGATCAAGATGCGCAGCCGGCGCAACTCGTCGACGGATTCGCCGTGCTTCGGCAGACGCTTGTCGACAAGGTCGTAGTAGGTCTCGATCGTGTCCTGGAACGCGACGCCGCCGGCCTTCATGCCTTCCACCGTGGCGTAGATGTCGTCGGTCCCCATCGCGATGTGCTGGATGCCTTCGCCGTGGTAGAGGTCGAGGTACTCGGCGATCTGGCTCTTGTCGTCCGAACTTTCGTTGATGGGGATGCGAATCTTGCCGCATGGGCTCGTCATCGCCTTGCTCTTCAGGCCAGTGAGCTTGCCCTCGATGTCGAAGTAGCGCACCTCCCTGAAGTTGAAAAGCCGTTCGTAGTAGTCGGCCCACTCTTTCATGCGCCCTCGATGGACGTTGTGCGTCAGGTGGTCGATGTAAGTCAGCCCATGCCCTGCCGGCGAGGCGCTGGCACCTTCGATCGGCACGAAGTCGACGTCGTAGATGCTGATGTTCCCGATCGCACCCGGCGCCGCACCGCCCTTGCCCTGCCAGCGGTCGACGAAGTAGATCAGCGAATCGCCGATGCCCTTGATCGCAGGGATGTTCAGTTCCATCGGCCCGGTCTGATTGTCGAAACCCCAGGCGCCGAGCTCGAGCGCGCGTGCATAGGCGCTGGCCGCGTCCTCGACGCGAAAGGCCATCGCGCAAACGCTCGGCCCGTGCAGGCGCGCGAAGCGTTGCGCGAACGAGTTCGGCTCGGCGTTGATGATGAAGTTCACTTCGCCCTGGCGGTAGAGCGTTACCTTCTTCTGCCGGTGCCGCGCGATCGCAGTGAAGCCGAGTTGCTCGAACAGCTTGCCGAGCGCGGCGGGGTCGGGCGCGGCGTACTCGACGAACTCGAATCCGTCAGTGCCCATCGGGTTGTCCCACGGGGTGAATTGCATGCTCTCCTCCTCACGTGTTGGGCGACGGTGCTCTATTTCGGCCCATCGCCGCTCACTCGGCGCTGCTTCAGCGACGCGTCAGCACCACCGCCAGCTCGTTCAACCCATTCGGGTGCGGCACGCTATCGTAGGGCGGCTTGGGCCACTCCCACAACGGCTCGGCAAACAAGGCCCTCATCCCATGGATATTGCAGTGGTAGGGTGGTCCTTCGACGAATCCCTGCGCCGCGCCTTCGCGTTGTGATTGCATGAAGAGCGCGAACAAGCGTCCACCCGGGCGCAGCCAGCGGTGCAACTGCGCCGCATACGCGATCCAATGGTCAGGGTGCAGTGCGCACAGACAGGTCTGCTCGTACACCGCGGCGAGCGGGGAGTCCGGTCGCCAGGCGAGTACATCGGACTGCACGCATCGCGCAGTCGAGCCTTCGGCCTGTAGCCGGCGCGTGGTCAACTCGATCGCCCCCGCCGCATAGTCGACAGCCACCACGTCGAATCCGGCCTTGGCGAGTGCAGCGACTTCGAAGCCGGAACCGCAACCTGGCACCGCGATGGCGCCGCCCAACCCCGCCGCGTCGAGACTGCCGTCGGCGATCCAGTGCGTGAGTTGCGGATGCACGGTGCCGCGTTCCCAGGGCGTCTGACGCGATACGAACCGTTCTTCCCAGAACTCACGGTTCGGGCCGTGGGTGCTCGAAGGCAAGGACTCTGTCGGTAACGTCATCCGACGAGTGTAGGTCAGCCTTCGCCGCGTGTGCTGCCGCGGGCCGGCTCCCTCAGGCGTCGATGTCGTGCACGAGCTGCTTCGCGGCGCCGATCGAGAGGTTGAGCAGCTCCGCAACTTCGCTGTAGTCGTCGGGCAGCGCCGGGTTGTCCCAGCTCGAAGCGGAGTGACGCGCCAGGCGCACCGCGAGCGCGACCGTCTTCACGCTCGGATGCTCGGCGTGGCGGTCATCGGTGGCCATGATCAGGAACTGCGGCAATCGCCAGGCCCGCAGCAGCGACTGCTGCAGATCGGCGAGTTCGACCTTCAGCACCGCGCGCTGCGCGACGCAGGAGCGCAGGGTTGGCTCGTCGCGCTGCCGGCGCTGCAGCTCGAGCGCGAGCGTCGGCGCCTCGCACCACAGCAGCAGCTCGGCGAAATCGTGCAGCAGCGCAGCCTGGTGCATCAGCGCCGCGTCGGGTGACATTCTGTGTACCGCAAAGCCGATCGCGAAGGTCGCGGCACGGTGCGAGCGTCGCAGCACCGTCTGCAGGCCGGCCATCGCCTGCGGGCCGTCGTGCAATCGATCCTCTACCGTTGGCGGCGGGCCGAAGGCGCGGAAGAACGGTGTGACGCCCAGCATGACGAGCGCGGCGGTGACGGTTTGCGTGTCGGTGACCATGCGCGGTGGTCGGTTCGCGGCGGCGTGAACGAGCACCCGCAACGTCATCAGCGGATCACCAGCAACCATCTCGCCGATCAGATTGGCATCGACGTCGTCTTCGCGCGCGCGCAGGGCCTCGAGCGCGTCAGCGCTGTTGGCGAGAACCGGAATCTCCGCCGCCTGGAAATGCGCCGTCCACGCCGCCAGATCGGGCAGCGGGGCGCAAAGCGGTGCGTGGCAGGTGGAAACGTCCAAGAGACGGCGGCGGTGGGGGAATCGTCCCTCGTTGTCGGCTCTTTGCGGGCCGGCTTGAGCCTGCCCGCGCGGGCCGGCCCTGCCGCGGCCTCCGCCTCGTGGCTCGGCGACCGCGCCCGGGCGCCGGTCTGGCGCCTCGAGCGCGATGCGCTGGAATGCCGCTTATTGGACCGCCAAGCGGCGCGACTGTGGCAGGTTCTTTTTCGGCAGCGTGAGCGTCAGCACGCCGTTCTCGAGCTTCGCGACCGCGGCTTCGGAATCCACCGCCTGCGGCAGTTCGAACGAACGCGCATAGGTCTCGTGCGTGCGCTCCGAATACAGCAGCTTCTCGCCTTCCTTCTTGTCGGACTGGGCGTTGGTCTTGGCACTGATCGAGACGCGGACACCCTCGATCTCGACGGCGATGTCTTCCTTGGACGCGCCCGGCAGTTCGGCGCGAACCTCGTAGCTGCCCTTGCTTTCGCTCACCTCGATGCGTGCGTTCGAGACCAGCGTCGAAGTCGGACGTGCCGACAACCAATCGGAAAACAGCGAATCCATCAGGGAGAACGGATCGCGCGTGCCCGCGGCGGAAGCAGCCGGTCGGGTGTTCAATGCAAACATGTCATGGCTCCTTTTCCACGGGAGCCCCACGGCCCCCAGAATGGGAAGATAGGAGCGGCTGCCGCATGTTCAAGGGATGTGCGCGCGGCAAACCCGTGCCTGTCGACGAAACTTGATCGGCATCAACTTGCGGGCGGTACTCGAGATCGCTCGGTGGGGATAGACTGGCGTCAGACGGCATCGCGCCGCGGAGAAGTCTGGCGCGTGACCCTGAAGGGGCGATGCCAACCTGCCACCGGGAACCCCTATGAAACTCGCTCAAGCCGCTGCCGTTGCTGCACTCGCCGTTGGCATGCTCGGCGCTGCCCAAGCGGCAGAGCGCAGCATCGACAAGCAGATCGACGTGACCGCGTCGCTCGACGACGTATGGGACGCGTGGACGACGCGCGACGGCATCCGGAGCTTCTTCGCACCCGACGCGAACATCGACCCGCGCGTCGGTGGCGCGTTCCAGATCTACATGGACCCGCTCGCCGAGCCTGGCCTGAAGGGTGCCGACGAGATGCGCTTCATGGCTCTCCAGCCGAAGAAGATGCTCTCCTTCGACTGGAACGCGCCACCGCATCTGGAGGAAGTTCGAAAGCAGCGCACCTTCGTCATCGTGCGCTTCGAACCGGTGTCGGACAAGCTCACGAGAGTGTCGCTGCACCACACCGGATGGGGCGATGGCGGCGAGTGGGACAAGACGTACGCCTACTTCGATCGCGCCTGGCCCAGAATTCTCGCCAACCTGAAGAAGCGCTTCGACGGCCAGCCGCAGGACTGGACCGCCTGGATGGAAGAGCTTCGGAAGATGCACGCTGCCCCCACGGAGCCGGCGGCAGATGCAGGGGCGAAGAAGTAAAGGCGCCGGCGCTCACGCGCCGCGCCGCCCGTTCTAGTCCTCGTCCTTCGCCTGGTACTGCCCGACGAGCTGTTGCTGCACGCTCGGCGGTACGGCTTGATAGTGGCTCAGTGCGAGCGAGTAGCGTCCCTGCCCGCTCGTCATCGCGTTCAAGCGCGACTGGTAGCCGTTCAACTCCGACTGCGGCGCCTGGCCGAGCACGGTCAGTGACCCCGCTTGCGCGGTGCGCGTGCCGCTCACCAGGCCGCGCTTCGCGGACAGGTCACCCGTGATGTCGCCGATCGCCGCCTCCGGCGCGGTGATCTCGATGTTGGCGATCGGCTCCAGCACGATCGGCCTGGCCTTCATCACGGCATCGATGAATGCCTTGCGGCCTGCGCTGACGAACGCGATCTCCTTGCTGTCGACGCTATGGTGCTTGCCGTCGTAGACGACGACGCGCACGTCTTTCACAGGAAAGCCGGCGATCACGCCGGATTCGAGGGCGAGGCGCACCCCCTTCTCGACGGCGGGAATGAACTGGCCTGGGATCGTGCCGCCCTTGACCTGGTCGAGGAACTCGAAGCCCGCGCCGCGCGGCAGTGGCTCGACGCGCAGGAAGACCTCGCCGAATTGGCCGGCGCCACCGGTCTGCTTCTTGTGGCGATGGTGACCTTCGGCTGATGCCGTGATCGTCTCGCGGTAGGCAATGCGCGGCGGCCGCGTGGTGACCTCGCACTTGTAGACGTCGGTCAGACGCTCGAGCAGCATGCGCAGGTGCAACTCCCCCAGGCCGTAGATCACCGTTTCGTTGGTGACGACGACGTGTTCGACTCTGAGGCACGGGTCTTCGTCGACCAGCTTTTGCACGATGTCCCACAGCCGCTGCTCGTCACCGCGGCGCGCGGGTTCGATCGCCAAACCGTGTACCGGCTCCGGGAAATCGAGCGGCAGCAGGTGCAGGTGATCATCCTCTGCGGCGTCGTGAAGCACGGCGTCGAACTGCAGTTCGTCGACCTTGGCTACGGCGCAGATGTCGCCCGGGTAGGCGTGCGCGACTTCCACATGCTCCTTGCCCTGCAACATGAACAAGTGCCCGACCTTGAACGGCCGGCGGCCATCGCCGATGTAGAGCTGACTGTCCTTCGAAAGCGTGCCTTGGTGAACCCGGAACACGCCCATCTTGCCGACATAGGGGTCCTGCGTGACCTTGAACACGTGCGCAATCACGTGCAGCGATGGGTCGGGCAGGGCGGCGAGCGGGACGGCCTCGGTGCCTTCGCCTTTCAGGAAGAGGGGCGGGTTGCCCTCGGTCGGGTCGGGCAGCAGCTTGACGATCACGTCGAGCAACTCCGCGACACCCGCGCCGCTGCGCGCCGAGACGAACAGGATCGGGATCAGGTGCCCTTCACGCAGCGCCTGCTCGAGCGGTGCATGCAGTTCGCTCGGATCGACATCACCTTCCTCCAGGTAGCGCTCGACGAAACCCGGATCCACTTCGACTACCTGCTCGACGAGTGCGCGGTGCGCCTGCGCGACGGAGGAGAAGTCCACCTTCTCGGCGGCGTCGCCCGGATTGAAGAAGCAATCAACGACGCGCGCGCCGCCATCGGCGGGCAGGTTCAGCGGCAGACACTCCTTGCCGAATGCGGTGCGGATCTGCTCCACCAGCGCTTCCAGATCCACGCCCTGGGCATCGATCTTCGTCACGACGACGAGCCGGCAGCGTTCGCGCTGCGCGGCGTAGGTCATCATCCGCTCCGTCATCATCTCGAGTCCGTTGGGAGCGCCGATCACGATCGCCGCGGTTTCCACCGCCTCGAGCGAGGGCAGCGACTGGCCGAGGAAGTCGGGGGTGCCCGGCGTGTCGATCAGGTGGATGCGCGTGTTCTCGTGCTGCATGTGCATCAGCGCCGAATGCAGCGAATGCTGCACTCGACGTTCGAGCACGTCGAAGTCGCTGACGGTCGATCCGCGCTCGAGCGACCCCTGCGTTTTGATCGCGCCAGCCTGGCTCAGCAGCGCTTCCGCGAGGCTCGTCTTGCCCGCGGCCGCTGCGCCGACCAGCGCGAGCGTTCGAATGCCGGCGGTGTCGCTCGGGAGTGGGCTTGACATCGGGTCCTCCTCGTTCGTGGCGCTGCGAGCACCATCATAGTCGGCGCCCGATCGGCACGTGCGTCGTCGCTGGCTCCGTGCTACTGGAACGCGACTTCGGCAAAGCTCCGGAGCTTGCGGCTGTGCAATTGATCCACGCCGCCGCCGCGCAGCAGTTCGATCGCGCGGATGCCTATGCGCAGGTGCTGCTCGACGCGCTCGCGGTAGAAGTGGTTTGCCATCCCCGGCAGCTTGAGTTCACCGTGAAGTGGCTTGTCGCTCACGCACAGCAACGTGCCGTAGGGCACGCGAAAGCGAAACCCGTTCGCCGCGATGGTCGCGCTTTCCATGTCGAGCGCGATCGCCCGGCTCTGGCTGAAGCGGCGCTCCGGGCCGCGGTGCGGCAGCAACTCCCAATTCCGGTTGTCGGTCGAGGCTACGGTTCCGGTGCGCATCACGCGCTTCAACTCGTAGCCCTTCAACTGCGTGACTTCGGCGACCGCGGCCTCGAGCGCGACCTGCACTTCGGCGAGTGCGGGAATGGGCACCCACAGCGGCAAGTCCTCGTCGAGCACGTGGTCCTCGCGCACGTAGCCGTGGGCGAGCACGTAGTCGCCGAGCTGCTGCGTGTTGCGCAGGCCTGCGCAATGGCCCAGCATGACCCAGGCGTGCGGGCGCAGGACGGCGATGTGGTCCGTGATCGTCTTCGCGTTCGCCGGCCCGATGCCGATGTTGACCATCGTGATGCCTGAACCGTCCGGTCGCACGAGGTGGTAGGCCGGCATCTGCGGCAGGCGCGCCGGTGCGCTACCGAGTGCGTCCTCGGGGGTCGGCGTCAACCCCGCCCGTCGTGTCACGACGTTGCCGGGCTCGACGAACGCGCTGTACTCACCCGTCGCGTCGGCCATGCGCGCGCGCCCTAGGTGCACGAATTCGTCTATGTAGAACTGGTAATTCGTGAACAGCACGAAGTTCTGGAAGTGCTCTGGCGTCGTGCCGCTGTAGTGGCGCAGACGGTGCAGCGAGTAGTCGACGCGGGGCGCGGTGAAGAGCGAGAGCGGATGCGGCTCACCCGGGCGCGGCTCGTGCGTGCCGTTGGCGATGCCGTCGTCCATCGCTGCCAGATCTGGCAGGTCGAAGCGGTCGCGCAGCAGCAGGCGCCGCTCGGCGCTCATCGAGCCCTCGATGTGATCGTGCTCGGCGAACGAGAAGTGCACCGGGATCGGCTGCGTGCTGGTGCCGACCTCGAGCGAGACATGGTGGTTGCGCAACAGGAGGCGGAACTGCTCGAGGTAGTAGTTGGCGAACAGGTCGGGGCGGGTCAGCGTCGTTTCATAGCTTCCGGGGCCGGAGACGAAGCCGTAGCTCAAGCGCGAGTCGGCGCGCACCACGGTTTCGGTTTGCACCCGCACGAAGGGATAGCAGGCGCGCACCGGCTGCGTCAGGTCGTCGCCGCCGACGAAAGCGTGCAAGGCATCCCGCAGGTGCGCGATGCTCGTGTCGTAGATCGCGCGCACCTGGGCGAGCGCGCTCGCCGGGTCGGTATGCCGCGCGGGGGCGATGAACAGGGGCAGTGAGGGCATGGACGGCTTCGGATCGGACGAGTAAGCCCGATTGTGGCCGCTGCCCGTGACGCTTCGGTGCTTCGCCGCCGCGCGTCAGGCAATCTGCGTGAAGCGCAGGATTTCGGGTGGCGCGCCGAAGTGCGCGCCACCCTTGGCGATCGCCGCCGCGACATGGGGCGTCGACATGTGGGCGTCGGCAGCGCCATCGTCAGTCCAACGCTCGACGGTCTGGAAGACATGCGGGGCGTCATCTTGCTGGAACAGGTCGTAGTGCAGGCAGCCGGGCTCCTTGCGGGTTTGCGCAACGAGCTCGAGGAGGAGCTCGCGCATCGCCTCGGCGGACGCGGGCTGTGCGGTGATTCGGGCCAGGACGTGGACCATGATGTTTCCTTCAGTGTGTTCAGCGTGCAGACGGGACGCCGCACCCGTGCGGCGCACGCATCATCGATCGGCGCGGACGCGTTGCCAAGTGCACCGCCGCGCCAGCCCGTCACGCACGGCGAAAAGTGCGGCTTCGACCTCATTGAACCGCACAAGCTGCGGCGGCGCATCCGTACACTGTGGCGCAACTCGGGGAGCGCGGCAAATGAAGGTGATCGTTCTCGGCAGCGGTGTGATCGGTGTGTCGTGCGCGTACCAGCTTGCCCTCGCGGGCCACGAGGTCACGGTCGTCGACAGGCAGCCCGGCGCGGGGCTGGAGACCAGCTACGGCAATGCGGGCGAGGTCTCGCCCGGGTACTCGTCGCCCTGGGCCGGCCCGGGCATTCCGCTCAAGGCCGTCAAGTGGCTGCTCATGCACCATCGCCCGCTCGTGATCCGGCCGCACCTGGACCTCGACTTCATCCGCTGGGTCCTGGAGATGCTGCGCAACTGCACGGCAGGCCGCTACGAGGTCAACAAGGGCCGCATGGTGCGCCTCGCCGAATACAGCCGCGACTGCCTGCGGGAGTTGCGCGCACAGACGGGCATCGCCTACGACGAGCGCATGCAGGGCACGCTGCAACTCTTTCGCACGCAACAGCAGCTCGACGCGACCGCGGCGGACATCGCGATTCTGAAGCGCTACGGCGTTGCCCATGAACTGCTTGACATGGACGGCTGCGTGCGCCACGAGCCGGCCCTGGCGCGGACGCGGGAAAAGTTCAGCGGCGGCCTGCAACTGCCGGGCGACGAAACGGGTGACTGCCTCAAGTTCACGCAGGCGCTTGCAGTGCTCGCCGTCGAACGTGGCGTCAAGTTCCGCCATGGCGTGACGATCGAGCGCCTGAGCCATGCCGGCGGCCGCATCGATGGCGTCGTCACCGACGGCGGCGTGCTGAAGGCAGACGCTTACCTGCTCGCGCTCGGCAGCTACTCACCGCTGCTCCTGAAGCCGCTCGGCATCCGCATCCCGGTCTACCCGGTCAAGGGCTACTCGATCACGGTGCCGATCGTGGATGCGTCCGGCGCACCGGAATCGACCGTGATGGACGAGACGCACAAGGTCGCGGTGACGCGCCTGGGAGACCGCATCCGCGTCGGCGGCACCGCCGAGCTCGCCGGTTACACGCTCGAGTTGCACGACGCGCGGCGTCGCACGCTCGAACACGTGGTGACGGATCTCTTCCCCGCCGGCGGCGACGTGTCGCGCGCCGAGTTCTGGTGTGGCCTCAGGCCGATGACGCCGGATGGCACTCCGATCGTCGGCCCGACGCACCTGCCCAATCTGTACCTCGCCACCGGCCACGGCACGCTCGGCTGGACGATGGCCGCGGGCACCGGCCGCGTGATGGCCGATCTCATCTCGGGCCGCAAGCCGGAGATCGACCTCGACGGCTTGACCGCCGCCCGCTACGGCACGCGGGGTTGATCGACCCTGGCGCCTGCAGGCGCCGCGCCTAAGGCTGTGCCCGGCGCCCGGGTCAGCGCGTCTGTTCCGCCAGGACGACGACGATGTTCGGGTCCGGCGCGCACTCCGAGCCGATCGACGCCAGCGGCGCGCAGGGCGCAGCCAGCATGGCATTGGCAGTCGCCAGATCGCTGATGCCGAGGGAGCCGAACACGGCATAGCCGCCGGACTGCGTGTCGAGCCGCGTGTTGTCGACGACGTTGACGAAAAACTGCGAGGTCGCCGAGTCGAGTTCGCCGGTGCGGGCCATTGCAATCGTCCACTGCAGGTTGCTCAAGCCGCGGCCGACTTCGAGCGGGATCGGTGGGAGCAGCGGCCCCTTCAACTCGGGCACCTGGCCGGCCATGATCGGCAGGTAGCCGCCACCCTGCATCACGAAACCGGCCACGACGCGATGGAACACGGTGCCGTCGTAGAAGCCACTGTGCACGTAGGCGAGGAAGTTGTTCACCGTGCGCGGCGCCTTGTCCGGCGCCAGTGTGAAGACGAGTTGGCCATCGACGCCGGCGCCGTTCTTCACCGTCATCGTGACCTGCGGCACCGGCACGCTGAACGCCGCCGTGGCGAGGTTCCCGCCGTCGCTGGACCGCGTCACGTTCACCTGGTTGTCGCCCAGCGCCGATGGGAGGCAGGTGTAGTAGGCGGTGAGCGCGGTGCTGATGTGGGGCGAGGTCGCGCTACGGGCCATGTCGCTGCAACCCGGCGACGCAACGGACAGCCCGCCGTCGAGACCCGTGCCGGTGATCGTGATGAGCAGGGTGGAGCCGTACATCGCCGCGCTGGCTCGATACCGCGCTCACGGTGGGTTCGACGGCGGGAGTGGAGTCGCCGCCACCACCACCGCCACCGCAGGCGGCGAGGAGCAGGGCGAGCAGCGTTGCTGCGCCGGTTTGCCTGGTGGGGGTCATCGAATGGGCGGTTCCGGGGAGGTTCATTTGTGGGGCTTGCGGCGTGGATGGGAAGAAGGTCGCGCGACCGGGATGGGTCTGCGAAGTGGGGGCAAAAGTTGGGCGCGAGATGGGCGCGAGAAATGGGCGCGATGTTAATGCACTTGCGCCGCTGGAAACGCAGGACCGCGCGCGTCGTGCCAGACTCGGGCCTCACCGCTTCCCGTTCAAACCCTGACTCGATTCCGCAGCGCACGCCGTGAACCCGCCCGCCACCGACCCCACACCCGCCGCGCCGCAGCGCGCGATTGCCGACTTGCGGGCGGCCGCAACGCTTGTCGTCGTGCGCGACGCGCCGTCCGGCATCGAGGTGCTGCTGTTGCTGCGGCGCGCGCACAGCGGCGACGCCTACAGCGGTGCCTGGGTCTTTCCGGGCGGGATGGTCGACGCACGCGACAGCGAGTGCCACGGCGTCTGCGGGGCGACTGACGATGCCGCTGCGAGCGAGCGGCTCGGCCTCTCCGCAGGCGGGCTCGACTACTGTGTCGCCGCCGTGCGCGAATGCTTCGAGGAGGCGGGACTGCTGTACGCGCACGATGCGAGCGGTGCCTTGCTGGCATCGGCGCCGATCGGGACGAACCCTCTCGCGGACTGGCGTGGCCCGCTGCATCGCGGCGAGGTCCGGCTGACCGACCTGTGTCGTGAGCACGGCATCGCATTGGCGATCGATCGGTTGATCTACATCGGCCACTGGCTGACGCCGATCGGGCGGCCCAAGCGTTTCGACACACGCTTCTTCCTGGCCGAGGCGCCGCCGGGGCAGACCGCGGCCCGCGACGACGTTGAAATGGTCGATGAACGCTGGTTCACGCCGGCTGACGCGCTTGCGCAAAGCGCCGAGCTCAAGCTGCTGACGCCGACGATCAAAACGCTCGAGGAGATCGCCCGTTTCGACACGGTACCCGCGCTGCTCTCGTGGGCACGCATGCCCCGCGTGATTGCGCCGTCCATGCCGCACATGGGCACCGGCCGGCAAGGTCTGCGCCCGGTGACGCCCGATGAACCGGCGTGGGCCGAACTGCGGCGCATCGACCCCGAAGGTCGCGGCAACGGCTGCTACGAGATCGTGCCCGGCAAGCCGGTGCGCCTGTCATCGCGCCTGATCCGCGTCAGCGCCGACAACGGCAGCGTGATGACCGGCCCGGGCACCAACACCTATCTGATCGACGGCGGCAACAACGAGTGGGCGGTGATCGATCCCGGCCCGCTGGACGCCGACCATGTGCAGGCCGTGCTCGACGCCGCGCCGGGGCCGATCCGCTGGATTTTCGCGACGCACACGCATCGCGATCACTCGCCTGCCAGCGTGATGCTGAAGGAGCGCACCGGCGCAAGCGTGCTCGGCCGCATCGCCGACCATCCCGAGTGGCAGGACGCGAGCTTCGTGCCTGACGAACTGCTGGTGGGCGGCGAGCGGTTCAGGTTGAACGGCGGCAGCACGCTGCGCGCGATCCACACGCCGGGACATGCGTCGAACCACCTGTGCTACTTGCTCGAGGAAGAGAAGACGCTCTTCACCGGCGACCACGTGATGCAGCTCTCGACCGTCGTCATCAACCCGCCGGACGGCGACATGGCGGCTTACGTTGCGTCGCTGCAATCGCTGTGCGCCGAAGATCTAGACTGGCTCGCTCCCGGCCACGGTTTTCTGATGACGCAACCGCAGCGGGCTTTCGAATCGATCATCGCGCACCGTCTGAAGCGCGAAGCCAAGGTCGTCGGAGCGCTGCGCGACCTCGGTCCGGCGGCGGCCGAAGTGCTGCTCGCCCGGGTCTACGACGACGTGCCGCAGCGTATGCACGCGATGGCGATGCGATCGTTAAAGGCGCACTTGTTCAAGTTGCGCGCTGAAGTGCGGGCGATCGAGCAGGGCGATCGCTGGGCGCTGGTAGCTCCGCGCTGAACGAGACAGCGATCAGAACCCGCCGAGGCTGTAGGGGCCGCCGCGTTCCAGTGCCTTGCCATAGGCCGGCCGGGCATGGATGCGCTCCAGGAAGGCCATCAACTTGGGCCGACTCGCGTCGAGCCCGGCGCGCTCAGCGGCGGCTTCGACCGGGAAGCTCATCTGGATGTCGGCGGCGCTGAACTCGTCGCCCGCGAACCAGAGACTGCGTGAGAGCTCGGCTTCCATGAAGTCGAACTGGCGATTTAGGTTTGGCCGTACGTAAGAGTCGATCCCCTTCGCCGCAATCATGCGCGTGATCGGCTTGATGAAGAAAGGGACCGGCGTGCTTGCGATCTTGTCGAAGACGAGCTTCATCAAGAGCGGCGGCATCGCCGAGCCTTCGGCGAAATGCAGCCAGTAGGTCCAGCGCCGGCGCTCAGGCGTGCCGGGCGCTGGCGCCAGGCGGCCCTCGCCGTAGCGATCGATCAGGTACTCGATGATCGCGCCCGACTCGGCGAGCGTCGTGCCGGCGTCGGTGATCACCGGCGACTTGCCCAGCGGATGCACCTTGCGCAGCGCCTCGGGGGCGAACTGGGTTTTCGGGTCACGCTCGTAGCGTTTGATGCGGTAGTCGAGGCCGAGCTCTTCGAGCAGCCAGAGCACGCGTTGCGAGCGCGAGTTCTCGAGGTGGTGGACAGTGATCATCGACGTGTGTTTCCGTTCAGTCCGGCGCGAGTTCAGGTGGCGGCCGCACGCTTGGCGGCAGCCGGCGTGCTTGCGCGCGGCTTCGCCCCGGTCGCGGTCTTGGCGGCCGTCTTGCGCGCGGGCGCCTTCTTCGCCTTCACGGCGGTCTTGCGGGCGACCCGCTTCTTCGCGGCCGCTGGGGCGGCTGGCGCCGGAGTTGCCTCGGCGGCGTCCTGCACCGTCGCCAGCAGTTCGCGATGCGCGGCGAGCATGTCGTGCGCCAGATGCGCCACGTCGGGCATCGCCTTGCGGCAGGCGGTGAGGCCGAAGTCGAGCGATCCGCTGTAGCTTTCCACCGTGATGTTGAGGGCAATGCCGTGCACGACGATCGAGGCCGGGTAGTAGGTCAGCATCTTCGCGCCGGCAAGGTAGAGCGGCACCGGCGAGCCGGGTACGTTCGAAATCGTCACGTTGGCGATTGGCGGCAGCCGATCGGCAAGACGCGAGCGGCCGTAGAGCGAGGCCAGGCCGCTGATCAGCCACGGTGCGCCAAGCGACGGGAAGTCGGTCGGCAACACCGACTTCATGCTTGCCGTGAGCGCTTTGGCGGCGGTGCTCGCACTGCGGATCGCGCGCAGCCGCTCCAGCGGGTCGGCGATGTCGCTCGCCAGGCTGATCCGCATCATCGAGGCTTGGGTGTTCATCTGCGTATTGCCCGCTTCGCGCAGGCTCACCGGCACCGCGGCGAGCAAGGGTTCCTGAGGCAGGCTGTGCGCCTCGGCGAGGTGGCGCCGCAAGGCGCCAGAGCAGATCGCGAGCACGACTTCGTTGAGCGAGGCGCCGTGAGCCTTGCCGATGCGCTTGGCTTCGGCGAGCGGGACCGACACGCTCGCGAACACGCGCTGGTTCGTGACGTTCGAGCTCAGCGCGGTGCGCGGGCCGAACCAATGCGTCGGCACCGTCAGGCGCGGTGGCGCGGCGCCTTCACCGAGCTTGGCGGTGCCTCGCGCCGGCCGCAACAGCTGCGCCGCAGTGCGCGCCAGCGTCGGCAGCGCGCGACCGAGCTTCACGATCTGCACCGCCGTGTGGCGCAAGCCGGCGCCCGCGAGCTCGGCGATGCCGTAGGTGTCGGGGCCGGGTGTGCGGCGGTGACGCGCCGCGCGAACTTCACGCGGTTGCGGCGACAGATCGAGCATCGCGCTGGCGAGCACGACCGCGCTGGCGCCGTCGAGCGAGGCGTGGTGCACCTTGGCATAAAAGCCCACGTGGCGTGTACCGGGTGGCGCATCGGCTGGCGTCTGCAGGCCTTCGATGACGTAGAACTCCCACAGCGGGCGGCTGCGATCGATCAGGCTCGAGTGCAGCCGGCCGACGAGCCGGTCGAGCTGCTCGCGGCTGCCCGGTTTGGGCAGCACGGTGCTCCTGATGTGATATTCAAGATCCAGGTCTTCGTCGAGCACCCACACGGGGTTCGCGAGCTCGAAGGGCATGTTGAGCAACTTGCGCCGAAAGACCGGCGCCATGTGCAGCCGGTGCGCGATGTGCTTGCGAACGTCGTCGACGAAGTCCCCCTCGTAGCCGGGTGGCAGTTCGTACAGATGCAGGCTGCCGACGTGCATCGGCATTTCGGGAGTTTCGAGGTAGAGAAAGGCAGCGTCGATGCCGCTCAGATGATCCATGGTTGTCTCCGGTAGCCTTGGCGCCGAGTGTGCCCGAAACCGGCGGACCCGGACGCCAGCCCGGAGCGGCTCGACGCCTGGCGTGGCCGTGATCCCGGCAGGCAGCGCGCACAGCTACGGCACGCCCGTGGCCCACTACGGACTACTGCGGACTACTGCGGCGCCGGTGTTCCGGGTGGCGGCGCGATCGCGTCGGACGGGACCGCGTAGGTCACGGGTGGCGGTGTGCCATGGGGCGCCGCCGTGGCATCGGGAGGGACCTGATAGACGCGCGGCGCATAGCCTGGAGCAGTGGTCGAATAGCGGCGCTGCGCGACGCGTGCCGGCACCTGGTTGCCTTGCGTGTACATGCATTGCATGTAGGCCGCGTTGTACTGTTGCTGCAGTGTGTAGGACGACGCCGCGCCATAGTTGCCCGCGCCCGCGCTGCCGAACAGCGCGCCAGTGCTGGCGCCCCAGGCCGCGCCGTAGCCGGCGTTGCCCGTCACACTGCCGAACAAGTGCGCCGACCGCGGCACCGAACGCGGCACTGCCGACCACGTTGGCGCCGGTCTGGTTGTACGCAGCCTGCGTCGGCGCGGCGATCGCAGATTGCGCATACTGCTGGCAGCCGCCGTTGTCGGCCTGGAACTGGGCCAGCGATTTGCTCGTGCCCGGCAGCACCGCGACCGTCGGTCCCTGCGGCACCGACACGCAGCCGGTCAACGCGAAGGCCGCGGCGAGTGCAAAGGCTCGTTGGATGAAGTGCATCGTGATCGTTTCCTGGCCCGCGGCGGCTATTGCCCCGGCGCGCCTTCGCTGCCCCCGCCCGCAGGCCGACCGCTTTGCGGATCCACCGCGATCCAGGGGCGCGCGCAGGTGTTCACATCAGGGTAGTAGCCGGCGGGGGAACTGCAGTAGTACCAGTGCCCCGACCCTCTTTGCGGCGCCGCTTCGACGACGGCCGCTTGCGGCTGCTGGATATAGACCTGCTCGATCGGCGCCGCCGGTACCGCCACAGCCACCCCGCCATAAGGGTAGTAGGCCGGTGGATAGGCGTAGCTCACACCACCCCAGTAGTTCGCCGGCCACCATGGGCCCGCCATCGACCAGCCGAGTGCAGCGCCGGTCGCCAGACCGAACCCGTACCCATAGCCATACCCGTAGCCGTAGTAGGGCGCGCGATAGCCCCAGCCGCCCCAGCCGGGACGGTAGCCACCGCCCCAGCCGCCACCGTGCGCCGGGTAGTAGCCATAGGGTCTGGCGTTGGCGGGCTGGGGTGTGCCGGCCGCAAGCATGAAAGCCGCGGCGGCGAAGACGAGAGTGCGGGCGAACCAGCGCATGGAATTGAGCATCGGGTTGAACGTGCCTGACGGTTCAACGCTCGCCGCCGAACCCACGTTGACGAGCCGCGTCCGCCAGGACGCCATCATCGCAGTTTGATCGACGTCGCGCTGCAAGTTCCGCGCGCGTGGTTCAGGCGTCTTCGGCGCTTGCCGAATTGAGCCGCGCAATCGCTTCCGCGCTCAGTCGCAGACTGGCCGCGCCGGCAAGCTCCCGCCATTGCGCAACGCTCGTCGCGCTTGCTATCGGCGCCGTCAAGCCGGGGCGCGCGATCTGCCATGCGAGTGCCACCTGCGCGGGCGTGGCAGCGAGTTCCTTCGCCAGCCCATCAAGCGCCGCCAGGATGCGCATCCCGCGTGGGTTCAGATAGCCCTTGACGCCCGCGCCGCGCGGGCTCTTGCCGAGATCGGACGCGCTGCGGTATTTGCCGGTGAGAAAGCCCTTCGCGAGGCTGAAGAACGGGATTACGCCGAGGCCTTCGGCGCGGCACAGCGCCTCGAGTTCGGCTTCATAGGGCGCGCGGTCATAGAGGTTGTGCAGCGGCTGCAGTGTCTCGTAGCGCGGCAGACCCAGGCGCTTGCTCACCGTCAGCGCTTCCGCGAGCCGCGGCGCGCTGAAGTTGGACGCGCCGATCGCGCGCACCTTGCCTTCGCGGATCAGTTCGGCATACGCCGCCAGCGTCTCCTCCATCGGCGTCGTCGAGTCGTCGTCGTGCGACTGGTAGAGGTCGATGCGGTCGGTCTGCAGCCGGCGCAGCGACGCTTCGACCGCGCTTCGGATGTAGGCGCGCGAGAGGCCGATCTGGCCCGGCCCCATCTCCTTGCCGACCTTGGTCGCGAGCACGATGCGATCGCGCTTGCCGCTCGCCTTCAGCCAGCGGCCGATGATCGTCTCCGACTCGCCGCCAGCGTGGCCCGGCACCCAGCGTGAATAGACGTCGGCGGTGTCGATCAAGTTGAAGCCGGCATCGACGAACGCTTCGAGCAAGGCGAACGAGGTGACCTCGTCGGCCGTCCAGCCGAACACATTGCCGCCGAACGCGAGCGGCGCGACTGCGAGGCCGGAGTTGCCGAGGGGGCGCTGTTGCATGGCCGGGGTCCTTTGTTTCAGCCGTGCTTTCAACCCTGCGCCGCGGCGAGTTCGGCGTCCTTCGCGCGAGCACGCGCGACGGCCGGCCTTGCGCCGATGCGCGCGACGTACTCCATGATCACCGGCAGCTCGGGGACGAGCTTGAAGCGCGTCGTCCACCCTAGCGCCGTACCCCACAGCACGTCGACCGCGCTGAACTTCTCGCCCAGCAGGTAGGGGCCTTTGGCAAGCTGATCGGTCAACGTCTTCAACATCGTGTCGTAGTCGCCGTAGGGCGCGGTCGACGCCGGCGCCGGCTCGCGCTTCATTGCGCGATCGATCAGCGCCGGCTCGAACGAAGAGCCGTAGTACACCATCCAGCGCAGGTAAGGCCCGCGCAGCGCGTCGCCGATCGCGGGCGCGAGGCCGGCCTCGGGGTACAGATCGGCGAGGTAGAGAAACACTGCGCCCTGCTCGGTGACGAGCGCGTCGCCGTGCCTGATCGCGGGCACCTTGCCCATCGGATTGACGGCCAGATAGGCCGCCTGGCGCTGCTCGCCGGCCTTCATGTTCAGCACGTGCAGTTCGAAGTCGGCGCCGAGTTCCTCGAGCAAGACCAGCGCGCCGGTCGAGCGCGTGTTGGGCGAGTGATAAAGCGTAACGTGACGGGAGCCGGGCATCGCAATCTCGCAAACAGGGAGAGCTTGCGAGTGTAGCCAGCGGCGCCGGCCCTGTTCCGTGGGCTGGTATGCACGCGCATGGCACGCCGCAGCGAGCCGCTCACGCCGACAGCAGTCTCGTCAACTCCGCAGCGGACACGACGCGCGCGCGTCCCAGTTGCTTCGCGGCGAGCAGCGCGTCGTCCGCTGCCTTGAGGAGCATTGCCATGGTCTGCGGCCGCGCGCCCGAATCACAGACGCCGGCCGAGAACGTCTGACCGACGATCGTCCTGCCCTCGATATTGAACTCCGTCGTGCGCCAGATGCTCAGCAAGTCGATGATCTTCCGGAGCGCGGCCTGCGCATCGGTGTGCGGCATCAGCAGGCAGAACTCCTCCCCGCCATAGCGGCAGGCCACGTCGCTCTTGCGGCCCTGCTTGACCAGCAGTTCGCCGAAGGCGGCGAGCAACGCGTCGCCGACTGCGTGCCCGTGCACGTCGTTTACGGCCTTGAAGTGGTCGAGGTCGATGATCGCGACCGTGAGCGCTTGCCGGTCGCGCCCGGCCAGCGCGAGCATGGCCGGCAGCGCATCGTTGAGATGGCGGCGATTGAAAAGGCCCGTCAGGAAGTCGCGCGTCGCCTGTTGTCGCAGCGCTTCCTGCAGGCCCTGCACCTCGATGACCTTGCGCGAGAGTTCCTGGTTGATCGATTCCAGTTCGGCGCGCGCGCGTTCGGTGCGGCGCCGGCGGGCGACGTTCTCGTCGACCTGATGCTGCATGCGCAGCAGCTCCGTTTGCAGCGCCGCGGCCTGGTAGCGCGCACGAGACGCGAGCTGCGCGCGCTCCAGCTGCACGCGCTGCCACGACCGCAGCGCAACGAGCGCGCGCGAGGCCTCGCCGCGGCGCTCGTACAGGTCAGCCTGCGCGAGGAAGAACAGACACCGTACGCGAAGGCTCAGGCCCTCCGCGACGGGGTCGCCTTCAGCTGCACCCACCAGCGGCAAGGCCTTGTCGAGGCAGGCTGTTGCCTGCGCCAGCCGGCCCCTCAATTGCTCATCGAGCGCCGCGGCGACAACGCGCTCGACCTTTTCGTCGGCAAGTGGCGTTTCCGGTGCGCCGGCTGCGCGGACGGCCAGCTCATGTCCGAGCGCGGTCTCGCCGGCGCGAAACGCCGCGATTGCGAAGGTTTCGAAGTGCGAGCTCATCGTGCCGCGCCCGCTTTCGTCGGTCGGCATCTCGAGTACGCGCGCAATATCGGGCAACGCCTCGGCCGGGCGCCCCAGCTCGATCAGGCAGATGATGCGATTGATCAGCAGCACCGCAAGCAAGCGCCCATTGTTCAGCCCCGCGCAGCGCGCGATGCCCTGGTCGACATGGCGCAACGCCTCCGGGCAATCCCCGAGTTGCAGCAGCTCATGCGCCAGGTTGCAATGCAACACCGCGTCGAAGCCATGGCTGTGTTTCGGGCCTGCGCCACGCAGCGCCTCGTACATGTAGGCGAAGGCTTGCTCGGACTGGCCGTGCGCCGAATAGCAGCCAGCGATCGTGTTGATCAGGATGCCGCGCAGGTCATGGCGCAGGATGTCGAGGCCCTCGTCCCGCAGTGCCAGCACCTGCGCAAGTGCTTCGCGGCTCCGCCCCGAGCGCCACAGCCCGCGCGCCAGTCCGGCGCCGGCGAGGATGAAGCCGGAGCGATCGCCGGTGCGTTCGAAGCAGGCCTGCGCACGGGTCAGCTCGGGCGCGGCCTCTTTCGGCGTCGTGAAATACAGGTGGTAGAAGCCTTGCACCAGCCGCGCCCAACCCTCGGCTGCGGTGTCTTCGCGCTCCTGCGCGCGAGCAAGCGCTGTCTTTGCGAGCGCGATCGAACGTGGCGAATCGACATGCTGCAAGGTCCACGCCTTGCGCGCCATGCGCAAGGCGGAAGAAATCGAAGGCCGGACGGGGAGCTTGTCCATAAGGGAATTGTGGCGTCATTTGAAGGGCCGACGATGACGAGGCGCAAGGTCTGTTACATCGGAACGCGGGGGCCAGGACGCCATGTGCGCACTTTCGTAGCGGTGGTGCGCGATGTCGATACGGTGTGGCAATATCCACGCTCTTTCAACCGCCCATGGACCATCGAATGAAGCGATTCCTATGCCTGCTGACCGCCATCCTTGCCGTGCTGCCGGCGTGGGCGCAGAGTGACGCCGCGGCCAAGGCGGCGAAGGAGCCTGGCGCCGTCGTCACCTCCAGCGGCCTCGTCTACAAGTCGATCAAGGAGGGCAGTGGAGCAAGCCCCAAAGCGACGGACACCGTCAAGGTGCACTACAAGGGCACCTTTCCCGACGGCAAGGAATTCGACAGTTCCTACAAGTCGGGCGGCCCGGCGGAGTTTCCGCTCAACGGTGTGATCAAGTGCTGGACCGAAGGGGTGCAAATGATGAAAGTTGGCGGCAAGGCCAAGCTCACCTGTCCGGCGCCCATCGCCTATGGCGAACGCGGGGCGGGCGGTGGACTGATCCCGCCCAATGCGACGCTGGTGTTCGAGGTCGAGTTGGTGGCCGTCGCGGGCAAGTGACGGGATTGCGCGGCTGGGTTGGCAACGTTGTTGCCCGGTCGGGCTACCGCCACGGCTCTACATGCTGCGTCGGTATTGCCCGCCGACCGCGAACAGCGCGTTCGTGATCTGCCCGAGCGAGCAGCACCGCACTGCATCCATCAGCACCTCGAACACGTTCTTGTTTTCGATGACTGCTCGCTGAAGTCGCGCAAGCATGGCCGGCGCCTCGGCAGCGTGGCGGGCGTGGAAGTCGGCCAGGCGCTTGAGCTGGCTCTGCTTTTCTTCGTCGGTCGAGCGTGCGAGCTCGAGCGACTCGGAGACGGGTTCGCCGTGCGGGTTGCGGAAGGTGTTGACGCCGATGATCGGGTACTCGCCGGTGTGCTTCTGCATCTCGTAGTGCATCGACTCTTCCTGGATCTTGCCGCGCTGGTAGCCGGTCTCCATCGCGCCGAGCACGCCGCCGCGTTCGGCGATCTTCTCGAACTCCCTGAGCACCGCTTCCTCGACGAGTTCGGTCAACTCGTCGATGATGAACGCGCCCTGATTCGGGTTCTCGTTCTTCGCGAGACCCCATTCGCGGTTGATGATGAGCTGGATCGCCATCGCGCGGCGCACGCTGTCCTCGGTCGGCGTCGTGATCGCTTCGTCGAAGGCGTTCGTGTGCAGGCTGTTGCAGTTGTCGTAGATCGCGATCAGCGCCTGCAGCGTCGTGCGAATGTCGTTGAACTGGATCTCCTGCGCGTGCAGCGATCGACCGCTCGTCTGTACGTGATATTTCAGCTTCTGTGATCGCTCGTTCGCGCCGTAGCGGTCGCGCATCGCGACCGCCCAGATGCGCCGCGCGACGCGGCCCATCACGTTGTACTCGGGGTCCATGCCATTGCTGAAGAAGAACGACAGGTTCGGCGCGAAGTCGTCGATGTGCATGCCGCGCGCGAGGTAGGCCTCGACGAACGTGAACCCGTTGCTGAGCGTGAACGCGAGCTGACTGATCGGGTTCGCGCCAGCCTCGGCGATGTGATAGCCGCTGATCGACACCGAGTAGAAGTTGCGCACCTGATGGTGGACGAAATACTCCGCGATGTCGCCCATCACCTTGAGCGAGAACTCGGTCGAGAAGATGCAGGTGTTCTGGCCCTGGTCCTCCTTCAGGATGTCGGCCTGCACGGTGCCGCGCACGTTCTGCTTCACCCAGGCGGAGATCTTCTGCGCTTCGTCGTCGGTCGGATCGCGGCCGTTGTCGGCTTTGAACTTCTCGAGTTGCTGGTCGATCGCGGCGTTCATGAACATCGCGAGGATGGTTGGTGCCGGACCGTTGATCGTCATCGAGACGGACGTGCTTGGGCTGCACAGGTCGAAGCCCGAGTACAGCACTTTCAGATCGTCGAGCGTTGCGATCGAGACGCCCGAGTTGCCGACCTTGCCATAGATGTCCGGGCGCGGGTCGGGGTCGTTGCCATACAACGTGACGGAGTCGAACGCGGTCGACAGCCGTTTGGCCGGCATCCCCGCACTCAGAAGCTTGAAGCGTTTGTTGGTGCGAAACGCATCGCCTTCGCCGGCGAACATGCGCGTGGGGTCTTCACCTTCGCGCTTGAAGGCGAAAGTGCCCGCGGTGTAGGGGAAGCTGCCCGGCACGTTGTCGAGCATCAGCCACTTGAGGATCTCACCGTGGTCCTCATAAGTGGGCAGTGCGACCTTGCGGATCTTGTTGCCCGACAGCGTCGTGTGCGTGAGGGCCGTGCGGATCTCTTTGTCGCGAATCTTCACCACGTACTCGTCGCCGGCGTAGGCCTTTTGCATCTGCGGCCACATTGCGAGCAGGCGCTTCGCGCGGGCGTCGAAGCGCGCGTCGCGCGCTTCGGCAAGCCGCAGCACGGTGCTGCGCGCGCCGTCGCGCGTCGCGTCGTCGGCGAACAGCATGTCGGCGCTCGCGCGCAACTGTTGAAGCTCGCGCGCGAGCTTGGATTGTTCCATCGCGTGGCGCTTGTAGGCGCGCACCGTGTCGGCGATGTCGGCCAGATAGCGCACACGTGCACCAGGCACGATCGCCACCTGGTGCGTGCTGTGACGCGTGGCGACCGGCGGCAACGTCCTTTGGCGAGCTTGAGGCCGAGCGCCGCCAGCCGCGGCAGCAGCGCCTGATAGAGCGCAGTCACGCCGTCGTCGTTGAAGCGGCTGGCCATCGTGCCGAAGACGGGCATCTGATCTGGCGTCGTCTTGAACGCCTCGCGGTTGCGCTGCACCTGCTTGGCGACGTCGCGCAGCGCGTCGGCCGCGCCCTTGCGGTCGAACTTGTTGATCGCGACGAACTCGGCGAAGTCGAGCATGTCGATCTTCTCGAGCTGGCTCGCGGCGCCGAACTCGGGCGTCATCACGTACATCGGCACGTCGACGAGCGGCACGATCGCGGCGTCGCCCTGGCCGATGCCCGAGGTCTCGACGACGATCAGATCGAAGCCGGCCGCCTTGCAGGCCGCGATCACGTCGGGCAGTGCCTGGCTGATCTCGCTGCCGAAGTCGCGCGTCGCAAGGCTGCGCATGAAGACCCGCGGCCCGGCGGACCAGGGTGATATGGCGTTCATCCGGATGCGGTCGCCGAGCAGCGCGCCGCCGCTCTTGCGCCGCGACGGGTCGATGCTGATGACGGCGACGCGCAGCGTGTCGCCCTGGTCGAGGCGCAGGCGACGGATGAGTTCGTCGGTCAGGCTCGACTTGCCGGCGCCGCCGGTGCCGGTGATGCCGACGACCGGGATGTGCGTCGCCTTCGCGGCGGTCGCGAGCGCAGTCTTCAGCACCTTCGACCCCTTGCCGGCTTCGAGTGCAGTGATGAGCCGGGCGAGCGCGCGCCAGGCCGCCTGCGTGTGGCCCTGCACCACGGCGAGGTCGGCCGGAGCCTGCGTCGACAGGTCGACGTCGGCGCGCATCACCATCTCTCCGATCATCCCGGCGAGGCCCATGCGCTGCCCGTCTTCGGGGCTGTAGATGCGCGCCACGCCATAGTCCTGCAAGTCGCGGATCTCGGGCGCGATGATCACGCCGCCGCCACCGCCGAAGACCTGGATGTTCTCGCCGCCACGCTCGCGCAGCAGGTCGACCATGTACTTGAAGTACTCGACGTGCCCGCCCTGGTAACTGCTGATCGCGATGCCCTGCACGTCTTCCTGCAGCGCGGCCGTCACGACCTCGTCCACGGACCGGTTGTGGCCAAGGTGGATCACCTCCGCACCCATGCCTTGCAGGATGCGGCGCATGATGTTGATCGCCGCGTCGTGACCGTCGAAGAGGCTCGCCGCGGTGACGAAGCGCACCTTGTGCGTCGGACGGTAGTTTGCGAGCGCGAGGAACTCGGCGGACAGGTCGGTCATCGGGTCTCTCCTTGGGGATGGCAGCGCGCGGTCAGGTCACGCGAATGCCGTCGAGCGAGCGGTCGCCGGTCGGGTAGCGCAGGTTGAGGCCGGTGAGCAGGTCCCGCAGGACGCTTGCAATCATCAGGTTGCGGTGCGGCTTCGAATCCGCGGGCACGATGGTCCATGGCGCCCACGGCGTGCCGGTGGCGGCTATCGCGTTCTGGTAGGCGGCCTGGTACGCGTCCCACTGCTTGCGAACCTCTAGATCGCCGAGGCTGAACTTCCAGTGTTTGGCAGGATCGTCGAGCCGCTCCTGCAGTCGCGCCCGCTGTTCGTCCTTCGAGATGTGCAGCATGAACTTCGCGATGATCGTGCCGGTCTCCGTCAGCATGCGCTCGAAGTCGTTGATCTGCGCGTAGCGCTGTTTCGTCTGCTTCGGCGTGATCCAGCCGTTGACGACAGGCACCAGCACGTCCTCGTAGTGACTGCGATTGAAGATCATCACCTCACCCGCGCCCGGCATCTGACGGTGGATGCGCCACAGGTAGTCGTGATCGCGCTCGTCCTCGCTCGGCACTTTCCAGCTGCAGGTATGAACGCCCAACGGGCTCGTCTGGCCGAACACCGCGCGCACGGTGCCGTCCTTGCCGCTGGTGTCCAAGCCTTGCAGGACCACGAGCAGCTTGAAGCGCCGGTCGGCGTAGAAGAGGTTTTGCAGTGCGTCGAGCTCGAGCGCGAGAGCTTCGAGTGCTTCGCGGTCGTCATCCTTGCCGCCGCGCGAATAGGGCGTCGCGCCCGGATCGATGCGTGAAAGGTCAAAGCTCTTCTTGCCAGAGCCATGCTGAAGGGCACGCAATGCGGCCGCCCCGGTAGAAGACTTTTTGTTGGCCATGCGCAGTCGAAGCTTCTTGCCTGACGTAGACGTCAATGCAGTGTAGCCCCGGGCCTCCCGGCGCCGCGCGTGCAGAGATTGCCGGCACAATCGCGCCGGTTGACGACCGCCGCGTCGCCGCCGAACTATTGAGCCGGAGTCCGTGCATGAGCTTCTTCGCGATCGATATCGGCAATACCCGCTTGAAGTGGGCGCAGTACGCTGCCCCGCAGCCGGGCGCCGTGTTGCTCGCGCATGGCGCGGTGTTCCTGGAAACGATCGACCGGCTCGCCGATAGCGAGTGGAAGGCGCTCGCCGAGCCCGCCAGCATGCTTGGCTGCATCGTCGCCGGCGAGGCGGTCCGCCGGCGTGTCGAGGAGCAACTCGAGCTGTGGGACGTTGCGCCGCGCTGGGTCGTCCCCGCAGCCCAGGCCGGCGGCGTGACGAACGGCTACGACCACCCGAACCGGCTCGGCGCCGATCGCTGGACCGCGCTTGTCGGCGCACACCACCATGTTTCGGGGCAAGGCGCACCGCGTCCCGTGCTGGTGGTGATGGTTGGCACGGCTGTGACGGTCGATGCGCTCGATGCCGAAGGTCGCTTCCTCGGCGGCCTGATCCTGCCCGGTTTCGGTCTCATGCTGCGCGCGCTCGAGATGGGCACGGCGGGCCTGAAGGCGCCTACCGGGGAGGCGGTGGACTTCCCGACCAACACGAGTGACGCCTTGATGAGCGGCGGTGCGCACGCGATCGCCGGCGCGGTCGAGCGCATGCATCGTCAGTTGCTGGCACGCACGGGCATGGAGCCCGCGCTGCTGATGAGCGGAGGAGCGGCCGTCAAGCTCGCACCGATTCTCGAACTGCCCTTCGAGACGGTGGACATGCTGATTTTCGAAGGACTGCTGGTGTTGCAGTCGCGGCACCTCGCGCTTTGAGGGTCCGCATTCGCGCGCAGCAGGCCCGCGTGCGGATGCGTGTCGGCGCTAGAGGATGTAGCGCGACATGTCCTCGTTCTTCGCGAGTTCGCCGAGCTTGTCCTCGACGGCCGCGGCGTCCAGCCGCACCGTCTGACCCGACAGCGCCGGCGCGTCGAAGCTCACGTCGTCGAGCAAGCGCTCCATGACCGTCGCGAGGCGGCGCGCGCCGATGTTCTCGGTGCGCTCGTTGACGTCGAATGCAGTCTGCGCGAGCCGGCGGATCGCGTCCGGCGTGATCTCGAGCGTCACGCCCTCGGTCGCAAGCAGCGCGCGGTACTGCATCACGAGGCTGGCCTCGGTCTGCGTCAGGATCGCCTCGAAATCATCCACGCTCAACGGCCCGAGCTCGACGCGGATTGGAAAGCGTCCCTGCAGCTCGGGAATCAGATCACTCGGCTTGCTGAGATGGAACGCGCCCGACGCGATGAAGAGGATGTGGTCGGTGCGCACCACGCCATAGCGCGTCGTCACGTTCGTGCCCTCGACGAGCGGCAGCAGGTCGCGCTGCACGCCCTGGCGCGAGACCTCGGCCTGACCGCTGTCGGCGCGCGAGGTGACCTTGTCGATCTCGTCGATGAAGACGATGCCGTTCTGTTCCGCGTTGTGCACCGCGGCGCTCTTGATGTCGTCCTCGTTGACGAGCTTGGCTGCCTCTTCGTCGACCAGCAGCTTCAGCGCTGCGCCGATTTTCAACTTGCGCAGCTTGCGCTTGGCTCCGCCACCCATGTTGGCGAACAGGCCCTTGAGTTGCTCGGCCATCTCGTCCATGCCGGGCGGCGTCATGATCTCGAGCGTGGCGCGCGGTTCGGCGAGCTCCAGCTCGATCTCTTTGTCGTCCAGCGCACCTTCGCGCAGGCGCTTGCGCATCACCTGGCGCGCAGTGTTGTCGGTGCCGGCGGCGCCGACCTCGCCGGTCGCGTGACGCGCGGGGGGCACCAGGACATCGAGCACGCGTTCTTCGGCGGCGTCCTCGGCGCGCATGCGCTGGCGCTGCATCTGCGTCTCACGCTCCTGCTTGACCGCGCTGTCGACCAGGTCGCGGATGATCGAATCGACCTCCTTGCCGACGTAGCCGACCTCGGTGAACTTGGTCGCCTCGACCTTGATGAAGGGCGCGTCGGCGAGCCGCGCCAGGCGACGCGCGATCTCGGTCTTGCCGACGCCGGTCGGGCCGATCATCAGGATGTTCTTGGGCGTGATCTCGCCGCGCAAGGCCTCGTCGACCTGACGGCGGCGCCAGCGGTTGCGCAGCGCGATCGCGACCGCGCGCTTGGCATCGCGCTGCCCGACGATGTGGCGGTCGAGTTCGGAGACGATCTCTTGCGGCGTCATGCCGCTCGCCGGCTCGCTGGGTGGCGGTCCATTCGGAGCGTTCGTCATGGTCATCCCAAGGTCTCGATCGTGTGCGACTGATTGGTGTAGATGCAGATGTCTCCGGCGATCTCGAGCGACTTCTTGACGACCTGCTCCGGCGTGAGTTCGGTGTGCTCGAGTAGCGCGCGCGCCGCCGCCTGCGCATAGGCGCCGCCCGAGCCGATCGCGATCAAGCCGAACTCGGGTTCGAGCACGTCGCCGTTGCCGGTGATGATGAGCGAGGCCTCGCGGTCGGCGACCGCGAGCATGGCTTCGAGCCGGCGCAGCACGCGGTCGGTGCGCCAGTCCTTGGTCAGCTCGATCGCCGCCCGCACGAGGTGGCCCTGGTGCTTCTCGAGCTTGGCCTCGAAGCGCTCGAAGAGGGTGAAGGCGTCGGCCGTCGCGCCGGCAAAGCCGGCCAGCACCCGGTCGTGGTGCAGCTTTCGGACCTTGCGCGCGGAAGCCTTGATGACGATGTTGCCGAGCGTCACCTGGCCGTCGCCGCCGAGCGCTACAGAATTGCCGCGGCGAACGCTGACGATGGTGGTGCCGTGCCAGCTTGTGTTCATGTCGTGTCGGAGGGTGTTGCGGCGTTCGCGAAGAACGCCGGTCGATGACCGGGTGTCAGACCTGGCGCACCGTGACGCGGGCGTGCTCGTTGATGCCCATTGCGCCGAAGAACAGCGCGACCAGCCGGTGCGCGTCGCTGAAGGTGACGCCACGCTCCTCGGTGCGCCGCGCCAGCACCCAGTTGAGCAGGTCGCCAGCGGCGATGAAGTCGACCCGGATCAGCTTGGCGCACGAGACATCGATGCGGCTGGCACCGCCCAGATCGGCGTCCATCTGCTTGAGCGTCTCGCCGATGTCGCCGACGAGTTGCCCCGACAGATCGACGCGCCCGGTGCGAACCTGGTTTTCGTCCTCGATGATCTGGGACTCGAGAAAGCTCGTCGAGACCTCGCTCACGAGCGAAGTCGGCGAGGTCGTGTCACCGGGCTCGGAGCCGCTCATGCGCACCTGGCAGGTGGCGCGCTCCCACGAGGGCGGCGAGACTTCATAGGTGACGCAATAGTCGATCGCCGCCTCGTCGAACTGGTCCGGGCGATTGGCCATCCGCAGTGCGTCCAGGCGCAGTTGCCAGAACGCCGGATCGGCGTCGCGCTCGCCGGTCGGCGCAGCCGTGTGAAGCAGCGCGAGCAACTTGTCGCCACCGAGCCAGCGCATGTCGAGCTGTTGCGGAATCCAGTAGCGGAAAAGCTCGCTCAGGTGCGCGCAGGCCTCGGCGTCGATGTTCTTCAATGCCGACCAGTCGAAGACCCACGGCAGCGGCATCTGCAGGGTCTGCGACGACAGGCGCGCCACGCCGTCGGTGTCGAGCGTCTCGGGGCAGACCCAGCCGATCTGGCCGTCGATGCGCGAGCGCGTCGGGCGCTCGTCGCTGCTCGCCGCTTCGGCCACGAGCCTGGGCAGCGAATACCACTGCGGCGCTGACCAGCCGAACTGCTGCGCGTATTCGAGCGCCAGGCCCTCGAACTTGTGCTGTTGCCCGATCGCCCGGTACAGGTCGAAGCGCACGAGCCAGGTCTCGGCATGCTCGGCGCGTTCGCCGCCCGGGCCGGTCAGGCGCGCGAGCGCCTGTTCGCACAGTTCGAAATCGGCGTTTGCGAAGGCGATCACCGCCTCGTCGAGCTCGGGGTCGTGCGCGACCTCGCTCACCTCGACCGCGAACGGACTGCCGAAGGCTCCGGCCGCGCCGCCAGCGGCCCGCGGCGCGAGCGGCGACAGCCCCGGCCCCATCGTCGCGACCGAGGGCGAGAGCGTGCCCGTCGGGCGCAGGCGCTCGTCGTCGTCGACCAGGCGGCCGCTGCCGCTGGCACGCGAATCGAGCGGCGCCGGCGCGGTCGGCAGATGTGACATCGGCGCCGGCTGCGTCGGGCGCGTTGTAGAAGTCGGTCGAGCGCTTGACCGACGAGACGAAGGTGTTGTTGTCGCCCACCATCTGCTGTTCGATCTCGTCGATCTTCGCCTTCACGCCGTACTCGGCCTTGGCGCCGCTGTCGGGCATCCGCGCCTCGGAATCGTCGAGCTTGGACGAGCCACCGAGGGCAGCCAGCTGCTCGCTCGTCAGCCCCTCGCGACGGACGCGGCGCAGCATGTCGAGCTCGCGCTTGCGGACGAAGTCGTTACGCCGCTTGCGCTCGATCATCGCCTTGAGCTCGGACTTCGCGAGCTCGTTGTCTATCCCGTCCTGCCCGGCTCCGGCCTGTGTCCAGTCGGTCGCCGGATTGGCGACGAACTTGACGACCTTGCGGAAGAAGCTCGTGTTTTCTTTCGGGTCCGACATGGCGGTTGCGGCCGGTGTCTCAGAGAGCGCGCGCGCAGCGGCTCGCGGCCCAACAATGCGGGGCGGGCGCGCCGTGCGCGATGCGTCTCGTGTCAGTCACCGAACATCTTCTGCTTGAGCTCGCGGCGTTGCTGTGCTTCGAGAGACAGTGTAGCCGTGGGTCTGGCGAGCAGGCGGCCGAGGCCGATCGGTTCGCCGGTTTCGTCACAAAAACCGTATTCGCCCGATTCGATGCGCGCTAGCGACTGCGAGATCTTCTTCAACAGCTTGCGCTCGCGGTCGCGCGTGCGCAACTCGAGCGCGTGCTCTTCCTCGATCGTCGCGCGATCGGCCGGATCGGGGACGATCGACGTGTCCTCGCGCAGGTGTTCGGTCGTTTCGCCGGCGTTGGACAGCAGGTCGTCCTTCAGGCGCTGCAACGTGGCGCGGAAGTAGTCGAGCTGCTTCTCGTTCATGTACTCGGCCTCGGGCATCGCGAGCAGCTCGGCCTCGCTCAGGTCGCGCCCGGCCTTGTTCTTCCAGGCGTTGACGAGCTTGGGGTCGTGCCTTTGCGCCTGGCGCGGAGCGTCGATCTCCAGGTGTTTCATCTGGCGCGTCGGCGGACGCGGCGGTGCGAAGCGGTCGGCAAATCGCGAGGTGGGTACCGGCATCGGTGCCGGCGCGGCGTACGCAGCCTGCGCCTTGGCGCTGGCCTTGCTCTTGGCGGAAGAAGTCATTCGGGTCGGTGCGGGGGCAGGTGTCGGCGCGGCCTGCGGCATCGGCGCCTGAGTCGTTGGGGCCACGGCCTTGGGCACCGAAGGCGGCGTGGCAGCGGGGCTTGCAGTCTTGCCCGTCGGCTTGCGCGCGGGTTTGGCGTTGACGGCAGGCGCTGGTGTCTTCTTGACAGGGGTCTTGGAGGCCGGGGTTGCGACGGCTTTGGCCTTCGTTGCAGGTTTCGACGGGGCCAGCTTCTTTGCCGTCGCGGCTGGTTTGGACTGGCTGTCGCGCTTGGAACTCGGCTTGGATGCGGACTTGGTCACAGGCTTGGTCGCCGGTTTGGGGGTGGGTCTTGAGGTTGGCTTGGCGACGGATTTCGCCGCCTTCTTGGCCACGGGCTTGGGGTGCGGTGCGGCCTTGGCCGCCGGCTTCGGCGCAGGCTTGCGTGCGGGCGTCGCAGCCGGCTTGCCCGCCTTCTTTGCAGCTGTTGCCGGCGCTACCGCGCGTTTTGCCGTTGTCTTCTTCACAGCTGTCTCCTTGCAACGCCTACGTGCTTCGCGTGCGCCCCCTGGCCCGGGACCGCGGCCCTCGAAATTTCAGGCGCCGCGGATTGTAGCCACGTAAGGCGGCGTGCAAACGAGAGAAATGCCTCAAACCAGGCATTGCTCCAGCCCTTGCAGAAAAATGTCGCGTGGCAGATCGATGCCGATGAACACGAGCTTGCTGTTTTTCTTCTCGCCCGCGCCCCAGGCGGGTCCGAGATCGCTGCCCATCAACTGGTGCACGCCCTGGAAGACGACCTTGCGTTCTGTGCCCTTCATGTACAGCACTCCCTTGTAGCGCAGCAGCTTCGGCCCGTAGACCTGCACGATCGAACCGAGGAAATCCTCGAGCTTGGCCGCGTTGAACGCGCGGTTCGACCGGAAGACGAAGGACTTCACGTCGTCGTCGTGGTGATGGTGGTGCGGGTGGTCGCAGTGCTCGCCATGTTCGTGATCGTGGTGATCATGATCATGGTCGTGCCCGGCGTGGGCATCAGCGTCGAGGAACTCGGGGTCGATCTCGAGCTTGGCGTTGAGGTTGAAGCCCTTCAGATCGAACACCGACGCGATCGGCACCTCGCCGAAGTGCACCTGCTGCTGCGGTGCGCGCGGGTTCATGTGCTTGAGCCGGTGCGTCAAATCGCTCAACTCGGCCTCGTCCACGAGTTCGCTCTTGCTGATGAAGATGCGGTCCGCGAAACCCACCTGGCGGCGCGCTTCCTGGCGGCTGTCGAGTTGCTGGCCGGCGTGTTTGGCGTCGACAAGGGTGAGGATCGAGTCGAGCAGATAGCTCTCGGCGATCTCGTCGTCCATGAAGAAGGTCTGCGCGACCGGACCGGGGTCGGCGAGGCCGGTCGTCTCGATGACGACGCGCTCGAAGTCGATCTCGCCGCTGCGTTTGCGGGCCGCCAGGTCCGACAGGGTGGTGCGCAGATCCTCGCGGATCGTGCAGCAGACGCAGCCGTTGTTGAGCTGGATGATCTGCTCGCCCGACGCCTGCACGAGGATTTCGTTGTCGATGTTTTCCTCGCCGAATTCGTTTTCGATGACGGCGATCTTCTGCCCGTGCGCCTCGGTCAGCACGCGCTTGAGCAGCGTCGTCTTGCCCGAGCCAAGGAACCCGGTGAGGATGGTGGCTGGAATGAGACCGTTGGACATGGCAGTTCGATTCGATCGATGGGGACCAGCGCATATTGTGGCCCGATGCGCATCTTCAAGCGGCTGGCGCGAAGCCCATGCCGGTACGCGAGCTTCGGGTAAGCTAGCTGCATCCGCCGCTACCCAGCCTGCGCGCTCGCGCGATGCCCGATCCTCACCCTGCCAGACCCTCCCGCGGTAGTGACAAACACGCGGACAAACACGCGGACAAGCAAGCGGACAGGGCCGCGGCGTCGCGCGGCGACCGGGGGCGCGCACCGCGCGTCGACAAGCGCACGCTGTTCGCGCGCATGATCGAGTTCCTTTCGCCGGGCCCGGATTCGCGGGACGAATTGATCTCCAGTCTCGCCGAGGCTGAAGACCGCGAGCTGATCGAGCCCGAATCGCGCAAGATGCTCGAAGGCGTGATCCGCATGGCCGACCTGACCGCAGGGGATGCGATGGTGGCCGCCCCGCGCATGGACCTGCTGTCGATCGACGCGCCGTACGAGCAGTTGTTGCACGGAGTGATCGAGACCGCGCACTCTCGCTTTCCGGTCTACGAGGATTCGCGCGACAACATCATCGGCATCCTGATGGCCAAGGATCTGCTGAAGCTCCAGCGCGCGCCCGAGCTGAACCTGCGCACGCTGCTGCGTCCGGCCGTGTTCGTGCCCGAATCGAAGGGTCTGAACGAACTGCTGCGCGACTTTCGCACCAACCGCAGCCACCTGGCGATCGTGATCGACGAGTTCGGCAACACTGCCGGGTTGATCACGATCGAGGACATCCTCGAGGAAATCGTCGGCGAGATCGAGGACGAATTCGACGAGAAGGACGGCGAGAGCAGTATCTACACCCTCGCCGACGGCAGCCAGCGCGTCGCCGGCGACACCCCCATCGGGGTCGTCAACCAGGGCTTCGACACAACGCTCCCAGACGATGTGTTCGACACGATCGGTGGCCTCGTCGCGCAGCAGATCGGCCATGTGCCGCGCCGTGGCGAGTCCGCCGAGGTCGGCGGACTCGTGTTCTCGGTCATGCTCGCGCGAGGCGGTGCGGTGCGCTGGTTCAAGGTCACGCGCGCAGCGCCGGGCGAGCTCGACGCCACCGGCTGATGCACCGCGCGCTGGCCTGGCCCGTCGCGCTGCTGGCCGGCGTCGCGCAAACCTTCTCGTTCGCGCCGTTCGAGCTTTGGTGGCTGCAGATTGCCGCGCTGGCGGTGCTCGCCAGCGTCGCCGCGAACGCCGGCGCGATGCGCGCGGCCGGGCTGGGCTGGCTGTTCGCCGTCGGCTGGCTCGTGTCGGGCCTGTGGTGGCTCTACATCAGCATGCACGACTACGGCGGCATGCCGTCGTGGCTCGCCGCGCTGGCGGTGTTGGCCCTTTCCGGCCTGCTCGCGCTGTACTACGCCGCCGCCCTCGCCTTGTTCGCGCGCTGTCGCCGCGGGCGCCCTGACGCGATATTTGCGGATGCATTGATCTGGGCCGCCTGCTGGCTGCTCGCCGAGCTTGCGCGCGGCGTGTTCTTCACCGGCTTCCCGTGGATCGCGTCGGGCTATGCGCATGCGGTGGGCCCGCTCGCCGGCTGGGCGCCGTGGGTCGGCGTGTACGGCATCAGCGCGCTCGCCGCGGGGACCGCCTACCTGCTCGCCGCGGCCCTGGGGCGTGTCGGCCGGCCGGGCCCGCGCGCAATGCTCGGGCTCGGTGCAGTGATCGCCGTCGTGATGGCGGCACCCCTGGCGCTGCCGAGAAGCTTCACGCAGCCCGCGGGAACGCTGGAGGTCAGCCTCTTGCAGCCCAACATCGCGCAGAACCTGAAGTTCGACCCCGCTTTGATGGACGGTCATCTGAACGCACTCCTGCGCCAGATCGGCGCGGCGCGCGGCAGGCTCGTCGTGACGCCCGAATCGGTGATCCCGTTCACCCGCAGCGAGCTGAGCGGTGCGTACTGGGACGGCCTTGCCCGCCCGTTCGCAGAGCCGCAACGCGCGCTGCTGATCGGCATCTTTCTCGGCAACAGTGACGAGGGCTACGTGAACTCGGTCGTCGGCCTCTCGGGTGACGACCGGGCCGCGACCATCGGCGGCGAATACCACTACGGCAAACGCCACCTGTTGCCCTTCGGCGAGTTCGTGCCGCCGGGCTTTCGCTGGTTCGTCGATCTGATGCAGATACCCCTCGGCGATCAGGCGCACGGGCGCAGCATCGCGCCGTTCGAGGTCGGCGGCCAGCGCCTGCGGCCGCTGATCTGCTTCGAGGACCTGTTCGGCGAGGACATGGTCGAAAGCGTCGTCGGCGAACGACCGGCGACGATGTTCGTCAACGTCAGCAACCTCGCCTGGTTCGGCCCGCATCTCGTGCAGGACCAGCACCTGCAGTTCTCGCAGATGCGCGCCCTCGAGTTCGAGCGGGCGGTGATCCGCTCCACCAACACCGGCGCCACTGCGGTCGTCGATCACCACGGCCGCGTGACGGCGCGCCTGCCGCCGCTGGTCGAAGGCACGCTCGACGCGAATGTCGAAGGCCGCGTCGGCGAGACGCCCTATGCGCGATGGCTCGCCGCGGCCGGACTCTGGCCGCTCACGATCGTCGCGATCGGGTTGCTGTTCGTGTTTCGGCGACGCGGTTGATGGTGCCCGGCCGGCTCATTGGCGCGGCACGAGCTGATCGGCGAGCGCGTGGATCATGCGCGGCAGGTCGTACGGGAAGCGCGCCGTGATCAGGTTGCCATCGACGACGCAGGGCTCGTCGACGACGGTCGCGCCGGCATTCTCGAGGTCGATCTGGATGTTCCAGACCGCCGTCGCGCGTTTGCCTTTCAACATGCGCGCGCTCACCATCACCCACGGGCCGTGGCAGATGCCGCAGGTCGGCTTGCCGGCGGCGTGCATCTCGCGCGTGAAGTCCTGTGCGTGCTTGTCGGCACGCAGGAAATCCGGGTTCCAGCAGCCGCCCGGCAGGATCACGGCGTCGTAGTCGGCCACCTTCGCCTCGTCGACGTAACAGTCGATCGGCAGCCAGCCGGCGTTTTCCATCAGCCGCACGGTGAGCACGTGCGTTTCGGCGATGGCCGGGAAGCGCAAACCCAGGCTCGGCGGAAACGGCCCGACGCGCGGCGCCACGACATGCACCGTCGCACCATGCTCGCGCAGCCAGCGCATCGAGCCGATGATCTCGACCTCCTCGACGCCGTTCGTGCAGCAGATCGCGATGCGCTTGCCGGCCAGGCGCTTCGGTTCGGCGGCAGGCTCGAACAGGAAGCGGCCGAGCTCGGCATTGAGCTCGCCGTCGGCGGTCGCGAGCAGCTCGGTCGAGATCGACGGCACCGGCGAAGTGGACATGAACTGCTGCATGCGGGCGAGGGCGGCGTGCTGGGCTGGCGTCGGGAGGTCGGGCGCATTCACGGGGCGAAGTCCTTGCGGGAAGAGGGGTGCAGAGCCTCCCACAATTCGACCGCTGCGACAAGTGTTGCCGTACTGGCAACCGGCCCGCGACCCGTAAACTAGCCGCTTTGCGCGCGATCCGCTCCCGATGCTGACCTTCCAGCAAATCATTCTGCGTCTGCAAGCCTACTGGGCCGATCAGGGCTGCGCGTTGCTGCAGCCCTACGACATGGAGGTTGGCGCGGGCACCAGCCACACCGCGACCTTCCTGCGCGCGATCGGTCCCGAGCCGTGGAAGGCGGGCTACGTGCAGCCGAGCCGCAGACCCAAGGACGGCCGCTATGGCAACAACCCGAACCGGCTGCAGCACTATTACCAATATCAGGTCGTCCTGAAGCCTGCGCCGGCCGACATCCTTGAGCTCTACCTCGGTTCGCTCGAAGCGCTCGGCTTCGATCTGAGGGCCAACGACATCCGCTTCGTCGAGGACGACTGGGAGAACCCGACGCTCGGTTGCTGGGGCCTGGGCTGGGAGGTGTGGTTGAACGGGATGGAGGTGACCCAGTTCACCTACTTCCAGCAGGTCGGCGGCATCGACTGCAAGCCGACCACCGGTGAGATCACCTACGGCCTTGAGCGTCTTGCAATGTACCTGCAGGGCGTCGACAACGTCTACGACCTGACGTGGACCGAAGGCGCGCAGGGGCGACTGAGCTACGGCGACGTCTACCTTCAGAACGAGGTCGAGCAGAGCACCTACAACTTCGAGCACAGCGACGTCGCCTTCCTGCTCCAGGCCTTTGCTGCGCACGAGGCGCAGAGCAAGCACCTGATGGGCGAGCGGCTCGCGCTGCCGGCCTACGAGCAATTGCTGAAGGCGGGGCACACCTTCAACCTGCTCGACGCGCGCGGTGCCATCAGCGTCACCGAACGAGCTGCCTACATCGGCCGCATCCGCGTGCTCGCCCGCGCGGTCGCGCAAAGCTATCTCGACAGCCGCGCGCGGCTCGGCTTCCCGATGGCGCCGCGTGAATGGGCCGATGAGGTGCTCGCGCAGATCGAACAGAAGAAGGCGGCCTGAGCATGGCGACGAAGAACCTGCTCGTCGAGCTCTTCGTCGAGGAACTCCCGCCAAAAGCGCTGAAGAAGCTCGGCGAGGCGTTCGCGGCGGATCTTGCGCGCAGCCTGCACGCGCAGGGTGTGACGGGCGAGCATTCGGCAGTGACGCCGTTCGCGACGCCGCGCAGGCTTGCGGTCCACATTTCAGGCGTTGCCGTGCAGGCGGCGCAGCGCGAGGTGTCGCACAAGCTGATGCCGGTCGCGGTCGGCCTCGGTGCGGACGGCCATGCGACGCCGGCGCTGCTGAAGAAGCTCGCCGCGTTGGGCGCCGACGCCGCCGTCGTGCCGACGCTAGCGCGGCGCCGCGACGGCAAGGCCGAGACGCTCTTCCTCGAAACCGTCGAGCCTGGCGTCATGCTTTCGGAGGGGTTGCAGAAAGCGCTCGATACGGCGCTGGCAGGCATGCCGATTCCCAAGGTGATGCAGTACCAGCTCGCGGATGGCTGGACGAGCGTGCACTTCGTTCGTCCTGCGCACGGGCTTGTCGCGTTGCACGGCGCAGACGTGGTGCCGGTGCAAGCGCTCGGTCTCACCGCCGGACGCCAGACGCGCGGTCATCGATTCGAGGCACAGATCGACCCCGTCGTGCTGCAGGACGCCGACCACTACGCGCGCCAGCTTGAAGAGCAGGGTGCGGTGGTCGCGAGCTTCGCCTGCGCGACGCAACGACATCGCGCGCCAGCTCCATCTCGCGGCATCGAAGGAGGGCCTGACGCCGATCGACGACGACGCGCTGCTCGACGAGGTGACGGCGCTCGTCGAACGGCCCAACGTGCTCACCTGCCGGTTCGAGAGCGAGTTCCTGAGCGTGCCGCCCGAGTGCCTCATCCTGACGATGAAGGCGAACCAGAAGTACTTCCCGCTGCTCGATGCGGCCGGTGCGCTGACGAACAAGTTTCTGGTCGTCAGCAACATTCGCCCGGAAGACGCGAGCCGCGTGATCGAGGGCAACGAGCGCGTCGTGCGCCCGCGCCTGGCCGACGCCAAGTTCTTCTTCGACCAGGATCGCAAGCGCACGCTCGAATCGCGCGTCGCGGCGCTTGACAACGTGGTCTATCACGGCAAGCTGGGCAGTCAGGGCGAGCGCGTGAAGCGCGTGCGCGCGATTGCACGCGACATCGCCGGCCAGCTCGGCGGTGAGGCGGCCGCGGCGCTTGCCGACCGCGCTGCGCTGCTCGCGAAAGCCGACCTGCTCACCGACATGGTCGGCGAGTTCCCGGAATTGCAGGGCACGATGGGCTGCTACTACGCGCGCCACGATGGCGAGGCCGAGGAGGTCGCCGTTGCGATCGAGGATCACTACAAGCCGCGCTTCGCGGGCGACGCGCTGCCGCGCAATGCGACCGGACTCGCGCTGGCGCTCGCCGACAAGCTCGAGACGCTCGTCGGCATGTTCGGCATCGGCCAGATCCCGACCGGCGACAAGGACCCGTTCGCCCTGCGCCGTCATGCACTCGGCGTCATCCGCATGTTGATCGAACGCGATCTGCCGCTGGCCAGCGTGCCGCTGCTCACAAGCGCGTTCGAGGCTTTCGGCCCGCTGCACGGCCAGGCGCAGGCCGAAGTCGGATCCTTCATCCACGAGCGCCTGGTCGGGTACTTGCGCGAACAGGGCTACGGTGCGAAGGAGGTCGACGCGGTCGTGGAGTTGCGGCCCGATCGCTGGGGCGAGATCCCGAAGCGCCTCGCCGCAGTGCGTGCCTTCGCCGCGCTGCCGGAGGCCGCCTCGCTGGCCACGGCGAACAAGCGCGTCGCCAACATTCTGAAGAAGGCCGACGGTATCGTGCAGCCGGGTGTCGATGGGGCGCTGTTGAAGGAGCCCGCGGAAGCCGCGCTGCATGCCGCGCTCGCGAGCGTCCAGCCCGAGGCCGATGCCGCCTTCGAGCGGGGCGACTATGCAGCGTCGCTGCAGGCACTCGCTGCGCTCAAGGCCCCGGTCGACGCCTTCTTCGACGCGGTGATGGTCAACGCCGAAGATCCCCAGTTGCGTGCCAATCGCCTCGGCTTGCTCGCGCAGCTGCATGTCGCGATGAACCGTGTCGCCGACTTGTCGAGGCTGGCCGCGTGAACACGACCAAGCTCGTCATCCTCGACCGTGATGGCACGATCAACGAGGATCGCGACGACTTCGTGAAGTCGGCCGACGAATGGGTCCCGTTGCCCGGCGCGCTCGAAGCCATCGCGCGACTGAACCATGCCGGCTGGCACACGGTGGTGGCAACGAATCAGTCGGGCATCGGGCGCGGCCTCTTTGACATGGCCGCGCTCAACGCGATGCACGCGAAGATGAACCGCCTGCTGCACCAGCTCGGTGGGCGCATCGATGCCGTGTTCTTCTGCCCCCATGCGGCACAGGACGGCTGCAGCTGCCGCAAGCCGCTTCCGGGCCTGATGACGCTGATCGGCGAGCGCTATGGCGTCGAGCTCGGGCAGGTGCCGATGGTCGGTGATTCGCTGCGCGACCTGCAAGCCGCCGTCGCGGCCGGCTGCCAGCCCCATTTCGTCGCGAGTGGCAAGTACCGTAACGAGAGCGACGCGGCGCGCGCCCAACTGCTCGCGCAGGTGCCCGGTGCGCTGATGCATGCCGACCTGCCTGCCTTCGCCGAAGCGTTGATCCAGTCAGAGCGGGAATTGCGCAGCGTTGCCGGCACATCCGATTCGGGTTACGGCCATCTCGACTGATGGCCACGCTTGCTTCGGCGTTGCGTTCAGCGCTGTTCGTGCTGTGGATGGCCGTCACTGTCGTGCCCTGGGGGCTGGCGGTGGTTGTCACTTCGGTCTTCGTGCGCGGTGACCCGATCTACCACCTGTGTATCGGCTGGGTGCGGCTCGCGATGTGGGGCTGTCGCACCATCTGCGGCATCGAGCCGCGGGTGCAAGGGCTCGAGCACCTGCCGACAAAGGCAGAGGCGACGGCCTCGGTGATCCTGCTGTCCAAGCACCAATCGACCTGGGAGACGTTCTACTACCCCTGCCTGATGCCGCACCCGCTGGCCTACGTCTTCAAGCGCGAACTGCTCTACGTGCCGTTCTTCGGCTGGGCCATGGCCCGCATGGACATGATCCATATCGACCGCAGCCGGCGCAATGAGGCCTGGTCACGCGTCGCCGCGCAGGGCGCCAAGCTGATGGCACGCGGCCACTGGGTGATCATGTTTCCGGAGGGCACGCGCATTGCGCGCGGCACGCAGGGCGTCTACAAGGCGGGCGGCACGCGCCTCGCGGTGGATACCGGCCAGCCCGTCGTGCCGATCGCTGTCGCTTCGGCACGTTGCTGGCCGGGCAAATCCTTCCTGCTGCGCCCGGGCGTGGTCGAGGTGTCGATTGGCAAGCCAATTGCGTCACTGGGCCGGCGGCCGGACGAACTGATGCGCGAGGTCGAGGCCTGGATCGAGGCCGAGATGCGTCGCCTCGATCCCGAGGCGTATGCGGGCGCATCGGCGCCGGCACCGGCGCGAACCTGACGTACGATGCCTCGGTTTTCGGCAAAGCCTGACCCGGCCCAACTCGGCTTGTTCGATGACCCGCAGGCACCTGATGGGGTCGATCCCGTGTCGCTCCACGGTGCTGTGGCGCCGCACGCGACATTTGCTGAAGACGCGCCGCCAGGGCTGCGCGCTCCTGCGCGCGGGCCGGCCGAGCCACACACCCACTTTCACCATCCCCGCGCGCAGCGTGAACTGCGACTCGGGGAGCATGTCGTGGGCTACGAATTGCGGCGTTCGCGCCGCCGCACGATCGGCTTTGCAGTCGGGGCCGAAGGGCTGACGGTCGCCGCACCGCGCTGGGTCAATCTGTGCGACATCGAAGCTGCGCTGCACGAGAAAGCGGGATGGATCGTACGCAAGCTCGTCGAGCAGCGCGAGCGCGACAAGCGCTTGGAAGCGGCGCGTGTCGATTGGCGTGACGGCGCGACGATCCCGTTTCTCGGCGAGACCGTCATCATCGTGCTCGACCCGCGTGCGGGCGCTCAAGCGACGGGCGCCGTGCTCAACGCGGCGGCCGAAGCGCTGCCCGGCGTCGCGCGGCTCACGCTGCACGTCGGCTTGCCGCACGATGCGACGCCGCAGCAGATTCGAGACGCCGTGCAGAGCTGGCTTCAGCGGCAGGCGCGCCGCATCTTCGAGGAGCGCTGTCGCCACTTCGCGCCGCTGCTCAAAGTGCAGTGGCGACGCCTGGCGCTGAGCTCGGCGCAGACGCGCTGGGGCAGCGCGAGCGCCGACGGCTCGCTGCGGCTGAACTGGCGCCTCGTGCACTTCGGCATGGCGACGATCGACTACGTCGTCGCGCACGAACTGGCCCACTTGCGCCACATGGACCACAGCCCGAAGTTCTGGGATGTGGTGCGTTCCGTCGTGCCGGATCTGGAGCGCGCGCGCGGCGTGCTCAGGAGCGAAGTGCTGCCGGTCCTTGAATAGGCCGTCAGCGGCGGGAAGCTCGGCAGCAGGGCGCGCTCTCCGCTGACGATGCTGCTGGTCCGGCCGGGCAGTGACCGCCACAACGGCGAGTGAACATGGGGATTGGCGCTGCGGCACTTCTGCATAGCATCTGCGGACCCGGCCGCGAGGCCTCAGCGAGATGCATCGAGAGAGCGTCCACCATGATCTATACCGCCGCCAATCTCAAGTACTGCATGGCAGCCCCGCTGGAGATATTCGTCCAGTGGCGCGACGAACAGGCCGCGAAGGGTTTCCGGCCGATCTCGCTGTCGTTGTGCGGGCCGGCTTCCGTGCCGATCTATTCGGGCGTCATGGTGAAGCTCAGCGCGCCGTTTCGCAGTCAGTCCTGGCCCTCTCTCAGCAAGGCTGCGCTCGAGGGCAAGATCGCCGAACTCGCCGCCGCGAAGCAACCGCTACATCCGTACCTGATCGCAGCGACCGGGCTCGGGCAGCAACGTGGTCTACGCCGCCAGCTTCCGCGCGATGAGTGCCAAGCCGAAGGTCGAACTCTCGATGACGGCCGCGGCCTACCGTCAGCAGCATGCGGCGCAGCGCACGGCGGGGCGGATACCGATAGCGGTGGACGCCTTCGGTACTGCGAGTGCCATTCGCTATTGCGCGATCTGGGGCGACAACGCCGACCGGATTGCATGGAACGCCGAAGCGATCGACGACCACAAGCCCGAGCGCCAGCAACGCTTCGACGCGATGACTTCCATCGGTGCCCGATCCGCCATCGTTGCAATGACGCCCAACGGCGGCGTGATGCGTGTCTTCGTCGACAGCCAGCTCAAGCACAGCTGGGCTGCGGCTGACGACATGTCGGGCAACAAGTTCTCGGCCGTGCTCGTCGAGCAGAAGGCCGCCGGGCGCTTTCCCGTCAGGATCGGCGCGACGGTGGTCGCGAGCGGCGTGCGCTATTCGGCGATCTTCGCCAAGAGCGACGAAGTCTTGCCCCGCAAGTTCCGCATCCGCGGGCCCGCTCCGATCGGCCTCAACGCCGTCAACCGGGGGCGCGCCGCGAAGATCGACGAGTGGATGGAAGCCTACGTGCGCGCCCACAACTTCCGCGGTGCGGCGATTGCAGTGGTGGAGGGAACGCGGCTGGTCTACGCCAAGGGCTACACCTTGGCCGAGGCCGCGCCGCGCTATGCCGACATCGAGCCGACGACCTTGTTCCGGATGGCGAGCGTATCGAAGACATTCACCGGCCTCGCAACCTGGAAGGCGTTGGCGCAACGAGGCAGCGCCGGCCCTGTCGCGAATGCGCGCAACACCAAGATGCAATCGGTTCTGCACCTGCGCAAGACCAACGGCACCCTGCCGACCGGCCATTTCGCGAGCATCTCGATGCGCCATCTGCTCGAGAGCAATTCGGGCATCGATCAAGGCATCGTGCGCGACAAGACGGTCTACCCCACCGCTGCCGATCCGAACGGCGCCACCCAGCCGCTGACGCTGACCGACATCAAGCATGCGATCGCCGACGCGCCGATGGCGGGCATGCCCGGGGGGGTGCTGGCGAACGGTCGGCAGGCGACTGTCTATGGGCGGACGGACTACATCCTGCTCGGCCTTGCCGTCGCCGGCTTGAGTGGCCGATCCTCCTTCGTGTCGGGCTTGAAGAAACAGTTGCTCGACCCACTGCGCATGGCGCGCACGCGTGGATCGCGCTCGAAAATAGAAGCCCGTGGGAGCGACGAGGCGATCCAGCACTCGCCCGATCTCGCGACTGGACCGAGCGCCGTTCACAACGACCGCCGCCTTGTGCCGGTCGCCTATGGCTACGACAACTATGAGGTCTATGGCGGCGCGGGCGGGCTCTCATCGGCCGTCATCGACGTCGCCCGCATGGGGGCGATGCTCAATTGCAGGCGCCGCAACCCGGTCTTCAGCATCTCAGAACTCGATGCGCTGATCGACAGCGCGCAAGTCGCCACCTCTGCGGGCAGCGATAAGGGCTACTACGGCTTTGACGCCGTCGTCGAAGACCACGAGGTCGGGCTTGTGCGGGCGAACAAGGGCGGAGGCCTCTCTGCCGTCGGTGCCGGTCTGTGGGGTCACATCGGCGGGCGCTTCATCGCGATCGCCCGCAATGGCGAGAAAGTGGCCGGCGCCCCGGAGGCGTGGAACACCGAAATCGACGCCATCGCGGCCACGGTGGATTGGGGCGACGGCGATCTCTTTGCCGGCTTCGGCATGCCCTCGCTGACAAGGTGACGACCGGGTTCGCCGGCTTGCGCTGCGGCTGATCGAATCAGGCGGGGGCGAAGCGAAACACGCCGTCGGCCCCCGCCAGGCGCTTGAGCTTGCCAGCGAGCCAAAGTCCATGCAGATGCGCGATCGCCTCGCCCAACGCGAAGGTGAGCTGATGCAGATCGAGCTGGCGCTTGAACATGATCGGTACGATCTCGGCCGCGCTGTGCGGTCGTTCGGCGCAGGCGGCGAGCACTTCGGCGAAGCGATCATCGTGATGATCGCGCAGCTGGTCGATGCGGCGCTGCAGTCCTGTGAACGGCCGGCCGTGCGAGGGGAGCACGAGCGTCGATTCGGGCAGGGCGCGAAATCGCTCGATCGAATCGAGATACAGCGTCAGCGGATCGGCCTCGGGTTCGAGGTCGATCACCATCACGTTGGTCGAGATGCGCGGCAGCACCATGTCGCCCGAGATCAGCACGCCGAGTGCTTCGCAGTACAGCGCCATGTGCTCCGGCGCGTGGCCGTAGCCGGCGATGCAGCGCCACTCTTGCCCGCCGATGATCAGCCGGTTGCCGTCCATCAGGCGGCGGAATCGTTCGGGCACCGCCGGCACCATCGAGGCGTAGTAGTTCGTGCGTGCGCGTACCTTGGCGATCGATTCCGGATCGGTCAGGCCATGGCGAATGAAGTGCGTGGCCGCGAGCTCGCCGCCGAAGGTCGTCGTGCTCGCGCTGGCGAGGCGCGCGGCGTTGTAGTCGGTGGCGCTGATCCAAAGGCGGCAGTCGCGGCCATCCACGCTCCAGCGCTGCGTCAGCCAATGCGCGAGCCCCATGTGGTCGGGGTGCATGTGGGTGACGATCACGCGCAGCACCGGCAGGCCGTCGAGTTCGCTCGCGAACACCTGCTCCCAGGCCGCCATCGTCGCCGCGTTGGCGATGCCGCAATCGACGATGGCCCAGCCCTCGATGCCGTCCTGCCGGTCGCGCAGCAGCCACAGATTGATGTGGTCGAGCGCGAACGGCAGCAGCATGCGCACCCAGCGCACGCCCGGCGCCACTTCGAGCGATTGGCCGAGCGGAGGAAGGGTGTCGCCCAGCGGGTAGGAGAGTTCGGATTCGCGAGCGTTGGCCATTGTTAGACTTCTTGCTGTCGACAATCGCCGGGCCGTCCCAAGGTTGTCGAGCTCCCCTCGGGGGGTGGCAACCGGAACGGTTGCCCTGGGGCACCATCACTGAATGTCGAGCCCAGTGTAGCCATGATCTCCGGAACGAATCCCAAACGTGCGAAGGGCTCTGGCCAACCCGCTGGCGCCTGAACTGGACCGAAGCGAACATTCCATGCATCCCGGACCGCAAGCCCGCCACGCGCATCCCGACTTCGAGCAACGCGTGCGCGACTCCTTCGCGCGCCAGGCCGCGATGGCGACACTTGGAGCGCAAGTCGGCACCATCGCCGCGGGACGGGTCGAACTGCTGATGGCGCACCGCAACGAACTGACGCAGCAGCACGGTTTCCTGCATGCCGGTATCGTCGCTGCCGCGCTCGATTCGGCCTGCGGCTACGCCGCCTTCACGCTGATGCCCGACGATGCGGCGGTGCTGACGATCGAGTTCAAGATCAACCTGCTCGCGCCGGCGCGCGGGCCGCGCTTTCGCTTCGAGGGGGTGGTCGTCAAGCCCGGCCGCACGATCAGCGTCGTCGACGGGCGCGCGACGCAAGCCGATGAAGACGGCGCGGAGGAGAAGCTCGTCGCGACCATGACGGCAACCGTGATGACGGTGCGCGGTCGAGAGACGCTGCGTCATTGAGGCACTGCCGCGATCGACACCCCAAGGAGACAGTCACCATGAACCTGCCCGGCCTGAACTTCCAACTCGGCGAGGACATCGACGCGTTGCGCGATGCGGTTCGCGCCTTCGCCGACGCCGAGATCGCGCCGCGTGCGGCCGAGATCGATGCATCGGATCAATTCCCGATGGACCTGTGGCAGAAGATGGGCGCGCTCGGCGTGCTCGGCATCACCGTCGGCGAGGAATACGGCGGCGCGGGCATGGGCTATCTGGCGCACATGATCGCGATGGAGGAGATCAGCCGCGCGAGCGCGTCGGTCGGTCTTTCCTATGGCGCGCACAGCAACCTGTGCGTGAACCAGATCAAGCGCAATGGCAGCGACGCCCAGCGCAAGAGATACCTGCCCAAGCTGATCAGCGGCGAGCACGTCGGCGCCCTCGCGATGAGCGAGCCGGGCGCGGGATCGGACGTGATCTCGATGAAGCTCAAGGCCGAAGACAAGGGTGGCCACTACCTGCTCAATGGCACCAAGATGTGGATCACCAACGGCCCGGACGCCGACACGATGGTGGTCTACGCCAAGACCGACCCGCAAATGGGCGCGCGTGGCGTCACCGCCTTCCTCGTCGAGAAGGGGATGAAAGGCTTTTCGACCGCGCAGAAGCTCGACAAGCTCGGCATGCGCGGCAGTCACACCGGCGAGATGGTGTTCGACAACGTCGAGGTGCCGGCGGAGAACGTGCTCGGCAGCGTCGGCGGCGGCGCCAGGGTGCTGATGAGCGGGCTCGACTATGAACGCGCGGTGCTCGCCGCCGGGCCGATCGGCATCATGCAGGCGGTGATGGACAGCGTCGTCCCCTACACCCACGACCGCAAGCAGTTCGGCCAGAGCATCGGCGAGTTCCAGCTGATCCAGGGCAAAGTGGCCGACATGTACACCGTGCTGCAGGCCGGGCGGGCGTTTTGCTACACGGTCGGCAAGAACCTTGACTTGCTGGGCAGCGAGCACGTGCGCCAGGTGCGCAAGGACTGCGCGAGCGTGATCCTGTGGTGCGCCGAGAAGGCAACCTGGATGGCGGGCGAAGGCATCCAGATCTTCGGTGGCAACGGCTACATCAACGAATACCCGCTCGGCCGCCTCTGGCGCGACGCGAAGCTGTATGAGATCGGGGCTGGCACTTCCGAGATCCGGCGCATGCTGATCGGCCGCGAGCTGTTCGCGGAGACGATGTGACGAGCTGGCCGACAACCTCAATCCCACAGGGCTGAACTGAATGAAATGCGTACTCGTTGGCTCGCGCTATTTCGGCGCGACGGTTTTCGATGCACTGCACCGCGATGGCGTCGCTGAATTCACACGGGTCGTCGTGCCGGCCGCCGATGACCGGCTCGCCCTTGCCGCGCGAGCGGCCGGCATCGAGGTGCACGTCCTCGCAAATCAGAAGGTGGTGCCGGGGGACGCCATCCCCGAGGGCACTGAACTGATCCTCGCCGCGCACACGCACGCCCGCGTGAGCAACGAGGCGCTCGCCCGTTCGCGCCTCGGTGGTGTTGGCTACCATCCGTCGCTGCTGCCGCGCCATCGCGGCATCGCCGCGGTGGAGTGGACGATCCTCGAGGGCGATGCGATTGCCGGCGGTTCGGTCTACCACCTTGCCGATGGCTGGGACGCAGGCGCGATCGCCGCGCAGGACTGGTGCTTCGTCGCCAAGGGCGAGACTGCGCGTGAGCTCTGGGAGCGGGCGCTTGCACCGATGGGCCTTGCGTTGCTCGCGCGCGTGGTGCGTCATGCGAGCGAGCACGGCACGCTGCCGGCCAGCGCACAGGACCCGCGCTTCGCGACACGAGCGCCGATGATCCGCCGGCCGGTGGTCTCTACCGAGGACGCGCCGGCCACGAAGGCCGCACTCGTCGTCACCGTGATCGGCCCGGACCGGCCCGGCATCGTGAGCCAGATTGCGGATTGCGCACACCGTTTCGGCGCGAGCTGGGCGGCCAGCCGCCTGGAACGACTGGCGGGGGAGTTTGCCGGCATGGTGCAGTTCGAAGTGCCGCACGAGAGTGTCGATGCGCTCGCGGACGCCTTGCGCGCACTCGAGTCCAACGGGCTGCGCCTGGTGGTCGCGAAGAGCGGCGCTGCGGGCGCGCCCGGCGGCTTGCGCGGATTCGATTTGGAACTCGTCGGCGAGGACCGCCTCGGCATCGTCAGCCGCCTGACCCGTACGCTTGCCGAGCAAGGCATCAGCATCGAGCACATCCACACCGAGATCGTCGGCGGCAAGGCGAGCGGCAAGCCGAACTTCAAGGTCACGGCGCACCTGCTCGCACCAGCTGCGCTGTCGACGCAGGTGCTGCAGGCCAGGCTGGAGGGGTTGGCAAGCGAGATGATGCTCGACATCGGGCTTGACGAGCGCGCCGCCAGTCTGCGTGCGCCGGGCGCCTAGCGCGGCGCGCCGGCGCTTGCCGCCGCGATGCCCGCGCCGCGCCTTGCGTAAACTGCGGCAACACATCGTCGCACCGCAAACCCATGTCTACAGAACTGCAGGAACTGCTGGATAGCAACCGCCGCTGGGCGGCCGCCACAGAGCAGCGCACACCGGGCTTCTTCAGCCGCCTGTTGCAGCAGCAGGCGCCGCAGTACTTGTGGATCGGCTGCGCCGACAGCCGGGTGCCCGCCAACGAGATCCTCGGCCTGCTGCCGGGTGATGTGTTCGTGCACCGCAACGTGGCCAACGTCGTCGTTCACTCCGACCTGAACGCGCTGTCGGTGATGCAGTTTGCGATCGACATGTTGAAGGTGCGCCATGTGATCGTCGTCGGCCACTACGGTTGCGGCGGCGTCATGGCCGCACTGCACGACCGACGTATCGGCCTGGCCGACAACTGGATCCGCCATGTGCAGGACGTGCGCAACAAGCATCGCGCCTGGCTCGATGGCATGGAAGACGAGGAACTGCGCCTCAAGGCGCTGTGCGAGCTCAACGTGCTCGAACAGTCGCTGAACGTCTGCGAGACGACGGTCGTGCAGGACGCCTGGCAGCGCGGGCAGAGCGTCGTCGTGCACGGCTGGGTCTACGGCCTGCACAACGGCCTGCTCGAAGATCTGCGCATGACGGTCGCCAGTGCGGTCGAGGTCAGCGCCGCCTATGGTCTGGCGATCGGTGCGCTCAAGACGCGCTTCGACGCGATACGCAAGAAGGGGCGGCCTTGACGCGAACAGCGCTGTTCCCGCAGCGCCTGACGGACGCGCGCGGTTTCGACACCGCACTCGCGATGCTGGAGGGATTCAACCGCCACTATCGCCTGTTTCGCGAGACGAGTGCGGCGGCCAAGCAGCGCTTCGAGCGCGCCGACTGGCACGGCCAGCAGCGCGCGCAGCGCGAACGCATCGAGTTCTATGACAAGCGCGTCGAGGAAGCGGCAGAGACACTGCAAAGCGAGTTCGAGGCGGCGACGCTGGCCATGGACGTCTGGCAGCAGGTCAAGCTGCACTACATCGGCCTGCTGACCAACCACCACCAGCCCGAGTGCGCCGAGACCTTCTTCAATTCGGTCACGACCAAGATCCTGCACCGCAGCTACTTCCACAACGACTTCATCTTCGTGCGCCCGGCCATCTCGACCGAATACATCGAGAACGACGAGCCGGCGTCCCTGCCAACCTACCGCGCCTACTACCCGACGCGCGACACATTGCAGGCGACCTTCGTGCGGGTGATCGACAACTTCGGTCTCGAGGTGCCATTCCAGGACTTGAACGGCGACGTCGAACGCGTCGTCGCCGCGGTCGAGGCCGAACTCGGCGAGTTCACGATGCGCGCCAACTTCCAGCTGCAGGTGCTGTCGTCGCTGTTCTTTCGCAACAAGGGCGCCTACGTCGTCGGCAAGATCATCAACGGCTTCCAGGAGATACCGTTCTCGCTGCCGATCCTGCACGGCCCGGGCGGCGGCCTCATCGTCGACGCGGTGCTGTTCGGCGAGGACGAGATGCTGCTGCTGTTCAGCTTCGCGCGCGCCTACTTCATGGTCGACATGGAAGTACCGTCGGCCTACGTGCACTTCCTGCGCTCGATGATGCCGAGGAAGCCCAGGAGCGAGCTCTACAGCGCGCTCGGCCTGCAGAAGCAGGGCAAGAACATCTTCTACCGCGACTTCCTCGCCCACCTGCGCCACAGCAGCGACGACTTCCGCATCGCGCCTGGCATCAAGGGCATGGTGATGCTCGTCTTCGACCTGCCTTCGTTCCCGTTCGTGTTCAAGGTCATCAAGGACTTCTACCCACCGCAGAAGGACACGACGCGCGAGCTGATCCAGAGCAAGTACCTGCTCGTCAAGCAGCACGACCGCGTGGGCCGCATGGCCGACACGCTCGAATACTCGAACGTCGCCTTCCCGCTGTCGCGCTTCGAGCCGGAACTCGTCGCCGAGCTCGAGGAGTTCTGCCCGAGCCTGCTCGAGCGCGACGGCGACACGTTGTTGCTTCGCCACGTCTACATCGAGCGGCGCATGATCCCGCTCAACATCTATCTGCACGACGCGACGAAGGAACAGATCGGGCGCGCAGTGATCGAATACGGCAACGCGATCAAGGACCTGGTCGCCGCCAACATCTTCCCTGGCGACATGCTGTGGAAGAACTTCGGCGTCACGCGCCACGGCAAGGTGGTGTTCTATGACTACGACGAGATCGAATACCTGACCGACTGCAACTTCCGGCGCGTGCCCACGCCGCGCAACGAAGAGGAAGAAATGTCCGCCGAGATCTGGTATCACGTCGGCGCGAAGGACGTGTTCCCCGAGACCTTCGAGCCCTTCCTGCTCGGCAACCCCTCGGTGCGCGAGGTGTTCATGAAGCACCACGCCGACCTGCTCGATGCCGCGTTCTGGCAAGGCCACAAGGAGCGCATCCTGGCTGGCCACGTGCTCGACGTGTTTCCGTACGATCCGCACAAGCGATTCCCCCGCGCGCCCGCCGTGAAAGCGTCGCAGGCGCCGGCCTGACGTCCTTGCAGAGAAGGAGCCTCACCATGTCAGCAAACGATCCCATCGTCATCGTCTCCGCCGCCCGCACGCCCATCGGCGGCATGCTCGGCGACTTCACCAGTCTCGCCGCCTGGCAACTTGGCGCGGCCGCGATCGGCGCGGCAGTACAGCGCGCCGGCGTGCCCGGAGACGCGGTCGACGAAGTGCTGATGGGCAACTGCCTGATGGCGGGGCAGGGCCAGGCGCCCGCCCGCCAGGCGACGCTTGCGGCCGGCCTGCCCAAGTCTGCGGGCGCGGTGACGCTGTCCAAGATGTGCGGCTCGGGCATGCGCGCGATGATGTTCGCGCACGACATGCTTGCCACCGAGACGGCGAGCGTGGTCGTCGCCGGTGGCATGGAGAGCATGACGAATGCGCCCCACCTGATGTTCGCGCGCAAGGGCGTGCGCTATGGCGCGGCCCAGATGTTCGATCACATGGCGATGGACGGCCTCGAGGACGCCTACGAGCGCGGCAAGGCGATGGGCGTGTTCGCCGAAGAGTGTGTCGACAAGTACGCCTTCACGCGCGAGGCGCAGGATGCGTTCGCGATCGCCTCCACCGAGCGCGCCAAGCGCGCCAACGAGGACGGCAGTTTCGACTGGGAAATCGCGCCGGTGGCCGTCGCCGGCAAGGGCGGCGAGGTCCTGGTGAAGGCCGACGAACAGCCGTTCAAGGCGCGGCTCGACAAGATTCCGGGTTTGAAGCCTGCCTTCAAGAAGGACGGCACCATCACGGCGGCTAACGCGTCCAGCATCTCCGACGGCGCAGCGGCGCTCGTGTTGATGCGCGAGTCGACGGCCGCGAAGATGGGGCTCGCTCCGATCGCGCGAATCCGCGCCCACGCGGTGCATGCGCAGGCGCCCAATCTGTTTGCCACCGCGCCGGCCGGTGCGATCGCCAAGGTGCTCGCCAAGACCGGGTGGGCGCCAAGGGATGTCGATCTGTGGGAGGTGAATGAAGCCTTCGCCGCGGTCACGATGGCGGCGATGACGGAGTTCAAGCTTTCCCATGAGATCGTCAACATCCACGGCGGCGCGTGCGCCCTCGGCCACCCGATCGGCGCGAGCGGCGCGCGCATCGTGGTCACGCTGCTCGGCGCGCTCAGGAAGCGCGGCCAAAAGAAGGGCGTCGCTGCACTGTGCATCGGCGGCGGCGAGGCGACGGCGATGGCGGTCGAGCTTGCTTGACCAGGAATCGACTCCGCCAGAAGGACTGCCATGCTGCTGAGTGACGACCATCGCGCGGTGCAGGATGCGGTGCGGGCCTTCGTGCAGCAGGAAATCGCGCCGCACGCAGCGCGCTGGGACAAGGAATGCCACTTCCCGGCCGATGAGCTGAGGGGCCTCGCCGGGCTTGGTTGCTATGGCATCGCGGTGCCCACCGAGTGGGATGGGGCCGGGCTCGACTATCTCGCGCTCGCGGTCATCCTCGAAGAAATCGCCGCCGGCGATGGCGCAACCTCGACCGTCGTGAGCGTCAACAACTGCCCGGTCTGCTCGATCCTGATGGCGTGGGCCAATGATGCGCAGAAAGCGCAGTGGTTGAAGCCGCTTGCGCGCGGCGACATGCTCGGCGCGTTCTGCCTCACCGAGCCGCATGTCGGTTCGCAGGCCGATGGGCTCAAGACCACGGCGCGACGCGACGGCGGCGACTATGTGCTCAACGGCGTCAAGCAGTTCATCACGAGCGGCAAGAACGGTGATGTCGCGATCGTCATGGCCGTCACCGACAAGGCCGCGGGCAAGAAAGGCATCAGCGCCTTCATCGTGCCGACCGCGACGCCGGGCTATGTTGTCGCGCGCATCGAGGACAAGCTCGGCCAGCACGCGAGCGACACCGCGCAGATCGTGTTCGAGGACTGCCGCGTTCCCGCTGCCAACCTGCTGGGCGACGAAGGCCAGGGCCTGAAGATCGCGTTGTCGGGGTTGGAGGGCGGACGCATCGGCATCGCCGCGCAATCGATCGGCATGGCGCGCGCGGCGTTCGATGCCGCGCTCGCCTATGCGAAGGAGCGCGTCGCGTTCGGCAAGCCGATCTTCGAGCACCAGGCGCTGCAGTTCCGCCTCGGCGAGATGGCGACGCAGATCGAGGCGGCGCGCCAGTTGCTGCATCATGCGGCGAGCCTCAAGGATGCGCGTGTGCCGTGCCTGAAGGAGGCCGCGATGGCCAAACTCTTCGCGAGTGAAATGGCGGAGCGGGTGTGCAGCGCAGCGATCCAGGTCTTCGGCGGCTACGGCTACGTGAGCGACTTCCCGGTCGAGCGCATCTACCGCGACGTGCGCGTATGCCAGATCTACGAAGGGACGTCGGACGTGCAGAAGATCCTCATCGGGCGAGCCCTGTCCTAGCCCCGCCGGTTGACGAACGCGGCCTTCCTCGCGCCGGGGGATTACCCGGTTGCTCCGAGCCACTTCGCCGGGAATACTGCCCTTTGACACACTCGGCCCGCCCAATGGCGGCGTGGCTATCCGAACAATCATTCAAAGGAGGCAATCATGAGCGAGATCGTGAAGACCGAGGCTTCGACGGTGGAAGCGCCGAGTACCGAGAAGACCCCGCCGGCGCGCCGGCGCTTCCTGGGTGCGGCGGCCGCCGGCGCGGCCGGCGTAGCTGCGATGTCGGTGCCGATGATCTCGGTCGCCCAATCGCCCATCGTGCTGAAGATGCAGGGTGCCTGGGGCGCGAAGGACATCTTCAACGAGATGGCCGAGCAGTATGTGAAACGCGTCAACGAGATGGCGGGTGGGCGCATGCGCATCGACTACCTGGTTGCCGGTTCGGTCGTGAAGCCCTTCGAAGTCATGGACGCGACGAGCAAGGGCGTGATCGATGCGGCGCACCAGGTCGCGGTGTACTGGTACGGCAAGAGCAAGGTGGCATCCCTCTTCGGCTCCGGTCCGATCAACGGCTGCGATGCGAACCAGATGCTCGCCTGGATCCACCGCGAAGGGATGCCGTTTTACAACGAGCTGGTCGCGAAGCTCAATTTGAACGTGGTCGCGTTTTTTGCGATGCCGATGCCGACGCAGCCGCTCGGGTGGTTCAAGAAGCAGATCAACGGCGCTGCCGACCTGAAAGGCTTCAAATACCGCACCGTCGGCTTGGCCGCCGACCTGATGCAGGACATGGGCCTGAAGGTCACGCAGTTGCCTGGCGGCGAGATCGTGCCGGCAATGGAGCGTGGCGTGATCGACGCCTTCGAGTACAACAACCCGACGTCGGACCGTCGCTTCGGCGCCCAGGACGTAGCGAAGAACTACTACATGGGCAGCTACCACCAGGCCATGGAGTTCTTCGAGATTGACTTCAACAAGAAGAAGTACGAATCGCTGCCCAAGGATCTGCAGGCGATTCTTGCGTACGCGGCCGAAGCGGCATCGACGTCGAACTACGCGCTCGCCATGGACCAGTACTCGACTGACCTGCAGGAGCTGATCACGAAGGACAAGGTCAAGGTCATGCGCACGCCCAAGGATATCTTTGACGCGCAGATCAAGTCTTGGGACGTCATCGTCAAGCGGCTGTCGGATGAAGACCCGTTCTTCAAGAAGGTCTGGGAGTCGCAGAAGGCCTGGGCCAAGCGTGTCGGCTACTACAGCTTCATCAACGAGGCCGACTACAAGTTGGCTTACGAGCACCTGTACGGGCCGCTGGGGTTCTAGGAAGGCGCGTCTCGCAGCGCCCTGACGTGTTGCGAGATGCGAACCACGGGCGGCGCAGTGATGCGCCGCTTTTTTTGACGACGCATGTGTCGACGCACGCGGGGCGCAACACGAGCTTGTCGAAGGATGCATTGCCATGCTTCAGAGATTCCTGCTGATGATCGACAGCTTCAGCATGGCTGTCGGCCATGCGTTCGCGTGGTGCATCCTGATCCTCACGCTGGGCACCTCCTACGAGGTCTTCATGCGCTACGTGCTCAACAACCCGACGAGTTGGGCGTTCGACATGAGCTACATCCTCTACGGCGGCCTGTTCATCATGGCCGGCGCCTATGCGCTGTCGCGCGATGCCCATGTGCGAGGCGACGTGCTCTTCAGGCTGCTGCCGCCACGCGTCCAGGCAAGCATCGAGCTGGTCCTCTACTTCATCTTTTTCTATCCCGGCGTCACCGCGCTGATCATTGCCGGCTACGGCTATGCGCACGACTCCTTCGGCTACCGGGAGGTCAGCGTCAACAGTCCGGTGGGCGTGCCGATCTGGCAACTCAAGGCACTGATTCCGGCGGCCGGGATCATGCTCTTCATCCAGGGTATCGCGCAGGTGATCCGCTGTATCTTGTGCATCCAGACCGGTAGCTGGCCGCGCAAGCTCCACGACGTGGAGGAACTTGAATCCATGGTGCTGCACGAGCACGAATACGAACAACGCGGCGCTAAGAAAGGCGCCAAATGAGCAATCCGCAACTCGCGTTGGTGATGCTCGGCAGCTTCGTCTTCATCATCCTGCTCGGCTTCCCGATCGCTTTCACGCTGATGGCGATGGGCGTGATGTTCGGCTACTACGCGTACTACGTGCCGGGGCAGGAGTTCTTCGACAGCCGCGTTTTCTACCTGCTGTCGCAGAACACCTTCAGCATCATGAACAACGACACGCTGACCGCCGTGCCCTTGTTCCTGTTCATGGGCTACATGATCGAACGATCGAACATCCTCGACCGGCTGTTCTACAGCCTGCAGGTGTCTCTGCGCGCGATCCCGGGTTCAATGGCGGTGGCTGCGCTCCTGACCTGCGCGCTGTTCGCGACCGCGACCGGCATTGTCGGCGCGGTCGTCACGCTCATGGGCCTGCTCGCATTCCCGGCAATGCTGAAGGCGGGTTACGACCAGAAGCTGTCGTCGGGCGTCATCTGCGCGGGCGGCACGCTCGGCATCCTCATTCCGCCGTCGATCATGCTCATCGTTTACGGCGCCACTTCGGCGGTGTCGGTCGTCAAGTTGTATGCGGCGGCGCTGATTCCCGGCTTCCTGCTCGCCGGCCTGTATATCGTCTACGTGATCGTGCGCGCCATGCTGAACCCGAAGCTCGCACCGAAGCTGCCGAAGGAAGAGGCGGACATCGGCTGGGCCAAGGTCGTTCTGCTGCTGTTGCAGGCGTTTCTTCCGCTCGCCGCGCTGATCCTGTCGGTTCTCGGCGCGATCCTTTTTGGCTTGGCGACGCCGAGCGAAGCGGCCGCGATCGGCGCGCTGGGGGCGATGCTGCTCGCCATAATTTACCGCGCGTTCACCTGGGGCCGCCTGAAGGAGGCGGTGTTCCTGACCGCGCGCACCTCGGCGATGGTGTGCTGGCTGTTCGTCGGCTCGTGGACCTTCTCGTCGATCTTTTCGTACCTGGGCGGTGAGGGCCTGATCAAGGATTTCGTGCTCGGCATGAACCTGAACACCATCACCTTCCTGCTGCTGTCGCAGGCGATCATCTTCTTCCTCGGCTGGCCGCTCGAGTGGAGCGAGATCATCATCATCTTCGTGCCGATCTTCCTGCCGCTGCTGCCGCATTTCGGCGTCGACCCGCTGTTCTTCGGCATCCTCGTCGCACTCAACCTGCAGACCTCGTTCCTCTCGCCGCCGATGGCGATGTCCGCCTACTATCTGAAGGGGGTCGCCCCGCCCATCGTGCAGTTGTGGACGATCTTCCAGGGATGCTTCCCGTTCCTCAGTCTGGTGTTCGTGACGATGCTCCTGGTCTATGTGTTTCCGCAACTCGTGTATTGGCTGCCGAATGTCTTCTATGGCAACTAGCCCATGAGCGCCAATGACGCTGTCGATGTGACAACGCTCGGCGCGGCTGAGCTTCTGCGCGCGCTGCAAGAGGGGCGCACGAGCGCCGAAGAGGTCGTTCGCGGTTGTCTGGCGCGCATCCGCGCAGACGAGGAGCGTGTGCAGGCCTGGGCCTTCGTCGACGAAGAGCGCGCCCTGCAGCAGGCGAGGAATGTCGACCGCGTGCGGCGCGAGGGCCACGCCATGGGTCCGCTGCATGGCCTGCCGGTGGGGGTGAAGGACATCATCGACACCGCCGACATGCCGACCGAGAACGGCAGTGTGCTGCACGCCGGGCGCAGGCCCACACGCGATGCGACGATCGTCTCGCGCCTGCGCTCAGCGGGCGCGATCATCCTCGGCAAGACGGTGACGACCGAACTGGCGACCTACGCGCCGGGCAAGACCCGCAACCCTGTAAACCCCGATCACACGCCGGGCGGTTCGTCGAGCGGATCGGCGGCGGCGGTCGCGGCGCACATGGTGCCGGTCGCGATTGGCACCCAGACCAACGGCAGCGTGATTCGCCCGGCCGCGTTCTGCGGCGTCTATGGCTTCAAGCCGACGTTCGGGCTCGTCCCTCGCGGCGGCATCCTCAAGCAGTCGCGCACGCTCGACCAGGTCGGCTTCTTCGCGCGCAGTGTCGAAGACCTCGCGATCATTGCCGAGCCGCTCATCGGCTACGACGAGGACGACCCCGACACGCGGCCGATCGTGCGTCCCGCGCTGCGCGAAGTGGCCATGCAGGAACCGCCGCTGCCGCCCATCTTCGCCCTGACCCGCACACCGAACTGGGCCGACGCCGAGGAGCAGACCCGCCTCGCGTTCGACGAGGTCGGGCAGGCGCTCGGTGCGCATTCGTTGCCGTTCGAAGTGCCTGGCGTCTTTCGCGACGCCTGGGCCTGGCATGCGACGATCAACGAGGCAGACATCGCGCGCAACTATCGACGCGACTTCGAGCGTGGCGGCGACCGCATGAGCGAATCACTGCGCGGCCAGATCGAGCGTGGCCGGCGGGTCTTGGCGGTCGACTACAACGACGCGGTGGATCGGATCGAGGCGACCTACCGTGCGTTCGACGAGATGTTCGATCGCTGCGACGCGCTCCTGACCCCCGCTGCTGCCGGCCCGGCGCCGCTGGGGCTCGAATCGACCGGCAGTCCGGCGTTTTGTACGCTTTGGACATACGCTGGCATGCCGGCGGTGACGCTGCCTCTGCTGCATGCCGACAATGGCATGCCGATGGGCATTCAACTCATCGGCCGGCGCGGAGATGACGCCCGCCTGCTGCGCACCGCGCGCTGGCTCGTGGGCTGGGTTCAGGCGCAAGAGCGCGGCGCGAACGACTGAAGGAGACAACGATGCAGAGCAGATTCGCAAGAATCGTGATGGGGCTCATCGCGATCGGCATGGCGATCGCCTTCTTCTTGCCGCCGGTCCTCAAGCTCAGAGAGCCGCCGATGATCATCGTCATCCTGATCGGCGTCGCGGCGATGGTCTATAGCTTTATCGAGGTCGTGCGGGCGAAGGACGACGACTGAGCGTCAACCATCGTTGACGCACCGGCGCTCCTGCCCCCACGTTTCTGGCGCGCGGCAACGAATCGCACCGCCGCTGATGTATGGTTCGACGATGCAACTCGCGAGCCCGATCGACTTTTATTTCGACTTCTCGTCGCCGTATTCCTACATCGCGTCGGAATGGGTCGAGGCGCTCGCCGCGCGCCACGGCCGCACCGTCGAATGGAAGGCGATCCTGCTGGGCGCCACATTCCAGGCCGCCGAGCTGAAGAGTCCGGTCGCCTACCCGATCAAGCGCGAATACGCGCTGCGCGACTTCGAACGCTCGGCGCGTTTCGAAGGCGTGCCGCTCGCGATGCCGCCGAAGTTTCCGGTCGCGACACAGAACGCGGCGCGCCTCTTCTGGTATCTGAAGTCGTCCGATGCAGAGCGCGCGGTCGACTGGGCGCACTGCGGACTGCGTGCCTACTTCGCGCGCGGTGTCGACCCGAGCGACAACGTCGCGCTCGAAGCGCTGGCGCAGGAGTTCGGCCTCGCGCCAGGCCTTGCCGAATCGGTCTGGAGCGATCCGCAATGGAAGCTGCGGCTGAAGCAGGAAAATGACGCTGCGATCGCCGCGGGTGTCTTCGGCGCACCGTTCTTCGTCGTCGACGGCGAGCCCTTCTGGGGCAATGACAGGCGCGCGCAGATCGAGCGCTGGCTGGAGCAAGGACCCTTCTGATGAAAAAGACCGCGAAGGCTTTGGTCGACGAGGCGATGGTGCAGGTGACCACCTACAGCGTCGAGCAGGCGCGCGCTCTGCATGGCCACCCGGGCGTGCAGTTCGTCGACCTGCGCGACGTACGCGAGCTCGAGCGCGAGGGCGTGATCCCCGGCGCGGTGCATGCGCCGCGCGGCATGCTCGAGTTCTGGGTCGATCCCGAATCGCCCTACCACCGCGACGTCTTCGCGCAGGACAAGGAGTACGTGCTCTTCTGCGCGGCAGGTTGGCGCTCGGCGCTCGCAACCAAGACCTTGATGGACATGGGCATGGAGCGCGTCGCGCATGTCGAGGGCGGCTTCACTGCGTGGAAGGAAGCTGGCGCGCCGATCGCCGAGAAGGCGAAAAAGGGCGAGAAGGGCGGGTGAAGCCGCGCCCGGTGCCCGGATCGGCCTGAGAAGGTAGCTCCGAAAAGGGGGCCCAATCTAGAATGCCTTGTCGATTGACGCATACGTCAACCGGCGGCGCCCCGAGCCGCATGGCGCCGTCCGCAAAGGAGACTTCATGCCGGCTCTCGCCTCCAAGCTCAGTCCGCGTTCCGAGGAGTTCAAGGCCAACGCCGCCGCGATGCGCGCGCTGGTCGATGACCTGAACGCGCAACTCGAGAGAATCGCGCTCGGCGGTGGAGAAGCGCCGCGCGCCAAGCACGTCGCGCGCGGCAAGCTGTTGCCGCGCGATCGCGTCGAGATGCTGCTCGACCCCGGCACGCCGTTTCTCGAGATCGCACCGCTCGCCGCACTCGGCATGTACAAGGAGAAGGGTGGGCAGGACGCCGCGCCCGGCGCCGGGCTGATCGCTGGCATCGGCCGCGTCTCGGGCGTCGAGTGCCTCGTCGTCTGCAACGACGCGACGGTCAAGGGCGGCACCTACTTCCCGCTCACGGTCAAGAAGCATTTGCGCGCACAAGAGATCGCGCAGCAGAACCGCCTGCCCTGCATCTACCTCGTCGATTCGGGCGGCGCCAACCTGCCGAACCAGGACGAAGTGTTCCCCGACCGCGACCATTTCGGCCGCATCTTCTACAACCAGGCGCAGATGAGTGCGCAGGGCATTCCGCAGATCGCTGTGGTGATGGGTTCGTGCACTGCGGGTGGCGCGTACATGCCGGCGATGAGCGACGAATCGATCATCGTCAAGGAGCAGGGCACGATCTTCCTTGCCGGGCCGCCGCTCGTGAAGGCGGCGATCGGCGAGATCGTCAGCGCGGAGGACCTGGGCGGTGGCGATGTGCACACGCGGCTCTCGGGCGTTGCCGATCACCTGGCGAACAACGACATGCACGCGCTGGCGATCGCGCGCGCGTCGGTCGCGAACCTGAACTGGCGCAAAGCCCACGAACAGCAACTCGCCCCACCGCGCGCGCCACTGTTCGATGCGGCCGAGTTGCACGGCGTGATCCCGACGGACACGAGGAAGCCCTACGACGTGCGCGAGATCATCGCCCGCATCGTCGACGGCTCGGCGTTCGACGAATTCAAGGCCCGCTACGGCACGACGCTCGTCACCGGCTTCGCGCATATCGAGGGCATGCCGGTCGGCATCGTCGCCAACAATGGCGTTCTGTTTTCGGAATCGGCGATGAAGGGAGCGCACTTCATCGAACTGTGCGGCCAGCGCAAGATCCCGCTCGTCTTCCTGCAGAACATCACCGGCTTCATGGTCGGGCGCAAGTACGAGGCCGAGGGCATCGCCAAGCACGGCGCGAAGATGGTGACCGCCGTGTCGACCGTCAACGTACCGAAGTTCACCGTCATCATCGGCGGCAGCTTCGGCGCCGGCAACTACGGCATGTGCGGGCGTGCATACAGCCCGCGGTTCATGTGGATGTGGCCGAACGCGCGCATCAGCGTCATGGGCGGCGAGCAGGCGGCGAGCGTGCTCGCCACGGTGCGCCGCGATGGCATCGAGGCCAGGGGCGGCTCGTGGTCGGCCGAGGAGGAAGCCACCTTCAAGCAGCCCATCCTCGATCAGTTCGAGCACCAGGCGCATCCCTACTACGCGTCGGCCCGACTGTGGGATGACGGTGTGATCGACCCGGCCGACACGCGCCGCGTGCTCGCACTCGCGATCAGCGCGAGCCTGAACGCACCGATACCGGACGCCAGGTTCGGCGTCTTTCGCATGTAGGCATGGCCGAGAACGCCTACCTCACGGCCGAGCACGAACTGCTGCGCGAGCAGGTCGCGCGCTTCATCGCGCGCGAGGTCGAGCCGCACGCGCTCGACTGGGAGGAGGCCGGCCGCACGCCGCGCGAGGTGCTTCGCAAGATGGGTGCGGCGGGGATGCTCGGCCTGATGTACGAGAGCGCCTACGGTGGCGCCGAGGCCGACGCCCTGACCAACCTCGTGTTCGCCGAGGCGTTGTCGCAGTCGACCTTCGGCGGCTTCATCATCACCGTGCTCGTGCACACCGACATGGCGAGCCCGCACCTGCACCATGCCGGCAGCGCTGCGCAGAAGGCGCGCTATCTGCCGGCGGTGATCCGCGGCGAGCTGATCACCGCGGTCGGCATCACCGAGCCCGGTGCCGGGTCTGACGTCGCCGGGCTGCGCACGACAGCGCGGCAGGAGGGCGACGAGTGGGTGCTCGACGGCACAAAGCTCTTCATTACCAACGGCGTTCATGCCGACCTCTACTTCATCGCTGCACGCACCGGCAGTGCGCGGCATGCGATCTCGATGTTCATCGTCGAGAAGGGCACGCCGGGCTTCAGCGTCGGCCGCACGCTCGACAAGTCCGGCTGGCTGTCTTCCGATACCGCCGAGCTCGTGTTCGAAGGCTGCCGCATTCCGGCTGCGAACCTGCTCGGCGAGCGCGACCGAGGCTTTCAGGCCGTGATGAAGAATTTCCAGACCGAGCGCATCGCGCTTGGCGCGATGGCGGTCGGCCACGCGACGCAGGCGATCCGTCTCGCGCTCGAACAAGTGCGCGAGCGGCATGCCTTCGGCGCTCCGCTGTGGGACAAGCAGGCGATCCGCCAGCGCATCGTGATGCTCGACGCGAAGACACGTGCCGCGCGCCAGTATCTCTACCACTGCGCGTGGCTCGTCAGCCAAGGGCGCGACGTGGTGCAGGATGTCTCGATGCTCAAGGCGCTGACCGGCGAGCTCGTCAACGAGGTCGTCGGCACCTGCCAGCAGTTCCACGGCGGCATGGGCTACATGCGCGGCACGGCGATCGAGCGCCTGTGGCGCGACGCACGCATCCTGGCGATCGGTGGCGGCGCGACCGAAGTCATGCTCGACGAAGCCGCGAAGCGCTACTGAGGCCGGCCCACCATGACGACCACTCTCGACATTCAGCGTCCGAGTCCGCATGTCGCGCGCGTCTGGCTCAATCGGCCGGACGTACGCAACGCGTTCAACGACGGCGTGATCGCCGAGTTGGCGCAGGCCTTCACCGCATTCGCCGCCGACGACGCGCTCCGCGTGATCGTCCTCGGCGGCCACGGCAAGGCCTTCTGCGCCGGGGCCGACCTGTCCTGGATGAAGCAAATGGCGGGCTACGACTGGGAGCAAAACCGCGCCGATGCACAACAACTCGCCGACATGTTGTGGACGATCCAGAGCTGCCCGGTCCCCGTCGTCGCACGCATTCACGGCGATTGCTACGCGGGTGGTGTCGGCCTCGCTGCGGTATGCGATATCCGCGTCGCCGCAAACGGCGTCACGTTCTGCCTGAGCGAGGCGCGCCTGGGCCTCTTGCCGGCGACGATCGGCCCCTACGTCGTGCGGGCGATGGGCGAGAGCGCGGCGCGCCGCTACTTCACGACAGCCGAGCGTTTCACCGCCACTGAAGCGCATCGCGTCGGTCTCGTGCACGAAGTCGCGGAGGCCGACGCGCTCGACGCATCGGTCGAAGCGATCGTCGCCGCGCTCGTGGCGAATGGCCCGTGCGCGGTTCGCGCCTGCAAGAAGCTCGTACATGATGTGGCCGGCGCACCGATCACCGATGCGCTCCGCGCAGAAACCGCACGGCGCATCGCCGACATTCGCGCCAGCGACGAGGGCAAGGAAGGCGTGCGATCTTTCCTCGACAAGCGCCCGCCGGGCTGGCTCGCGGGTCTGGCTCGCGAATGACGACCATCTTGAATCCCGAGTTCTTCGCGACCTATTTGGTCGCGGCCTGCATCGTGATCGCCGCGCCCGGCCCGGACAGCATGAACACGCTCGCGATCGGCATGTCACGCGGGCGCCGCGAGGCGATGGCCTATGCGCTCGGCGTCGGTATCGGATGCCTGACGCACACGTTGTGGGCGGTGCTCGGCATCTCGGCGATCGTCGCGGCCTCCGAGACGCTGTTCAGCCTCGTCAAATGGGTCGGCGTCGCCTACCTGCTGTGGTTGGGTGTGCAATCGCTGCGCGATCGCCGCGCGCTGCCTGTGGCGGACGATCGCCCGCTCATCGCGCAGGCACCGATCGGCGCCTCGACGCGCGTGCTGCAGGGCGCGCTCACCAACGCGCTGAACCCGAAGGTGATGCTCTTCTTCATGGCCTTCCTGCCGCAGTTCGCAGACCCGCGGCTCGGCGCGGTTGGCGCGCAGATGCTGGTGATGGGCCTCGCGTTTGCCGCGATCACGGCGATCGCCTACGTGCTGCTTGGCGCGGGCGCCGGCATCGTGGGCGAGCGTCTGCTACGCAAGCCGTCGGTTGTGCGCCGCTTGAATCGCGCGACAGGCGCCCTCTTCATTGCACTCGCGCTTCGATTGATGCTGGCCGAACGCAGCTGACGCCTGGAATGAAACTGCCCCAAGTTCAGTTCACTCGCACTCCCCAAGGGGAGCGTCAATGGCTTCGGGCAGCCGCGCGTCACCGACATGTCCACGTTTGACACGACACAACTCGTCGCGATCGCCGCGGCGCTCGGCTGGGCAAGCGGGCTGCGTCTGTATGCCGTCCTTTTTCTGGTCGGGCTCGCCGGCTTCATGGGCTGGGTCGATCTGCCTTCGGGCCTTCACCTTCTGCAACATCCGCTGATGCTCGGCGCCAGCGGCTTCATGCTTTGCGTCGAGTTCTTCGCCGACAAGATTCCGGGTGTCGACACGCTGTGGGACATGATCCACACGCTCGTGCGCATCCCTGCCGGCGCGGCACTTGCGGCCGCGGTCTTTGGCTCCGATCAGGCGACCACCGCCAGCGTTGCCGCGCTGCTCGGTGGCACGCTCGCCGCCACGAGCCACTTCGCGAAGGCGACGACGCGCGCTGCGGTGAACACCTCGCCCGAACCCTTCTCCAACATCGGTCTGTCGCTGCTGGGCGATGCGACAGTGCCGGTCGCGCTGTGGCTTGCGTTCACGCATCCGTGGGTATTCTTCCCGTTGCTCGCGCTCGCGCTGGCGGGCATGGCGGCGATGCTGTGGTGGCTGGGTCGTTTCCTGCTTCAACTCATACGAAAATGGACCTCGCGATCGCCTGCTACGCTGGGTACGATCTGACGAGATGGAGCGTGCGATTTGCAACGACAGGAGGCGACGAGGCAGGGTTGATGTTCACGAAAATTCTGATCGCAAATCGAGGCGAAATCGCCTGTCGGGTGGCCGCCACCGTGCGCCGGTTGGGCGTCCGGACGGTGGCCGTCGATTGCGATGCGGACGCCAACGCGCGCCACGTGCTCGCCTGCGACGAGGCGGTCGCGATCGGAGGCGCGGCGCCGCGCGACAGCTACTTGCGCGCCGATCGCATCCTCGCCGCGGCGCGGGCCACCGGCGCGCAGGCGGTGCATCCGGGCTACGGCTTCCGGGCCGCCGGCGGGGGCGATTGCCGCGATGGGCAGCAAGTCGGCAGCCAAGGCGCTGATGGGCGCGGCCGGCGTGCCGCTGGTGCCGGGCTACCACGGCGCCGAAATTCCGCAACTCGTGCCGCGCGGACGCTGGAGTCGGGGCGGGGCGGCTGACTGGAATTGCTCAACGGCCGCGGTTGGCGCCGTTGCGCGCCTCACAGACCAATCAAGCTGCGCTGGGCCTGCGGCCAGCGCGTGACGTCGACGCGGATCATGTGGCCGACCCGGAACGCCACCGGCGCTTCTCCGGAATGGCCGGTGTTGATCCACACCTGCTGATGGAACTCGCGGCTGGTGCTGTGCGAGACGCGTCCTGGGCTGCTACGGTACAACGCGATGGCATCGCCGGCGGTCGCGGCGTCGCGGGCATTCGCGGCCGTTGCGCCGGCCCGTGGCGGACGCGCCGGCGCCTGGCCCGTATCGCCGAGCGGATCCACGTTCGGGCGCTTCGCGCCGGTGTTCTGAGGCGCAGGTCCGGTCTGACCCATCGGGTCGACATTCGGGCGCTGGGCCGGCTTGCCTTGCGACGCGGGCGCCTGCCCGGTCTGACCGAGTGGGTCGACCTGCTGCTGCCGGATGTTCACGCGCACCGCGGGTTGCTGGCCGCTGACCATGGTGCCGCCGCCGCCCGGACTGGTCTTGCCCATCGGGTTGACGTGCCCGGGCACGTCCGGATGGAAGCCGATGTCGGCCAGATTGCGCGTTCTGCCGAATCGCTCCACGTCGACCCGCACCATGTCGCCCACCTGGAACGCCACCGGGGCGGGCCCCTTGCCACCGGTGTTCTCCCACACCTGCTGATGCCAGCGGGTGCTCGTGCTGCGGGACACGCGCGTGGGCGTTTGCTGGTAGACCCGGACCACCTCGTCGGCGTCCACGGCCCGGGAGCCGACGCGCTGCACCACCGCCTTCGGTTCTCTGGCCACGTCCATGCCCGCTCGACCGGGCATGACCCGTCCTTCCATCACGTCGGCGTCGCCTCGCTGTCGAGCGCCGGACTTGATGCCAGGCACACGTGGCCCGCTGGGACCGCCGCCCATGCGGCCGGCGATCATGGTGCCGCCGGCGCCCATGCCGTAGTCATTGTCATCGCCGGCCGGATAGATCCGGCCGCGGTGCGTGGCGATGGTCATGCGACGCCATCGCTCGCGCTTGCCTTGATCCTTGTCGGTGAACACTACCCAGTACTCGTGGACGAGCGTGGTGCCGTCGGAGAACTGGTCCTGCTCGGGCAAGACCACGAACCGATCGCCGGCGCCGATCGACGGCTCGAGCGGTACGCGCTCCAACGTCTTGTGTGAGCCGAGATAGGCGCCAGCCTGGTCTTGCGTGACCTCGCGGCCGTTCAGCATCCAACGCTCGTAGGCGGGCCGATCGTTGTCGTTGATATTGCGGCGGCCACGCACCATTCGATCGATGTCGACGTTGCCGTACGGCCCGGAGACGCCCGTGAAGCCCGGACCTGCGCCCTCGTTCTTCTTGTAGCTCTCCCCGGTGACTTTCGTCCCCTGCGCGGCACCGCTGGCCATGCCGTGACGATGGTTGATCTCCGCAGTCAGTTCCGTGACCGCGGCGTTCAGCCGATCCTGCTCCGCCTGCAAGGGCTTCGCCCCGGCCCGCTCGCGCCACACCCGGATGGCGTCCATCTCGCGACGCAGGTCGTCGTCACCCATCTTGGACAGGTCGAGTGGCCCGGCCAGCGACTTCGGGCGCGCCGTCACCGGGGCGGGGCCGCTGGCCAGGTTCACCGACGCCAGAAACTCGTGTCGCTTCGCAGGGTTGTCGATCAAATGGTCGGCGAGTTCCTGCAGGTCGGCGGCGGCTCTGGGGCGCAGACTGATGGAGCGCCAGCCCTTGAAGTACCAGTCGCGGAACAGGTCGGAGCGGACGAAGTCGTCACCGCCGGTGTTGACCTCCATTTCCTGGAAGGCCTCCACGCTGCCGCTGCGACCGCGGAAGTTCCAGGCCGGGTGCGAGTCGATGTAGTCCGCCAGGTCCTCGGCCGCCCTGGCCTGGGTGGCCTTGTCGACCGGCGCCTCCTCCTTCTTCGGCGGCGGTTGGGCCGGGCCGCCACCTCCGGTGCTGTTCAGGCGGCTCTGCAGCAGGATCAACTCCCGCTCCAGCACCGGCCGGAGCGGATGGACCGGCATTCGCAACTCCATCTGTATCTGATAGATCCGCATCCGTATCTGTTCGTAGGACGGGCCTGGCTGGCGGGCGACACCCGTCGGCGTGGCGTCGAGAGGCGTCGCCACGCGGCCACGTACGACCTCTGCCGCGGCACGCACGGCGGCCTCCTCCGAACTTCGCGACTGGGCGCCGCTGGTCGCGTCGCCACGCCGCTGCTGCACGGCATGCGCCAGTTCATGTGCGAGCAGTTCGCGGCCTCGCGCCGAGTCGGTGCTCAGGCGGTTCGGGGCAAAGTAGATATCCCGACCGATGGTGAACGCCTCGGCACCAAGCGCCAGTGCCGTGCGCCGCGATGTAGCGTCATCGTGCAGCCGCACGTTTGAAAAGTCGGCGCCGAATCCGGGTTCGAATGTTCCCCGAAGCGACTGGTCGAGCGGCCGGCCCCCGCCGATTCCCGAAGATGCGGTGCGTTCGCGCGCCGCTGCGCTTTCCCGCGAGGCGGCCTTGGCACGATCCGGGCTACGCGCCTGATGGCTGCCGACACTAGTGCGGCCCACGGCCCGCTCCTCTCCCCCGTATCTGCCGTCCGGAGAACGCGAGACGCACCGCGGCCAGGCGTTCGAGCCTTCTGCCAGCGACGCCGAGTCTGAAGTCCCTTCCCCAGTCAGGCATAGCACTCTCCTACACTTTCGCGTGACGCGGTGCGTTCTAGCACATCGGCATGAGTCTGAATATCCCGTGACGAAGCCGCTGGACCATGCCCTGCCTTGCGCCTGCGGGCGACCGGCGGAAGCGGGCTCCGCCAAGCGCGGTCACAATGTTCGCCTGACGCCCACCGTGCCGCGCGCACGCTGCGACCCAGCCACGGAGCCACCACGAGATGTTCACCAAGATCCTCATCGCCAACCGCGGCGAGATCGCCTGCCGCGTCGCCGCGACGGCGCGCCGGCTCGGCATCCGCACGGTCGCTGTTTATTCGGACGCCGACGCGCACGCGCGCCACGTGCTCGCCTGCGACGAGGCGGTCGCGATCGGCGGCGCGGCGCCGCGCGACAGCTATCTGCGCGCCGACCGCATCCTCGCCGCGGCGCAGGCCACCGGCGCGCAGGCGGTGCATCCGGGCTACGGCTTCCTGAGCGAGAACCAGGATTTCGCGCAGGCCTGCGCCGACGCTGGCATCGCGTTCATCGGTCCGCCCGCGTCGGCGATTGCCGCGATGGGCAGCAAGTCGGCAGCCAAGGCGCTGATGGGCGCGGCCGGCGTGCCGCTCGTGCCCGGCTATCACGGCGAGCGTCAGGAAGCGCACTTCCTGCGCGAGCAGGCCGACACGATCGGCTACCCGGTGCTGATCAAGGCGAGCGCTGGCGGCGGCGGCAAGGGCATGCGGCGCGTCGAGCGCAGTGCGGACTTCGACGCCGCGCTCGCGTCGTGCCAGCGCGAGGCGCAGGCCAGCTTCGGCGATGCGAAGGTGCTGATCGAGCGCTACGTCACGCGGCCGCGTCATGTCGAGATCCAGGTTTTCGCCGACGCGCAAGGCGATTGCGTCTACCTCTTCGAGCGGGACTGTTCGGTGCAGCGCCGCCACCAGAAGGTGCTCGAGGAGGCGCCGGCGCCAGGCATGAGTGCCGAGCGCCGTGCCGAGATGGGCGCGGCGGCGGTCGCGGCGGCAAAAGCGGTCGGCTACGTCGGCGCGGGCACGGTCGAGTTCATCGCCGAGCCGACCGCTGACGGCAGCGACCTGCGCTTCTATTTCATGGAGATGAACACGCGGCTGCAGGTCGAGCATCCGGTGACGGAAGCGATCACCGGCGAGGATCTCGTCGAGTGGCAGTTGCGCGTCGCCGCCGGCGAACCGCTGCCGATGCGGCAGGACGAATTGCGGATTCGCGGCCACGCGATCGAGGCGCGCATCTGCGCCGAGAACCCGGACGCGGGCTTCATGCCGGCGATCGGCCGCCTCGACGTCGCGCGCTGGCCGGCGCACGTCGCGTTCTGCCGCAATGCCGATGGCGAGTCGTTCCACGATGCGGCGCCGGTCCGCATCGACGCCGGATTCGGCGAGGGCGACGCGATCTCGCCGCATTACGACTCGATGATCGCCAAGCTGATCGTCTGGGGCGCGGATCGCGCGCAGGCGCTCGCGCGACTCGACGCGGCGCTGGCGCAGACGCACATCGTCGGGCTGCACACGAACGTCGCCTTCCTGCGCCGCGTCGTCGGCTCGACCGCTTTCGCGAGCGCCGACCTCGACACCGCGCTGATCGAACGCGAGCATGCGGCGCTGTTCGAAGCGCCGCCCCTGCCGCTGCCGTGCGTCGTCGGCGGCGTCGTTGCCCATGCCTTGGCGATCGAGCGCGCGCGCGAAACGACAGACCCGTGGTCGCAGGCCGATGGCTGGCGCCTGCATGGTGCGGCGGCGCGCCGCTTCGACATCGAGGTCGGCGGCACGCATCATCGCGTGGCGCTGTCGCGCACGCACGGCGGCGCGCAATCGCTCAGCGTCGACGAAGCGCGCTGGCCGTTCGCGGCGCGGCAACTCGACGCCGACCGTGCACGAGATCACGGTCGACGGCCGGCGCTGGGTGGTGGACGTGTACGCGAGCGGCGAGCAGGTGCGCGTCTTCGCACCCGAAGGGTCGGGCGCCGCGCACGAGGTCGATCTCATCGCGCACGCCGGCGACGGCGCGGCCGAGGGCGGTCGCCTCACCGCGCCGATGCCGGGCAAGGTGATCGCTTTCCTCGCCAAGGCGGGTGAAGCCGTCACGCTCGGCCAGCCGCTCGCGGTGATGGAGGCGATGAAGATGGAGCACACGATATCGGCCCCGCGCGATGGCACCATCGAGGCGCTGCTCTATGCGCCGGGCGATCAGGTCAACGAAGGCGGCGAGCTGCTCAGGCTCGCACCGCTGTGAACCACGAAGGACGAAGACCATGAACCTGCCGACCCGCGTGACGCTCGTGGACGTAGGCCCGCGCGACGGGTTGCAGAACGAGAAGCAGCCGGTCGACACGGCCGTGAAGATCGAGCTCGTGCACCGCCTGCAGGCCGCCGGCCTGCGCGAGATCGAGGTGACGAGCTTCGTCAGCCCGAAGTGGGTGCCGCAGATGGCCGACAACGCGGCCGTGATGGCGGGCATCGCACGCATGCCGGGTGTCCGCTACTCGGTGCTGACGCCGAACCTGAAGGGGTTGGAGGCAGCATTGCCGAGCAAGCCGGACGAGATCGTCGTCTTCGGCGCGGCGAGCGAAGCCTTCAGCCAGCGCAACATCAATTGCAGCATCGAGGAAAGCATCGAGCGCTTTCGGCCGGTGGTCGGCGCCGCGCACGAACACGGCATCAAGGTGCGCGCGGCGATCTCGTGCGCGCTCGGCTGCCCGTACCAGGGTGAAGTCAGCGCCGACGAGGTGGAGCGCGTCGTGAAGCTGATGAAAGGGATCGGCGTCGACCATTGCGGCGTCGCCGACACGATCGGCGTCGGCACGCCGCAGCGCGTGCAGGCGGCGATGGAACGTGCGTTGAAGCACTTTCCGCTCGCCGAGGTGAGCGGGCACTTCCACGACACCTACGGCCAGTCGCTCGCCAACATCTACGCCTGCCTCGAACTCGGCATCCACACCTTCGACGCGAGCGTGGCAGGGCTCGGCGGCTGCCCTTACGCGAAGGGCGCGACCGGCAATGTCGCGACCGAGGACGTGCTCTTCATGCTGCGCGGCCTCGACATCGAGACCGGCATCGACCTCGACGCGCTCGTCGATGCGGCGAAGTACATCTCCGACGTGCTCGGCCGCAAGCCGGTGTCGCGTTCGGGCAATGCGCTGCTCGCAAAGCGCGCAGCAGCAAGCGTCGCGGCATGAGTGCCAGCACGACCGCGGCGCCTGCCGGCTCGCGAGCCCGACCGCGATCAGGCCCGAAGGCTTTCGCCGCGTCAGCGATGCGCTCGCCGCGCGCGGCCATCCACATGCGCCGGTGTTTTTGAGCGTCGCCGCGCGCACCGCACAAGAGGCGGCGGATGCGCTCGGCGTCGTCGTCGGGCAGATCGCCAAGAGCATCGTCTTTCGGCGGCGCAGCGACGATGCCGCGGTCCTCGTCGTCACCTCTGGCGACAAGCGGGTGGACGAGACGAAAGTCGCGGCGCATGTCGGGCCCGTCGGCCGCGCCGATGCTGCCTTCGTGAAGGGTGCGACCTCGTTCACGATCGGCGGCGTCGCGCCGGTTGGTCACTCGACGAAGCCGGTGATGCTGATCGACCGCGAACTGTTTCGCTTCGACGCGATCTGGGCCGCCGCGGGTCATCCAAACGGCGTCTTTCTGCTCACGCCCGCGCAGCTCGTCAGCCTCACCGATGCGCCGGTCGAGGATGTGACGTCGTGAACGCCGACAACGCGCCCGTGGCAAGCCCTTGCAACAACGTCTGCAAGATGGACGAACGCAATGGCTGGTGCCTCGGTTGCTTTCGCACGCTCGACGAGATCGCGTCGTGGTCGTCGCTCGAGGAAGCTCGCAAGCGCGCCATCGTCCAGGCGCTCGCGTCGCGCCGCGAGGCGGCGGACGTGCAACGCTCAGCGCAACGCCGATGAAGCACCTGCGCTTTTGCTTCGACGTTGTCTCGCCCTATGCCTACCTCGCGTTCGAGCGGCTGCCGCAGGCGCTCGAGGGCCTTTCGGTCGAGGTGAGCTACCAGCCGCTGCTGTTCGCCGGCCTGCTGCATCACTGGGGCCAGAAGGGGCCGGCCGAAATCGAGCCCAAGCGCGTATGGACCTTCCGGCAGGTGGCGTGGCAGGCACACCGCGATGGGCTGCGCCTGGACACGCCGGCGCAGCATCCCTTCAATCCGCTCGCGCTGCTGCGCCTTGGGCTGGCCTGCGCGCCGACGCTGGCTGACGGCACGATCGGCACGCCAAGCCGGCGCGTGTGTGAACTGTTGCTCCGCCACGTCTGGCATGGCGGCGCCGACCCGAACGATTCGCGACGGATGGACGTGCTGGTCGAAGCATTGCAGCCGCGGCGCGATCCGGCGCAGGATGCGGTGAAGAAGGCTCTGCGCATGGCAACGGATGCGGCCGCCGCGCGCGGCGTCTTCGGCGTGCCGACGATCGAGGTCGACGGCCGGATGTTCTGGGGGCTGGATTCGCTCGACATGCTTGGTGACTACCTGCGCGGCGATGCCTGGTTCGAAGGTCCGGATTGGAACGCGGCAAGCCGCAAGCCGCCCGGGATTGAGCGGAGAGTTCGCACCTAGCTGCCGCGAACCGTCGAGCACCAATCGTTCGCTTCGAACCGCTCAGGTCAGCGCGCCCCGCCGCGCGATATCAGGCTTGCAGCCCGAGTCCGATGCGTGAGATGCGGCCACCCTCGATTTCTCGAACCACCAGTGTGGCAGGCCCTATTTGCACGGTGTCGCCGGCCACCGGCCTCCGCCGCAACTTGGCGGCCATCCAGTCGGCGAGCGAAGCGGAGGCATCGGTTGGCGTCGGCAAGGCGTAGAACTGGCACACCGCACCCACCGTGGCAGTCGGGTCGAGTGCGAAGTCTCGAAACACGGCGCGCACACGGCGTTCATCGGCTGGGTCAGGCAGCGCCACACCGAGTCGGCGCGCCATCAGGGCGATCGTGCTGCCCTGCGTCAGCAATGACGCCAGCACCACCACGAATGCGACGTTGAACAGCAGACCTGCATGCGGCGTGCCGGCCAGCAGCGGAAAGCACGCAAGCACGATCGGCACGGCGCCGCGCAGGCCGACCCACGATATGAACCAGGTTTCGCGCGGCTGTGTAGCGAAATGGCAGCAGGCACAACCAAACGGCCGCCGGCCGCGCCACGAAGATCAGCGTCAGCACCACGGCCAGCGCCGGGCCTGCCGAATCCAGCATCGTGCGCGGTGTCACCAGCAGGCCGAGCAACAGGAACATGCCCGCCTGCGCGAGCCAGGCGTAGCCATCCATCGCCGCCAGGGTCGGCGCAACGATCTTTGCTGCGCGGTTGGCGACGATCAATCCGAACAGATAGACAGCCAGAAAGCCCGAGCCGCCCGCCATGCCAGTGGCGGCGAAGATCGACAGCCCGGCGGCGGCGATCAAGAGCGCCAGGATGCCGCCTTCGGCGTTGCGCGACGCCACGCGACGCAGCAGCAATGCGACTCCGAAGCCGCCAATCACGCCGGCGAGGGTGCCCCACCCGAACTGTTGCACAAACGACAACGCCATCACCCTCCAAGCGGACGCCGACGGTGCGCCGCTCGCGAGCAGCGCGATGAACGCCAGCGTGAGGTAGACCGCCATCGGGTCGTTCATGCCCGACTCGATCTCGAGCGTCGCCGCAACGCGCTCGTTGAGCGTCACGCCAGAACGACTCAGCAGTGCGAACACCGCGGCGGCGTCGGTCGAGCCGACGATCGAACCCAGCAACAGCGCCGTCCACCAATCCAGTCCGACGAACCAGACGCCCGCGAGGGCCGTGATGCCGGCGCACACCAGCACGCCGAGGGTGGCCAGCAGCAGCGCAGGGCGCAGCCCGGTGCGAAATCGCCGGTACTCCGTACGCAACCCGCCGTCGAGCAGGATGATCGCCAGTGCCAGGTTGCCGACCCAGAAGCTGAGCCGGAAATCGTCGAAGCGGTAGCCGCCCGGCCCGTCCTCACCGGCAAGCATGCCGGCGGCAAGGAAGACGAGCAGGAACGAGAACCCCATGCGCGCCGAGAACAGGCCCGCCAGCACGCTGGTGAAGACGAGTGCCGCGGCCGCGAACATCGGCAGATTGACGAAATCCATGCGTCGATTGTCGGCGCGCAAAACGTCGTGCCGACGGCATGCGCGGTTGCTGCAATTCGCTGGCAGGCGTAACCGTCCGCGCTCCTCGGTCGTGTCAAGGCCGATCGGAAATCCTTGAGCGACGCCGAGCGGTCGTCCGCCTAGGAGGGTGCGAGGTCGAAGCTTGCGTGGCGGGCGCGCGGTGCCGTCAGGTCGAGATCGGGCCAGCGGGCGGCAACAAGCGCCAGCACTTCGCTCTCGAGTGCGTGCAGGGTCTGGAAGCCGTACGTGATGTCGGCATGAAGTGCCTGCTCGATACGCTGCGCAAACGCCTGCGGCGCGATCGTCAGTTTGGCGGCGAAGCGCTCCATGCGCTTGAACTGGAAGGTCGTGAAGTACTGGCCGTTCAAGCCGGCGAGCGCGCCGAGCAGCCGATAGCCCGCCTCTGCCTGCAGTTGTCGACACCACAGAGTCGCATCGCGATGCACGATCTGGCCGATCGCGCGCCACGGCGTGACTTGACCGAGGAAGTGCGCTGCCATCGCGCGTCCGAGCGGCGGGGGAAATTCGGCGACCCGGGCTTGCAGCGCGCGCAGCTTGGCCTCACCGAAAAGCGGCTCGGCCTTGTGCAGCCCTTCGGCCAGCTTGTGGAGGGGCGTGTCGGGATCGTGGGCGATCAGCACCTGATCGAGTTCACTCGTCAGTGTCGCGCTGTCGTTGTAGGCGATCTGCACTTCGACGCCGTCGAGCTTGAAGGCGACGACCAAGCCACCGTCGGTGAGCGCGCCGGCCTGCCAATGCCAGGGTTCGGCGCCACTCGCCTCGCAGGCGTCGCGAAGCACGGGCTCGGCAGGAAGGGCGTCGAAGGCGATGCACATGTCCACGTCCGAGCGGGCGTCGGCGATGTCCTCGACGACCGAGCCCGATACGAGCGCCATCATCGTGGTATCGGCAAGTGCTGCATGCGCGTCGGCGACACGTCGCGCGATGGACCGCAATTCGTTGGATCGTCGTGTCATGAGGTGCTCTGCTCTGACGCGGGTGGGCCGCTGGGGTGCCAGCCAGTCTGTCGCGTCCACCCGGGCAGCGCAAGTGTCGACCTGGCGAGAAGATGCCGCGACAAACCACGCTCTGTCGCACGCACACACTCATGGTTTTCCCGGGGTCGATCTCACCCATCACTTTGAGTGCCACGTGCAAGTCTTTATTTTTGCGTAGGTTTTCTGTCTGCGTCGAACCTTCTAAACATCGCCTAAGTGCTTGATTTCACTGAAATTTTCTCCAGTTCGCGTTGCTTCCCCCGAATCGTTGCGTTAAAGTGGCGAAAAGTGCATTTTTGTGGCAGATCAGGCCACTGGCGTCGGCGGAGGTGGGGTGGCGAATTTCGTGTTCCAGGGCGCTTCTGCGCTGACGCTCGACGGCAAAGGCCGGGTGACCGTGCCGGCGCGCCATCGCGATGTGCTGCAGGCGACGGCGGGCGGTCACTTGACGCTGACCAAGCATCCGCAGGGTTGCCTGATGGTGTTTCCGCGTCCCGCCTGGGAAAGCTTTCGCGATCGCGTCGCGGCACTGCCGATGGCCGTCAGCGGCTGGAAGCGCGTCTTCCTCGGCAATGCGATGGATGTCGAGATCGACGCCTCGTCGCGCGTGCTGGTCTCGCCCGAACTGCGCTCCTCGGCCGGCCTCACGCGCGATGTGATGCTGCTCGGCATGGGCAGCTATCTCGAGCTGTGGGACGCAGCCGCCTACGCCGCGCACGAGGCGCAGGTGATGCAGTCGGAGATGCCCGACGCGCTCAAGGACTTCAGCTTCTGATGGCTGCAACCCCGCCGCCCGCCTCCTGGCAACACACGACGGTGCTGCTGATCGAGGCGGTCGATGCCCTGTTGACCGACCCCGACGGCATCTACGTCGACGCCACCTTTGGCCGCGGTGGGCACTCGCGCCGCATGCTGGCATCGCTGTCGCCGTCGGCGCGACTCATTGCCTTCGATCGCGACCCGGATGCGGTCGCTGCAGCGATCGAGGGCGATGAGCGACTCACTGACGCACGCTTCTCGATCCGCCATGCGCGCTTTGCCCGCATGGCCGAGGAACTCGCCGAGCTCGACATCGCGCAGGTGGACGGCGTGCTGCTCGACCTCGGTGTCTCGAGCCCGCAGATCGACAACCCTGCGCGCGGCTTCAGCTTTCGTTTCGACGGCCCGCTGGACATGCGCATGGACACGACCCGCGGCGAAAGCGCGGCTGATTTCCTGGCCCGTGCGGGCGAACAACAGATCGCGGAGGTGATACGTGACTACGGCGAAGAACGGTTTGCTGTTTCGATTGCAAAGGCGCTTGTTGCTCGCCGCGCAGGCGGGCACGGGGTTCGAACCACGGCCGAACTTTCCCAAGTCGTGGCTGGTGCGGTCAAGACCCGCGAGCCGGGCCAGGACCCTGCAACGCGCACATTTCAAGCTCTTCGGATTTTCGTCAACGCCGAGCTTGAGGAGCTCGAACAAGGGCTGAACGCGGCGCTTGCGCTGCTGCGCCCCGGCGGGCGGCTGGTCGTGATCAGCTTTCACTCGCTAGAGGATCGCATTGCCAAGACCTTCATCGCGCGCCATAGCAAGACGGTCTACGACCGTCGCGCGCCGTTCGCCGAGCCGGCGCCGGTGCGGCTGAAGGCGCTCGCACGCGTGCGGGCAGGCGTCGCGGAACTGCGCGCCAACCCGCGTGCACGCTCCGCGATCATGCGCGTTGCCGAACGCACCGAAGTGCCGGTGGGGGCCTCGGCATGACGCGGCTGAATCTGTTGCTTCTGGCGGCGGTGCTGTTTGCCAGCATCGCGCTCGTGCATGTGAGCTACGACGCGCGGCGTTTGTTCGCCCAGCTCGACAAGGCGCAGCGCGAGGCGCGTCAGCTCGAGGTCGACTTCGACCGGCTGAACGCCGAGCGCCAATCGCAGGCGACGCCGTCGCGCGTCGAAGCCGTCGCGCGCAAAGAGCTTGGCATGCGCACGGCCACACCTGCCGTTACGCAATACGTGAGCTACACGCGGGCAGCGGCTTCTGGCGTGGCAGGGAGCACGCGATGAGCAAGGCGCGGCGGACGGCAGCAGGCACGAACGGTGGCGTGAACGGTGGCGCCAAGGGTGGCGCCCGGGGCAACGTCCTGCGCGGCGTGGAATATGCATCGAGCCCGTTGCTGGCGTCGAAGACGCCGCCATGGCGATCGAAGCTGCTCGTCGCCCTGGTCGGCGCGTCGTTTTGCGTGTTGCTCGGTCGCGCGGTCTACGTGCAGATCATCGACGCGCCGTTCTTCCTGCGCCAGGGCGAGGCGCGCTACGCGCGCACGCTCGAGCTGCCGGCGAGCCGCGGCCGCATTCTGGATCGCAACGGCCTGATCCTCGCCGCGAGCGTGCCGGTGCCGTCGCTGTGGGCGATCCCGAAGGACATGGACAGCGACCCGGCCGTGCGCGCACAACTCGCGAAGGCGCTCGGCTTCAAACCCAAGGAGCTCGAGGCGCGGATCGGCGAAAGCCAGAACTTCGTTTGGCTTCGTCGCCAGGTCGATGAGCAGTTCGCCGCGCAGGTGCTCGAGCACAAGTTCAAGGGCGTCCATCAGGTGCGCGAATACAAGCGTCAGTACCCGGAAGGCGAAGCCGCGGCGCATGTGGTCGGCTTCACCAACATCGAGGACCGCGGGCAGGAGGGTGTCGAGCTCGCGTTCCAGGATGAACTGCTCGGCCACGTCGGCTCGCGCCGCGTCATCAAGGATCGCCTGGGCCGTGTGGTCGAGGACATTGGCGACAGTACGGCCCCGGTCGATGGCGAGGACATTTCGCTGTCGGTCGACTCCAAGGTGCAGTTCTTCGCCTACCAGCGCGTGCGTGATGCGGTGATCGAGAACAAGGCCAAGGCCGGCAGCGTCGTCGTGCTCGATGCGCGAACCGGCGAAGTGCTGGCGTTGGCCAACTATCCGAGCTACAAGCCGGACGATCGTCGCAATCTGTCCGGTGCGCAGTTGCGCAACCGCGCGCTGACCGACATCTTCGAGCCGGGCTCGACGATGAAGCCCTTCATCGCCGGCTGGGCGATGGAGTCCGGTCGCGTCACGCCCGAGACGCAAATCCAGACCGCACCCGGCCGCATCACGATCGGCGGCTCGACGATCAGCGATGCCCATCCGCACGGCGTGCTCACGGTTGCGCAAGTGATCCAGAAATCGAGCAACGTCGGCACTGTCAAGATGGCGATGCAGATGCAGCCGCGCGAGATGTGGGAGCTCTTCAGCGCGGTCGGTTTCGGCCAGCGGCCGCAGATCGACTTCCCCGGCGCGGTGACGGGGCGCTTGCGGCCGTACAAGAGCTGGCGGCCGATCGAGCAGGCGACGATGAGCTACGGCTACGGCCTGTCGGCGAGCCTGTTTCAGCTCGCACGTGCCTACACCATGTTCGCCCACGATGGCGAACTGTTGCCGTCTTCGATTCTCAAGCTGCCGGAGCCGCAGGGCGGCGCCGAGAGCGGTGCCGCGCAAGGCGTCGTGCAGACCGCAGGCGTGCGCGTGTTGTCGCCGAAGACGGCGCGCGCGGTGCGCGAAATGCTCTTCATGGTGACGCAGGCGGGCGGCACCGCGCCAAAGGCGCAGACCATGGGTTACACCGTCGGCGGCAAGACCGGCACGGCCTACAAGCAGGAAGGCAAGTCGTATTCGCAGAAGAAGTACCGCGCCTGGTTCGTCGGCATGTCGCCGGCGCTCGATCCGCGCATCGTCGTCGCGGTGATGGTCGATGAACCGACGGCGGGCAAGTACTTCGGCGGCGACGTCGCTGCGCCGGTGTTCTCCGCTGTCGTCCAGCAGACGCTGCGCACGCTCAACGTCCCTCCCGATCTGGAAGTCAAGCCGCAGATCGTGTCGCATCCCGTGCAGGCCGAGGAAGAAAGCTTCTGATGGCGCTCACCGCGCAGCTCGCCTCGAACGACGCGGCGGTCGCCTGGCTTCAAGCCAGTGGTGCGCGCTCGCTCGCCTCGGACAGCCGCCGACTGGCGCCGGGCGATGCGTTTATCGCTTGGCCCGGCGGGGCGTTCGACGGGCGCGACTTCGTTGCGCCTGCGCTCGCCGCCGGCGCGCGTGCATGCCTCGTCGAGGCCGACGGCGCGGCGCGCTACGGGTTCGCCGACGAGCGCATCGCCTCTTTGCGCGGGTTGCAAGCAGCCGCAGGGCCGATCGCGAGCGCCTACCTCGGCGAGCCGAGCCGGCAACTTGCAATGCTCGCCGTCACTGGCACCAACGGCAAGACCTCGACCGCATGGTGGCTCGCGCAGGCGTTGACGTCGATCGGCCAGCGCTGCGGCGTCGTCGGCACGCTCGGCATCGGCGAAGCGCCGCGCGCCGATTCGGTCGACCCCCCACCGTTTCTCCATAGCGGGTTGACGACGCCCGATCCTGTGACGCTGCAGACCGCTTTGCGCCGCTTCGCCGACGAGGGCTTCCTGGCGTGCGCGATCGAGGCATCGTCGATCGGCTTGTCGCAGCAGCGGCTCGCGGGTTGTCGGTTTCGCGTCGCGCTCTTCACGAACTTCACGCGCGACCACCTCGACCACCACGGCACGATGGAAGCCTATTGGCAGGCCAAGGAGGTGTTGTTCGACTGGCCGGAGCTGACGGCGGCGGTCGTCAATCTGGACGATGAGCGGGGCCCTTCCCTCGCGCAGCGCGCGGCGGCGCGCGGCCTTGCCGTGTGGACGGTCTCGTGCGGCAGGCCCGCTCGCCTCGTCGCGCGGGCGATCGGGTACCGCGACGGCGGCCTCGGCTTCGACGTCAGCGAACAAGGCGGCGCGACTCTGCCCGTGCGCAGCGGATTGATCGGCGACTTCAACGTCGCCAATCTGCTCGGCGTGATTGGCGGGTTGCGCGCACTCGACGTGCCGCTCGCCGATGCCGTTGCCGCCTGCGCGCAGCTCACACCGGTGCCGGGGCGGATGCAAAGCGTGGCTCCCCAGCCCGCAATTGCGCCCGCCGTGGCTGGCGAAGCGCGGCCGCTGCCGGCATTCGTCGTCGACTACGCGCACACCCCGGACGCGCTCGAGAAGGCGCTGATCGCGCTGCGGCCTTTTGCCCACGAGCGTGGTGGCAAGCTGTGGTGCGTGTTCGGTTGCGGCGGCAATCGCGACGCGAGCAAGCGCCCGCTGATGGGCGCGATTGCCGAGCGTCTCGCGGACCACGTTGTGCTCACGAGCGACAACCCCCGTCATGAATCACCCGCCTTCATCCTGTCGCAGATTCTCGTCGGCGTGATCGGCCATGACGACGTCGACGTCGTCGAGGACCGGCGCGCCGCGATCGCCTATGTGGTGCAGGCCGCCGACGCCTGCGACGTGGTGCTGATCGCCGGCAAGGGGCACGAGGACTATCAGGAAGTTGCTGGGGCGCGCAAGCCGTTCAGCGATGTCGGCGTCGCGCGCACCTTGCTCGCGGTACGCGCCTCGGGAGGCGTGGCATGAACGTACATGCCGCGCCAGGGGGGTTGCGGTGAGCACCGCGATGATGACGCTCGCCCAGGCCGAAGCGCTACTGCGCGAGACGACGGTCGGTGCGCGGCTCGTCGGCGACGGCGCGGTCCCGTTCTACCGCGTGCACTCCGATACCCGCAGCCTGCGCGCCGGGGACCTCTTCGTCGCACTGCGCGGCGAGCGCTTCGATGCGCACGAGTTCCTGTTCCAGGCGCGCGAGTCGGGCGCCGCTGCGGCGCTCGCCGAGCGCGGTCTTTCCGAGGCCGGCTTTCCGGGCTTGCTCGTGAGCGACAGCCGTGCGGCGCTCGGTGCGCTCGCGGCAGCGTGGCGGCGCCGCTTCGATCTGCCTCTCATCGCCGTCACCGGCAGCAACGGCAAGACGACCGTGACGCAGATGATTGCCGCGATTCTGCACGCCTGGGTCGGCGCCGGCGCCTTTGCGACCGAGGGCAACTTCAACAACGACATCGGCGTGCCGCTCACGCTGCTGCGCCTGCGCCAGGACGATGCAATCGGGCATCGCGCCGGCGTGGTCGAGATCGGCATGAACCACCCGGGCGAGATCGCCCCGCTCGCCTCGATGGCGGCGCCGACCGTCGCGCTCATCAACAACGCGCAGCGCGAGCATCTCGAATTCATGTCTGACGTGCGCGCCGTCGCGCTCGAGAACGGTTCTGTGATAGCGGCGCTCGGCGCCGGTGGCGTTGCCGTTTTCCCAGCCGATGATGTCTTCACCCCGGTATGGCGCGAGCTTGCAGGTGTGCGCAAGACGCTGACCTTCGCGCTCGACGCCGAGGCGGATGTGCAAGGACGTTGCGAATGGCGCGGTGACCATTGGGCCGTCACGCTGATCGCGCCGGGCGGTACCTGCGAGATCGCGCTGCGCGTCGCCGGAAGGCACAACGTGAAGAACGCGCTTGCCGCGGCTGCGTGCGCGCTCGCCGCCGGGTGTCCGCTGGCTTCGGTCCGCGCCGGGCTGGAGGCCTTCGCCCCGGTCAAGGGCCGCTCGCAATTGCAGCGGATTGCGTTTCGCGGGGGCGAGGCGACGCTGGTCGACGACTCGTACAACGCGAACCCCGATTCGGTGCGTGCCGCGATCGACGTCCTCGCGAGCCTGCCGGGGCCGCGCTGGCTGCTGCTCGGCGACATGGGTGAGGTCGGAGCAAACGGTGCGGCGCTGCACGCCGAGGTCGGCACGTATGCGAAGGATCGGGGCATCGAGCGGTTGTGGACGGTCGGCGCGCTGAGCGTCGCCGCGGCCGAAGCGCACGGCGCGGCAGTTCACTTCGAGTCGACCGCGGCATTGATCGCCGCGCTGATGGATGCGCCGCCTGCTGCTGCGATCGTCGTCAAGGGCTCGCGCTTCATGAAGATGGAGCAGGTCGTCGCGGCGCTGAAGGCGCTCGGCACGGCACCGGCCGCGGGAGCGACACATGCGGCGTAGCCTCGCAAGCACCGGGAGGTGCGATGCTGCTTAGCCTGGCCCAATGGCTGCAGACGCTGTCGCCGGAACTCGGCTTCTTCCGCGTCTTCCAGTACCTGACCTTCCGCGCGGTGATGGCGGCGCTCACCGCGCTGCTGATCGGCCTCGCGTTCGGGCCGTGGGTGATCCGCCGCCTCGCCGCGCTCAAGATCGGCCAGCCGATTCGTGGCTACGGCATGGAGAGCCACATCTCGAAGAGCGGCACGCCGACCATGGGCGGCGTGTTGATCCTGATCGGCATCGGCGTGTCGACGCTGCTCTGGTTCGACTGGAGCAATCGCTTCGTCTGGATCGTGCTGCTCGTGACACTCGGGTTCGGCGCGATCGGCTGGGTCGACGACTGGCGCAAGGTCGTCGACAAGAACCCCGAGGGCATGCGCTCGCGCGAGAAGTACTTCTGGCAGTCCGTGATCGGGCTCGTCGCCGCGCTCTACCTCGCCTTCAGCGTTTCCGAGACGTCGAATCTGCGCGTGCTCGAGCTCTTCATCCGCTGGGTGCAAAGCGGCTTCTCGAACGACCTGCCGCCGACGGCCGACCTGATCGTTCCGTTCTTCAAGTCGATCAGCTATCCGCTCGGCGTGTTCGGCTTCATCATCCTCACCTACCTCGTGATCGTCGGCAGCAGCAATGCGGTGAATCTCACCGACGGGCTCGACGGCCTGGCGATCATGCCGGTCGTGATGGTGGGGTCGGCGCTCGGCGTGTTTGCCTACGTCAGCGGCAGCTCGGTCTATTCGCGCTACCTGCTCTTCCCCTACATCCCGGGCGCCGGCGAGCTGCTCATCTTCTGTTCCGCGATGGCGGGGGCGGGGCTCGCCTTCCTGTGGTTCAACACCCATCCGGCGCAGGTTTTCATGGGCGACGTCGGCGCGCTCGCGCTCGGTGGCGCGCTCGGCACGCTGGCCGTCATCACGCGCCAGGAGATCGTGCTCGCGATCATGGGCGGCATTTTCGTCGTCGAGGCGCTCTCGGTGATGTTGCAGGTGAGCTGGTTCAAGTTCACGAAGAAGCGCTTCGGCACCGGGCGGCGCATCCTGAAGATGGCCCCGCTGCACCACCACTTCGAGAAGTCCGGCTGGACCGAGACGCAGGTCGTCGTGCGCTTCTGGATCATCACCATGCTGCTGTGCCTGATCGGGCTGGCGAGCTTGAAGCTGCGTTGACGATGAAAAGCCTCGCCAACACCCACGTGCTCGTGCTCGGCCTCGGGGCTTCAGGCCTCGCGATCGCGCAGTGGTGTGCACGCGGTGGCGCGAATGTGCGAGTCTGGGACTCGCGCCTGGGCACGGCGCAGCGCCCGCCACAGGTCGACGCGCTCGCGGCGAGCGTGCCGAAGGCGCGGCTGCTCGAAGGCGCGCTCGATGTGGCCGCGCTCGCTGATGTGCAGCGCATCTTCAAGAGCCCCGGCATTGCGCCGCACGACGAACGGATCGCGCCGCTGCTCGCGGCGGCGGCCGCGCGCGGCATCGCGATCGAAGGCGAGCTCGACCTCTTTGCACAGGCGCTTGCCGAGCTGAAGGACGAGCGCGGCTATGCACCGCAAGTGCTCGCGATCACCGGCACCAACGGCAAGACGACGACGACCGCGATGACGGCATTGCTCGTCGAGCGCGCCGGCCGACGCGTGGCGACCGCCGGCAATATCGGGCCGACGATGCTCGAGACGCTGGCGCTGGCGCTCGATGGCGAGGAGCGGTCGGCGACGCCATCCACCGAAGACGAGGCCGCCGCCGACGCGGGGGAGATGCCAGCAGCGAACGCATCGTTACCCGAGGTCTGGGTGCTCGAGCTGTCGAGCTTTCAGCTGCACGACGTGCATGGCTTCGAGCCCGACGCCGCGGCGCTGCTGAACATCACCGAAGATCACCTCGACTGGCACGGCGGCATGGACGCCTATGCCGATGCCAAGGCGCGCATCTTCGGCGAACGCGCCACGCTGGTCGTGAACCGCGACGACCCTGTGGTCGTCGCACTCGCGGAGCGTAGCGTCGCGCCGCCGCTCGCCAAGGGCGCGCGCAAATCGCGCGCGGGAAAGGCCGTGCCGCGCAAGCTGGTGCGCTTTGGCGTCACTGCGCCGCAGCATCCGGGCGACTTTGGCCTCGTCGTCGAAGGCGGCATGGCCTGGCTGACGCGCGCGCTCGAGGCCGACCCGACGCTGCGCCGCCGTGCGGGAGAGGTCGACGAACTTCATTTGCAGCGCCTCATGCCGGCCGACGCGCTGCGCGTGCGCGGGCGTCACAACGCGGCCAACGCGCTTGCCGCGCTCGCGCTCGCGACCGCGATCGGCTGCCCGCTCGCGCCGATGCTGCACGGTCTGCGCGAATACGCCGGCGAGCCGCATCGCGTCGTCTTCGTCGCGAATGTGAACGGCGTCGATGCCTACGATGACAGCAAGGGCACGAACGTCGGCGCGACCGTTGCCGCGATCCAGGGCCTGGGCGCGGACCGTGCACCGGCGCAGCTCATCGTCATTCTCGGCGGCGACGGCAAGGGGCAGGACTTCACGCCGTTGCGCGCACCGCTGCAGCGCCACGCGCGCGCCGTCGCGTTGATCGGCCGCGACGCCGTGCGCATCGAGGCACAGGCGCTCGCTGGCCTCGACATCGCAAGCCGGCACTGCGACACGCTCGAAGCCGCGACGCGCTGGGCCTTCGAGCAGGCCGAGGCGGGCGACGCCGTGCTGCTCAGCCCCGCCTGCGCCAGCCTCGACATGTTCCGCAACTACGGGCATCGTGCCGAAGTCTTCGTCGCTGCAGTGCGGGAACTGCAGCACGAGTCTGGGGCGGTCGCATGACGGCGAGCAGCGCACGCTTTGGCTGGGACGCGTGCAAGGCGCGCGCGCTCGGTCTCGTGGGGCGCGGACCGGAGCGCGACACGGCGGTGCCAGTACGCGACTGGATCAGCGTCTCCACCGGCCGCCCCGCGCGCCTGCTGGGCTTCGATCAGACGCTGGTGTGGGTCGTCGTCGCGCTGCTCGCGCTCGGCGTCGTGATGGTCTATTCGGCTTCGATCGCGTTGCCCGACAACCCGAAGTTCACGCGCTACTCGCCGACCTACTTCCTGACCCGCCAGCTGATTTCGATCTTCATCGCCTTCGTCATCGCGCTCGTCGCTTTGCAGGTGCCGATCGCCCAGTGGGAACGCTGGTCGCCGTGGTTGTTCGTGGCGTCGCTGCTGCTGCTGGTTGTCGTGCTGCTGCCCTTCGTCGGCAAGGGCGTGAACGGCGCGCGGCGCTGGATCCCGCTTGGCGTGATGAACTTCCAGCCGTCCGAACTCGCCAAGCTGACGATCGCGATGTATGCGGCCGGCTACATGGTGCGCAAGATGGACGTGAAGGAGAAGTTTCTCCAGGCGGTCTTGCCGATGGCCGTGTCGGTCGCGGTCATCGGCCTGTTGCTGCTTGCCGAGCCCGACATGGGCGCGTTCATGGTGATCGCAGCGATCGCGATGGGCATCCTCTTCCTCGGCGGCGTCAACGGCCGCATGTTCTTCCTCATCACTTCCGTGCTGCTGGGCGCCTTCGTGCTGATGATCACGATGAGCGAATGGCGGCGCGAGCGCATCTTCGCCTACCTGAACCCATGGGACGAGCGGTACACGCTCGGCAAGGCGTATCAGCTCTCGCATTCGCTGATCGCCTTCGGCCGTGGCGAGATCTTCGGCCAGGGGCTGGGCGGCAGCGTCGAAAAGCTGCACTACCTGCCCGAAGCGCATACCGACTTCCTGCTTGCGGTGATCGGCGAGGAACTCGGCTTCGTCGGCGTCGCGGTCGTGATCGTCGCCTTCTTTTGGCTCACGCGGCGCATCTTTCACATCGGCCGCCAGGCGATTGCGCTGGATCGCGTGTTCGCCGGGCTCTACGCGCAAGGCATCGGCATCTGGATGGGAGGCCAGGCCTTCATCAACATGGGCGTGAACCTCGGCGTGCTGCCGACCAAGGGTCTGACGCTGCCGCTGATGAGCTTTGGCGGCTCGGCAATCGTCGTCAATCTCGTCGCTCTCGCGATCGTGCTCAGAGTCGACATCGAGAACAGGCAACTCATGCGTGGAGGCCGCGCATGAGCCACTTGATCGTCATGGCGGCTGGGACCGGCGGGCATGTGATGCCCGGGCTCGCCGTCGCACGCGAGATGCAGACGCGCGGCTGGAGCGTGTCCTGGCTCGGCACGACGACGGGCATGGAGAACCGGCTCGTGCCGCCGAGCGGCATCGCGCTCGACGTGATCGCTTTCACCGGTCTGCGCGGCAAGGGCTTGCTGCACACCTTGACCGGGGGCCTTCGGTTGCTCGCTGCGTTCTGGAGTTGTCTGCACATCCTGCGCGCTCGCAAGGCGGACGTTGTGCTCGGCATGGGCGGCTACGTGTGCTTCCCGGGCGGCATGATGGCGGCGCTGCTCGGCAAGCCGCTCATCCTCGTCAACGCCGACGCCAGTCTCCTGCTGAGCAACCGCGCGCTGCAGCCGGTGGCCGATCGCATCGCATTTGGCTTCGATGGCGCCGCGGCAAAGGCAACCAAGAATGCCGTCGTCACCGGCAACCCGGTGCGCGCAGAAATTGAAGCGCTGCCTGCGCCGCAAGCACGTTTTGCCGGTCGCAGCGGCCCGTTGCGGCTGCTCGTCGTTGGCGGCAGCCTCGGCGCGCGGGTGTTGAACGAATGCGTGCCGCATGCGCTTGCCTTGTGTCCGGCCGGCGAACGTCCGCACGTCACGCACCAGACGGGTGAGGCGAATTTCGCCAGCGTGCAGTCTGGCTACGCGAGCGCAGGTGTCGAGGCTGAACTCCTGCCCTTCATCGACGACATGGCGAGCCGTCTCGCCGAATGCGACCTGATCGTCTGTCGTGCCGGCGCGGTGACGGTGAGCGAGCTGTGTGCCGCCGGCGTCGCGAGCGTGCTCGTGCCGCTGGTCGTCAGCACGACGAGCCATCAACGCGACAACGCACTTCACATGGCGGCGCACGGCGCGGCGATCCACCTGCCGCAGGGCGAGCTCGCGCCGCAACGGCTCGCCGAGCTGCTGCGCGGGCTGACACGCGAAGCATTGCTCGCGATGGCGAGCAAGGCGCGCGCGCTTGCAATGCCGCGTGCTGCGCAACGTGTCGCCGACGAGATCGAGACGTTGATGGGCGGAAAAGGGGCGATGGCATGAAGCACGCCGTCAATCACATCCACTGCGTCGAAGGGCCACCTGCGCCGACGAAGGTTCTGATGCGTCGGGGGGGACGGACGTGAAGCACGCCGTCAAGCACATCCACTTCGTCGGCGTGGGCGGCGCCGGCATGAGCGGCATTGCCGAAATCCTGCACAACCTGGGCTACAAGGTCTCGGGGTCGGACCAGGTGGCGAGTGCGACGTCGCAGCGACTCGCGTCGCTCGGCATCCAGGTGTCGGTCGGTCACGACGCGGCGAACATCGCGGGAGCCCAGGCGGTCGTCACGTCGACCGCGGTGAAGAGCGACAACCCGGAGGTGATTGCCGCGCGCGCCAGGCGCGTGCCGGTCGTGCCGCGCGCTGTCATGCTCGCCGAGCTGATGCGCCTGAAGCAAGGCATCGCGATTGCGGGCACGCACGGCAAGACGACGACGACCTCGCTCGTCACGAGCGTGCTCGCAGAGGCTGGCGTCGACCCGACCTTCGTCATCGGCGGGCGGCTCGCGAGCGCGGGCGCGAATTCGCGCCTCGGCATCGGCGACTACATCGTCGTCGAGGCGGACGAGTCTGACGCGTCGTTCCTGAACCTGATGCCGGTGCTGTCGGTGGTGACGAACATCGATACCGACCACATGGACACCTACGGGCACGACTTCGCAAAGCTGAAGGCCGCGTTCGTCGAGTTCCTGCACCGCATGCCCTTCTATGGCGCGGCGATCGTGTGCAGCGACGACCCGGGCGTGCGGTCGATCGTGGCGATGATCTCCCGGCCGGTCGTGAACTACGGCTTCGGCGCCGACGCACAGGTGCGCGCGGTCGACGTGCAGGCGCTGTCCGGTGGGCAGATGCGCTTCGTCGCGCAACGGCGCAATGGTGTCGCGATGCCCGACCTCGCGATCACGCTCAACCTGCCGGGCGAACACAACGTCTTGAATGCGCTGGCGGCCATTGCAGTCGCGGCCGAGCTCGAACTGCCTGACGCACCGGTGGTCAAGGCGTTGGCCGAGTTCAGTGGCGTCGATCGCCGCTTCCAGCGCTATGGCGACCACGCGGCTGCCGGTGGGGGGCAGTTCACGCTGATCGACGACTACGGTCACCACCCGGTCGAGATGGCGGCGGTGCTTTCCGCTGCGCGCGGTGCGTTCGCTGGGCGGCGCATCGTGCTCGCCTTTCAGCCGCACCGCTACACGCGCACGCGCGATTGTTTCGAGGACTTCGTGAAAGTGCTCGGCAGCGCCGACGCGGTATTGCTCGCCGAGGTCTATGCCGCCGGCGAAGCGCCGATCGTCGCCGCAGATGGCCGCGCCCTTGCGCGTGCGCTGCGCGTGGCGGGGCACGTCGATCCGATCTTCGTCGACGAGATCGGCGCGATGCCGGCGGCTATCGCCGAGCAGGCGCGCGATGGCGACGTCGTGATCGTGATGGGCGCCGGCTCGATCGGCGCCGTCGCCGCGCAAGTGGCGCAAGGAAGGGCACCGTGAGCGCGATCGACAGCACGACCCTCGGCAAGGTCGCCGTGCACGACCTCGGCAGGGTCGCTGTGCTCATGGGCGGCAGTTCGGCCGAGCGCGAGATCTCGCTGCTCTCGGGCAACGGCGTGCTCACCGCGCTTCGCTCGCAAGGCGTGGACGCGCATGCGTTCGACCCTGCCGAGCGCGAACTCGCCGATCTCAAGCACGAAGGGTTCGCGCGCTGCTTCGTCGCCCTCCACGGCCGGCACGGCGAGGACGGCACGGTTCAAGGCGCGCTAGAGCTGCTCGGCATTCCCTACACCGGTTCGGGCGTGATGGCCTCGGCGATTGCGATGGACAAGGTGATGACGAAGCGCGTGTGGTCGACCGAAGGATTGCCGATGCCGCGCCATGTCGTGCTCGCGCGCGACGCGCAGGCCGATCGCACGCGCGTGCGCGGCGTGCCGGACGATCTCGGGTTGCCGCTGATCGTCAAGCCGCCGCACGAGGGCTCGTCGATCGGCGTCACGAAAGTGATCGGCTACTCGCAGATGGCCGATGCGGTGGCGCTGGCCGCGCGCTACGACGCTGAAGTGCTGTGCGAGGAGTTCGTCGAAGGTGACGAAGTCACCTGCCCGGTGCTCGGCTCGGGCGAGAGCGCAATCGCGCTGCCGGTCGTCCGCATCGTTGCGCCCGAAGGCGCGTACGACTATCAGAACAAGTACTTCACCGACGTCGTCAACTACATCGTGCCGAGCGGCCTGCCCGACACTGAAGAGCGCGAGATTCAGCGCATCGTGCTGCAGGCCTATCGCACGCTCGGCTGTCGCGGCTGGGGGCGGGCCGACCTGATGGTGCGCGCGTCGGATCGCAGGCCCTTCCTGCTCGAGATGAACACGTCGCCAGGCATGACGAGCCATTCGCTGGTGCCGATGTCGGCGCGCGCCGCCGGTATCAGCTACGAACAACTTTGCTTGCGGCTGCTGCGCGACGCAGCACTCGACGCGTGATCGCGATGGCCGCCCTGCTGCAGTCGAACCCGCCGCCGGTGCTCCCGCTGGACGTGCGCCTGATGCAAGGCATGACGGCCCTGCTCGTCGGGCTGTTGCTGCTCGGCATCGCGGCGCTCCTCCTGAACTGGGGGGTCAGGCTGCCGGTGTTTGCGATCCGCTCGATCGGCATCGAGGGCGACGTCGCGCACAACAATGTCGCGACGATCCGCGCCAATGCGTTGCCCAAGATCGCTGGGGGCTTCTTCACGCTCAATCTGGGTCAGGCGCAGCATGCCTTCGAATCGGTGCCCTGGGTGCGACAGGCGGTGGTGCGTCGCGAGTGGCCCGACCGGCTCAACGTGCGGCTCGAGGAATTCCAGGCCGCGGCGCTCTGGGGTGGCAGCGAAGAGCTCGAGGCACGCAAGCTCGTGAGTCGTCACGGTGAGGTGTTCGAGGCCAACATCGGCGATGTCGAGGATGACGGCCTGCCGACGCTGCGCGGCCCTGAGGGCAGCGCGCCGCAGGTGCTCGCAATGTGGCAGCGGCTGGTGCCGGTCGCCGCGCAGATGGACGCACGGATCGACGCGCTCTCGCTGTCGGCGCGCGGTTCATGGCGCGCTGAACTCGACAACGGCGCCGAGATCGAGCTCGGCCGCGGCAGCGACGACGAAGTGATCGCGCGCGTGCTGCGCTTCGTCGCGACGCTGCCACAGGTGACGGCGCGCTACGGGCGCGCGCTCGAGTACGCCGACCTGCGTCACAACGACGGCTATGCGCTGCGTCTGCACGGCGTGGCCACGCTCACCGTGCCGACGCCGGACGCGAAGACACCCAAAAACTGAGAAGAGAGCACATGGCCAAGGAATACAAGGATCTCGTCGTCGGCCTGGACATCGGCACCGCGAAGGTGATGGCGGTCGTTGCCGAGGTGCTTCCTGACGGTGAGCTGCGCCTCGCAGGGCTCGGCGTTGCCGGGGCGCATGGCTTGAAGCGCGGCGTCGTCGTCAACATCGACGCCACAGTGCAGTCGATCCAGCAGGCGTTGAAGGAGGCCGAAATGATGGCCGCCTGCAAGATCACGCACGTCTACACCGGCATCACCGGCAGCCACATCCGCGGCCAGAACTCGACCGGCATGGTCATCGTGCGCGACAAGGAAGTGACGCCGGTGGACGTCAACCGCGTCGTCGAAACGGCCAAGGCGATCAACATCCCGAACGACCAGCGGCTGCTGCTTGTCGAGCCCCAGGAGTTCGTGATCGACGGCCACGAGGTCAAGGAGCCGATCGGCATGAGCGGTGGCCGGCTCGAGGTGAAGGTGCACATCGTGACGGGCGCGCAAAGTGCGGCCGAGAACATCGTCAAGTGCGTGCGCCGCTGCGGGCTCGAGGTCGAGCGCCTGGTGCTCAACCCGAGCGCGTCGAGCGCTGCGGTGCTGACGCAGGACGAGAAGGATCTCGGCGTCGCGCTCGTCGACATCGGTGCCGGCACGACGGATGTCGCAATCTTCACCGACGGTTCGATCCGCCATACCGCGGTGATCCCGATCGCGGGAGACTTGATCACGAGCGACATCGCGATGGCGCTGCGCACGCCGACGAAGGACGCCGAGGAGATCAAGGTCGAGTACGGTGTCGCCAAGCAGTTGCTCGCCGACCCGAACGAGCAGCTCGAGGTGCCCGGGCTCGGGGACCGCCCGCCGCGCATGCTCTCGCGCCAGGCGCTTGCCGGCGTGATCGAGCCGCGCGTCGAGGAAATCTTCTCGCTCGTGCACCAGGTCATTCGCGAAAGTGGCTACGAGGAGTTGCTCTCGAGCGGCATCGTCATCACTGGCGGCTCGGCGGTGATGCCGGGCATGGTCGAACTCGGCGAAGACATCTTCCTGAAGCCGGTGCGCAAGGGCAATCCGACCTACAGCGGCGCCTTGCATGACATGGTGGCCAATCCTCGATCTGCCACCGTGATGGGATTGCTCGAAGAGGCGCGCCTCGGGCGCGCGCGCGGGCTGCGCGCAGCGCAACAGGCGGGATCGATGAAGACATCGATGGGCCGCCTGAAGGACTGGTTCCTCGGCAACTTCTGAAACAGAACTTTGAATCGAGACGAACACATGAACGATCAATTCACGAACGAAGACGGGGCAGGCGGCGCGCGCCGCCGCGCTCAGCGGGAACACCTCAGACCACGGACCCTGGCCCCGCCGGGCAACTGCGGCAATCAGCGTGTGGGACAGCAAAAGAGCAAGCAAGACATCGCACAACGGCAACTGCATTGAAGGAATGGAGCATCAAATGGCTATCGAAATGATCGAGCAATTCGACCAGGGCACGCAGATCAAGGTCATCGGCGTGGGGGGCGGCGGGGGCAATGCCGTCGAACACATGATTGCGCAAGGCGTTCAGGGGGTGGAGTTCGTCTGCGCGAACACCGACGCGCAGACGCTCAATCGCAGCAGCGCGCACCACCTGATCCAGCTGGGCAGCACGGGTCTCGGCGCGGGCGCCAAGCCCGAGGCGGGCAAGGCTGCAGCGGTCGAGGCAGAGGAGCGCATCCGCCAGGCGATCGAGGGCGCGCACATGCTCTTCATCACCGCCGGCATGGGCGGTGGCACCGGCACCGGCGCGACGCCGATCATCGCTCGCATCGCCAAGGAGATGGGCGTCCTGACGGTGGGTGTCGTCACCAAGCCGTTCGAGTTCGAGGGCATCCGCCGGACCAAGGCGGCCGACGCCGGGCTGGCTGAGCTCGAGGCGAACGTCGACTCGCTGATCGTGATCCTCAACGACAAGCTGCTCGACGTGCTGGGCGACGACGTGACGCAGGACCAGGCCTTCGCCCACGCGAACGACGTGCTGAAGAACGCGGTCGGCGGCATCAGCGACATCATTCACATGCCCGGCCTCGTGAACGTCGACTTCGAGGACGTGAAGACGGTGATGAGTGAACCCGGCAAGGCGATGATGGGTACCGCGCAGGCGAGCGGCCCGGACCGCGCGACGAAGGCGGCCGAACAGGCGGTGGCCTGCCCGTTGCTCGAGGGCATCGACCTGTCGGGCGCGCGCGGCGTGCTGGTGCTGATCGCGGCGAACCGCAACACGTTCAAGCTCGCCGAGAGCCGCAATGCGATGAACACGATCCGCCGCTACGCGGCCGACGACGCGCACGTGATTTACGGCACCGCCTACGACGAGACCCTCGGCGACGAATTGCGCGTGACGGTGATCGCCACCGGCTTGTCGTCCGCGCGCCGCGCACAGACGCCGATCAGCGTCGTTCACAGCTCTCCCGTTCAGCGCACCGGCACCGACAACCTGCCGGTGATGACGCACGCCGTCGCCGGCGGCGCGGCGACCGGTGCATTGCCGGCGCACGACTACAGCAATCTGAGCACGCCCAGCGTCTGGCGCACCAGCCGCACGGCGTCTTCGCGCGTCGATGCACTCGTCAGCAACGGCATGGACGAGATCGAGATCCCGGCCTTCCTGCGGCGTCAGGCGGATTGAGCCTGTTCGCGCCTCGCGCCCGCGCGGAGCGCGGAGTGACCGGCTGGGGAGCCCTCCCCAGTCGGCATTCCTACAATGAGCCCATGCTGCAGCAACGGACCCTCAACTCGATGATGCGCGCGGTCGGCGTTGGGCTGCACAGCGGGCAGCGCGTCGAGCTCACCTTGCGTCCGGCGCCTCCGGACAGCGGCATCGTCTTTCGTCGCGTCGATCTGCCGTCGACGGTCGAGATCGCGGTGTCGGCGCTGACGGTGAGCGATGCACGCATGGCTTCAACGATTTCGGCGGGCGGTGACCCGGGTGCGCCGCGGGTGCAGACGATCGAGCATCTGATGTCGGCCTGCTCTGGCCTTGGGATCGACAACCTCGTCGTCGACATCACTGCGGACGAACTGCCGATCCTGGATGGCTCAGCGGCATCGTTCGTGTTCCTGCTGCAGAGCGCCGGGATCGTGAAGCAGGACGCGCCGAAGCGCTTCCTGCGGATCCTCAAGCCGGTCGAGGTGCGCGAGGGCGAGGGCGCGATGCTCAAGTGGGCGCGGCTCGATCCGTTTGAAGGGTACAAGCTTGCGTTCGAGATCGAGTTTGACCACCCGGCGGTCGATCAAACCGGGCAGCGTGTCGAATTCGACATGGGCTCGGGCCAATACAAGCGCGACATCGCGCGCGCGCGCACCTTCGGCTTCACGAAAGACGTCGAGTTGATGCGATCACGCGGGCTGACGCTCGGCGGCAGCATGGACAACGCAATCGTCGTCGACGATCAACGCGTGCTCAATGCAGATGGACTGCGCTACGGCGATGAGTTCGTGAAGCACAAGATCCTCGACGCGATTGGCGACATGTGGGTGCTTGGCCATCCACTGCTTGCCGCGTACAGTGCGTTCAAGAGTGGCCACGCATTGAACAACCGATTGTTGCGTGAAGTGCTCGCCGACGAGTCGAGCTACGAGATCGTCACATTCGAAGATGCCGCGCGTGCACCGGCGGGCTTCGCCGAACTGGCGCCGGCATGGTGAGACGGGCGCGAGCTACAACTGGATGCTGATCGCCCGTGCGCTCTTCGGGCTGTTGTTCGTTGCGGCCATTCTGTGCTTCGCGATGTACGCAGGCACCGGTCAGCGGCGCTGGATGGCGCTCGGGTGGCGTATCGTCAAGTGGACGCTGGTGGCCGGGCTCGGCTTCTTCGCCGTCTTGATCCTGGAGCGGCTGGCCCTGATGCTTTGACGCTTTGACCAAATCACGCAACCCATGACCGTCTTCTACTGGATCGCCGGAATACTGCTGCTGCTTACCGCTGTGCCGTGCGTGCTGTATTTCGCCGCGCACCTCGCGAGTGGCGAGGAGCGGCCGCGGCTGATCGCCGTGCGCTTTTTCCGCTGGTCTTCGCTTATCGTGCTGACGACGTTCAACATCTCGATCTTCAGGCACATCATCCTGATCATCATTCACTGGTAACGTGCGACGCGGCGACAGCGGCCCACCGCCGAGGCGGCGGGCCGTTTGTCCGTCCGTCATTGCGTCACAGCGGACACGTTCCGCCCGCCACGTCACAGCCGCGTGACGCCGCGCAGAATGCCGACGAGTTCGCCGTTGAGGTAGAGCGCGCCCTCGGGCGCCGCGGCATCGGCGTAGAACTCAAGCACCGGCGGCAACTCGCGGGTGAAGCGCGCCTCAGAAGCGCTCATCGCGGCAGACAGACGACCGAGCAGCATGCTGGCGGCGCCGAGCGCGCGCGCCGCAGCGTGCCGCGCGGGTCGCGACAAGCCGTCATGCAAGCCGGGAGCGGCGGGCCTGAGGAAAAGAGTCTTGGGCATTTTGTTCTCCGGTCGCGACCCGTCGGGTCGCATGGCTTGGGGATCAGGGTTTCATTGGCGGCGGTCGGTGCGAGTGAACGCCGCCGAGTTCGCGCTGCAGCTCGCGTTCGGCCCGTTGCCGCTGCGCGCTGCGGGTCGAGCCGTGACGGCCGGACTGGCGCATTCGCGCAAGAGCAGCGACAGGATTGCGCGGCCGCAGGGTTGGCACGTCGATCGACAGAATCTGTTTCATCACGTTCTCCAGTCCAAATTGAAACGGCCCGGGTTGCGATCGCAACCCGGGCCGTTGGCGGCGTGCAGCGCAGCTGCTCAGCCGTCGGGAGCCCCGGGTCGGGACTGCAGGTTTCTCTCGTCAGCCACAAGTACTGCGCCTGCGACGACATCGAAAGCCGCCTGGGCGCGCGCCGCTTTGCCAAGCGCGCGAGCGGGAATGCTCTCGATGCGAAGTCGGTTGGCGGTGACGGACATGGGCTTTCGTGGGTCAGGGTTTAGGGGCTGCTAATCATCACACCGGAGGGTTCTCTCACGGTGACGACTTGCGCAGATGATAAAGGAATTGATCTCATGCGCAAGCAACCTTACCCCCTAGTTCATGGGAGTTGAGCCATTGGTCAGCGCTTGTGTTTCAGCGGCGCAACACCTTTGCGAGTGCGCTCCCAGAGCAAGCCCTCGTCTGCAGTGCTGGGCGCACTCTTGCCGCCGGCGGTTGGCTTGACGTCGGACGGCGTCAGCACCTCGCCAAGCAATTCGAGCAACTTCGTTCGCGCACGTTGCGGGTGGCGGCGGTAGTAGGTGAGGACGAGGCCTACGATGAATCGCTCATCGTCGTCGAGTTTGCCGATGAGCCCGATGTCCTGCGCGACGTCCCCCATGGACGGCAACTGGACGGGGCTGCGCGTTGCGTTGCCTGGCTCGGGTAGAAGGGTGGCCGGGGCCGGGTGCGCCTCGTCCATCCAGCCGTGGGGCTTGTGGCACAGCGTTTCGAACTGGCGTGCCAGGCGTTCGCCGATCTGCCGGGCGCGGCTTTTGATCTGGCTCCAATAGCTGGGCTGGATCTGGAGACGCTCCGCGAAGCGCCCCTCGAGTCCACGAAGCGTTGCTGCGTCGGGATGCTTGACGGTGGCGCGAACGAACTCATCGAACAGGGTGAGTGCGTTGTCGAGCCGGATGCGCGCCACGTCGGGCCGCGCTTCGGGTGCGATCATGTCTCGATGATAAAGGGTACTTGCGCTCTTCGGGTGGGTTGCAAAGTCCCCGTCTCGCCGCTGCGCGCTGCTCCAGCGGTGTTCAGTGCCGCGTAATGAACTCGCCCGATTCCTCGATCACGACGCCGGCGACGTCGTCATTCGGCATGAAACCGGCCGCACGCGGTTTGTCGGCATCGCCCGTGCGTCGTCCGCTGCTACGTCGGAAGGCGGCGAACTCACTGTTGCTGAAGCCGTCCAGGCGGTTGTCGGGTGCGAAGAATGAGTCGTGAAAGTTGCTTGAGTCCTGCCAAAGTGCGCTGCGTTCAGCGCGCCGGCTTGCGACGGTATGCGTCAAGGTGTCGCGTGCCTCGCTCAACGGGTGCGGCGCCGCCATCGGCCCCCGCGCAGCGAGCCCGCTCTGCGGTACGAGCAACTGCAGTTCGGCGATGGTCGGAGGGTTGTCCACCGGACAGCGCAGGTAGCGCACCCGGCAGGCGCCGAGCACAGACTGCTTGATCTGCATTGCACGCCGCGAACTGCCGCGCTCGGTATCGAGATCGATCGCCGCAAGGACGCGCCCGTTGGCGCTGCATACGGCGAACGTAATGTGGAGCGAGCCGAGCAGTTCGAACCAGTAGCGCGTCAACGCGGGGTCGGCCGCCTGGCAGAACCGTATCAGCGGCAGCTTGGACAACACGACGTGGTGGGGCAGCGCCTCGCGCAACAGGCGGTAGACGCGCCGCTCGTCGCTGCTGAAGACGGGACGCGGCGACAAGGCCCACTCTGTAGGCAGCGGTGGCACAGCCGGTGGACGCCTGCGTGCACGCATCCACAAGACAGTGCTCATCGAGGCCAGCAACGCCACCGCGGCCAACGCGATGATCCATGGAAGGGTCTGCATATCGGGGGGCGGGAGTGCCGCATTCGGCTGCGGCGACGCGCCGCGCTCGTGCAGGCGTCACTCTAGCCGAGGAATCCCCTCTGCCACATCAGGAGGGACCCGCTGCTTTGCGGCTCACGGCGCTTCCCGATGAATCCGGCACAAATGAGGTGTGGTGACGCAGCCAACCCCAAGCAATCTGCCTAGACGGTGCCTCGAGTCAGCAGGCACGAGCCGAAGACTTCACTCAGTCGCTTCGCGTGGACCTTCAATTGATAGTCCCATTCCGCGGCCTGGGTCTCGACCATCTCGCCAACCTGGGACGCGAAATCGTCGGATGGCAGCGTGAGCCATGCTTCGGACTCTGAACCGGCCCGCTCGATGGTCGCTCCGGCATTGCGGGCGATCTTGAGCATGGCCGTGTTCTCGCTCAGGGCGTAGATGAAGATCCTGTTGATGTGACGATTTCGCGCATGAAGGATCGCATGATCGAACAGACGCGCCCCTAAACCCCGGCCGCGCGCCGCCCGGTCGACGCTACCGCCAAACTCGGCCATCGCTGGCTGGCCTTCGATCTGTGGCGCGGGCGCGTAGGCCAAGTGGGCCATTGCGATCAGTTCGAGGCGACGGTTGAATATCCCGAACACCTCGTCGCGCTCGAAGTCGAGGGTGTCGGCGTAGCGAAGGATCTGCGCGTCGGAAGCGGCGAAGCCGAACCGAAGATAGCGGTCCGCGTCGTCGAGCGCGAGCAGGTGTTCGCGCAGCCGGTCGCGGTGGCGTGACGTGAGCGAGCGCACCGGCACCCAGGAGCGCTGCCTCTGCGGCGTTTCGGTGTGCGTCGACGCTGCGGCGGGCGCCGCGGGTACGCCTTGTGATGTGTGTAGCGATTGCATGGATTGCGTTGGCGGCACTTGTGTGCCGTGTACCTAGTAATTACCCTAAGTCTAGGCTTGAATCGGGGCAAACACGTCACAGAAATGGGGAGCGGACTCCAATCCGAACACACGTGCCCGGCGCTCCTTCTTGACGTCGTGGGCACCTTTTCGCCGGTCAGACGGGTTGTGCACAGGCCGACAAGTTCAACTCGCCCCCTTGGCTCGTTACTGCGATATACTCATGGGCTTTCCCGAACAGGGTTCCGGGAGAGACTTGAGTCCGATGGCTCGGCGGCAGAAGCGCGCCGGCCATGCAGCCCGAGAGGCCGCCTCCATAAGCGGCGCCGAAGGTGCGGAGGCACTCGAGATGGGCCGAAAACGCCCGCCGAACCTGCCATTGAGCCTTCCCTGAGGGCGCTACGCGCGCCAGGGCGGGTGAATTTGAAAGTACCTCATGAAGACCTTCAGCGCCAAGCCGGCCGAAGTGACGCACGAGTGGTTTGTGATTGACGCCACCGACAAGGTGCTCGGACGTGTTGCCAGCGAAGTGGCACTCCGTTTGCGCGGCAAGCACAAGGCCATCTACACGCCTCACGTCGATACCGGCGATTTCATCGTCATCATCAACGCCGAAAAGATCCGCGTCACCGGCAACAAGGCCGACGACAAGATCTACTACCGGCATACGGGCTATCCGGGCGGCATCCGTGCAACGTCCTTCAAGCAGATGCAGGCCAAGCACCCCGGGCGGGCGCTCGAGAAGGCCGTCAAGGGCATGCTGCCCAAAGGGCCACTCGGCTTTGCGATGGTCAAGAAGCTGAAGGTGTACGCCGGTGCCACGCATCCGCACACTGCCCAGCAACCCAAAGTGCTGGAAATCTGAGGAGCGCGTTGATGATCGGAAACTGGAATTACGGAACGGGCCGACGCAAGTCATCGGTCGCGCGCGTGTTCATGAAGAAGGGCAGTGGCCAGATTCTCGTCAACGGCAAGGCCGTCGACGAGTACTTTGGCCGCCAGACCTCGATCATGATCGTCAAGCAGCCGCTGATGCTGACCAACAACGGCGAGACCTTCGACATCAAGGTCAACGTGCATGGCGGCGGCGAGTCGGGTCAGGCCGGGGCGGTGCGCCATGGCGTGACGCGGGCGCTGATCGACTATGACGCGGCGTTGAAGCCCGAACTCAGCCGCGCTGGCTTCGTCACCCGCGACGCGCGCGAGGTTGAGCGCAAGAAGGTCGGCTTGCACGGCGCACGCCGTCGCAAGCAGTTCAGCAAGCGCTGATCGAACTCGTTCGTCGCAGGCCGTTTAGGCCATGTGTCGCACTCAGAGGCCGCGCACAGCGCGGCTTCTGTCGTTTCTGAATCTGCACTGTCGACGGTGCAGAAATGGTGCGCAAAGGCCGGACGCCGCGCAGGGTCATGGTCACTACCCTGGGTCGACCGATAATGTGCGTCAGAACCCGTTGAAGGAATCCCGATGAACGCTGTCACCGAAAACATCCCCGATATGGCCGACGCCCCGCCGGTGCCGCTGATCTTCACCGACAGCGCAGCGTCGAAAGTCAAGGAACTCGTCGATGAAGAGGGCAACCCGGACCTGAAGTTGCGCGTCTTCGTGCAAGGGGGTGGCTGTTCGGGCTTCCAGTACGGCTTCACGTTCGACGAGATCGTCAACGAGGACGACACGCAGATGGCCAAGAACGGCGTCACGCTGCTGATCGACGCGATGAGCTTGCAATACCTTGCGGGCGCAGAGATCGACTACAAGGACGACCTCGAAGGTGCCCAGTTCGTCATTCGCAATCCGAACGCGACGACGACCTGCGGCTGCGGTTCGAGCTTCTCGGCCTAACCGCCGCGCGCATCAGGCGGGATAGAGCGCTCCCAACACGCGTGGGCCGGCGGCGCCGGTGACCGACGACAGATTGCCTGGTCGTCGATCGCAGTGAGCACTCGCAAGCCACGCAAAGGCTGCGGCCTCGACCTGCATTGCTGGCAGACCGCGGATGTCGGTGCGGGTCACGAGCACGGCCGGCAGCAAGGCCGACAGGCGGCGCATCAGGTGCGAGTTGAAGGCTCCACCGCCGCAGACGAGCAATTCAGCTGCGGCGGGCGCGTGGCGTTGCAGTTCGATCGCGCAAGTGCGTGCCGTCAGTTCAGCCAGCGTCGCCTGCACGTCCTGGGCTTTTGGGGTGGCGGCAACTGACAGTGCACGCTCAAGCCATGCGGGATTGAATCGGTCGCGTCCTGTGCTCTTTGGCGGTGCCAATGAGAAATAGGCGTCACTCGATAGCGCATCGAGCAAGGCAACGCTGACGGTACCGCTCGCCGCCCACTCGCCGTCGGCGTCGAACGGCCGGCCCATATGCAACGCGGACCAATGATCCATCAGCGCGTTGCCCGGGCCGCAATCGAAGCCGGTTGTCGCACCGTTGGCGCCGAGTACGGTGATGTTCGCCATGCCACCCAGGTTGAGCACCGCGACGGACACACCCTCGCGGGCGAACATCGCGCGGTGAAACGCCGGCACCAACGGCGCACCCTGGCCTCCCGATGCGACATCGCGGCTGCGCAGGTCGGCAACGACGTCGATGCCGCTCAACTCGGCGAGCAATGACGCGTTCAGCAACTGCACGGTATAGCCGGTAGCGTCGAATTCACCCGGACGATGACGCACCGTTTGCCCGTGGGCGCCAATCGCACGGACCACGCTTCGACCGACCCCGGTCGAGTCGAGCAGGCGCTCGACAGCATCGGAATAGGCGCGGGCCAGTGCATTCGACGCCAGCGCCGCGCGATGCAACTCGTTGTCGCCGGGCGTGTTGAGCCCAAGGAGTTCTGCGCGCAAGGCCGGATCGAATGCAGCGTGCGTATGTGCCAGCAATTCGATGCCGCCATCGGCCGGAAAGCGGGCCAGCACGGCGTCTACGCCGTCGAGCGAGGTGCCCGACATCAGGCCGATGTGGAGTTCGCGCTGCATGCGCCGATTGTCCTGATTGTGCCGTCGTGCGACGTGGTGGACCGGATGGAAGAGGCCCGCGCGCGCGGGCCTGTCCACAAGTCCAACTGGGGACTGTTGCCTACTCGCTGAAGCCGTCGCGGCCGATCATCGATGCAGCAACCTGCAGTTCGCTCCGGGCCTGAGCGGCGAGCCGATCGAACTCCGCCTTTGCGGCGGGCGAGATCGCTACCGCTTCGGAGGCCTTGGCCATCGCGAGCGGGTTTTGCTGCTCGCCGTGGACCTTGAACTCGAAATGCAGATGTGGCCCGGTCGCCCATCCGGTGGCGCCGACCGCGCCGATCACGCTGCCTTGTTCGACGCGCTGACCCTTGCGCACGTCGATTCGGCTCAGGTGGGCGTAGGTGGTTGCGCGGTCGTTGCTGTGCTTGATCTGCACCACGTTGCCATAGCCGTTCTGCCAGCCGGCGAGTTCGACCACACCGTCGCCGACCGTGCGTACCGGCGTCCCTGTCGGCGCCCCGTAGTCGACGCCGCGGTGGGCGCGCCAAGTGTGCAGGATCGGGTGCATGCGCATCGCAAAGCCCGACGTGATGCGGGAGAACGCGAGCGGGCTACCCAGGAACGTGTGGCGCTTGCTTTGCCCGTCGAGGCCGAAATAGGCACCCTTGCCGCCGGCGGCGGGATCCGCGAACCACATCGCCGAATGTGACTGGCCGCGATTGACGAATTCGGACGCCAGCACCCGGCCCGTCATCTCGTCGCCGCTGGCCCAGGTGATCGGCTCGCCGTCCGCGGTGAGCGCTTCATAAATTACGGTGAAGCGATCTCCCTTGCGCAACTCGCGGTGGAAATCGATCTCGGTCGAGAACATCTCGACCATCTGCGTTGCGATTGCATCCGGGATGCGCGCGTCGTCGGTCGCGGCAAAGAGCGACGAGTCGATCGTGCCACTGCCTAGACGAACCTGGGTCTCGAGGGGGACGGTTTCGGTGCGCGCCTGCAGCACGCCGTCCACTCGCTCGACGCGCAAGCGCGTGAAGTGGGTGGAGAACTGCTGCGTGCTTTGCGCCGGATAGCGCGCAACGAGCTCATTGACGTGGCCCTGAGCGTCGGTGCGGACCTGCACCATCTTGCCCGGCCGCCCGTCGAGCAACTTGCGCCCGGTCGCGTCTCGGCGCAGGAACTGCGCCATCTCGGCGTCGTCGACATTCAGGCGGCGCAGCAGGCTGTCCGCGGTGTCGCTGCGGCGCGTCAGGTCGCCGCGATAGAGCGTCAACTCGTGTTCGGCGAGTTGATCAAGCTGCGCGGCGATGCCGTCGAGCGGCACGCTTTCGCTGAGCACGGTGCGCGTCAGGTTCGCGGCATCGGGAGCGTTCGGCGCGATGCCGAACGCAGTGGCTGCGAAGCCGGTGAGCGAGACAACGACCGCCGACGCCAGCCCGCGAGGATGGCGGGCGACAAAACGGCGGGTGGATGACGCCGCGGCCATAGCGGCAGCGTCGAGCATCTGGAGCGGATTGAATTCTTTGTTCGGGTGCATCGACGCGGGTTCGGGCACTGCGCTCGCGCCGAGCGCGGCCTGCTCTGCATCGAGCGGGCTGGCGTTCAGCGGGGCCTGGGGATCAATGGGTCGCGGGCTGTCCACTAGAATTTCGGCCACTGGGGCACGGGGGCTGCCGGCGGGGAGCCTGCCTCTGCACCCGCGACGAGAAGTCTGGAGTATATCCGGCGCTGACAATCCCCCATCTGCGGGAATCCCCGCAACAGCCGTTCCCTCGTCGCAGATCAACAGCCCCAAGCCCGCCGTCATTGTTGCCATGTCACCACTCATCGAGAAGGCCCTCCATCCCGTCACCGACCGTGTGCGCGAAGCCTTGGCCATCACGCTGCGGGGATGTGACGAACTGTTGCCGCAGGCCGATTGGGTCACCAAGCTGGCACGCTCCGAGGCGACTGGCGTCCCGCTGCGCATCAAGCTCGGCCTCGACCCGACCGCGCCGGACATCCACGTCGGGCACACGGTGGTGCTCAACAAGATGCGGCAATTGCAGGATATCGGCCACACCGTCATCTTCTTGATCGGTGATTTCACGTCGATGATCGGGGACCCTTCTGGGCGCAACGCCACGCGCCCGCCGCTCACGCGCGAGCAGATCGAGGCCAACGCCCAGACCTACTATCGCCAGGCGAGCCTGGTGCTCGACCCGGCGAAGACCGAGATCCGCTACAACTCCGAATGGAGCGACCCGCTCGGCGCACGCGGCATGATCGAACTCGCCTCGCGCTACACGGTGGCGCGCATGATGGAGCGCAACGACTTTAGTGAGCGCTTCAAGGCCGGCACACCGATCTCGGTGCACGAGTTCCTCTACCCACTGATGCAGGGTTATGACTCGGTGGCGCTGAAGTCGGACTTGGAACTCGGCGGGACCGACCAGAAGTTCAACCTGCTCGTCGGCCGCAGCCTGCAGGCAGAGTATGGCCAAGAGCCACAGTGCATCCTGACCATGCCGCTGCTCGAGGGGCTCGACGGTGTCGAGAAGATGTCCAAGAGCAAGGGAAACTACATCGGCATCACAGAGGCGCCGAATTCGATGTTCGCTAAGCTGCTGTCGATCAGCGACACGCTGATGTGGCGCTATTTCACGCTGCTGAGCTTTCGCAGCGAGGCCGAGATCGAGTCGCTCAGGGCCGAGGTCGAAACGGGGCGCAACCCGAAGGAAATCAAGGTCTTGCTTGCCAAGGAGATCTGCACCCGGTTCCACGATGCGGCAGCCGCCGATGCGGCCGAGCGGGACTTCGAGTTGCGTGCCCGCGGTGGGGTGCCCGACGACATCGCCGCGGTCACTCTCGGCGGTGCGCCGCTTCCGATCGGCGCACTCCTCAAGCAGTCCGGCCTCGCACCATCGAGCAGCGAAGCGATGCGCCTCGTCGATGGGGGCGGCGTGCGCGTGGATGGCGCGGTGATCGCAGACAAGGCCTTGCGTCTGAACGCGGGCTGCTATGTCGTGCAAGTGGGCAAACGCAGGTTTGCGCGCGTCACCGTCACCGCATGATCATCCGACGCCGCTGGCTGCTCGCCGCTTTGTTGGCGGGAGCGGCGGGTGCGTCAGGTGCGTCGCCGGACGCTATGGAGGAGGCGCGTATCGAGCGCTTGCTGCGCTATGTGGAAGCACAAAAGCGCACGAGCTTTGTGCGCAACGGCAAGACGTATTCGTGCCGCGAGGCTGCATTGTTCCTGCGTGCCAAGTACGCCAAGATGGGTGAGCACGTGACGACGGCGGCGCAGTTCATCGATCAGATCGCGTCGCGTTCGAGCACCACCGGCGAACCTTACTTCGTGCGCTACGCGGACGGCCGTTCCGCTGCCGCAGCCAAGGTCCTGCACGACGAACTCGTGCGCATGGACCGCGAGCACTGATGCGTCCGCAGCGCCGGGCCCGTGTTGGTTGCAGCACATGAACGCGTCCTCGACCCCCAAGGTACAGACCTTCCTGAAGGTCTCGGTGGCGGTGGCGATCGCCACCATCGTCATGAAGACGCTCGCTTGGCATATCACCGATTCGGTCGGCCTCCTGTCCGACGCAATGGAGTCCTTCGTCAACCTCGCGTCGGCGCTGTTCGCGATTGCGATGGTGACGATCGCACAGCGCCCTGCCGACGAGGATCACCCCTTCGGCCACACCAAGGCCGAGTACTTCTCGAGCGGCTTCGAGGGCCTGCTGATCCTGGGCGCCGCGGTTGCAATCATCTGGGCGGCGGGGCACCGCTTCGCCGATCCACAGCCTCTTCAGTCGCTGGGTTGGGGCCTCGGTTTGGCGATCGTCAGCTCGGTGTTCAACGGCGTGCTCGGCTGGTACATGCTGGCCGCCTCGCGCGTGCATCGTTCGATCGCGCTCGAAGCCGATGCCCGCCACCTGTTCACCGATGTATGGACCTCGGTCGGGGTCGTTGTCGGCCTGTTGCTGGTCCCCGTGACAGGCTGGCTCTGGCTCGATCCGCTGCTCGCGATCGGCGTCGCGCTCAACATCCTGCGCGAGGGTGCGCGCCTCGCGTGGCGCTCGGTCGAGGGGTTGATGGACAGCGCCGTCGACGTCAAGGTCCAGGCGCAGATCGACGCGGCGCTGGCGCAGTTCGCGCACCACGCGATCCGCTTCGATCACCTCGTCACGCGGCGTGCAGGGCAGCGCCTCTTCGTCGACCTGCACATGCACATGCCGGCGAACTGGACACTTGGGCGCGCGGCCGCGCTGCGCGCCACGGTCGAGCAGGCGTTGATGAGCGAGGTGCCCGGCCTGCGCGCATCGATCCAGCTGCTGCCGCTCGACGTCGAGGCGCACTTCGGCGACTTGAAGGATCCGCTGTGATCGCGCTCGCGCAGCGCGTGAGCTCGGCGCGCGTCGAAGTCGCCGGCCGGATCGTCGGCGCCATTGAGCACGGCCTGCTCGTCTTCGTTTGCGCCGAGCCGGGCGATGACGAAGCGATCGCCGACCGGCTCGTCGCGAAAATCGTCAAGCTGCGTGTGTTCGCCGACGAGGCCGGCAAGATGAACCAGGACCTCGCGGCGGTGGATGGCGGCTTGTTGTTGGTAAGCCAGTTCACGCTCGCGGCCGACACCACGACCGGCAATCGACCGGGCTTCAGCGGCGCGGCGCCGCCTGTGCTCGGGCGTCGCCTCTACGAGCGCGTCGTCGCGTCCGCGTGTGCGATGCATTCACGGGTCGCGTGCGGCGAGTTCGGTGCCGACATGCAGGTGCATCTCGTCAACGACGGGCCGGTGACGATTCCCGTTGTGCTGCGCCGCTGATCGAGGCACGCGCGATGGGCATAATGCGCGTCTGCTACCGGCACCCGCCGTGGACCATCCTGTCGTCGACACAGGGAAGGAACGCCAATGTCTCGCCCCGCGCAACTGCCTTCACATCCACGCCCCGACACGCCCGCGAGATCGCCTCGTAGCCTGCTGCTTGTCGCTGCATTGCTGGGTGGCTTGGGAGGATGCGCGCCCGACGCGTGGAAGCCCAATCCGACCTACGACGCCTTCCTGAACAAGGTCGACAAGAACTGCGGCACGATGCGCATCGGCGAGGTCACGATCAGCCAGCTGATGAATCCGGGATCGAACCTTTACAGCACGTATTTCGTCGACATGACCTCGCGCTTCGACTTGGGGCGGATCTCGGCCGAAGACTATATCGAGGGCATCGCATCGACCTTCACGACGGTTCCGGAAACGGCAGGCGTCCGCTGCATCGTCGCGCAGAAGAACCCCTGAGGCGCGTCGGGCGCTTTCAGGTGTAGTTGCGAGCGTCCTCGATCACCTTGCCGTCGTTGGGCAGGCTGCCGGGTGCGCACAGCTCGATTTCGCAGCGCAGCTTCGTCACCTCGCGCACGCTTTGCGCGATGCCCTCGGCGATGCCCTCTGGGCGGTCGGTAACTTCGACGCGCAAGCTCATCCTGTCATTCGCCATCTCGCCGCTGACGACGAGGCGTGCGCGTGCGACCTCGGGATGACGGCGCACGATCTGACCGATCTGCGCCGCGTGAACGAACATGCCGCGCACCTTTGCAGTCTGGTCTGCACGCCCCATCCAGCCCTTGAGGCGAGCGTTGGTGCGCCCGGTCGGGCACCCGCCAGGCAGGATCGCCGACAGGTCGCCGGTGCCGAAGCGGATCAGCGGGTAGTCAGGATTGAAAACAGTCACGACGACTTCGCCGACCTCGCCGTCGGCGACCGGATCGCCGGTGCCTGGGCGGACGATCTCGACGATGACACCTTCGTCGAGCACGAGGCCCTCGCGCGCAGGGGTTTCGTATGCGATGAGGCCGACGTCCGCAGTCGCGTAGCACTGATATCCGGCGATGCCCCGCTCCGCCAGCCAATCGCGCAGCGAGGGCGGAAACGCCTCGCCCGAGACCAAGGCCTTGGTCAGCGACGGGAGCGCGACGCCAAGTTCGGTCGCCTTCTCGATCGCGATGCGCAGGAAGCTCGGCGTGCCGACGTAGCCGTGGGCGCCGAGGTCGACCATCGCCTGCAACTGCAATTCGGTGTTGCCGACGCCGCCGGGGAACACGGTACAGCCGAGCGCGAGCGCCCCTGACTCGGTCATCGCGCCGGCCGGCGTCAGGTGGTAGCTGAAGCTGTTGTGCACCAGATCGCCGGCGCGAAACCCGGCCGCGAACAGCGCGCGTGCCATGCGCCAATAGTCGCTGCCGTGGCCCTGCGGCTCGTAGATCGGCCCGGGCGACTGGAATACGTTGCGCGCGCCGCGCGACGCCGACACGCCGCGCCACCCCACTGCCGAGAAGCCGCCGAAGGGGTTGCCTGGGCCGGCTTCGCGTACCGCCTTCTGCCGCTCGAGCAGTTCCTGCTTGCGCGTTACCGGCAGCCTCGCGAGCGCTTGGCGGTTCGTGATGGCGCCCGCATCGATGTCGCGCAGGATGTCGGCGAACGCCGCCGTGTCGCCTTGCGCCTGCGCCACCCGTTTCGGCAGCTCGGCCATCAAGGCGCGCTCGCGCTCCAGCGGGTCCCGCGTCTCGGCTTCGTCGTAGTGGTTTGACATGGCTCAGTCGTCGTCGCCACGGCCCGCGCGGCGCTTCGCGTCGTCGATCAGTTTGCGTTGGGCCGGCGCCGTGTCCAGGGCGTAGCGGTCGAATCCGCCGCCGCCGGCCTTCTTCAGGTCGGCGTGCAGGGTGCCGTGGTCGTCATGAAAATGCACGAAGGCGGCGCCCCGGCAGTAGAAGATGCCGGGCTTGACCTCTCGCACGCCCTTGATGTCGCGCAACTGGCGTAGAAGCGGCAGCAAGGCGGTGAGCGCGGCTGGGTCGGCGTGGGTCATGGCTGGTGCTCAGGTCAGCCAGCGCTTGCGCCGGCGATAGCTCTTCACGTCGCGGAAGCTCTTGCGGTCTCCGCCGCCTTCTTTTGATCCTCCGGTCCCGAGGTAGAACTCCTTCACGTCCTCGTTGTTCGCCAGGTCACTCGCGGCGCCGTCCATCACGATGCGCCCGCTCTCGAGGATGTAGCCGTAATCCGCGTAGCGCAGCGCCATGTTGGTGTTCTGCTCGGCGAGCAGGAAGGTGACGCGCTCCTTCGTGTTCAGGTCCTTCACGATCTCGAACACTTCCTCGACGATCTGCGGCGCGAGACCCATCGACGGTTCGTCGAGCAGGACCATCTTCGGGTTCGCCATCAACGCGCGGCCGACGGCACACATCTGCTGCTCGCCGCCCGACGTGTAGGCGGCCTGCGAGCTGCGTCGCTCTTTCAGGCGCGGAAAGTAGGCGTAGACCTTCTCCAGCGTCTGCGCGACGGCCGCCTTGCCATCCTTGCGCGTGTAGGCGCCCGTCATCAGGTTTTCCTCGATCGTCAGGTGCGCGAAGCAGTGACGGCCCTCCATGACCTGGATCACACCGCGCTCGACCATGTCGGAAGTGGAGAGCTTTTCGATACGCTCGCCGCGCAGTTCTATCGAGCCTTTCGTCACCTCGCCGCGCTCGCCGCGCAGCAGGTTGCTCACCGCGCGCAGCGTGGTCGTCTTGCCGGCGCCATTGCCTCCGAGGATCGCGACCACCTTACCCTCGGGCACCTGCAGCGAGACGCCCTTGAGCACGAGGATGACGTGGTTGTAGATGACCTCGATGCCGTTGACGTTGAGGAGGATATCGGGCGTGTTCATACAGACTCTTTCACTCTGCCAAGCGTCGTGCGCGGCGCTTGGCAGAGGGCTCCGCACGGGAGCCCCCAAAGATGCGAGCCGGCTGTCCCCAACCCTTCCGCCAGTTTGAGAACGACTCGCGAGGCAGGCAGTCCAATGCCTGCCTACCTCAATGCGCTACCTGTTCAGGAATCGCAATCGGCTGCCGTCCGACGCGGGATCTTGTTCTCGGCGGCGTACTTGTCGGCGGAGGCCTTGACCAGGGCCTTGATGACTTGATCGTCACCCTGCAGCCAGTCGGACGACCAGACGAACTTGCTCCCATCCCAGGTGTGGATGCGTCCCCAAGCCGAACCCATGTGGTCGGCGCAACTCGTCGAGATCGGGCGCAGGACGTCCTTGAAGCCCAGTGCATCGAGCTTGGCCTGAGTCAGGTTGAGATTTTCGTAGCCCCAACGTGCCTGCTCGCCGGTCATGACCTTGCCCTTGCCAAAGCGCTCCTGCGCCGCGCGCACACCTTCGACACCCAGCATCGCACCCACCACACCGCGCATGTACAGCACGCTTCCGACTTCCTCCTTCGGGCCGGTGCCTTGTCCCTTGGCGTGGACCTTGTCGAGGATGTCCTTCACGACCACAGACTGGGGTTCCGCGCCGTGCTGCATCATGACCGCGCTGTAGCCCTTTGCGTCGGCGCCGAGGTCCTTCAGATCAGGCTCCGCGCCCGACCACCAGGTGCCGAACATCTGCTCTCTCGGGTAGCCGGTGGCAACCGCCTCCTTGATCGCGGTCGGGGTCATGACGCCCCACGTTTGCATGATCACGTAGTCAGGCCGCTGCTGGCGAACCTGCAACCAGATCGCCTTCTGTTCGACGCCAGGCGCGGGAACCGGCAGCAGTTGAACGCTGAAGCCATACATCTTCGAGCGTGCCTCGATGATCGGCAGCAGTTCCTTGCCGAACGCGCTGTCGTGGTAGACCACCGCGATCTTCTTGCCCTTGAGTTTGTCCCAGCCGCCATTCTTGTTGGCGATATGTTTGAGCACTACGTCACCCGCCACCCAGTAGGTGCCGATCAGCGGGAAATTCCACTTGAATACGAAGCCGTCGGCGGAGTCGGCGCGGCCATAGCCTGAAGTGATCAACGAGATCTTGTCGACCGGCACCTTGGGCGTCAGCGCGAACGTGATGCCGGTGGAGAGTGGCTGGAACACGGTGGCTCCGCCATGCTTGCCTTTCAGGCGCTCATAGCACTCGACGCCTTTGTCTGTCGCATAGGCGGTCTCGCATTCCTCGACGAGAGTCTTCACGCCGTTGATGCCGCCGCGCGCGTTCACGAGCTTCATGTAGTCGGCGTAGCCGTTGGCAAACGGGGTGGCGTTTGGCGCCACAGGTCCAGTTCGACCGGTCAGGCTCGGGAAGAACTGCACTTTCTCCTGCGCGAATGCGACGGGTGCGGTCGCCAGGCCGGCAACGGCCGCGACCGCGAACGCCGTGGCCATGATCAGGGATTTCGATTTCATGTCTGCCTCCAGTAGTGATGAAGCACCTCGTCGAGATGCGGGGAACAAAAAATGGGATGCGCTTCGACCAGACAGTGCAAGCCGCGGTGGGTTGGGTGGGTATTTCTCGGAATGGGTCTCAGTGAGGGAATGGCCAGAGTCTCAGTTTCTCTTTTCCGATGGACCAAAGGCGCGCCAGGCCATGCGGTTCGACGATGAGGAAGAAGACGATCAAGGCGCCGAAGATCATGAGCGTCATGTGCGAAGAGAGGGCGACATCGATCGGGATTCCGATCAGGCCCGGCAAGTTGTCGAGAACGATGGGCAGCACAACGATGAACGCCGCACCGAAGAAGCTCCCCATGATCGAGCCGAGCCCGCCGATGATGACGATGAACAGCAACTGGAACGATCGATCGATCGAGAACGCCGCGGGCTCCCACGAGCCCAGATGGACGAATCCCCAGAGCGCGCCGGCGACGCCGACGATGAACGAACTGACGGCGAAGGCTGTCAACTTGGCATAGACAGGGCGGATGCCGATCACCGCCGCCGCGACGTCCATGTCCCGAATCGCCATCCATTCGCGACCGATTGCGCCGCGCACCAGGTTCTTCGCAAGCAACGCGAAGAGCACAACGATGCTCAGGCAGAAGAGATACTTCTCAACTGGCGTATCGACGATCCAGCCGAACACGTCCAGCTTGGGCACCGCCACCGAACCCGACGAAGAGTTGTTGGTGAACCAGGAGATGCGCAGAAACGCCCATTCCACAAAGAACTGCGCCGCAAGGGTGGCCACGGCGAGATACAGGCCCTTGATGCGCAAGGACGGTATGCCGAACAGCACGCCCACTGCGGTTGCGCAAACGCCACCGAGCAGGAACGATGCGATGAGCGGCATCCCTTCGATACGCACCGAGAAGTTGTAGGCTGCGTACGCGCCGACCGCCATGAATGCGCCGGTGCCCAGCGAGATCTGCCCGCAGTAGCCGACGAGGATGTTCAAGCCGAGCGCGGCCAAGGAGAGGATCAGGAATGGAATCAGAATCGCGCGAACGAAGTAGTCCGACGCGAACACGGGCACGACGACGAAGGCCACCACGATGAGCAGCCCGATCGCGATGCGGTCCTGCCGGATCGGGAAGATCTGCTCGTCAGCTTTGTAGCTGGTCTTGAACTGGCCGTTTTCCCGGTAGAACATTTTCAGTTCTGCCTTGCGTCATACGCGATCAATGATCTTCTCCCCGAAGAGCCCTTGTGGCCGCACCAGCAGGAACACGAGCGCGAGCACGTAGGCGAACCAGATCTCGATCCCGCCGCCGAAGAACGGGCCGATGTAGATCTCGGAAAGCTTCTCGCCAACGCCGATGATGAGCCCGCCGATGATCGCGCCCGGTATCGAGGTGAGCCCGCCGAGAATCACGACGGGCAGCGCCTTCAGCGCTACCAGCGACAGCGAAAACTGCACTCCGAGCTTGCTGCCCCAGATCATGCCTGCGACCAGGGCGACGAAACCCGCGACGCTCCAGACGATGATCCAAATCCGCGACAGCGGAATCCCGATCGACTGCGCCGCCTGATGGTCGTCGGCAACCGCCCGGAGTGCGCGACCGGTTGCCGTCTTCTGAAAGAACAAGGAGAGGATCGCCACAAGTGCAGTGGCGATCAGCGCAGCGTACAGGTCTTCCTTGCTGATCAGGATGCCACCCTGGAATACGTTTTCCAGCACGAACGTCGGCTCCTTCGGCAGCCCGATGTCGATCTTGTAGATGGCAGCACCGAACACCGTCTGCCCGAAACCGTCGAGGAAGTAGCTCACGCCGAGCGTGGCCATCAGCAGCGTTATGCCCTCCTGATTCACAAGCTTGCTCAGCATGAAACGCTCGATGGCCCAGGCGACGCCAACCATCACAAGCGCGGCGACGATGAAGCCGAGCACGTTACCCAGCCATTTGCTGTCGACGCCGAGCCAGACGGGGATCCACTCGGCGAAGCGCGCCATCACGAGCGCGGCGAAGAGCACCATCGCGCCCTGCGCGAAATTGAACACCCCGCTCGCCTTGTAGATCAGCACGAAGCCGAGGGCGATCAACGAATACAGCATGCCGGCCATCAGGCCGCCGATCAGGGTTTCGATGAAAAATCCCATGGCCTGTTTCAGTGCGTCGTGCCGAGATAGGCACTGATCACGTCCGGATTGGCGCGCACCTCACGGGGCGTGCCGTCGCCGATCTTCTTGCCGTAGTCGAGCACGACGACACGGTCGCTGATGTCCATCACGACGCTCATGTCGTGCTCGATCAGCACGATCGTGGTGCCGAACTCGTCGTTGACGTCCAGCACGAAGCGGCTCATGTCCTGCTTTTCCTCGACGTTCATACCGGCCATCGGCTCGTCGAGCAGCAGCACTTCGGGCTCCATCGCGAGCGCGCGGCCGAGGTCGACACGCTTTTGCAGGCCATAGGGCATGCGTCCGACGGGCGTCTTGCGGTAGGGCTGGATTTCGAGGAAGTCGATGATGTGCTCGACGAACTCCCGCTGCTCCGCTTCCTCGCGCTGCGCGGCGCCGATGCGCAGCGCCTGCTGGAACAGGTTGCTCTTCATCTTCAGGTTGCGCCCGGTCATGATGTTGTCGACCACGCTCATGCCCTTGAAGAGCGCCAGGTTCTGAAAGGTGCGCGCCACGCCCATCTCCGCCACCTGGCGCGAGTTCATGTGCTTGAACGTCTGGCCCTTGAACGCGATCGTGCCCTGTTGCGGCTGGTAGACCCCGTTGATGCAGTTGAGCATCGAACTCTTGCCCGCACCGTTCGGGCCGATGATGGCGCGTATCTCGTGCTCGCGAACGTCGAAGCTGATGTCCGTCAGTGCCTTCACGCCACCGAAGGCGAGGCTGATGTTGTGGACTTCGAGGATGACCTCGCCGATGTCGCGAATGACCATCTCAAGCCGCCTGCTTCACTGCGGGAAACACCTTGGCGTCTTCGATCCGCAGATCGGCCGCGACCATGCCCGTGCGGCCATCCTCGAACTTGACCTGCGTTTCGATGTACTGGCTCGCCTTGCCGTCGTACAGCGCATCGACGAGCACCTGATAGCGCTCGCCGATGAAACCCCGACGCACCTTGCGCGTGCGCGTCAATTCGCCGTCGTCGGCGTCGAGCTCCTTGTGCAGGATCAGGAAGCGGCTCATCTGGCTGCCAGTGAGCAGAACATCTTGCGCGAGGTCCGCGTTGACCTTCTCGACGCAGTCGCGAATCAGCGCGTAGACCTCGGGCTTTTGCGCCAGGTCGGTGTAGCCGGCATAGGGCAGGTTGCGCTTCTCGGCCCAGTTGCCGACCGCCTCGACGTCGATGTTGATGAAGACGCAGACGCGGTCGCGCCGGTCACCGAAGGCGACCGCCTCCTTGATGAAAGGGAAGAACTTGAGCTTGTTCTCGACATACTTGGGCGCGAACATCGCGCCGTCGCTGACGCCACCGACGATGCGGCCGACGTCCTTCGCGCGGTCGATGATCTTCAGGTGCCCGCTGGCGGCTATGAAGCCGGCGTCGCCGGTGTGGTACCAGCCGTCGTCGGTCAACACTTCAGCCGTCGCTTCGGGGTTCTTGTAGTACTCCTTCAGCAGGCCGGGCGACTTGACGAGAATCTCGCCGTTCTCGGCGAGCCGAATCTCCACCCCCGCAATCGGGATGCCGACCGTGTCCGCATGCGCCTCGTTGTCTGGCTGCAGACAGACGAACACGGCGGTTTCCGTCGAACCGTAGAGCTGCTTGAGGTTGATGCCGATCGAGCGGTAGAAGGTGAACAAGTCGGGCCCGATCGCCTCGCCCGCGGTGTACGCGATGCGCACGCGCGAGAAGCCGAGCGTGTTCCGCAAAGGGCCGTAGACGAGGAGGTTGCCCTTCGCGTAGAGCAGTCGATCCCACAACCTCACCGGCTTGCCGTCCATCAGCGCCGGGCCGACGCGCTTGGCGACGTCCATGAAATAGTCGAACAGCCAGCGCTTGATCGCACCAGCGTCCTCCATGCGGATCATCACGCTGGTGAGCAGCCCTTCGAAGACGCGCGGCGGCGCGAAGTAGTAGGTTGGGCCGATCTCCTTCAGGTCGATCGTCACCGTCTCCGCCGACTCGGGGCAGTTGACGACGTAGCCGCAGGCGAGCCACTGCGCGTAGCTGAAGATGTTCTGGCCGATCCAGGCCGGCGGCATGTAGGCGAGCACTTCCTCGTCAGGGCCGAGCTTGTCGAAATCGGCGCCCGCCTTCGCACGGTCGAGCAGCGTGAAATGGCTGTGCACGACGCCCTTGGGCTTGCCTGTTGTGCCGGAGGTGAAGAAGAGCGCCGCGACATCGTCGGGTGAGCCCTTGGCTACCTCGGCGTCGAAGAAGCCGGGGTGCGCCTTCGCATGCGCGCGGCCCGATTCGATCAGCGCGTCGAGCGGCGCAAGGCCCGGCTCGTCGTAGTTGCGCAGGCCGCGCGGATCGTCGTACCAGATGGCGACGATCTGCGGACACTCCTCGCGCAACTCGAGCAGCTTGTCGACTTGTTCCTGGTCCTCGACGATGGCGAACGCGACGTCGGCATTGTTGATAGGGAACGCGAACTCGCCCGCCGCCGCGTCCTGATAGAGCGGTATGGGCACCGCGCCGAGCGCTTGAGCGGCGAGCATCGACGCGTAGAGGCGCGGCCGGTTCTCGCCGACAACCACCATGTGGTCGTCGCGCTTGAGGCCCGCCGCGGCCAACCCGCAAGCCAGGTCGCGCACCAGATCGGCAAGCATCGACCACGTCATCGTTTGCCAGATGCCGTATTCCTTGACGCGCAAAGCGGCAGCGTCCGGGCGCGCCTTCGCGTGTTCGAGCATCAATCTGGGAAACGTCGTTTGCAACCTGCGGCTCCGAGGTTGGTGCATGGCAGAGGGGGACGGCTGCAATGCTAGGCTCGAGTTTGACGCCAAGTTGTCGTTGCGACGACATTCATCGGGTTCACTCCCTCAGTGTTTCCCCGCAGATACAAGCACTTCGACTCTTTTCGATGTCCGCTTTCTGGAGTTCCCGCCGATGCAAGCGCCAGTGACGCCGCTGCGTGCGCGGGCGCGCGGGGCAACGCACGCCGAGCTCGGCGGCATTCGCTGGCTCGCCGCGCTGACCGATGCCGACGAGCGCAAGCGTTCCGAGGCCGACATACTGGTCGTCGATGTCGCCGCCGGTGAACTGCTGTGCAGGGTAGGCAGGCCTGCGACGTACTGGTTCGGTGTCGTCGACGGGCTTCTCAAGATGAGCAACGACACCGCACTCGGGGTACCGATCACCTTCACCGGCGTTCCCAGCGGCGGCTGGTTCGGAGAGGGCACGGTGATCAAGCGCGAGCCCTATCGTTACAACATCCAGGCCCTTCGCAAGAGCACGGTTGCGGGTCTGCCCGTCGAGACCTTCCATTGGTTGCTGGCGCGCAGCATCGCGTTCAATGGCTTCGTGATGCGCCAGCTCAACGAACGGCTCGGCCAGTTCATCGGCGCCCGCGAGATCGACCGCATGGCGGATCCCGACGTGCGCGTCGCGCGCAGCCTCGCGGCCCTGTTTCACCCAACGCTCTATCCCGGGGTCGGGGACTTGCTGCGCATCACGCAGCAGGAACTGGGTTACCTCGTCGGCCTGTCGCGCCAGCGCGTCAACGAGTCACTTCACACGCTGCAGCGGAGTGGCTGCATCCGCATCGAATACGGCGGCCTGCGCGTGCTCGACCTGGAAAGCCTGCGCCAAAGCAGCTGAGCGGGTTCCGAGCAGCTCCGGGTGACGGCTCCCTCGGGGCGCCGAGTTCAGTCGTTGACGACCCCCGAGGCGACATGACCCGAAGGCACGTGCGGCGCTGCGCTGTCCACGTGCCCGGTCTGGTCGTCGAAGAAAAAATCGGGTTCGAACTCGCGCAGGAACTCGCCCTTTGCGAGGCCGCCGAGGAACATCGCCTCGTCGATCTCGATGCGCCAGTCCATCAGTGTGCGGATCGCGCGCTCGTGCGCCGGTGCGCTGCGTGCGGTGACGAGCGCGGTGCGGATCCGCATCGCGGGCGTTGCGTCGCGCTGCAGCGCATGCAGCGCCTGCAACAACGGTTTGAACGGCCCGGCGCCGAGAGGAGTGGCCGACTGCTCGTCCTCGTGCGTCTGGAACGCGGCCAGCCCGGCGCGCTGGAAAATGCGCTCGGCCTCGTCGGAAAACAGCACCGCATCACCGTCGAACGCGATGCGCACCTCGGTCGGGTGCGCATCCGATGCACGCGCCGAATGCGGATAGACGCGCGCCGCCGGCACGCCGGCCGCGAGGGCCGATCGCACGTCGGATTCGTTGGTCGAAAGGAACAGGTTCGCCGCCAACGGCCGCAGATAGCGCCATGGTGATTCGCCGCGCGTGAACACGCCGCGCTGGATCGGCAAGCCGTAGTGCTTCGCCGAGCGGAACACACGCATCCCCGAGACGGGATCGTTGCGCGAAAGGATCACGACCTCCACCCGCTGCGTGCCTGCCGCGTTGAAAGCAAGCAGCTTGCGCACGAGCGAGAAGGCGACGCCGGGCCGCGCCGGCGCGTCGAGCCGCGCGAGCTGCAGCGCCATGTAGGCGCGGTCGTCGTCAGCTTCGAAGACGCGGTTCTCCTCCTCGAAGTCGAACAGCGCGCGCGACGAAATCGCGACGACAAGCTGGCCATGCAGGGATGCGGGCATGGCAAATGATAGGCACGAAACGAGCGGCGCCCCGCGGGCGCGCTCGACTCGCTAGGGGGTGGACGCGTTCAGGCGCGGCGGCGACGCGCGATGAAGCCCATCGAAGCCAGGCCCGCGATCATCAGCGCGTAGGTGCCGGGCTCAGGGACGGCCGCCGTCAGGCTGTAGACGCTGTAGTCGCTCTGGTTGTTGCAATACGTGCAGCCGTCGGCGGGCAGCCCTGGAATCGCCTCGAAGGTGATTGACGTCACGAGCGCATTGCCGAACGGGTTGCTCCACCTCCACAACGCCGCGCCGACATTGTCTGCGTCCTGGCCGCCGACGATGCTCGCCGTCCCCATGCTCGCGATGCCCGTCGTCGTGCCGACGGCGGTCAGGGTCGACACCAAGGTGCCGCCGCCGAAAAGCGTTGCCGTCAGCTGCGCGATTTCGTTCACGTCGTTGTATTCCGGGCCGTCGTAGAGGAACGCGAGCTGCACGTCGCCCACATAGAGACCTGACGAGAACGACGCCGTCATCTGCTCGCCGATGTCGATCTCGTTGCCCGCGCCGCCGCCCGACACGCCGACGGCCGTGATGCCGTTGATCGTCTTCGTCCCCAGCGGGGCCGAACCTGCGAGCGAGACGGTCGTCGTGCCGTCGATCAGCTGCGGCCCGCCGAGCAGATCGGTCGCGACGACGGTACCGGCCTGTGCCGCGCCAGCCGCTGTCAGTGCGGTGGCCGCGGCGATGAGTGAGAGCTTGCTGCGCATCGAAAATCTCCTGCTGTCGATGAAGTGAAGGTGCAGGGAGAAGGTATTCGTTGGCGCGACGTGCAGGGGTAACGCGAGCCCCGTGACTTGGGGGATGCAGCGGTAGGAATCCACTGAATCCCGAAAACGAGCGCCCGCCGGCCCCGCGGGCGCACGACGCCGCCGTCGCCTTGCTGAATCGCCAACGCGCGAGCCGATAGACTTCGCGGGGCTGCGAATTGCGCGGCGATGTTGGCGCGCAATGGCAGGGCACGGCGTATGGAAATGGAAGTACTTGTCAAGCCCCGCTTGAAGCTGCCCTGGCTCATGGTCCTGGCGGTTACCGCCGCCGCGGCGAAGCCGGCCGCCGCCGAGCCGTCATACGCACCGAACGGCGTGTTCCTGCAGGTCGGCGTCGCGGAGGGCACCAACGCCGCCACAGCAGGATTGAGCTGGCGCTGGAGCCGGCAATGGGCGCTCGGTTCGGGGGTCGTCTCCGGTTACTGGGCGGCGGCGATTTCCGGCTGGCGCTACACCGCGGCCGATGGCGCGGGCTACTCCAATCTATGGCAAGCCAGCTTCACGCCGGTCGTTCGTTACACGCCCGCGGGCGGCGACTCCCCCTGGTTCATCGAGGGCGGGATCGGCGCGACCTACACGAACAAGGTCTACGTGACCGACGGCAGGACTTTCTCGACGCGCTTCAATTTCGGCGACCAGATCGCGATCGGTGCCGTCTTCGGTCCGGCGCGCGAATATGAAGTCTCGTTGCGCTTCGAGCACTTCTCGAATGCTGATATCGAGCTCCCCAACCCGGGCCAGAACTTCATCCAGCTTCGCCTTTCGCGCAACTGGCGATAGTGGAGCGCTGCCGGCGCTACTGCACGAAGCCGATCGCAGAGCGCTTGTGCCCTGCTTCGGGCAGGTCGCGCGGGAGGATGTGGTCGCGGTGGTCGAGCTTGGCGTTGCCGAAGGCCGTCATCCACGCGCGGCGCATTTCGCGCGGCGCCATCTCGCTCATGCGCTCGAGCACCGCGTCGCCGGCGTCCGCCTCGAAACGCTGGCCCCAGTCGTGCGCGGCACGGATCGCGTGATACAGCCGCGCCGCGATGCCGCGTGCGGCGTCGCGGTCGGGCGCGCGCACTTCATAGACGTTCATGCGGTTGAGAATCGGCTCCGGGATCGCGCGCGCGTCGTTCGCCGTCGCGACCCAGATCACCTGGCTTGCATCGACCGGCACTTCGGCGAACTCGTCGGTGAAGTGGCCGGCGGTGTCGTGCTCCAACAGGCTGTAGAGAGCGCCGAGCGGGTCGTAGGCGTGTTCACCGCCAGCCTTGTCGATCTCGTCCACCACCATCACCGGGTTCGCATACTGGCCATCGACGAGCGTCTCGAACACCTTGCCTGGCCGCGCGCCTTTCCACTGACTCGACGCGCCCGACAGCACCCAGCCGGCGGTCAGGCTGCTCATCGAGACGAAACCCATGCCGGTGCCCAGCAGCACCGACAGCTCGCGCGCGAAGTGTGTCTTGCCGACACCTGGCGGCCCGAGCAGCAGGAACGGCGTGATCTCCAGCGCATCCCGGCTGTCCTCGCACAACGCAAGCTGGCGGCGCACGTCGTCGAGCACATCGCGGAAGTTGGGCAACTCGTCGTAGAGATGCTCCATCTGCGGCAGCCCCGAGGGCTTGACCTGGAAGCGCTCCGCGCCCTTTTCGAGCATGCGCTCGTAGGTGGCGCGCAGGTTCTCGTGCTCCTTGGCCGGGAGCTTGTCGAGCTTCGCGCCGACCTCGTCGAGGCGATAGACGCTGCGCATGCGGGCGATCGGCAGACCGCCGCGCTGGTAGGGAACCATGGCCTGGGAAGGGTCCATCCGACCTCCGAGTGGCACCGTGCCGAAACTCATTGAAGCAAAGATTAGCCTGACTGGGCCGCCGAACAAAGCGGAAAACCCACGCTTGTTGCGTGCAAGTTGCGTGCCGAGCCCCTCCAGATGAGGGGCCTCCATCAAGTTACCGCCGCGGATCCGGCTCCGCCGGTCCGCCAGCGGGAGTGGGGGCGCTATTTCACCCAGGTGTTGAGCTGGATGATCGGCAGCAGCACGGCGAGCACGATCAGCATCACGACGCCGCCCATCGCGACGATCAACAGCGGCTCCAGCAGCGTGGCGGTTGCCATCGCGCGACGCTGCATCTCGGCGCCGAGCTGGCGCGCGGCGCGGTCGAGCATCTGCGGCAGCTGGCCGGTCTGTTCACCGAGGCGGGCGAACATCGAGAGCAGGCCCGGGAAGCGCTTCTTGGTGGCGAGTGCGGACGCGAGCGGTGCGCCCTCGCGCACCTGCACGAGCGCGTCGAGCGCATCGGCCCGCATCGCGCGGTTCGACAGTGTCTCGGCGGCCGCCTGCAAGGCTTTCAGGATCGGCACGCCGGCCCCGGCGAGCATTGCGAGCGTGCCGGCGAAGCGCGCCGCGTTGTAGCCGCGCGCAAGCCGCCCGACGAGCGGCACGGTGAGCAGGGCGGCGTCAAACCTTTCGCGAAATGCATCGCTGCGCAGCATCAGCTTGAGGGTTGCGCCGGCGGCGACAAGTGCGAGCAGGACCAGCCAGCCCCAATTGCGCAGGAAGGCGCTGATCGCGAGCATCGCGACCGTCAGCCCCGGCAGCGCGCGCTTGCTGTTCGTGAACACCGACGCGACCTGTGGCACGACATAGGTGACGAGAAAGACGACGATCACGACCGCGATGACCGACACGATCGCCGGGTAGGCGATCGCGCCGACGAGCTTGCCGCGCAGCGCCTGGCGGTCCTCTAGGTCGTCGGCGAGCCTGTCGAGCACGGTGCCGAGCGCGCCGCTCTGCTCGCCCGCGGCGACCACGCCGCGATAAACGTCGTCGAACTCGCGCGGCGCGCTCGCCAGGGCGCGCGCGAACGGCGATCCGGCGTTGACCTCGCTCTTCAGGTGGGCGACGAGCTCGCGCTGGCGAACGTCCTCCGCCTCGTCGCCGAGCGCGGTGAGCGCGCGTTCGAGCGGAAGACCGGAGACGACAAGCCCGGCAAGCTGGCGCGTCCACACCGCAAGCGACGTGTTGCTGAACACGCGCCGGCTGAAGTGCCGCGTCGCCTGCGCGCTGTTGGCCGCCTCGACCTGCGTGACTTCGAGCGGGACGAGCGCCTGCGCGCGCAACTGCGACCGCGCCGCCTTCGCGTTGTCGGCCTCGAGCAGCCCGCTGCTCGTCTTGCCGGCCGCGTCTAGCGCCTCGAATCGGTATGCAGGCACGAAAGCCTCTCAGCGGGCCCAGCCGGGAGCCGGGCCGTCCTAAGCCCGGCTGAGCCCCCTCGGGGGGCCGCGAAGGCGCGAAGCGACAAGCTTGGGGGCACCATCACTCTCGGGTGACCCGCATCACTTCTTCAGCCGACGTGATGCCTTCTTCGACAAGCCTTTCGCCATCCTCGCGCATCGAGCGCAAGCCGGCCTGTTCGGCGGCGACGAAGAGTTGCGATTCGGCGGCACGACTGTGGATCAGGCTCTTCACCTTGTCGTCCGCGACCATCAACTCGTAGACGCCGGTGCGACCCTTGTAGCCGGTGTGGCCGCACTCCGCGCAGCCCACCGGGCGGTAGCGGCCGCGCGCATCCACCTTCTTGCAATGCGGACAGAGCTTGCGCACGAGACGCTGCGCGAGCACGCCGAGCAAGGTCGAGCTCAGCAGGAACGGCTCGACGCCCATGTCGGTGAGGCGCGTCACGGTTGACGGCGCGTCGTTGGTGTGGACGGTGGCGAGCACGAGGTGGCCGGTGAGGGAGGCCTGGATCGCGATCTGCGCGGTCTCGAAGTCGCGGATCTCGCCGATCATGATCACGTCCGGGTCCTGGCGCAGGATCGCGCGCAGCGCCTTCGCGAAGGTGAGGTCGATCTTCGGATTGACCTGCGTCTGGCCGATGCCGGTGAGTTCGTACTCGACCGGGTCCTCGACCGTCAGCACGTTGGTCGATGCTGTGTCGACGCGACCGAGCGAGGCGTAGAGCGTCGTCGTCTTGCCCGAGCCGGTCGGCCCGGTGACGAGCACGATGCCGTGCGGCTGGTGGACGAGCTTGTCGAAGCGCGTCAGCGTGTCGCCGCTCATGCCCAGGCCTTCGAGCGTGAACTTGGATTCGGCCTTGTCGAGCAAGCGCAGCACGGCGCGCTCGCCGTGCGAGGAGGGCAGCGTCGAGACGCGCACATCGACCGCACGGCCGCCGATGCGCAGCGAGATGCGGCCGTCCTGCGGCAGACGCTTCTCGGAGATGTCGAGTTCGGCCATGATCTTCAGGCGCGAGATCAGCGCAGCGTGCAGCGCCTTGTTCGGCTGCACCACCTCGCGCAGCGTGCCGTCGACGCGAAAGCGCACCGAGCTGCTGCGCTCATAGGGCTCGATGTGGATGTCGCTCGCGCCGTCCTTCGCCGCCTGTGTCAGCAACGCATTCAACATGCGGATGATCGGGGCGTCGCTGCCGGCTTCCAGCAGGTCCTCGACGGCAGGCAGCTCCTGCATCATGCGCGACAGGTCGACCCTGCTCTCGACCTCGCCGATCACGGTCGCCGCGCTCGACTCGCCGCCCGCGTAGGCCACCGCGATGCGCTGCGAAAGCGTCGCCGCCGCCTCGTGCTCCATGACATCGATATCGTAGAGGCGAAGCACCTCGGACAGGGCGGGCAACGACGCGCTCTCGGGCGCTGACAGCACGAGCTGCTCGCCGTCGTCTTCGAGCAGGAACGTGTGCGCCTTCGCGAAGGCATAGGGCAGAGGGTGGCGAGCGCTCATGACGGGCAGCCGGTAGGGCTCATGGCATCTGCAGTTGCTGCGGCCCGACCGGTCCACGGCTTGACGGCGGCACTGCGGCGGGAGCTTGCGCCGCGGCCGGCGGCGCCGATGCGGCGTCGCGCGGCGGCAACGACTCCATCGACAGCGGTGCGGGCACGGTGCGGCCCTGAAGCGGGGAGCCGGGCTCGGGCGTCGGCATGGGCGCTGTAACGGGTGCGTCGTTGATCGGCATGACGGCGCTCTGGCGCGGTTGCCCAGCGGTCTGCTGCGTTGTGCGCATCAGGTCGTAGCGGTCCATCGTCAGCTTGTTCGACTCATCCTGGCTGCGGATCACCATCGGCCGCAGGAACACCATCAGGTTGCTCTTGGTCCGTGTGCGACTGTCGGTGCGGAACAACGGGCCGAGGATCGGCAGGTCGCCGAGGAACGGCACCTGCTCGACACTGCCACCGTACTCGTCCTTGAGCAGCCCGCCGAGCACCATGATCTGGCCGTCGTCGACGACGACCGTGGTTTCGATCGCGCTCTTGTCGGTGGTCAGCCCCTGCGGCGACGCGCGGCTGGAGGGCACGACGGTCGAGTTCTCCTGGTAGATGACGAGACGAATCGTCCCGCCCTCGCCGATCTGTGGCTTGATGCGCAGCGTCAGGCCGACGTCCTTGCGCTCGATCGTCTGGAAGGGGTTGACCGCGCCGTTGCCGCCGGTGTTCGAGTACGAGCCGGTCAGGAAGGGCACGTTCTGGCCGACGACGATCTTCGCCTCCTCGTTGTCGAGCGAGACCATGTTCGGCGTCGCCAGCACGTTCGCGTCGGTCTTGGTTTCGAGGAAGCGGGCGAGCGCGCCGATGTTCCAGAAGTCGCCGATCTTCCTCAGGATGCCGATGTTGAGGCCCGGTGGCACCGCGAGTGTGGCGAGCGCCGTGGCTCCCGTATTGGCAGCGGCCGTGAGGTTGACGATGTTGCCTGTCCCCGAGTAGTTGGTGCCGCCGGCGACGCGGGTTGAGCTGTTCGAATCGCCCGAAAGTCCTTGCCATTGAATGCCGATGTCGGCCATCTTCTCGGCATCGACCTTCACGATCAGCGACTCGATATAGACCTGCGCGCGGCGCGTATCGAGCTTGTCGATCACGTTGCGCAGTTGCTGGTACAGCGGCAGGCTGGCCGTGATGATGAGCGAGTTGGTGGAGGGATCGGCCTGGATGAAGCCACCGGTGGAAGGGCCCTCCGAGGCGGCCACCGGCGTCGTCGCCGGGCTGGCACCGGCCTGCGCGCCGGCAGGTGAGTTGGCGGCCAGTGCTGCGGGCAGGGGCGCGGGAGAAGTTCCACCGCCGCCGCCGTTCGAACCCTGGGAACTGAACGCCGCACGCAGCACGGCGGCCAGCTTCACGGCGTCGGCGTTCTTCAGGTAGACGACCCAGATGTTGCCCATGCCGTTGTTCTGCGCGGACGGCAGGTCGAGCTTGGCGACGAGCGAGCGGATCAGCGCGAGCCGCGCCGGATTGGCCGCGCGCACGATGAGCGAGTTGCTGCGCGCATCGACCATGATGAGCGCCGCGGTGGCGCCACCGGGCGCCGCGCCCGGCGTGCCGCCCGAATCGGCGAGTCGCTGCACGATGACGGCGAGGTCGGCGGCCACCGCGTGTTGCAGCGGGATGACTTCGACGTCGCTGCCGGCGGGGATGTCCATCGCCGCGATGATTTTCGCTATCCGCTGCAGGTTGTCGGCGTAGTCGGTGATGACGAGCGAGTTGTTGCCCGGGTTGGCGTTGATCGTGTTGTTCGGGCTGATCAGCGGGCGCAGCACGGCGACGAGGTTGTTCGCGTTCTCGTGGTTCAGGCGGAACACCTGCGTCAGCACCTGGTCGCCCTGGCGCGTCGGTGTCTCGACCGCGACCGTGCTGGTCTGCAGCTTGGCATCGGCTTCCGGCACGACCTTGAACAGGCCGCCGACTTCGACCACGGTGAAACCGAGGCCGCGCAGCGCGGCGAGGTAGTTCAGGTAGACCTCGCGCGGCGTCAGCGGCTGGTCGCTGTAGAGCGTGATGGTGCCGCGCACACGCGGATCGACGACGAACTGCTTCTTCAGGATCGCGCCGACCGCGCGCGTCACGCCTTCGATGTCGGCGTTGACGAAGTTCAGCGTCACCGGTTCGCCCTGGAAGCGGTTCTTGGCCGAGGGCGGTTGTGCCTGCGACTGCGCCTGCGCGCCCGGGCCGATCGCAAGCGACAGGCACAACATCGCAATGGCGAGGCGCGACGGCCGCGAGTGTCGCGCAGGGGGTTGCGCAAGCACAGGGTCAATGCGCTCAGTCATGTTCATCCAATCGAAATGACGGACCGCGCGCCATCGCGCCGTCCGATGATGTTGAGCAGGTTCGCAAGCGCCGTTTCGTCGCTTGGCGTCGCATGTGCCTCGCCGCGAAAGCGCACGCCGCCCGGCCCCCAGCTGCCGTCGCCGCTGAGCTGCAGGGCGCCGTCCTGCGTGCTGAGGTTGAGCGTGGGCTGGCCGGCGTTGGCCGGGTCGCCGACCAGGCGCAGCCGGTAGCTGCCGAGCGTTTCGAGCGTCGACAGGCGAGACGACGCATTGCTGAGCTCGATGTCGAGCGTGCCGTCAGCGCGCCAGCGGCCGGCGATCCACTCGAGGCTGAAGCCGGGCGAGAGCAGGCGCAGGCTGCCGCCGAGCTGCAAGGTGTTCCAGGGCGTTCCCAGGCCGCCGAGCCAGGCGCTCGGCCACTGGCCGATCCAGCCGGGCGGCGGCACGAGTGTGATGGTCCAGCGCGACAGGCCCGGAGTCACGCGCAGCGTCAGCGCGCCGTTCAGGCAGCATGCCTGCGTCGCACGGACCTCGAGCCCGGTGCCGCGCCAGGCGAGTGTCCACGCGAGGCGCCCCGGCAGTGCCGCAGCGTCGCGGCTGCCCGGCCCGCCGGTGAGCACTGGCACCGCACTGCCGGACCAGATCGTGCCGCGCGCGTCGGCGAGCAGCAGGCGTTCGCCGCTGGCCGAAGCGACGGCGGCGGTCAGCCAGCTCGCCGGCGCGAAGGCGACGATGCCGATCAGCGCGCCAAGCAGCGCGCCCGCCACGGCCCAGCGCGAGCTGGCGGCGCGCGCGCGCTCCCAGGACTGGTGCGCGTAGGTCGATTCGGGCCAGTGCATCGAGGCGGTCGCCGTCATGCCGGGGCCGCGCGCGAAGCGTTTCAGCGGCAGCTTCATGCCGGGCCTCCAACCGCGAGCACCAAGGTGCCGTCGTAGCCGGCCGCGGAGCGCACGAGTTGCGCCTCGATCGGCCGCGCGCGCGCGGTGCTGCGCACCTCGGCGAGCAGGCTGCGCAGGGCTTCGCCATCGACGCCGGTGAGCGTGAGCGTCGCCCGCCCGCCTTGTTGAACGAGCTTCACCTTCGCGCCCAGGCGCGCGGCGGCGGCTTGCAGGGCTGTGGCGGCCTGTGCCGGGGCGACTGGTGGGGCGGCGCGCAATGCGCGACTGTCGGTTGCGAGCAGTTGCATCTGTTGCAGTTCTGCGTCGAGCCGGTCGATCGCGATCGGCGCCGCGCGCAGTGTGCGCAGCGCGGGCTGCACCGCGACGAACCACATCGCGGCGATGCCGACGAGCGCGAGTGCGAGCATCGCGCCCTGGCGTTCGCGCCGCGCGAGCGTGCGCCACCACGCCACGGCACGCGTGCGCAGCTGAGCGACCGGTGCGGACACGGCGAGCGCCTCGGTGTTCATGTTCGCCCCCCGTCCCGCGCCGCGCGGCTGAGCACAAGGCGGCCATCGGCGACATCGAGGCGAAGCCCCATCGGCTGCAACTGGGCGCGAAACTGCTCGATGCGCCCGGCATCCCAGCTCGACGCCGCAAGCGTCAACTTGCCGGGCTCGTAGCGAATCGACTCGACCGCCGCCAGGTCGCTCGGCCAGGCCGCGGCGGCGGCCTGCAGCAAGGGCTCCAGATCGGATTCGTCGGGCTGGCCAGCAGCGGCGCGCAGCAAAGCCACCTCGCGCTGCATCTGCAAGGGCGCGTCGAGCACGGCACGCACCTGCGGGAAGGTCGTTTGCAATAGCGTGACCTGTGCTGCGCGCTTCGCATTGAGCGTCGATTGCAGATGCCAGGCCCACAGGTTGAGCCCGAGCACCTGCGTCAGCACGAGCGCGGCAACACCCCAGCGCGCCGGCCGCCAGGCCGGGCTGCGCAGGCCGCGCAGCGCATCGCGCAGCGCGCGCGTGCCCTTGCTGCGGCGGGCGAGGTCGAACTGACGCAGATCCCACAGCGATCGCGTCGCCTGCAGCGCGCGTTCGGCTGCCGACAGCACGACGACCGGCGCATCGAGCCAGCGTTCCGCGGCGGTCGCGGCGGCCGGCGTGGCGCTCCAGCGGACGCCATCGGGCAGCGGCTGCGGCAGCAATGCGCGCGCGAGGCCTCCCTGCAGGCTGAGCGTGGCCACGCCGTCGGCGTGCGCCCAGTGCAGCGCGAGCGTGCGTGCTTCGGCCTCGTCGGCATGCGCGAAGTGGCCGCTCGGCGGATCGTCGGGCCAGCTGACGGGGAGGATGCGATCGACGAAGACGTTGGCCTTCTCGAGCGCTGCGAGCTCGGCCGTGAGCCAGCGGCGATCCACCGCAGCGACCCAGGTCGGCTGCCCGGCCGTCGCCTGTGGCGCAAGTGCCAGATGAATGTTGGCCGAATCGTCGAGCAGCGCTTCTTCGAGCACGCCGGCCAGCGCCGCGCGCATTCGCGCTGCAGGCGCCTTGGGCAGCGTGATGCGGTGCCAGCTCAGGTCGGACTCGGCGAGCACGAGCGCCACCGTGTCGGCGCGCGGCAGCAGCGCCGGCGCGCACGCGCCTTGGGCGCTGACGGAGAGGCCGTCCCGGCTCAGCACGTAGATCAGATCGCCGGCGGCTGGCGCCGCCTCGCGCGCAGCATCGCCCGCGCTGCGGGCGCGCAGCCTGCCGCGTGGCGCCAACTGGACGACGAGGGTGGACATGACGGGAAGAAATGGGGTCTACAAGGATTATCCGTGGGTCACGACGGCAAGCCTAACCAAATCAAAGACTTAGGACTCGTTGTTGTAGCAGACTGCAAGCAGTCCGAAGGCTCGAAAAAGGCCCTGTCGAACCGCTTCTTTCGGCGTCGTTGGCCCCTTGCGTGCCGCCGCCGGTCAGGACTCGGGGTCGGTCAGATTGACGCGTTCGCGCCGTACGGCAACGATCGTGGTGCCGCGGCGCTCGAGCAGCGAGTGCTCCTGCAACACCCGATCGCCGAGGCGGAGCCTGCCCTGGACGTCGAAATAGCGGGTCGTCGTCGAGACCTGGCTGGGCGATAGCTCGATGCCAGCGGGCAAGTTCGTTTGTGCTTCGGCGAGGCTGCGAAATGGCGTCCGTTGGCGTACTTGGAGCAGGCGCTCCGCGTCGCCGCGCTGGGCGCCGGCGATGGTCGCGGCGATGACTTCGGCGCTAGCGGTGTTCAAGTTGACTGGCGTGCGTGCCGGCAACAGCACGACGAGCGGCGCAAGCCGGCGCAGCGTATCGGCGTCAAAACCGAGCCAGGACAGCTGCGCCACCGACTGTGGCATCACGGCCGCGCCATCGCCACCCGCGTCGGCCGCGGCGAGCAAGCTGGCGAGCCTGTCGGCGACATCGCTGGCCACGCCGGCCGAATTGCACAGGCGTTTGAGGATCGCCAGCTCGGCCGGGATCACCTTGCCTTCACCCTGCTGGAACAGGTTGCGCAGGTTGTAGCGTGCCTGGGCGTCGGTGATGCTGCCCGACAGGAAGGCTTCCGGCCCATCATCGGTGTTGTCCTTGTCGGCGGCGAGGAAGGAGGACAGGCGTGCCTCGGCGAGCGGCACCGCCCAGGGCTCGCCGAGATGGTCCGGGCCGCCGGCGCGCGCGTCCTCGCGCAGGATCAGACGCGACCAGTCGAGCGCGCCGGCAAGGATCCAGGCCGCCTGCATGCGCGAGCGTTCGACTGCCTCTGCCTGCACCGCGCGCCACTGCTGCCACACCATCGCCGCCGCGAGCGTGGCGACGAGCGTGACGATGACCATCGCCGTCAGCAGCGCCGCGCCGCGCTGTTGCCGAAGGTTTTTCATGGCTGCGGGCCGAGCACGGTGTCCCGCGTCAGCGCGCCTGAAAAGCCGCTGCCGGGCGCGAAGTCCAGCACGAGGCGCACGCCGTTGGGCAGCGCCGCGCGCCCTGGTGCACTCGCGCTGGGGTCGGGCGCGTCGGCGCTCGACTGCGCGTTGCTCCAGGCGTTGCCGCGAAAGAAGTACACCTGCCAGGCCGACACGCCGTCGAGCACTTGCAGCTGCGACGGTTCGGCGCCCTGCAATTGCTGGCTGCTGAGCCAACTCTCCTGGAGTTGGCGCTGCGTCGTCGCGCTCTGGCCGGCCCAGCGCAGCCAGTGCCCGTCTCGCAACGACCAGACGACGATCTGCAGACCTTCCGGTGCGCGCCGTGTGAGCTGCAGCGTCGCGCCGTCGAAGCGCAGGTCGGGCACCGAAGCCGAGTCCTGAATCGATGCCAGATCCTGCTGCCACTGCGCGAGCGCGGTATTGAGCCGAAGCGTCGCCTCCATCCGCTGCTGACTGATGTCGCGTGCGCGCACCATGCCATCGACACCCTGCCAGGCCATCACCGCGAGCAGGCTCATGATGAGCAGCGCGACGAGGACTTCGACAAGGGTGAAACCGCGCACACGGAGTGAGCTTGGGGGCCGCGATCGCGACACCCGCCGGGCCGCCCCAAGGGTGTCGGGCTCCCCCTTGGGGGGGCGCGAACGGAGTGCGCTTGGGGGTCCCATCAGTACCTCGGCAGCACCGTCGAGAGTGAGTACAGCGGTACCCCCTGCGCGTCGGCGATGAAGGCCTCGACGCGCCGGAAGTTCGGGTTCGGTGTCGGACGCACGACGAGGCGGCCTTGATAGGCGGCACCGAGTTGCTCGCAGTCGAAAGTGGCGTCGCCGACCCCGGGAAACTGGCGCTCCAGCTTGAGACCGGCGAGCACGTTGTCGGCACACCATTGCGCGGCGCTGACTTGGGCGAGGCGCTCGCCATTGCGCACGAGTGCCCCGGCCGCCTTGATGCCGGTGGCCAGCGCAATGGCGACGATCGCGAGCGCGACCAGCACTTCGATCAAGGTGAAGCCGGATTCGCGTCGGCGCGCGCTGCATGGCAGCGCCGGCGACACCGCGTCCCGCTGATGCGATCTTGCGGCACGCATCGCTGTCGCCGTCATCGCGTCCCCTGCGCCGGCGCATCGGCGACGACGGCGAAGGGGCCGAGGCCGTCGGTGGCCAACGTCAGGTGCTGTTCGTCGAGCCGCAGCGTCAGTCGTTGCGCGCCGATGACGGGTTCGGGGCCGAGCACGAGCGCCGGCGCGCCGACGATCTCAGCCGTCACTGCGCGATCGAGCCAGCGCTTGGGCAGCGTGTTGCTCGGCGGCAGGCCGATGAAGCGGAAGTCGATGCTCTCTGCGTTCGGCGTATCGGCGACGTCGTTGCCAACCGGTCGCCAAGTGACGGGCAGGCCGAGCGCGCGGGCTTCGGCGCGGGCCGACTCGAGCAGTGCCGTCAGGCGCGCTGCCTCCTGATCGAGGCGGCTTGCCGCCGGGTCGCGGAGCGCGAGGGTGGCGACGGCGCTCGCGACGGCGATCAGCGCCACCACCAGCAGCAACTCGATGAGGGTGAAGCCGTGCGCGCGCGGCGCGCCGGTTCGGCAGAGGCTCGCCGCGCGGCGCCGCCTACTGCCAGGAGCCGATGTCCGCGTCCTTGCCTTCGCCGCCGGGTTGCCCATCGGCCCCGAAGCTGTAGACATCGATCTCGCCTTTCACGCCCGGGTTGGCGTACTGATAGGGACGACCCCACGGATCGTTCGGCAGCTTGTCGAGGTAGGGCTTCCAGTTGGGGGGAATGGCGCCCACCGTCGGCTTCGCGGCCAAGGCCTGCAATCCCTGCTCGCTGCTCGGATAGCGCTGGTTGTCGAGCTTGTAGAGCTTGAGCGCCTGCATCAGATTGTTCACATCGGTTCGCGCGGCGGTGACGCGCGCATCGTCCGCCCGATCGAGCACGTTGGGCACGATCAGCGCGGCGAGCACGCCGATGATGACGAGTACGACCATCAGCTCGATCAGCGTGAAGCCGCGCGCGCGGCGCGATCGGAAAGGGGTGGGGATCATCGGCACCTTGCTTCGAGTTTGCGCCATGATCGCGCGGCGACCGTTCGAGGGGCGCGCCGAATACCGGTGCGCTTGGGGGTCATTTCCGCGCATGGGGCGCTGGGGATGGTCGATGATAATCGCCCCATGCAGGCTCGATTGTCGGCTTTCGTCGTCTGGGCCCTGGTTGCCGCCGGAGTGGCTTTCTGGGGTCTTCGGTTGGTGGTGCGCCCGGCGGCGCTGCCACCGCATGCTCAGTCGGTGGCTGGCGGCGTGACGGCGGGCGGCGATTTCACGCGCCTCTTTGGCCGCGCAACGATCGTCGAGACGGAAGGTCCGGCGCCGGTGGCCGAGAGCAGCCGGTTCAAGTTGCTGGGCGTCCTCGCCCCACTGCCGCGCGCCGAAGGTCCGCCATCCGAGGCCGGTGTCGCCCTGATCGCGGTCGACGGCAAGCCGGCGCGGCCGTACGCGGTGGGCGCGGCGCTCGACACCGGGCTCGTTCTTCAGGCCGTCGGCCGCCGCTCGGCGTCCATCGGCCCCTCAGGCGGCGCGCCGAGCGTGGAGCTCGAACTGCCTCCGCCTGCGGCGCCGGCGACTGGCACCCTGCCGGTCGCGACGCCGCTGTACGAACCGGCACCTCCGCAGTCAATGCCTGCACCGGCCGCTCAGGAGCAACAGGGTGTGCCGGCTGCGCCGCAGCCCACGCGCCGAGGCGACGCGCGCAATCCGGCTGTGCGCTGAATCTGAGTCCTATGACCGCTGCGCTCAGCGCGGTCGTCCCTGCGTCAGATCGATGCGCCGAAACTCGACGCCGGGTCCAGATCGCCCGGCAGTGTGGGTCCAGGGTCTTCGCCTTCGGCGACCTCGGTCAACAGCGCGGCCGCGCTCCTGACGAGCGGGAAGGCGAGGGTGGCGCCGGTACCGTCGGTGCTTTCCATGCCGAGTTCGAGCAGGGCAGATGCGTGAAACAGCGCCAGCGCCTGATCGAGCCCGTGATGCCCATTGCTACGGCAGAACACGCAGTAGTCGGTGACGGCAGGCGCGATCTGCGCTGCGACCATCAGCGCCGCGCACGCGGACATGCCGTCGGCCATGATCAGCTGGCGCTTGCTGCCGGCCACGAGCATGACGCCGACCATCATCGCGAGTTCGAACCCACCGAACGCGGCCAGCACCTCGACCGGGTCGCTCACGTCCCGGTGGCGCCCTTGCGCGCCCTGCATCACGACCTGCAGATGCGCGATGTCGTCGGTCGACATCTGCGGCCCCGAGATGATCAGGTCGCGCACCGGCGTGTCGGTCAGCCGCGCCAGCACGAGTGCCGCGCTCTCGTGCGCGCCGACGCCGATGCCGGCGCAGGCGATCACGTTGCCCTCGAGTGCGTCGGCGATCTCCATGCCGGCGCGGATCGCGGCCTGCGCCTGGTCGAGCGACATTGCGGCGCTGACGCGGGCATTGCGCGTGCCGTGCGCGATCTTGCGAGCGAGCAGCCTGGGGTGCGGCGCCATGGGCTCGGCGACACCGCAGTCGACGACCTTCAGTTCAAGCCCTTGCAGCGTTGCGAACACCGATACCGGCAATTGCGACGCAAGCAGGCTGTTGGCGAGCGCCTGCGTCGTCTGACGCTCGCCGGCACCGACGCCGTCGACCGCGAGGCCATGATCGGCGGCGAACAGCAGCAGCTGCGGTGCGCGAAAGCGGGGCTTGAGCGTGTTCTGGATCAATCCCAGGCGTATGGCGAGCGGCTCGAGTTCGCCCAGCCCGCCGGCGACACCGGCACGGCGCTGCAACTTGTCACGCAACGCCTGCTCGAGCAAGGGGTTCGAAGTGGGGGTGATCAGCGAGCGGTGTATCGACATGGCGGCAAAAGCGGATCAGGACCAGCGCGGATTGTGAGGCCATGAGGCCGGCAACCGCGTCGCAGGAGGGACGCGGTCAGCATGATTCAGCGCAGGAACTGCCGGTAGGCCGGATTCTCGGTCTCATCGACGCAAGGGTAAGCGAGTGTCGCCAGGAATTCGCGCAGCGCCCGGCGGTCACCCTGCGGCACCTGGATGCCCACCAGGATGCGCCCATAGTCCGCGCCCTGGTTGCGGTAGTGAAACAGGCTGATGTTCCATTCCGGGTGCAGGCTCGCGAGGAATTGCATCAGTGCGCCTGGCCGCTCCGGGAAATTGAAGCGAAACAGCTGCTCGTCGCGTGCGAGTTCGGAGCGGCCGCCGACCAGATGACGCAGATGCTCGCGTGCCAGTTCGTCGTGTGTCAGGTCGAGCGTGCGAAAGCCATGGCGCTTGAACGTCCGTGCGATGCGCGTCGATTCGTCGCGGCCGTTCGTCGCCAGGCCGACGAACACCTGCGCCAATTTGGCGTCGGAGATGCGGTAGTTGAACTCGGTCACGCTGCGCGGCCCGATCAATTCGCAAAAGCGCTTGAAGCTGCCGCGTTCCTCCGGAATCGTGACGGCGAACATCGCCTCGCGCTCCTCGCCCACCTCGGCGCGGTCGGCGACAAAGCGCAGGCGGTCGAAGTTCATGTTCGCGCCGGTCGTGATGGCGACGAAGGTCCGGCCCTTGATGCGGTGCGCGTCGACGTACTGTTTGACCGCGGCAACGCTCAACGCGCCGGCCGGCTCCAAGATGCTGCGCGTGTCTTGGAACACGTCCTTGATTGCCGCGCAGACGGCGTCCGTATCGACAAGCACGAAATCGTCGACGAGTTCGCGCGTCAGGCGGAAGGTCTCTTCGCCGACAAGCTTGACCGCGGTGCCATCGGAGAAGAGGCCGACGTCGTCGAGCCGTACGCGCTTGCCCGCGCGTACCGAACGGGTCATCGCGTCAGAGTCGGAAGTCTGCACGCCGATCACCTTGACCTCGGGCCGCACCGCCTTGATGTAGGCGGCGACGCCCGAGATCAGGCCACCGCCGCCGATCGGTACGAACACGGCGTCGATCGGCCCCTGATGCTGGCGCAGGATTTCCATGGCGATCGTGCCTTGACCCGCAATCACGTAGGGATCGTCGAACGGGTGGACGAAGGTCAGGTTGCGCGCGCGCTCGATTTCGAGCGCATGCACGTAAGCGTCGGAGTAGCTGTCGCCGGTCAGCACCACCTCGCCGCCGAGCGCACGCACCGCGTCGACCTTGAGCGCCGGCGTCGTCACCGGCATCACGATCACCGCCTTGCAGCCGAGTTGCCTTGCGCTGAACGCGACGCCTTGCGCATGGTTGCCGGCGGACGCGCAAATCACACCGCGCTTGAGCTCCGCTGCGCTCAGGTGCGCCATCTTGTTGTAGGCACCGCGCAGCTTGAAGCTGAACACCGGTTGCTCGTCCTCCCGCTTCAGGAGCACGTTGTTCGCGAGGCGTTCGCTCAAGGCGGGGGCACGCTCGAGCGATGATTCGATCGCGACGTCGTAGACGCGGGCCGTGAGCACCCGCTGCAAGTAATCCGGTGTGGCCGCAGCGCGGCCGCTCGCGGGGGGCGACGGAGGCTTGGAGCGCGGCGGTCCTGCCATCGGAGGGTGTGTGTCTTGCTGACGTGTTGCGGCGCCGCATCTTACGCGAGCGCAACGTGCTACCCGGACCCCGACCGCACGGCGCGGAAAAAAGCCCAAGGCATTGCTGCCTTGGGCTGAAATCCACCCGAGGGGTGGAGGAGACAAGCGTTGGCGAAGGGACTGACAAAGCGCTCGGCGCTTCCTCGCGATGCGATCGAGTGTATGCGCGGAAATGTTGCGCTGCAATATCTTCGCTCAAGTTGAACTAGGGGCGCGACTCGAAAGCCACAACTGCACGGCACAATCCCCTCATGGAATGCACGATCAACTGGGTATCCGCAACCGGCATGACCTTCGTCGCCGAGACTGGCAGCGGCCATGTGCTCACGATGGATGGCGCGACCGACGGCGGCGGGCGCAACCTGGCCCCGCGGCCGATGGAAACCGTGCTCGCCGGTACGGGTGGCTGTACAGCTTACGACGTGGTGCTGATCCTCAAGCGCGGTCGGCATGACGTGCGCGGCTGCCAGGTCGTCGTCAAGGCCGACCGTGCCGAAGCCGATCCCAAGGTGTTCACGGCGATACAGATGCATTTCGTCGTCAGTGGGCGCGGCCTGACACCAGCGGCGGTTGAGCGGGCGATTGCGCTGTCCCACGAGAAATACTGCTCGGCCAGCATCATGCTCGCCAAGACCGCGGACATCAGCACCAGCTTCGAACTGATCGAGGCATGAGCCCTCGGGGGCGAAGCAGCCTCCTGGAGGCTACCGAGGGCTACTTCGCCGTCAGACGTAGTGCGCCGTGTTCGTCATTGCCTTTGCGGCGGTGCGCATCAGCCAACGTACAGGCCTGGGCAGATCCATCGCGCCGGCCAGCTTGGCTTGACGCGCGTGCCGAGCCTCGTCGTCCTTCATCTGGCTGACGATTGCTCGCGACGCCCCGTCAGCTTCCGGCAAACGGTCGAGGTGGCCCTGCAGATGTTGCTCGACCTGACGTTCCGTCTCGACGACGAAGCCGAGGCTAAGCGCATCGCTGGTCTTGCCAGCAAGCCAGCCGATGCCGAAAGCGCCCGCATACCAAAGCGGATTGAGCAGGCTGGTGCGGTCGCCGAGTTCGCGCAAGCGCTGCTGCGTCCAGGCCAGATGATCCGTTTCGTCGCGCGCGGCGCGCGCGAAATGCTCACGCAGCGCTGGATCGCGCGTGGCGAGCGCCTGCGCCTGATACAGCGCTTGGGCGCAGACCTCGCCAACGTGATTGACCCTCATCAGCGCCCCCGACAGGTGTCGCTGAGCCACGTCGAGCGGCGCCGATTGGGCGCCCGACTGGGCGGGTGCGACGGGGCAGGGCCGTGCGGCAACGTTGGCGCCTGACAGCGTTCGCAGTGCGTTGTCCGCGGTGATCAGCAGACGATCCGGGAGCAAAGACAGCGGCATGGGGAAGCAAGGAACGTAACGGGCCGAAGACGCAAACGAGCATATCCCAACCCCGCGAGTGTCGCCGCACTGCACAATGCATTGCGCAGCGGCGTGTCGCAGGCCCTTAGCGCGACTTGGTACGGGCTGAATGCGCCATCTGCCGGCGCATTGAACTGCGTTGTGCTCAGACAACATAATGAGCCTTTTCTGACCCGAATCTTTGCAACCGGCCCCTTGGTCTGGTGCAATACACACAACTTCCGATGAGGAGGTTGGCCTGATCTGCCCTCGCGGGTAAATCCCGATCGGGACCTCTTGTTCAACCTAGGAGATAGTTGCAATGAAAAAATCTCTGCTCGCTCTCGCAGTGCTGGGCGCGTTTGCTGGCGCCGCCTCGGCCCAGTCGTCGGTGACCCTTTTCGGTGTCGTTGACTTGAACCTTCGCTACATCGATAACGCCGCCGGCTCGCAATATCAGATGAACCAGGACGGCAACGCCAGCAGCCGCCTCGGTTTCCGTGGCGTCGAAGATCTGGGCGGTGGCCTGAACGCCAGCTTCTGGATCGAAGGCGCGGTCAACCCGCAAAACGGGACCGCCGGCGGACAGACTTGGCAGCGCCGTCAGACCGTCAGCCTGTCGGGTGGTTGGGGTGAGGTTCGCCTCGGCCGCGACTACACCGCGACCTTCTGGAACGGGACGATCTTCGATCCGTTCGGCACGAACGGTATCGGCAGCGCGGGCAACCTGGTCTTCGTACAGTCGCTGGGCGGGGTTCTGCCCTCCGGCGGTGCCTACGGCACTCTGGTCCGCGCCAACAACATGGTCGGCTACTTCCTGCCGTCGGGCATCGCGGGCGGTCTGTACGGCCAAGCCCAAGTGGCTGCCGGCCAAGGCTCCAACGGCAACAAGTACTTTGGCTTCCGCCTTGGCTACGCCAGTGGCCCGTTCAATGTCGCCGGTGCCTATGGCAAGACGCAGGTCACGGGCGGCGTGCCCGGACAGACCCCGCCGTTTGGCCTTGGCGATTCGAGCGGCACCAACTGGAACCTGGGCGGTTCGTGGGACTTCGGTGTCGTGAAGGCCTCGGCCTACTACGGCAACCTGACCTACCAGGCACTCGACCAGTCCAACTGGTACATCGGCCTGCAAGCGCCGATCGGCCTGTGGACGCTCAAGGGCACCTACGGCCAGGTGTCGCGCAGCGGTATCGAGCCTTTTGGCCCGAACTGGAACAACCAGGACGCGAACCAGATCGCGGTCGGCGCGACCTACGACCTGTCCAAGCGCACCGCGCTGTATGGCACGTACTCGCACATCAGCAACTCGGATGGTGCGCGGTTCATCGTCGGCTCGCTGCAAGGCGGCAGCAACGCCGCGACCGGCGGTGCCGCAGCCAACGAGAACTCGCAAGGTTTCGAAGTCGGCATTCGTCACTCGTTCTGATCTTCACGCCTGCTGCAAGCAGGCGAGTATCAGCAAAGGCCGCCTTCGGGCGGCCTTTTTTCTTCCCGTACGCGGTAAACATGCAGTCGCGCAACGCTAAGGACTTTCCCGTTTGACGCGCCAGACTCGATCCAATCCAATCAAGCCGTGAGCCAGCCCACCCGCGCGCGGCCAGGCACGCGGCGTGCATTGCGTCTCCAACCGTCGCCCCGGAGTTTCGCCTTCTCGCATGCTCGCATTCATTCTTCGTCGCCTGGTCCAGGCCCTGATCGTGATGCTCACGGTGGCGTTCATCTCGTTCATGCTGTTCCAGTACGTCGGCGACCCCGTCACGAACTTGCTTGGACAGGATGCAACGCCTCAGCAGCGCGCGCAGTTGCGCGCCGACCTCGGGCTTGACCAACCGTTTCCGGTGCAGTTCGCGCGCTTCGTCGGCAACGCGGCGCAAGGCGAATTCGGGTTGAGTCTGCGCCAGGGTCGCAAGGTGTCATCGCTCATCGTCGAGCGCTTCCCGGCCACGCTCGAGCTTGCGACCAGCGCCGCGTTGATCGCGCTCGGCCTGGGCATACCGATGGGTGTCTACGCGGCGCTAAGACGCGGCGCGTTCTCTTCGCAGGCATTGATGACGCTGTCGCTGCTCGGTGTCTCATTGCCCACCTTCCTGATCGGCATTCTGTTGATCCTCGTCTTCTCGGTCACGTTGAAGTGGCTGCCCAGCTTCGGACGTGGCGACGTCGTGGCAGATCGGTAGCTGGACCACCGGCTTTCTGACAGTTGATGGCTTGAAGCATCTGATCTTGCCGTCGATTACGCTCGCGCTTTTCCAGCTCGCGTTGATCATGCGGCTCGTGCGCTCCGAGATGCTCGAGGTGCTGCGCTCGGACTACATCAAGTTCGCACGCGCGCGCGGTCTGCCCGACCGGATGGTCTATTTCGGCCACGCGCTGAAGAACACGCTGGTGCCGGTGATGACGATCACCGGATTGCAGCTCGGCTCGCTGATCGCCTTTGCGATCATCACCGAGCAGGTCTTTCAGTGGCCCGGCATGGGATTGCTCTTCATCCAGGCTGTGACGTTTGCCGACATTCCGGTGATGGCGGCCTATCTGTGCCTGATCTCGCTGATCTTCGTCCTCATCAATCTGGTCGTCGACCTGCTGTATTTCGCCGTCGACCCGCGCCTGCGCATCGAGCGCGCGGCAGGCGCGCACTGACCCTCGCACGCTGCGCTACGATCGCCCACGCTTCAACCTTGATCCACTGGAGAGAACCATGTCGAAATTCAAGACCCCGTTGCTTGCAGCCGCGCTGGCGCTCGCCTGCGCGGCTGGCCAGGCCACGACGCTGCGCGTCGCCAATGTCGGCGATGTGCAATCGATGGACCCGCACTCGCTCAACGAGACGCTCCAACTGAGCTTCACCGCCAGCGTCTACGAGCCGCTGATCGGGCGCGGCAAGGACATGGCCCTCGTACCGCTGCTCGCGACGAAGTGGACGCAGACCTCACCCAACGTGTGGCGCTTCGAACTGCGCAAGGGCGTCAAATTCCACGACGGCACGCCGTTCAATGCCGATGATGTCGTCTTCTCCTTCACCCGCGCTGCCGATCCGGGAGGTGACATGCGCGGTTACACCTCGTCGTTCAAGGAAGTCCGCAAGATCGATGACAACACCGTCGAGATCGAGACGACCGCACCCTATCCCATCCTGCCGGACGTGATCTCCAACGTCTACATGATGAGCAAGAAATGGTGTGAGACGAACAAGGCCGAGAAGCCGGTCGACCGTCGCAAGGGCATCGAGAACACGGCGTCGTTCAAGGCCAACGGCACTGGGCCGTTCCGTCTGAAGGAGCGCCAGCCCGGCACGCGCACGGTCATCGTGCGCAACCTTAACTATTGGGACAAGGTAGACACCAACCTCGACGAGGTCGTCTTCACGCCGATCGGCAGCGATGCCACGCGCGTGGCCGCGCTGCTGTCGGGCGAGATCGACGTGATGGAGCCGGTGCCGCTGCAAGACGTCGAGCGCGTCAAGGCCAACCCCAATCTCGTCGTCATGCAAGGCCCCGAACTGCGCACGATCTTTCTCGGCATGGACCAGAAGCGCGACGAGCTGCTGTTTTCCAGCGTCAAGGGCAAGAACCCCTTCAAGGACGTGCGGGTGCGCAAGGCCTTCTACCAGGCGATCGACATCGAGGGGATCAAGACAAAGGTGATGCGCGGCGCGGCAACGCCGACCGCGTTGATGGTGGCGCCCGGCATCCGCGGCTTCCAGGCCGACATGAACAAGCGCTACCCGTACGACCCCGAGGCGGCGAAGAAGCTGCTCGCCGAAGCAGGCTATCCGAACGGATTCGAAGTGACGATGAACTGCCCGAACGACCGCTACGTCAACGACAGCGCGATCTGCCAGGCGATTGCGGCGAATCTGGCGCGCATCGGCGTCAAGATCAATCTGCAGGCCGAAACCAAGGTGTCGTACTTCCCGAAGATCTTGAGCCGCAACACGAGCTTCTATCTGCTGGGCTGGACGCCGAGCACGGGTGACTCGCACGATGCGCTTTCCGCGCTGATGGCGACACCTACCGAGAAGGGCCAGGGACAGTTCAACCTCGGCTCCTACAGCAACCCGAAGCTCGATGAGCTGACCGCCAAGATCCAGTCGGAGACGGACCAGAAGAAGCGCAACGAGCTGATCCGCGAGGCGTTCAAGATCCACCAAGACGACATCGGCCATATTCCGCTGCATCAGCAGGCGCTGGCTTGGGGCGCGGCCAAGAAGGTGTCGCTTGTTCAGCTGCCCGACAACCGCATGTTCTTCAAGTGGGTCGTCGTGAAATGAGGATCCCGGCGCGCGCCGGGCTTGCGCGGGCCTGTGATTGATGGCACTTCCGCTGCGCCGCTTCTTCGACAGCGATATCTGGTTCAGCTTTCGCTCGTCGCCGACGGCGATGGTTGCGGCGGTGATCGCGTTCGTCTGCCTGTTCTGCGCGATCTTCGCTGGCTGGGTCGCGCCGCACAATCCATTCGATCTGGCGACGCTCGAGCTTGGTGACTCCCGCTTGCCACCGGCATGGTCCGAAGGCGGCACTTCGCGGTATCTGCTCGGCACCGACGATCAGGGGCGCGATATCCTTTCGGCGCTGATGTATGGCGCGCGCATTTCGCTCTTCGTCGGGCTCGCGTCGGTGATGGTGTCGATGCTGGTCGGCGTCTCGATGGGCCTGCTGTCGGGTTTTGCCGGAGGGCGCATCGACGCCTTCATCATGCGCGTGTGCGACGTCATGCTGTCCTTCCCGTCGATCCTGATCGCGCTCTTGATCGACGGTGTCGGCCGCGCGCTGTTTCCAAATGCGCATGACACGCTGGCCTTTGCGGTGCTCATCATCGCGATCTCGCTCACCGGTTGGGTGCAGTACGCGCGGACAGTGCGCGGCTCGACGATGGTCGAGCGCAACAAGGAATACGTGCAGGCGGCGCGCGTGATCGGCGTCACCTCGCTGCGCATCATGCGCCGTCACGTGTTGCCCAATGTGCTCGGGCCGGTGATGGTGCTGGCGACGATTCAGGTGGCGCTCGCGATCATTACCGAAGCGACGCTGTCGTTCCTCGGCGTTGGCGTGCCGCCGACCTCGCCGTCGCTCGGCACGTTGATCCGGATCGGCAACGACTTCCTGTTTTCCGGCGAGTGGTGGATTACCATCTTCCCCGGCGCGGTGCTGGTATTGATCACGCTCAGCGTGAACCTGTTGGGCGACTGGCTGCGCGACGCGCTCAACCCGCGCCTGCGTTGAATCGGAGGTGACATGAAATTTCTCCACCGCAATCCGTTGCGCATCGCGGCTGCCGCGCTCGCGCTCACGCTCGCCGGCTGCGCGAGCACCGGCTATCACTACTCGCAGCTCGTCGGCCAGCGCTACTTCAAGACCAATATCGACACCTATCCGGTGCTCATCCTCGAGGTCGATGGCCGCTCGTTCGTGGGCGGCGTGCCCATCCTTGTCGATGCCGGAATGCGCGACGTGCTGTTGCAGGGGCCGCCGACAGCGGTCGACCTGCAGCTGACGCAGACCATGAAGCTCGATGTGAAGCCCTGCACGCGCTACTACCTCGTCGCGGTCAAGCAGAACCCGCTGCAGAACGAGTTCACACCGCGCGTGGATTTCGAGGAACCGGTTCCCGGCTGCACGCCGGCGCCGGCCAAGTAGGGCTGCATGACCCGCGCGCTGCTCGAGGTCAAGCACCTGAAGGTCGAGTTCCCGGGCCGGCGCGGCACCTTGGTCGCGCTCGACGATGTTTCCTTCGAGATCGCGCCGGGCGAGATCCTCGGCGTGGTGGGTGAATCGGGCGCCGGCAAGTCGCTCACCGGCGCCGCGATCATCGGCCTGCTCGATCCGCCGGGGCGCATCGCCTCAGGCGAGATCCGCTTCGACGGCCGGCGCATCGACGACCTGCCCTATGAGGAGATGCGCAAGGTGCGCGGGCGTCAGATCGGCGCCATCTTCCAGGATCCGCTCACTTCGCTCAACCCGCTCTACACGATCGGTCGCCAGTTGACCGAGACGATCCAGACCCATCTGCCGTTGAGTGATGCCGAGGCGCGCCAGCGCGCGATCCACCTGCTCGAAGAAACCGGCATCCAGGCCGCGGCGCAGCGCATCGACCAGTACCCGCACCAGTTCTCGGGCGGCATGCGCCAGCGCGTCGTGATCGCGCTTGCGCTCGCAGCCGAGCCGCGGCTGATCGTCGCCGACGAGCCGACGACTGCGCTCGATGTCTCGATTCAGGCGCAGATCATCCAGCTCCTGAAGCGCCTTTGCCGCGAGCACGGCGCGGCGGTGATGCTCGTGACGCACGACATGGGCGTGATCGCCGAGACCTGCGACCGGGTCGCGGTGATGTACGCCGGACGCATCGTCGAGATCGGCCCGGTCAACGACGTCATCCACTCCTCCGCGCATCCCTACACCGCCGGGCTGATGGGCTCGATCCCGGCGATGGACGAGGACCGTGAGCGCTTGCTTCAGATCGACGGCGCGATGCCGCGCTTGACCGCCATCCCGCGCGGCTGTGCATTCAACCCGCGCTGCCCGCAAGCGTTCGACCGCTGCCGCAGCGAGCGTCCCGACCTGATGCCGGCAGGTGCATCACGCGCCGCGTGCTGGCTGCTCGCCGTAGACGAGCGGGCCGCGGCATGAGTGCAGCGGGCGCCGCGCCGCTGGTCGAGGTGCGCGACCTGGCGAAGACCTTCGACGTCTCGCCGCCGTGGCTGAACCGAGTGGTCGAGCGCAAGCCGCGCCAGTTCGTGCATGCGGTCGACGGACTGAGCTTTGCGATCGAGCGCGGCACGACGCTCGCGCTCGTCGGCGAATCCGGTTGCGGCAAGAGCACGGTGGCGCGGATGCTGGTCGGCTTGTACGCACCGAGTTCGGGTTCGGTGCGTTTCGACGGCGAGGACAGCGCGAAGGCCTTGGCCGCGCCCGGTGCTTCGGCGCTGCGCCGACGCATGCAAATGATCTTTCAGGACCCGTACGCGAGCCTGAATCCGCGCTGGACCGTGCAGGACATCGTCGCCGAACCCCTGCACGAGCACGGGCTGATCAAGGCGAAGGACGCGATGAAGGCGCGCGTCGGCGAACTGCTGCAGTCGGTCGGACTGGCCGCGGCCGACATGGTGAAGTACCCGCACCAGTTTTCCGGCGGCCAGCGTCAGCGCATCTCGATCGCGCGCGCGCTCGCGACACAGCCCGAGTTCCTGGTCTGCGACGAGCCAACTTCCGCGCTCGACGTATCGGTGCAGGCGCAGGTCCTCAACATCATGAAGGACCTGCAGCGCGCGCAGGGTCTGACCTATCTCTTCATTTCGCACAACCTCGCGGTCGTGCGCCATGTCAGCGACCGGGTCGGCGTGATGTACCTTGGCCGGCTCGTCGAACTGGCCGACAAGGCCGATCTGTTCAGCCGCCCGCGTCACCCTTACACGCGGATGTTGCTCGACGCGATTCCGGACATCCACATGACCGGGCGCGAACGCAACCCGGTACAGGGCGAAGTGCCCAACCCGCTCGATCCGCCGAGCGGCTGCTCGTTTCACCCGCGCTGCCCGCACGCGAACGATCGCTGCAAGACCGAGCGGCCGCTGCAGTTCGTGACCGCGGGTGCGATGGTCGCCTGCCACGCGGTGCAGGAGGGGCGGCTCGGCTGAGCCCGGTTTGCCTCTCGAAAGCGCAGACCGCGGTCAAAGCAGGTGCTCGCCGCGAAACAGCTCCCGCGGTTGCTCGCGATCGCGGATCAGCCGCGCATCCGGCCCGGACACCATCACCTCGGCAGCGCGACCGCGGGTGTTGTAGTTGCTCGCCATGCTCATCGCATAGGCGCCGGCCGACAGCACGGCGAGGCGATCGCCCGGCTCGATGGCCAACTCTCGCTCGCGCCCCAGCCAGTCGCCCGATTCGCACACCGGGCCGACGACGTCCCATGTTCGCGCCGGCGCGTCGCGCCGGGTGCAGGGAATGATTGCCATCCACGCCTCGTACATCGCGGGGCGCACGAGATCGTTCATCGCGGCATCGACGATGCAGAAATTGCGCACTGCTGAGGGCTTGAGGTAGAGAACCTCGCTTACCAGCACGCCCGCATTGCCGACCAGCGACCGGCCCGGTTCGAGAAGAATGCGCCGCTGCCCGTGCCCGCGTTCGTCGATGCGTGCGAGCAGCGCGCGTACCAGCACCTCGGCCGAAGGCGGCTGCTCGTCGGTATAGGCGATCCCGAGGCCGCCGCCGAGGTCGAGGTGACGAAGCGCGATGCCTTGCGCCTCGACGCTTTCGACGAGATCGAGCATGCGGTCGAGCGCATCCAGATAGGGCCCGACCTCGGTGATCTGCGAGCCGATGTGAAAGTCGATGCCGTGCACTGCAATCCCCGGCAGCAACGCCGCACGCTGGTAGGCGGCGAGCGCTTCCCCGTGCGCGATGCCGAACTTGTTGCCTTTGAGGCCGGTCGAGATGTAGGGGTGGGTGCGAGCGTCGACGTCGGGGTTCACGCGCAGGCTGACGTTGGCCGTCGCGCCGAGGGCCGTTGCGACCTGCGACAACACCTCGAGCTCGGCAACGCTCTCGACGTTGAAGCACATCACGCCGGCATCGAGCGCGCGATGCATCTCGGCGCGCGTCTTGCCGACACCGGAAAACACGACCTTGGCAGGATCCCCGCCCGCCGCGATCACACGTTCGAGCTCGCCGCCGGAAACGATGTCGAACCCGCAGCCCGCCTGCGCGAACATCTGCAGCACGGCGAGGTTGGAATTCGCCTTGAGCGCGTAGCAGATCAAGTGGTCGCGTCCGTCGAGCGCGCGCTGGTAGTCGGCGAGCGCCGCCAGCATCGCGCCGCACGAGTAAACATACAGGGGCGTGCCGAAGCGCTCGGCAAGGTCGTCGAGAGCGCAGCCCTCGACGAACAGACGAGCGTCGCGATAGGCGACAAACGGTGAACCAGGAAGCATCTTGGAGTTCAGTTGGGTGCCGACGAAGCCGGCGATGACGTAGGCGCCGAAGCGGCGCCCGGCACAGGCGACGGCTGCGAAGCCGCCGCGGCTGGCGGCTTGGGCAGCGTCAACGGGCCCCTCTGCCCGCAGCCGGCCGCCATGGTGGCGGCGACCAAGCTAAGGCCCGAAAAGACAAGGGCGAGGGCGCGAGAGCGCGGCGCTACACTCGAATTCGACTTGAACATGCGCAATCTTAGCGACCCGCCATGGCACCCGATCCGACACCGCTCACCGACAACGAGTACGCCGCGCTGACCGGCGCCGTGCTGGCGGCAATCGAGGCGGCGGCCGATCGCTGGCTTCAGGATGACGTGGCCGATGTCGACACCGCCCGCAGCGGCGGCTTGCTCGAACTCGGATTTGCGGACGGCAGCAAGATCGTCGTCAACACGCAGCCGCCCCTGCACGAACTGTGGCTTGCAGCGCGATCGGGGGGCTTTCACTTCAAGCACGTGCAAGGCCGCTGGCTCGATACGCGCGATGGCCGGGAGTTCTTCGATGCGCTGTCGGCCTGCGCGAGTCAGCATGCGGGCCGGGCGCTGCGTGTCCTGCCGCCGCCTGGCCGAGTTCCCGGCTGAGGGTCTGCTTTGGCGCGGGGCGCCGCAACGCAAGATTTGGCGCTGGCCGAGGCGCCTAGCGCCGAAAGATGTCGAGAATGCTCTTTCGCTCTTCGTCGCTCGGCGCCTCCGGCACCTTGTCCTCCAGCCCCAGGCTGCTGACGCCGGCGTCTTGGGTGAACTCGTCGAAGTACCACTCCCCGTTCTGATTGACGACGCCTTCGGGCACCGGCAGTTGCTCCTCGATGGGAACACCTTTGAGTGCGACGCGCATGAAGTCGATCCAAACCGGGAGCGCAAGACCGCCCCCCGTCTCGCGCGCCCCGAGCTTGCGCGGTGTGTCGTAGCCGATCCATGCGACCGCCACCACGCTGCGCTGAAAGCCGGCGAACCATGCATCCAGCGAGTCGTTCGTGGTGCCGGTCTTGCCGTAGATGTCTCCACGCTGCAGCTTGACTTTCGCCGACGCTGCCGTGCCCGAGCGCGTGACCTCCTGCAGCAGGCTGTTCATGATGAACGCGTTGCGCGGTTCGATCGCGCGCTCGGCTTCGGTTGGCGGTTCGAGCTTCGTCTCGTTCAGCACGTGCCCCTTGTCGTCCGCGAGCTTGCTGATCAGCACGGGGTTGACGAGGTAGCCGCCATTGGCGAACACCGCGTACGCGGTGGCCATCTGCATCGGCGTGACCGACCCCGCGCCAAGCGCCATCGTCAGATAGGCCGGGTGCTTGTCGGCGTCGAAGCCGAAGCGCGTCGCCCACTGCTGCGCGTAAGCTGGACCGATCGCTTGCAGGATGCGAATCGACACCATGTTCTTGGATTTCGCCAGCGCCGTGCGCAGCGGCATCGGGCCTTCGAACTTGCCGTCGTAGTTCTTCGGTTCCCACGGCTGGCTGCCGGTGGTGTCGGCATCGAAGAACAGCGGCGCGTCGTTGACGACGGTCGACGGAGTGAAGCCCTTTTCGAGCGCCGCTGAATAGATGAAGGGCTTGAAGCTCGATCCCGGCTGGCGCCAGGCCTGCGTCACATGGTTGAACTTGCTGTTGGCATGGTCGAAGCCGCCGACGAGCGCACGCACCGCGCCGGTCTGCGGATCGAGCGCGACGAACGCGCCCTCGACTTCGGGCAACTGCGTGATCGTCCAGTTGTCCTTGTCGCCCTTGACCAGCCGGATCACCGCGCCGCGACGCAGTTGCGTCTTCGGGTTGCCCTTCTCGACGAGTCCGGACTCGACCGGCTTCAGCCCGGCCCCCGTGACGGTGACCTGTTCGCCGCTTTGCAGCACCGCGACGACCTTCTTCGGGCTCACCTCGAGCGCGACGCCGGCGCGCAGTTCGTCGTTGTCGGGATGGTCGGCCAGCGCCTCGGCGATGCGTGCGTCGATCTGCGCGGGATCGGCCGGCAGATCGACGTAGGCCTCCGGGCCCCGATAGAACTGGCGCTGCTCGTAGACCAAGATGCCCTGGCGCAGTGCGCGATAGGCCGCCATTTGGTCGACCGAGTTGATCGTGAGCGTCACATTGAGCCCGCGCGTGTAGGCCTCGGCGCCGTACTGGTTGAAGACGAGCTGGCGCGCCGCCTCGGCGGCGTACTCGGCATGCACCGGCAGTTCCTGGCGCGGGCGGTAGATGAGCTTCTGCCCGAGCGCGGCATCACGCTGCTCGGGCGTGATGAAGTTGTTTTCCAGCATCCGGTCGAGCACATAGTGCTGGCGCGCGATCGCGCGCTTGGGGTTGACGATCGGGTTGAACGAAGATGGTGCCTTGGGCAGCCCGGCGAGCATCGCCGCCTCGGCGACCGTGATGCCCTTCAAGGGCTTGCCGAAGTAGGCCTCGCTCGCCGCGGCAAATCCGTAGGCGCGCTGGCCGAGGTAGATCTGGTTCATGTAGAGCTCGAGGATCTGATCCTTGGCGAGCTTGTTCTCGATCTTCAGCGCGAGCAGCACCTCGTAGATCTTGCGCGTCAGCGTCTTTTCCGTCGACAGGTAGAAGTTCTTCGCCACCTGCATCGTGATGGTCGAGGCGCCCTGGCTTCCGAGGCCGCTGAAGTTCGCCATCCCGGCGCGCAGCACTCCCTTGTAGTCGACGCCGCCGTGCTCGTAGAAGCGCGCGTCCTCGGCCGCGAGCACGGCCTCCTGCATCACCTTCGGGATCTCGCCGATCGGCGTGAAGTCGCGCCGCTCCTCGCCGAATTCTCCGATCAGCACGCCGTCGGCGGAGTAAATCCGCATCGGCAGCTTGGGCTGGTAATCCGTCAGCCCGCCGATCGCCGGCAGGTTGGGGTAGGCCACGGCGAGCGCGATCGCCACCAGCAGGAGCACCGAGACTGCCGCCGCTGCCGCCAGCCCCGCCAGTGCGGCCAGCGCCCTGAGCGGCCAGACGGCCCAAAGCGGTCGTGCCGACGGCTTGTCGCGTGATGGGGTTGCGGCGGCGCGCTTGGCCGGACGCTCGGATTCGCTCATGAAGCTCCAAAGAGGTGGTGAAGATTATAGAAAGCGACTGTGAGCCGGGCTGAAAGTCCGCTGAAGTTGGCTGCGGTGCGTGCCGATAAGGGAGCAGGAGCCGGTTTGGGGTGCGATTTTCAAGCCAGCTCAGCGTGTGAGATTTGCAACGTGCGGGGCTCGCAATGGGGGCGAACTCCTTTGTTAGTCAATATCTTTGCTGCTAGCATTGAAGTGACTTCTTAACATTCCAGCGCACGCCGTGGCGCGTTGGGGGAACAGCGACGTGAGCTTTCTGGATGTGTTGATGGGGCGCAAGCACCCGCCGATGATCGGGCTCGATATCAGTTCGTCCAGCGTCAAGCTGGTCGAACTCGAGCAATCGGCCAGCGGCGAATACGTACTGGAGCGATTTGCTTCGGAGAGCTTCGAGAAGGGCTGGATCACCGACGGCCAGATCGAGAAGTTCGACGAGGTCGCCGAAGCGGTACGCAAGGTGGTCACCAAAAGCGGCACGCGCACCAAGCATGTGGTGATGGCGATGCCTCAATCGGCCGTGATCACCAAGAAGATCATGCTGCCGGCAGGACTGCGCGAGGAAGAACTCGAAGTCCAGGTCGAGACCGAGGCCAACCAGTACATTCCCTTCTCGCTCGACGAAGTGAGCCTGGACTTCTGTGTCATCGGGCCGAGCGCCACGTCGGTCGGCGATGTCGAGGTGCTGATCGCCGCGTCGCGCAAGAACCTGGTTCAGGATCGCCAGGGCCTGGCGGAGGCGGCTGGCCTGAAACCCCTGGTGCTTGACATCGAGTCGCATGCCTCGCGGCTGGCGATGAGCCGCCTTGTCGCCGCGCTGCCCAATGAGGGCCATGACGCCCTCGTGGCGCTTTTCGAGATCGGCGCCGACACGACAAGCCTCAAGGTGTTGCGCGACGACGAGATGCTCTACGACCGCGATCAGGCCTTCGGCGGCTCGCAACTCACGCAGCTGATTTCGCGCCAGTACGGCTTCTCGTTCGAGGAGGCTGAACAGAAGAAGCTCGCCGGCGAGATGCCCGAAGACTACGAGGCGTCGATCCTGGTGCCCTTCGTCGACAGCCTTTCGCAGGAAATCGGCCGCGCGCTGCAGTACTTCTTCACCAGCACGCCGCATCACAAGGTGCACTACGTGATGCTGGCCGGCGGCACGGCGACGTTGCCAGGGCTGAAAGACCGGGTGACGGAGCTGACGGGCTTTGCCTCGATGGTCGTTAACCCGTTCGAGGACATGAAGCTCGGCTCGGCGGTGCGCGAGAGCAAGCTGCGCCGCGAAGCGCCCTCCTACCTGACCGCCTGCGGCCTGGCGATGCGGAGGTTCGCGAAGTGATCCTCATCAATCTGCTCCCGCACCGGGAGGAACGGCGCAAGCGGCGCAAGGTGGCGTTTTTCGCCGGACTCGGCGTGGCGGCCGTTGCCGGGCTCGTGATCATCGGTGCTTGGTACCTGCTGGTGCTGCAGTTGACCTCGGCGCAGCAGGAGCGCAACCAGTTCCTGAAGACCGAAATCACCAAGCTCGAAATCCAGATCAAGGACATCGCGACGCTCAAGGCCGAGATCGAAGCCCTCAAGGCGCGCCAGAAGGCGGTCGAAAACCTGCAGACCGATCGCAACATTCCGGTGCACGTGCTCAACGATCTCGTTCGTCAAACCCCCGAAGGCGTGTATTTCACCTCCGTGAAGCAGGACAAGCAGATGCTCGTGCTCAGCGGCATCGCGCAGACCAACGAGCGCGTCTCCGAGTTGCTGCGCAATCTGGCCTACAACGCCGAGTGGCTGACCAAGCCGGATCTGGTCGAGATCCGCGCCGCCAACATCCAGACGGCGACGCGCGAGCAAAAGCGCCTGTTCGACTTCTCGATTCGCGTCGCGATCAAGCGGCCGCCGGAAGCGAAGCCTGAAGACGTCCCGGCGCCAACCAAATCCGGCGCTGCGAAGTCGGCCCAGAAGTCCTGAGGTGGCAGCGATGGCGACGAACGCAAAATCCGGCAATGTCGATGTAGGCGCGATGTTCGAGCGCGCCGCGTCGCAGTTCCGTGGGCTCAATCCGAATGAACCGGGCCAGTGGCCCTGGCTGCCGAAGGCAACGACCTGGGTCGTGCTCGCCATTCTGGTGGTGGTGGTGGGCTGGTTCCTGCTGCTGTCTGAAGCGCACGACGAACTCGACGCCGAGCGTGCCAAGGAGCCGACGCTCAAGCAGGACTACCGCAACAAGCTCGCGCAGGCGGTGAACCTGGAAGAGCTTCGCAAGCAGAAGCTCCAGGTCGAGGAATACGTGACGCAGCTCGAGAAGCAGCTTCCCGGCAAGGCCGAAATGGACGCGCTGCTGTCCGATATCAACCAGGCTGGCCTCGGTCGCGGTCTTCAGTTCGAGTTGTTCCGCCCCGGCCAGGTCGTCGTCAAGGACTACTACGCCGAACTGCCGATCTCGATCAAGGTCACCGGGCGCTATCACGACATCGGCTCGTTCGCCGCTGACGTCGCCAACCTGTCGCGCATCGTGACCCTGCACAACATGAGCATCACCACCGGGAAAGAACCGGGCGGCACGCTCTCGATGGAAGCCACGGCGCGCACCTACCGCTACCTCGACTCGAACGAGATCGAGGCGCAGAAGAAGGCTGCTGCGCCGGTCAAGCCGGGAGCGAAGAAATGAGCCGCCGCCTTGTGCCCCCTTTTGCCGCGGCGATGCTGGCGGTGCTGGCGCTCGCGGCGTGCAGTGGCGAGCAGGAAGAGCTGCAGCAGTGGATGGACCAGCAAAAGCGCGAGGTCAAGCCCAACGTGCAGCCCTTGTCGCCGCCCAAGAAGTTCAACCCGCAGCCCTATGCGATGAGCGACGGCGTGGAGCCGTTCAGCCCGCAAAAGCTCACCGTCGCGCTGAAGCAGGAGTCGCGCCAGCCGAACTCGGTGATCGCGGCCGAATACAACCGGCGCAAGGAGCCACTCGAGGCCTTCCCGCTGGACAGCATGACGATGGTCGGCAGCGTGATAAAGAACGGCAAGCCGTACGCACTGCTGCGCGTTGATAGCCTGCTTTACCAGGTCAAACTGGGCGATTACCTCGGCCAGAACTACGGCAAGATTACCAAGATCACCGAAACCGATGTCGCGCTGAGAGAGATCGTCCAGGACGCGGCCGGTGAGTGGATCGAACGTCCGAGCTCACTCCAGCTTCAGGAGCGGACGCGATGAACACCCCGCAGGAGAAACGAATGATGAGCAACTGGCCCGCACGGTCGCTGGCAATTGCCTTGCTGGCCACCGCGACGATCTCGGCCTGGGCCGAAAACGCCATCCGATCGATTTCGAGCACGGTGCAGGCCGGCGCGGAAGTGGTTCGCGTCGAGTTCAGTGAGCCGCTCTCCGCACCGCCTGCGGGCTTCTCCGTTCAGACGCCGCCGCGCATCGCTATCGACCTGCCGGGCGTGGGCAACGCGATGGGCAAGCCCAAGGTAGAGATCAATCAGGGCAACCTGCGCTCGGCCAACGTCGCCGTGTCTGGTGATCGCGCACGCCTCGTGCTCAATCTGAAAGCGCCGGCCAACTACACGACTCAGATCCAGGGCAATGCGCTGCTCGTCGTGCTGGAGAATGTGCCCTCAGCCCAGAATCAGGCGATCAGCGAAGCCGTCGCGGTGCAGTTCGCACCGAGCCAGAATGCTTCGCCGCTCGCGGTGCGCGACATTGACTTCCGCCGCGGCCAGGATGGCGCCGGACGCGTCGTCGTCGAGCTGCCGAACAGCCAGGTGGGTGTCGACATCCAGCAAAAGGGCAAGACGCTGGTGGTTGACTTCCTGAAGTCGACGCTGCCGGAAAACCTGCGCCGCCGGCTCGACGTGACCGATTTCGGCACGCCCGTGACCTCGGTGACGGCCACGCAGAACGGCGATCGCGTGCGTCTCGTCGTCGAGCCGCAGGGTGCTTGGGAGCACAGCGCTTACCAGACCGACAACCAGTTCGTGCTCGAAGTGAGGCCGATCAAGGTCGATCCCAACAAGCTCGTACAAGGCCAAGGCTTCACGGGTGAGAAGCTGTCGCTGAACTTCCAGAACATCGAGGTTCGCGCACTGCTGCAGGTCATCGCCGACTTCACCAATTTCAACGTCGTGACGAGCGATACCGTGACCGGCAATGTCACGCTGCGGCTCAAGGACGTGCCTTGGGATCAGGCGCTCGACATCATCCTCGAGGCCAAGGGCCTGGGCATGCGCAAGTCGGGCAACGTGATCCTGATCGCGCCGAAGGAAGAACTGGCCGCGCGCCGCAAGGCCGGCCTCGCTGCAGAGCAGGAAGTGCTGGCGCTCGAAGTCGTGAAGACGCAGGCCTTCCAGCTCAACTACGCCAAGGCTGAAGACGTGATGAAGCAGATCGTCGCCAACCAGGCGCTGGCGAACCAGCAGTCCGGTGGTGGTGGCAACAGCAACCGGCTGCTGTCGCCGCGCGGCTCGGTCAACTTCGATATCCGTACCAACCAGGTGTTCGTGACCGACATTCCCTCCAAGATCGAGGAGGTCGCGGCCGTCATCGCACGCATCGACATTCCCGTGCGCCAGGTTCAGATCGAAGCGCGCATCGTGATCGCCGACGACACCTTCGGCCGCTCGCTCGGCGTCAAGCTCGGCTTCGCGGACCTGAGCCTGAAGAACGGCTATGCGCCGGGTGTCAGCGTGGGTGGCGACAATCGCGTCACGGCGGGTGGCAACCTCGACGCGGTCGGCGGCCAGACTGGGCAGATCCCGGGCCCGCTGTTCCGCGACACGCAATTCGTGAATCTGCCGGCGGTGGCGCAAGGCGGCTTCAACCCGGCAACCTTTGCGTTGTCGCTGTTCTCGACGTCCGCGGCGCGGTTCCTGAACCTCGAAATCTCGGCGATGGAAGCCGACGGCAAGGGCAAGGTTGTCTCCAGCCCGCGCCTGATCACGGCCGACCAGCAAAAGGCGTCGATCAAGCAGGGCACGCGAATTCCCTATCAGGAAGCCACGTCCTCGGGTGCGACCGCTGTGTCGTTTGCCGATGCCGTGCTCAAGCTCGAAGTCACGCCGCAGATCACGCCTGAAGGCAACGTCATCATGGACGTGAAGATCGACAAGGACAGCGTCGGCCAGGTCTTCGCCGGCGTGCCATCGATCAACACCAAGTCCATCGTCACCAAGGTGCTGGTCGAGAACGGCGGTACGGTCGTCATCGGCGGTATCTTCGAACAGGTCGAAGGCAAGGACGTCTCGAAGGTCCCGCTCCTGGGCGACATCCCCTACCTCGGCAACCTTTTCAAGACGACCACCACGCGTTCCGAGCGGACCGAACTGCTGATCTTCCTGACCCCGAAGGTGATCAGCGAGCGGGCCTCGCGCTGAGGCGCCTGAGTCAACAACACACGAATACAGCGAGCGGCAGGAGTTGAATCGATGCGAAACATCCAAGGGGTACTGATCTTCGTCGCCGGCTTGCTGCTCGCGGCCTGCGGCGGGGGCGACAAGGTTCCTTACTGCGCACCGGGCACCTCCTGTGCCAGCACGGGAGAGACCACCGCGACCTCGCTGACGCTGCAACTCAGCACGGCAAGCGTCAGCAACTCCGGCGCCGACGACGTGATTGCGACCGCCACTGCGGCCACTGCCGGCGGTCAGACCGTGAGCGGCGTCCCCGTGACCTTCAGCGTGGACAACGGCGCGACCTTCACGCCCGGAGCGGATACCACCGACGACAAGGGTCTCGTCGAGGCAAGCGTCAACGTGGGCGCCGATCGCTCCAACCGCATCATCACCGTGGTCGCGACCAGCGGCAGCCTGACCGCTACCGCGTCCTTCGCGGTGACCGGTGCGACGCTGACTTCCACCGCGACTCCTGCGGTGGTGGCGCCGTCGAGCGAAAAGAACAAGGTCTTCTTCGTGTTGAAGGATGCCGTCGGCGCCGCGATGGCTGGGCAGCCGATCGACATCGTTGCCGGGGCGGCGGGCACCGCCAACGGAGTGACCGACTCCAACGGCGCCTATACCTTCGTCTATACCGCACCGGCCGCACCGGGGTCGCTCCAGGTGATCGCTACGGCGGGCGGCGTCGAGAAGATCCAGGACGTGCAGGTGCAGACAGTCAATACCGTGCCGATGGCCCGCGCCGCGTGCACGCCGTCGGCTGGATCGTGCACCGTCAGCGCCAACCCGAGCGTGGTCGCACCGAACGTCGACGACAGTACGAACAACCGTGCGGAAGTTCGCGCGCTGTTTCTCGATGCCAACAACAAGTCGATCGCGAACATGCGGGTGCGCTTCTACGCGAGCGGCTTCGGCACCTTCGCGACCGGCAACAACATGGTCTATTCCGACGGCGACGGGCAGGCCATCACCGGCTTCATCCCGGGCAGCCGCCCGAGCCCGGCCAAGGGCGTGACGCTCACGGCCTGCTATTCGAGAGTCGATTTCGCCAACTGCAACGAATCCGGCGTGACCGTCCTCACGACAACGCTCACTGTTGCTTCCGATCCGCTGTCGATCACGATCGGCACCGACGGCAAGATTGTCGTCAGCGACCTGACCTACATCCAGCGCTTCGTGGTGCTGGCGGTGGACATCGCCGGCCGCGCGAAGGCGAACGTCGAAATCGTGCCCTCGCTCGACCTGCCGTACTTCCTCAAGGGACAGTACACCTATTCGGGCGGTCAGTGGGTCAGCACCTGCAGCGATGTCACGGCCTGCCAGATCATCCTGGACGGCCCGGTCGCCTGCAAGAACGAGGATTTGCAGCGCACTGGCTTCTACCAACAGGCGCAGGACACGAACAACAACGGCCAGTTCGACCCGCGAAAGTCCGACGTCGTGGTCTCTGCGGTGGGCAGCACCAAGACCGACAGCGCCGGCAAGATGGTGATCCAGATCGAGTACCCGAAGAACGTCGGCTCGTGGGTGTACTACAGCCTGCTCGTCTCGGCCGGTGTTAATGGCACCGAAGGGCGCGCGACGTGGAACGACGTGCTCGGTATCCCGATCACCGATGCCAAGGCCGAAGGCGCACCCGCTTTCATCCGCAGCCCGTACGGAGTCGTGACTTCGGGGTCGGCGCCTTGCGCCAACCCCAACTGATCGCGCTTTGCCCTTGATCTGCCTGATCGGCCTGCCCGGCGTTGGCAAGTCCACCGTCGGCAGGCATCTGGCGCGCAGCCTCGGGTGCCGCTTCGTCGACTCGGATGGCGAGGTCGAAAAGCAGCTTGGCTGCACGATCCGCGAGTACTTCGAGCGTGAGGGCGAGGCTTCGTTTCGCGACGTCGAGCAGGCCGTGATTGCCGAGCTCGCCGGCCTTTCGGACGGCGTCCTCGCGACCGGTGGCGGTGCGGTGTTGCGCGACGCAAACCGGCAGGTGCTGCGCGATGCTTCGACGGTCATCTATCTGCGCTCCAAGCCCGAGGATCTGTTTCGCCGCTTGCGGCACGACGCCCATCGCCCCTTGCTCCAAGTGCGCGATCCATTGCGCAAGATGCGCGAGCTGTTCATGCAGCGCGATCCGCTCTACCGGCGGATGGCGCACTTCACGATCGACACCGGGCGGCCATCGATCCCGAACCTCGTCAACATGATCCTGATGCAGCTCGAGCTCGCCGGTCTGGTCGACCCGGCGCTGGTGCCCTCGCCAGTCGAGCCGCGCGTGCTGGAACACTGAGCGCAAGCGCCGGGCCCTGCGTCCGGCGGCGGCAGGCGCGCCCCGTACACTGCGCGGCATGCCAGATTCGATGTCCGCCATTTGCCGCGTCGGGATCGCGCTCGGCGATCGAAGCTACGACATCCTCATCGGTAGCGGTCTTCTCGACCGCGCCGCCAGTTTCGACGGACTGCCCGCAGCGCCGTGTGCCGTGGTCGTGACGAACGCCACTGTCGCGCCGCTGTATGCGGCGCGTCTGCGCGAGCAGCTTGCCGCGCGCCACGCTCGGGTGCTGCAAATCGATCTTCCCGACGGCGAAGCGCACAAGGACTGGGCCTCGCTCGACACGATCTTCGACGCGCTGCTCGCGGCGAACTGCGACCGCCGCACGCAGCTCTATGCGCTCGGCGGCGGCGTCGTCGGCGACATCGCCGGGTTCGCCGCGGCCTGCTACATGCGCGGCATTGCGTTCGTGCAGGTACCGACGACGCTGCTCGCGCAGGTCGATTCATCGGTCGGTGGCAAGACCGCGATCAATCATCCGCGCGGCAAGAACATGATCGGCGCCTTTTTCCAGCCACTGCGCGTGATCGCCGACCTGGACACGCTGGCCAGCCTGCCGCAACGTGAGGTTGCGGCCGGGCTCGCCGAGGTCATCAAGTACGGCCCGATCGCCGACAACGACTTTCTCGGCTGGCTTGAAGTCAATGTCGATGCCCTGCTCGCGGGTGATGGCCCGGCGCTCGCGCATGCGGTGCGGCGATCCTGCGAGATCAAGGCCGCAGTCGTCGGCGCGGATGAGCGCGAAAGCGGCCTGCGCGCGATCCTGAATTTCGGCCACACCTTCGGGCACGCGATCGAGACCGGGCTTGGCTATGGCGAGTGGCTGCACGGCGAGGCGGTGGGTTGCGGCATGGTGATGGCGGCCGATCTTTCGGTGCGCCTCGGGTTGATCGATGCAGCCTATGCGCAGCGACTCACCGCGCTGATCGCGCGCGCCGGCTTGCCGACCGTCGGTCCGGCGCTCGGCACTGAGCGCTACCTTGCGCTGATGCGCGGCGACAAGAAGGCCGAGGACGGCGCGATTCGCTTCGTCGTGCTCGACGCGCCCGGTCGCGCATCGGTGCGCGCCGCGCCGGACGCGGTGGTCGCTGCGGTACTCGCCGCGCACACCGCCTGAGCGTCCATGCAACCCTATGCGTGCGACCCGCGCCAATCGCGCGGCCGCCGCTACGCGCAGGCCGCCGCGCCGACCCGCAATGAATACCAGCGCGATCGCGATCGCATCATTCACTGCACCGCGTTCCGGCGCCTCGTCTACAAGACGCAAGTCTTCCTGAACCACGAGGGCGACCTGTTTCGCACGCGCCTGACGCACTCGCTGGAGGTGGCGCAACTGGCTCGCTCGATCGCGCGCGAGCTGGGTCTGAACGAGGATCTGGTCGAAGCGATTGCGCTTGCGCACGACCTCGGCCACACGCCGTTCGGCCACGCCGGGCAGGAGGCCTTGAACGACTGCCTGCGCGCCGCGCATCCGCCGGATGCCGGCTTCGAGCACAACCTGCAGAGCTTGCGCGTCGTCGATGTACTCGAAGAGCGCTATCCGGCGTTCGACGGTCTCAACCTATGCTTCGAGACGCGTGAAGGCATCTTGAAACACTGCTCGCGCCGCCATGCGCTGCGGCTCGAAGCGCTCGAGCCGGGTGGCGTCGGACGACGCTTCCTCGATGACACTCAGCCGAGCCTGGAGGCGCAACTGTGCAACATGGCTGACGAGATTGCCTACAACGCGCACGACATCGACGACGGCGTCCGGTCGGGCCTGTTGACGCTGGAACAACTCGGCGAGGTCGAGATGTTCGCCGCTTGCCGCGACGAGGCGCTTGCCACCTTCCCGCACCTCGACGGCCGGCGGCTGCTGTTCGAGATCATCCGCCGCATGATCGGGCGCCAGGTCGATGACCTGATCGGCTGCACGCGGGAGGCCATAAGCGACGCTGCGCTATCGAGCGTCGACCAAGTCCGCGCGTCGCCGCCGCTGGTGCGATTTTCGACGCCGATGGCGCAAGCCTGCGTGCAGCTCAAGAGGTTCCTGCGTGCGAACCTCTATCGCCATCCGCAGGTCGTCGAGACGACCGACCGTGCGCGGCGCGTGATTACGGACCTGTATGCGGTGTATGCCCGCGACGAGGCGACGCTGCCGCCCGCTGTCGCCGCTTTGCCGAAGCGCCACCGCGCGATCGCCGACCACATCGCTGGCATGACCGATCGCTATGCACTGCGCGAGCACGAGCGCTTGACGGGCGAGACGCTCTTCCCATGAACTGCGCAACAGGTTTGAGGTTCGGCTGATGGCGCGACTGGCAAGGCTTTCAGTTGCGGATCATGTGCACCTGGTGATGCAGCGTGGCATCAACGCGCAGCCCATCGTCGACGACGATCTCGATCGGCGCCAGTTTCTGTCGATGCTGGGCGACGCCGCGCGCGCCCATCGGCTCGCGATCCATGCCTACGCCCTGGTCGACAACGAGTTCCTGATGCTCGCGATGCCTTCCGATGCACTCGCCCTCGGTCGCACGATGCAAAGCCTCGGTCGGCGCTACGTTGCGCACTTCAATCGCCGCCACGGCCGCAGCGGCACGTTGTGGGACGGGCGGTTCCGATCGACCGTCATCGAGGCGGCGTTGCATCTGCGCGACGCCATGTGCTACGTCGAATCGGCGCCGCTGCGCGCCAATCTGGTGCGATCGGCGCAGGACCACCCATGGTCGAGCGCACGCCATCACCTCGGCTTCGCGATCGACCCTCTGATCACCGATGCGCAGCTGTACTGGGTAAGCGGCAACACACCGTTCGAGCGGGAGGATGCCCACCGAGCCTTGCTGGAGGAAGGGCTCACGAGCGAAACGGCTGCGGCCATCGAAGCTTCGGTGCGAAAGGGTTGGGCGTTGGGCTCGCCCCGGTTTGTGGAAGACCTCGCGAGCCAGACTTCGCGCCGAACACTTCCGGGGCGAGCGGGGCGACCGAAGTCCGCTTCTCGGACAGATGCTTCATGAATCTGTCCCCCATTAAGTTGGCTCTGAAATGGTGCGAACACTATTGGAGTCTGACCCTATTTAATTGAACTTGAGGCAATTGCTGCATTGCACTATTCTCGGCGCAATCCAGAATCCGGGCGGAGGGCGCGCGATGCATGAAAACCAGACCCGCGGAGTCGGCGTTGCGCCGGCATCGACGGAGGAAATCGAGGCCGCCACGCAAAGCGGTCTGTATGCGCCCCGCATGGAGCACGACGCCTGCGGGGTCGGCTTCGTCGCCGACATCAAGGGCCGCCGTGCGCACCACATCGTGCAGCAGGGGCTGAAGATCCTCGAGAACCTCGACCATCGGGGCGCGGTTGGCGCCGACAAGCTGATGGGCGACGGCGCCGGCATCCTGATCCAGATACCCGACGACTTCTATCGCGCCGACATGGCAACGCGCGGTGTCACCTTGCCGCCGCCCGGCGAATACGGCGTCGGCATGGTGTTCCTGCCCAAGGAGCACGCTTCGCGTCTCGCCTGCGTGCAGGAGCTCGAACGCGCGGTGAAGGGCGAAGGACAGGTGCTGCTCGGCTGGCGCGACGTGCCGGTGGATGCGGCGATGCCGATGTCGCCCCACGTGCGCACGAAGGAGCCGGTGATCCGCCAAGTCTTCATCGGCCGCGGGCCGGATGTGATCGTCCCCGACGCACTCGAGCGCAAGCTCTACGTGATCCGCAAGACCGCCTCGAGCGCGATCCAGCGCCTGAAGCTCAAGCACAACCGCGAGTACTACGTGCCCAGCATGTCGTGCCGAACGGTGATCTACAAGGGCCTGCTGCTCGCCGACCAGGTCGGCCAGTACTACCTCGACCTGAAGGACCCGCGCGTCGTGTCGGCGCTTGCGCTCGTGCATCAGCGTTTCTCGACCAACACCTTCCCTGAGTGGCCGCTCGCCCATCCGTACCGGATGGTGGCCCACAACGGTGAGATCAACACTGTCAAGGGCAACTTCAACTGGATGCGCGCGCGCCAGGGCGTGATGAAGTCACCCGTGCTCGGCGACGACCTGCAAAAGCTCTACCCGTTGAGCTTCGAACACCAGAGCGATACCGCAACCTTTGACAACACGCTCGAGCTGTTGACGATGAGCGGCTACCCGCTGGCGCACGCGGCGATGATGATGATCCCGGAGGCGTGGGAACAACACGAGTTGATGGACGAGCGTCGTCGCGCGTTCTATGAGTTCCACGCCTCGATGCTCGAGCCGTGGGATGGCCCGGCGGCGATGGTTTTCACCGACGGCAAGCAGATCGGCGCGACGCTCGACCGCAACGGCCTGCGCCCTGCGCGCTATATCGTGACCGATGACGACCTTGTAGTCATGGCGTCCGAATCCGGCGTGCTGCCGATCCCGGAAAACAAGATCGTCAAGAAGTGGCGCTTGCAGCCGGGCAAGATGTTCCTGATCGACCTCGAACAGGGCCGCATCATCGACGACGAGGAGCTGAAGAACCAGTTCGCCAACGCGCGCCCCTATGGGCAGTGGATCGACAACGTGCGCATCCGGCTCGACTCGATCGAGCTTGCCGCGCCAGCTGGCGTGCCGAGCTTTGCCGAATCGCTGCTCGATCGCCAGCAGGCCTTCGGCATGACGCAGGAAGACATCAAGTTCCTGCTTGCCCCGATGGCGACGGCCGGCGAGGAGGCGATCGGCTCGATGGGCAACGATTCCCCGCTCGCGGTGCTGTCGGACAAGAACAAGCCGCTCTACAGCTACTTCAAGCAGCTCTTCGCGCAGGTCACGAACCCGCCGATCGACCCGATCCGCGAAGCGATCGTGATGTCGCTCGTGTCCTTCATCGGGCCGAGGCCCAACCTGCTCGACATCAACGCTGTCAACCCGCCGATGCGGCTCGAGGTCTCGCAGCCGATCCTCGACTTCGAAGCCATGGCGCGCGTGCGCCAGCTCGAGCGCCGCACCGGCGCCAAGTTCAAGAGCTACGAGCTCGACATCACCTATCCACTCGCCTGGGGCTTCGAGGGTGTCGAGGCGCAACTCGCGTCGCTTTGCGCGGAGGCGGTCGACGCGCTCAAGAGCGGTCACAACATCATCGTCATCAGCGACCGGCGGATGAGCCGCGACCACGTCGCCATCCCCGCGCTGCTCGCGCTGTCGGCCGTCCACCAGCACCTGGTGCGCGAGGGCCTGCGCACGACCGCCGGCCTCGTCGTAGAGACCGGTTCGGCCCGCGAGGTACATCACTTCGCATTGCTCGCAGGCTACGGCGCCGAAGCGATCCATCCGTACCTCGCCATGGAGACGCTCGCGAACCTGCACGCCGAACTGCCGGGCGATCTGTCGCCGGAGAAAGCGATCGCCAACTACGTGAAGGCGATCGGCAAGGGTCTCTCGAAGATCATGTCGAAGATGGGCGTCTCGACCTACATGTCGTATTGCGGTGCGCAGCTGTTCGAGGCGATCGGCCTGGGCGAGCCCGTGATCGAGAAGTACTTCCGCGGCACGGCAAGCCAGATCGGCGGCGTCGGCGTGTTCCGCATCGCCGAAGAGGCGATTCGTCAGCACCGCGCTGCGTTCGGCGCCGACCCGGTTCTCGCGAACGCGCTCGAAGCCGGCGGCGAATACGCCTGGCGCGTACGCGGTGAAGAGCACATGTGGACGCCCGACGCGATCGCCAAGCTGCAGCACAGCGCGCGCGCGAATCGCTTCGACACTTACAAGGAGTTCGCGCAGATCATCAACGATCAGTCGCGCCGCCACATGACGCTGCGCGGATTGTTCGAATTCCGCATCGATCCGGCGAAGGCGATCCCACTCGAAGAGGTCGAGCCGGCGTCGGAGATCGTCAAGCGCTTCGCCACCGGCGCGATGTCGCTCGGCTCGATCTCGACCGAGGCGCACGCGACGCTCGCCGTCGCGATGAACCGCATCGGCGGCAAGAGCAACACCGGTGAAGGTGGCGAGGACCCGGCGCGCTATCGCAACGAGCTGAAAGGCATCCCGATCACCGATGGCACGACGCTGGGCGACGTCGTCGGCGCGAAGGTGATCGCTGCCGATTACGCATTGAAGGCGGGTGATTCGCTGCGCAGCAAGATCAAGCAGGTCGCCTCTGGACGATTCGGGGTGACGACCGAATACCTCGGCTCTGCGGACCAGATTCAGATCAAGATGGCGCAAGGTGCGAAGCCGGGCGAGGGCGGGCAGCTGCCGGGCGGCAAGGTGAGCGAGTACATCGGCTTCCTGCGCTACTCCGTGCCGGGCGTGGGCCTGATCTCACCGCCGCCGCATCACGATATCTATTCGATAGAGGATCTGGCGCAACTCATCCACGACCTTAAGAACGCGAACCAGCGCGCCAGCATCAGCGTCAAGCTCGTGAGCGAGGTCGGCGTCGGCACCATTGCCGCGGGCGTTGCCAAGGCGAAGGCCGACCATGTCGTGATCGCAGGCCACGACGGCGGCACCGGTGCGTCACCTTGGTCGAGCATCAAGCACGCCGGCACGCCATGGGAACTGGGGTTGGCGGAGACGCAGCAGACGCTGGTGCTGAATCGCCTGCGCGGGCGCATCCGCGTGCAGGCCGACGGCCAGATGAAGACCGGGCGCGACGTCGTCATCGGTGCGCTGCTCGGCGCAGACGAGTTCGGTTTCGCCACCGCACCGCTCGTCGCCGAGGGCTGCATCATGATGCGCAAGTGCCACTTGAACACCTGCCCGGTCGGCGTCGCGACGCAGGACCCGGTGCTGCGCGCCAAGTTCAAGGGCCGTCCCGAGCACGTGGTGAACTACTTCTTCTTCGTCGCCGAAGAGGCGCGACGCATCATGGCCCAACTCGGCCTGCGCACGTTCGACGAGATGATCGGCCGCAGCGATCTGCTCGACACGAAGAAGGGCATCGAGCACTGGAAGGCGCGCGGGCTCGACTTCGCCCGCATATTCCACCAGCCGGCTGCGCCCGCCGATGTGCCGCGCTATCAGGTCGAGGCCCAGGATCACGGCTTGGAACGCGCGCTCGACGTGCGGCTGATCCAGAAGTGCCTGCCCGCGCTCGAGCGCGGCGAGAAGGTGCAGTTCATGGAGGAGACGCGGAACGGCAACCGCACCGTCGGCGCGATGCTGTCGGGCGAGCTCGTGCGCCGCCACCCCGAGGGCTTGCCCGACCAGACCATCTTCATGCAGATGGAAGGTGTCGGCGGGCAGAGCTTCGGCGCCTTCCTCGCCAAAGGCATCACGCTCTACCTGATCGGCGACGCGAACGACTACACCGGCAAGGGTTTGTCGGGTGGGCGTGTGGTGGTGCGCCCGAGCATCGACTTCCGCGGTGACGCGACGAAGAACATCATCGTCGGCAACACCGTGCTCTACGGCGCGACAAGCGGCGAGGCCTTCTTCCGAGGCGTCGCCGGCGAGCGGTTCGCGGTGCGTTTCTCTGGTGCGACCGCAGTCGTCGAAGGCACGGGCGACCACGGCTGCGAGTACATGACGGGCGGCACGGTCGCGGTGCTCGGCACCACCGGGCGCAATTTCGCCGCGGGCATGAGCGGCGGCATCGCCTACGTCTACGACGAGGACGGCCTGTTCGCCAAGCGCTGCAATCAGGCGATGGTCGGCCTCGAGCATGTGCTGCCCGCTGCCGAGCAGACCGCGAGCATGGACACGGCGCTGTGGCATCGCGTCGATGGCAAGCCACAGACCGACGAGGCGCTGCTGAAGAAGTTGATCGAATCCCATCATCGCTGGACTGGCTCGCTGCGCGCGCGGGAGATCCTCGACCACTGGGCCGAGCGGCGCGTGAAATTCGTGAAAGTCTTCCCGCACGAATACAAGCGCGCGCTCGGCGAGATGCACGCCGCGCGCGAGGCCGACAGCACGATCGCCAAGGCGAAGGTCCCGGAGCTCGCGGCGCACGCGGCCGGCAAGGGCTGAACGCCCACACAAGCGCACAGGAGCGTCACGCACATGGGAAAGATCACCGGCTTCATGGAGTACGAGCGTCTGGAAGAAGGCTACGCGCCGGTCCAGGCGCGCGTGAAGAACTTCAAGGAATTCGTCATCGGCCTGAAAACCGGCGAGGCGAAGATCCAGAGCGCGCGCTGCATGGACTGCGGCACGCCGTTCTGCACCAGTGGCTGCCCGGTCAACAACATCATTCCCGACTTCAACGACCTCGTCTTTCGCGATGATTGGCAGCGCGCGTTCGAGGTGCTCGATTCGACCAACAACTTCCCCGAGTTCACCGGCCGCATCTGCCCGGCCCCGTGCGAAGCGGCGTGCACGCTGAACGTGAATGACGACGCGGTCGGCATCAAGAGCATCGAGCACGCGATCATCGATCGCGCCTGGTCCGAAGGCTGGGTCGCGCCCAAGCCGCCCGCGCAGCAGACGGGCAAGACGGTCGCCATTGTCGGGTCCGGCCCGGCGGGGCTCGCAGCGGCGCAGCAGCTTGCGCGCGTGGGCCATGCCGTGACGGTGTTCGAAAAGAACGACCGCATCGGCGGCCTGCTGCGCTACGGCATCCCCGACTTCAAGATGGAGAAGCAGCACATCGACCTGCGCGTCGAGCAGATGCGCGCCGAAGGTGTCGTCTTTCGCACCGGCGTCCTGATCGGTTCACTGCCCGAGGGCAGCAGGGTGACGAACTGGGCCAAGGACTCGATCAGCGCGGAGCAGCTTTGCAAAGAGTTCGATGCCGTGCTGCTCGCCGGGGGCGCCGAGGTGTCGCGCGATCTGCCGGTGCCGGGGCGCGAGCTGGCCGGCGTTCATTTCGCGATGGAGTTCCTGCCGCAGCAGAACAAGCTGAACGCGGGCGACAAGCTCAAGAGCGAGGGCATCACGCAGATCCGCGCCGACGGCAAGCATGTGATCGTGATCGGCGGCGGCGACACCGGCAGCGACTGCGTCGGCACCAGCAACCGCCACGGTGCGAAGAGCGTGACGCAGTTCGAGCTGCTGCCGATGCCGCCCGAGGAGGAGGACAAGCCGCTCGTCTGGCCCTACTGGCCGATCAAGCTGCGCACCTCGTCCAGCCACGAGGAGGGCTGCGAGCGCGAGTTCGCGATCGCGACCAAGGCATTCGTTGCCGGCGAGGGCAAGGAGGCCGGCAAGGTGAAGGCCTTGAAGGCGGTGCGCGTGCAGTGGGAGGGCGCGAAGATGGTCGAGGTGCCGGGGAGCGAGCAGACCTTGCCGGCCGACCTTGTGCTGCTCGCGATGGGTTTCACGAGCCCGGTCGCGCGCACGCTCGAAGCCTTCGGCATCGACAGTGACGCGCGCGGCAACGCGAGAGCGCACACCGACGCCGAAGGCGGCTACGTCACGAACGTCGAGAAGGTCTTCGCCGCGGGCGACATGCGCCGCGGCCAGTCGCTCGTGGTCTGGGCGATTCGGGAGGGTCGGCAGGCCGCACGCGCAATCGACGAATTCCTGATGGGCGCGAGCGAACTGCCGCGCTGAGCTCCAAACGCGTCTGCGTGAGAGAATCACAGGCCCGTTCTTCGGGCCCCGCACGCGTGCATCGCACGACGTTTGACTGGCGACTTGCCATCCAACCCTTTCGCGCGCTGCCGAGTGAATCCTGACGACCGGCGACCAGCCGACAACCTGATCGAGATCGACCGCGTCAGCTTCGGCTATGACGCGAGCCGGACGATCCTCGACGACGTGACGCTCTCGTTCGCGCGCGGCAAGGTCACGTCCTTGCTCGGTGGCTCGGGCTGCGGCAAGACGACGCTGTTGCGCCTGATCGGGGGCGTGCACGGTGCCGATCGTGGCGAGGTGCGTTTCGACGGAAAGATCGTCGATGCGAACGATCGCGAAGGCTTGTACCGGCTCCGCCGACGACTCGGGATGCTGTTCCAGTTCGGCGCACTGTTCACCGATCTGTCGGTGTTCGACAACGTCGCCTTCCCGCTGCGCGAGCAGACGACACTGTCGGAATCGATGATCCGCGACATCGTGCTGATGAAGCTCAACGCGGTCGGCCTGCGCGGCGCGGCGCATCTGCGCATCGCCGAGGTGTCGGGCGGCATGGCGCGGCGCATTGCACTTGCGCGTGCGATCGCGCTCGACCCCGAACTCATCATGTACGACGAGCCGTTCGCCGGGCTCGACCTGATCTCCATGGGCGTCGCGGCGAATCTGATCCGTACGCTGAACGACGTGACGGGCGCGACCTCGCTCGTCGTCTCGCACGACGTGCCCGAATGCATGGCCATCAGCGACCACGTCGTGCTGATGGCGACGCAGGGCCGCATCGTTGCCCAGGGCACGCCGAAGGAGCTGATGGACTCGACCGACCCGGAGGTACGCCAGTTCGTGCGCGGCGAACCCGACGGGCCGGTCAAGTTCCACTACCCGGCGCCGAGCCTGGAAGAGGACTTCGGCGTCACGACTGGAGCAGCGACGTGAACGCGCTCGCCATCCTCGGCGCGCGAACGATCGAGGTGCTGCGCGGCTTCGGCCACGCAGCGTTCTTCTTCGTCGACTTGCTGCGCGCGATGCCTGCGGCCCTGCGCCGTTTCGGCCTTGTGGTCGCGCAGATCCACGCGATCGGCAACCGCTCCCTCGTCATCATCATTGCCTCGGGAACGGCAGTCGGCTTTGTGCTCGCGCTGCAGATGTACTACGCGCTCGTCACCTACGGTGCGGCGGAATCGCTCGGGTTGATCGTCAATCTCGCACTCGTGCGCGAGCTCGGGCCCGTGGTCACCGCGTTGTTGTTCGCCGGCCGTGCCGGCACGTCGCTGACTGCCGAGATCGGCCTGATGAAGGCGGGCGAGCAGCTCTCGGCGATGGAGATGATGGCGATCGACCCCAAGAGCCGGGTGCTCGCACCGCGCTTCCTTGCCGGCATCGTCTCGATGCCGATCCTCGCGATCCTCTTTTCCGCGGTCGGCATCCTCGGCGCCTACGTCGTCGCCGTGCTGCTGATCGGCGTCGATGCCGGCAATTTCTGGTCCATCATGCAAGGCAAGGTCGACGTCTGGCGCGATGTCGGCAACGGCGTCGTCAAGAGCTTCGTGTTCGGCATCATCTGCACCGCCGTCGCGCTCTACCAGGGCTACGAGACCCAGGCCACCCCAGAGGGCGTCGCCTACGCGACGACGCGTACCGTCGTCATCTCCTCGCTCGGCATCCTGGGCATGGACTTCGTGCTGACGGCGCTGATGTTTTCGACGCCCTGACCGATAAACCGACTTGAGAGAATCATGGGCAAGAAGAGCATTGAAACAATGGTCGGTCTGTTCGTCCTGCTGGGCATCGCGGGGCTCGTGTTCCTGTCGCTCAAGGCCGCGAATCTGGCCAGCTTCAGCAGCGGCGACACTTACACGCTGCAGGCGCGCTTCGACAACATCGGCGGCCTCAAGGCGCGCGCGCCGGTGCGCAGCGCGGGCGTGACGATCGGGCGCATCGCATCGATCGGTTTCGACCCGCAAACTTACCAGGGCGTCGTTGTGCTGGAGATCGACCGCAAGCTCAAGTTCCCGCGCGACACCTCGGCCAAGATCCTCACCGCCGGGCTGCTCGGCGACCAATACATCGGCCTCGAGCCGGGCGCCGACGAGAAGATGCTCGCCGAAGGCGACCTGATTCGCCAGACCCAATCCGCTGTCGTGCTCGAGAACCTGATCGGGCAGTTCATCAACAGCCGCGCCGCTGAGGCAGGCTCGACCGCGGGCACGCCCGCTAGTGGTTCGGACGCGGCGCCGGCGAAGTGAACGCGATGACCGGCTCCGGGGGCAAGGCATCGAGCGAAGCCTGCGGCCTCGCGCGCTGCATCAGGCTGCTGTTGTTGATGCTGGCAGTGGCGGCAAGCGCGGGTTGCGCCACCTTGCCGCCGGACGCGACACCCGCCCAGAAGGCCGACCCGTTCGAAGCCTGGAACCGCAAGGTGTTCGACTTCAACGACGGACTGGACCAGGCCATCCTGAAGCCGATCGCGCAGGTGTACGCCGACATCTTCCCGCCCATCGTGCGCCGGGGCGTGGACAACTTCTACGCCAACATGGCCGATGCCTGGTCGGCGGTGAACAGCCTGTTGCAGGGCCAGCCCTACATCGCGCTGCAGAGCGCGTTTCGCTTCACGATCAATTCCACCTTCGGCATCCTCGGCATCATCGACGTCGCGGCGGACATGAACATCGACCGCCATCCGGAAGACTTTGGCCAGACGCTCGGCGTTTGGGGCGCCGAGCCGGGGGCATATCTCGTCTGGCCGCTCATCGGGTCATCGACGGTGCGCGATTCGATCGCGCTGCCGCTGGACTATGCGATGTCGCCGATGAACCTGCTCAACGGCGGTGCGACGCCGATCGCGATCTGGTCGCTGCGGCTCGTCAACACGCGCGCCGGTTTGCTCGACGCGACGGCCTTGCTGGATCAGATCGCGCTCGACAAGTACAGCTTCATTCGCGACGCCTATTTGCAGCGCCGCGGCAGCATGATCCGCGACGGCGAGGACGAGCCGCCGGACGACCCCACGAAGGACGAGGATCCGACCACGCCAGACGCCCGATCGCCGGCTGACGCGACGCCCGCGCAGGCGGTTTCGCCGGCCACGGCCGCGTCCCCGCAAGCCACCGCGCCCGCGCTACCCGCTTCCGCGCCGCCGGCCGCCGCAGCGGCGAGCGCGCCCCCGGCGTCGGAAGCGGCAAAATAGGGCATTCCGCAGCTTGCGGGGCAAACCCGCAAGCTGCGCCTGTCGCCGAGTCTCGAGCACCTCGAGGCCGCGTCATCCGCAGCCGCCATCCGGCTTGCACCGACCAGGATTTCACGACATGCATTCCCGACGATCGTTCATTGCCACGCTGACCTTGGCCGCCGCATTGCTGCCCCTTGGCGTTCAGGCGCAGGAGGCGCCCGACGCGCTCGTGATGCGCATTTCCACCGACGTGATCGACTCCGTCAAGGCCGACAAGCAGATCCAGTCCGGCGATGTCGGGCGCATCCTCGTGCTCGTTGATACCAAGGTGATGCCGAGCGTCAACTTCAAGCGCATGACGGCGTCCGCGGTCGGCAAACACTGGCGCCAGGCGACGCCCGAGCAGCAGCAGCGCCTGCAGGACGAGTTCAAGTTGCTGCTGGTGCGCAGCTATGCCGGCGCGATGGCCCGGGTCAAGGATCAGACCGTTCAGTTGAAGCCGATGCGCGGCAAGCCCGAAGACGACGAGGTCGTCGTGCGCACCGAGATACGCGGCGGGGGCGATCCGATCCAGCTCGACTATCGGCTCGAGAAGTCGACCGGACAATGGAAGATCTACGACGTCAACGTGCTCGGCGTCTGGCTGGTCGAGAACTACCGCAACAGCTTCTCGCAGGAGATCAACGCCGGCGGCATCGACGGCCTGATCGCCAAGCTCGCCGAGAAGAACAAGGCAGCGTCGGGCAAGGGCTGAGATCCATGCTCGCGCTGCCCGCGACGGTCACGATCGCCGAGGCGAGCGACGCGTTGCGCGCGCTCGTGCAAGCGATGCCCACCGAGGCAGGCGAAGAAGTGACGCTCGACGCGTCGGGACTCGTCCGGTTCGACACCTCCGCGCTCGCCGTGCTGCTGGAGGTCAAGCGGCTCGCCCAGGCGCAGGGCAAGCGTTTCGACCTCGTGCGCGCGCCGGCGCGACTCGCCGAACTGGCGAAGCTTTACGGCCTCGGCCCGTTGCTCACGGCAGCAGACTGAGCGCCCGCCGCCGCCCGATCGCGCGGGGCCTTCTTCCGCGCCTCAGCGCACCGCTGCCGCGGCGACCGCCTTCTTCGGGTTGACAAGCACGCGCCGTCCGTCTGGCGTCTTGTCGGCGGTCGCGACGATGATGCGGATCAGATCGGCCGGCTGAAGCTTCGGGTTCACCGCGAGCATCTTCGCCGCCAGTCCTGTCACCTGCGGCGCAGCCATCGAAGTGCCGGACTCGGCGACGCGTTCGCCGCCCGGGATCGTGCTCTCGACCTGATAGCCGTTGGCGTGCACCTTCACGGTCGGCCCGTAGCTCGTGAAGGAGGCCTCGTCGCCGGCCTGATCGACCGCGCCGACCGTGAGCAGATTGGGCAGCACGATGCTCGACGGCACCGCTTCGTCGAAGCTCGCGTCGCTGTTCGAATTTCCCGCCGCCGTGACGAACAGGATCTCCGGCGCGCTCGCGAAGGCCTTCGTCAGCGCGTTCTTCGAGATGTCGTAGTACTGGCGTGCCAGTGCCTTGCGCTCCTCCGGCGTCTTGCCGATGCCGCACAACTCGAGGTCGCCCTCGTAGTCCGACACATCGCCGCCCCAGCTCATGTTGACGACGCGCGCGCCGCTTGCCTTCAGAAAGTCCACATAGGCCTGCATTGCCTTTGCGTCACGCAGCGACAGCTCCATCGATGGACAGGGGTCGGGCTTGAGCGTGTTGCCGAACTCGATGCGTGCGACGACGATGCGCGCGTACGGATTGCCGGCTACCGCGATGCCGGCGACGTGGGTGCCGTGGATGTAACTGCCGGCGAGTCGCAGTTCCTCGATCGCCGACTTGTACTCTTCTGGCTTGAGGTTCGAGAGGTACTGCTTGACTTCGGTCGCTTCGGCGCTCTCGATGTTGGACTGCAGGTCCGAGAAGCCCTTGGTGCGCGATTTCATCGTCGGCAGGCGCGCCTTGACCGCATCGGGCAGCGGTCGCAACTCGCCGGTCGAAGGATTCGAGTATTTGTCGAACGCGATCACTTCCGGCTGGCCCGCCTTGTCGAGTTGCACGCGGCCCTTGAAGAGCGCCGTGTCGGTACCGCTGTCCCAGATGCCGACAACGACCGGCGTGTAGGGGCCTGACGCCGGCAACTCGGCGTTGCGCGCGGCCCAGATGTCGGGCTTGACGACGGTGTGGCGTGCCAGGTAGTCGGTGTAAGTCGCGGTCAGCGTGGGTTTGAGCGGCAGCACGGTCGTGAGGCGGTAGCGTGCGCCGATCAGCGCGCTGGCGAACTCCGAGGACAGCACGCCGCCGGCCTGGTCCACCGTGGGTTGCAGCACCTCGCGCAGGTAACCGAGCGCGAGCGCCTCGCTCATGATCTCGATGCTCGCTTTCTGCTCGCGCACGTCGTTGGCGACGACGTCGAAGGGCATCGCTTCGAGCGCGCTGCCGACGCGCTGGCCCACATCCGCCAGATACGCTGGCGAGTCGGTGCTGCCGGTCTGCTTTTGCGCGGCGATGATCGAGCCGAGTTGCATCCCCGACAGCAGCTTGTCGGCGGGCTTTTCCTGCAGGGCCTTGACCTTGGCGAGCCCGGCGAGCGCTGCGTCGGGCCGGCCTTCGAGGTAGTCGAGCAGCGTCAGGCTGCCGATCAACTGGCGCAGGGTCGCCTTGTCCTCGATCTCGTAGCCGGCGAGCACCGATTCGGTATCGCGGCGGAATTGCTTTGCAAACGCGGCGAACAAGACGGGGTCGCGCACGGTCTGGTCGAGGCTTGCCTCGAGCTTGTAGGTGAAGCGCGGCAGGTCGGCTGCCTTGTCGATCCGCTTCTTCTGCTGCGCCAAAGCAGGCATCGCGACAAGCGCCAGGACCCAGACGGAGATGAGCAATCGTGCAAACACGGCGAACTCCTCGGAGGCTCGGTGCGCGCTGTGAAGGCATCGCACCTGCGGAAGCCGCGGATTGTAGTGAAGCGCCTGTTTCACCTGCGTCGCGACGCGCGCCGGCGCGTTCGCACGGCGCGGCAGGATAAGCTCGCGCGATGAACATCGTCTTCGACTTCGCCGGTGTCGTCTTCCACTGGCAGCCGCTTGCGCTGTTGCAATCCATGCTTCCGCGGCAGGCACGCAACGAGGCCGAGGCGCGTGAGCTCGCCGAGGCCATGTTCCAGCAGTTCGCACCGCACGGCGACTGGGGCGCATTCGATCGCGGCGAGGTCGATGCGCGGGCGCTCGCAGGACGCATTGCGCGCCGCATCCGGCTGGACGAGGGCGATGTGCTCAAGTTCATCGAGGCGATTCCGCCGCATCTCGAGCCCTTGCCCAAAACGGTCGCGCTGATGCAGCGCCTGAAGGCGGCCGGCCACCGACTGTTCTATCTGTCGAACATGCCGGCGCCGTATGCCGATCACCTCGAGCGCAGCCACGCGTTCTTCGACTGGTTCGACGATGGCGTGTTCTCGGGGCGCGTGAAGCTCATGAAGCCGCAGCCGGCGATCTTTCATGCCGCGGCGCAACGCTTCGGGCTCGCGCCGAGCGACCTCGTCTTCATCGACGATGTCTTGCAGAACGTCGAAGCGGCACGTGCGCTTGGCTGGCGTGCGATTCACTTCCGCGACGCCAGCGACTGCGAGGCCGCGCTGATGGCCGGCAGTCCTAACCTTCAGGGCTTGTAGTCGGCGACCGCTTTCGCGAGATCCTGGTATTCCTCGCAGTTCTCGCCGCAGATGGTCTTGAGCGCCGCGAGGTGCTCCTTCGCCTTGTCGGGTTGCTTTGCGATCAGGTACGCGACGCCGACGTATTCGTGCGCACCCTTGTGCTTCGGGTTGAGCTTGAGTGCGATCGCGTATTCGTCGAACGCCTTGTCGATCTGCCCGGCGTTGCGGTAGCTGTAGCCGAGCAGGTTGTGCGCGTCGGCGCTGTCGGGTTGTGCACGCACGGCGCGCTGCAACTCGGCGATCGCGGCGTTCCAATCCTTCTTCGCGATCAGCGCGCGCGCCTGTGTCAGGTCGGCCGCAGCGGGCTTCGCGGGCCGTGGCGCAGGTTCCGATGTGTCGGCCGCGTGAGCCGCGAACACCGTCAGGCCGAGAAAGAGGGCGATCGCGAAACGGTTAGACATCTCCGGCTCCTGGTTGGCCGTGCTTGAAGGGGTCAGTCCGCAGCCAGGCCGCGCACCGCCTGGAACGACGCTTCGACACCTTGCTCGACGATGCGGCGCTTCCATTCGTCGGTATCGGTGTAGAACGCATCGCGCACCTGGCGCTTGATCTGCTCGCGCTGTGCGTCGGGCGCCTCGGGGTGGTTCTCCAGCCACTGATCGGCGCGCAGGGCGTCGAACACTTCCATCAGTGGCACGGTGCCGTACTCCAGCGCAATGCCGGTGTACTCGGCCTGCGCACATTCCTCTTCGACGGCCATCCACATCAGTCCGGTGAGCCGCGCGGATGTCGAGCTGCCGTCGTAGATCGAGGTGATCGCGTCACCCCACCAGGCGCGCGTGCGGGCCAGTGCGGCCGCGTCGTCCGGGCCGGCGAAGATGCGCTCGCCGTGGCCGCTCGGGCCGAGCCCGGTGTGCAGGTCGATCCAGCCCAGGCGCCGCGCGTGCCGCCCCTCGTCGCGCAACACGTGGCGCAGCGTGACATTGCTCCAGGTCGGATTCACGCCACCGTAGAACAGCCCCTCGGAGTGGGTGTGCTGGCCGCCCGAATACGCGGCCTGCAGCGCCGGCATGCCGTGCTTGGCCGCGTAGGCCTGGATGCTGGCTTGCACTGCGTCGGACGGCGGCCAGGTCGGAGGCACGAGCAGGGCGGCGAGCTCGTCGTAGCCCGGATTCGCGGGCAGCGGCTTGCTGAAGTCGTGGAAATTGCGGTTCAGGTCGACGTTCTCATGCGTCGTGCGCCGGCACCACGAAAAGCCGTACGGGTTGAGCGCATGGAGGTAGAGCACTGCGACGCCAGCCGCGCGCGCGGCGTCGCGAAATGCCGAGTCACCCAGCAGCGTGATCTGGACGCCCGAACCGCAATAGCCCTCGACGCCGTGGCACGCGCTGCTGACGATCAAAAGGCGCGTCGCGTCGGCCGCGCCGTCGCGCGCCACGTCCATCGCGAGTGGCTCGCCGTCGCGGCCGAGCAGCGGATGCGGGTGGCTGTGAACATCGAGCCCGGCTGCCTCTGCGGCGGTGAGGAATTTGCTGCGCGCTTCGGCGTAGCTTTGTGAAAACGCTGCGGCGAAGGACATCGGTTCTCCCGTCACGCGGCGCGCGGAGCCGCGAGCCAGGCCTCGGCGAGGCGGACCCACATCGTGCCGCCGAGGGGGATCAGGTCGTCATTGAAGTCGTAGCTCGGGTTGTGCAGCATGCAAGGCCCCATGCCGTGGCCGCCTTCGCGGTGACTGCCGTCGCCGTTGGCGATCAGGAAGTAGCAGCCCGGCTTTTCGAGCAGGAAGTAGCTGAAGTCCTCGGCGCCCATCGTGGGTTCGAACTCGAGCACGTTCTCGGGCCCGACGAGGTCGCCGAGCACCTTGCGCGCGAAATCGGTTTCCGCCGGATGGTTGATCGTCGGCGGGTAGTTGCGCACGAACTCGAACTCGCATTCGGTGTCGAAGGCGGCGCAGGTGTGCCGCGCGATCTCGCGCATGCGCCTTTCGATCAGATCCAGCACTTCGATCGTGAAGGTGCGCACCGTGCCCTGCATTTCGCAGCTCTCGGGGATCACGTTCGTCGCTTCGCCGGTGTGGATCATCGTCACCGAGATCACTCCGGCGTCGATCGGCCGCTTGTTGCGCGAGACGATGGTCTGGAAGGCCTGCACCATCTGGCAGGCGACGGGCACCGGGTCGAGCCCGAGATGCGGCATCGCGGCGTGCGCGCCCTTGCCACGGATCGTGATCTTGAACTCGTTGCTCGACGCGAACGCAGGCCCGCTCTTGAGCGCGAACTTGCCGACTTCCATGCCCGGCCAGTTGTGGGCGCCGAACATCGCCTCCATCGGGAACAGCTTGAAGAGGCCGTCCTTGATCATTTCGCGCGCGCCGCCGCCACCCTCCTCGGCGGGCTGGAAGACGAGATAGACGGTGCCGTCGTAGTTGCGGTGCTTCGCCAGGTACTTGGCGGCGGCGAGCAGCATCGCGGTGTGACCGTCGTGGCCGCAGGCGTGCATCTTGCCGGCGTGCGTGCTCGCATGCGCGAAGTGGTTGTGCTCCTTCATCGGCAGCGCGTCGATGTCGGCGCGCAGGCCGACGGCGCGATCGCTCGTGCCGTTCTTCAGGATGGCGACGACGCCTGTCGTGCCCAGGCCGCGGTGGATCGGGATGCCCCAGTCGGTGAGCGCCTTGGCGATCACATCCGACGTGCGCTGCTCTTCGAAGCACAACTCGGGGTGGGCGTGGATGTCTCGTCGAATCGCCGTCACGGCGGCGGCGTCGGCGAGGATGGGTTCGATCAAGTTCATGGTGCTGGCTCCATGCGGGCTGTGTCCGGGTGAAAATCCAGTTTAACCGTGCATCGCTGCCGACGCACGCCCGGTAGCCCAACCCGGGCGGCGGCCGCGCACAGTGGCGATGTGCAATAGTGAGACCCATGAGCCAGACCGCCACCGCTTCCCCGGAGAGCCGCGTCGTCCGCGGCGCCTGCCCGCACGACTGCCCCGACACCTGCGCGCTGCGCATCACCGTCGAGGGTGACCGTGTCGTCAAGGTGCAGGGCGACCCCGACCACCCGACGACGCACGGCGCGCTGTGCACCAAGGTTTCGCGCTACGCCGAGCGCAGCTACCACCCCGAGCGAGTGCTGCATCCGATGAAGCGCGTCGGCGCGAAGGGCGAGGGGCGGTTCGTGCAGGTGAGCTGGGACGAGGCGCTGGCCGACATCGCAGCGCGTCTGCGCGAGATCGCGTCGCGGGACCCGCAGGCGATCCTGCCCTACAGCTACGCCGGCACGATGGGATTCGTTCAGGGCGAGAGCATGGACCGGCGCTTCTTCCACCGACTCGGCGCGTCACTGCTCGACCGCACGATCTGCTCGACTGCCGGTGGCGACGCGCTGGCGGCGACGCTTGGCGGCAAGCTCGGGATGCACGTCGAGCATTTCGCCCAAAGCAAGCTGATCCTGATCTGGGGCAGCAACTCGATCACCTCGAACCTGCACTTCTGGACTTTCGCGCAGCAGGCCAAGCGAAATGGCGCCAAGCTCATCTGCATCGACCCGCGCAAGACGGAGACGAGCGACAAGTGCCACCAGCACATCGCGCTGCTGCCGGGAACGGACGGGGCCCTTGCGCTCGGGCTGATGCACGAGCTCGTCGTCAACGACTGGCTGGATCAGGATTACATCGATCGCCATACCGAGGGCTGGCCTGGCCTGCGTGAACGCGCGCTGCAGTGGTCGCCCGAGCGCGCAGCCGCCGTATGTGGCATCACCGCCGACGAGGTGCGCAATCTGGCGCGCGACTATGCGACGACGAAGCCGGCGGCGATCCGCGCCAACTACGGCTTGCAGCGTGTGCGCGGCGGCGGCAATTCGGTGCGGCTGATCTCCATCCTGCCGGCGCTCACCGGCGCTTGGCGGCGGCCTGCGGGCGGATTCCTGTTGTCGTGTTCGAGCTGGTTCCCGGTCGATCGGCCGGCCCTGCAGCGGCCGGACCTGCTCGCCGGGCGCAAGCCGCGCACCATCAACATGGTGCAGATCGGCGACGCGTTGCTGGCCGACGCGTCACCCGGCTTCGGCCCGAAGATCGAGGCCGTCGTGGTCTACAACAGCAACCCCTTGGCTGTTGCGCCAGAGTCGGCGAAAGTGGTGCAGGGATTCGGGCGGGACGATCTGTTTACCGTCGTGCTCGAGCACTTCATGACCGACACCGCCGATCTCGCCGATTACGTCCTGCCGGCGACGACGCAACTCGAGCACTGGGATGTGCATGGCAGCTATGGTCACACCTCTGTCCTGCTGAACGAGCCGGCGATCCCGCCGCAGGGCGAGTGCAAGCCGAACACGCAGATCTTTCGCGAGCTTGCCGCGCGCATGGGCTTCATCGAGCCGTGCTTCGGCGACAGCGACGAGACACTCACTCGTGCGGCGTTCGGTGACGCCGTGTCCGTACGACGCACTGCGGGAGCACGGCTGGGTGCAACTGCCGCGCAAGGAGGCGCCGTTTGCCGAAGGCGGCTTCCTGACGCCGAGCGGACGCTGCATGATCGACGCGCCCGGGCTCGGTGTGCCCGACTACCTCGCCCCCTACGAATCCGTGCAATCGGCGCCGGATCTCGCGCGGCGCTTCCCGCTCGCGATGATCTCGCCGCCGGCACGCAACTTCCTGAATTCGAGCTTCGTCAACGTCAAGAGCCTGCGCGACATCGAAGGTGAGCCGATCCTGGAGATGCACGCCGACGACGCTGCGGCGCGCGGCATTGTCGATGGCCAGTTGGTGCGCGTCTTCAACGACCGCGGGCGCAGCACGTGCCGATTGCACGTCACGAGCGGCCGTGCCCGCCCCGGTGTCGTCAATGGCCTCGGCGTCTGGTGGCGCAAGCTCGGCTTCGACGGGACGAACGTGAACCAGCTGACGCATCAGCGCCTGACCGACATCGGACGCGGCCCCAGCTTCTACGATTGCCTGGTCGAGGTCGAGGCTTGCGTTTGAGGCGTTTGCGCTGCGAGTGAAGAAGATCCTCTGGATGGCCGGCTTCGCATCGCTCGCCGTCATCGTCTTGGCCGGCGCAACGCTGTGCCTGACGAGCGGCTGCAGTTCGGCGGGCTATCTCGCGCAATCGGTGGGCGGGCATCTTGCGATCCTGAACGCGGCGAAACCGGTGGCCGAGTGGGAAGCGGACCCGGCGACGCCCGAGAAGTTGCGCACGCGCCTCGAGCTGAGTCAGCAGATGCGCGCCTTCGCCGTCACCGATCTCGCGCTGCCCGACAACGACAGCTACCGACGCTACGCGGAATTGAAGCGCAGCGCTGCGGTGTGGAACGTCGTCGCCGCGCCCGAGCTCAGTCTGAAGCTGCAGACATGGTGCTTTCCGGTCGTAGGCTGCGTCGCCTACCGCGGCTACTTCGACCGCGCCGAGGCCGAGGCTTTCGCCGCGACCTTGCGCGACAAGGGCATGGAAGTCCGCGTCTACGGCGTGCCGGCGTACTCGACGCTCGGCCGGCTGCCCGGCGCCTACTTTGCCGACCCGCTGCTCAGCACGTTCATCAACTTTCCAGAGGTCGAACTCGCGCGCTTGATGTTCCACGAGCTGTCGCATCAGGTTGCCTTCGCGAGCGGGGACACGATGTTCAACGAATCCTTCGCGACGACTGTCGAGCGTTTCGGCAGCGAGCGCTGGATGACCGAACGGGCCGGCCCCGAAGCGCGCGCCGAGTATCTTGCCTTCGATGCGCGGCGGCGCGACTTTCGCGCGCTGACGACGCGCACACGCGACGCGCTCGACGCGCTCTACAAGAGCGATGCAAGTGACGCCGACAAGCGCGCCGGCAAGGCCGCACTGATGCAGCGCATGCGCGAGGACTATGCGGCGCTTCGCGATGGTGCTTGGCAGGGCTATGCCGGCTACGACGCCTGGTTCGCGAACCCCAACAACGCATCGCTCGGCGTGCTCGCCGCGTACACCGAACTCGTGCCCGAATTCGATCGTCTGTTCGAGCAGCAGGGGCGCGACCCCTCGCGCTTCTACGCCGAAGTCAAGCGCCTGGCGGACTTGCCCAAGGACGAACGGCGGGCCAAACTCGGCGCCCCACCGCACTAGAAAGAGAAGCCTCCATGCCCGACATCCGCATCCGTCGCGAACACAAGCTTGGCCTTCCCAAGGCGCGCAAGATCGCCTGGAAGTGGGCCGAGGAGGTGGAGGAGAAGTTCGGCATGGAGTGCAGCGTGCTCGAGGGCGACTTCTCGGACACGGTGTCGTTCACCCGCTCGGGCGTGAACGGCGAACTCATCGTTGCCGCCGATCATTTCGATCTTCATGCGCGACTCGGCTTTCTGCTCGGCGCATTCGCGAAGACGATCGAAAGGGAGGTCCTCGACAACCTCGACGCGCTGCTCGCGAAGAGCGAGGCGGCAGCCGACGCGCCCGCCCGGTCCGCGCCAAAGGTCACCGCCAAGGCGGCATCGAAGGTGCCGCGCAAGTAGCGGTGGAACGCGCGCCGCGCGGTGCGGCGCGCCGGCGCGCTCGGCGCCTACTTGAGCGACTCGATCAGGTCGACGTATTCCTGCATCGCCGCGTCGCCGGCCTTGCCCTTCTGCTCGTTCCACGCATCCCATTTGGCGCGACCGACCATGTCGGTGAAGCCGGGGCGCTTGCCATCGACGTCGCCGCTCGACGCCTGCTTGTAGAGCGCATAGATCTTCAGGAGCGTCATGTTGTCGGGCTTTTCGGGCAGGCCCTTGGAGTCCTTGACGGCTTGTTCGAATGTCGATTTCAGATCGGCCATGGTGGTGCGCTCCGTTGAATTGAGACTCTGGGTGAAAATGGCAATCGCCGTTGCTATGTTACCCAGCACGCTGCGGCCGCCCGGGCAGCCAACGAGGAGTCACTTGATGTCTGAGACCAACGAGCGCATGTCGCGCGTGGACACCGCCTGGTTGCGGATGGACAACGACGTCAACCTGATGATGATCGTCGGCGTCTGGCTTCTCGAGCCGGCGATTACGCTGGATGCATTGCGCGAACGCGTCTCCTCGAAGCTGCTCAAGTACCCGCGCTTTCGGCAGAGGGTCGAGCACGACGTGCTTGGCGCGAACTGGGTGGAGGACGAGGAGTTCGACGTCGAGCGTCATGTCGTCACCGCCAAGCTCATCCGCAAGCGCGGTCAGAGTGCGCGCGAGGCGTTGCAGGCGCGCGCCGGCGCGCTCGCGACGACACCGCTCGACCCCGAGCACCCGCTGTGGCAGTTCGAGTTGATCGAGGATTACGAGGGCGGTAGCGCGGTGATCGCGCGCATCCACCATTGCATCGGCGACGGCATCGCGCTCATCTCGGTGATGCTTTCGATCACCGACGGCGGCGGCGAGCCACCGCGCCGCAAGCGCCGCAGCGTGGAAGAAAGCGAGGAGGGTGACTGGCTTTCCGACGCCGTGATCAAGCCGTTGACGGGCGCCGCGGTCAAAGCGATCGGCATGTACGGCGGCGGCGTCGTGAAGACGATGGAAGTCCTGTCGCAGCCGCGGCAGTTGCTCGGCTCGCTCGACGTCGCGCGCAGCGGCGTGCAGGTCGCGCGCGATCTTGCCGCGCTGGCGTTGATGGACGATGACTCGCCGACGCTGCTCAAGGGCAAGCCGATCGGCAGGAAGGTCGTCGCCTGGAACGAGCCGCTGCCGCTCGATCAGGTGAAGACGATCGGCAAGGCGCTCAATTGCTCGATCAACGACGTGCTGCTGGCCTGCGCCGCGGGCGCCATCGGCGACTATCTGCGCGACCTGGGTGACGACCCGGCGGGCAAGTCAATTCGTGCGATGGTGCCGGTCAACCTGCGCCCGCTCGACCAGGCTTGGAAGCTCGGCAACCGCTTCGGGCTGGCGCCCCTCACGCTGCCGATCGGCATCGACAACCCGATCGAGCGCGTCTACGCGGTGCGCGCGCGGATGGCCGAAATGAAGGGCAGCTACCAGCCGCTGCTCGCGTTCGGTGTGCTGGCCGTTGCCGGCTTGCTCGCCAAGCCGATGCAGGACGCGCTGCTGGGCCTCTTCGCGAAGAAGTCCACCGCCGTGATGACGAATGTGCCCGGCCCCGCCGTGCCGCTCAAGCTGTGCGGTTCGACCGTGCGCCAGACGATCTTCTGGGTGCCGGCCTCAGGCGACCTCGGCATCGGCATCAGCATCCTGTCCTATGGCGGCGGCGTGCAGTTCGGGCTCATCACCGACGAGGGGCTGTGCCCACATCCACAACAGATCATCGACCGCTTCGCACCCGAGTTCGAAAAGCTGCTGCTCGTGACCTTGATGCTGCCGTGGGGCGATGACTGACCTTCGATGAGGGTGCTCCGCACATGCGGGCCGTAGCGCGGATGCGCGAGCACAGGCGCTTCGAGCGCAGGCCAGCCGTGGTGGCGACGGTCGTCAGAGGCCGAGCGCGGTGCGGTCGATGACGTGGTTCTGCCCGCCACGACAGGCGATCTTGAGCGCGCCGATTCGGTTCCCGAGATCGACGCAGCGCTCGAGCGGCCAAGCGCGCTCCAGTCCATAGAGCAGCGCGCCACGAAAGGCGTCACCGCAGCCGGTCGGATCGACGACCTCGGTCGCCGCGATGCCGTGCACGTGCGTGCGCTCGCCGTCGCGCCAGATGTCGCAGCCCTCCGCGCCGAGCGTGACGATGACGCCGCGCAGATGCGAACGCGATAGCGTCTCGAGCGTCTCGCCCGTGCGCTCGCACAGCATGCGCGCCTCGTAATCGTTGACCGTGACCCAGCTCGCCTGCGCGATGAATCGCTTGAGCTCGGCGCCGTCGAACATCGGCAGCCCTTGACCAGGATCGAAGACGAACGGGATGCCGGCCGCGGCGAGTTGTGCTGCGTGCGCGAGCATGGCGTCGCGCCCGTCGGGGGCGATGATCGCGATTGCGATGTCGGCGCGTGCGGCGATCGTCGTCTCGTGTGCCTGCTGCATCGCACCAGGGTGAAATGCGGTGATCTGGTTGTTGTCGGTGTCGGTGATGATGATCGCCTGCGCGGTGTAGCTGTCCCCCACCGTGCGCACGAACTCTGTGCTCGCGCCCCAGCCGCGCAGCCGCTCGACGTACTCCGCGCCATCGGCACCAACGGCGGCCATCACGAGCGGCTCGCCACCGAGGTGGCGCAGCGTGTAGGCGATGTTGCCGGCGCAGCCGCCGAACTCGCGCCGCAAAGTCGGCACGAGGAATGAAACGTTCAGGATGTGCAATTGGTCGGGCAGGATCTGCTGCGCGAAGCGGCCGGGGAAGACGGTGATGGTGTCGAACGCGAGGGATCCGCAAATCAGGGCGGGCATGCAGGGCTCCGGTGGTTGTGGCGCTGAGAAGTCGACGTCGCGGTCAAGGGTAGAAGGGCTCGACCGTGTAGCCGGACGGCCGCCGACCGCTCACGCCGAGCACCAGTTGCAGCGGCGTCTCGGACGCGGCCGGCAGTGTCGCACCCTTGATGCCGAACTCGGCCGGCGACAGCGCGCGTCTGGCGAGCATCTGCCCGCCGACATCGGTCAAGGTCAGTTCGATCGCGGGCATCGCGAGCGGCAGTGCGCCGCGGTTGCGCAGCACGACTGAAAGGCGCACCGCGTCGCCCGAAGGCGCGCCGGTGAGCGCGCTGCTTTCAATCACGATGTCGTCGATGCGGCGCACGGGCTCGATGCGGCAGCCTACCTGATCGCACAGCGCTTCGAGCGCAGGGCGCGCCGCCGGCCAGGTGGCGGCGGCGAGGTCCCGGAAGTGAACCGCCGCTTGCGTCGCCAGACCGAGCAGCAGCGCGACGCACAGCAAGGCCATTGCGACGACGACCGCGGGCCGGTTCCACCGGGCGTGCAGTTCGGCGCGGCGCAGGAACTCGGGCGCTGCCTCGGCTTGAGACTCGCCATGCGCCAAGGCGGAAGTTTCGAGCGCATCGTCGGGCAGCGCCATCCCTTCCTCGGCGAACAGCTCGCTGTTGAAGCGCGCGTCCGCAAAGTCGTGGCGATCGCGCGCGCCCAGGCGGGCGGCAGGGGTGTCGTCGGCAACCGGCCGTTTGTCGTCGTCATCGTCATCGTCCTGATCGAACGGCGAGACGCCTTGCGCAGCGGTGGGCGTCGCGACACGCGCCAGTGCGTGAAAGCCCGCATCGGCGAGCGCCGCGGCAGTCGCTGGCGGAGCAGCGGGCGCCACCGACGGGGGAGGCCATGCCGGGGTGAACGAGTTCATCGTCGAATCGTCGGGCGCCGCCGCGGGGGGTGAGTCGATTGGCGATTCGACTGGGGGTGTCGCTGGCGCGTTCTCGAAACTCTCGTCCTGCCGGACATCGGAATCGGCAGCGAATGACGCGGCCGGCTCGCCGGATGCCGGCGCTTCCTCGTCGAACGGAAACGACGTATCCGCCGTCGCAGATGCCGCGGGTTCCAGATCGAACAGACTTTCGAGCGCGTTGAAGACTTCGTGGCAGCGCCCGCAACGCACCCAGCCTTCGGAAACCTTGAGCTGATCCTGCACGACACGGAAGACCGTGTTGCATGAAGCGCAGCGCGTCGCGAGGCTCACACGCCCTCGCCTCGGCCCGCCAGTGCCGAACGCCGCCCACCCGGGCAGCCGCCTTCGAGCCTGCGCTTACCGATCATGCGGGAAATCATGCCATGCGCCCCGTCATCAGGATCCAGCCGTCGTCGCTGTCGGCGACGTCGAGTGAGCACCACGGCGCGTAGGCGGCGCGGAGTTCGTCGGCCTGGCGTTCGAGAATGCCGGCGAGCACCAGATCACCCCGCGGCTGGAGATGCCCGCACAGCAGCGGCGCGAGCAACTTGAGCGGCGTCGCAAGGATGTTGGCGAGCACGAGTTCGTAGCGGCCCTGCGCAGCGTCAGGCAGGGTGGCATTGAGGGCGACGCCATTGGCAATTGCGTTGGCGCGGGCGGACTCGACCGCGGCGGCATCGATGTCCACCGCGTCCACGCGCCCCGCGCCATGCAGCGCGGCGGCGATCGCAAGGATGCCCGAGCCGCAACCGTAGTCGAGCACGCGCGGCCACGGCGTCACGCGTTGCGCACCCTGACGCGCGATCCAGCGCAGGCACATTCGGGTTGTCGGATGCGTGCCGGTGCCGAACGCGAGACCGGGGTCGAGGCGGATCACCTTTTTCGCCTCGGACGGCGGCGTGTGCCAGGTTGGCACGATCCAGAAGTCGCGCGTGATCGCGACCGGCTCGAACTGCGACTGCGTCAGGCGCACCCAATCCTGTTCGGCCACTGGCGTTATCGAATGCTGACCGAAGCCGGCTGATTCATCTTGCGCGATCAGTTGCGCAAGTGCTTCGGTGGCGGCTGCCTCGTCTTCGAACAGGGCCTTCACGAGCGAATGCTGCCACGCGCCGCCGGGAGCGGGCAGGCCGGGCTCGCCGAACAGCGCGCGCTCGTGGTCGGTGCCGGCGTCGGCATCCTCGACCGAGACCGATAGCGCGCCGAGCTCATCGATCAACGCGTCGGATGCCCATTCGACGCGTTCCTCCGGCACGAGCAGGGCGAGTTCGACCATCGCGCGCCGCGCCCCTGATTTGCTAGCGTCGGTGGCTGCTGATCCAGCCTTCGAGGTAGTGAATGCTGGTGCCGCCTTCGATGAACTTGGCGTCGACCATCAGCTCGCGGTGCAGCGGGATGTTGGTCGAGATGCCCTCGATGACGGTTTCGGACAACGCGATGCGCATGCGTGCCAGGGCCTGCTCGCGCGTGTCGCCGTGGGTGATGATCTTGCCGATCATCGAGTCGTAGTTCGGCGGTACGAAGTAATTCGTGTAGGCGTGCGAATCGACGCGCACGCCCGGGCCGCCCGGCGGATGCCACATCGTGATGCGCCCGGGTGAAGGCGTGAACTTGTAGGGGTCCTCGGCGTTGACGCGGCATTCGATCGCGTGGCCGCGCATCTGCACCGCGCGCTGGGTGAACGGCAACTTCTCGCCCGCCGCGACACGGATCTGCATCTGGACGATGTCGATGCCGGTCACCATTTCCGTCACCGGGTGCTCGACCTGCACGCGGGTGTTCATCTCGATGAAGAAGAACTCGCCGTTCTCGAACAGGAACTCGAATGTACCGGCGCCGCGGTAGCCGATCTTCTTGCAGGCAGCGACGCAGCGGTCGCCGATCCGTTCGATCACGCGCCGCGCGATGCCGGGGGCCGGCGCCTCCTCGATGATCTTCTGGTGGCGTCGCTGCATCGAGCAATCGCGCTCGCCGAGCCAGACCGCGTTCTTGTGCTGGTCGGCCAGCACCTGGATCTCGATGTGGCGCGGGTTTTCGAGGTACTTCTCCATGTAGACCTCGGGATTGCCGAAGGCCGCGCCGGCCTCGGCGCGCGTCGTCTGCACCGCGTGCAGCAGCGCGGCCTCGGTGTGCACGACGCGCATGCCCCGCCCGCCCCCGCCACCGGCCGCCTTGATGATCACCGGGTAGCCGATCGCGCGCGCCTGGCGGATGGTCTCCTTCGAGTCGTCGCTGAGTGCGCCTTCGGAGCCCGGCACGCAGGGCACGCCCGATTTGATCATCGCTTGCTTGGCGGCGACCTTGTCGCCCATGATGCGGATCGATTCGGGCGTCGGGCCGATGAAGGTGAAGCCGCTGCGCTCGACACGCTCGGCGAAGTCGGCGTTCTCGGACAGGAAGCCGTAGCCCGGATGGATCGCCTCGGCGTCGGTCACCTCGGCGGTGGCGATGATCGCCGGCATGTTGAGGTAGCTCTGAGCCGAGGCCGCCGGCCCGATGCAGACGGCTTCGTCGGCGAGCTTGACGTACTTGGCGTCGCGGTCGGCAGCTGAGTAGACGACCACGGCCTTGACTCCCATCTCGCGGCAGGCACGCTGTATGCGCAGCGCAATCTCCCCGCGATTGGCGATGAGAACCTTCTTAAACATGGTCACCTCGGCGCGGGAGCGCGACGACGCGCTTCATTCGAGAATGAACAGCGGCTGACCGAACTCGACAGCCTGGCCGTTCTCGCACAGCATTCGAACGACGGTGCCGGACTTGTCCGCTTCGATCTCGTTCATGATCTTCATCGCTTCGATGATGCAGATCGGCTCTCCCTCCTTGATCGCGTCGCCGGTCTCGACAAAGGGCTTGCCGCCTGGGCTGGCCGAGCGATAGAACGTTCCCACCATCGGCGACGTGACGGTGTGCCCTGCCGCCTCTGTGGGCTCGGCGACGGCTGGCGTTGCGACCGGGCGGGCGCCGCGGCATCGGGTGCCATTGCGACAGGAGTCGCCATCACTGTGTGCGACTGCGGCACGGAACGTTGCGGGTCCGCCTTGACGATCCGCACCTTGCCCTCGGCCTCGGTGATTTCGAGCTCCGAGATGTTTGATTCCGACACCAGGTCGACTAGGGTCTTGAGTTTGCGAAGGTCCATGGGGTCTCCGGGATGTTCTTTTTTGCAGAATTGGCGGAAGGTTGGAGGTTCGCTGCGCCCCTAACGGAGCCGGCACGGTCGTCAACTGCCTTGATCGCGCGCCATGTTGCCGCGGTTCAAATCCAGAACGGCCGAACTATAGTGGCACCAACGTCGGTGCCGAACAACTTTCGCGCCACCTCGGGACGCCCCTTCTGCCCGAAGCGCATATACGCAAATATGTCACCCAGTTCTGCGGGCGGGCTGTCTCGTCGTAAGAAGGGAAGAGTTGATTGATGTTAGCGGCAGTTTAGAGCACTTGCCTGCAATTTGGCGGTCAGCCGGAATGATTCAGCCCCGCTTCGCCCAGACGGCGAGTTCTTCTGGCGTCAGCGCGCCGAGCTTGTGTGCCATCGCCTTGCCGCCCGCATCGTAGACCACGCTGAACGGCAACGCTCCGCGCTGGTTACCCAGCGATCGGGCCAGCGTTACCCCCTTCAGGCCGGCGAGCCCGATCGGGAAACTGACAGGATGGCGGGAGAGGAAGTCTCGCACCGCTTCGGCATTGTCGATCGCCAGACCGGCAACCTGCCAGCCGCTTGCTCCCTGCGCGCGCTGGAAGCGATCGAGCATCGGCATCTCCTCGACGCACGGCGGGCACCAGGTGGCCCAGAAGTTCAGCACCAGTGGGCGGGAGCGCAAGTCAGCCATCGCGAGCTCGCCGCCTTCGGGTCGCTCGAAGCGCAACGGCCAGATGTCGACCGCAGCGGTGTCCGCGCCGACCTCAGAATCTGCGCCTCCGGCAACGGTATCGACAGTGGGCGTTCGATCGGAGAGCCAGCGCATCCCCCACCCGAGTCCGACACTCGCGAGGGCGACGCTGGCGCCGGTGATCAAGACCCGACGGCGATTCATCGCGCTGGTTGCATCAAGCGTCGCAGCGCAGCAAGATCGCCCCGCAGTGTGCGTCCGCGCGCGTCGGGGCGGAGCAACCCTCGCACGTCGTCGCGGTCGAGGATGGTCAGGCACACCGTGACCCGCTCGCCAAGGGCTGCGCACGACGTCGAAAGAATCAGCATGTCCACCGCCTCGCCGCGCGGCCCGTGCCGGGAGTCGACCTCGTAGTCGATGCCTCGGTCGATGAGGGCCAACTCTGCCGCTTTCGAGTCATCGCAGAAGAGCTGCAAATGCACCGGGTCGAGCCTCGTTGCGGTGCCGCGCCACACCGCGCCCGTCAGGTGAGGTCGGAACTCGGCAAGCCGCTCCATCCACTGTGCTGCCACCTCGCGCAGCGCCGCGAGCTCGGCCGGCTGCGTGTCGGCGTGAAAGAGCTCCAGGTAAGCGCGCACTTCGTCTTCGACCGCCTCGTTGTCGGGCAACGCAGCTGCCCTTGGCGAGCGGCGGCCGAGCAACTGCGCCGCCTTTCGCTTGGCGGGGCCGTATTCCATGCCTTCCTCAACCACCAGGCGCGCTGCCGCGGCGGCAATCTCGGCACTCAGGGTCGGGGCGCTCACCGATCCATTCTAGGAGGCGCGATCGGCGTCACGGCAGTTCGGCGTCGCCCATGCGGGCGGCGATCGTCGCTGCGCGATCGAGCACGTAGGGCGATCCGGCGCGCTTCTCGAACCGCTTGGGTGCAGGCAGCATGACCGCCAAGCGGGCCGCCTGCAGCGTGCTGAGGCGATCGGCGTCGACGTGGAAATAATGCCGTGCGGCAGCCTGCGCGCCGAACAGACCCTCGCCCCATTCGACGTTGTTCAGGTAGATCTCGAGGATGCGCTGCTTGGGAAGCAGTCCCTCGAGCATCAGCGTGATGACGTATTCCTGCCCCTTGCGGACGAAGCTTCGCTCGCCGGACAGGAACAGGTTTTTCGCCAACTGCTGCGTGATCGTCGAGCCTCCCACGACCTTGACGGCTGCCGTCTTCGGGGCCTCGCGTTCGGGGGCCGAACCCTTGCCCACGTCGTGCTGTCGTGCTCGATCGTTGAGCTTGTCAGCACGCGCTTGGGCGCGTTGGTTGCGCTCCCAGGCGGCCTCGAGCGCATCCCATTCGACGCCGCTGTGCTCGGCGAACCGCGCGTCCTCCGAGGCGATCACCGCGCGCTTGATCGGCGCACCCAGTTGCGCATAGGGCCGCCACTGCTGGCTCCAGGCGACGGATTGGCGCTCGACGAGCAGGCGCCAGATTTCCGATCTCTGGAAAGTGGTGGACTGCGGATCGACGACGATCATCAACGCGATCCGGGCGAGGAAATAGAGTTGCAGGGCCAGGCCGCACAGCAGCACCAACGCGGCCAGGCGCGCGAGGGAAGGGAGCAGGCCTTTCATGGGTTCGGGTTCGATCCTCGCGGCGACGATGAGGCGATCACCGCGACCCCTTGCTGTCGTCCGTCACGCCGTTTCGTCCCAGCGTTCACGCAAGGCAGCGAGCACCGGCGCCGTGTCGGGCACGAACCCGCGCCAAAGCGCGAACGCCTGCGCCGCCTGTTCGACGAGCATTCCGAGGCCGTCACGTGCGATCGCGCCATGCGCTTCGGCCCAGGCGAGGAACGGCGCCGCGGCCGGGCCGTACATCATGTCGAGTGCGAGGCCACCCGGCCTGAGTGCGCTCGCATCGACCGGAGAGACCGATCCTTGCAGGCTGCTCGCGGTCGCGTTGACGACGATGTCGAAGGCACCGCCGCAGTCCGAGAGCGGTTCCGCGCGAAGGGCGACACCAAAGTTTTCCGCGAAATCGACATGACGGGCGACCAGCGCGCGCGCCTTCGCCAGTGTGCGGTTGGCGACGATCAGTTCGCGAGGGGCCGACGCGATCAATGCGCCGAGCGCTCCCGCCGCGCCGCCGCCAGCGCCGATCAGCAGCACCCGTCGCCCAGCGAGCGCGACGCGCGCGTTGCGTTCGATGTCATGCACGAGGCCGACGCCATCGGTGTTGTCAGCGAGCCAGCCGTCCGCGTCGAAGCGCAGGATGTTGGCGGCACCGGCAAGCGCCGCGCGCGCAGTGCAGCGTGCGGCGAGGCGTGGCGTGTCGAACTTGAAGGGCAGCGTGACGTTGCAGCCACGCGCACCGCTGTTTGCGAACTCGCGCAGCACGCTTTCGAAACCGTCGATCGGACACGCGAGCCGCGTGTAGTTCATCGCCTGCCCGCTCGCGCGTGCGAATGCGTTGTGAATGAACGGCGAGCGGCTGTGCGCTACCGGGTGGCCGATCACCGCATACTGGTCGACGCCGGGGGTGTTCATGGTGTCGCGCTCAGGCTCGTCTCCAGGCCCTCTTCGCGCGTGAACTTGAAGCGCGAGGTGATCACGAGCTGATCGGCCTTGCGCCGCATCGCGCTGGTGAACGGCCCGAACGGCGCTGCGGCGTGAACGATCGCGATCGCGCGCTTGTCGAGCACCGAGGATTGCGAGCGGCGCAGGATCTCGGTCTCGATGACGCGACCTTCGGCGTCGATCGTCACGTTCATCGTCAATTCGCCATACAGCTTCTTGCCCTGCTGCTCGGGGAAATTTCGCGTGCCGCGCTCTTCGATCTTGCGCCGCAGCTGGTCGTAGTACTGCGCATAGACCTCTTCGCGTGTCGCCGGGCTGATGTAGCGCTTCTTCGGCCGCGCGTTTTCCTCGTTGATGCGCTTCTCGATCTCGGCGAGCAACTGGATCAGCTGGCGTCGCCGCTCCTCCTGCGCGCGCGCCTCGGGCTTGCCGGCGTCGCGTTTGGGTTCGGGCTGCGGCAGAAGCGCCATCTCCCGCCGCAGGTGGGCGAGCAACTGCTGCTGCGCCTGCTGCAACTGCTCGATCTGGCGTTGCGCCTCCTCGCTGGCATTGCCGGTTTCGAGCAACGCCGACGGTGGCAGCGGCGAGGTGGCGCGCCCCTGCTGCGCGTCGCCGCCACCGGCCAGGTTGGACTGTGCAATCGCCTGCGCCTTGGTCGGCGCCTCGCCCGAACGCGCATTGACGAGGATGACTTCGAGCGGTGTGTCCTGGAACACGCGGTTGAAACCCTCGGGATCGACGAAGCGCAGCGTCAGCAGCGCGGCGTGCACGCCCACCGAGATGAGCAGCGCGATCTGGAGGCTCGACGGGCGCAGCGCCATGTCCTCAGGTAGCCGCTGCCGGCTCGGCCGCTGCGCCGGCCTCGTCGTCCTTCAGATCGATCGCGAGGGTCAGCGGGCCGCTCTCGCTTCCGTCGAGATCTTCCGCGTCCTGCCCATCCGCTGGCGCATCGCCAGCCGGCAATGCGGCGTCGAGGCGGGCAACGACGCTTGCGTGCAGATCGAGCGTCAGCAGATCGGCCGCGCCGACGCGCACGCGCACATGCGCGCCGCGCGGCAGGCTCTCGGCGCCGGCGGCGCGAAACACGAGCGGCAGACTGTCGGCGCGCACCAGGCCGTCCTTCATGACGCTCGCGTCGAGTTCGCTCACGCCGTCCTGCGCGAGCGAGCGCAGCGCCCAATAGCGTTCGATCGCGGACTGGAAGCCGTTGTACGCGGCATAGGCCGCGTCGAAGCCGGAGATGATCGAGAACAATTGCGCGTCGCGCGGCTTGAACGGCGCCGCAAGTGCCGCGGTGCGACCGTGCCGCGCGCACGCGATGATCTGCCACTGATTCACCAGATCGACATAGCGGCGCAGCGGCGACGTCGCCCAGGTGTATTGCGCCACGCCCATGCCCGCGTGCGGCGCCGGCTTCGTGCCCATGCGCACCTTCACGCCCGGCGCCATGCTGGCCTGGCTGCGGTAGATGCCCGGCACCCCGCAGCTCGCAAGCCAGCCGCCCCAGGTGCTGTTGGCGAGGATCATGGCCTCGGCGACGATCAGGTCGAGCGGCGCGCCGCGTTTGCGCGGCACGATCCGCACCTGCTCGTCGCCGCGCGGCTCGTGCGCGTCGACGCCTTCCCGAACAAGGCTGAAGCTGTAGTCCGGGCGGTTGAAGATCTCCGGCTTGCCGCGCACGAGCTCGCGCTGCGCCTTCAAGTGGCGCGCAAGTCGAAACGCGAAGGCGAGCTCGTCCGCATGCGCGTAGACGGCTGGCGCCTCTCCGGTGAGCGACGCCTCCGTGATCACCTCGTCGAGCTGATCGTGACGCAGGTTGGCGACGATCGGCACGCGCTCGAGCCGGGTTTCGGTGCCCCGGACTTCGAGCGTCTCGTCGTCGAAGGTGACATAGAGCGACACCGCCGGGCATTCTTTGCCCGCCGTCAACGTGTAGGCGGCGACCACTTCGTCGGGCAGCATCGTCAGCTTCCAGCCCGGCATGTAGACGGTCGAGAGCCGCTCGCGCGCAATCTGGTCGAGCGGCGACTCGGGCGCGAACGCGAGGCCCGGCGCGGCGATGTGAATGCCGAGCGTGACGTTGCCCGTACCGAGGCCGTGCACCGAAAGCGCGTCGTCGATCTCGGTTGTCGCCGAGTCGTCGATCGAGAAGGCCGCCACTGCCGCCAGCGGCAGCTCGTCGCTGATCGACGGGGCCATCACGGCAGGGAACGCCGTGCCCTTGGCGAAGTTCTCGAACAGGAAACGCCGCCAGTGGAACTGGTAGGGGCTTTCGATCGCGCCGGCCGCCGTCAGCAGGTCGAGCGGCGACTTCTGCGCGCGCCGCGCCGCTTCGACGACGGCCTTCGTCTCAGCGGCGTTCTTGTCGGGCTTGAAGAGAATCTTGTAGAGCTGCTCGCGCACCGGCGCCGGGCATTCGCCGGCGACGATCTCGCCCGCCCAGGCGTCGACCTGCAGCGCCTGCTGGCGCTTGCGCTCGATGCCCACCAGCGCCGCCTTGACGATCTCCTCCGGCGCCTTCCTGAAATTGCCGCGGCCCAGGCGGCGAAAGTAGTGCGGCGCGCCAAAGAGCGCGAACAGCATCGCGGTCTGTTGCTCCGTGGTCGCGTTCGCGCTGAAGTACTCGCGCGACAGATCGGCGAAGGTGAAATCCTCGGCCGGCGCGAACTCCCACGCGAGGTCGAGATCGACCTCGGCCGCGAGCTCCTGCGCTGCGCTCGTGAGTTCGGCAGGCGACGGGTGCTCGAAGCGCAGCATCACGCTCGCTGCCTTGACCTTGACGCGCTTGCCCGACTCGAGCTCGACCTGCAGTGAAGCATCGCTTCCCGCCAGCACGCGCCCGGCGAAAAACCGCCCACCGTCTTCGTAGAGGGCAAACATGTCAGGCCGCGCCGGGCCGCTCCCAAGCGGCCTGAACGCCACCTTTGGGGCCGCGAACAAAGTGAGCTGGCTGTTTCATCCCGGTGATTGTCGCTTGAGCGTTGCGGCTAGCCCGTAGAGGCGGTCTGCGGAAGGCCGAGGAAGGCCAGCACGTCCGGCAGGTGCTCGTCGAAGTCGGACAGCGCGTGATCGCCGCCTTCGAGCAGCTTGACGCGACAGCCGGCGACGCGCGCCGTCATCTCGCGCCAATCGAGCACTTCGTCGCCCTTCGCAATGATCGCGAAGTAGCGTTCGGGCGCGGTCAGCGCCGCGGGCTCGAGCGCGCGCAGCACTTCGACATCTTCGGCGCGGAACTCGAATCGCTCGTCGCTGTGCCAAGCTTCTAGTGTGCCGACCTGGCTCGCGAGGTCCCGAGCCGGGTGAACCGCCGGGTTGAGCAACACCGCACGGCACGCCGGGCCGAGGCGTTCGGCGATGACCGTCGCGTAGAAGCCCCCGAGCGAGCTGCCGACAACGCCGGTCGTCTCGCGCGGCCAGTGCTCTACCCTTGAGAGCACGTCACTCATCGCCACCTGTGGCGAGGGCGACAGTTGCGGGCAGAGCCACTCGACGCGAGGGTGCCGCGCCGCCAGCCAGGCCGCCATGCGGCGCGCCTTGAACGATTGCGGCGAGGATCGAAACCCGTGCAGGTAGAGCAGATGCGTGATGGGCTGACGCGTCGGGGGCGGGCGCGGCGTCACAGGTCGGGAGGGCGGTGCAGCCGTCATGCGCGCGCGGCGAGCGCTTTGAGCAGCTTGGCGTGGATGCCACCGAAGCCGCCATTGCTCATGCACAGCACATGGTCGCCTGGGCGCGCCTCGGCAACGACCGCGGCGACGAGTGCGTCGATGCTGTCGCAGATGCGCGCCTGCTTGCCCATCGGTGCAAGGGCTTCGGCAGCGTTCCAGCTCAATCCGCCGCCGTGGCAGAAGGCAAGGTCGGCTTCTTCGAGCGACCATGGCAGCTGCGCCTTCATCGAGCCGAGCTTCATCGTGTTCGAGCGTGGCTCGAACACCGCGAGGATGCGCGGACGATGCTCGGGGCTGGCCAGCACATCGGCATCCACGCTGCGCCGCAGGCCGTTGACCGTCGTGCGCATCGCCGTCGGATGGTGCGCGAAGTCGTCGTACACCTTGACGCCACCCGCCTCGCCGCGCAACTCCAGGCGCCGCCGCACGTTCTCGAAGCTGCCGAGCGCGTCGGCCGCAATGTCGGGCGCGACACCCACATGCTCGGCGGCGGCGATCGCGGCCAGCGCGTTCAACTGATTGTGCTCACCCAGCAGCTTCCACTCGACATGAGCGATCTTCAGGCTGCCGCGCAGCACGTCGAAGTCGTTCGGGTCGCCGCGAGCGCGCAGCGCGCCGGGCTTCTCCTTGCGATTGCCGAATCGCACCACCTCGCTCCAGCAACCGCGCGCAAGCACGCGCTCCAGGCTCGCCTCGCGGGCGTTGACGACCAGTCGGCCGCTCGCCGGCACGGTACGCACCAGGTGATGGAACTGGCGCTCGATCGCGTCCAGGTCGTCGAAGATGTCGGCGTGGTCGAACTCCAAATTGTTCAGCACCGCGGTGCGCGGCCGGTAGTGGATGAACTTGCTGCGCTTGTCGAAGAAAGCGGTGTCGTATTCGTCGGCCTCGATGACGAACAGCGGACGCCCGCCCGGACTCGAGGAGCCGAGCCGTGCGGACACGCCGAAATTGAGCGGCACACCACCGACCAGAAATCCCGGCGCGAGGCCGGCCTTCTCCAGCACCCAGGCGAGCATTGAAGTCGTCGTCGTCTTGCCGTGCGTTCCGGCGACGGCAAGCACGTGGCGGCCCTGAAGCACATGCTCTGCCAGCCACTGCGGGCCGCTGGTGTAGGCGGCCCCAGCGTCGAGGATGGCCTCCATCAGCGCGTTACCGCGGGTGACGACGTTGCCGACCACGAACATGTCCGGCGCGAGCAAGAGCTGATCGGCTCCATAGCCTTCTATCAGTTCGATATCGAGCCCGCCGAGCTGATCGCTCATTGGCGGATACACGCTGGCGTCGCAGCCGGTGACTTTGTGACCGGCCTCACGCGCCAGCGCCGCCAGGCCACCCATGAACGTGCCGCAGATGCCGAGGATGTGGATGTGCATGGGCTCCGATTCTAGAAGTCGCGAAGCCATGCCCAGCGCCCGCGCCCACCATGGTTGGAGCAGCCCCGCGTTTGCTGGCGGCGACCGGGCGAGCCGACCGCGCGTGTCGCGTGTTCTATGGCGGCGCGACCTACGCGCTGCGCTCTTCGCCGGCCTGACGAGCGAGCCCGGCCAGGGCCTCGCGCGCGGCAGCGTGCGTGGCAGACAGATCCGCCTCGGTGTGAGCAGCGCTGACGAAGCCGGCCTCGTAGAGCGCCGGTGCCAAGTACACGCCGCGATCGAGCATGGCGTGAAAGAAGGCGTTGAAGCGCGCCTTGTCTGTCGCCATCACCTCGCCGTAGTTCTGCGGCAGCGCGTCGGCGAAGAAAAAGCCGAACATGCCGCCCAGGCTGTCGCCGCACATCGGCACGCCGGCATCGCGCGCCGCGGCGAGAAGCCCGGCGACGAGCTGGCGCGTCCTGCCGGCGAGCGTGTCGAAGAAACCCGGGCGCTGGATCTCGCGCAGCGTCGCCAGGCCGCACGCGGTCGCGACAGGGTTGCCTGACAAGGTGCCCGCCTGGTAGACCGGGCCGAGCGGCGCGAGCTGCTCCATGATGGCGCGCGAGGCGCCGAAGGCCGCGAGCGGCATGCCGCCGCCGATCACCTTCCCGAAGACGCTCATGTCCGGTACGAAGCCAGGCAGCGCCTCGGCGAAGAGGCTTTGCGCCCCGCCGAGCGCGACACGAAATCCCGTCATCACCTCGTCGAAGACGAGCAGCGCGCCGTGCGCGGTGCACAGTTCGCGCAGCCGCTGCATGAAGGGCAGGCTCGCGCGCACGAAGTTCATGTTGCCTGCGATCGGCTCGATGATGACGCAGGCGATTTCGCCACCCTGCAGCGCAAATGCCTCTTCAAGCTGGGTGACGTTGTTGTACTCGAGCACGAGCGTGTGCTGCACGACCTCCGGCGGCACGCCTGCGCTCGTCGGGTGGCCGTGGGTGGCGAGGCCGGAACCAGCCTTCACGAGCAGCGCATCGGCGTGGCCGTGGTAGCAGCCTTCGAACTTGATCAGTTTGGCGCGCCCGGTCGCGCCGCGCGCGAGCCGGATGGCGCTCATTGCCGCCTCGGTGCCCGAGCTGACGAGGCGGACCTGCTCCATGCTCGGCACGAGCTTCAATATCTCTTCGGCGAGTTCGACTTCGCGTTCGGTCGGCGCGCCGAACGAGAGGCCATCGCGCGCCGCCTTCTCGACCGCTTCGAGCACGGCGGGGTGTCCGTGGCCGAGGATCATCGGACCCCAGGAGCCGATGTAGTCGATGTAGCGCTTGCCGTCGGCGTCCCACAGATAGGGGCCCTGCGCGCGTGCAATGAAGCGCGGCGTGCCGCCGACGGCGCGAAACGCGCGCACCGGCGAATTGACGCCGCCGGGGATCACGCGCTGCGCGCGCGCGAAGAGGGCGTCGCTTAGCGCGTGCTCGGCGTGATCAGTGGACATGACGCGGATCCCTCGGCGTCATCTCGCCGCCTTCCTCTGCGCCAGGTTCTTCCTCGTCCTCGGGTGCAAGCGCCCAGAAGAAGCGGTCCGGGATGACGTTGCCCATGCCCGGGCGAAAGCCGGCATCGAGCGCCTGATCGAGAAAGGCCAGCGCTTCGCCGACTGCGGTGTGCAATTCCGCGCCCGACGCGAGCAATGCGGCAAGTGCCGCCGCGAGCGTGTCGCCGGCGCCGACGAAGGCGACGTCGAAACGCTCGAATTTCTCGCCGGTCACGGCGCCCTGCGGCGAAGCGAGCACGTTGTCGATGAACTGCTCGGCGCCGGCCGTGTTGGGCAGCAACATGCTCGTCACGAGCACGAAGCGGGCGCCGTGGCGGCCGGCAGCGACAGCGAGTTCGCGCGCCGAGGCGGGGCGCTCGGCGCTCCAGTCCGGCAGCAGGAAGTCGGTCAGCGTCTGGTGGTTGCCGACGAGCACCTCGGTCTGGGGCAGGACGAGCTCGCGAAACGCATCGAGGTAAGCCTGCTGGTCGTCTTCCTCGACCCAGGAGAGGTTGGGCAGGTAGGCGACAAGCGGCACGTCCGGGTAGTCCGACAGCACCTCGGCCACCGCGCTCACGACCTCGGCCGAGCCGAGGAAGCCGACCTTCCAGGCGCTGATCGTCACGTCTTCGAGCACGCTGCGCGCCTGCTCGACGACGACTTCGGCGTCCAGCGCATGGTGCTCGAAGATCTCCGCCGTATCGCGCAGCACGACCGAGGTGACGACCGGCAGCGCGTGCGCACCCATTGCGGCGATCGTCGCGATGTCCCCGGCGACGCCGCCGGCGCCGGTGGCGTCGCTGGCGTTGAAGCTCATCACGCACGCCGGAGGCGGCTGCTCTTGCAGCGAAGGTGCGCCGGCTTCGTCGGCGACGTCGGTGTCGGGGGTTGCTGGCATGGCAGGCGGCTCTGGGATCGGATCGGCAGCGGCTCGGGCGTGCCGAAGCAGGAGAAATAGGCCGTAACAAACCTCTAGCGAATAGTGAGGAATGTTGCGTATGTGCCTACGACTGATTGATTTTTTGCTGAATGCCGTGGCTACAATCTTTTCTCATTGTAGTGATGCGGCGGGAGCGAGGTGAGCGAATTGAGGACCTGGATGTGCCTGATCTGTGGCTGGATCTACGACGAAGCGCAAGGGGATCCAGATCACGGTGTCGCCCCAGGCACGCGCTGGGAAGACGTGCCGATGAACTGGACCTGCCCGGAATGCGGGGCACGCAAGGAAGACTTCGAAATGGTTCAGATCTGACGCGACGCTGCCGATAACAGCCCAGGAAGGCGCGCCAGGGGGCGAGCCTTGAGTTCCGTTGAGGAGAATGTCCGGTGAGCAACGAAGCCTCGGCTGCAGCGCCGCTCCAGGCCGCCCGCGTGCTGGTCATCGATGACAGCAACACGATCCGGCGCAGCGCGGAAATCTTCCTGCGCCAGGGAGGTTACGAAGTGTTGCTCGCGGAGGACGGCTTCGACGCCCTCTCCAAGGTCAACGACCACGACCCCGATCTGATCTTCTGCGACATCCTGATGCCGCGTCTGGATGGCTACCAGACCTGCGCGATCATCAAGCGCAACCCGCGCTTCTCCGCCGTGCCGGTGATCATGCTGTCGTCGAAGGATGGCCTGTTCGACAAGGCGCGCGGCCGCATGGTCGGCTCGGACGACTATCTCACCAAACCGTTCACGAAGGACCAGCTCCTGCTGGCCGTCGAACAGTACAAGCGCGTTCTTGCCTGAGCGCCACGCTTCGCAACGCGCCGGCCACCCCAACGCGCGCGTTCGCCAGACTCCCTAGGACACCCACCCATGGCTATCCAGAAGATCCTGCTGGTCGATGACTCGAAGACCGAACTGCACTTCCTCTCAGACGTGCTGACCAAGCGCGGCTATCAGGTCCGCACCGCCGAGAACGGTGAGGACGCGATGCGCCGCCTTGGCGAGGACACGCCGGACCTGATCCTGATGGACGTCGTCATGCCGGGGCAGAACGGCTTCCAGCTGACGCGCTCGATCACGCGCGACTCACGCTTCACCGGTGTGCCGGTGATCATGTGCACCAGCAAGAATCAGGAGACCGACAAGGTCTGGGGCATGCGCCAGGGCGCGCGTGACTACATCGTCAAGCCGGTCGACGCCGACGAGCTTGTGAAGAAGATCAGGGCCTTCGACTGAGCAGGTCGCCCACCCGCTCCAAGATCACTTCGATTCGATGGCCAACAAGGAAGCCCTGCGCGAACTCCAGACCCGCCTTGCCGAGCGGCTGAAGACCGCGCGCGCCGAGGCGGCCAGCGTCTCATGGCTGGCGGTCGAATGCGCCGGCCGCGGCTTTTTGCTGCCGCTGCAAGAGGCGGGCGAAATTTTCGCCATGACGGCAATCGTGCCGGTTGCGCATGCGAAACCCTGGTTTCTCGGCGTCGCTAACCTGCGCGGCGGTCTGCACGGGATCGTCGATCTTGCCGCCTTCCTCGGCGTCAAGGGCGCCGAGCGGGGCGCCGAACCGGGACGCGAGCGGGTGCAGCTCGTCGCATTCAACGCCGCACTTGAACTGAACTGCGCGCTGCTTGTCGATCGCCTCGCCGGATTGCGCAGTGCCGGACAGATGGTCGTCGAACAGAACGCCCCAGAGGCTCTTCCGGCGTTCGTCGGCGCGTGCTATCGCGACGCTGCAGGTCGGCGGTGGCAGGAATTGCGCCTTGCGGAACTGGCGCGGCATGAATCGTTTTTGAAGGTCGTCGCCTGAGCCAGCTGGCGCGGCCGACGTGAGCACGAGAGGGTTTCCTATGAGTCTGATGGACATGATCAAGAGCTTGGGCGGCGGGCGTGCGCGCAGCGGCGCGAGCTCCATTCACGCCGGGTTCAACGGCATCGATTCGCAGCTCGTCGCCGTTGGCGTCGGTGGCGGTGGCGGTGGCGTGGCGATGCCCGCGATGCCGGCGATGCACATGACGCGCAGCGACCCCGAGACCTACTCGGATTCGACGATGCAGCAGACCGAAGCAGCGGAGTCTTCGATCATCACCGAAGCGGCGCCCAGCGATCTGGGCGCCTACGCCGACGCGCACGAAGTGCAGTCGGCGGAAGCGGCCGGTGTGGCGGGGCTGCCCTTCATCGGTCATCGCCCGCTCGAGTCGCAACAACGGATTCTTGGCGGCGCCATCATCGTGGGCATCGGCGGCTTGTTGCTGATGATGTTCCTGGCGCTGAACTCGGCGAACAAGAATGCGGCCCAGCTCAACGCGAGCGGCCAGGCGCTGATGCAGTCGCAACGATTGGCGAAATCGGTTTCGCAGGCGGTGATCGGCAACGCCAGGGCCTTCGGCGAGGTTCGCGAAAGTTCGGAAGCGCTGTCGCGCTCGGTGTTCGGCCTGCAAAGCGGCGACGCCGAAATCGCCGCCGCGCCGAGGCAGGTGCAGGAAGCGATCGAGCCGCTCGTGCCGCTCGTCGACCGCGCTTCGCGCAACGCGAGCGTCGTGCTCGCTCATCAAAAGGTGCTGACCCAGGTCGGGCAGGCGCTGCAGACCATCAACCGCCAGTCATCGGAGTTGTTGCAGACGGCCGAAACCGTCTCGTTGATCAAGCTGCAGCAGGATGCTTCGGCGTCCGAGCTGTCCGCGGCCGGCCAGCTCGTGATGCTGACGCAGCGCATCGGCAAGAGCGCCAACGAGTTCCTGACCGCCGAAGGCGCGAGCCAGCAGTCGATGATGTTGCTCGGCAAGGACTTGAAGAGTTTCCGCGAGATCGGTATCGGCCTGCTCGATGGCAGCGGGGAACTGCGTCTGGCGGCGGCGCGCGACGCGCAGTCTCGCGCGGCGCTGAGCAAGCTCTTGAACCAGTACGAGGAAACGCGCGTCCAGGCAGCAGCGATCCTCGACAACCTGCCGGGCCTGCTGGCCGTGCGCAAGGCGCAGGCGGCCATCATTGCCGACAGCGAGCCGTTGCGTCAGGGCCTCGAAGAGGTGCAACTGCAGTTGAGCCTGCAAGGCGGTCTCTCCGGCTTGAAGCTCGGTGCGATGCTGCTGTTCGCCCTGCTGCTGATCGCTGGCGGCTTCGGCTTCCTGCGCCTGTACATGCAGGATCAGGCGCAGCGCGCCGCGGTCGCCGAGACCCAACGCCTGCAGGCCGAGCGCATGGAGCAGGAAGCCAAGCGCGTCAACGACGCGAACCAGGCGGCGATTCTGCGACTGATGAACGAATTGCAGTCGGTCGCAGAAGGCGATCTGACGCAACAGGCCACGGTGACCGAAGACATCACCGGTGCGATCGCCGACTCGGTGAACTACACCGTCGAGGAGTTGCGCTCGCTCGTCTCGCAGGTGCAAGGCACGGTCGGTCGCGTGACGGACACGACGCAGCAGGTCGAGGCGACATCGACCGAGCTGATGGCCGCATCGAGCGAGCAACTGCGCGAGATCCGCGACACCGGCGAATCGGTACTGCAGATGGCCGGCCGCATCAACGACGTGTCGGCCCAGGCGCAGCAGACGGCACAGGTGGCGCGCCAGTCGCTCGCGGCGGCCGAGTCGGGCCTGCACGCGGTGCAGAACACGATCGGCGGCATGAACGCGATTCGGGACCAGATCCAGGACACCTCCAAGCGCATCAAGCGGCTGGGCGAGTCGTCACAGGAGATCGGCGAAATCACCGAACTCATCTCCGACATCACCGAGCAGACCAACGTGCTCGCGCTGAATGCTGCAATCCAGGCCGCGTCTGCCGGCGAGGCGGGGCGCGGGTTTTCGGTCGTGGCCGAGGAAGTGCAGCGGCTGGCCGAACGCTCGGGCGACGCCACGCGCCAGATCGCCGCGCTCGTGAAGACGATTCAGACCGACACCCAGGATGCGGTCGGCGCAATGGAGCGCAGCACCCAGGGCGTGGTCGAAGGAACGCACCTGTCGGACGCGGCAGGTACTGCGCTCGGCGAGATCGATCGGGTGTCGCGCCAGCTCGCTGAACTGATCGAGCAGATCTCAAGCCAGGCGTTGTCGGAGGCCAAATCGGCCAACGTCGTCGCCGCCAACATCCAGCACATCTTCGCGGTGACCGAGCAGACCGGCGAGGGCACGCGCTCGACCGCGCAGATGGTGCGCGAGCTGTCGAAGACGGCCGAGGAACTCAGCCAGTCGGTTGCGCGCTTCAAGATCAGCTAGGCCGCGCCGCGTTCGCGAACCCGACCATTTTTTCGAGAAGCTTCCGATGGACAGCCCGCGCGCCGACAGCGACCGTCACGATCAGATCGACCTGAGCGCCCTGGCCTGGGTGCACGAAGAGTTGCGCCGCTCGCTCGAAGCCGCGCACAAGGCCTTGCGCCGCTTCATGAAGGACTCGGACACGGTGTTCGACGCCGACACCGATGACGTCGATCCGTCCGTGCTGCGCGGCGCGCGCCAGCAGATCCACCAAGGCGTCGGTGCGCTCGAACTGGTCGGCCTGCCGGCCGCGGCGCTGGTGCTGCGTGCGAGCGAATCGGTCGTCCAACGCCTCGTCGCCAAGCCCCGGCGCGTCGGCCCGCAGACGGTCGATGCGATCGAGCGCGTGTCGTTCGCACTGCTCGACTACATCGGCCGCCTGCTTGCGGGCAAGCGCGTTTCGGCGCTGTCCCTGTTCCCTCAGTACCGCGCTGTGCAGGAACTCGCCGGCGCCGAACGCGTTCATCCGTCGGATCTGTGGGTAAGCGAATGGCGCTGGATTGCGCTGCCGGACGATCCGACGGCGCAGCCGGTCACGACTGACGCGCACAGCGAACAACTGCTCGAACAGCAGTTGCTTGGCCTGATGCGCGCGTCGGTCGGACCGAAGCAGGTTGCTGCTTTCGACCGCATGAGTCAGGTCTGCGCCGGTCTCGGCGCCGGCACCGCACAGCCGAAGGCGGCGACGCTGTGGAAGCTCGCCGCGGCGGTTTTCGAAGCGCAGGCGCAGGGTCTGCTCAAGCCCGACGTCTTCAGCAAGCGCGCGGCGTCGCGCCTGTTGCCGCAGTTCCGCATGTTGCAGGGTGGGCAGGACGATGTCGCCGATCGCCTCGCGCAAGATCTGCTGTTTTTCTGCTCGCAGGCCGAATCGTCTGGTGCTCCCGGCCAGGCACCACGTCTGGCCGCGGTGCGCGAGGCGTACCACCTCGGCGCGGAGCCGGCGGCGGACTACAACGCAAGCGTTCTGGGTCGCTTCGACCCTGCCCTCGTGGGGCAGGCGAAGAAGCGCGTCGCCAGCGCGAAGGACGCCTGGGGCGCGGTCGCCGGCGGAGACGTGCATCGCTTGACCGGTCTGTCCGAACAGTTCTCGCTCGTCGGCGATTCGCTGCGCCGCCTGATGCCGGCCGGCGAAGTCCTCGCCGACGAATTGCAGACGACGATCACGCAGGCTCAGCATTCGGGCGCTGCGCCCGCTGCGCCGCTCGCGATGGAGGTGGCGACGAGCTTGCTGTATCTCGACGCCACGCTCGATGATGGCGAGTTCGACGGCCCCGGGCAGCGCGAGCGTGTGAAGAAGCTCGCCGAGCGGATCGCCGACGTGCGCGCAGGCAAACCGCCGCAGGCGCTCGAAGGCTGGATGGAGGACTTGTACCGTCGCGTCTCCGAGCGTCAGACGCTCGGCAGCGTCGTCCACGAGATGCGCGCCGCGCTCTCCGAGTCCGAGAAGCTGATCGACCAATACTTCCGCAATCCGGCCGAACGCCAGGTGCTGACGCCGGTGCCGGGTCAATTGCAGGCGATGCGCGGTGTGCTGTCGGTGCTCGGCCTCGACCAGGCGTCGCAGGCCGCGTTGCGCATGAGCGACGATATCGATGCGCTGCTGCAGACGGAGGTCGATCCGGCGCGCGGAGCGCAGACGGGTACCTTCGACCGCCTTGCCGGCAACCTCGGTGCGCTCGGCTTCCTGATCGACATGTTCAGCGTCCAGCCGCAGATGGCGAAGTCCCTGTTCCGCTTCGACGCGGCGACAGGCACGCTCGGTTCGGTGATGGGCCGGCGACCGGCGCAGAGCGCAGCTGGCGAGGCTGGTGTGGCGACGGCGCCTGCCGTGACGCCGCGGCTGATCGAACAGGCGCAGACGCTCGCGCTGAGCTCCGCACGTGACGATATCGAGCTCATTGATGTCACGCGTGATCTTGAACGCCTGTCGCACGAGGCGCAGGTTGCCGACCAGCCAGAACTGGTGGCGACCGTCGCCAACGCCCAGGCCGCACTTGAAGCCGCGACCGACGCGCAGGGCGTGGCCGATGCCCGCGAGAAGCTCTCGGAGGCGCTGGTCGAGTTCGTCCACACCGCCACCGACGCGGCGGGTCTCGAACCGCTCGCACCTGCCCCCGGCGCGGCATCTGCGTCGGCCGGTGCTGGCGACCTCGAGGGCGACGACGAGATGCGCGAAGTCTTCCTCGAGGAGGCGCGCGAAGTGCTGCAGGGCGCCAACGAGGCGCTCGCCGAGTTGCGAAGCGAGCCGGCCGATCTTGGACGCCTGACGACGCTGCGGCGCGCCTTTCACACGCTCAAGGGAAGCTCGCGCATGGTCGGCTTGCACGACTACGGCGCGGCGGCCTGGATCTGCGAACAACAGTACAACACCGTGCTGGCCGAGCAGCGCGGCGCGGATGTGGCGCTGCTCGATTTCACGGCCGCCGCGCTGGAGGAACTCGGGCAGTGGGCCGAAGCGATCGCCACTGGCGCGTCGTTGGAGGCGTTCCACGCCGACCACATGCAGGCCCGCGCCGATGCGTTGACGGGCGCCGTTGCGCCACCGCCGCTTGCCCCCGCGTGGTCGGAAACATCCGCCCACGTCGCCGGTCTGGCCGGTGACGTGCCGTCCGCCGCGGCGCCCCAAACTGAACCGGGCATCGACGAGGACATTGCATTCACGCTCGACTTTGGCACCGAACCCGCCGCCGATGCGACCGCGACGGAGGCGCCGGGTACCGATGTGCCGGAAGAAGCCTCGGCGGCGCCGTTGGCCGAAGCCACCGAGCTCAATTTTGACTTCGATCTCGGTGCCTTCGATAAAGGCGGCGCCACCGTTGCGCCACAGGCCGAAGCGCCGATTGAACCCGCGTCGGCCGGCTTCGACATGTTCGCCACGCAGCCTTATCCACACGATCGGCTGGCCGGCGAGGCGCAGGAGGCGGCGAGCGACGCGAAAGCCGATGCGCCGGTTGATGAAGCCATCGACCTCGGCGCGGGACTGCCCGCCGACGAAGCGGCGGACGCACAGGCGCCGCCCGCGTTTCGCGACACTGCGGTCGACAGCAGCTTCGAGCAGGATGGCGCGGGCAGCGACGACGAGCACGAGACGTCCTCCGAGCGCGTCGAGGACGAGCCGTTCAAGCAGGTCGGCGAACTGCGCATCGCGATCCCGCTCTTCAACATCTACCTCAACGAGGCTGACGAACTGTCGCGCCGCCTCGGCACCGAACTTGCCGAATGGGCGATGGAGCTGCATCGCCCGGTGGGCGAAGGCGCCGTCGCGCTAGCGCATTCGCTCGCCGGAAGCTCGGCGACTGTCGGCTTCACCGATCTCTCGCACCTTGCGCGCGCACTCGAACACGCGCTCGAGCGGTCGCACAGCGTGGGCTTCGGCAATGCGGACGAGGCGCGGCTCTATGTCGATGTCGCCGAAGACATCCGCCGCCTGCTGCACCAGTTTGCCGCCGGATTCCTGAAGACGCCGCAGCCAGGTTTGCTCGAACAACTCGCCGCGCGCGAGGCTGCAGCGCAGCGCCTGGCGCAGGCCCGCAACGAATCGGAAGACGACGGCGAGGCGACAGGCACTGCGCACGGCACCGTGACAGGAGAGCTCGCGGCAGCGGTCGACGCGCCGGAGACTTCGCAAGACCCCGTGCCGGCCGACGCGGCAACGGCGCAGGCCGAAGAGCCGCCAGCGCTGGCTGTCGACGCCGGCGTGCATCCGGGCTCCGAGACATCTGACGAAGCGGCGGCAGTCCCCGAACCAACGTCTGACGCCAGACCGTCGGTGTTTGCGGCTTCGGCATTCGCGGGGGCGGACAGCCAGCACGGCGCGTTCGGCCTGCCCGAACTGAAGGACCTTGCCGAACTGCCCGAACCCGAGCCCGAACCTGCGCACGTTCGCGTGGACGCCGAGGACGACGAGGAAGACATCGACGCGATCGACGCCGTCGATGCCGAGCTGTTCCCGATCTTCGAGGAAGAAGGGCAGGAACTGCTGCCGCAACTCTCGGCGCGCCTGCGCGAGTGGGCGCGTCGCCCGACCGACCCGGGCCCGGCCGCGGGTGCGATGCGCACCTTGCACACGCTCAAGGGCGGAGCGCGGCTTGCCGGTGCGATGCGCCTGGGCGAGATGTGCCATCGGCTCGAAACGCGGATCGAGCACTTGACGGCGTATACGCCTGTCGATGCGGCACAGGTCGAGGCACTGCAGGCGCGCGGCGATGCCTTGCTCGCGGTGTTCGAGGCGCTGCGCTCGCACGACGCGCAGGCCTACGCCGAGGCGACGGCCGCTGCGGTCCAGGCAGCGGCCGCCCCAATACCCGAGACGCCGGCACCCGTCGAATCGATCGCGATCGCCGAGCCTTCGGTGCCCGAGCCTGCCGGGGAATCGGCCGAAGCTGCGATTGCCGATCCGGCGCTCGAATCGCTCGCGCCTGCGCCCGCCGAAGCGCCGGGCGATGCGCCCGCAGCGCCGAGACCTGCCTTGCCGGAGATCGACTGGTCGCGCTTCGGCACCGCCCAGCCGCAAGCGCAGCAGGTGGCGGATCGTGCCACCGGCCCGGCGTCGACCGCGGCGGTGCGGGTGCGCGCGCCGCTGCTCGACCGCATGGTCAATCAGGCCGGCGAGGTGAGCATCACGCGCACGCGGATCGAGGCCGAAGTTGGCCTGATCAAGAACTCGCTCGTCGACCTGACCGACAACCTCGAGCGGCTGCGCCAACAGTTGCGCGAGCTCGAACTGCAGGGCGAAACGCAGATGAGCTCGCGCCTGGAAGCGGCGAAGGCCGCGGCCGAGACTTTCGATCCGCTCGAGCTCGACCGCTTCACGCGCTTCCAGGAACTCACGCGCATGATGGCCGAGTCGGTCAACGACGTCGCCACCGTGCAGCGCACGTTGCAGCGCGCGGTGCAGAGCACCGAGGACGAACTCGCGGCGCAGACGCGCCTCACGCGTGACCTGCAGGACGACCTGCTGCGCACGCGCATGGTCGAGTTCGAAAGCCAGGCCGACCGTCTCTATCGCGTCGTGCGCCAGGCGGCGAAGGAGATGGGCAAGCATGTGCGGCTCGACATCGTCGGCGGCTCGATCGAACTCGATCGCGGCGTGCTCGATCGCATGACGGCGTCGTTCGAGCACTTGTTGCGCAACTGCGTGACGCACGGCATCGAATCGCCCGAGGCGCGAGAGGCGGCCGGCAAGGATGCGGCGGGCGCGATCGTCGTCGCCCTGGCGCACGAGCACAACGAAGTGTCGGTCACGTTCCGCGATGACGGCGGCGGGCTCGACCTGCCGCGCATTCGCGACAAGGGTATCGCCGCCGGCCTCATCAGCGCTGACGGACAGTACAGCGACGCCGAACTCGCGAACCTGATTTTCAGCCCCGGTCTTTCGACTGCCAGCAGCGTGACCGAACTTTCCGGCCGCGGTGTCGGCATGGACGTCGTGCGCTCGGACGTGAACGCAATGGGGGGTCGCATCGAGACAGCGACCGCCTGGGGCAAAGGCACGAGCTTCAAGCTCGTCCTGCCGCTCACGACGGCGGTGACGCAGGTCGTGATGCTGCGTTGCGGCAGCGTGACGGTGGCTGTGCCGTCGACGCTTGTCGAGGTCGTGCAGCGCGCGACGCCTGATCAGGTCGAGCAGGCGTACTTGAGCGGCGTCTATCCGCTCGGCGAGCGCAAGCTGCCGTTCTTCTGGCTCGGCGCGCTGCTGCATCAGAGCGCGCGTGGCGCCGAGGGCGGGCGCATGCGCTCGGTGGTTGTCATCCGCAGCGCGCAGCAACGCATTGCCTTGCATGTGGACGAGGTGCTGGGAAACCAGGAGGCGGTCGTCAAGAACCTCGGCCCGCAGCTTTCGCGTCTTCCGGGGCTCGCGGGTATGACGCTGCTCGCCTCCGGCGCCGTTGCGTTGATCTACAACCCGGTCGCGCTGGCGACGCTTTACGCCGACAGCGCGCACGCGATGATGCGCGCGGAGGCCGAGGCGCCGAAGGGCACCGTACCGGTGGCAGAGGCCGCGGCGAACGTCGCACCGCTCGTGATGGTGGTCGACGATTCGCTGACCGTGCGCCGCGTGACGCAACGCCTGCTGGTGCGCGAGGGCTATCGCGTCGTCGTCGCGAAGGACGGGCTCGATGCACTCGAGCGCCTGGCCGAAGAGAAGCCGCAGGTCGTGCTGAGCGACATCGAGATGCCGCGCATGGACGGCTTCGATTTGGTGCGCAACATCCGTGGGGATCAGCGCCTGAGCGACCTGCCGGTGATCATGATCACCTCGCGCATCGCGCAGAAGCACCGCGACGTCGCGGCCGAACTGGGCGTCGAGCACTATCTCGGCAAGCCGTACTCGGAGGAGGACTTGCTCGCACTCGTCGGGCGCTACACGACGAGCTCGGTCGAAGCCTAGACGCGTTCGCGGAGGCCGGCTCCTTGCGGCCGGCGATCCCGCTACTTGCTTGCCTTCACCGCTGCATAACGTGCGAGGGTTTGCTTGCGCGCTTCTGCATGGTCGACGATCGGGCGCGGGTAGGTGACGCCGAGCTCCACGCCGGCAGCTTCGAGATCCGCCGGCCGCGCCAGCCACGGCGCATGAATTGCCGCGTCTGGCAGTGCCGCCAGCTGCGGCAGATAGCGTCGGATGAAGCGCCCTTGCGGGTCGAACTTGCGACTCTGAGTGACCGGGTTGAAGATGCGAAACCAGGGTTGCGCGTCGCAGCCCGTGGAAGCAGCCCACTGCCAGCCGCCGTTGTTCGCGGCGAGATCGAAGTCGTTGAGCTGGCGTGCGAAGTACGCTTCGCCGCGCCGCCAGTCGATGCCAAGGTCCTTCACGAGGAAGCTGGCCGCGACCATGCGCAGCCGGTTGTGCATGTAGCCGCTCTGCGCAATCTGCGCCATCGCCGCGTCCACGAGCGGGTAGCCGGTGCGTCCGGCGACCCAGGCGTCGAAATGTGCGTCGGCCGCCTTGCCGTGCTCCCAGCGCAGTGCGTCGTACGCGGGCCTGAACGCTGAATCGACGACGTGCGGGTGGTGGTGCAGTATCTGGTGATAGAAGTCGCGCCAGATCAGCTCGGACAGCCACACGCCGGCGCCGCGCGAACCGGCGTGCATGCGCAACCACGCCTCGCGTGCGAGCGTGCGCACTGACAACGTGCCGAAGCGCAGGTGAACCGAGAGATAGCTCGGGCCCTTTAGCGCCGGGAAGTCGCGCGCCGTGTCGTAGTGATCGATGCGCGTCAGGAAGTCTCGCAGCAGTGCCTCCCCGTGTTCGCTGCCGCCGTCGAGACCGAGCGCATGCAGGTTGGTGCGCTCGAAGCCGAGCGATTCGAGCGACTGCAGCGGCTCTTGCGCGGGCGGCGCGGCCAGCGCCCCGGCGTGCCTTGCGACCGGATAGGCACCGAGGTAGAACGCATCGATCTTCGCGAGCCATGCGTTCTTGTAGGGCGTGAAGACGTTGTAGGGCGTGCCACTGCCGGTGAGCAGTTCGCTGCGCTCGAACACGACGTGATCCTTCGCGGTGTGCAGCGCAATGCCGAGGTCGGCGAGCGCGCCGCGCGTCCTGGCGTCGCGGGCGAGCGCGTCCGGGTCGTCGTCGTGGTTGGCGTACACCGCCTGCACCTGCAAGGCCTGCGCGAGCTGCGCGATCTCAATCGCCGCGTGGCCGTGACGCGCGATCAGCCCGCCCCCCTCGGCGCCACTGCGTGCGGCGAGGGCGCGCAGCTCGACATCGAGCGCGCGGACGCTGTCGTGCAGGAACTCGACGCGCCGATCGGCCCTCGACCCCTGCTCCAGCAAAGGGTCGAGGATGTCGCGATCGAATACGAACACGCACCAGACGCGCCGGGCCGCACGCAAGGCGTGGTACAGCGCTGCGTGGTCGCTCGCGCGCAGGTCACGCCGGAACCAGACGAGCGCGGCGGCAAGGGATTTGTCCACGCTGGCGAGTGTCCACTATCGCCAATCCGCCTCCGGCAGCGCGCCGCTGCAATGGGGCGTGGCCTAAAATGCTGCCATGCCCGGCGCGCCCATCGATCTGACCAATCAGTTCCTGATCGCCATGCCCGGCATGGCCAACGATACTTTTGCAGGCGCGGTGATCTACCTGTGCGAGCACAACGAGAAGGGCGCGCTCGGCCTCGTGATCAACAAGCCGATCGACATCAAGCTCAAGAACCTCTTCGAAAAGGTCGAGTTGACGCTCGATCGAGACGACCTGGCTGAAGCGCCGGTGTACTTCGGCGGCCCGGTGCAGACCGAGCGCGGCTTCGTGCTGCATGAGAAGCAGCCTGCGGACAGTGCGGCCTACAACTCGACGCTCGCGATTGCGGGCGGCGGGCTCGAGATGACGACCAGCAAAGACGTGCTGGAGGCGCTTTCCAACGGCAATGGCCCGAAGCGCGTCCTCGTCACGCTCGGCTACAGCGGTTGGGGCGCCGGGCAACTCGAGGATGAGATGAGCCGCAACGGCTGGATCAACGTAGGCGCGGCGCCGGAGGTGATCTTCGACACCCCGGCGGAGAAGCGGTACGAGCGCGCACTGTCGCTGCTCGGCATCGATCTGTCGGTGCTGAGCCAGGAGGCGGGGCACGCATGATGGTGGCGTTGCCTGACCTTGCGGCGGCTCAAGCAATCGATTCGGAGACCTCTTTCCTTGCTTTCGACTTCGGCGCACGGCGCGTCGGTGTCGCCAGCGGCAATTCGCTGACGCGCAGCGCGACGCCACTCGCCACGATCGCTGCCGAAGGTAGCGCGCGCTTCGATGCCATCGACCGCCTCATTGTCGAGTGGCAGCCCGACGCGCTGGTTGTCGGCGTTCCGCGCCATCCCGACGGCGCAGAGCACGAAAACACTTTGCGCGCGCGACGCTTCGCGCGTCAGTTGGGGGGGCGCTTCCGCTTGCCCGTCCACGAGGTCGATGAACGCTACTCGACGGTCGAGGCCGCAGCGCGCGGCGCGCGCGACCTCGACGCCGCGTCGGCCGCGATCATCCTCGAGCAGTTCCTGGGCGGGCTGAAATGAGCCCTCTCGCACTCGACGCCGAAGCGCTCTACCTCGATTTGCTCGCGGCGGTCCGCCCTCTCTTTCAGGACGATGCCGTGCTCGTCGGCATCTGGTCGGGCGGCGCCTGGCTTGCGGAGCGCCTGCACCGCGACTTGCAACTGCCGGGCGCGCCGGGCGTCATTTCGAGCACGCTGCATCGCGACGATTTCAGCTCGCGCGGCCTCGCCGCCGGGGCCGACGCGACCAAGCTGCCGTTCGCGGTCGAAGGCAAGGCGATCGTGCTGGTCGACGACGTCCTCTTTACCGGCCGCACGATCCGCGCCGTGTTGAACGAGCTGTACGACTTCGGCCGCCCGGCGAGCGTGAAGCTCGCAGTGCTCGTCGATCGCGGCGGGCGCGAACTGCCGATCGAAGCGACCGTCTCGGCGGTGCGTATCAATCTGCCGCACGAGCAGCGCCTGTCGCTCGCGCGAAGCGAAGCGGGTACGTTCAGTTTTCGTCTGGGGGCGGCGTAGATGGTGGCGCTCAGGACCGGCCGTGCAAACCCCCAGCTCAACGCGCATGGTGAGCTCGTCCACCTGCTGTCGATCGAGGGCCTGCCGCGCGACGTGCTGGAGCACATCCTCGACACCGCGGGCACGTTTCTCAGTGTGAATGACCGCGACGTGAAGAAGGTGCCGCTGCTGCGGGGAAAGAGCGTCTTCAACCTCTTCTTCGAGAACAGCACGCGCACCCGCACGACGTTCGAGATCGCCGCCAAGCGCCTGTCGGCGGACGTCATCAATCTCGACATCGCGCGCTCGAGCGCGGCCAAGGGCGAGAGCCTGCTCGACACGATCGCGAATCTCTCGGCGATGCATGCCGACATGTTCGTCGTGCGTCACGGCGAAAGCGGAGCACCCTATCTGATCGCGCAGCACTGCGCGCCGCACGTGCACGTCGTCAACGCCGGGGACGGGCGCCACGCGCACCCGACGCAGGGCCTGCTCGACATGTACACGATCCGCCACTACAAGCGCGACTTCAGCGGGCTCGTCGTCGCCATCGTCGGGGACCTCGTGCACTCGCGGGTCGCGCGCTCGGACATCCACGCGCTGACGACGCTCGGCGTCGCCGAGGTGCGCGCGGTCGGCCCGAAGACGCTCGTCCCGGGCGACATGAAGGAGATGGGCGTGCGCGTCTGCCACGACATGGTCGAGGGCATTCGCGACGCCGACGTGATCATCATGCTGCGCTTGCAGCACGAGCGCATGGGCGGTGCACTGCTGCCGAGCGCGGGCGAGTTCTCCAAGAGCTTCGGCTTGACGCCGGAGAAGCTTGCCGCGGCAAAGCCGGACGCGATCGTGATGCACCCGGGCCCGATCAACCGCGGCGTCGAGATCGACTCCGCGGTGGCTGACGGCACGCAGAGCGTGATCCTGCCGCAGGTCACCTTCGGCATCGCGGTGCGCATGGCGGTGATGTCGATCATCGCGGGCAACGAAGCATGAGCACCGCACCATGAAGCTGCTGATCGAGCACGGCCGACTCGTCGATCCCGCTTCGGGGCTGGACGCGACTGGCGACCTCGCGATCGCCAGCGGGCGCATCGTCGCGGTCGGCGCCGCGCCGGAGGATTTCGCGCCGGATCGCGTGATCGACGCCACGGGCTGCATCGTTGCGCCCGGCTTGGTCGATCTGTGCGCACGGCTGCGCGAGCCAGGGCACGAGCACGAAGGCATGCTCGAGAGCGAACTGCAGGCGGCGGCCGCAGGCGGCGTGACGAGCCTGGTGTGCCCGCCCGACACCGACCCGGTGCTCGACGAGCCGGGTCTCGTCGAGATGCTCAAGTTTCGTGCCCGCAAATTGAGCCGCTGCCGCGTCTTTCCGCTCGGCGCGCTGACGCGTGGCTTGGCCGGCGAGGTGCTGACCGAGATGGTCGAGCTCACCGAGGCCGGCTGCATCGGCTTTTCGCAGGCCGACGTCGGGGTGCGCGACACACAGGTGCTGCAGCGGGCGCTGCAGTATGCGGCGACCTTCGGCTACACGGTCTGGTTGCGTCCGCAGGATCGCTGGCTCGGCGCCGGCGTCGCCGCTCGGGGCGCGGTCGCGACGCGGCTCGGGCTCGCCGGGGTGCCCGTCAGCGCCGAGACGATTGCGCTGCACACCGCGTTCGAGCTGATGCGCGAGACCGGCGCGCGGGTTCATCTGTGCCGCCTGTCGAGCGCGGCCGGGGTCGAGCTCGTGCGCGCCGCGAAGGCCGAAGGCTTGCCGGTCACGGCTGACGTGAGCATCAATTCGCTGCACCTGACCGACATCGACATCGGCTACTTCAACCCGGCCATGCGCCTCGTGCCGCCGCTGCGCCAGCAGCGCGACCGCGACGCATTGCGTGCGGGCCTGGCCGACGGCACGATCGACGCATTGGTGAGCGACCACACCCCGGTCAGCGCCGACGAGAAGACGCTGCCCTTCGCCGAAGCGGAGCCTGGCGCGACCGGGCTCGAACTGCTGCTGAGCCTCGCGCTGCACTGGGGTGAGGCGAGCGGCGCGGGCCTTGCGCGCGCGCTCGCGGTGATCACGCATGAGCCGGTGCGTGTCCTCGGGGATGCGCTGGGGTCGCTCGCGGCGAGTGCGGGCCGGCTTGCGGTCGGCGGCGTCGCCGACGTCTGCGTCTTCGACCCGGCGGCACGCTGGACGGTTCGGCCCGGCGAGTTGCTGAGCCAGGGCCGCCACACCCCCTTCGCCTTCGAGACGAGTGGCATCGAGCTGCCGGCGAGCGTGCGCTGCACGCTTGTCGCCGGGCAGATGGCCTACCAGGCCGGCGGCGACTGACGCCGGCGATGGTGCCGGACGAAACGCCGCAGGGTCGTCCGCCAACTGCGCCGTCGCTCGCACGCAAGCTTCGCGCGGTGTGGCGCATGGCGCGAGCCTGCGTGCACCTGCTGATCGGCGTCGCGCTCATCGCGGCGCGCTTCGGCCGCGACGATCCGGCGCTGCGCATGCGCCAGACCCGGTGGTGGTCGGCGGGCTTCCTGCGGGTGTTCGGGGTGCGCCTGGTCGTGCAGGGCTTGCCGCGCCAGGGTGCGAAGCTGCTCGTCGCCAATCACATCTCGTGGCTCGATATCTTCGCGATCGACGCGGTCGCTCCGGCACGCTTCGTGTCGAAGGCCGAAGTCAGGCGCTGGCCGATCTTCAGCGGTTTGGCGAGCGCGTCAGGAACCCTCTACCTCGAACGCGAGCGGCCGCGGGACGCGCTGCGCGTCGTCCACCAGATGGCCGACGCGCTGCGGGCAGGCGACACGGTCGCGGTTTTCCCCGAAGGCACGACCGGCGACGGCGCGCAATTGCTGCCATTTCACGCCAACCTGCTGCAGGCGGCGATCGCGACCGAGACGCCCGTGCAGCCGGTTGCGTTGCGCTATTTCGACGACGCGCAGCAGATCAGCCCGGCGGTGCTGTTCCTCGGCGAGACGACGCTGCTGCAGAGCGTCTGGTGGATCGCCTGCGCGCAAGGCTTGGCCGTGCGTGTCGAGGTGCTGCCGGCACGGTCGGCGCAACACGCCGATAGGCGCCGGCTCGCGCAGACGCTGCAGCAGGATATCGAAGTCGCCCTCGCGCTTGCGTCCGACGCGTCAGGCTGGCGCTGATCGGGTCGCCGCGCCACACGCCCGGGCTCAGGCCTTGCCCTGACTCGCCACGGCTGCCGCCGCGCGGGCAATCGCGTCGGCGTCGCCCAGATAGCCGCTGCGCAGCGGCTTGAGTTCGGCGTCGAGCTCGTAGACGAGCGGGATGCCGTTCGGGATGTTCAGGCCGACGATGTCCGCGTCCGAGATGCCGTCAAGGTACTTCACGAGGGCGCGCATGCTGTTGCCATGCGCCGAGACGACGACGCGCTGCCCGGCGCGGATGGCCGGGGCGAGGGTGTCGTTCCAGAACGGCATCACGCGCGTCACGGTGTCCTTCAGGCATTCGGTCAACGGCGCCTGGCCGGGCGCGAGATCCACATAGCGCCGATCGCTGCGCTCGTTGCGCGGGTCGTCTGCATCGAGCGCGGGCGGCGGCGTGTCGTAGCTGCGGCGCCAGACGAGCACCTGTTCGTCGCCGAACTTCCTCGCCGTCTCGGCCTTGTTCAGGCCCTGCAGCGCACCATAGTGGCGTTCGTTCAGGCGCCAGTCGTTGACGACCGGCAACCAGACGCGGTCCATCTCGTCGAGCGCGTGCCAGAGCGTCCAGATCGCGCGCTTGAGCACCGAGGTGTAGGCGATGTCGAAGTCGTAGCCTTCAGCCTTGAGCAGGCGGCCGGCCTGTCGCGCCTGCTCGACGCCGGTGGCGGTGAGCGGGACGTCAGTCCAGCCGGTGAAGCGGTTTTCGAGGTTCCAGGTTGATTCGCCGTGGCGGATCAGGACAAGCTTGTACATGGGCGTTCAACCTGCAAATGTCAGCGGACAAGCAGCCAATTTTATAATCTGCAATTCGGCATGCCGCCGTGCACCACCCGGGCCCATCTGTGAACCTGTTGAATTTTCTCGTCGAGAGCTGGTATCTCGTGCTCGTCGCCATCGTCTCGGGTGGCCTGCTGCTGTGGCCGATGATCAAGGGCGGCACCTTCGGCGGCAAGATCAACGTCAACGAGGCGGTGCGCCTGATCAACCGCGAGAAGGGCGTGCTGATCGACGTCAGCGAACCCGCCGAATACGCCAGCGCGCACGCCGCGGGTTCGCGCAGCGTTCCGATCGGGGCGCTCGAGACATCGAACAACCTGCCGAAGAACAAGGCGCTGCCGCTGGTCGTCGTGTGCCCGAGCGGCACGCGTGCGATGCGCGCCGCGGCGACGCTGAAGAAACTCGGCTTCGAGAACCCACGTGTGCTGGCCGGCGGGCTCGCCGCGTGGCGGGAGGCGAACATGCCCCTCGAGAAATCAGCATGACGCAGCATTCCGCTATGCAGCACGTGAAGATGTACACGAGCGACTACTGCCCCTACTGCGTGCAGGCCAAGAGCCTGCTGCAGCGGCGCGGCGTCGACAATATCGAGGAGATTCGTGTCGACCAGGTCCCCCACGAACGCATGGCGATGATGCAGTTGACCGGCCGGCGCACCGTGCCGCAGATCTTCATCGGCGAGACGCACGTGGGTGGTTGCGACGATCTGATTGCGCTCGACAGGCGCGGCGAACTTGTCGCCTTGCTCGCCGCTGGCTGAACGGCGCCCGAGCCGCGCCAGATGCCAGTTCGTCAGGGGCGCTGGGCGATAATGTCCGCACAGCCCGCGCCACTTCCGGTTGCGGGCGTTTCATTTCGAGAGTGAGATTTCTCCATGGCCGAAGACACTGCAGCGACCCCCGTATTCCAGATCCAGCGCATCTACCTCAAGGACTTGTCGCTCGAACAGCCCAACTCGCCGAAGATCCTGCTCGAGCAGCAACAGCCGCAGGTCGAGATCAATCTCAACCTCGCGGCCGAGCCAGTCTCCGACGGCATCTACGAGATCTGCGTGACGGCGACGGTGACGACCAAGATCGCGGAAAAGACGCTGTTCCTGATCGAAGCCAAGCAGGCCGGCATCTTCGAGATCCGCAACCTCCCGGAAGAGCAGTTGCAGCCGATCATCGGCATTGCCTGCCCGCAGATCGTCTACCCCTACCTGCGCGCGATCGTCTCCGACGTCTGCACGCGCGCCGGCTTCCCGCCGGTGGTGCTGTCGGAGGTGAACTTCCAGGCGATGTACGAGGCACAACGGCAGCAGGCGGTGGCTGCCAACGGCAACGGCTCGACCTCGCCGTCGGGCATCATCACCTCGGCGTGATCCGGGCGCGGCGCGCATTTCGACCGCGGCGCCGCAGCGCTGCGGCGTCGGGCGCGCAATGAAAGTCGCCGTCTTCGGCGCCGGCGCCTGGGGTACGGCGATCGCCGCCAGCGCGGCGAAGCGCAACGACGCGCTGCTGTGGGCGCGCAGCGAAACACAGTGCGCGCAATTGCGCGAGTCGCGCGTCAATCGCCGCTATCTCGATGGGGTCGTGCTGCCGGACAAGCTCGCGATCAGCGCCGACATGAGCGCCGCGCTGGCGCATGCTCGCGGCGGCCTTGCGATCGTCGCGACCCCGATGGCGGCGCTTGGCGAGATGCTGAGCCGGATCGCGCGAGGCGGCGGCGACGCACCCGCGCTGTGGCTTTGCAAGGGCCTGGAGCACGCCAGCGCACGCCTGCCGCACGAAGTGGCGCGGGCCAGCGCCCCCAGCCTGACACGCATCGGTGTGCTCTCCGGGCCCAGCTTCGCGATCGAGGTTGCGCGCGGTCAGCCGACGGCACTCGTTGCGGCGAGCGCCGACGCCGCGCTGTGCGAAGCCGCTGTCGAGGCACTCCACGGCGACGCCTTGCGCATCTACACATCGGACGACACGATCGGCGTCGAAGTCGGCGGCGCAGTCAAGAACGTCATGGCGATCGCCACTGGCATTGCCGACGGCCTTTCGCTCGGGCTGAACGCGCGCGCGGCGCTCATCACACGCGGCCTCGCCGAGATGACGCGCCTGGGTGTCGCGCTCGGCGCGCGAGCCGAGACCTTCATGGGGCTGTCAGGCCTCGGGGACCTGGTGCTCACCGCAACTGGCGATCTGTCGCGCAATCGTCAGGTCGGCCTGATGCTGGCGCGCGGCCACGAACTGGCCGCGATCCTCAAGCAACTCGGCCACGTGGCCGAGGGCGTGTTGTGCGCAACCGCAGTGAGCGATCGCGCGACGACGCTCGGCGTCGAGATGCCGATCACGCAGGCTGTCGTGCAGGTGTTGCAAGCGCGGGTCACGCCGGTACAGGCGCTCGCGCAATTGATGGGGCGCAGCGCGCGCGCCGAGGTCTGAGCGCGGCGACCGTCGCCTGCGCCTTCACATTCAATCCAGTTCCAAACCGAGGAGAACCGAAATGGACCGTCGCCACGTGCTCAACACCATCGCCGCCACTGCGGCATCGATCGCGCTGCCGGTGTCGGCGCAAGCCTGGCCGGCGCGGCCGATCAAGCTGATCGTGCCGTTTCCGGCCGGCACTTCACCCGACATCATCGCGCGCGTGATCGGCGAGCCGCTCGGCGCGGCGCTCGGGCAGACGGTCGTCATCGACAACCGGCCGGGCGCCGGCGGCAACATCGGCACCGGCGCCGCCGCGCGCGCCGAACCCGATGGCTACACGTTCCTGCTCACGATCCAGGGCCCGCTCGTCACAGCGCCCCTGTTGACGAAGAACCTCGGCTACGACCCGGCGAAGGATCTGGCGCCGGTGACGCTGGTGGCGACCTCGCCCAACGTGCTGGTCGTCGATCCCAAGCTCGGCGCAAAGACGCTCGAAGAGTTCGTGCAGGTCGCGCGCGCCAAGCCCGGCGCGCTCAACTATGGCAGCGTCGGCAAAGGCAGTGCGTCGCACCTCGCGATGGAACTCTTCAAGGCGCGCGCGAAGGTCGATCTCGTGCACGTGCCCTACCAAGGGTTTCCGCAGGTCGTCAACGCCATCCTGTCGGGCCAGGTGCAGGCCGCCTTCATGGTGCCGGGGCTGGCGATGGGGCAGGTGCGCGCGGGCAAACTCAACGCGCTGGGCGTGACGACGCTCGGGCGCGCCGCTTCGCTGCCCGAGATGCCGACCTTCGCCGAGCAGGGCTACCCCGGTTTCGAGGCGATCTCCTGGCAAGCCGTCCTGGCGCCAGCGAAGACGCCGCCGGCGATCGTCGAGCGTGTCTCGACCGAGTTGATCCGCATCATCAAGAGCGACGCGGTGCGCACCCGCATGCTGGGCCTGTACTTCAGCGCCGCGGGCACGACACCCGAAGCGCTCGCCGCACTGATGCGCAGCGAACGCGACAACTGGGCGCGCGTGATCAAGGCGGCCGGTGTGAAGATGGAGTGAGTGCGCGACGCGTTGTTCACACGCCGCCTGCGTAGCCGTTCTGGCGCCAGGCTTCGAACACCGCGACCGCGACCGCGTTGCTCAGGTTCAGGCTGCGCTGCCCGGGGCGCATCGGCAGCCGGACGTGCTGCGCGCAGGCGCCGCGCACTTCCGGCGGCAAGCCGGCGGATTCGCTGCCGAACACGAGCCAGTCTCCGCAGCGCCATGCGATGCCCGCGTTGCCCTCTCGCGCCCGTGTCGTGAAGGCGAACACCCGCGCAGCGTCGGGCTGCTCGACCTGAACAAATGCCGCCCACGACGCGTGGCGCTGCACGCGCGCCGTCTCGTGGTAGTCAAGCCCGGCGCGGCGCAGCAAGCGGTCTTCCATCGAGAAGCCGAGCGGCTCGACGAGGTGCAACGTGCAACCGGTGTTCGCCGCGAGCCGGATCACGTTGCCGGTATTCGGCGCGATCTCCGGCTGGACGAGAACGATGTTGAACATTTGGAACTTCCGACAGGGCCTTACACGCCTCCGGGCCGCGGCGTGCGCGCGAGCACCCAGACCTGCACCGAGGCGGCGCCGCCCTGCAGCAGCGTGCGCGCGACCTCGGCGAGCGTGGCGCCGGTGGTCATGACGTCGTCGACCACGGCAACATCGCGGTCGCGCAAGTCCTGCCGCCTCCGCGGCTCGACCGTGAACGCGCCGCGCACGTTCGCAGCGCGCTCGGCGGGCGGCAGCGAAAGCTGGTGGGCGGTTTCCTTCGTGCGCAGCAGCAATCGCGCGTCGCAGGCGCAACCCATCGTGGGGGCGACGCGCCTCGCAAGCTCCCACGCCTGGTTGTAGCCGCGTTCGCGCATGCGTTCGTCGGCGAGGGGCACCGGGAGCAGCCGATCCGGGTGTCGAGCGCCACTGCGCCGGATCGCATCGAGCAGGCGTCGGGCGAGCGTGTCGGCGAGGTCGAGTGCAGCGTCGAACTTGAAGCGGCGCACAAGGTCGTCCCACGGCGGCTCGTAGTCGACCGCGGCGACGGCATGCTCGAACGGCGGTGCATGTCGCAGGCACTCGCCGCAGATCGACACGCCTTCGAGCACGCCGATCGCGCAGCGCGTACAGCGCGGCTTCGGCGACGCGAACCGGGCGATGCATTTGTCGCAGAGTCGCTCGTATGCCCAGTCTCGGCACAGCGCGCATTGTGTCGGCAGGCGGCGCAGCGGCGAAGCCAGCGTGTCGAAGAGGCGGTTGCCATTCATCGGGTCAATATACTGGGCTGCAATGGCCGCCGCGTCCGATCCCAGCCTGCCGCCGGCAGTTGCCAACGGCGGCGCCCGAGCGATCGACGAGGTGGCGGTCGCCTCTGTGCTGGGCCGCATGGCACGCCACACGCAGGCGCCCTGGCTGCATGCCGAGGTGGCACGGCGCATGGCGGAGCGTTTGCGCGTCGTGCGCCTGCAACCGACCACGGTGGTCGATTGGTGGGCTCACACCGGCGCGAGCGGGGACTTGCTGCACACTGTCTACCCGAAGGCAAGGCGCGTCGTGGTCGAACCGAGCGACGCGCTGCGGCAACTGAGCCGTGACGCTGCCCGACGACCGTGGTGGAGCGCGCGTCGCTTTCGCGCCGGGGCGGTCGATGTTTGCGCCGGCGAGCCCGACGCCGGCGCTGCGCAGTTGCTCTGGGCCAACATGGTGCTGCACGCGGTGGCCGATCCGCCTGCCCTGATGGCGCGCTGGCAGCGCGCGCTCGGGACCGATGGGTTCGTCATGTTCTCGTGCTTCGGGCCGGATACCTTGCGCGAGCTGCATGCGCTCTACCGACGTCAGGGCTGGCCGGCACCGGGCGCGCCGTTCGTCGACATGCATGACCTCGGCGACATGTTGATCGAGGCCGGCTTTGCCGATCCGGTGATGGACCAGGAGCACCTCACGCTGACCTGGGACAGCCCGCAGGCACTGCTCGCCGAGCTTCGCCAACTTGGTGGCAACGCTTCGCCGCAGCGCTTCGCCGGCCTGCGCACGCCGCGCTGGCGCGCGCGGCTGCACGATGCGCTCGCGTCGCTTGGCACAAGCGATGGCCGCTTGGGCCTGAGTTTCGAGATCGTCTACGGGCATGCGTTCAAGGCCGCGCCGCGCGTGCGCACCGGCGAGCCGACCACGGTGTCAGTGCAGGACATGCGAGCCATGCTGCGCGCCGCACGTGGGGCACGTCCGTGATGGACCGAAGCAGGAGGGTGCTCGCGCGCCGCGATAGAATCTGCGGGCTGTAGCGAGCCATGCCCGTATCGCCGCGGCGTTCCCCGAATCGATCCGGGTGTACGTTGCTCCAAGCCATTCCCGGAGACACTTTCGATCATCCCGACGCCAGCACATGTTGACCAGCATCACCTCCCCCGCATGGCGCGCCTCCTCGCACCGGGTTCAGTTCCGCTTCGGGCGGGAAACCGGCGCGACGTGGGCCGCGGCCGTGCAGACGCGCGCGCCGTGGTCGGTGGAATGGGTGTTCAAGCGCAACAGTTCACTCGCACCGCGTCAGGTGATGTGGTTCTATGCCTCGCTGTGCGGGTTGTCGCTCAGCCTGGCCAGCGTGTTCTGGCTGCGCGGCGCAACGATGGTGATGCCCTTCGCATGGATCGAGCTTGCGCTCGTCGGTGCCGCCTTGCTCGTCTATGCACGCCACGCGGCGGATGGCGAGCGCATTGCCTTGACGGGTGATCGTCTGACGGTCGAGAACATCTCGGGCAGCCGTGTTGCGCGCGTGGCTTTCGAGCCGGCATGGGTGCGCGTGGAACCGCGCCATGGCGACCGGTCGTTGATCGACTTGTCGGGCCAGGGCCAGCGCATCTCGGTGGGCCGTTTCGTGCGCCCCGAGTTGCGCGTCCAATTGGCAGAGGAGTTGCGCTGGGCACTGCGTCGCTGGCAACAGCGCGCCGGGCGCGACGGCGCGGCAGGTGTGCCACCTGGCAAGACCGACGCGTGCTGAGGCGCCGCGGCGCAACCGCCAGAGGCGAAAGTATTGATCCCATGAGAACCATGACGAATACCTTGAACACCCGATCACGCGCACTGTTGCAAGTCGGCTCGAAACTTGCCCTCGCACTTCCAGCGGCCCTCGCCGCGACCGCCGCGCATGCTGTCAATGACCTCCCCGGCGGCCCGGCAGTCAACCAACTCAACCTGCATCCGCCCGTCACCACTATCGCCGCGGACCAGATCTGGCTGCACTACTTCGTGATGATCGTTTGCATCGTCATCTTCGTCGGCGTGTTCGGCGTGATGTTCTATTCGATCATCAAGCACCGCAAATCGCTCGGCCACAAGGCGGCGAACTTCCACGAAAGCACGACTGTCGAGATCGTCTGGACGGTGGTGCCGTTCATCATCGTCATCCTGCTCGCCTTGCCGGCGACAAAGGTTGTTGTCGCGATGAAGGACACGAGCGGCGCCGACCTCACGATCAAGGCGACTGGCATCCAGTGGAAGTGGGGCTACGACTACCTGAAGGGCGAGGGCGAGGGCATCGGTTTCGTCTCCACGCTCGATCCGGCGCAACGCGAAATGTCGAATTCCGGCCACCCTTCGGGTGACAACTACCTGTTCAAGGTCGACAACCCGCTCGTGGTACCGGTGGACAAGAAGGTGCGCGTCATCCTGACCGCCAACGACGTGATTCATGCCTTCATGGTGCCGGCCTTCGGCATCAAGCAGGACGCGATCCCCGGCTTCGTGCGCGACACTTGGTTTCGCGCGGAGAAGGTCGGCGACTACTACGGCCAGTGCGCCGAGTTGTGCGGCAAGGAGCACGCCTACATGCCGATCCACGTGAAGGTCGTTTCGGCGGCCGACTACACGACGTGGGTTGAGGGCGAGAAGAAGAAGCTCGCCGCCAAGGCGGACGACCCCTCCAAGGTCTGGACGATGGAAGAGATCATGGTGCGCGGCGAGAAGGTCTACATGGCCAACTGCGCTGCCTGCCATCAGGCCAACGGCAAGGGCGCCGGCCCGATCAAGGCGCTCGACGGCGACCCGATCGTGCTCGACGCCGATACCGGCAAGCAGATCCATGTCCTCCTGAACGGGCAGAACAATGGCGCCATGCCTTCGTGGAAGCAACTCGGCGACACCGACCTCGCGGCGGTGATCACGTTCACCAAGAATCACTGGTCGAACAAGACGGGCCAGCTGGTGCAGCCGGCCGACGTCCAGGCGGCCCGCAAGTAGGCGGCCTGGCGCAGCGACAACAAGCAGGAATCTCTCCCATGAGTGCAGTCATCGACCACCCCGGCCTTCACGGCCACGACCATGCCGATCATGGACATCACGGCGCACCGCACGGTTGGCGCCGCTGGGCCTACGCGACCAACCACAAGGACATCGGCACGATGTACCTCGTGTTCTCGCTGACGATGCTGATGATCGGTGGCCTGCTGGCAATGCTGATTCGCCTGGAGCTGTTCCAGCCCGGGCTGCAGTTCGTGAACCCGGAACTGTTCAATCAGTTCACCACGATGCACGGGCTGATCATGGTGTTCGGCGCGATCATGCCGGCCTTCGTCGGCTTCGCGAACTGGATGGTCCCGCTGCAGATCGGCGCGCCGGACATGGCCTTCGCGCGCATGAACAATCTCTCGTTCTGGCTGCTGATCCCGGCGGGCACGATGCTCGCGGGGTCGTTCTTCGTGCCCGGCGGCGCACCTGCCGCGGGCTGGACGCTCTACGCGCCGCTCACGCTGCAGATGGGCCCGTCGATGGACATGGCCATCTTCGCGCTGCACATCCTCGGCGCAAGCTCGATCATGGGCTCGATCAACATCGTCGTCACGATCCTCAACATGCGCGCGCCCGGCATGACGCTGATGAAGATGCCGCTGTTCTGCTGGACCTGGCTGATCACCGCGTACCTGCTGATCGCGGTGATGCCGGTGCTGGCCGGTGCGATCACGATGACGCTGACTGACCGCCACTTCGGCACCAGCTTCTTCAACCCGGCGGGTGGCGGCGACCCGGTGATGTACCAGCATATTTTCTGGTTCTTCGGTCACCCCGAGGTCTACATCATGATCCTGCCGGCGTTCGGCATCGTCAGCGCGATCATCCCGGCGTTCGCGAGGAAGCGCCTGTTCGGCTACACCTCGATGGTGTATGCGACGGCGTCGATCGCGATCCTGTCGTTCATCGTGTGGGCGCATCACATGTTCACCACCGGCATGCCGGTCACCGGGCAGCTCTTCTTCATGTACGCGACGATGCTGATTGCCGTGCCCACGGGCGTGAAGATCTTCAACTGGATCGCGACCATGTGGCGCGGCTCGATGACGTTCGAGACGCCGATGCTTTGGGCCGTGGGTTTCATCTTCGTGTTCACGATGGGCGGCTTTACCGGCATCGTGTGTGCGGTCGCCCCGATCGACATCCAAATCCAGGACACGTACTACATCGTCGCGCACTTCCACTATGTGCTCGTCGCGGGCTCGCTGTTCGCGATGTTCGGGGGCTTCTACTATTGGGCGCCGAAGTGGACCGGCGTGATGGCGAACGAGACACGCGGCAAGATCCACTTCTGGGGTTCGCTCATCTTCTTCAACGTCACCTTCTTCCCGATGCACTTCCTCGGTCTGGCGGGCATGCCCCGGCGCTACGCCGACTACCCGCTGCAGTTCGCCGACTTCAACATGCTCGCGTCGATCGGCGCCTTCGGCTTCGGGCTGATGCAGGTGTACTTCCTGTTCTTCGTTGTCATTCCCGCGATGCGCGGGAAGGGCGAGAAGGCGCCGCAGCAGCCTTGGGAAGGCGCCGAAGGCCTGGAATGGGAAGTGCCCTCGCCAGCGCCGTTCCACACCTTCGAGAACCCGCCCAAGCTCAATGCCGCCGCGACGAAGGTGATCGGTTGACCGCTATGGCACACGACGAAGCGGCCAACATGACGCAAGAACAGCGTGACCGGCGGCGCGCCAACCTGCGGCTCGGGCTGATCCTGGGCTCGGTTGCGATCGCGCTCTTTGTCGGCTTCATTGCCAAGTCGGCCCTGTTCGGGATCTGACGCGCGCGATGACCGACTCGAACGCCGACCCCACTGCCGCGGTCACGTTGCTGCGCCAGGACAACCTGCGTATGGTGGGCAAGCTCGCGGTCGTCGCGGTGCTGATGTTCGCCTTCGGCTATGCGCTTGTGCCGGTTTATCGCGCGATCTGCAGCCAGCTCGGCATCAACGTGCTTTCGGTCTCGGAGCGCCGTGCCGCCAGCTTTGGGACGGAAGCGGATGCCGCCAACACGCAGGTCGACCTGAGCCGCACGATCAGCGTCGAGTTCGACGCCAACGCGCGCGGCCCGTGGGAGTTCAAGCCGGAGCAGCGCTCGATCGACGTGCATCCAGGCGAACTGGTGACGGTGATGTACGAGTTCAGGAACGTGCAGTCGCGTGCGATGGTCGCGCAGGCCATCCCGAGCTATGCGCCCAAGCAAGCCGAGGCGCACTTCAACAAGCTCGAGTGCTTCTGCTTCACCGAGCAGACGCTCGCGCCGGGCGAGTCCAAGCGCTGGCCAGTGGTGTTCGTGATCGACCCGAAGCTGTCGAAGGACGTGAAGACCATCACGCTGTCCTACACATTCTTCGAGGTCGGCGGCAAGGTCCCTGCCGCGCCGGTTGGGCAGCAGGCCGGCGTCGCGCCGGCGGAACCCAAGGCATGACGGCGCCGCTCAAGGATGCGGTGGCGCGCAAGGGTTCGTTCATCATGACGATGAAGGCCGTCGCCTGGTCGTTCTTCGGGGTTCGCAAATCGTCGGCCTACGAGCGCGACGTGAGTCAACTCAACCCGGTGCACGTGATCATCGCGGGTGTGATCGGCGCCGTCGCGTTCATCAGCGCACTTGTGCTTCTGGTCAATTGGGTGATCGCAAGCGGCGTCGCGGGCGCAGGTGGCTGAATAAGGTCGCGCGGCCGCGTGCCGCGCAATCGGCAAAAGAATTTGATCTGATCTGCAGGAGAAAACGACATGTCGGCAGCGACAACGCCAGGGCAACAGCCGTACTACTTCATCCCGGAGCCGTCGCGCTTTCCGGTCACGACGGCCATCGGCTTCTTCTTCGTGATCCTCGGCGCCGGCCAGTGGGTCAACGGCCACGACTGGGGCGCGTACTCGCTCTTCTTCGGCCTTGCAGTGTGGCTCTTCACGCTTCAGCAGTGGTTCCGCGCCTCGATCGCCGAGAGTCAGAGCGGCCTCTACAGCGACCGCGTCGACGTGTCCTATCGCTGGAGCATGAGCTGGTTCATCTTCTCGGAGGTGATGTTCTTCGGTGCCTTCTTCGGCGCGCTGTTCTGGCTGCGGGTGCATTCGATACCCAACCTCGGCAGCATCGAGAACGCCCTGCTGTGGCCCGACTTCAAGGCGATCTGGCCGAGCGTGCAGGCGGGCGTCACCGCCTCGCCGGCTGGCACTGTCGACCCGTTCACGACCATGGGGCCGTGGCCGATCCCGACCATCAATACCGCGCTGTTGCTCAGCTCAGGCGTCACGATCACGATCGCGCATCACGCGCTTTTGGCAAATCACCGCAGCAAGTGCATCGGCTTCATGTGGCTCACGGTGCTGCTCGGCCTGACCTTCCTGATCGTGCAAGGCTACGAGTACACGCACGCCTACAGCGAGCTCAACCTGAGGCTCGACTCAGGCGCTTATGGCACGACGTTCTTCATGCTGACCGGCTTTCACGGCTTTCACGTCTTCGTCGGCATGCTGATGCTGTTCTTCATCACGCTGCGCCTGAGGAAGGGTCACTTCACGCCCGAGCGCCATTTCGGCTTCGAAGGCGCGGCCTGGTACTGGCACTTCGTCGACGTCGTCTGGCTCGGGCTCTACATCGTCGTCTACTGGCTCTGAGGCCCGGTCCCCGCCCCGGCGCGCCTGGAGTCGAACTGGCGGCCGGTCGGTTCCGCCGAGGCGATCACTCGTGCAACGACCCCCCTAGACGCGGGATTTCACGGATCCGCAAGGCCCGCTACGCTGCGACCAGGCTTCGACAGCGAAAGCGCTGCTCCGAAGGCTTGACGGAAATCAACCTCTTGGGGGAACGCAGCATGAAATTTCATTCCAGTTTGATCGCGGCAGCAGTCGCTACCATTTGTGCGGTCGGTTCGGCTCAGGCCGACGTGGTCGTGCTCAACTTCGAGGGCATCAACGCGACGTATCCGTCGGGCTTTGCCAACATCAATGGCTACTACAACGGCGGTACGAGCAGCGACGGCACGAGCGGTGCGAACTACGGCGTCGAGTTCACGTCCAACGCGCTCGCGATCTGCCTGAACACCCCGGGCGTCGTGTGCTCCAACACGTCGCGCGGCGGTGTGGCGCCGGGATCCGAGCTCGGTGGGCTGTTCTGGCTTGACGGGCCGGCAACGTACATGAACTACGCCGCCGGCTTTGAAGAGGGCTTCTCGTTCAACTATGCCGCACCGAACACGCCCGGCAGCGTCAGCGTCTACGACGGGCTCAACGGCACGGGCAACCTGCTCGCGACGCTGGATCTGGGTCTGACCCCGCGCGACATGCGACTCGGCATACAGCGCGCTCTACTGCCCGTTCGTCGCGGCCGGCGTGAACTTCGCTGGTGTGGCGAAGTCGATCTCGTTCGCCGGGACGGCCAACTACATCGTGTTCGACGATGTGACGTTCGGTAGCGCGATCCCTGGCGTGCCGGAACCCTCGACCTATGCGCTGTTCGGCATCGGCCTGCTGGGTCTCGCGCTCGCAAGTCGCCGCAAGAGCAGCTGATCGCTTGATCCGGCGCGCGGTACGCGCCGAAATTGAACCCGCGGGAGCCGAAAGGCTCCCGCTTTTCGTTTTGCACCAGTGAACTGCCGACACACGCGGCCAGATAAGCGCGCGGCACTTCCACCTTTGCGGTGCCGCGCGAACAGGGTCGCCCGCGCTGCCTACAATGAGCGAACCGAGCTGCGGACGAGGCTCGGATCGTCAGCGGCCGAGTGGCAAGCCAGTCGGGTGAATCCACCCGAACAGGTAAGCGACCAGCAGGCAGACGAAGAGCAGCACCGACAGGCCGATACGCCAGGCCAGCGCATGCATCATCGTGTGCCGTTTGGGCTCGCCTTCTCGCCCGCCGCGCAGCATCGCGATGCCAGCCACGGCGAGCGCAGACAGGATCAGGACGAAGGCGATGCCGACCGCGAATTTCATGCGAACCGATTATCCGCCCCGGGCTTACACGGCGTGCGCTTGAAACGCGCGGCCACTCATCTGATCCTGTTGATCGCGACCCTGACCGGCGTGGCGGTAACCGCAGGGCTGGGTCTTTGGCAGTGGGATCGAGCGGCGCAGAAGACGGCGCTGCAAGCCGCCCTCGATGCGCGCAGCGACATGCCAGCGGTCGGCGCGCGTGAGCTTGAGGCATTGCGCCCAGGCGACGACAGCCTGCAGTACCGGCGCGTGCGGCTCGAGGGCCGCTGGCTCGCCGAGCGGACGGTCTTTCTCGACAACCGGCCCCTGAATTCGCGCACCGGTTTCATCGCCGTCACGCCATTTCAATGGCAAGGCGGTGCGGTGCTCGTGCAACGAGGCTGGGCGCCGCGCAGTTTCGATGATCGGACGCGCCTGCCCTCGCTGGCAACGCCGCAGGGCATCGTCAGTATCGAGGGGCGCGTTGCGCCGGCGCCGTCACGGCTTTATGAGTTCGACGCCGCAGCCAGCGGGCCGATCCGGCAAAATATCGACCCTGAACACTACGCGCGCGAAATCGGCGTCGCACTCGTGCCGGTCTCGGTGCAACAGGAAGGCGCCGCGGCGCCCGACGGCCTGTTGCGCGATTGGCCGCGACCCGCGGTCGATGTCCACACCCACTACGGCTACGTCTTCCAGTGGTGGTCCATGAGCGCGCTGATCGCAGGACTCTATGTCTGGTACCAACTCATCCGCCCCCGCCTTCGCCGCGCCGATCGCTGAGGTTCCCGCCGACGGTCTCGCTTTGGCGGTGCATGGCCTTCCCGAGCCCGTCGTACCGGATCAAGCGCGCACCCGCAGCGGGCGGATCAAGATGTTCCTCGTGCTCATGGCGTGCGCGGCGCCCGTCATCGCCTCGTACTTCACGTTCTACGTCGTGCGCCCGGAGGGGCGGACGAACTACAGCGAGATCATCACGCCGCGCCTGCTGCCGGGTGCGGCGGAATTGCCACTCACCGATCTGCGTGGCAACCCTGTGGCTGCCGAGTCGCTCAAAGGGCAATGGCTGCTCGTCGTTGTCGCCGATGCGACCTGCGATGCGCGATGCGAGGGGTTGCTCGTGCTGCAGCGGCAACTGCGTGAGACGCTCGGCAAAGAGCGTGAGCGCGTCGATAAGGTCTGGCTCGTCACCGACGACGGGCCGCTGCGGCCGGAAGTGATCGCCGCGACATCGGCGGGCGTCGCGGTCACGACGCTTCGCGCGCCGCGCGATGCGCTCGCGCGCTGGCTGTCGCCGGCGGCCGGACACACACTCGAACAGCACCTCTACGTCGTCGATCCGATGGGCCAGTGGATGATGCGCGTACCGGTCGATCCGGATCCGCCCAAGCTCAAGCGCGATATCGAGCGGCTGCTGCGCGCGTCCGCGTCCTGGGATCTGCCGGGCCGTTGACCCATGGACAGCGCGCAGCCTCTGTACGATCTGACGCCCCTCTTGCGCGTCGCACTGATGGGCATCGCGCTCGCCGCCGGCCCGCTCGCCTGGGTGTGGCTGCGCAATCGCGAAGCGGGCAATGTGGGCCGGTTGCACGCGTTGACGCTGCTGACGCTGTTCCTCACGTTCGACCTGGTGCTGTTCGGCGCCTTCACCCGCCTCACCGATTCGGGGCTCGGTTGCCCTGACTGGCCGGGCTGCTATGGGAATGCGAGCCCGCTCGGCGCGAGCGCCGATATCCACGCCGCGCAGACTGCGATGCCCGGCGGCCCCGTGACGCATGGCAAGGCCTGGGTCGAGATGATCCACCGCTATTTGGCGACGGGTGTCGGCGTGCTGATCACCGTACTCGCGATCGCGACCTGGTTCGAGGCGCGGCGCCGCACACGCGAAAGCCGCGACGGGATCTCGCCCTGGTGGGCGACGGCGACGCTCGTCTGGGTCGCAGTGCAAGGTGCATTCGGCGCCTTGACGGTGACGATGAAGCTCTACCCCGCGATCGTCACCCTGCACCTGCTCGGCGGCCTCGGGCTGCTTGCGCTGCTCGCCGCGCAACTCGAAGGCTATCGCCGCGCGCCCCTGCCTCTGCCGGCCGGGCTCTACGAAGCGTCGCTCGTGGTGCTCGCAATTTGCGTCGCGCAGATCGCGCTCGGGGGCTGGGTCAGCACGAACTATGCGGTGCTCGCCTGCTCCGAGTTTCCAACCTGCCAGGGCGCGTGGTGGCCGGCGATGGATTTCGAACATGGGTTCACGATCTGGCGCGCCCTCGGCGTCGGCAAGGACGGCGGCTGGCTGCCCTTCGAGGCATTGACGGCGATCCACTACGCGCATCGTTTGATGGCCTATGTCGCGCTCGCGGCGCTCGCCTGGCTTGCCTGGCGCCTCTGGCGCGCCGCGGGCGAACATCCTCAACTCAGGCGCTGGGCGCTCGCCTTCGGCGCGGTGGCGCTGTGGCAACTGGCGAGCGGGCTGTCGAATGTCGTGCTCGGCTGGCCGCTGGTCGGGGCGGTGGCGCATACGGGGGGCGCAGCCATGATTGTCGTGCTGTTGACTGCTTTGCTCACCCGGGCGCATCAGGCGCGCCAGGCCGCCGCGGTGACCGGTGCGCGGGGCTTCTCGGTCGCTGCTTCGTAGAATCGGCGTGATGACGCAAACGCTATCCTCTCCGCATCCGCTGAAAGCGTCCGTCGCGTCGCGCGTGCGCCAGTACTACGCGCTGACCAAGCCGCGCGTGGTTCAGCTGATCGTGTTCTGCGCGGTGATCGGCATGCTGCTCGCCGAGCCCGGCCTGCCCGACTGGCGACTCGTGGTGCCGGCGAGTCTCGGCATCTGGCTCGTCGCTGCGGCTGCGGCGGCATTCAATTGCCTGGTGGAAAAGCGCATCGACGCCCGCATGGCGCGCACCGCCTGGCGGCCCACCGCGAAGGGCCAGTTGACGGATGGTCAGGCACTCGCCTTCTCGGTACTGCTGTGTGCGCTCGGCAGCACGTTGCTCGGCCTGTTCGTCAACCTGCTCACGATGTGGCTGACATTTGCGACCTTCGTTGGCTATGCGGTCATCTACACGGTCGTGCTGAAACCGGCAACGCCGCAGAACATCGTGATCGGGGGCGCGTCGGGCGCGATGCCGCCGGTGCTCGGCTGGGCCGCGATGCGCGGGGAGGTGGGGCCGGAGGCGCTGATGATGTGCCTCATCATCTTCCTCTGGACGCCCCCGCATTTCTGGGCGCTCGCGCTCTACCGCGTCGAGGACTACCGGCGCGCGGGGCTGCCGATGCTGCCCGTCACCCACGGCTCGGCGTTCACCCGGCTGCAGGTTCTGCTCTACACGCTGGTGCTGTTCGCCGCGACATTGATGCCGTTTCTGTTCGGCATGAGCGGCGTGATCTACCTTGCCGCCGCGATCGCCCTCGGTGTCGTCTTCACCGCCTACGCCTTCGCGCTGTGGCGCGATTACAGCGACGCTCTCGCGCGCCGGACGTTCCGGTTCTCGATCCTCTACCTCGCGCTGCTGTTTGCCGCGCTGCTGATCGATCACTACCTGAGGCCGCTGCTGTGAAGCCCGAATCGATTTCCCGTCGCGGCATCCTGCTGTGCACGCTGCCGGCCCTGTTGCTGGCCGGCTGCGACAAGCTCGGTTTGGGCGAGGGCAAGCCGAGCTTCCATGGTGTCGACATCACCGGCGCCGACTATGGTCGCAAGCTGACCCTGCCCGATGCGACCGGAAAGGAGCGCACGCTTGCCGACTTCAAGGGCAAGGTGAGCGTCGTCTTCTTCGGCTACACGCAGTGCCCCGATGTCTGCCCGACGACGATGGGTGAACTGGCGTTGATCAAGCGTGCGCTCGGCGCCGATGGCGACCGTATCCAAGGCATCTTCGTCACCGTCGACCCGGCGCGCGACACACCCGAAGTGCTCAAGGCCTATCTGGCAGCGTTCGACCCGACCTTCATCGGCCTGCGAGGCTCGCCCGAGCAGGTCGCGGCGGCGGCGCGCGAGTTCAAGGTGTTCTACGCCAAGGTGACGGGCAAAACACCCGGCAGCTACACCATGGACCACACGGCAGGGTCGTACGTGATCGACACCAAGGGCAACCTGCGCCTGTTCGAGCGTTATGGCATGCCGACCGAGCAACTTCAGGCGGACTTGAAGCAGCTGCTAGCCGCCGGCTGATAGACCGTCCCCAAACTCCGAGTTGCTCGCGCTCCCGACGGATTCTCAGCCGCCTTGGGGCTGCCTCAGGCGGCTTCTGCCAGTGCCTTGCGCATTTTCTTCATCGCCGCGACCTCGATCTGGCGGATACGCTCGGCGCTCACGCCGTATTCGGCCGCCAGGTCGTGCAGCGTCATGCCGCCGGACGTGTCGTCGTTGACCTTCAGCCAGCGCTCCTCGACGATGCGACGGCTGCGCGCGTCGAGCGCATCCAACGCATGGGCGATGCCGTCGCTGGCGAGCCAGTCGCGGTGGTGCGCCTCGATCACGCGCGTCGGCTCGGTGCTGTCGTCGGCCAGGTAGGCGATCGGCGCGAAACTTTCCTCGCCATCGTCGACCTGCGGTTCGAGCGCGACGTCGCCACCCGACATGCGCGTTTCCATCTCGAGCACTTCCTCGCGCTTGACGTTCAGGCGCCGTGCCATGGTGTCGACCTCGGCCTGCGTCAGCGTGCCGCGATGGGAATCGACGTCGGTCGCGTCCTCCTTCAGGCTCTGTTTCATCGAGCGGAGGTTGAAGAACAGCTTTCTCTGCGCCTTGGTCGTCGCAACCTTGACCATGCGCCAGTTCTTCAGGATGTACTCGTGGATCTCGGCCTTGATCCAGTGCATCGCGTAGCTCACGAGGCGGACGCCCTGCTCGGGGTCGAAGCGGCGGACAGCCTTCATCAGGCCGACATTGCCTTCCTGGATCAGGTCACCCTGCGGCAGTCCGTAACCCAGGTACTGGCGGGCGATCGAAACAACGAGCCGAAGATGCGACACGACGAGCTTCCCTGCCGCTTCGACGTCGCCATGGTCGCGCAGGCGCCTCGCAAAGCGCAATTCTTCCTCGGGCGTCAGGAGCGGCACCCGGTTCACGGCGGAGATGTAGGCGTCGAGATTGCCGAGCGGCGGCACCAGCGCCCAAGCGTCGCGTTTGACGAGTGCGGAGGAGGGCAGTGTCATTGGCAAGGTAGTGTTCATCGCAGGGTTGGAGCCTCTGAAGCCCCATTTGTTCCGCCATATTAGCACTCGATCATCGAGAGTGCTGATGATGAGGCCGAATTGGCGAAGCTGATCCCCCTTCAGCCCAACTGCGTCCCGGCCCCTGCCCTCCGAGGCCCACCTGTCGGGCCCCGCTGGACGTGTCAGGACACGCGGGGTGGTGCCGGCCGGGTTCAGACGTTGAAGAGGAAGTTCAGCACATCGCCGTCCTTGACGATGTAGTCCTTGCCTTCGGCGCGCATCTTGCCGGCATCCTTCGCGCCCTGTTCGCCCTTGAAGGCGATGAAATCGTCGAACGCGATCGTCTGTGCGCGGATGAAGCCGCGCTCGAAGTCGGTGTGGATCACGCCCGCCGCCTGCGGCGCGCTGTCGCCGATGTGGATCGTCCAAGCGCGCACTTCCTTCACGCCAGCGGTGAAGTAAGTCTGCAAGCCGAGCAGCTTGAACGCGGCGCGGATCAGTCGCGCCAGGCCCGGCTCGGTCTGCCCCATGTCGGCGAGGAACATCTGCTTGTCCTCGTCGCTCATCTCGGCCATCTCGGCTTCGGTGCGGGCGCTGATCGCAACCACCGGCGCCGACTGCGCCTCCGCATAGGCGCGCAGCTTGTCGAGATACGGGTTGCTCTCGAAGCCGTGCTCGTCGACATTGGCAACGAACATCGCCGGCTTGGCGGTGATCAGGCACAAAGGCTTGAGGATCGCGAGCTCTTCCTTGTTGAAGTCGATACCGCGCGCCGGCTTGCCTTCGTTCAATGCCGCGTGGCAGCGCTGCAGCACGGCGACGAGCTTGGCCGCCTCTTTGTCGTTGCCCGACTTCGCGGCCTTGAGAGAGCGCTGCAACGTCTTGTCGACCGTCGCCAGGTCAGCGAGGCAGAGTTCCGTCTGGATGACCTCGATGTCCGAGATCGGATCGACCCGTCCGGCGACGTGGATCACGTTGTCGTCGTCGAAGCAGCGCACCACGTTGACGATCGCATCCGTCTCGCGCACATGGGCGAGGAACTGGTTGCCGAGGCCTTCCCCCTTCGACGCACCGGCGACGAGGCCGGCGATATCGACGAATTCCACCACCGCCGGCACGATGCGCTCGGGCTTGACGATCGCGGCGAGCTCCTGCAGCCGCGGATCGGGCAGCTCGACGATGCCGACATTCGGCTCGATCGTGCAGAACGGATAGTTCTCGGCCGCGATGCCGGCTTTCGTCAGCGCGTTGAACAGGGTGGATTTGCCGACGTTGGGCAGGCCCACGATGCCGCATTGGAGACTCATGGAAGGCTTTCGCGAAACGGGGAGAAGGGGACGACGGAGTTTAAGCCGCCGACCTACACTGGCTCTCTCAAGACGCAAGCAATGGAGGACCCGATGCCGACGGCCACACTCATCACGCCACGCGAGCACGACCTCGGCGGTGGCTTTCGTGTGCGCCGCCTGCTGCCCTCGGCGGCGCGTCAGGCGGTCGGCCCGTTCGTCTTCTTCGACCATTTCGGGCCCGTCACCGCCGGGCCGGCCGACAACCACGACGTGCGCCCGCATCCGCACATCGGCCTGGCGACGGTAACCTACCTGTTCGAGGGCGCGATGATGCACCGCGACAGCCTTGGCGTCGTGCAGCGCATCGAGCCCGGCGCGATCAACCTGATGACGGCCGGCCGCGGCATCGTGCACTCCGAGCGCACGCCGGACGATCTGCGCGCCGTGACGCGCCGCAGCCACGGCCTTCAACTCTGGTGCGCGCTGCCCGAAGCGCATGAGGCGGACGCGCCGTCCTTTGCGCACACACCAGCGGCGAAACTGCCCGAGCTCAAGCTGGATGGCGTGACGCTGCGCGTGCTGATCGGCTCCGCCTTCGGCGCGACATCGCCGGTCGCGACGCTTTCCGAAACGCTCTACCTCATGCTCGATTGCAAGCCTGGAGCGGCGCTCGAGCTGCCCGCTCTTGGATCAGGAGCTGCGCCCGAGCGTGCGCTCTACAGCGTCGACGCCGCGTTCGAGCTCGACGGCGAGACTGTGCCGCCGTTCACGCTGGCAATCCTCGAGCCTGGCCGCACGCCGACGCTGCGCGCGCCCACGGCGTGCAAGATCGCGCTGATCGGCGGCGCACCGCTCGGGCCGCGCTTCATCGTCTGGAATTTCGTTTCCAGCCGGCGCGAGCTCATCGCGCAGGCGCAGGACGACTGGGCCGCGCAGCGCTTCGACAAGGTGCCGGGCGAGACCGAATTCATCCCGCTACCGTCTCGCTGAAGCGGTCGGCAGCGCGCGCAGCGCCGCTTCGGCCAGGCCACTCCGGCTCCGCGAGCCCGCCTCTCTACAATCCCTCCGGATGGAACGCTTCGACGTATGCGTGCGCGGCGCCGGGATCGTCGGCAAGAGCCTCGCGCTGTCGCTCTCGCGTCAGGGCTTGCAGGTGGCGTTGTTGCCCGATGCGGCCTGCGGCGGCGCAGCGCGCGGGCGAGGACATCCGCGCCTATGCGCTCAATGCCGTCTCGGTCGATCTGCTGAAGCGCCTCAAGGTCTGGGACGCCCTGCCGGCGCGGGCGGCGACGCCCGTGCATGACATGCACGTCGTCGGGGACGCCGAGAGTGGCGCGATCGACTTCTCGGCCTGGCAGCAGCGCGTCGCCGAGCTTGCCTGGATCGTCGATGCCGCGGTGCTGGAGCGCCAACTTGAAGACGCCGTGCGATTCGCGCCCCACGTCACCCTCGTCGATCCGGCGCACGCCGCACCGCCGGCCGCGCTGACTGCGCTGTGCGAAGGCAAGGCATCTGCCACGCGCGCGGCGCTCGGCGTGACGATGGCGCGTACCGACTACGCGCACAAGGCGATCGCGACCCGCCTGGTCGCCGACCAGGCGCACCAGAACACCGCGCGCCAATGGTTTCGCGCGCCCGACGTGCTCGCGCTGCTGCCGATGGACGCCCCCGAGCCCGGCCGCTCGTACGCGCTCGTCTGGTCGCTGCCGGAAGATCGTGCAGAGGCGCTGCTCGCGCAGGACGAGGCCGCGTTCGAGCAGTCGCTGTTCGAGGCCACGGGCGGCGCGTGCGGCACGCTGCGGCTCGTCGCGCCGCGCGCGGCCTGGCCGCTGATGCTTGCCACCGCCGACGCCTGGTGCGGTGAGGGCTGGGTGCTGCTCGGCGATGCGGCGCACGTGGTGCATCCGCTGTCGGGGCAAGGGCTCAACCTGGGACTGGCCGATGTGGTGACGCTTGCCCGCGTGATCGGGGAGCGCGAACCCTGGCGCGAGCTCGGCGACGAAAAAATGCTGCGTCGCTACGTGCGCGAACGCGCCGCGCCGACCTGGGCGATGGGCCGCGTGACCGACGGTCTGCTGCAACTCTTCTCGAATTCCGAACCCGCGGTGAAGGAACTTCGCAACCGCGGATTGACTCTTGTCAATCGACTCCCGCCGCTCAAGCGCTGGCTTGCTTCGCGCGCACTGGGTTCATGACCCCAAGATCCTCTCGAAGGCCCTGATGAAGACACGAACCCCATTCGCCGCGATGCTTGTGCTCATGGCACTGATCGCTTCGCTGCAGCCTGCCATGGCGCAGGAAGCGGCGATCCGCAAGAACATCGCCGCCCGCCTGCCCGACTTCCCGAAGATCGACGAAGTGAACAAGTCACCGATCCCGGGGCTGTATGAACTGCGCATCGGTACCGAAGTGCTCTACAGCGACGAGCAGGGCAACTACGTGATCGAAGGCAACATCATCGACACCCGCTCGCGTGTGAACCTCACGCAGGCGCGCGAGAACAAGCTCAATGCGATCGACTTCGCGAGCCTGCCGCTGAAGGACGCGATGGTCTGGAAGCAGGGCAACGGCTCGCGACGCGTGGCCGTGTTTGCCGACCCGAACTGCGGATACTGCAAGAAGTTCGAACGCGACCTGCAGCAGATCAAGGACGTGACGGTGTACACCTTCCTGATCCCGATCCTGGGCGGCGACTCGCCGGAGAAGTCGGCCAACATCTGGTGCGCGAAGGACAACACACGCGTGTGGCGCGAGTGGATGATCGAAGGCAAGGCGCCACCGCGCAACATGGGCGCCTGCGAGACGCCGATGGCGCGCAACCTTGCGCTCAGCCGCAAACACAAGATCAACTCCACGCCGTCCGTGATCTTCGAGGACGGCACCCGCGTCCCCGGCGCGGTCGGCGTCGAGGAGTTCGAAAAGCAACTCGTCGCGAGCAGCGCCAAGCGCTGAGCCGTCCGACCTTCGCGGCGCTGGGCGGCACAATGCCGGGTGAGACTGGCCAGCGTCCCATCGCGATGATTTCCTACCGTATCGACGTCACGGGAGCCGACGCGCGCGCGCATCGGTTTCGCGTCACGCTCAGCATCCCGCGCCCGGCGCGCGAGCAGCGCATCAGCCTGCCGGTGTGGATCCCGGGCAGCTACCTGGTGCGCGAGTTCGCACGTCACCTCTCGGGCTTGCATGCCAGCCAGGGCGGGCGTGATGTGCCGCTGCAGCAGCTCGACAAGGCAACCTGGCTCGCGCCCTGCGAGGGGCGGGCAACGCTGTCGATCAGTTTCAACGTCCACGCATTCGACACGTCAGTGCGCGCGGCCTTTCTGGACGCGCAACGCGGCTTCTTCAACGGCACGAGCCTGTGCCTGCGGGTGCACGGCCGCGAAGGCGAGCCGCATGCGATCGTCTTCGGTACGTTGCCGCGCGACTGGCAGATCGCGACCGCGATGCGGCCGGCTGCCGCGCGCCGCAGCTTCATCGCAGACGACTACGACGAGCTCGTCGATCATCCGTTCGAGCTCGGCAACTTCTGGCGCGGCGCCTTCGTTGCGGGCGGCGCGACGCACGATTTCATCGTCGCCGGCGCCTGGCCCGGGTTCGACGGCGAACGGCTGCTTGCCGACGCGCGCCGCATCTGCGAGGCCGAGATCGCGCTCTGGCACGGCCCGAAGGCGCGCGCGCGCGACCTGCCGTTCGAGCGCTACGTTTTCATGCTCAACGCGGTGGACGAAGGGCAGGGCGGCCTCGAACACCGCGCCAGCACGGCCCTGATTGCCCCGCGGCGCAAGCTGCCCCGCGCTGGCGCCGGCGCGGTCGACGATGGCTACGTCGACCTGCTCGGCCTCATCAGCCACGAGTACTTCCACACCTGGAACGTCAAGCGACTGCGCCCGGCAGAGTTCGCTCGCTCGACTACACGCAGGAAAACTACACCGAGCTGCTGTGGTTCTTCGAGGGTTTCACGAGCTACTACGACGACCTGCTGCTGCGTCGCGCAGGTCTGGTCGACGAGGCGCGCTACCTCGGCCTCCTCGCGAAGAACGTCAATGCCGTGCTCGCGACGCCCGGCCGGCAAGTGCAAAGCGTTGCGCAGGCGAGCTTCGATGCCTGGGTCAAGTACTACCGCAGCGACGAGAACACGCCCAACGCAACGATCAGCTACTACGCCAAGGGCGCGCTCATCGCCCTCGCGCTCGACCTCTCATTGCGTGGTGCTGCGGCAAGCAAGGTCACGCTCGACGACGTGATGCGCGCGCTGTGGGTGGCGAGCGGCGGTGGGCCGATCAGCGAGGCCGACATCCTCGCTGCGGTCGCGTCGGTCGCCGGGCCGCGTCGCGGCAAGGCGATCGCTGCCGATCTGTCGCGCTGGGTGCATGGCACCGACGACCTGCCGCTCGCCGAATTGCTGGAGTCCGCCGGCGTGACATGGCGAGCCCAGCCCGCGACGCTCGCGCAGCAATGGGGCTTGCGCGTGGCCGAGAGCGCGCTGACCGGTGTGAGGGTCACTCACGTGCTGCGCGGTGGCGCGGCCGAGCGCGCGGGCCTCGCGGCGGGCGACGAGTTGATCGCGGCCGAGGGCTGGCGGCTGCGGCGACTGGACGATGTGCAGGCGCTGCTGGCCAAGGCCGACGCGTCGTCGGGCACTTCCGTGAAGCTGCTCGTTTCGCGCGACCAGCGCGTGCTCAGCCTGACGTTCGCGCTGCCGGATGCACGCGACCCGCATGGCAGCGTCCAACTTGCCGTTGACGCCGCGGCAGGGGCCGGCGCGCGCGCGCTGCGGCGGGCATGGCTCGCGGGCTGAGCACGGGGCGGCGGCCGCGGCGATTCGTCGGCGCGGCGCTGGTGGTGCTGGTGGTGATCGTGCTTCACCTCGTCGTGACGCGCCAGGTCGCGCAGAGTCTGGCCGATTTCGTCCACGCGAGCGAGATGCCCGAGCGCATTCGCGTGACCTACGTGCGCGAACTCGAACTCGCACCGCCGCCGGTCGCGGCGCCCGTTGTCGTCGCGCCGCCGGTACGCACACCGGCAACGTCGGCAACACGGGCCGCGCTGCCGGCTTCCGCGCCAATGCCGGCTGCGCCACCGGCATCGGCGCCGCAACCAACGGCGGACGACGACGCGGCAGTGCGAGCGCGGGCGCTGGCGTGGGCGGCCGCGCAGGCGGCGTCTGGCGCAGCGTCGACACCAGCGCCGCCGGCCGAATCCACAGCCTCGCTGTCGCCAGCCTCCGCGGCGAACCGCGGCTGCATCCGAAGCCGCCACGGCACTCGCCGCGGCAAGTCCGGCGAGCGCGGCGTCCGATGCGGCGGCCCAGGCCTTCGACTGGCCCGTCTCGACCCGCCTCACCTACGCGCTCAGCGGCAACTACCGCGGCGAGGTGCTCGGCGACGCGCAGGTCGAGTGGGTGCGTGTCGGCACGCGCTACCAGGTGCATGTCGATCTCGGCATCGGCGCGCGCTTCGCGCCGATCATCACGCGCCGCATGAGCAGCGAGGGCGACCTCGTCGGCGACCGGCTGCATCCGACCCGCTACGACGAGGACACGCGCGTGATGATGCGTCAGCCGCGCCGCGTCACGATCCTGCTCGGGCCGGACGAAATCCTCCTCCCCAACGGCGAAAAGCTCGCCCGCAGCGAAGGCGTGCAGGACGCCGCGAGCCAGTTCATCGAACTCGCCGCGCGGTTCACGACCCACCCGGAGCTGCTCAAGGCCGGCAATACGATCGACATGCTGATCGTGCTGCGCAACCGGGTCGGCCTGTTCACGTATGACGTGATCGGTCGGGACGAGACAGCGACGCCCTTCGGCGTGCTCGAGACCTACCATCTCAAGCCGCGCGGTATCAAGGATCGCGGCAACGTGCTGTCGGCCGAGATCTGGTTCGCGCCGCAGTTGCGCTACCTGCCGGTGCGCATCCGGATCGAGCAGGACCCGGCCACCTTCGTCGATCTCGTGATTGCGCGCCGTCCGGAGATCGCGGCGCAGTAGGCTTGCACCCTTCGTTCACTCACCCAGGAGCGCCCATGGCTACCGAATTCATCCTCATCGACGTTCGCGGCGACGGGCCGCGCAAGACCGGCTTCATCACGCTCAACCGTCCCAAGCAGCTCAACGCGCTGAACGACGGATTGATGGACGAGGTCGGCGCGGCGTTGCTCGCCTTCGACGCCGACGACGCGATCGGCTGCATCGTCATCACCGGCAGCGAGAAGGCGTTTGCCGCCGGCGCCGACATCGGCGCGATGGCGACATCGAGTTACATGGACGTCCACGCGCGCGAGTTCATCACCCGCAACTGGGAGACGATCAGGCGCGTGAGGAAGCCCGTGATCGCTGCGGTCGCCGGCTTCGCGCTCGGCGGCGGGTGCGAGCTTGCGATGATGTGCGACTTCATCATCGCTGCCGACAACGCGAAGTTCGGCCAGCCCGAAATCAAGCTCGGCATCATCCCCGGCGCCGGCGGCACGCAGCGCCTGCCCCGCGCGGTCTCCAAGGCGAAGGCGATGGACATGGTGCTCACCAGCCGCATGATGGATGCGGCGGAAGCCGAGCGCGCCGGCCTCGTCTCGCGCGTCGTGCCGCTTGCCGATCTGCTGGATGTGACGCTTGCCGCAGCGCAGACCATCTGCGCGATGAGCGGCCCGAGCGTCGCCTTCGCCAAGGAGTGCGTGAACCGGGCCTACGAGTCGCCGCTTGCCGAAGGCGTGCTGTTCGAGCGCCGGATCTTTCACGCAATGTTTGCGACCGAGGATCAGAAGGAAGGCATGGACGCCTTCGTCAACAAGCGCGCGCCACGGTTCAAGCATCGCTGAGGCGTTGCGGCGACGAGGCATTCGACATGGTGCGGCCGACTGTCCAGCTCACCCGCTCTGGGCGCGGTGCCGGCCGGCTTCCGCACGCCGCATTGCGATCATGGCGCACGCCGTCGGCACTTTGCGCGTGCCTGGCGCTGCTGTTGGCGTTGAGCCTGTTCGTCGCGATGGAGGCGCGCGCGGCGACCCCGTGGCGCGTTGTCATTTTGCCCGGCACTGACCCCGCCCAGCCCGCGGCGCTGCTGCAGGACCAGGCCTTTCGCCGCACCCTCGAAGCCGCGGCACCCAATGGCGTCGAGTTCTTCACCGATGCGCTCGACGGCCTGCGCTTCGGCGGCGAAGAAGTGATGCCCGAGTTCCTCGCGCTGCTGGCGAAGAAGTACCGGCGCCAGCGCATCGACCTCGTCGTCGGTGTGTCCGGCTTTGCGCTCGACTTCCTGCAAAAGCACCACGAACAGTTGTGGCCGGGAGCGCCGGTGCTGATCCTCAGCGTTGACGAAACGAGTCTGCGCGAACGGGGCCTGCCGGCCGACTTTGCCTATCTGCCGTTCCGCCTCGACATCGGCGGCACGCTGGCGCTTGCCGAGGCGTTGCAGCCCCAGGCGCGGCGCCTCGTCGTCGTCGCCGGCGTCACGCCTATCGATCGTTCCTGGGCCGCGCGGGCGGTCGAGGAGGCGCAGGCACGCACGACGCGGCGCTGGGCCGCCGAGGCCTGGATCGGCATGCCGATGCAGGAGTTGCGCGCGCGCCTGGCGCGGCTCGACCTGGGTACCGCGGTGCTGTACACGACGATGTACCGCGACCGCGACGACCGCTCGTACTTTCCGCTGGAAGTCGTACAGCCGATGGCCGAGGTTTCGGCGGTACCGCTCTACGGCTTGTTCTCGACCTACTTCCCCCAAGGCCTCACGGCGGGTTCGCTGCTGGATTTCGAACGCAACGGCGTACGTGCGGCCGAGATGGCGCTGGCGATCCTTGGCGGGCGGGCCGCGGCCGCCGGAGCGAGGTGGGAGCCGCCTGCGCCGCGTTGCTTGGCCAATGCCGCGCGCCTCGCCGACTTCGGCATCGACGAACGCGCGCTCCCGGCCGGATGCGAGCTGACGGACCGGACAGTGTCGATCTGGCAAACCCATCGGCGCGAGGCGCTCGCGGGGATCGCCGTGTTCGCGCTGCAGGCGCTCACGATCACCGGGCTGCTGGTGCAGCGCCGCCGCCGGCGCCTGGCCGAGGACGAAGCGGCGCAGCGGCGCATCGAGTTGATGCGCGCGGCTCGGGCCGCGTCGGTGGGTGAACTTAGCGCCTCGATAGTGCATGAGGTTGGGCAGCCCATCGGCGCCATGCTGAGCAATGCCGATGCGGTGGAGATCATGCTGCGCAGCAGCGCTCCGGACATCGCCGAACTGACCGAGATCGTTGCCGACGTGCGGCGCGACGCGCTGCGCGCGAGCGAGGTATTGCGGCGCCTGCGCGCGCTACTTGAGAAGCAGGCCGTCGAGTTCGCGTCGCTGGATCTGCAGGCCACGTTCGACGAGGCGCTGGCACTGGTGGCGCCCGAGGCGCGGCGCCGCGGCGTCGTCATTGAGCGCGGGCCTGCCCTCCAGGGTGCGCGCTGCGTCGGCGATCGGATCCAGCTCCAGCAGGTCCTGCTGAATCTCGCGATCAACGCGATGGACGCGATGCAGGACACGGCGCCGGGGCAGCGCCAGTTGGCCATCGCGCTGCGGGCTGCTCAAGATGGCTTCGAATTGCGCGTTGCCGATCGCGGCCACGGCATTGCGATGGACGCCGCGCCGCGGCTGTTCGAATCCTTCTTCACGACCAAGGCGCACGGCATCGGGCTGGGCCTTTCGATCGTGCGAACTGTCGTCGAAGCGCATGGAGGAAAGGTGCACGCGACCGCGCGCGAAGGCGGTGGCAGCGTGTTCGTTGTGTGGCTGCCCGCAGCCGGTGAGGTGTCCGCCGGCGAGAGTCCGACTCACGGCGGTACCGCTACCTGGGTCGGCCTGGCGCCCGCTCGAAGCATATGAGCCCCCGCCCGGTCGCTCCGCAGGGGGCTCGAACGGCAGTGCACAGCACGGAGGTTTCGCATTGAGCAACGATCCCGAATCCGTAGTCCACGTCGTCGATGACGACGACTCCCTGCGGCGCGCGCTGACCCGCGTACTCGTCAAAAGCGGCTACGCGGTGCAGAGCTATGCGTCAGCGGGTGACTTCCTCGTTGCCGAACCGGACGGCCGCCCCGGCTGCCTGCTGCTCGACCTGGAAATGCCCGGTCCGAGCGGCCTCGACCTGCAGCTGGCGCTGCGCCGCCGTGGCAGTACGCTCCCGATCGTGTTCATGAGCGCGTACGGCGACATTCCGCGCACTGTGCGCGCGATCAAGGGCGGCGCGAGCGATTTTCTCGTCAAGCCGATCGAAGCTCAGACGCTGCTCGCCGCGATCGAAAGCGCGCTGGCGGTCGACATCACCTTGCTCGAGGGCGAAGCGCAGGGCGAGCCGCTGGCGGAGACCTTGAACGGGCGCGAGCGCATCGTGCTGCGCGGCATCGTCGCTGGGCGGCTGAACAAGCAGATCGGCCACGACCTCGGCCTGAGCGAGCGCACGATCAAGACTTGCCGCGCTGAGCTGATGCGCAAGCTCGGCGCGCGCTCGCTCGTCGAGCTCGTTCGCGTGGGGTCGCCGCTGCTGCCGAACTGAGGCAGTGGGCTGCCCTTCGGGGCAGCGCAGGACTGCCCGCAACCCCTATTGCGCCGACGAGGTAGGTGCGCAAAGCTCGTGCCTTCGAGCGGCCGGCCTCTCGGCACGCCGAGCGCCGCCGTCTAACGACCGCGGGCCGCGGGTGACTGCCGAGCGGCACTCCACAGGAGCTTCATGATCATGACCACTTCGATCCACCGAATCCGCCGCATTGCGGGCATCGCGCTCGCTGCGACTGCCACGGCGCTGGCCACGATGGCACCACCCGCGCTGGCTCAGGCGACGGCCAAACGGCCCAACATCGTCGTAATCTGGGGCGACGACATCGGCACCTGGAACGTCGGCGCCTACACCCACGGCATGATGGGCCGCACGCCGGCCATCGACTCGATCGCAAAGAACGGCGCGCTGTTCACCGATCACTACGGCCAACCGAGCTGCACGGCGGGCCGCGCCGCATTCGTGACGGGGCAGTTGCCGATCCGCACCGGCATGACGACGATCGGCATTCCGGGCTCGACGCGCGGCATCCAGAAGATCGACCCGACGATCGCGGAGGTGCTGAAGTCGGCCGGCTACGCCACCGCGCAGTTCGGCAAGAACCACTTGGGCGACCGCAACGAATTCCTGCCGACGGTGCACGGATTCGACGAATGGTTCGGCAATCTGTACCACCTCAATGCCGAGGAAGAGCCGGAGGAGTTGGACTACCCCGGGCAGAAGAACCCCGCCTACAAGCAGAAGTTCGGCCCGCGCGGTGTGCTGCGCACCGTGGCGACGACGGTGGACGATCCGACGGTCGATCCGAAGTTCGGCAAGATTGGCAAGCAGAAAATCGAGGACACCGGCCCGCTGACGCGCAAGCGTATGGAGACGATCGACCAGGAAGTGACCGACGAAACCCTGAAGTACCTCGATCGCGTAGGCAAGGGTGACAAGCCCTTCTTCGTCTGGTTCAACTCGACTGCGATCCATATCTGGTCGCATCCACCGAAAAAGTACATCCAGATGGCCGTGGATGAAGGCCGTGCCGAGGAAGACGTGGTGCGCGCCAAGATGATCGAGCACGACGAGCAGGTCGGCTCCATCCTGCAAAAGCTCAAGGACCTCGGCGTTACCGACAACACCATCGTCATCTACAGCACCGACAACGGCTTCGAGTTCATGATGTGGCCCGACGGCGGCTACGCGCCCTACCGCGGCGAGAAGGGCACGACCTGGGAGGGTGGCCTGCGCGTGCCGATGCTGGTCAGCTGGCCCGGGCACATTCCGGCCGGGCGTGAACTGAACGGCGTCCAGAGCCATGAAGACCTGTACGTCACGCTCGCTGCAGCGGCCGGGCTGCCCAACCTGAAGGCGGACCTGCTCAAGGGCTATTCGATGAACGGCACGTCGTACAAGGTGCATCTGGACGGCTACAACAACCTCGACTATTGGACCGGCAAGACCGAGAAGTCGGCGCGCAGGGAAATCCTGTACTACGACGAGACCGACCTGATGGCGATCCGCGTGGACGGATGGAAGATGCACATCGGCGTCAAGCACAACGGCGACTGGTTCGACGAGAAGGCCTTCCCGAGTGTGCCCTACGTCGTGAACCTGCTGATGGACCCGCTGGAGAAGGTGACGCCGGACGCCAAGGGCTACGAGTACGCCGGCCGCAAGTTCGTGGCGCAAAAGCTCTGGGCGCCGACGGCTGCAGGACCGTTCCTCGCCGAGCATCTCAAGAGCCTGCAGGAGTTCCCGCCCAGCCAGGGCGCAGACACGCTGAGCATGAGGAAGGCGATCGAAGGCGCGATGAAGAAGCTCGAGAATCCGGGCGGCAGCAGCAACTAGGCTCAATCGCCGGCGGCTAAGGCTGCAGCCAGCGCGTCGAGCCGTTCTCGAAGCGCGCGCGCCGGTGGCCCTGCTCGTGCAACTCGAGCCAATCGATGGAGAGCACCTTCGCGGTGATGACGGAAAAGTAGTCGCGCTTGATGGGTGGATGCGTCGGCGCGGGGTCGGCGTCGAGCGGCGCGCCGGGTGGCAGCGGCGACAAGTAGTCTTGCGCCGCGGGCGAGAGCTTGATGCGGGCCCAGCGCGAGGAAGCGGCCAGGCCCGTCATCTCCAGCCCCAGGTGAACGCGGCAGCGCAGCTGCCAGCCGATCGCGGCCGACCACATCACGAGCGTACCGACCGGGTGGCTGAGCACCTGCGGAACTTTCGCCGCGCGCTCGTCGGTATAGATCAGGAGGCGCTGATCGCGCGCGTCGACCTCGCGCAGTACCACAGTGCGTGCGTCGGCCAGGTGGCCGTTGACGGTGGCGAGCACCGGCGTGCGCCAGGCATGCTGCTTGTCTTCCGTGGCTTGGGCCAACTGCCGCCACACTTCGGCGCGGATGGCCTCCAGGTCGGTCAGGTGCGGGATCATGACCACGACTCAGGCGCAGGCCGCTGGCCGCGGCGACATGCTCAAGCGCCGCCCTCCTTGCGCAGCGACGGAAAGAGGATCACGTCGCGGATGCTCGGGCTGTCGGTCAGCAGCATGATCAGTCGATCGAGGCCGATGCCGCAGCCGCCGGTCGGCGGCATGCCGTATTCGAGCGCGCGGATGAAGTCGGCGTCGTAGTACATCGCCTCCTCGTCACCCGCCTCCTTGTTCGCCGCTTGCGCGAGGAAGCGCGCAGCCTGATCCTCGGCGTCGTTCAATTCCGAAAAACCGTTCGCGTACTCGCGCCCGGTGATGAAGAGCTCGAAGCGCTCGGTCACCGTCGGGTCGGCGTCGGACGCGCGCGCGAGCGGCGAGACCTCGACCGGGTAGTCGATGATGAAAGTCGGCTGCCAGAGCTTTTCCTCGACTGCGGCTTCGAACAGGCCGAACTGCAACTCCGGCAGGTTCCAATGTGCCGGCGCCTCGTGGCCGAGCGATTTGAGACGCTCGCGCAGCACGCCAGGATCGCCCGCCTCGGCCTCGTTCAAGCCCGCATGCACGACGAGCGCGTCGCGCACTTTCAGCCGCACGAACGGTTGTTCGAGATTCACCTCGCGCCCCGCGTAGCTGACGATCGCCGAGCCCGTCGCCTGGCGCGCCGCGTGGCGCAGCACCTGCTCGGTGAAGTCCATCAGATCGTGGTGGTTCCAGTACGCGGCGTAGAACTCCATCATCGTGAACTCGGGGTTGTGCCGCACCGAGATGCCCTCGTTGCGGAAACTCCGGTTGATCTCGAACACCCGCTCGAAGCCGCCGACGACGAGGCGCTTCAGGTACAGCTCGGGCGCGATGCGCAGGAACATCTGCTGGTCGAGCGCGTTGTGGTGCGTGACGAAGGGCTTCGCGTTCGCGCCACCGGGAATAGGGTGCAGCATCGGCGTCTCCACTTCCATGAAGTGGTGCTCGACCATGAACTGGCGGATCGAGCTGATCGCCTTGCTGCGCGCGGCGAAACGCGCCCGCGCCGCCTCGTCGGTGATCAGATCGACGTAGCGCTGGCGGTACTTCTGCTCCTGATCGGCCATGCCGTGGAACTTGTCGGGCAGCGGGCGCAGGCTCTTCGTCAGCAGGCGCAGCGTGCTCGCACGCACCGACAGCTCGCCGGTGCGCGTCTTGAACAGCGTGCCCTCGCAGCCGATGATGTCGCCAAGATCCCAGTGCTTGAAAGCCTCGTAGACCGCATCGCCGAGACCGTCCTTGGTGACGAAGAGCTGGATGCGGCTACCCCCGGGCCCATCGAGCCGTCCTGCAGCGTGCAGAACGCCGCCTTGCCCATCACGCGCTTCAACATCATGCGGCCGGCGACGCTGACCTTGACGCCGAGCGCCTCCAACTCGGCGGCCGGCAGCGGGTCGTATTGGCGCACCAGTTCGTCCGCGTGGTGGGCCGGTTTGAAGTCGTTCGGGAACGCCACGCCTTGTTGGCGGATGGTGGCGAGCTTGGCGCGGCGTTCGGCGATCAGCTGGTTGTCGGCGGCGGGGTCCGCCAGGACGGGTTTGGGAACGGGTGGCGTGGTCATCGGTGCGGCCTTCGGGTCGATGGCAATTCTAGGCGCGGCACATTGAACGCCCGGACGAATAGAATGCCTCGGCTTTCCGCGGGCAAGCTCGCAAGCGCGCCCGATCTCCGCGCGCATCCGCACGACCGCTCCCATGCTCTCTTGCTCGCCGGCCGGCGCACATCGTTGGACACGTCCTTATCCTGACGAGCGCATCGACGAGGCTGGGCGCCCGCCTTCGTGGCCTCATCCATCCGCGACGCCGGAAGCATGACGTCGGCGCTGTGGTCCGTCCTGATCCAAGCGGCTGGCTCGGCCGCGACGCTCGCTTCGGCATTGCTCGTCGCTGGGCGCCTTGGCCTTGCCGCGCAAGGCGAATTCGGGCTGTTAAGAAGTTGGAGCGATGTTCTGGTGATGATCGCGCTCGTCGGCCTCCCGCAGGGGCTTCTGCATATGCAGTACCGCGAGGGCGTCGCTGCGGCGGTGCTGCGACGTTGGACGGCGCGCTATCTCGCCGGACTCAGTGCCGTCGCAGGACTGATGATTTTGCTATTGGCGTTCGCGCCGGTGCTGGCGCCGCTTCCCCACCGACAGGCGATCATGGTGCTGTTGTCCGCGGCAGTGTTGGCAGCGGCACATCAGCTTTGGCGCTCGCTGACGCTGCGCGGCGCTAGCGCAGTGGCCTACGCCGCCCTGACGGCGGCCCCGGCGTTGTTGATTCTTGTCGCGCTGATCCCGTTTCTGCTGTTTGGCTGGCACAGCGGTTTCGAGTGGGCGCTGTTAGCGGCGGCGAGCGTCGCGGCGATTGCGGCGGGCTGGCTCTCACGTCGCGCCGCGCCGGGGCGCGGCCGAGGGGATTCCACGTGGTCGCGGCGCCGGCTGTGGTCGGTCAGCCTGGAGACGGGCGTGCAGTCGGTGCTGACATCGCTCAGTCCTGCCATGCAACTGAGCCTCATAGTGCCGCTCGGCGCAAGCCTGGCGCAGGTCGGCATCGTCTCACTAGGGCTGCAGGTGTACCAGCTATTCGGTGTGGCGGCCGTTTACGTGGCGCCGTTGCTCTACGACCGCGCCGCACGGCGGCTCGAAGTGCCTTCCGCCGTTGATCTGGTGAGGCATGTGCGCGAACGTGTCCCGCCGGGCTGGCGCGCCCTGTTAGGCGTCGCTATCGGCACAGGGTTGCTAGGTCCCTGGCTGGTGCCGCTTACCTCACCGGCGGTGGCCGCGATGCTGTCGCTGATGACGCTGGCCGGCCTGCTCGCGCTCGCGGTGCGCCTGTTGTCCACCCTGCAGCAGGCGCGCGGCGAGTTCCGCGCGCTGAGCCTGCAGGCGCTGGCGCGGGTCATCATCGGCTCCTCGCTGACCGGCGGGCTGATGGCGGTCTGCCCCGCAACGGTCGCGGTGCCGCTGGCCATGCTTGTCGTCGAAGCCACGCTGCTGTTCTGGCTGCTGAAGCGAGATGCGACGCGAATGCGCTGCGCCGAGATGCTGCGTCGACACGAGCCCTCAGTGGGCGCGTCCTTCGTTCTCGTCTGTAGCAACTATCCCTTCACCGGCCGTGCCGGCGAAGTTACCTTTGTCGCCCCCGAAGTTGCGCGCCTCGCACGGGTGCTTGGGCGGGTATGCGTGGCGCCGCAGCATGCGCACGGGCCCGCGCTGCCACTGCCTGCCGGCGTCGAACTCGACCTCGGCCTGGCCTTGGCGCTGCGGCGCGCCCGTTCGCCGGCGAACTACGTGCGCGCGCTGGGCTGGCCCGGATTCTGGGGCGAGGTCGCTCGTGCCTTGGACCACGGCGGGCTGTCGGGTTGCGCGCGCGTTTGGCGCTGGGCCGCTTTCGCGCAGGCGACCTGGGAGTGGGCGCGAAGGCGCAGCGACACCGGACCGGTGCTGTTCGCGACTTACTGGCGCGGCGGCAGCACGCTGGCACTGGCGCGACTCGCCGCAAGCCGACCGCAGACGGCCGCGGTTTCGCGCGTGCACGGCCACGAGCTCTACGCGGATCGGTGGAGGCCGCCTTTTCAGCCCTGGATCTCGGTGTATGCAGGCCTCACCCTGGTTGTGCCGATTTCGCGCCACGGCCTCGACTATCTGCTCAGCGCGGGTGTACCACCCGAGCGGCTGTGGATGAGTCGGCTCGGCACCGAGGCCTCGCCACCGGCACGCGCATCTTCGGATGGCGTTGTTCGCGTTGTCTCTTGCAGCGCGATGCTTCCGCTTAAGCGAGTGCCGTTGATCGCGAGGGCGCTAGGCGAGCTTGCGCGCAGCCTGCCGGTGTTGCGCCTCAACTGGACTCACTTCGGCGACGGCGCCGACAGGGCCGAGGTTGACGCTATATTGCTTGCCAGCCCAGCCAACCTCAAGGCGGCCTTACCGGGTCAGGTCGACAATGGCGTGGTGCTGCGCCACTACGCTGAGCAGCCTGTGGATCTATTCTTGCTGCTGAGCGAAAGCGAAGGACTGCCGGTAGTGCTGCAGGAGGCCTGTGCGGCAGGAATTCCGGTGCTTGCGACCGACGTAGGCGGCGTCGCCGAGATCGTCGGCGCCGAAAACGGCATGTTGCTTCCGGCGACGCCGACAGTCGGCGAGGTGGCGGCGGCGGTGCGGGGGCTATGTGTTGACGCAAACCCCGCAGCGCTCGCACAGAAACGTGCAGGGGCACGCGCTCGTTGGGCAGCAGACTTCGACGCCGAACGCAACCACCTGCGCTTTGCGCACCGCATGTGTGAACTGATGCAATCTCTGGACGAAGGCCGCGATGAAACTTGACGCCGACACTCTCGCAGCCCTCGACGGAACAACCTTCTCCAGCGGTCGGCGTTTTGATCTTGGCAACCGCGGGCGTGCCCCGCGCCGCAATGAACGCCTGCTCGATCTGGTGCACGGCAAACGCGTCCTGCACGTGGGGTGCTGTGATCATCTCGACCTAATCCGCGCCAAAGTGGCGCAGGGCGTGTACCTGCATCAAGGGCTGTGCCAAGCCGCATCGCACTGCGTCGGTGTTGATGTCAATGCAGTCGGCGTGGCGCTGCTGCACGAGCTCGGCTTCGCCGAGGTGTACCTGCCGCAGGACGTGCCGCCCGGGGAGTTCGATATTTGCCTGCTCGCCGATGTGATCGAGCATGTCGGGGACGTCGTAAGCTTCTTACGATCGATGCGGCGCTACCGCTTCCATGAACTGGTAGTGGTCACGCCCAACGTTTTCCGGTTCGCCAACTTGGTGACGAGCGGCGAGCTCGTCAATACCGATCACCGATATTGGTTCTCGCCCTTCACGCTTTGCAAGGTACTTGTGGATGCCGGCTACACGCCCCAGCGCGTCGAGCTGTGCCACACCGATCACGTGAGCTGGCGCGGCGCGCTCAAGGCGCGGCTTCTCGACCTGGCGCCGAAGTTTCGCGACACCCTCATCGTCGTTGCGCGCTCGAGCGAAGCGACAGATGCTGCGTTGGCCCCGGAGTTATGAACCTCATCACCATCGTCGGCGCCCGCCCGCAGTTCATCAAGGCGGCGCCCGTCAGCGCGGCGCTGCAGGCAAGCGGTGCGATCCGCGAACGCATCCTGCACACCGGCCAGCACTTCGACGACGACATGTCGGAGGTCTTCTTCCGGGAGCTTGGCATCCCGCATCCGGCGTGGAACCTGGGCATCGGCGGTGGCCAGCACGGTGCGATGACGGGCGCGCAGATGGCCGCGATCGAGCAAGTCCTGATCGGCGAAAAGCCGGATGCGGTGCTGCTGTATGGCGACACCAACTCGACGCTCGCGGGCGCGTTGGCGGCAGCCAAGCTGCACGTTCCGGTGGCCCACGTCGAGGCCGGGCTGCGCTCGTTCAACCGTCGCATGCCCGAGGAGATCAACCGCGTGCTGACCGACCATGTGTCGCAGTGGTTGTTCGCCCCCACCGATGCGGCCGTGGCCCACTTGCGCCGCGAAGGCATCGCCGCGGCGAACGTGCACCAGGTCGGCGACGTGATGTACGACGCTGCGCTTCGCTTCGCCTCCGCTGCGCGCGCGCGTGCGCAACGGCCAGTCGCCTGTGCCGCGCTTGCTGGCCGGCCCTTCGTGCTCGCCACCGTGCACCGCGCGGAGAACACCGATGAACCCGAGCGCCTGCGCACGATCGTCGACGCCTTTGTCGCGCTCGCCGCCGAGATCGACGTCGTCTGGCCTCTGCACCCGCGCACGCGCAAGGTGCTGGCGCATCAGAACATCGCGGTCGATGGACACCCGTCGCTGCACGTAGTCGACCCGCTCGGCTACCTCGACATGATCGAACTGCAGTCGGCCGCGGAACTCATCGTCACCGACTCGGGTGGCGTGCAGAAGGAGGCCTTCTTCTTCGGCAAGCCCTGCGTCACGCTGCGCGACGAGACGGAGTGGGTGGAACTCGTCGAAGCCGGCTGGAATCGGCTTGCGCCGCCGACCTCGGTGAGTGCACTGACCGCTGCCTTCCGCGCCGCGCTGGGTTCGACCGGTCGACCCGTGCACCCCTATGGCGAGGGCGACGCGGCGCCGCGCATCGCGCGCATCCTGCTCGGCGGCGCTTGCTTGAGAATCCTGCTCGTCAACCACTACGCTGGCTCGCTGCGCCACGGCATGGAGTTCCGGCCGTACTACCTTGCGCGCGAGTGGCTGAAGCTCGGGCATGAGGTGCTGATCGTCGCGGCGTCGCAATCGCACCTCCGCAACGTGGCGCCTCGCTGCGATGGTGGCAGCGCGCGCGAGCGCATCGACGGCATCGACTACCTGTGGCTGCGCACGCCGGCCTACCGTGGCAACGGGGTCGGCCGTGTGCTCAACATCGCGGTGTTCTGCTTGCGGCTGGCGATGCATGCCAGGCGTTTGGCGCGCGTGTTTCGGCCGGACGTGGTGATCGCATCGAGCACCTATCCGATGGACATCTGGCCAGCGCGGCGCATTGCGCGGGCTGCGCGGGCCAAGCTGGTGCACGAGATTCACGACCTGTGGCCGCTGTCACCGGTCGAACTCGGTGGCATGTCGCCGCGCCATCCATTCATCCGCGTCTGCCAGGCCGCCGAAGACGCCGCTTGCCGCGATGCGGACGTGGTGGTCTCGATGCTGCCTTGCGTGCGCGAGCATCTGCGCGACCGCACGGGCTCGACCTGCGCAAGCTCCACATCGTGCCCAACGGCGTGCTCGTCGCAGAGTGGAGTGAGCCGCTCCGCGCCATTGGACGCTGCGCTCGCCGCGCACATTCAGGAGGCACACGCGCCGCGGGCGGCTCGTCGTCGTCTATGCCGGCGCGCACGGCATTGCCAACGCGCTCGACAGCCTGCTCGATGCCGCGGCGTTGCTGCGCGACGAGGCGTTCGAGTTTTGTGCTCGTCGGCGACGGCGCCGAGCGCGAGCGCCTTGCGGCGCGTGTCGAGGCCGAGGGTCTTGCCAGCGTGCGGCTTTTCGCGCCGATCGCGAAGCGCCAGATCCCGAGCCTGCTCGCGCAGGCCGACATCGCCTACATCGGCTGGCAGCGCGTGCCGATCTACCGCTTCGGCATCGCGCCGAACAAGTTGATGGACTACATGATGGCCGGCTGCGCCGTGCTGCACTCGGTCGAGGCCGGCAACGACCCGGTGGCCGAGGCAGGCTGCGGCGTCACCGTGCAGGCCGAGTCAGCGCCGGCGATCGCACTGGGCTTGCGGCAACTGGCCGCCAGGTCAACCGAGGAGCGGCGCGCGATGGGCGCGCGCGGCCGCCAGTACGTTCGCCTCCACCACGACTGGCCGGTGCTCGCGCAACGCTTCATCGAGGCGGTCTCGTGAGCGAGCGGCCCAGCGAAGCCGAGGCCGTCCGCGAGCGCTACGCGCGCCGGCCCGAGGCCGCGCACGATCCGCGCTACCGCATGCTCAACCCGGCTGTCTGGCAATCGGCGCAGGAACGACAGCGCGCGATGCTCCGGCTGTTCGAGCGCGCACACATCGACGATCTCTCCACGCTGCGCCTGCTCGAAGTTGGCTGCGGCAGCGGCGGCAACCTTCTTGAACTGTTGCGCTTGGGGTTCACCCCCGATCACATGACGGCTGTCGAACTGCTGCCTGAGCGCTGCGCGCAGGCGCGCCAAGTGCTGCCGGCGGCGCTGACCTTGATCGAGGGCGATGCACTGCAGGCTGACGTGCCCGCGGCCTCGCAAGACATCGTGTTCGTCTCCACCGTCTTCTCCTCGCTGCTCGACGACGCGTTCCAGCAGCGCCTGGCGGATGCGATGTGGCGCTGGCTCAAGCCCGGCGGCGCGGTGCTCTGGTACGACTTCACATTCGACAACCCGCGCAACCCGGACGTGCGCGGCGTGCCGCTCTCCCGCGTGCGAGCGCTGTTTGGTGGTGCGCCCGCGCAAGCACTCAAGGTGACGCTCGCGCCGCCGATCGCACGTGCCGTCTGCCGCCTGCATCCGGCCCTCTACACTCTGTGCAACGCGCTGCCGCTGTTGCGCACGCACCTGCTGTGCTGGATCGTCAAGCCCCTGTCATGAGCCTCCCGTTCCTCCCATTCGCTCTGCCCGAAATAGGCGACGAAGAGATCGCCGAAGTCGTCGACACGCTGCGCTCGGGCTGGATCACGACCGGCCCGAAGGCGAAGCGTTTCGAGGAGGACTTCATCGCTTTTCTTGGCGACCCTTCGCTGCAGGCGATCGCCGTCAATTCGGCGACCGCCGGCTTGCACCTCGCGCTCGAGGCGCTCGGCATCGGCCCGGGCGACGAGGTCATCACCACGACGCACACGTTCACCGCGACGGCCGAGGTCGCGCGCTATCTCGGCGCCGATGTGGTGCTGGTCGATATCGACCCTGCCACGCTCAACATCGACCCGCGCGCGGTCGAAGCTGCGATCACGCCGCGCACCAAGGCGATCGTGCCGGTGCACTACGCCGGGCCTGGCGGCCGACATGGCGGCCGATCCTCGAGCATCGCACGGCGCCACGGCCTGAAGGTAGTGGAAGACGCCGCGCACGCGCTGCCCACCACATGCGGCGGCGCGCTCGTCGGCACGCTCGCCAGCGACGCGTGCGTCTTCAGCTTCTACGCCAACAAGACGATCACCACCGGCGAAGGCGGCATGCTCGTCACGCGCGACGCTGCGCTCGCGAAGCGCGCGAAGGTGATGCGCCTGCACGGCATGAGCCGCGACGCATTCGATCGCTTCACGTCGAGTGTGCCGAGCTGGGCCTACGAGATCGTCGCCCCTGGGTTCAAGTACAACCTGACCGACATCGCCGCGGCGCTCGGGCTGCAGCAGTTGAAGCGCATCGAAGGCTTCCAGCGCCGGCGCGAGGCGATCGCGGCGCGCTACGACGAAGCATTCGCCGGCCTGCCGCTGGTCAGGCCGCCGCGCCCCGCTCCGGGCGATCGGCATGCGTGGCATCTGTACGTCGTGCGCCTGACCGACGCGGCGCCGCTTGCGCGCGACCGATTCATCGAGCGCTTGTTCGAGGAAGGCATTGGCTGCAGCGTGCACTACATCCCGCTGCACCTTCACCCGTACTGGCGAGACCGATACGGGCTGCAGCCGGAACAGTTCCCGCACAGCCAGCACGCCTACGAGCGGATGCTGACGCTGCCGCTCTACACGCGGATGAGCGACGCGGATGTCGAACGCGTCATCGGCACGGTGCGCAAGCTGCTTCAGCCTGCGGCGTGATGCCCACGCCAAGCCGATGGCCAAGCGCATGTTCGATGTCGTGATCGCAAGTCTCGGCCTGCTGCTGCTCTCTCCACTGCTGCTCGCGGTCACGCTGTGGGTGCGGCTCGATTCCCCTGGGCCGGCGCTGTTCAGGCAGGAACGCGTCGGGCGATTCGGCCGGACGTTTCGAATCCACAAGTTCCGCACCATGGTCGAGGGTGCGCCGGCGCTCGGGCCGGACATCACGGTCGGCGCCGACGCGCGCATCACGCGCGCCGGCGCCTGGCTGCGTGCGCGCAAGCTCGACGAGCTGCCGCAGCTGATCGACGTGCTTGTCGGGCACATGAGCCTCGTCGGGCCGCGGCCCGAAGTGCCGCGCTACGTTGCGCTCTATCCCGACGCGCTGCGCGACAAGGTGCTGTCGGTGCGGCCGGGCATCACCGACCCGGTCTCGCTCGCGCACGCGGACGAGAGTGCGCAGCTCGCGCGCGCGGCGGACCCCGAGCGCGAGTACGTCGAGGTGCTGATGCCGGCCAAGCTGCGCGCAGCGGCGGCCTATGCCGAGCACGCGACGCTGTGGACGGACCTGCGGGTGCTGTTGCGCACCTTGCGGCTGCTGGGCTCGGCGTGAGCAAGCCAACGACCGAACCAGCAGGTCTGACGGTCTGGCACCGGCTGGAGTTGTTTCTCGCACGCCTGCGCACGCGGCGCACGACGCTGACGCTCGCAGTCGACGCGATCGTCGTCGCGTTGTGCTGGCACATCACCTACCTGTTCCGCCTCGGCTTCGAGCGCTGGGAAACCCAGCGACCTACGTACGATGACCGTGTGATGCTCGGCATCGTCGTGATCTACATCGCCACCTTCGTGTTGTTGCGCGTGCCGCAGAGCATGTGGCGCTTCGCGGGATTCGGTGAAGTCAAGCGGCTGACGATCGCGTGCGTCGTCGCGGGCGTCGCGAGCGGTCTCGCGGTGCGTGGGCTCGGCCTCGATCAAATCCCGCGCGCGGTGCTCGCGTTGCACCCGATCGTCACGCTGATGGGTGTGTGCGTCGTGCGGATCCTCTACCGCATGGTGTATGAGCACGCGCGCACCCGCATCACCGGCGGCGACGCCGAGATCCGCCGCGCGATCGTGCTCGGCGCGGGCGATGCAGCGCGCCGCCTGCTCGCCGGCATCCATCGCCAGGGCTGGATCGTGCTCGGCCTGCTCGACGACGACCCGGCGCTTGTCGGCGTGCGCCTCGCGGGCGTGCCGGTGCTCGGGCCGCTTGCGGCGATGAAGTCGCCGACCGTGCTGGGCGGCGCGACGCACCTGATCCTCGCGATGCCGGCCGCCTCGCCGTCGCGCCGCCGCGAGGTGCTCGCCCTCGCGTCACGGACCGGCCTGCAGGTGCTCACCGTGCCGGGCGAGGAGGAACTGCGCGAAGGCGTGCAGGCGCTGCGTGTGCGTGAGATCGAGCCCGAGGACCTGCTCGGTCGCGCGCCTGTGCGGCTCGACGAAGCCGGAGTCGCCGAGTGTGTGACTGGCAAAGTCGTGCTCATCACCGGCGCTGGCGGCAGCATCGGCGCCGAGTTGTGTCGCCAGGTCGCCCGTTTCGAGCCCGCGTTGCTCGTGCTCTTCGAGGCGAGCGAGTTCAATCTTTACTCCATCGAGCAGGAACTCGGCGCCGGGTTCCCGGCACTCGAGCTCGCGCGCCTGCTCGGCGACGTCAAGGACGGGGAGCGCCTTGCCGAGGTGTTCGCGACGTGGCGTCCGCAGGTCGTGTTTCATGCCGCGGCGTACAAGCATGTGCCGCTCGTCGAGCGCGACAACGCGTGGACCGCGCTGCAGAACAATCTCGTTGGTACCTGGCAGGTCGGCCTCGCGGCGGCACGCGCCGGTGCGGAGCGCTTCGTGCTGATCAGTACCGACAAGGCGGTGAACCCGACCAACGTGATGGGGGCTACGAAGCGCGCGGCGGAGATGGTCGTCAGCGACCTCGCTGCAGCGCATCCCGCAACGCGCTTCATGGCGGTGCGTTTCGGGAACGTGCTCGGATCGAGCGGCAGCGTGATCCCGAAATTCAAGGAGCAGATCGCGCGCGGCGGGCCGGTGACGGTGACGCACCCCGACATCATTCGCTACTTCATGACGGTGTCCGAGGCGGCGCGCCTCGTGCTGCAGGCGGCGGCGATCGGCGAGAGCGGACAGGTGCTCGTGCTCGACATGGGCGAGCCGGTGCGCATCGTCGATCTGGCACGCGACATGATCCGCCTGGCCGGCCACGCCGAGGGCGAGATCGAGATCGTCTTCAGCGGCCTGCGCCCCGGCGAGAAGCTCTACGAGGAACTGCTCGCCGACGCCGACGCGACGGTGCCGACGCACGTGCCGCGCATCCACGTCTCGCGCATTGCGTCGCACGCCGAGCACGCGCCTGCGATGCTCGCGTGGGTGACGATGCGCAAGACGGCGAGCGACGCGCAGGTGCAGCGCTTTCTTGCGGAGATGGTTGTCGAGTACCGACCCGCCGACGCTGACGCACACAGCGACTCCGGCGCGGGCGATGCGTCCGTCGACGCAAGCGCAGCGGCGAAGGCCTCGCCTGCGCGATGAACGTCGCCTATCTCGACCCGGCCTACAGCCGCCACTTTCACGAACTCGCCGCCTGCATTGCCTCGCGCACTGGCGGGCGCTCGCTCGCCCTCTTGTCCTCGCCAGCCTACCTGCGGTACACGCAGGGCGACCACAGCACCGTCTGGACACCGGGACGCTCAACGCGAAGGCACGCGTGGCCGGAGGCATTCGCGCATGCCGACTGGGCTGCGCTGCGAGATCCGGATGCGGCGGCCGTCTTCTCGCACGCGGTCGAGTGGTTCATCGAGCGCTTCACGCAGGAGCGCGTCGAACTGTGCCTTGTCTTCTCGGACGCGCGGCCGTTTTCGGTTGCCGCGCGGCTCGCAGCAGACGCGACCGGCGCTGTCTGCCTGTTCTTCGAACGCGGCGCGTTTCGCTTTGCGACGTCGAGCCTGAGCACGCAGGGCTTGAACGCGCGCTTCAGCCTGGATCGCGCACGGGCGTTCCGTGGCATCGAAGGCATGCCGGCCGGCGATACGCTGCGGCGGCGACCGACCGAGCCCTGGCTGCGGACACGCTTCGCGCTCTTCGTCGCACGAAACATGCTGGCCTGCCTGCGAAGCCCCGAGCGCGACCTCATCCAGCACAAGCGCTATTCGTTGAGACGCTACCTGCGTCTCGCGTGGGCGCAGTTCTGGGCCGAACATCATCACCGCCGCGCCGATCCCGACGAGCTTGCCGATCTCGGCGGCCGACCGCTCGTCGTCGTGCCCCTGCAGCTGCCGAGCGACTCGCAGTTCGCGCTCTATTCGCCGTTCGCGACCAACCAGGCCTTCATCGACTTCGTCGAGGCGCAGGTGCACGCGGTGGCGCCCGATGCCCTGATTCTGTTCAAACGCCATCCGATGGACGCGTCGGACGACCGGCTGCCGCAAGGCGCACGCTGGGTTGGCGGCAACCTCGCACGCTTCGACGGTGCGCGGCCCGTGATCGTCTGCATCAACTCGACGGTCGGTTTCGAGTCTCTGGTGCGCGGGCTGCGCGTGATCTGTTTCGCGCCCAGCTTCTATGTCGACGCAGCCGGCCTGGTGCGTGCGACGCAGGAGAGCTTCGGCGACGACCTGCGGCGGACGCTCGGTCGCGGCGACGACCTCGCTCAGGGTGACAAGCTTCGCGCCGACATGCTCCGCTGGTACCAGGCGCCGGGCGATGCCTGGGCCTACACGCGGGAAGATGTGGACGCGACGGCCGCGATCGTGTTGCAACATCTGCACGCTGCACGCACGCCGACGCACGGCACTTCCGGGTGACAATTCGGGGCCGCGGATCATCGGCGACGTGCTTGCAAACCCGCCTGCGATCAACGTCGAGGAACCGGCCACCGGGAGCGTCACCCGCATGCATTCGATCCGACCGCCCATCACCGACCGCAAGATCCGCTTCGCGCTTGCCGGCTGCGGCCGCATCGCGGCCAGCCACTTCGACGCGATCGAACAGCACGCAGAGCGTTGCGAGCTCACCGATGTCTGCGACATCGATCCGGCCGCGCTCGACGCCGCCGTGGCGCGCACGCAGGCGCGCGGTCACCGGCGCTTCGCGGAGATGCTTGCCGGCACCAAGGCCGACGTCGTCGTCCTCGCGACGCCGAGCGGCCTGCATCCTGCGCAAGCGGTGGAAGCAGCGCGCGCCGGCTTCAACGTCATGACCGAAAAGCCGATGGCCACGCGCTGGAGCGACGGCAAGGCGATGGTGCAGGCCTGCGACGAGGCCGGCGCCAACCTGTTTGTCGTCAAGCAGAACCGCCGCAACCGGACGCTTCAGTTGCTCAAGCAGGCGATGGACATGGGCCGCTTCGGGCGCGTCTACATGGTCAACGTCAACGTGTTCTGGACGCGGCCGCAGGCCTACTACGACAGCGCCGCCTGGCGCGGCACCTGGGAGTTCGACGGCGGCGCGTTCATGAACCAGGCGAGCCACTACGTCGATCTGCTCGACTGGATCTGCGGCCCGGTGGAAAGCGTGATGGCCTACACCGGAACGCTCGCGCGCAACATCGAAGTCGAGGACACGGGCGTCGCCGCGCTCAAGTGGCGCAACGGCGCGATGGGAACGATCAACGTGACGATGCTGACCTGGCCGAAGAACCTCGAGGGCTCGATCACGATCCTCGGCGAACGCGGCACGGTGCGCATCGGCGGCGTCGCGGTCAACGAGATCAAGCACTGGGCGTTCGACTCACCCGACGCAATGGATTCGCAGATCGACGAGGCGAGCTACGCGACGACCTCGGTCTATGGCTTCGGCCATCCGCTCTACTACGACAACGTCATCTCGGTGCTGCGCGGCGAGGCGCGGCCGGACACCGATGGGCGCGAGGGGCTGAAGTCGCTCGAACTGCTGATCGCGATGTACCTCTCGGCGCGCGACGGCCGGCGCGTCAATCTGCCGCTGGCCTATTGACGTGGCGACGACGATCCATCCGAGCGCCATCGTCGATGCTGGCGCGACGCTCGGCGAGGAGTGCCGCGTCTGGCATTGGGTTCACGTCAGCGGCGGGGCGCAAATCGGCGCGCGCTGCGTGCTTGGGCAAGGCGTGTTCGTCGGCAACGATGTCGTGATCGGCGATAACGCGCGGATCCAGAACAACGTCTCCGTCTATGACGCGGTGACGCTCGAAGATGACGTGTTCTGCGGTCCGAGCATGGTCTTCACGAACGTCTACAACCCTCGCGCGGCGGTGCCGCGCAAGGATGAATACCGCCGCACGCTCGTGAAGCGCGGCGCGACGCTCGGCGCGAACTGCACGATTGTGTGCGGCACGACGATCGGCGCTTACGCGTTCGTCGGCGCCGGCGCGGTGGTGCAACTTGATGTGCCGGACTTTGCGCTTGTCGTCGGGGTGCCGGCGCGCCGGATCGGCTGGGTGAGCCGGCACGGTGAACGCCTTGCGTTGCCGGCGACGGGCGATGGCGAGGCGCGCTGCCCCGCGACCGGCGAACGCTACCGCCTGCACGCTGGGCGCTGCGAGCTCCTCGCTCAGGATGCATGATGGCCAAGCTCGATTTCATCGATCTCAAGACCCAGTACGCAGCGCTTCGCGACAGCGTCGCCGCGCGCATGCAGCGTGTGCTCGACCACGGCCAGTACATCATGGGCCCGGAGGTCAAGGAGCTCGAGGGCGAACTTGCAGCCTTCACCGGCGCGAAGCACTGCGTTACGGTGGCGAGCGGCACCGAGGCGCTGCTGATTGCGCTCATGGCGCTGGACCTTAAGCCCGGCGACGAAGTCATCACGACGCCCTTCACCTTTGCCGCGACGGCCGAGATGATCGTGCTACTCGGCGGAAAGCCGGTGTACGTGGACATCGAGCCCGACACCTGCAACATCGACGCCTCGCAGATCGAGGCGGCGGTGACGAAGCGAACCCGCGCGATCATGCCGGTGAGCCTGTACGGGCAGGTTGCCGACATGGACGAGATCAACGCGATCGCGGCGCCCCACGGCCTGGCCGTGATCGAGGACGCGGCGCAGAGCTTCGGCGCGAACTACAAGGGCCACAAGAGCTGCAACCTCTCGACCTTCGGCTGCACGAGCTTCTTCCCGAGCAAGCCGCTCGGCTGCTATGGCGACGGCGGCGCAATCTTCACGAATGACGACGCGCTCGCGCAGGCCTGCCGCGAGATCCGCGTGCATGGCCAGAGCGCGCGCTACACGCACACCCGGGTCGGTGTCGGCGGGCGCATGGACACGTTGCAATGCGCCATCGTGCTTGCCAAGCTCGAGCGCTTCGCCTGGGAACTCGAACGCCGGCAGGTGATCGGTGCGCGCTATGCCGAACTGCTGGCGGCGGCGGGCATCGAGTGCGTCGCCGTGCGGCCCGATCGCGACAGCGTTCTCGCGCAGTACACCGTTTTCGTCGATGACCGGGCGCGGGTTCAGGCGGCGCTCGTAGAACACGGCATCCCGACCGCCGTGCACTACCCGAAGCCGCTGCACCATCAGCCGGCATACGCTGCCGGTCACGACCCTGCAAGCTATCCCGAACAGCGTGCGCGCTGCGGCACGGGTTTTAAGCCTGCCGATGAGCGCTGATCTGACCGACGCGCAGCAGGACGCCGTCGTGAGCGCGCTGATCGAAGCGAGTCGGCCGGCATAGCCAAGCGCGCAGCGCGCGACGGACCGCATTCTGCGAGATGCCGCTTTGATGCTGGTTGAACGTCGGTGATTCTTCAGCGAGGGCCGCGCCAGGCATCACGCCGCCGCTTCGAGGCCCGCAGCAGACGTATCGCGGGTGCTTCCTCGGCCGGCGCCGTCTCGTGCCAATGCGCCAGCTCGAACAGGGCGCGCTCGGGCGTCGTGAACGCACCCGTGGTGCGGCTCACGTAGCTCGGATAGACGATCAGCGCGCCGGCGACGAGTTCGTCGAGATCGAGGCGTCGCGTGCGGCGTGCGTGCGTGTGAACGTCGCGCGTCAAGCCCCATCCGGCATAGAACGGGCTGCCGTGGCAGGTCACCGGCAGACCGCGCAGCAGCGCCTCGAAGCCGGCGAGCGAGGTGAGCACGTGCAGCTCATCGACCTGTTCGAACAGCCGGTGGATCGGCACATCGGTGACGATCTCGTCGCACCAGCGGCGCGATGCTTCCATGTCGGCGTGCCCCGGCCGCTTGCCGGCGAGGACGTCGGGATGCGGCTTGTAGACGATCCACGCGTCGGGTCGTGACTCGCGCACCGCCTGCAGCAGGCCGAGGTTCGTGCGTACCCCTGGTGCGCCCCAGGTGATCGATGCATCGTTCTCGACTTGCCCGGGTACGAGCACGACGTGCCGCGCGCCACTCGGCCTTTGCCAGACGCCGGCGCCGACGTTGTACTTGGTGATGCCGGACGTGACGATCGCCTCGCGCAATGCGCGCGCACGCGAGACGAGCGCCGGCTCGAAGCGCCCCGCTTCGAGCAGGGCTTCCAGATCGGATGGCGCGGTCGCGTCGTAGTACATGCCACGCCGATCGATCACCCACGACAGAGGCTGCACCAGGTTCGCACCGAGGCCGACCGAGCGGAGGAAGCCATCTTCGACGCGCAACAGCGCACCTTCAGTCTGGTCTCAGCGTCGGCTCAGCGGCGGCGGCATCGCCGCGCCCCCACGCCGCGCGCGCCTCGCCCGATGCAAGCGGTTCGGCCTGTTCGACAAAGCGCAGCGTGCTGCCGGCGAAGAACGCCCGCGCGATCGGCTTCTTCCACTGCGAGAACGCGACCGCCTGCACCTGCGGCGCGAAGCGCTCGCGCATGCGGCGTTGCAGGCCCATCCACTCGATCGCGCGCTCGGGCGCGCAGCGCTGCCGGGTTTCGGGATCGATGTAGCGCACATAGTCGACGAGCGTCGCATGCACCAGGTCCGCGAGCGGCACGGCGTGCGGTGTGCGACGCCGCTCGGGCGCCGCCAGCTCGTCCTGCGTGAGCCCCCAGCCCGCGTAAAACGGCATACCAAATGTGCGCACGGGCCGGCCCCGGAGCAAAGCCTCGAAGCCCATCTGCGACGTGACGACGTAGACCGCTGCCGCGGCCTCGAGCAGCGCTGGCGGATGCGCGTTCGCCGCGAGCAGCGTAACGCGCGCCGCCTGCCCGGGCGTGAGCGCATCGAAGTGCGCGCGCTTGCGGCCGGCGATGACGTCGGGATGCGTTTTCAGCAGCACCGGCAGATCCGGGTGCTCGTCGAGTGCCGCCTCGAGCATGCGCGCGAAGCTCGGGGCACTCGCCATGCCGTAGGCGATCGATGCGTCGCCGAAGGTCTGATCGACGACGAGTACGAACGGACCGTCGATCGGCGGCGCGGTCTCGCGCGCATGGTTGTATTTCGAGACGCGCGCCTTGCGCCAGGCTTCGGCCAGCGCCTCGGCGCGCTGTCGCTGTTCGGCGCTCTTGCGGCGTGGCGATCGCTGCCTCGAGCCGGGAGGGCGCATGCGCGTCGTAGTAGATGCCGAGATCGTCGACGCACAGCGAGAGCGGACCTTCGTCGGCGCCTGGCGCGATCGACCGCAGGAAGCCGTCTTCGAGCGCGAGGTAGGGCAACCCGTATCGCTCGGCGGCGGCCTTCGCGCGCAGCGCCACGCCCTTCAGGCCCCAGCCGATGATGGCGGCGGCATCTCGCGGCGGCGCACCGAAGGGGCGAAAGACGATCCGCTGGTCGAGGAAGTCCTGCAGCCCCCGCACGAGCAGCAGACCCGGATTGCGGGCGACGAGGGAGGCCGTACCGGGTCCGTCCGTCACGGCCTCACCGCGCCTTGCGTCCGCTGGCATCGAGCACGGTCTCCAGCCGGTGCGCCCAGGTGTGATGGGCCAGGACATGCGCGGCGCCGGTGCGCATCATCTCGCGGTCTCGCGGCGAGTAGCCGTCACGCGCGAGGCGCGAGAACAGGTCGCGTGCGGACTCCGTGCTGTCGACGACGTGGCAGAAGTCCTTGAACATGTGTTCGATCGAAAGCGCCGGCGTCGAGACCACAAGCCCGCTGCAGGCAAGGATCTCGATCAGGCGGCGCGAGAACATCGTCTCCGAATTCTCGATCGTGTTCACGTTGAGCGACGCGAGGTGCGACTTGTAGATCGCAGCGGTGCGGGCATAGGGCACCTTGGGATGCACCTTCAGACCCGCGAACGCCGGGTACCGGTAGTGCCCGCCGCGTCGATCGGAGTTACGGTCGTACACCGTGAGGCCGAGCGACGCCGCAGCTGCTTCGAGCAGCATGTCCTGCCGGTCTCGCCGCGCATCGTGAATGTGGCGGCTGTAGCTCCCGACGAAGCTTGCGCCGCTGCGTGCGGCCTCATCGATGCCGGTGGAGGAGTGAATTGCAGGCTGCACCGCGAACGGAAGCACGCCGACGTGCACGCCGTCGCCCAGCACCGCGCGATAGCGTGGGATGCAGGACGCGTCGACCGTGAAGATGGCGTCGAAGAGCTTTGCGCTTTCGATGAACCGACCGAAGTGAACGTCGTCTTCCTTGTTCCAGAACACGGTCGGGATGCCGAGCGCGCGAGCGGCGCTGACCAGGCGGTCCAGATCGTGGTTGGTGCGATCCGGGTGATCCGGGTACGTGGCGATGCGGTACTTCCAGCTGTTGCGCCATCCCTGCCACGCCGATTCGACGAACACCAGGTCCGGGCGCGCGCGGCGCAGCGTGCGCTCGAAGTTGTGCGGCGTCAGATCGAGCACGCGGCATTCGTATGCGAGACAGCTGCGTGTCAACTCGTCGGCGACAAGCGCGATCTTCAGCGCGGCGTGCGGCCCGGCAGGGACAGGTGTGCCGCGAACGGCGGAAAGCCAGCGCTTGAGGATCATTGGGGACGCTGTACGGTCAAGGAGCGATTGTCGCGGCGCCGCACCCTCCCGGCGTCTGCAGCGCGTGCGACCGCCATACACGATCCCGGAACGCTCACGCGCCAGGCGCTTCGACAATCCCGCGCTCGACCAGCATTTGCACGATCGCGTCGGCCGCCTGATCCGCGTTCTAGCTGCGCCGTGTCGATGCGCAACGTCTGCCGCTTCGGGGACTTCGTAGGGCGAGTCGATGCCGGTGAAATTCTTCAGTTCGCCGCGCCGCGCCTTCAGGTACAGGCCCTTCGCATCGCGCTGTTCGGCGACGTCCAGTGGCGTGTCCATGTACACCTCGATGAATTCGCCGTCGGCGAGCAGCGAGCGCGCCATCTGGCGCTCGGCGCGGAACGGCGAGATGAAGGCCGTCATCACGATCAGGCCCGCGTCGACCATCAGCTTGGCGACTTCGATGACGCGGCGGATGTTCTCGACGCGGTCGGCGTCGGTGAAGCCGAGGTCCTTGTTCAGTCCGTGGCGCACGTTGTCGCCGTCGAGCAGATAGGTGTGATGGCCGAGCGCGTGCAGGCGCTTCTCGACGAGGTTCGAGACCGTCGACTTGCCCGAACCGGACAGGCCGGTGAACCACAGCACGCACGGCCGCTGGTGCTTGAGCCGTGCGCGCGCTGCCTTGTCGACGTCGACATGCTGGCGGTGGATGTTGTGGGCGCGGCGCAGCGCGAAATTCATCATCCCGGCCGCCACCGTGTCGTTGCTCATGCGGTCGATCAGGATGAAGCCGCCGGTGTCGCGGTGGTCGCGGTAGGCGTCGAATGGCACGGCGCGGTCGAGGCTCAGATTGCACTCGCCGATCGCGTTCAGCTCGAGATGACGCGCGGCCAGGTGTTCGAGCGTGTTGACGTTGATCTGATGCTTGATCTGCGTCACCTGCGCCGGCACGGTGGTCGCGCCGATCTTCAGCAGGTAGCGCCGCCCGGGCAGCAGGGGCTCCTCGTGCATCCAGACGAGGGTCGCGTCGAACTGATCGGCCACTTCGGCGGGTGCACGCGGGTCGCAGATCAGGTCGCCGCGCGAGATGTCCGTCTCATCCTCGAGCACGAGCGTGACGGACTCGCCGGCCACCGCGTCGGGCCGATCGCCGCCGTGGGCGACGATGCGGGAAACGATCGTCTCGCGGCCCGACGGCAGCACGCGGATGCGGTCTCCGGTGCGCACCGAGCCGGAGGCGATCAAGCCGGTGTAACCGCGGAAGTCGAGATCCGGCCGATTCACCCACTGCACCGGCAGGCGCAGCGGCTGCGCCTGGGCGCGCGTCTCGTCGAGCTCGACGGTCTCCAGATACGCCATCAGCGTCGGCCCGTGGTACCAGGGCATGCGCTCGCTGGGCTCGACGATGTTGTCGCCGCGCAGCGCGGAGACGGGGATCGGCGTCACCTCGGCGATGCCGAGCTGCGCGGCGAACGCGCTGTATTCGGCGACGATCGCATCGAAGACCTTCTGCGAGTGGCCGACCAGATCCATCTTGTTGACCGCGAGCACGACGTGGCGGATGCCGATCAGCGAGACGAGGTAGCTGTGGCGCCGCGTCTGCGTCGCGATGCCGTGGCGCGCGTCGACCAGGATCACGGCGGCGTCCGCGGTCGATGCGCCGGTGATCATGTTGCGCGTGTACTGCTCGTGGCCCGGCGTGTCGGCGACGATGAACTTGCGCCGGTCGGTCGAGAAGTAGCGGTAGGCGACGTCGATCGTGATGCCCTGTTCGCGCTCGGCGGCAAGGCCGTCGACGAGCAGCGCGAAGTCGATCTCGTCGCCCTGCGTGCCCCACTTGCGCGAATCGGCTTCGATCGCCGCGAGCTGATCGTCGAACAGCATCTTCGACTCGTAGAGCAGGCGGCCGATCAAGGTGCTCTTGCCGTCGTCGACGCTGCCGCAGGTGATGAAGCGCAAGAGCGACTTGGTCTCGTGGCGCCGCAGGTACTGGCCGATGTCGGTGGCGATCAGGTCGGAGACGTGGGCCATTAAAAGTACCCCTCCTGCTTCTTCTTCTCCATCGAGGCGGACTGGTCGTGATCGATCAGCCGGCCTTGTCGCTCGGAGGTGCGCGTGAGCAGCATCTCCTGGATGATCGCGGGCAGCGTGTCGGCCGTGGACTCGACGGCGCCGGTCAGCGGGTAGCAGCCCAGCGTTCTGAAGCGTACGTGGCGCATCTGGGGCACCTCGCCCGGTCGCAATGGCATGCGGTCGTCATCGACCATCAGCAGCATGCCGTCGCGCTCGACGACCGGCCGCTCCTTGGCGAAGTAGAGCGGCACGATCGGGATGTTCTCGAGGTGGATGTACTGCCAGACGTCGAGCTCGGTCCAGTTCGACAGCGGAAACACGCGCAGCGACTCGCCCTTGTGGTGGCGCGTGTTGTAGAGCCGCCAAAGCTCCGGTCGCTGGCGCTTCGGGTCCCAGCGATGCTGCGCACTGCGAAACGAGAAGATGCGCTCTTTCGCGCGCGACTTTTCCTCGTCGCGCCGGGCGCCGCCGAAGGCGGCGTCGAACCCGTATTTGTCGAGCGCCTGCTTGAGCCCCTGCGTCTTCCACAGGTCGGTGTGGATCTGCGAGCCGTGATCGAACGGGTTGATGCCCTGCGCCTCGGCCTCCGGGTTGCGGTAGACGAGCAGCTTCATGCCGATCTCGCCGGCCATGCGCTCGCGCATCGCGTACATGTCGCGGAACTTCCAGGTCGTGTCCACGTGCAGCAGCGGGAAAGGCGGCACGGCGGGGAAGAACGCCTTGCGGGCGAGGTGCAGCATGCAGGCGCTGTCCTTGCCGATCGAGTACAGCATCACCGGGTTGTCGCACTCGGCGACGACCTCGCGCAGGATGTGGATCGCCTCGGCTTCGAGGCGCTGCAGGTGGGTCAGGGAGCGTGGCGGGGTCATCGCGAGGCCAGTAAGTCTGTGAGACGTGCTGCACTGCCTCGGGTTGCGCCGGGGCCGTCGATGATAATCGCGCCTCTCGCGCCGGCCGCGCGCCTTGCCGACGCAATGCCGCGCAGTACCCATGTCGATCCCCCCCAGCCGCTTTCCGGAACTGCTCGTCGCGGTGGGCCTGATCGCGCGCCGGGCGGGCGAGGCGATCCTGGAGATCTATGGGGGCGACCACGGCGTGCGCACCAAGGCCGACGACTCACCTGTCACCGACGCCGACCAGCGCGCCGAGGCGATCATCGTGCCGGCGCTGGAGGCGCTGGCGCCCGGCGTGCAGGTGGTTGCGGAGGAGGCCTGCGCGGCACACGGCATGCCGCAGGTCGGCGCGGAGTTCTGGCTCGTCGATCCGCTCGACGGCACGCGCGAATTCATTAATCGCAACGGCGAGTTCACCGTCAACGTCGCGCTCGTGCAGCACGGCGTGCCGGTGCTCGGCGTCGTCCTTGCGCCGGCGCTCGATCGGCTGTTCGTTGGCGCAGCCGGGGTCGGCGCGTGGGTCGAGGAGCATGGCGAGCGCCGCCCGATCCGCGTGCGGGCGCCGGGTGAGCGCGGGCTCGTCGTCGTCGGCAGCCGTTCGCACGGCGACGCCGATGCGCTCGATCGCTTCCTCGCAGGGCGACGCGTCGCCGAGTTGCGCGCGGCTGGCTCGTCCCTCAAGTTCTGCCTCATCGCGGCAGGCGAGGCGGATCTCTATCCGCGCCTAGGTCGCACGATGGAATGGGACATTGCCGCCGGCCATGCCGTGCTCGCCGCTGCCGGCGGCCGCGTCGAGCGACTCGACGGCAACCCGATGATCTACGGCAAGGCCGGCTTCGAGAATCCGCACTTCGTCGCCTGGGGTGCGAGATGAAACTGCCCCTAGCTCCCTGCGTTCGCGTCCCCCAGGGGGGGCATCAGGGCCCACGGGCGGCCGGGCGCCGCTGACGTGATGCCGCTTGACGCGGTGACTGCAGTCGCCGGAGCGCTCGTCGGTGTCGTCGTAGGACTGACCGGGGTCGGCGGCGGCGCGCTGATGACGCCGATCCTGCTGCTCGTGTTCGGCGTCGCGCCACAGACGGCGATCGGCACCGACCTGCTGTTCGCCGCAGGAACCAAAGTCGTTGGCGCGGCCATGCACCATCGTGACGGCGCGGTCGACTGGCGCATCGTGCGATGCTTGGCCTGCGGCAGTCTGCCGGCCGCTGCGCTGACTCTGGGATGGATGAACTGGACGGGTGCCGGGCGCATCGGTGATGGCGCATTGATCTCGGCGGTCGGCGTGATGCTGATCGTCACAGCGCTGGGGATGCTGTTCAAGGATCGTCTGCATGCCGTCGGCAGGCATTTGAGGGTCGACCTACCGGAACGCTTCAAGGCTGTGCAGCGGCCGCTGACGGTCTTGACCGGCATCGCGCTCGGCGTGCTGGTCACGTTGACCTCGATTGGCGCGGGCGCGCTAGGCACCGTCGCGCTGATCTACCTGTACCCGCTGCGGCTCACGCCGCGAAAGCTTGTCGGCACCGACCTGGCACATGCAATTCCGCTCGCTCTTGTCGCCGGCCTGGGACACCTGTGGCTGGGTCACGTCGACTTCGTACTACTGGTCAACCTGATGCTCGGCTCGGTGCCTGGCGTCGTGGCTGGAGCAATGCTCGGCCGCCGGTTGCCGCAGAAGGCGCTCCAGGCTGCGATTGCCGTGGTGCTCGGGCTCGTCGCACTGAAGATGCTTTGGATGAGCTGAACGCGGTGGACGCCGAGGCCAATTCGATGTCGTTCGTCGCCGGCGCGCAGCTGCCCGCGCGCGACATCATTGTGAGGAAGCGGCCTTCAGGGCATCCGGCTGCACCGTTCCTGTCTTGGTCACCGTTGCTGCGAGGCGAACGCGGTGATCGCTAGCAGCCGGCCGACCAGGAAGGCCCGCGCTTTCATCGGCCTGCACTCGTACATGAACGACGGCGGCTACTTGCGAGGGCGGTGTCTTCATCGGGCGCTATTGCTCGATCGGCCGTCGCGTGTCGATAGGCGCGGCCGCGCATCCGGTCGAGGGGATCTCGACCTCCCCGGCGACCTGGAGCGATGGCGGCGATCGTACTAGCCCGGCCGAGCGTGAGGAACTGTTCGGCGCCGCGCGTGCGCCCGGCCCATGGCCACATTGCTGGGTCACGATGTCTGGATCGGTGATGGCGCCGTTGTGCTCGCCGGGGTCCGCATCGGCACCGGCGCCATGTCGGCGCGAATGCTGTCGTCACGAGGGATATCGAGCCGTATGCCGTAGTTGCCGGCACGCCAGCCGGTGCGTCCGCGCATGCGATTTCCGGTCGACATCATCGACGACTGCTTGCGACGCGATGGTGGAACCTGCGCCGGACGTCCTGCGCGGGCTGCCCACCGGCCACGTGCTGCGCTTCATCGAACTGGCAACCGGGCAGCCTGCCGCGTCAATAGAAACCTTGCGCGTCCGGGCGTGATCGCATCAGCCTGCCGTCGCGCGCACTGGGTGGTGCTGCGGGTCGACACGGCTGTAGCCGAAGCGCTCGAAGTCCTCCTGGTAGAGATCGTTGACGAGCTCCAGCGTCGCCCGGTCGTAGTGATCAAGTACTTCAGGTCCTCGGCGGGCTCGACCTTGACGTTCACATCGTCGGCCTTCGCGATCGGGATCCGGAGCCGGGCGGACAGCTGCGCCAGTCCGCCGGCGACGTCCTCGGCGCGTCCGACGAAATCCAGCACGCATTCGCCGTCGACGTAGGCGAAGGCATGCATCGGGCAGAAGCAGATCCACTGCCAGGCGTTCTCCCGGTCGGCCCGGCGCACGTGTTCCAGCATGTAGCGATTGAAGTCGTCGCCGATGGTCCGAAATATCGGCTCTTTGGCGTTGCGCCAGCGCGGACTCTGCGTGGTCGCGTGGCGGTCCTGGACGTACCCGGAATAGAGGCGGTCGTACGGGTGGCGCACGAAGGTGAAGCGGAAGTAACCCGCATCGAGCAACGGCCCGTGCTCCGAGGCAAGAAAGCGCCGGATCGGCATGTGCTGGGTGAAGTTCGTCACGGGGTAGCCGATGTCGGTGTAAGGCGCCAGGCTTTGGCGCACAGTCGCCGACGCGCACTTCGGCACGACGAAATACAGGTAGCGGTGACGGTGCGAGATGACCACGGCGGCGTCAGTGGCGGGTACAAGTCATCGTCATTTCCACCACGACGGACCGACATCGGCCGGCGTCAGCGCGTTCTCGCGTGGCCGCGCCGCCGCGTGGCGTCGCCGCGCGTGCCACGCCGTCGGCACCGCGCGTCGCCGCGCCCGCGCGCTTGGTTGTTCCGGGAGGCAGATTGCCTTCCTTGTCGCCGTCAGCCTGGTTGTTCTTCCAGGCCCACCGGTCGCCGGGAGTACCCTCCATCACTGGCGCCTTGGACGCAATGACGACGTTGTCCTCGAGGTTCACATCGCTCGGCCGTATGTTGCGTTTCTGGTTGCACATTGCATCGGCCTTGATGGCCGGCGTGCCAGCGTCGACGATCACGTTTCCCTGCACGCGCAAGCGCCTTACGGGGTCGTACTCGACCTCGTCGGTCGACTTGTCGACGCCGCAAGAAATCGAGATCGCGCCGCCGACCTGGCCCTCGATGCCCTGCAGCACGTTGCCGCGGACGACCTGATCGCTGCCGGTCACACGGATGCCGCCGGTGCCGGGCTTTCCATTGCCGATGAAGATGTTGTCCTCGACGGTGTTGCCCGAGCCGCGGCGCAATGTGATCGTACCGGCTACTTCGCGCAAGGTGTTGCCGCGAATCACGTTGCCGCCGGACTTGATCGAGATCGTCTCGATCTCGCCATCGGTACGCTCGAACAGGTTGCTCTCGACGCGTGTGTTGGAGTCGGAGTACGCGGTCTTGCCGGTGCCGATACGGATGGTCTCGAATCCATTGCCGTCGCCGCGAGGGCGGTCGAGGAAGTAGTTGTGATCGATCTGGTGCCGGTCGACCTTCTTGGCGTTGTGGAATACCACCACCGTCACGCCGGTGTGGTTTTGGCCTTCGAAGCGGTTGTGATCGACGCGATTGTCCTGGCCGTAGAGCGCCACCCAGGGATAGCGTGTCTTCGGGTCGGGCGGGTTGTATCGCACGATGGCGGATTCGGTCAGGCGGCTGTTGTTCGCCTCACCCTTCTTGCCGCGGAACTGCACGACGGGCTGGCCGGCGGTGAGCGCGCCGCTCTCGAAGCGCAGCCCTTCGGCCTGCAGCCAGCTGCCAGATATTTCCAGGCGCGAGCTGCCCTCGAGCTTGACCGAGCCGAGCTGGCGCGGTCGCAGCACGATCGGTTTGCCCGGAGCGCCGGCGCCGTTGAACTCGATGACCTGGTCGCGCCAGCTGCCACTCTCCAGCAGCACTACATCGCCGGGGCGCGCCTTGCCCATTGCTGCGCTGACGTCCGCCGCGTTGCGAGCCAGATACTCGGCCGCCGCAGCGGGCAGGCTGAAAAGCGCGGCGCCGACCAAAAGACAGGCGATCGGGAGGCGCAGCCCGTGCAGCACGGGTGCGAGCGACGGGGCGCGGTTCGCGCTCGCCGGATTGGCAGAGGAAGCAGTCATGGTGGTGTGGTGAGTCGAGGCGGACCTTCCGGGCCCGGAGGTGGGGGCCGGTCGGCTTGCCGGACTTGGAAGACAGAACGGTTGCGGGGCACTGGCGGTGCACAGCCGGCGTGCATCGAACAGCTGACGCCAGCGACCTTTTCGCTACCCCTGCCAGTCTTCTACGCGCGAACGGATCGACAAGGCCGCCATCTCCCTGACACGCACCTACCTGCTCGATCCAGGGCGCTACTGGGGTCCGGAATCGCCTCGCCATGTGCACAAGCTGACGCGCGCGTTACGGCGCTCGCTGGCGCCTGGCGAACGCAGCGTGGAACTGGTCGACGAGCTTCTCGCGATCGCGCGGTTGCGTACGGCGCACGCGCCGCCGCCGATCTACCTGCCCAACGCCGGCAGCTCCGGCTCGCACTGGCTCGAGACGATGCTCGCGCGCGCGGCTGGCGTGCATGCTTGCGGCGAGATATACCCGCCCAAACCGCTCGTCGAGCAGTTGAAGGGAATGAGCGGGGCGGACGCCGGCTTTTTCCTGAACGCGGTTTACATCGCGCACGCCGGCAAGGTCGGACCGCAGCGCCTGTCGGGCCCGTGCGTCAACTCGGCCCATGTGACCAATGTCGGCACGATCGCGCGCTTGACGCCGGGCGCGAAGAAGGTACTGCTGATTCGACATCCGGCCGACGTGGCGGTGTCTCGTACGCTGCGCAAGCCGGCGCATCGTGCGGACGTGGCGCCGGAGATGGACGATGCCGCCTACCTCGAGCACAACTGCGCGATGGTAGAGCGCTTCCACGCCGCACTCCAGGCGGATCAGTTCGACGCCGTGGTCCGTTACGAGAATCTGGTGGCTCGGCCGGTCGAGGCGTTGACCGAACGCTGTGTCGGCCTCGATTCCACAGCGGAGTCCGTTCAGTTCGCTGCGGAGTCAAGCAGCCGTGACGCGGTGCAAAGCGCTCGCGCCGAGGGAAGCAACGTGCCGACCAACCTCTACCGTGGCGAGCCCCGAAACGATCCGGTGCTGGAGGCGCGTGCGCGCGCGCGCTTGGCCCCGCTGAGCCGACGGCTCGGCTACGCGGCCGACGGCAGTGCCTCGTTGGCCTGACGCCGCTCACGCCCGTGCACCCATTCGCAGCCCGGCAGCGCATAGATCGCTTTACGTGACTGGAGATCGACCTCTTCAGCGACCCTGGCCTGCGCCGCGCCGAGCGTCGGCTTGTCGTATCGGGCACCCGTCGCTCGAGCCTGGAAGAAGTCGTCGATGGCGCGCTTGCGCGCACCCGTGTCGAGTGTGCCGGCGGCGATCGCCTGGTTGATCTCGATGAGTTGGTGGCACTCATTGACCGAGAACGACAGGTTTTGCTCCGAGGCGGTCGGCACGCTGTCGAGCAGTCGGCGGTCGTGTTGCGC
>CAWBXT010000012.1:0-26862 GCA_963792765.1 uncultured beta proteobacterium | reverse complement strand
CCCGGGGATCGCAGGCTCCCGTGTCCTTCACGCTGCGCGTGAACGACGAGCCCGCTTGACGAACTGACCGGCGCTGCGCTCACGGCGCTGCGCTTCGATCGCTCCGCACCGGCCAGATCGTCCCCCGGTCACCCGCCACGCCCGATGCCGGGCCGCTGAAGACATTGAAGTGCTCGCCGCGGCTCGACCGCCGCGCCAGTCGCTGCCCTTCGCTTGGTGGCACGTCGGCCGCAGAGCCGCCGCCGCTCGTGACCGTGCGGTCGGCTTCGCTTTGCTGCGCCGCCCGCGGTGATGGCAGCGCGTGCGCCAGGCGTCCCACCGCGCTCCCCCCACAAGCCCCCGTCGATGGGCGAGGGGGACTTGTGGGGGGATCTTCAAGCGGTGGGCCGGGAAGCTGGCTCACTGCTTCGGCTGCTGAAGAACCCCACCCATCCCCAACCCCTTCCCGTGAGGGAAGGGACCGTGCCCACCCCCCGCCCGCCCGTGGGCGGGAGCGAGGAAGTCCGAGCGAAGGATCAGTTTCAAGCAGCCCAGGACGGGAAGCGGCCGGTCCTTCCGATGAGGAGATTCACCATGGCATTCGTACGCATCGAACAACGCAACGCCCACCTGGCCGGCAAGGTCCGGCTGGACACCGTCAACAGCCGCGACGGCAAGCTCGCCCGGGCCAGCTTCACCGCCATCAGCAACACCCGGCGCGGATCGGGCGAGCAGCGCGAGGAAGAAGCCACCGCGATCCAGTGGACCGCCTTCGGCCCTCAGGCCGAGAACGCCGCGCAGTACCTCGGCAAGGGCAGCCACGTCAACATCGTCGGCCGACTGCGCAACCACCACTACCAGGACGCCGACGGCGCCGAGGTCTACGGCCTGAACTTCAGCGTCGAGGAGATCGACTACCTCGACACCAAGGCCGATGCCGAAGCCCGGCGCGAGCGCCATGCCTTCGTCGACGAGATGAACGCGGCCGAGGCCAACAGTCCCGGCACCGAGAAGGCCCCGCGGCACACCGCCAAGGCCTGAGCAGCAAGACCCGCGAGCGGCCCCGCCGGGCCGCCGCAGTTCAACACCCGATCAAGGAGAGTTCACCATGTACGCCACACCCACACTCACCACCCGCTTCGCCAACAGCGCCCGCGTCCTGCGCAGCGAAGTCCCGCTGTCCGAAGACCAGATGCGCCAGGCCGCGCCGTCCATCTTCGCCCAGGGCAAGCACGTCAGCCGCTCCGAGCGCTACACGTACATCCCGACCATCGACGTGCTGCGCGGTCTGCACCGCGAAGGCTTCGAGCCCTTCATGGTGGCCCAGGGCCGCAGCCGCATCGAAGGCAAGACCGAATACACCAAGCACCTGATCCGCATGCGGCATCGCTGTGACATTGACGGGCAGGCGCGCGCAAGCCCGAAGCGAACGAGATCATCCTGATCAACAGCCACGACGGCGCCAGCTCGTACCAGTTGCTCGCCGGCCTGTTCCGCTTCGTCTGCTGCAACGGCATGGTCATCGGCGACGTGACCCATGACATCCGCATCCCGCACAAGGGCAACATCCAGGGCGAAGTGATCGAAGGCGCGTTCCGCGTGCTCGACGACTTCGAGGCCGTCGAGCAATCGACCGAGGCCATGAAGTCGATCGAGCTCGAGCCCGAAGAGGAGAGGGCGTTTGCGCGCGCCGCACTGACCCTGCGCTATGGCGAGCGCACCGAAGGCCAGCCGCCGGCACCGATCACGGCCGAGCAGCTGATCCAGGTGCGCCGGCCCGAAGACCAGGGCAATGCCTTGTGGATGAGCTTCCAGCGCATCCAGGAGCACCTGACCCGCGGTGGCCTGCCGGGCCGCACCGTCCAGGGCCGGCGCATGCACACGCGCGAGGTCGCCAGCATCGACCGCAATGTGGCGTTGAACCGCGCGCTGTGGGTGCTGGCCGAGGAGATGCGCAGGCTGAAGGCGTAATCGAATTCGAGACGCCGGGTGCTGAATCTGAACGGAGATTCAGCACCCAAAGGGGCGCGCGTGGCTCGATGTTCGGGCTCGGCGCGCCCGGTCGCGCCTGCGCGGTGAGTTCCCGCTCGGGGCTACTTCGCGGCCTTGCGAGCCGCCAGGACTTCGACGGCCTGGGTCTTGCTCAGTCCGCGCAGTGCCGCAATCGCCGCCAGATGAATGGCACGCGGACGAGCCTTGCCCGCTTCCCAGTTGTAGACCGACTGGCCCGATGCGCCGACGAGCATGCCCACGGCATCTGCCGACAGGCCCAGTCGCTGACGCTGGGAGGCCAGTCCCTTGGCACTGAAGCGCAGTGTCTTGCCCGCTCCTTCGATCGGCAGAGAGTTCGGTAGAGGCCCGGCCTTGGGCATGGACTTCTGCACCCGCTTCAACGCTTGCTCGAGCGATTGAGCGCGACGCTTGAGCGCAGCAATCTCCGATCGATAGCTGCCGACGGACTTCTTAAGACTCTCGAGCTCGCCGCGAATCTCCTTGCGTGCGATTCGCGTGATCTCGGACTTCAGGACGGATGCAATGTTTGGCATGTGCGCCATTGTGCCGTCTCGCTCGCGGACTTCGAATGCGTCCCCGAGTGCGCGCTCATGGATCGCGCCTGAGCAGCTGATCGGTCCGCTACTTGAACACAGGCCAGGCAACGACAAACCAGGTCAGGACGGCCGAGGCGACGGCGGTGGCGGCATGGGTCAGCCAAAGTTCCCAGGGTCGATCGACCCGTTCAATGAGTCGCTGCACCGACGCGTTGAGCCTCGCCAGCGCGGCATCGACTTGCGCGCTGAAGGCGAGCCTCGCCGCTTCGCTCATCGCCCGCGTCTGCGCCTCGATCGAGATCTTCGCCACTTCGCCCGTGCGCCGAGCGATGTGTTCGACGGCCTTGACCTTGGCGTGCTGGGTGACGGCGGCCATCGCGACTTCAAACGCCTTGAGCCGGCCATCGAACTCCGCGTTGGCGCTGGCCAGCGCCAGTCGACCCGCGTCCATCGACGACCTCAGCGACTCGACCCGGTCGAGCAGCAGCGCGACATCGCCGAGCGCCTCGACGATGAGGGCTTCGCGCGCCGTGCTCGGCGGGTTCATGCCGCCACCGGCACCAGCTCGAGCGCGGCAAAGCAGGCGTCGAGCTCGGGAACCACGCCGCACGCGAGGCGCCGGGTAGCGAGCGCCTGGGCCAGTGCCAGCTTCTCCGCGACATTGTTCGCCTTGACGATCAGCGACTTGTAGTCCGTCGTGTCCCGGGCCAGCACCGCCAGATCGATGGCCGCTCCCATGGCCTTGACCCGACCATAGATCTCGTTGGCTCCCAGGCGGCAGCGCGTCGAGATGCAGGCCACCGGGTGCTGCTCGACAAAGGCCAGCAACAGCTCGAAGGCCTGGGCGACCTCGACGCCGTCGTCGAGCATGTTGAAGACCACCTTCAAGCGCGACGCGGGAATGCCCGAGCGGGCCAGCTCCGCCAGCGTCGCCATGGTGTCCTGCTGCTGCTTGAGGGCGGCGACGGTGGGGATCACGAAGCAATCGAAGTCCTCGTGACTGCCCTGGTACCGGCGCATCAGTGCCATCAGGTCTTCGACGTTGCTCGCGCCGATGTCCACGACCACGCTGTCGACGGTCTGCATGTATTCCTGCAGCTCGCCGAACTGCCGGCCCCGCAGCGATTGCCCCTGGTGACCCTCGTCGGCGTTGATGCTTTCGATGGCGATGAGTTCGGCCCCCGGGATGCGCGGCATCAGCAGATGCCTCGCGATCGTGGTCTTGCCGACGTTGCCCGAGAAGTTGATGACGGCGATCTTCATGTTGTCAGCTCCTGCTGCGAAGGAGGGGGTTGGTGATGCGGCCCTTGACGAAGGCCTCGGCGATGTCCTTGCCGCTGCGGGGCTCGCTGGCCAGGCTTTGCCGAGTGGGTGTCGGTGTCGGTGCCACAGGCGAAGCCAGCTCAGGATCGGGGTGGGCAGGTAACACCGGCATCTGCCACGCGGCAATCGGGGCGGGCCTTGAGAGGCGCGCGAGCTCGCGTTGCACCGTGCTCTTGCTGACGTTCAGGCCCGCTTCCGCCAGCGCCTCGCGGATCGCCTGGCAGCCGTAGCCGACCAGGCGCAGTCGGGCGATCTCGGCTGCGAACGCGCGCGCCTTGCGATTGGATCGGCCGGGAGGGGTGCAGGGGTTCAGTTTCATTCGGATCGATTCGGTTTGACCCATTGTTGGCCTTGCCAAGGCGCCTTCGGTTGCTGAAATTGCGCTAAAAATCATCAGCTCGAAGGGCCGATTCATCGACGAAGATGAAGATGTGGTGAGTGCAGAGATAGGCGCGGTGGCGCCGGTTGTCTGACACGCTCCGCATGTCGGGAGGCTCGGGTGGCACCCTCGTCACGAGATCGCATCAGCGTCGACTTGCGTGGCCTGAAGGCCGCGCTGTTCAAGCGGGCTCGGACCCGCGGAGTCTCGCCGTCGGGGTTGGTTCGCGCCGCCTTGGTTGAGGCACTCGGACAGTCCGAGTCGTCAGGAGTTGATTGCCTTGCGAAGAACGCGTCATTGCCGATCGGGGACCGAGTCAGGCTGTCGCTGCGCATGAGCCGCGGAGAGGCCTTGGCTGTTCTTGCGGCTGCTCGCAATGCCGGGCTGTCACCAGGCGCCTTCGTCGCCGGCGTGGTGGCCGGCGTGCCTGCACTGACGAACGGTGCCAGCCGTACCGAACACCTGTCCGCACTGATCGCGTCTAACGCCGAACTCTCAACCCTGAGCAGAAATATCCACCGGCTGACGGCACTGCTGCGCCAAGCGAATGTAGAGCCGGCCAGGCCCTACCGCAAGATGCTGGACACGCTCGCCGACGAAGTGCGTCGACATCTTGGGCTGGCCGCCCGCGTCTTGGCCAACCTTCAGCCACGCAGCCGCAGCGCCCCGTCCTCAGCTCATTCGACTCGGTGAAGAAGGGAGATCGCCATGGCTCAACCACCCAACATCGACGGCATCCTGATCACCTGGGGCGACCGCCTGTTCTACACTGGCAACTAGGTCGACAGGGTGAAGTCGCCGCAACCCAAGCTGAGCGATGGCGCGGCGCGTCTGCGAGTGCCTGCGATCCGCAAACGCATCGAGTCCACGGTAGTTCGGTGCGCGCCTCAGGTGATGATCAAGGCGACGGGGAGAGAACGCGGCAGGAGGGCCTTCATTTCTCACTTCGCTACATGGTTTGTCTGCGCAAACTTTGAGTGCGGCGGACTTCGGAAGCTCCGGGCGGAAAAGCTTAAGACTCGCCAGGTGGACGCGCTCTCTGATAGGTTCAACGTTACCGCGGTGTAATCACGCGGCAGATCATCCTGAAGGTCGGCAACCTGGTGGGGACCAGCCGTTCGTTGGCGAGATCCAGTCGATTCCTTCCAGCCTATTCTGTTGAAAAACTCGGATTCGACGCCTCCGCGCTCACAAGTCGGGCCTCCAAGGCGTCGATGCTTCTTGCGATGCCCCCCGGGGCCAACCGCAATCGAAAGTTCGCCAGAGCGCCCTTGCGTGGCACTGAGGGCCATTGAAGAGATGCGCACCCGCTACGACTTGCAGTTGGGTCTTCATCAAGCTCGCGGCCGGGCTGAGGTTTCAACACAATAGGCCATCAGCTGACGGTGGCGACAGGCAGCTTCCGGGCAACCCGCTTCCTGACGCTTGCGCTTTAGGCGACCGCGCAGAATCACCAGAAAGTAGGCGCCGAAAACGCGGCACCTGAGGGTTGGAGCCTTAAGGTGATGCGACGTGGCGCTCGGCAATCCGGGATCGCGGCAACGCTGACCGCGAGTCCCCGCGGACAATTTGTCCTATTGCCAGGACAATTGAAGCGATGCACACTGCACCGCGATGATCGACGCGCTGCCGCTGCCCAAATACCACCAGGTCTACTTGGTGCTTCGCGAGCAGTTGGCCGACGGGCGCTTCTCGCGCGGGGTGCCCACTGAAGTGCACCTGATGAAGGAATTCGGCGTTGCCCGTGTCACCGTGCGCAGGGCGTTGGAGCGGATGGTGGCCGACGGCCTGATTGAACGCTCACCTGGTCGCGGCACGGTGGCGGTGGCGTCCACCGTTGGCGGCGGCGCCGAGTCGCAGCGCCATGGCGCACAGCTTACTGGTCTGCTCGAGAACATCGTCGATATAGGCCTGCGCACTTCGGTGAAGGTGCTTCGCTGTGAGGTGCTGCCGGCCTCGGAAGCGGTGGCGCGGCAACTCGACATGCCACCCGGAACACTGGTGCAGAAGGCATTGCGCGTGCGTTCCACGCGCTTTGGCCCGCTGTCGCATATCACCACGCACGTTCCGCAGTCGATAGCCAAGGCCTTCGGCCGGCGCGAGCTAGCGCGAAAGCCCATCCTTATGCTGATCGAAGGATCGGGCGTGACGATCGGCCGTGCGCGGCAGAGCATCTCGGCCCGGTTGGCCGACGCTGAGGTGGCGCGGCTGCTGCAGGTCGACGTGGGCTCGGCGCTGCTTGCCGTGCAGCGGCTAGTGTTCGACGTCAACGACAGGCCGGTGCAATGGCTGCAGGGCCTGTACCGGCCCGACCGTTACCAGTATCAGATGCAGCTGTCGCGCGTCGGCGGCATCGATGCCAAGCTGTGGGTCAGCGAAGACCTTGCCGCGCAATTCCACTGAAGGAGATTTCCATGAAGAACCGTCGAACATTCATCCAGCAGTCGGCCGCGGCTGCCTCCACTCTCGCCTTTCCGCTCATAGGCGGCGCGCAGCCAGCGCCGGTCAAGGTCGGCGTGCTGCACCCGGTCACCGGTGCGCTCGCCTTTTCGGGGCAGCAATGCCGCGAGGGCGCGTTGCTCGCGATCGAGGACATCAACAAGGCCGGAGGCATCAAGAGCATGGGCGGCGCGCGCATCGAGCCCGTCCTCGGCGACGCGCAGTCGCAGCCGCAAGTCGGCGCGGCCGAGGTCGAGAAGATGAACGAGGCCAGCGTGGCGGCGATCCTCGGCGCCTACGCGTCGGCGATCTGCCTGGCGACGACGCAGGCCGCCGCCAAGTACGACCTGCCGCACGTCGTCGACATCGGCGTCGCCGACCAGATCGTGCAGCGCGGCCTGAAGAACACCTTCCGCTTCGGCCCGGGCTATGGCGTCTGCGCACAGGTCGCAGTGATCAACCTGCACGTGCTCAACAAGGCTGCCGGCAGCCCGGCCAAGACGGTGATGATCGTCCACGAGGAGTCGCTGTTCGGCACCGGCACCGGCAACCTGCTGGCGCGTGAGTTGCCGGGCTACGGCTTCGAGATCAAGGAGGTCATCAAGCACGCCAACCCGACGCGCGACTTCAACAACATCGTGCTGCGCATGAAGGCGATCAACCCCGACATCGTGATCCCGGCCAACTACTACAACGAATACGCGCTACTCGTGCGCACGATGCAGCAGCAGAAGGTCACGCCCAAGGCCATCTACTCGGTGCTCGGCGGCGCCGCGTCGAGCTTCAAGTTCGTCAAGGAGTTCCCCGACTCGGCCGACGGCATCATCGACTGCAACCACTGGTACAACCCCAAGGACGCGCGCGCGCTGGCCTTGCGCAAGCGGGTCGAGGCCAAGGGCCAGTTCTACACCTACGAGATCTTCAACACCTACACGGCGATGATGTTCCTCGCCGACGCTATCGGCCGCGCCAAGTCGGCCGACCGTGCAGCGATCACCGCGGCACTCGCGAGCAGCACCTTCGACAACCACTTCATGCCCTACGGGCCGACGAAGATGGTCAACGGCCAGAACACCGGTGCGCAGCCGCTGATGACGCAGGTGCTGGGGGGCGACATCAAGGTCATCATTCCGCGCGAGTACCGCCAGGCCGATCCGGTGTTCCCGATGAAGGCCTGATGAAGCCGCGCCGCGGCACGACCCGGTCTTGGGCCCGTTCACCCTACGGATGGCAGATGCGTTGCAGCCTTTGCCCGCACGCCGGTGCGGGCGTCGGACTGCGCCTTGCTCTGCGCCCCAGGCGGCCCGTTCGCACTGCCGTCCGCAGGGTGAACGGGCCCTAGCCGATGCTCGACTTCGACATCCTCTTCCCGTCACTGCTCAACGGGCTGACGACCGGCGCGGTGTACGCGCTGGTCGCGCTCGGCCTGACGTTGATCTACGGCGTGCTGCACATCATCAACTTCGCCCATGGCGCGGCGCTGATGCTCGCGCTGTACGGCGTCTACCTGTTGCGCACCCGGCTCGGCTGGGATCCTTATCTGTCGCTGCCGGTGATGGTGGCGGGCATGTTCGCCTTCGGCTACGCGCTGCAGCGCGGCATCATCAACCGCGCCAGTCACGGCAAGGACGAGAACATCCTGCTCGTCACGCTGGGCCTGGCGATAGTGATGGAGAACCTGGCGCTGCTCGCCTTCGGCGGCGACACGCGCAGCATCGATACCGCCTACACCTTCACGACGGTGCGCATCGGCCCGGCGATGATCGCCGCGCCCAAGCTGATTGCCTTTGCCGGCGCGCTGGCGGTGGCCGGACTGCTGCTATGGATCGTCAAGCGCACAGACCTCGGCCGCGCCATCCGAGCCGTCGCCAAGGAGAAGCAGGGCGCGCGGCTGATGGGCATCGACGTCGAGCATGTCTATGCGATGAGCTACGGCATCGGCCTGGCCTGCCTCGGCGCCGCGGCGTGCTTCCTGCTGCCGGCCTATTACGTGAATCCGCAGGTCGGTTCGGGCTTCGTGCTCGTCGCCTTCACCATCGTCGTCCTCGGCGGCATGGGCAGCTTCAGCGGCGCGCTGCTCGGCGGCCTGCTGATCGGCGTCGTCGAGTCGATCGGCGGCCTGCTGCTCGGCGATTCGCTCGGCCAGGTGGGCATCTACATCATCTTCATCGCGGTGCTGCTGCTGCGTCCGCAGGGCTTGTTCGGGGACCGCGGGTAATGACGCCGGTGAACGACTTGGGTGCCATCGCCGCCTTTGTGATCGCGGTCGCCATCGCGGCGTTTGCGCTCGACTCTGGCGTCGCCTTGAACTTCATCATGATGGCGCTCTATGCGACGCTGCTTGCGCAGGCCTGGAACCTGCTTGGCGGTTTCGGCGGCCAGTTCTCGTTCGGCCATGCGCTGTTCTTCGGCAGCGGCGCCTATGTGCAGGCACTCGCCCAGCTGGCCGGAGGACTGAATCCATGGCTCGCGCTGCCGCTCGCCATGGGCGCTGCCGCCGCGGTCGGCCTGGCAATCGGCGCGCTGGCCTTTCGCTACGGGCTCAAGGGCTCGTACTTCGCGCTCGTCACGCTCGCCTTCGCCGAGGTCTTTCGCATCCTCGCGCTGTCGGCGACCTTCACCGGCGGCGGGGTCGGCCTGATGCTGCCGCTGAAGGGCTCGACAGCGAACATGCAGTTCGCATCGCCGCGCGGTTATGTGCTGCTGGCGCTCGGCCTGGTTGCGCTCGCGCTCGTGGTCACCGTCTGGCTGCGCCACTCGCGCTTCGGCGCCCGGCTGCAGGCGGTGCGCGACAACGAGGATGCGGCGCGCGCCCTCGGTATCGACCCGCTGCGCGTCAAGCTTGGCGCCTGCGTGTTGTCGGCCGCCTTCATGGGCGCGGGCGGCGCGTTCTACGTGCAAGCCTTCCAGTACATCGACCCGGCGATCGCCTTCGGCCCGACGACTTCGGTCGAGGCCTTGCTCGGCGCCATCGTCGGCGGGATGGGCACGCTGTGGGGGCCGGTGCTCGGCGCGCTGTCGATGCACCTGCTTTCCGACCTGACGCGCAACCTGTTCGGCGCGCTGCCCGGCATCAACATGGTGATCTATGGCGCGGTACTGGTGCTGATCGTGATGTTCATGCCGCGCGGCATCGCCGGCCTCGGCCACTCCGTGCGCGAACTGTGGCGGCGCACTGGGGGCGGGCGTGGCTGAGCCGCTGCTCGTGGCGCGCGCGCTGTCGATCGCCTTCGGCGGCCTGCGCGCGGTGCACGACGTGAGCCTCGCCGTGCCGCGCGGCTCGCTGACGGCGCTGATCGGGCCCAACGGCGCCGGCAAGACGACGCTGTTCGCGCTGATCTCGGGCTTTCTGCGGCCGGATCACGGCAGCGTGATCTTCGACGGCCACGACATCACCGGCCAGGCGCCGCACTTGAACGCTCGCGCCGGCATGACGCGCACCTTCCAGATCGTGCAGCCCTTTGCCCAGCAGACGGTGCGCGAGAACATTGCCGTCGGCGCGCACCTGCACATCGCCGGCCGCGCCGCCGCGCTCGTCGAAGCCGAGCGCGTGGCCGAGCGCGTCGGGCTGGCGGCGCAACTCGACAAGCCCGCCGCCAACCTGACGGTGGCCGGCCGCAAGCGTCTGGAGCTGGCGCGCGCGCTGGCAACGCGGGCGCGCCTGCTGCTGCTCGACGAGGTGCTCGCCGGCCTGAACCCGCAGGAGATCGCCGAGATGATCCCGATCGTGCGCGGCATCGCCGACGGCGGCGTCACCGTGCTAATGATCGAGCATGTGATGCAGGCGGTGATGAACCTGGCTGCGCACGTCTGGGTGCTGGCTCAGGGCGAGCTGATCGCCGAAGGATCGCCCGCCGAGGTGACGCGCGACGAAAAGGTGATCGAGGCCTACCTGGGCGCGGGCACGGCCGAGCGGCTGCACAAGACGGCGCTGCAATGAACTCCGTCGACGCCCCCCCGGCACATCTGCTGGCCGTCGACAGACTGCACGGCGGCTACGGCCGCGTCGAGGTGCTGCGCGGCGTCGATCTGCACGTCGACGCCGGCGAGATCGTGGTGCTGCTCGGCAGCAACGGGGCCGGCAAGTCGACGCTGAACAACACCCTCTGCGGTCTCTACCCGGCTTGGTCGGGGCGGGTGCTGTTCGACGGCGCGGAGCTCACACGCGCGCACTACCGCGACGTGGTCCGTGCCGGTCTGATCCAGGTGCCGGAGGGGCGGCGCGTGTTTCCCAACCTGACGGTGCGCGAGAACCTCGAACTCGGCTCTTTCACGCGTGGCCGGGAGCGCCGTGCGGCGAACATTGAACGCGTCTTTGCGATCTTTCCGCGCCTCCTGGATCGCCAGACCCAACTCGGCGGCACGCTCAGCGGCGGCGAGCAGCAGATGCTGGCGATCGGTCGCGGCCTGATGGCTGAGCCGCGCCTGCTGATCCTCGACGAGCCCTCGCTCGGCCTGTCGCCATTGCTCGTCGAGGAGCTGTTCGCGCTGATCGCGCGCCTGAACGGCGACGGCCTGGCGGTGCTGCTCGTCGAGCAGAACGTGGCCCAGTCGCTTGCGATCGCACACCGCGCCTACGTGCTCGAGAACGGCAGCATCCGCTTCAGCGGCCGGCCCGCCGAGCTGCTGGCGAGCGACGACCTGCGGCGCGCCTACCTGGGCCTGTGAGCCCTGCCCCCGATCGCCATGCCCGAAACGCCGTGAACCTGCATGCCACCCTCGCCCAGAAGCTCGTCGCCCGCGCGGCCGGACGCTCTCGCGTCGAGCCCGGCGAGATCGTGACTTGCCGCGTCGACCTGGCGATGTTCCACGACTCCAGCGGTCCGCGCCGACTGCAACCGATGCTCGCCGAGCTCGGCGCCCGGATCTGGGACAAGGACAGGGTCGTGCTCGTGATCGACCACTACGTCCCCGAGGCCGACGACGAGTCGCGGCGCATCGTGCGCATCGCGCGCGACTGGGCCGCCGAGCAGCGGCTGCCGCATGTCTACGACAGCCAGGGCATCTGCCACGTCGTCGTGCCCCAGCACGGTCATCTGCGGCCGGGCATGTTCTGCGTCGGCGGCGACTCGCACTCGCCGACCGGCGGCGCGTTCGGCGCCTACATGTTCGGCATCGGCGCGACCGAGATGCTCGGCGTCGTGACCACGGGCGAGATCTGGCTCAGGGTGCCCGAGACGATCTACATGCAATGGGACGGCCGCCTCGCCGACGGCGTGAGCGCCAAGGACATGATGCTCGCCATGCTCGGCCTCCACGGCATGAACGGTGGACAGTACCAGGCGGTGGAGTTCTGCGGCGACGCCATCACCGCGCTGTCGATGCAAGAGCGCATGACCTTGGCCAACATGAGCGCCGAACTCGGCGCGCAGGCCGGCCTCGTCGCGCCCGACGCGACCACGCAAGCATGGCTCGCCGAGCATGGCGCGCCCGCGGTCGACGTCGCGTCGTGGCACGGCGACGACGGCGCGCCGGGAGCGCGGCACGTGTTCGATGCATCGACGCTGGCGCCCCAGGTCGCGCTGCCGCACAGCCCGGCCAACGTGCGCGGCGTCGACGAGCTCGACGCGACAGCGATCGACATCGCCTACATCGGTGCCTGCACCGGTGCCAAGCTCGACGACCTGCGTGCCGCGGCGCGCGTGCTGGCGGGCAGGCGCGTCGCGCTGCGGGTGCAATTGCTCGTCGCGCCGGCGAGCCTGCGCGACGCGGCCGAGGCGGAACGCGAAGGCGTTATGCGTCAGCTCGTCGACGCGGGCGCCGTGATCTTGCCCAGCGCCTGCGGTGCCTGTGCCGGCTACGGTAGCCGCATCCCCGAGGGCAGCACCGTGATCTCGTCGACGGCGCGCAACTTCAAGGGCCGCATGGGTGCGGCGACGGCCCAGGTGTACCTGGGCTCACCCTGGACGGTGGCTGCGTCGGCGCTGCGCGGCGTGATCAGCGACCCGCGCGAGGTGCTGGCATGAATGCGGTAGGCCGCGCTTGGCGCTTACCGGCAGAGGTCGACACCGACCAGCTGGCACCGGGCGCAACGATGAAGCACGGCCTCGAGGTCACGGCACGGCATTGCCTGGAAGCGTTGCGGCCGGAGTTCGCGCGCGAGGTGCGGCGCGGCGACGTGATCGTCGCCGAGGCCGACTTCGGCATAGGCTCGTCGCGCGAGCAGGCGGCCAGCGTGCTGGTGCACCTGGGTGTGCAGGCGGTGATTGCGCCGTCCTTCGCCGGCCTGTACTTCCGCAATGCCTTCAACGTCGGCCTGCTGCTGCTGACCTGCCCGGACGCAGCGCGCATCGTCGACGGCGAGCGCATCGCAGTCGATGCCCGCGGCGCGCGCGTGCTGCGCGCCGATGGCAGCGTGCTCGCTTGCGAACCCATCCCGGGCTTCCTGCTCGATATGGTCGACGCGGGCGGCCTGCTGCCGCAACTGAAACGACGCTTTGCACCCTCCAAGGAGAGCCCATGAACTCATCAGAATTCGACCTGTTGATCAAGAACGTGCGCGTGGTGCGCCCGCACGGCAACGCGGTGCACGAGGCCGACATCGCCATCGCCGGCGGCAAGGTGGCCAAGGTGGCGCCGGCCATCGACGTGGCGCGCGCGAAGGAGACCTACGACGGCCGCGGCCGCCTGGCCTTCCCCGGCGTGGTCGATGCGCACATGCACAGCGGCATCTATGCGCCGCTGGCCGAAGATGCGGTCAGCGAGAGCAAGGCTGCGGCGATGGGCGGCGTGACCTCCAGCCTGAACTACTTTCGCACCGGCCAGTACTACCTGAACAAGGGCGGACCGTACCGCAAGTTCTTCCCCGAGGTGCTCAAGCTCAGCAAGGGCCGCTTCCACGTGGACTACGGCTTCCACCTGGCGCCGATGGACGCCACGCACATCGACGAGATTCCCGAGCTGATCAGCCGCCACGGCGTGGCCAGCTTCAAGATCTTCATGTTCTACGGCTCGCACGGGCTGCACGGCGCGTCGGATGCGCAGCGCGAGTTCCTGATGATCGGCAAGGACGAGCGCTACGACTATGCGCACTTCGAGTTCATCATGCGCGGCGTGCAGAAGGCGCGCGAGCTGATGCCAGCCAAGGCGGCGCAGATCTCGCTGTCGCTGCACTGCGAGACGGCCGAGATCATGACGGCCTACACCAAGCGGGTGGAGAAGGACAAGTCGCTCAGTGGGCTGGCGGCCTACAGCGCGTCACGGCCGCAGCATTCCGAAGGGCTGGCGGTGTTCATCGCCGCCTACCTGGCCAACGAGACCGCGCTGCCCAACATCAACCTGCTGCACCTGAGCTCGAAGAAGGCGGTGCAGGCGGCATTGATGATGGCCGAGACCTTTCCGCACATCGACTTCCGGCGCGAGGTGACCATCGGCCATCTGATGCTCGACATCAACAGCCGAGCCGCCGAGCTGGCCAAGGTAAACCCGCCGATTCGCCCGCGCGAAGATGTGGAGTACCTGTGGCAGGCATTGCTGGCGGGCGAGCTGGACTGGGTGTGTTCCGACCACGCCTGTTGCCGGCACGAGACCAAGATTCCGAAGCGCTACTTCGGCAACATCTGGATGGCCAAGAGCGGCTTCGGCGGCACCGAATACCTGCTGCCGGCGCTGGTCAGCGAAGGCACCAGGCGCGGCATGAGTTACAACAACATGGCCCGAGTGACCGCATGGAATCCGGCGCAGCGCTTCGGCCTGAACTGCAAGGGCGACCTGGCCGAAGGCTTCGACGCCGACATCGCACTGGTCGACCCGGCGCGCGGTTGGATCATCGCCGCGAAGGACTCGCCATCGTCGCAGGGCTACACGCCCTTCGAGGGGCTGGAGATGTCGGCGCGCGTCGACGCCACCTTCCTGCGCGGCATGAAGGTCTTCGAGGACGGGCAGGTCGTCGGCAAGCCGCGCGGCGAGTACCTGCACCGGCCGACATGAGAGTCCCCACGGTGCGTTCCGTACCGGCTCCCCGAGGGGGTCGACGCTGCTTGAGGCAGCCCGGCGCCGCGTCGGCGTGAACCCCAGCGTCGTTCGCGCGGAGGCCATGCCGCCCGGCACGCCCGAGTTGCCGGTGGCCATCGTCGGTGCCGGCGCCTGCGGGCTGACTGCCGCATCGATGCTGCGCGATGCCGGCATCGATTGCGTGCTGCTGGAACGTGACGCGCAGCCGCTGGGTTCGACCGCGCTGTCCTCCGGCTTCATCCCCGCCGCGGGCACGTCCGTGCAACGCGCGGCCGGCGTGCTCGACGACAGTGCTATGCGCTTTGCGCAGGACATCCAGGCAAAGGCCCATGGCTCGGCCGCACCGCACCTGGTCACAGCCTTCACCAATGCCAGCGCGCCGGCGCTGGACGCATTGCAGCAGCGCCACGGCCTACAGTTCGAGCTGCTCGACGGCTTTCTCTACCCGGGACACAGCGCGCTGCGGATGCACACCTTGCCACAGCGCACCGGCACCGCGCTGGTAGCTGCGCTGCAGGCCGCCGCGCAGCGTGCCGGCGCACCGCAGATCGCTCATGCGCTGGTGCGCGAGTTGTGGTGCGATGCTGAAGACCGCATGCTCGGCGTCGGCTTCCAGCGGCCCGACGGCCGCATGGAATACCTGGCCTGCCGCGTGCTGCTGCTGGCCTGCAACGGCTTCGGGGGCAATGCGGCAATGGTGCGCGAGCTGCTGCCTGAGATGCGCGACGCGGTGTTCGCCGGCCATGCCGGCAACGATGGCAGCGCCATAGCCTGGGGCCGGCAACTCGACGCCGGCCTAGCCGATCTGGGCGGCTATCAGGGCCATGGTTCCTGGGCCGTGCCCCAGGGCGCGCTGATCACCTGGGCGCTGATGGTGGAAGGCGGCATTCAGGTGAATGCCGAAGGCCGGCGCTTCCACGACGAGACGGCCGGCTATTCCGAGGCCTCGGTGGAGGTGCTGGCACAGCCCGGCGGCATCGCCTGGAACGTGTTCGACGAGCGGCTCCTGGCCTTGGGCCGCACATTCCCGGACTTCGCGGCGGCCGAGGAAGCGGGCGCCGTGCGGCGGGCCGCCGACACCGCCGCACTGTGTGCGTTGATCGGATGCGACGCGGCCACTCTTGCAGCCACGCTGGACGGCGCTCGCCTGCAGCCCCCGTACGGCGCGATCAAGGTCACCGGCGCGCTGTTCCACACGCAGGGCGGGCTGGACATCGACGCGCAGTGCCGTGTGCGCCGCGACGACGGCTCGCCTTTGCCCAACTTGCTGGCGGCAGGCGGCGCCGCACGCGGCGTCTCCGGCAATGCGGTGTGGGGCTACCTGTCGGGCAACGGACTGCTGAGCGCGGTGGCGGGCGGTTTCATTGCCGCGCAAACCGCGGCGCGGATACTGAGAGGAGAGCCACGATGAACCATCTCCGGACGCTGGCCCAGCGGCTGGCCGAACCGCGCGTCCTTCTCGCCCCCGGCGTGTACGACGCCTTGACGGCGCTGATTGCGGAGCAGGCCGGTTTCGACGCGCTGTACTTGTCGGGCGCTTCCATTGCCTACACCCGGCTCGGCCGCTCCGACATCGGTCTGACCACCTTCAGCGAGGTCGAAGATGTGCTGGCGCGCATCACCGAGCGCGTGCGCGTGCCGGTGATCGTCGATGCCGACACCGGTTTCGGCAACGCGCTGAACGTGCAGCGTACGGTGCGCGGCTTCGAGCGCGCCGGTGCCGCGATGGTGCAGCTCGAGGACCAGACCTTTCCCAAGCGCTGCGGCCACCTCGACGGCAAGACGGTGGTGCCGGTTGCAGAGATGCAGGGCAAGCTGCGTGCAGCGCTCGATGCACGTGCCGATGCCGGCACGCTGATCCTGGCGCGCACTGATGCGCTGGCCGTCGAGGGTCTGGAAGCCGCGCTCGACCGTGCCGAGGCCTACCTGGAGTGCGGCGTCGATGCGCTGTTCGTCGAGGCGCTGCGCACGTCCGAACAGATGGCTAAAGCCTGCAGCCGCTTCAGCCACCGTGTGCCAATGCTGGCCAACATGGTCGAAGGTGGCAAGACGCCGGTGGAAAGCGCCGACGAACTGGGGAAGCGAGGCTTTCGTATCGTCATCTTCCCGGGCGGCACGACACGGGCGGTCGCGCACATGCTGGCCGGCTACTACGCCAGCCTGCGCCAGAATGGCAACACCACGCCTTGGAAGGGACAGATGCTCGACTTCGACGGGCTGAATGCCGTCATCGGCACTACCCAGCTGCTGACACACGGACGGCGCTATGAGTGAAGTCTTGAGCGTGGCCTCAGCGTGGACGAGACCGCTTGCATGCGACGGTTGGTCACGATGACTGGGGTGGAATCGCGGCTCTAGCGTAAACCCTTCGACGGCTCGACTGGCAATTCAGGGTCGACAAGCGACGGCCACGCCGGAAAACTCAACGCCGGACAGCTGACATTCAGATTGGGCGACCTGACAGCGGCCGGTCGCGGTCGACTGTGACAGGCCATTAAGCGACGGTCACCACCGTCAGCTTGCTGGCAGGCGGCGGCGACCACGGTATCCAGCAAGTGTTCGCAGTTGTCCAGCACCAGCAGCAACTGGAAGTCGCGGCAGTAGGCGGCAATGCGCGCGAACGGTTCGCCAGTGCTGGCAGCCCACTGCTTCGGCCAAGGCCGATTCCACCTGTTCCGCCTTCGACAGCGGCGCCAAGTCCACCCATCGCGCGCCTTGTCGGTACTCGGTTGCGACCGACTCGGCCAACTTCACCGCCAACATGGTCTTGCCGATCCCGCCAATGCCGACCAACGTCAGCAGGCGCGTCGTCTTCAGCTGCTGCCGAGCCTCGCTAGTGTCGGGTTCGGCCTCGAACGTGCGGTTCCGACCATCACCAAGAAGGGGCTTGCGGCGCGCCGCGTCACTGCGTTGGGCGCACTGCTACGATCCTTGGATCGTGCGTCGCCTCGAGAAGGGCGCCTGTGGCCGGGCACACCCTGCTGTTTGCCGATCTGATCGACAGTACCGCGCTGCTCGAGCGCGTGGGCGAGGCACGCGCTGCGGCACTGTGGACCGAGCATGACCGGCGCGCACGGCAACTGCTCGCGCAGGTCGACGGGCTTGAGATCGACCGTAGCGACGGATTTTTCCTCCTCTTCAACCACGTCAACGACGCCGTGCGCTTCGCGGTCGGGTACCAACGCATGGTCGGAGAATTCGGGTTGGCTGCCCGAATCGGCGTGCACCAGGGTTCGGTGACGCTTCGTCGCAACCTGCCAGACGAAGTGGCACGGGGCGCCAAGCCGCTGGAGGTGGACGGTCTTGCTAAGCCACTGGCCGCCAGGATCATGGCCCTCGCCGCCGGCGGGCGGACGTTGCTGAGCGCCGACGCCGCAGCTGCGCTCGATTCGGCAGCGCTCGAGGGCCAGGTGCTTCATCGCCACGGCCACTACCGCTTCAAAGGGTTCGAGACGCCAGTCGAGGTCGCCGAGGTCGCCGCGCCCTCCGCTGCATCCGCCCCGCCGGCCGACGGCGAAAAGGCTTACCGCGTGGTCCACGTCGGCGATTTGTGGCGGCCTGTGCGCGAGGTGCCTCACAACCTGGTGCCGGAGCGCGATGTCTTCGTCGGACGCCAAGTCGACCTTCGTTACCTGGCCGAACAGATCGAGGGCGGCGCGCGGCTGCTGACCGTGCTGGGTCCCGGCGGCACCGGCAAGACGCGGCTGGCGCGTCACTATGCGATGGCCTGGCTCGGCGAGTGGCCTGGCGGCGTGTACTTCTGCGACCTCTCAGAGGCCCGGGACCTGGACGGGATCCACTTCGCGGTGGGGCAGGCGCTGGGCGTGCCGCTGAGCAAGGGCAACGCCGGAGCGCAACTCGGCCACGCGATGGCTGGCCGTGGGCGGTGCCTGGTGATCCTGGACAACTTCGAGCAGGTGCAGCCGCACGCCCAAGCCACCTTGGGCCGCTGGCTGGACCGCGCGGCGCAGGCCCACTTCATGGTTACCAGTCGCGAGCGGCTGCGCGTGGCCGGCGAGATGGTCCTCGCGCTCGCGCCATTGGACCTCGGCGACGACGCGATCGCGCTGTTCGCTGCGCGCGCCCGGGCGCAGCAGCACGACTTCGCGGTCGATGCAGGCAACCGCGACGCGGTGGCAGAGATTGTCCGGCTCCTCGACGGATTGCCACTGGCGATCGAGTTGGCTGCGGCGCGTGTGCGCGTGCTGTCGCCGGCGCAGATCGTCTTGCGCATGAAGGACCGCTTTGCGCTTCTCGCCGGTGCCCGCGGCGACGTCGCTCGGCAGGCGACTCTGAAGGCGGCGATCGACTGGAGCTGGGATCTGCTCACGCCGTGGGAACGGGCAGCGCTGGCGCAGTGCTCGGCGTTCGATGGTGGCTTCACGCTCGAGGCCGCCGATGCCGTGATCGCGCTGAGCGACTGGCCCGATGCGCCGCCGGTGCTGGACGCGATCCAGTCGCTGGTGGACAAGAGCCTGTTGCGTGCCTGGCTGCCGAAGGCCGTGGAACGGCAGGACATTGCACAGCCGTACTTCGGCATGTACCTGAGCATCCACGAATACGCGAAGCAGAAGCTGCAGGCGCTCGGCGAGCGTGCTGCCGGCGAGGCCGAACACCGACACGCACGCTACTTCGCCGGATTCGGCAGCGACCCGGCACTCGACACACTGCTCAGGCACGGAGGCATCGTCAAACGCCGGGCGCTGGCGCTCGAACTCGAGAATCTGGTCACCGCGTGCAGGCGCGCCATCGAGCGCAACGATGCCGAAGCTGCCGCGGCGTGCTTTCTCGCGGCGTGGACCGTGTTCGAAGTGCAGGGCCCGTTCAGCCTGGCTGTAACGCTCGGCCTGCGGGTAAACCAACTCGATGCGATCGAACCGCATCAGCGCGCGCTGGTTCAGATCGCGCTCGCGAATGCACTGCGAGATGAAGGCAAGATCGCGCCGTCCAAAGCGATGCTGGCGGAGTCCTTGTCCTTGGCACGGCAATCGCAGGACCGTCGCGCAGAGGCGGCGGCTTTGCGCCACCTTGCCGTGGCACATCATCGCGACGGCCACATGGATGAAGCGCAACGGCATTTCGATGCGGCACTCGCGCTGCATGAGGTGCTGAGCGACCGCCCCCAACTGGGCGCGCTGCACGCCAACATCGCGAACCTCGAGATGGAGCAGGGACGGATTGTCGAGGCACGCGCCAGTTATCAGGCGGCGCTGGCGCTGCATCGTGAAGTGGGCAACCGCACTGCCGAGGGCATCGCACTGGGCAACCTCGGCACGCTGCAGCACGAACTTGGCCACGTCGCCGAGGCGAAGGCGGCCTACGACGCCGCGCTGCTGATTCACCGCGAGGCCGGCAACCTGCTGCAGGAGGCCGTCACGCTCGGCAACCTGGGCATGCTCCTCAGCGAGCAAGGCGCATATCACGAGGCCGCCGGACACTACCGCTCGGCGTTGCAGATCCATCGAGAGGCAGGAAACCGCCGAGGCGAGGGGGTCGTGCTGAGTCTGATCGGCGAACTGCACATGACGCTCGGGGAATTCGAGGCGTCCAAGGCACATCTCGACGAGGCGCTGCGCATTCATCGAGAAGTTGGCAATCGCCGGTTCGAGGGTGGCGCGCTGGGAGCCTTGGGCGAACTGCTGGTCGCACAAGGCCGGATCGAACCCGGCCTGCAGACGCTTGGGGCCGCAATCGATGTGTTGAGAGAGATCGGCGACCGCCTTTCCGTGGCAAAGCTATTGTGCGCGAAGGGCGGCGCCGGTCTCGGAGCAGGCAACCAGACAAGCGCAATGAGTGCACTCGGCGAAGCCGAGATCATCAGTACCGAGCTCGGCGCCGAGCCGGCCTCCGACCTGGGTCGGCGCATCGAGGTCTTGCGCATCTCCTTGCGACGCGCAGCGGAGGCTTGACTCATATCTCAATAGAAAATGTTTACTCATATCACTCGTCGCTTTCAGGTGACACCTTCTGGGTCGGAAGTCCCAGCTGGCTCCGTCAGTCAGCAGTCATTCAGGCGGCGGCCATGTTCAGGCGCGCCGGGAACGTCGGCAGTAGCTTGAAACCGGTTACCAGCAATGCGGGGTAGGCAGCGCGTCAGTGACCGCAACTTGGCAGAGACAGCGAGTTCGTACGGCGACGGCCACCGGCTCCTTACGCTGCAAAGCGGACGGGTACGGTCGACTTCATCCGTCGACGAGCTGTCTTGGACGGCGGGTGCCTGAGCAGGGGCCAGCGGTAGACGGTCGATTGCTGCGGCTTCGTCAATGAAAATCCCTGCTGCTCGTCGCCCCCGCCAGCCGCCCCAGCAGCGGCGACAGATCCTCGAACCGCGCCGCAATCAAGTTGCGCACCTCCCCCTCGCGCTGCCAAGTCCCGTACACCGCCAACAGCCTCGACCGCAGGAGCTCCTTGCGCTGCCGCTCCCGCACGCTCTTCCAGCAGATGACCTGCACGACCCCCGTCTCATCCTCCAGCGAGACAAAGATAACCCCCTTCGCCGTCTCCGGCTGCTGGCGCAGCGTGACGAGCCCGCAGTACCGAACAAGGCGCCCATTGGGTAGGTCATGAAGATCCGCGGCACTCATCAGCCGGCGCTTCGACAACATCGGCCTCAGCAGCGCCAGCGGATGCCGCCGCAGCGTCAAACCGGTCGCTGCGTAGTCGAAGATGATTTCCTCGCCCTCTGGCGCCGGCGTCAGCTCCAGGAACGCTTCGTTGACCGGTGCATCGCGCAGGAGCTTGGGTGGCACCTTCAGCGCCGACGCCTCCCAGACCTGCTGTCGACGATGCCCCGCAAGGCTTGCGAGGGCATCGGCCCCCGCCAACAGGCGCATCTCGTGCTGCTCCAACTCGGCCCGCCGGGCCAGGTCTTCTGCGCTATCGAAAGGCGCTTCCAATCGCACCTTGACGATGCGCAGTGCAGACTCCTTCTTGAGCCCGGAGATCTGGCGCAGGCCCAGTCGCACAGTTGGCGCGTCGGGGGGTCCCTCCAGCGTGCAGTCCCAGTCGCTGTCCATCACATCGACAGGCCGGACCTCAACGTCATGGCGCCGTGCATCCTGCACCAACTGCGATGCCGAGTAGAAGCCCAGCGGCTGTGAGTTCAGCATGGCGGCCAGGAACTCCGCCGGGTGGTGCCGCTTGATCCAGCAGCTGGCGTACACCAGCAATGCGAACGAGGCCGCATGGCTCTCCGGGAAGCCGTACTCCGAGAAGCCCTTGATCTGCTCGAAGATGGCCTTCGCGAACTCGATGTCGTAGCCGCGTTCGACCATGCCGTCGACGATCCTGGCGTAGTACTTACCGAGGCCTCCCTTGCGCTTCCAGGCCGCCATCGACCGCCGCAGCTCATCGGCTTCCCCCGGCGTGAAGCCCGCCGCCAGCATGCTGATCTGCATCACCTGCTCCTGGAAAACCGGCACCCCGAGCGTGCGCCCGAGGGCCTGCTTCAAGGCTTCGCTGGGATAGGTGACCTGCTCCTTGCCCTGCCTGCGGTTCAGGTAGGGGTGAACCATGCCGCCCTGGATCGGGCCGGGCCGGACGATCGCGACTTCGATGACCAGGTCATAGAAGCAGCGGGGCTTCAATCGCGGCAACATGCTCATCTGCGCCCGGCTCTCGATCTGGAAGACGCCCACCGTGTCGGCCTTGCAAACCATCTCGTAGGTCGCGGGGTCTTCCGCCGGGATGTCCTGCATCTCGAAGACATGCCCCCTGCGGTCACCGATGAACGCGAGCGACTTGCGGATCGCGGTCAGCATGCCGAGTGCCAGCACATCGACCTTGAGCAGCCCCATCGCGTCGAGGTCGTCCTTGTCCCACTCGATCACCGTGCGGTCCTCCATCGAGGCGTTCTCGATCGGGACCATGCGCGACAGCGGCCCGCGGGTCAGCACGAAGCCTCCCGTGTGCTGCGACAGGTGACGCGGAAAACCCATCAGTTCATGGGTCAGCCGCATGAGCTGGCGCACCTGCAAATCATCCGGCGACAACCCCACTTCGGTCAGTCGTTCCCGCGCAATCTCATTGCCATCCCACCAGTGATGCCCCTTGGCCAGCGCGTCCATCATCTCGAGGGAGAAGCCGAGTGCCTTGCCCACATCCCGAATGGCACTCTTCGGCCGATAGGTGATGACGGTCGCCGTGAGCGCGGCCCGCTCGCGCCCGTACTTGCCATAGAGGTACTGGATGACCTCTTCGCGGCGCTCATGCTCGAAGTCAATGTCGATGTCCGGGGGCTCGTTGCGCTCCTTGCTGATGAAGCGCTCGAACAGCACGCTCATGCGCGCGGGGTCCACTTCGGTCACACCGACGCAGTAGCAGACCACCGAGTTCGCCGCGCTGCCGCGACCCTGGCACAGGATGTGTTGGGACCGAGCGAACATGACGATGTCGGCCACCGTCAGGAAGTAGTGCTCGTAGCGGAGTTCGGCGATGAGCTGGAGCTCGTGCTCGATCTGGTCCTGCACCTTGGCGGGCATGCCGTTGGGCCAGCGCCGGCCGGCACCCTCGTACGTCAGGCGGCGAAGGTAGGAGGAGGGCGTCTCGCCCGCAGGAACCACCTCGTCCGGGAACTGGTAGGCCAGCTCGTCGAGCGAGAAGTTGCAGAACTCGGCGACGTGCAATGTCTCCTGCAGCAGTTCCTCCGGGAACGTCTGGGCCAGACGAAGGCGCGTGCGCAGGTGCCGCTCGGAATTGAGCTGCAGTTCGCTGCCGCACTCGGTCAGCGGCTTCCCGATGCGGGTGGCCGTCAAGACATCGTGCAAGGCCCGACGGGAGCGCACATGCATGTGAACATCGCCCGAAGCCACCAGCGGAATGGCCGACAGCTCGTTCACCTCGCGCAGCCGGTGCAGCCACATCTCGTCATCGAGCACCCGCAGCAATTCGACGGCCAGCCAGCATCGCCCGGTGAAGTTCGTCAGCAGCCATCGCGCCAAGGCGAGCAACTGCTCCGCGGTGCTCGTTCTGCTTGGCGAAGCGAGGACGACGCAGTCGACCAGTTCGGCGGCATCGATGTCATGAAGATGAAGGTTGTACGTGCCCTTCGCGGCCGCGCGTCTCAGCCTCGTGATGAACTCACAGAGGTTGCCGTAGCCGTTCAGGTTGCAGGCCAATACAACGAGCATGAACGGCGAGTCGCACTGGACCCGGAACTGACTGCCGACAAGCAGCTTGAGGTCTTGCTCCTTGGCCGCGACATGGGCACGCACGATGCCCGCCATGGAACATTCATCCGTGATCGCTAGCGCCGCGTACCCAAGCTTCCTGGCCCGCTCGACTAGCTCCTCAGGACGACTCGCGCCCTTCAGGAAGGAGAAGTTCGAGAGGCACCGAAGCTCGGCGTAGTCGGGTAGAGCGGCCATGGCACACCCCGCTCAAGCAAAGGAGCCCTGGAGATACCAGGCCATCTTGTCGTCGGCCAGGCGTTCCTGAAAAATCCAAAGCACCCCGGCGTGCTCGCTCAGCGCCACCCAGTAGTCCCGCGCCACATGGAGGGTGTCCTGCGCGGCGCCATTGCCCACGCGGTGCCACCATCCGCCTTCGACCCGATGCGGACCGGTCAGCAGGTGGAGCGGTCCCTGGTAGAGCGGTCGATGCCCGCGCATCGCGAGCTGCAATGGTTCGGGCAGGATGAAGGTGGGCTGCGGCGTCGACGTCGTCTTGACGCGCTTCTTCGACAGTGCCACGGGCGCAGGCTGCCAGTGCTGAGCCCATTCGAGCCGGTGGTCGTCGACGAGCACCGGCCGCAACACGCGAGCTGGCCCCAACCGCGCGGCAATGCGCTCAAGCACCAGCGCGAGGGATTCGCCCTTGTGCCCAGTGTCTGGCAGCAGCGACGCGCTCTTCTCTTCAAGCGCGGTCACATCGATGGCTTCGAGTTCGAGGTCGCTGACGGGCGCGAGCAGTTGGACGCGGGCAAGGTTCTCTGCCAGCAGCCGGCACAGATGCTCCAGGTCACGCATGTTCCGCGCGGTCCGGATGGTCAATTCGCCACCTTCACCGGCATCCCTGGCGCGCATGCTGTCGTGCGACCAGCGGAGCGCGAAGGCCGTGATGCCTGAATGGCGCGCGGCCAGCCAGCCGCACATCTGCATGAGGAGCCTCCGGGCGCCGAACAGCAAAGCCGGCGCCGTCTCGACGCGCGACATCAACTCCAGCCTGGCCTTGAAGGCGTCGGGCAGCACCACCCATTCATGGCCTTCAGGACGCAGCCCGTAGGCTTGATCGAGCGCGCTCAGCAGTTCCTTGTCGAAGCGCCGGCTGATGCCGCCACGGGGCAGTCTCCGGATGTCTCCCAGGGTCTGGCAGCCGAGCTGGGCGAGTGTCGAAAGATGAGGGGAGGTGGCCGACACGGTGTGCATCGGCAGTGCATCGAGCAAGTCCTGCAGCGGTCGCTTGAAGCCGTTCTCGATACCGGACCGGCCCAACGCCAACGCGGCCCGGCTGTTCGGCGCCCAGGCGAGGGCAATGCTGCCGAGGTCTCGCGATTCCGCGAGCACTCGGTCGCGCAAGGCACGCTTGCCGCCGAACAGGTTCGCACTGCTCTCGACCTCCATGACGACGGCTTCATCGACGATGGCAACGCGGGGGGTGAATTGAAGTGCCCACGCTGCCTGTCCACGAAGCGTCTCAGTGGGCGGTGGCGTGCCGTCGGGGGCGCAGGGGAACAACAGTGCTGCCCACAACATCGGCAGGCACCTCGCGAGAGAACAGACGGCTCGGCTTGAGCAGCCGTGGCGTGATGACGGATGCCAGTCCACCGGGGACCGAGGGCAGGGTGAGGCAGCCGTCCGCGGCCGGGCCTCGGCGCTTCAGGATGCGCACCTGCAGCTCCCAGTCGAGTCCAAACGTGGCATGGACGCGCAACGGCGCCGCAGAAGCCTCGTGCTGCGCCGCCTCCGGCCGACAGAGAAAGACCAAGCCCTCGCAACCCTGGGCGCAGACCTGCAATCGCCGCAGCTGTTCCTGGCGCGCCTGCGGCAGCCAGGAGATGAGAGCGCCGCATGCGTTGGACTTGATGAGCTGCTCGGTCACCCAGAGTCGTTCGGCCGGCCCGTCGGCCCGGACCCACACGAGTTGGCGCTCGTTCAAGCCCTCATGCAGCAGCCCGGGAAGGTACGGGTGACGAGGAGGGGCGACCACGACCACTTGGCCGCCACCCGCGACGACATGTCGAACAGCGGGACTCAGAAGGCGCCATTCCACGACTGACGGCTGCGACGTCAGCACCTCGGTGACCGACTGGCAAGGCCATCCCGACCCGGGCAGCTGGCCGTCGAGGGCGCCCCAGCCACTGGCAACGACCGCGTGGGCCTGCGCTCCGAGCTCAGTACCCCGCCACACCGCCGCTTCGACATGAGCTGGAATCGGTCGCAACGTCGTCGCGGACGGTCCGGGCGGCCGGAGGGCCGACTGATCGGCAGGAAGGGTGTTGGCGGCCATGGCGTAAAAGCTGTATATATAAAAGGGGTATCCACTTAGCTCCAGCACCCGCTAAAGACTGGATATTCATCCAGTACATACTACTCGCTCGGAGTCGGTGAAGACAAGCCCTTGATGACGCTCTGATACGTCACCGGCGCGGTCGCGACGGCCTGCTGCATCAGTCGGTAGAACAACATGCCACGCGAGGTAGAGGTGCGCCGGTTGAAGCGAAAGACGAACTCGTCGAGGTAGGCGTCGAGGTGGCCGGGTTGGACCGAGCCATGATGCGTGCCCAGGATCCAGCGCTTGACCAAGGAGGCCACTCGGTGCACGCCGGGCATCGTGACGTGGGCCGGTGACTCGGCGCCCAGCATGATCTGGCGGTTGTGCTCGAAGCCGATCTTGCTCAACGAACGGTAGGCCGCCGATCCGTCGGTGCGCACCCGCGCGCCGGGCTCGATGTTCTCCTTCACGAAGGGCACCACCAGGCGTCGGAGTCGTCCTCGATACGGCGCAGCCGGATCCGACCGAAGCCCTTGGGCTGGTGGATCTCCACGGCGATGGCCACGAGGATTTTGCTCGTCTTGTTCTTGCGCCCCTGGCTGGACAGCGGCTTGTCGCGGTCCGAGATCACCACGTAGGTCTCGTCGACTTCCACCTCACCCTTGGCACGTCGCGCTCCTCGCGCACCATGGCTCGGCGAAAGCGATGCAGCATCGTCCAGGCCGTCTCGTAGCTGCCCAGGCCGAGCACGCGCTTCAACCCCAGCGCACTGACCCCCAACTTCTGGTTGGTCACGTACCAGGCCGCCGC
>CAWBXT010000011.1:0-105923 GCA_963792765.1 uncultured beta proteobacterium | reverse complement strand
CACGCCAGGCACCGTGGCCACAGTGCAACTCCCGATCGACCCGCCCACGCCATGACCCTCGCCCTGATCGCCGACGACGAACCCCACCTGGCGCGCGCACTGCAAGGCTGCTGGCCAGCGCCGTGGCCCGACATCGATTTGCGCCCGCGGCGCGCAACGGCGTCGAGGCCGGCCGAGCGCATCGCAGCACTGCACCTGACCTGGCCTTCCTCGACATCCAGATGCCGGACCTGACCGGGCTGCGAGGTGGCGCAGGGCATCGAGGGCCGCACGCGCGTCGTCTTCGTCACCGCCTACGACGATACGCGGTCCAGGCCTTCGAGCAGGCGGCACTGGACTACGTGCTCAAGCCGGTGACCGCAGAGCGCGTCGAGCGCACGCGTCGAGCGACTACAGCGCAACTTGGCCACCGCCGGGCGACGACGACGCGCGCCTGGCGACCGCCTTGCGACGCCTGCTGCCCCATCGCCGCGGCCGAGCGTCTGCGCTGGATCCGCGCCAACAGCGGCGACCTCGTCCACCAGATCGCCGCCAACGACGTGCTGTTCTTCCGTGCCGACGACAAGTACACCTGTGTGCAGACCGCTGTCGCCGAGCACTTGATCCGCACGCCAATCGCCGAACTCGCATCACAGCTCGACCCGATCGCTTCGTGCAGGTGCACCGTTCCACGATCGTCAACCTCGACCACCTGGCCGGCACCCGTCGCGACGAGGCCAGCCGCCTCTTCCTGCGCGTCAAGGGACTGGAACATGAATTGCCGGTCAGCCGCGCCTACGTCCACCTGTTCAAGGCGATGTAGCACGCCGCGAACGAGACATGACGCAGCCCGTTGTTCATCGACGGTATCAGGTCAATCCCTCGTTCGCCACTCTTGATCAAGTGCAGTTCGCCTCCGTAGACCTGTTCCGAATTTGGACTGTTTCCGTCTGGTTTGGTCTGCGGACCTTCGACAAGATGGCTCATCCGCCGCGCGGTTGCCGACGAATTCAAGTCGAGCGATCGGGCAATTTGGGCTTTCAAGCGGCAGGAATCGAGGTAGCCGCTGGTTCGGCGCCAGGCACATGGCCGCGGTCAAGATGCCGGTCGAATTCTCTGGGGTTGAACCACGGCAACAAACTGACAGTAGCCGTTCTGCGCTGCCCCCAACGGTCGGTCAGTCGTTGGTCGAAACCTCGACACGGACCACCTCGGCATACACCTTCTCGGTCGAGCGCCTCGCAAAATCGTCGAGCTTCTTCAGCACCACCTCGGTCCGAGCGACGGTGTTCATACGCGCGTTCTCGAACGCTGCGCCGGCGACCGACGGCGACGCCCCGTCCCACACCGTGACCAGCAAGAATCTGCGCGCCGACTTCGCGTCGCGCAGCAGCGAGAGCGCCTTCAAATCGGCTTTCGAGATCCGCGTCGGCCCCTTGAAACGCTCGGCGAGGTGCGGCATCAGTTCGCGTGTCATGAAACGCTCGAACGCATCGGCATCGACGCCGGCATTCAGCGCGATGGCATCGTGGCGAATCGTGTGGGGCATGGTGCGTGCTTCCTGGGCGCCGGGGGACGTGGGACCGGCGGTCGCGGCGCTCGCCGACCGTCATGACCAGATTTAAGCCTGAACGCCGCGCAACCGCTTGTCCATCCCGCAGATTCGCCAGCTGCGCACCGCTTGGCGGTTGCAGCAAAACCTAGCGTCGCCATGGCGAGCGGCAGAACTTCGCGAGATAGTCCTTTTTTTTCAGGCGAGACCTGCAGCGACCTCGGGGCCGCGCTCAATGTGCAGACGACTTGCAGACCATGACCAGCGCGAAGCTTGCCGTATGACGCACTTCCCCGGCGCTGCGCGCAAGGCAGAGCACACCTCGGCCGGCTGATCGTTCCCCTCAGACGGTTGGCGGACGGTGCGGCGCAGCCGCCAGAAGAGCCGATTGTCCGATTTGCCACGCAGCGACTGCCCTACTCAGCATGATCGACAGCGTGATGCCGCTCGAAGAAGGCTGTGGCCAAGGAACCGATCTGGTCGGCTTGTGTGAGCCATGGCGTATGACCACCCTCGACGATGTGAAGTTCTGCGTCGGGTAGTGCCTCGGCCACGCGATGGGCGACCTCGGTCGATCCCATCGGGTCGTCATCGCCCCAAACAAGCTGCGCGGGTTGCCGAACACCGCTCAGCGCAGCGGCCGAAAGCGCCATTTCGGGGCGTGCTCCGCGAACACGAACCAGGGTGCGCAGCGTGCTTAGGAAGGCCTGCTCGAAATGGGGAAGTTTCTCGGTGGCAACGAGCAGGTCGGCAAGTTCGGGCACGAGCGGGTACTGGTGCACCATCCTCGACAACTGCTCAACCTGCTTGTGTGAGGGTGGCTGCAGTTTCATCATCAGACGCCCCAGGTGCGGAACCGACAGCAGCCGCATGGGCAGTGGCGCCGATGTGCCGAGGGCGATGGCAGGGCAGCCAACATGCACCGCCGCGGCCATGCGTTCGGGCGCGTCAAGCGACAGCCAAAACACCCAGGTCGAACCCAGCGAATTCGCGACAAACGATGCGCGATCGAGACCGAGCTGATCAAGTGTTTCGCACAGAAACTGCACCGCTGTTGCCCGATACGCGTGCGTGAGGTCTGAGCATTGTGTCCGTCAGACCGAAGCCGGGGAGATCGACGGCATACAAGCGCAAGCCCGGCAGCTTGGCCATCAGCGGCGCCCACATCGCCGCCGGCGTGCCGATACCGTTGACCAAGATCACGGGCGACCCCTCGCCGCTGACCAGCACTTGCGCCCGGCCGCCGACAACGCGGAACGTCGACGAAGCGCGACTCGGCATCGACGCCGTAGCGCGCCAGCATCCGACCCTGTGCTGCGATGAATGAGTTGATGGACATCACGTCCCCCTTTCAACACTCGCATTTACACTGTGTAAAGTCATAGTAGAAAGAGGTTTACAGCTTGTCAAGTCAATCGACCTATGGCGACCCGGAGACACGCGAGCGCATCCTGGTCACGACCAGGCTACTGGTGGCCGAACGTGGCGCCAAACTGAAGCTGGGCGAAGTCGCCGACCGGGCTGGAGTCTCGCGTCAAGCGGTCTACCTGCACTTCAGGGATCGCGCGGGACTGCTCGTCGCGCTGGTGCAGCACATGGACAAATCGCTCGCGTTGAGCGAATCGCTGTCCCACGTATTCCAGGCAGAGAGTGGCGCAGAGGTCATCGCGCGGACCATGGCTTTGCACGGCGACTTCAGCGCCGCCATCGACCCGGTGGCCTTGATTCTGGAGGCCGCGCAGTACGAGGACGAGGCCCTTGGCGCGGCATGGCGGGACCGGATGCACGTTCCGGCGCCAAGTGCACCGAAAGATCGTCCAGCGCATCGCCGAGCTCGGCGAACTCGCGGACACCTGGACCAACGACACGGCCGCCGACCTGTTCTATGCGGTGACCTTGCCTGGGCCGTGGCGCGAACTGACGCGCGAACTGGGCTGGACTGGCAGCCAGTACGTCGACGGGATGACCACCATGCTCAGCCGGGCACTGCTCGTACCAAAAGCGTCGCTGCGCTTGCAGAAAGCGGGGGCGAACGCGGCAAGATGAGGTAGGTGTCACTCGGCGCACGCCGTGCGAGGAAAGAAATGGCGGTTGTGGACGGAAGGTTATGTAAGAAGAGCCAGGGCCGAGAGATTGCGACCGATTCATCGCCAATGTTCACGGCAACGCAGCGACTGACGCCAATGGGTCGGCAGTGACTTGTGGGCTGATCGAGTTGCGGACGCAAAGCTTGCATCGCGTGCCGACCGGCGCCGCGAGTTCATCAGCGACTGCTTTGGAGAATGGGCGCGCTCGATCGGCCGTTGGTCTATGGCGGCTGCACTTGGAACCGGTCGTTCGCAGGACGAACTTGTGGCTGATCGGACGACCGCAAGTGGGCCGAGACGAGCCAAAGCTGAGCTCAAATTGAACGCCGCAAACCAGTCACCAAAGGCGGGCCGGCAGGGGAAACTCTGAGCGGATCACCAAGGGCCGCTTCTGGCCGGGTCGAGCCAAAGCGGCCCTCAAGTTCGTCGCCGGAAAGCTGACCTTCGCCGGCATTCCGAGACCGAGTTTTCGAGCGCGTCGCGAAGGACCGCTGATGGCCGGGACGAGCCAAAGTGGAGTTCAAGTTGGCCGCCGTAAACCAGTCATCCAAGCCGGGCCAGCAGGGAAAATTCTGAGCGGATCACCAGGGTCCGGTTATGGCCGGGACCGCCGATCGCGAGTGTCAGCAGTAGGGCAGCGCCGCTCTGAGTGACAGGTATAGGGCGACGAATCGTTGCAGATGATCGGCTGAGCCCCATAGCAGCCCGTCGCCGACCCTGATTCCCAGGTGCAAACCTGCCGTTCGGCAACTTCCTCCCGGGGCAGTGCCCGCGGCCGCTGGCGCGAACCGAGCGTGTGAGGATAGGCGTCGTCTGCCGACCCCTAGTCGCGCGCCCTGGCCAGTGCCTCCTGCATCACCTTCTTGTCGGCCTCAGCGACCTGCTCCTTGCCCAACCGGTAGGTCAGCTTGTCGATCGTGCCGGTGAAGCGGAACGGCAGCTTGTAGCTGCCGTCGACGCCCGTGCGCGTGTCGACGCCGATGTCGAAGGTCTCGTCGATCGTCATCAGGATCGGGATGGTGTGCGGGATCGTCTTGCTTGCGACAACGGCCTTGCCGTCGACCGAGAGCACGCCGGTGCCGCCCTTGCCGAGGCCGGGGCCGTCGTACTTGAAGTCGAACACGATGCGTGTGCTTGCCCGGCTCCAGCGCGGTGCCGAGCCAGTCGGCGCCGCCCACGCCGCCCTCCCAGCGGTAGCGCTCCAGGTCGAGCAAGTTGTAGACGAACACCGGCTTGCCCTTGAGCAGGTACAGCCCGTAGCCGCCGAAGCGCCCGCCCATCGTGGCGATCATGCCTTCGGCGCCGCCCTTGGGAACGTCGATCTCGGCGGTGATGGTGTAGTCCTTGTTCAGGATGCTCGGCGCGTTGCCCACCGGGATGCCGGCGTTCTGACCCGAGTAGGTAAACTCGGTCGCGCCCGGCGGTGGCGCTCGGCCGCGGCGTGAGGAGCCGCGGCAGAACGCGAGTTGTCCAGCGGGAAGACCTGGTACTTCGCCGCCTCGGTCAGGAACAGCGCCTGCATCTCCTTCAGCTTGTCCGGATTCTTGGCGGCCAGGTCGTTGTCCTGCGAGATAGTCGTCGGCGATGTTGTACAGCTCCCACTTGTAGTCGTTCGACGTCGGGCAGCTTGCCGATGCCCAGCAGCCACGGCGGCGCGGGCGGCGTGGTGCTGGCGATCCAGCCATCGTGGTAGATGCGCGCGGTTGCCGACCATCTCGAAATACTGCGTGTTGCGCGTCGACGGCGCCTTCGCGTTGGCCTTGTCGAAGGTGTAGGCCATGCTCACGCCTTCGATCGGCCTCTGCGCGATGCCGTCGACCGTGGTCGGCGCCGGGATGCCGGTGGCCTCGAGAATGGTCGGCACGATGTCGATGACGTGATGGAACTGGGTGCGGATGCCGCCGGCATCCTTGATGTGTCCGGGCCAGGAAATCGCCATGCCCTGGCGGGTGCCGCCGAAATGCGACGCCACCTGCTTGGTCCACTTGAACGGCGTATCGAAGGCCCACGCCCACGCCACCGCCATGTGCGGGTAGGTCTTGTCGGAGCCCCAGTCCTCGTAGATGCAGCATCTGCTCGACCTCGGGCAGTGTCGAGGATGCCGTTGTAGGCCGTGAGCTGGTTGTAGGCGTCCCCTCCAGCGTGCCTTCGGCGCTGGTGCCGTTGTCGCCGCCGATGTAGATGATCAGCGTGTTGTCGAGCTTGCCCATGTCCTCGACCGCCTGGATGACCCGGCCGATTTCGTGGTCGGTGTACGCGGCATAGCCGGCGAACACCTCGGCCTGCCGCGCAAAGAGCTTCTTCTGCAGCGGCGGCAGCGAGTCCCACTTCGGCAGGCTGTCGGGCCACGGCGTCAGCTTGGCGTTCGCCGGGATGACGCCGAGCCGCTTCTGGTTGGCGAAGATCTGCTCGCGCAGCTTCTCCCAGCCCATGTCGAACTTGCCCTTGAACTTCTCGATCCATTCCGCCTTCGGCTGGTGCGGCGAGTGCGTGCCGCCCGGCACGTAGTAGACGAAGAACGGCTTGTCGGGCGCGGCGGCGTTCAGGTCGCGCATGTACTTGATGGCCTCGTCGGCCATGTCGGTGGTGAGGTTGTACTCCGGCTTGCCGACCAACGGGAAGATCTGGGTGTGATCGCGGAACAGGTAGGGCGTCCACTGGTCGGTCTCGCCGCCCATGAAGCCGTAGAAATACTCGAACCCCATGCCGACCGGCCACTGGTCGAACGGGCCCGCCGCGCTGTACTGGAAGGTCGGCGTGTTGTGGTTCTTGCCGAACCACGACGTGGCGTAGCCGTTGTCCCGCAGGATCGTCGCCGATGGTGGCGTTGTCCGGCCCGATGACGGAATCGTAGCCAGGGAATCCGGTCGACAGCTCGCCGATCACGCCGAAGCCCGACCGAGTGATGGTTGCGGCCGGTGATCAGCGCGGCGCGCGTCGGGGAGCAGAGCGCGGTCGAATGGAACTGGGTGTAGCGCAAGCCCGCCTTGGCGATGCGATCCAGGGCCGGGGTCGGGATGACGCCGCCGAAGGTGCCGGAGACGCCGTAGCCCTGGTCGTCGGTCATGATCAGGAGGACGTTGGGCGCGCCCTTGGGCGGGACCACGCGGGGCGGCCAGTAGGGCTTGGAATCCTTCGCGTCTTCCTTGATCACGCCGCTCGAATTTGGGCGGCGGCGGCGGCAGGCTCTTGCCGTTGATGGTGGTGGTGGCGCTCGGCGAGCCGGGCGTGCCGGTGATCGTCTGCGCTTGCGCCATCGAACTCGCCAGCAGGAGTGCCACGAAGGCGTTGACCGGTGGGGAAAAAAGCTTTCGGTTCATGTCGCAAGCTCCTTCGGGCCGCTGATGTGGATGCGCAATGCTATTCGAGTGGAATCTCACTGTCGGCGTGCTACCTGAAATTGCCAGGGCACAGATGAGATGGCAATGGCTGTCTTGTTCGTCGCCCGCGATCGCAGGCGCTCCCGTCGCGCAGGTGCTCTGAGCAGAGCGCCAACGTCACCAACCAAAGACATTCAGTATCCATAGACTTCCGCATAGCTGCCCGTCGCGGGCGACTCTTGATGGCCGACTGCAGGTCCAGGCGAACGACAGCTGTCTGGCACTCCAGTTCAGCCGCCTCGGTTGAAGCGCGATGCGCTGAGTGGCGCTGCCACCTCAAGTTTGGGGGAGTAGTCAGACTGCTCCGAACCGGCCGTTCACCGGTACCCGGACTCGGCCAGAAGCAGTCTTTGCGCTGATCGGAAAAAAGCGGACCTCCACGCTGCCTACACCTCCCTTTGACGTCTCCGCGCACAGATGCGCCAGCGAGCACGCAGCCGTCCTTGATGACTTCTTGATTGCCGGTGGTCAAATCTTTCCATTGAATTGAGGCGCAGTGTCCGAGCATCGGTCCGTTGGAATCGGAGGATGCATGGATATCGTCTACGTCATCGCGGCCGGCGTGCTCTGGGTCGCTGTTCTGGGTCTCGCATACGGGTGTGAACGCCTGCAACTGCGCAAGGTGACGCCATGACCGGCTGGGAAATCGCCGGCGGCCTGCTGGCCCTTGGCCTGCTGGTGTACCTGGTCGCCGCGCTGCTGCGGCCGGAGGACTTTTCATGAGCGCGCCCGCCTGGATGCAACTGGCCGCCTACCTGGCGATCCTGCTGCTGCTCGCCTGGCCGCTCGCGCGGGCCATGGAGGCCGTCATCGCCGGGAGATTCCGCTGGGGCCGGCGCGTGGAGGCGCCGCTCTACCGTCTGGCCGGCATCGACCCCGAGGGCGAGCAGGGCTGGCTGTCCTACGCCGTGGGGCTGCTGGTCTTCAATGGCCTGGGCGTGCTGGCGGCCTATGCGCTGCAGCGCCTGCAGCTCGCGCTGCCCCTGAACCCCCAGGCGATGGCCGCCGTCTCGCCGGACTCGGCCTTCAACACCGCCATCAGCTTCGTCACCAACACGAACTGGCAGGGTTACGGCGGCGAGTCGACGATGAGCTATCTGACGCAGATGCTGGCGCTGACGGTGCAGAACTTCCTGTCGGCCGCCACCGGCATCGTGGTCGTCGTGGCGCTGATCCGCGGTTTCGCACGCCACTCTGCGCAAGCGGTGGGCAATGTCTGGGTGGACCTGATGCGGGTCACGCTGTGGATCCTGCTGCCGCTGTCGTTCGCCTTCGCGCTGGTGCTGGCCGGCCAGGGTGTCATCCAGAACCTGAAGCCCTACCAGGAGGTGCAGACCCTGGAGTCCGTCACCTGGCAGCAGCCCAAAGTCGGCGCGGACGGGCAAGCCATCCAGGACGCCCAAGGTCAGCCGGTGATGGAGGAACAGAGTGCCTCGACGCAGACGCTGGCCATGGGACCGGTCGCGTCGCAACTGGCGATCAAGATGCTTGGCACCAATGGTGGCGGCTTCTTCAACGCGAACTCGGCGCATCCCTTCGAGAACCCGAGCGCTCTCACCAACTTCCTGCAGATGCTGTCGATCTTCCTGATCCCGACCGCGCTGTGCTTCGTGCTCGGGCGCATGGTCGGCGACCTGCGCCAGGGTTGGGCCCTTCTGGCCGCGATGACCATCGTGTTCGTCGTCGCCGTCATCGCGGCCACGGTGGCCGAGCAGCAGGGCAACCCGGTCTTCGCCTCGCTCGGCGTCGACCAGCAGGCCAGTGCCTCGCAGGCCGGCGGCAACATGGAAGGCAAGGAGGCGCGCTTCGGCATCAATGCGTCGACCCTGTTCGCAACCATCACGACCGCCGCCAGTTGTGGCGCCGTGAACTCGATGCACGACAGCTACACGCCGCTCGGCGGAGCGGTGCCGCTGGTGATGATCCAGCTGGGCGAGGTGATCTTCGGCGGCGTCGGCTCGGGCCTGTACGGCATGCTCGTCTTCGCGATCATGGCCGTCTTCATCGCCGGCCTAATGATCGGTCGCACGCCCGAGTACCTGGGCAAGAAGATCGAGACGCACGAGATGAAGATGGTCGCCATCGCCATCCTCGTGACGCCGCTGCTGGTGCTGCTGGGCACCGCCGCGGCGGTCATGACGGACGCCGGGCGCGCCGGCATTGCCAACCCGGGGCCGCACGGCTTCTCCGAAGTCCTGTATGCGCTGTCCTCGGCGGCCAACAACAACGGCAGTGCGTTCGCCGGGCTGTCGGTCAACACGCCCTTCTACAACACGCTCTTGGCAGTGGCCATGTGGCTGGGCCGCTTCGGCGTGATCGTGCCGGTGCTGGCCATCGCCGGTTCGCTGGCCGCGAAGAAGCGCACCGCCGCAACCGTTGGCACGCTGCCGACGCATGGCCCGCTGTTTGTCGCGCTGCTGATCGGCACCGTTTTGCTCGTCGGCCTGCTGAACTACGTGCCGGCACTGGCCCTCGGCCCGGTGGTCGAGCACCTGATGCTGCAAGCCCGCTGAAGGACTTTCATGACCCGACCGACCTTGACCCTCTTCGACCCTGCGCTGCTCGTGCCGGCGCTGGCGGACGCCTTGCGCAAGCTCGACCCGCGGGTGCAATGGCGCAACCCGGTGATGTTCGTCGTCTACGTGGGCAGCGCCTTCACGACGGTGCTGGCGGCCGCGCAGCCGGACAGCTTCACGGTCGGCGTGGCGGTGTGGCTTTGGTTCACCGTGCTCTTCGCCAACTTCGCCGAAGCGCTGGCCGAGGGCCGCAGCAAGGCACAGGCCGCATCGCTGCGCGGCCTGAAGAAGAAGACCTGGGCCAAGAAGCTGGAAGGCGAGTTCCGCCACGGCGTGCCGCGCACGGCGTTGAAGTGGCACCCGCTGGAAGCCGACAATCTGCGCAAGGGTGACATCGTGCTCATCGAGGCCGGCGACACCATCCCGGCCGACGGCGAGGTGATCGACGGCGTGGCCTCGGTGGACGAGAGCGCCATCACCGGCGAATCGGCGCCGGTGATCCGCGAGTCCGGCGGCGACTTCTCGGCGGTGACCGGCGGCACGCGCGTGCTGTCGGACTGGATCGTCGTGCGCGTTTCCGTCAATCCCGGTGAGACCTTCGTCGACCGCATGATTGCGATGGTCGAGAACGCCAAGCGGCAGAAGACACCCAACGAGATCGCGCTGACGATCCTGCTGGTGGCGCTGACCATCGTCTTCCTGGGTGTCGTCGTCACGCTGTTGCCTTTCTCGGCCTTCGGCGTGCAGGCCGCTGGCGCGGGGCAGCCGGTGAGCCTGGTGATCCTCGTGGCGCTGCTGGTCTGCCTGATCCCGACGACGATCGCCGGCCTGCTGTCGGCCATCGGCGTGGCCGGTATGAGCCGAATGATGCAGGCCAACGTGATCGCGACCTCGGGTCGCGCCGTCGAGGCGGCCGGCGATGTGGACGTGCTGTTGCTCGACAAGACCGGAACCATCACGCTCGGCAACCGCCAGGCGAGCGCCTTCATCCCCGCCGCCGGCGTGAAGGAGGCCGAACTGGCCGACGCGGCGCAGCTCGCCTCGCTTGCCGACGAGACGCCCGAGGGGCGCAGCATCGTCGTGCTGGCCAAGCAAAAGTTCCAGCTCCGCAAGCGCGAGGTGGCCGCACTCGGTGCGACGTTCGTGCACTTCACCGCGCAGACGCGCATGAGCGGCGCCGACCTGCCGCGGGGCCGGCAGCTGCGCAAGGGTGCCGCCGACGCGATCCGGCGTCACGTCGAAGCGTCCGGCGGCAGCTTCCCGGACGCGCTGCAGGGCGCCGTGGACGAGGTTTCGCGCCGCGGCAGCACACCGCTCGTGGTGGCCGACGGCACGCGCGTGCTCGGGGTCGTCGAACTCAAGGACATCGTCAAGGGCGGCATCAAGGAGCGCTTCGCGGAGCTTCGCCGCATGGGCATCAAGACGGTGATGGTGACGGGCGACAACCGCCTCACGGCGGCGGCCATCGCGGCCGAGGCCGGGGTCGACGACTTCCTCGCCGAAGCCACGCCCGAGGCCAAGCTCAAGCTGATCCGCGAGCACCAGGCCGCCGGCCGCCTGGTGGCGATGACCGGCGACGGCACCAACGACGCGCCGGCACTCGCCCAGGCCGACGTGGCGGTGGCGATGAACACCGGCACCCAGGCCGCCAAGGAAGCCGGCAACATGGTCGACCTCGACAGCAACCCGACCAAGCTGATCGAGATCGTCGAGACCGGCAAGCAGATGCTGATGACGCGCGGCTCGCTCACCACCTTCAGCATCGCGAACGACGTGGCGAAGTACTTCGCCATCATCCCGGCGGCCTTCGTCGCCACCTACCCGCAATTGAGCGCGCTGAACGTGATGCAGCTCGCCAGCCCCACCTCGGCCATCCTGTCGGCGGTGATCTTCAACGCGCTGATCATCGTCGTGCTGATCCCGCTAGCGCTCAAGGGCGTGGCCTACCGTGCGGTGGGCGCGGCCTCGCTGCTGCGTCGCAACCTGCTCGTCTACGGCGGGGGCGGCGTGATCGTCCCCTTCATCGGCATCAAGCTCATCGACCTGGGGCTGGCCGCCCTCGGGCTGGCTTGATGCCCGGCACCAGGAGAGTCACCTTGAACTTCCAACTCCGCCCCGCACTCACGCTGTTCGTCCCGCTGTCCTTGATCACGGGCCTCATCTATCCGCTGACAGTGACTGGCATCGCCCAGCTCGCGTTCACCGAACGTGCCAACGGCAGCCTCGTCATTCGCGACGGCAAGGCCGTCGGCTCCGAACTGATCGGCCAGTCGTTCAGCGATCCCAGGCACTTCTGGGGTCGGCCATCGGCGACCTCGCCGATGCCCTACAACGCGGCCAACTCGGGCGGCTCGAACCAGGGCCCGAGCAACCCGGCGCTGGCCGAGGCTGTAAAGACGCGGGTCGAGGCGCTGCGCGCCGCCGACTCGGGCAACCCGACACCGGTGCCGGTGGATCTGGTGACCGCATCGGCCAGCGGCCTGGATCCCCACATCAGCCGTGCGGCGGCCGACTATCAGGCGGCCCGCGTGGCGCGCGTGCGCGGACTGCCCGAGAGCCGTGTGCATGAACTGGTCGAACAGAACACCGAGCGGCCGTTGCTGGGCTTCGTCGGCGAGCCGCGGGTGCGTGTGCTGCGCTTGAACCTCGCGCTCGACGCCGCCACGCCCTGAGCCGTGGCCGAGGTCTGGGGCGTGCTCGGCGCGCTGGCCACCATCGTCTTGCCGATGGCGCTGGCCGGCTGGCTGCTGACCCGGCCCGAGCGTCGCCGCCTGCGACCGCCGCCCGAGCCGCGTGGGAAGATGCCCGGCAAGGACGGAGGCTGAAAAATGCTGATCAACTGCGTAGCCTATGCAGACGGGCGCAAGCTGGCGGACATCGCGGTGGAGGACATCGGCGACTGGGTGCACCGGCCTGAATGCTTCGTGTGGGTTGCCCTGCGCGATGCCACGGACGATGAACTGCGTCGCATGCAGCAGCAGTTCGGTCTGCACGAACTGGCCGTCGAGGATGCGCGGCACGGTCACCAGCGGCCCAAGGTCGACGAGTACGGCGACACCATTTTCGTGGTGATGCACCTGTTGGAGACCGAGCACGGCGAGGTGCACCAGGGCGAAGTGGCCGTCTTCGTCGGCCCGAACTTCGTGCTGTCGGTGCGCAATCACAGCCAGCAGCACTTTCTGGGCGTGCGCGAACGCTGCGAGCGCGAGCCGGACTTGCTCAGGCATGGTGCTGGATTCGTGTTCTATGCCCTGATGGATGCCGTGGTCGACCGCTACTTCCCGTTTCTCGATGACATCGAGACCGAGCTCGACGACATCGAGGGCCAGATCTTCGAGCGTGGCTCGGCTCGCTTGAACATCGAGCGGCTGTATGCCCTCAAGCGTCGCGCCACGGTGCTGCGCCACGCGGTCGCACCCTTGCTTGAAGTGGCCAGCAAGCTGCATGGCGGGCGTGTGCCCGCCGTCTGTCTTCAGACGCAGGACTACTTCCGCGACGTGCATGACCACCTGGCCCGCATCAATGGCGCGATCGATGCGATTCGCGACACCATCGGCACGGCCATCCAGGTCAACCTGTCGATGGTCACCATCGAGGAGTCGGAGACGACCAAGCGGCTTGCCGCCTGGGCGGCGATCTTTGCGGTGTCGACCGCGCTGGCCGGGATCTGGGGCATGAACTTCAAATACATGCCCGAGCTCGAGTGGGCTTGGGGCTACCCGATGGCGCTTGGCGCCATCGCCACGTTGGCCGCCCTGCTGTTCTGGCGTTTCCGGCGTGCCGGTTGGCTGTGACCGTGGAACCCGGCGAGCGCCCCGACCCCGACCGTCTGCTGCAGCAGGTGCAGCGCGACGAGGCGCGCGAACGGCGGGGCAAGCTGAAGATCTTCTTCGGAGCTTCCGCCGGCGTGGGCAAGACGTACGCGATGCTGGCTGCTGCCCGTGCGGCCAAGGCGCAGGGCACCGCGCTCGCGGTCGGCCTGGTGGAGACCCACGGTCGCGCGGACACCGAGGCCATGGCGCGCGACTTGCCTCGGTTGCCGCTCAAGGCGGTTCCCTATCGCGACCGCGTGCTGCAGGAGTTCGATCTCGACGCGGCGCTGGCCTGGGCGAAGGCGCATGCCGAACCGCTGTTGCTGCTTGACGAGCTGGCGCACAGCAACGCACCGGGCTCGCGCCATCCCAAGCGCTGGCAGGATGTGGAAGAGTTGCTGGACGCCGGCATCGACGTCTGGTCGACGATGAACGTGCAGCATCTGGAGAGCCTGAACGACATCGTCAGCGGCATCACCGGCGTTCGCGTCTGGGAGACCGTGCCCGACCGGCTGTTCGACGAGGCCGACGAGGTGGTGATGGTCGACCTGCCACCGGATGAACTGCTCGAGCGTCTGAGGGCCGGCAAGGTCTATCTTCCGCAGCAAGTGGAGAAGGCGGCGGCGAACTTCTTCCGCAAGGGCAACTTGCTGGCGCTGCGCGAACTGGCGCTGCGCCGCACGGCCGACCGGGTCGACGACGAGATGCAGGCTTATCGACGGCGCAGCTCGGTGCAGTCGGTGTGGCCCAACCGCGAGGCGCTGCTGGCTTGTGTCGGTGCCGGCACGAGTGGCGAGAAAGTCGTGCGTGCCTGCGCGCGCCTGGCCGCGCAACTCGATGTGCCCTGGCATGCCGTGCATGTCGAGACGCCCGCCATCCATCGCCTGCCGCAGGAGCGGCGCGAACAGGCGATGCGGGTGTTGAAGCTGGCCGAGGAGCTCGGTGCGGCGGTCGCCACACCCGCTGCACCGGTTGCCGCTTCGGCGCTGGTGCGCTACGCGCGCGAGCACAACCTGTCGCGCCTGGTCATCGGTCGATCTCAGCGCCGTTGGCCCTGGCAGGCTTCGCTGGCCGACCGAATCGCCGAACTGGCCGACGACCTCGATGTCGTGCACGTGGCGTTGCCGGCCGGGGCCGAAGTACGACGCAGGCACGAACCGTCCAGGGCCCTGGCCGGTGAGTTCCCCTGGCGAGGCTACGCTGCCGCCGTCGCGGCCTGCGCGCTGACGGCCCTGCTGGCCACACCGATGCTCGGCCTGCTGGAGCTCACCAACATCGTGATGATCTTCCTGCTCGCCGTGGTTGGCGTCGGCTGGGTCTACGGCCGCGGGCCGGCAGTGGCGGCCGCGTTCCTGGGCGTGGGGTTGTTCGACTTCTTCTTCGTGTCGCCGCGCTTCTCGTTCGCCGTCAGCGACGTGCAGTATCTGGTGACCTTCGGCGTGATGCTGGTGGTGGCGCTGGTGATCGGCCAGCTCACCGCGGGCCTCAAAGTACAGGCCGAGGCCGCCACGCAGCGCGAACACCGCATGCGCGGGCTGTACGACATGTCGCGCGACCTGTCGGCGGCGCTGATGCCCGAGCAAGTGGCCGAGATCGGCGCCCGTTTCCTGGCGTCGGAGTTCCGTGCGAAAGCGAGCCTGCTGGCCGCCGACGACAACGACCACCTGGTGGCGCTGCCCGGGGGCACGGCCGCGGTCGACGACGCGGTGGCGCAGTGGGCGTTCGACCGCGGCGAGCCGGCAGGTTTCGGCACCGACACCCTTGCCGCAAGCGCCTGCCTGGTGTTGCCGCTCAAGGCGCCGATGCGCACACGCGGCGTGCTGGCGGTGGAGCCGATCGACCGCCGCACCCTGGGACCGGACCAGCGTCGGCTGCTGGACACCTGCGCGTCGCTGCTTGCGATCTCCCTGGAGCGCATCCATTACATCGACGTGGCGCAGAAGAGCACCGTGCAGATCGAGTCCGAGCGCCTGCGCAACTCGCTGCTGTCGGCGATCTCGCACGACCTGCGCACGCCGCTGACCGCGCTGGTCGGCCTGGCCGAGACACTGGAGATGACACCGCCGCCGCTGCCGGCCTTGCAGGGCGATCTGGCCAGGTCGATCCGGGACTCGGCGCTGCGCATGAATGCGATGGTGGTCAACCTGCTCGACATGGCCCGCCTGGAGGCCGGCGCGGTGCCGATGCGGCGCGAGTGGCAGCCGCTCGAAGAGGTGGTGGGCAGCGCGCTCGCCGCCTGTGCGCCAACGCTGCAGGGGCGGCCGCTGCGCGTCAGGCTGGCCGACGACCTGCCGCTACTGCACCTGGACGCCGGTCTGTTCGAGCGCGTGCTCGTCAACCTGTTGGAGAACGCGGCCAAGTACACGCCGGCAGGCACTGCCATCGAGATCTCGGCCACGGCCTCGTCGTCGGCGGTGCTGATCCACGTCGACGACTGCGGCCCTGGCGTGCCGGCGGGCCAGGAGGATGCGCTGTTCCAGAAGTTCGCGCGGGGCAGCAAGGAAAGCGCGACCTCGGGTGTGGGCCTGGGCCTGGCCATCTCGCGCGCCATCGTGCAGGCGCACGAAGGATCCATCCGCGCCACGAACCGGCTCGGCCCGGGCGGTGTGCTGGGTGCGCGGTTTGCCATCGAGCTGCCGCGTGGGCAGCCGCCCGACGACGACGGCAGCGCTAGCGCGGCGCTCGCGGTCTAGGATCGGACGATGGAACTGCGCGCCCGCATCCTGCTGGTCGAAGACGAGCCCGACATCCGGCGCTTTGTGCGCATGGCGCTGGAGTCCGAAGGCCACGAGGTCTTCGAGGCGGACACGCTGTACCGCAGCCTGATCGAAGCCGGCAGCCGCGGCCCTGAACTGGCCATCGTAGACCTGGGCCTGCCCGATGGCGACGGGGTCGACCTCATCCGCGATCTGCGTACGTGGTCGACCGCACCGGTAATCGTGCTGTCTGCGCGCAGCGGCGAGGCCGACAAGATCGGCGCGCTGGACGCGGGCGCCGACGATTACCTGGTCAAGCCCTTCGGCGCCGGTGAGCTGCTGGCGCGCGTGCGCGCGCAACTGCGGCGGCAGACCCTGGCATCAGCGTCGCCAGACCCGGTGCTGACTTTCGGGCCAGTGACGGTGGACCTGGCGCGTCGGGTAGTCACACGCGGCGGCGAGCCGCTGCACCTGACACCGATCGAGTACCGCCTGCTGACGCAGCTGGCGTCCCAGCCCGACCGGGTGGTCACGCATCGGCAGCTGCTCAAGGCGGTCTGGGGTCCCGGCCACGTCGAGGACACCCACTACGTGCGGGTGCACATGGCCAACCTGCGCAAGAAGGTCGAGGACGACGCGTCCATGCCCAAGTATCTGCTGACCGAGGCAGGCATAGGCTACCGATTTCGTCCCTGAGCGTGCACTGTGTCCCGGGGACCCGCTTACGCTGCGCCTCCAGAGGAAGCGAACGTCGGCTCTCTCGGGCAGCCATTGACTGCGCAGGGTCGGCAGCGCCGGTACGTGACTTGCGGATGCAGTCGTTCAGCCGCCAACTCGTCGCTGTCGGCGTTCGGCAGGCGCAGACGACCGCTTCCACCAACTCTGATTTGCTCGACAGCTTCTGCGCAGGTCGGCTTCGAAAGGTGAAGCTGTCGGCCGAGGCCACCCGCGATCACTGCTGTATGACCCATACCTGCCTTCGCGTACTGAATGCCGGCTACGTGAAGGTCAGCCGCCGCTTGGCGACGTCACCTCGCGGGCAGCCGTCGGCCACAACCAGTCATACGAGCGGCCGCGAAATCACCAACGCGCATGACCGGTAGCAGGGGTACAGCAGACGTACGTTGACGGCGGCTTGGGAAAGAAGAGCCCCCAAAGCGGGCGATCAAAGCCTCGCGTGCCGCCCGGTATCAAAATCCTGTCGAGTGTCTGGCAGCTTGGCCGTTGCGCAACACATGGGCCGTGCCTGAGCGGCCAGCCCCTGCCGGCGGCAATGCCTTCCACCGCGAGCGATCAGATTGCCAGGGATCTTGGCCAGAATGCTGTCAAATGCGTAGAAGGTCATGGAGCAACATCGCGATCCACGAGAGGCGCAGGAGGCATCTGCGTCAACGGCGAACAGACAGCACGGCGTCGTCCGTCTGATCGACTATGTTTGGGCCGCGATACTGCTGATCCCAGCCGTGACCATCTTTGCAGGCACGCACGTCTGGGATCTTGGGGCCGCCTACCCTCTTGCCGCGACCGCTGTTTTCTTTGGCTTAATTCGGGCGATCCTTGGGCTTCGAGTATTCCTGGTCCTGACATACGTCCCGGCGCTGTTCGGCGTTCTGGCCCTGGGGGCCGACCTTCTACGCGATGTCAACCTCCTCGATGCGGCCTTGATTCGGCCGGACCCACACGAAGCGTGGCCAGTCATTCAGCCTCATGCCCACTGGATAGCCCTGACCGCGGTCTTGCTCGCCGTGCCGATCTGGGTGTCGTTTCGCACTCCGTCGACCGGGACGGCGGGCGGGAAGTGGCCTTCGGCCACCCTTGCGGCAATCACTTTCGCCGCAGTCGCATGCGGCGCCGTCTTTCATGAGACCGTGCTGCGTGCGTGGCCGCTGAATGTGATTTCCGTTGCCGCGGCTTCTGCGATCGGCCGTGACGAACTCATCTCGACGGCGTTGCCCTATGCGCCCATTGACCCTCGTTCGGCATCCGCGAGTTGGGGCGCCTCGCGGTTGCCGGGACTTCACCCGCAGAGCGAGACCTACGTCCTCATCATCGGGGAATCAGTGCGTGCCGACCGGCTCGGCGCATGCGGCGGCCCAAAGCAGGTCGCCATCAGCCATCAAGACGCAATCATCTATTGCGATGTGACGTCCGGATCCAGCAGCACGCATACGTCGGTCCCTCTGCTCGTCTCGCGCGAAATGCCTGGCGGTGCATTTCGGGTCAGCAAGGACGCAACATTTATGAAGGCTTTCGAGGAAGCTGGATTTCACACCTATTGGCTTGCCGTCCAGGAAAGAGGCATTGCGTGGCCTGACGCCAACACCGAAATGTTCGTAGCAACAAAGAAGACCGATCGAGAAAGCCTTCTGCCATCGCTCAGAGTGGTGCTCGCGCAGGACGCGCCCAAGAAATTGATCGTGCTGCATGCCTACGGAGCGCACTTTTCGTACTGCGATCGCTATGAGCCCGCAACAGCTGCATTCCAGGCGGACTGCTCGAAGCTTGCTGAACTCCCAGATGATTCCACCCTGCCGGATTTCATCCGCGCCTACGACAATGCCGTAGCAGAATCCCTCCGATTCGTCGATGCTGTGATCTCAGAGGTAGGGCAGGCGGGCGGCTCGTCCTTCGTGATGTACACGCCTGACCATGGTGAGAACCTGCTTGACGACGGACGAAAACTTTTTCAGCACGCGCTGAAGGATCCTACGCGCTGGGACACGACAGTCCCGGCAGTAATGTGGGCCAGCGATGAATGGCGCGCCAGCAACTCCGCGCGTTGGGAACGGTTCCGTGCCAACCATGAAGCCGCGGCGATGCATGCCGACCTTGTGCCCACCCTGCTCGGCTCAGCGTCCATAAGATATGTCGACGAGCGACGAGTGGCTGTCGATCTCGGAGCGATGGCACCGGCTGCCGATAGAACCCGGTGGGTAATGAGGCGTCTCGGTGAGAAAGTTGATGGCGATCAACTGCGCCAAGAACATCCCAGGGTGGCAATGGACGGGGGGACCGGAAAATGACAAATCCTAGGGCCACACCCACGAAGCGCCGGCACGCGGGCAGTATCTCTCCAGCGCGTGGAGCATTTCGACGCCGCCCTGAGCCATGGCCCAGCAGCATCTCCCCCCAGCGCTTTGCACTCATTCACCGCCTGAGCGAACAACTTCAAAAATGCGGTGCCCACGTCGTCGCGGAGTATTGCGACGAGGCGCAACGCTTGTCCAACCATGCGCTGGAATGGCTGCGCGCCGCGCACGATCAGCTCGCTCAACAAGGCCTGCGGCTGATCACGTTTCTCGTGGGCCAGCCTCAGCTGATGAAACACAAGGCACAGTACCAACTCTCCGGTGACAAGCAGATCGTGGCCCGCTTCAAGCTTGAGCATCTGCACTTCTGCGGCATAACGGACGCGCAGGACGCCGCCACCGGTGTGGCCAGCTATGCCTTGACCCGATATCCGGAGAACTGCGGACCGTCGTTCAGCGAGTTTTTCTACCCCCAGGCGTGGTCAATCGGACTGCGGCTCGATCGATCAGGTGCGCACTTGTGGAATGCGTTCGTGCAGGCCCATGCCGCCGCGCAGCTCTCTGGCACCATCGAAATCCAGATGGATTACTGAAATCCAACTCTTGCAACATGAATGTGACCAAGGCCCCGTCAGGATCGCGAACCGCGTTGAATTTGTCCGCATGCTTCTGGCAGGACATGCACACCACGGATTTCGCGACGCTCGATGCACATCGCACGATAGCGCTGCTGCCGGTAGCGGCCATCGAGCAGCACGGACCGCACCTGCCGCTGTCCACCGATGCCGTCATCAATGAAGCCATCGTGCGCTTGATGATGCAGCGGTTGCCGACAGGCGGCTCGGTGCTCGTGCTGCCGGCCCTCAACATTGGCGACAGCCTGGAACATTCGGCGTTTGAAGGTACGCTGAATGTCGACATGCAGTCCTTGCTCGGACTTTGGCTGTCAGTTGGACGCAGCGTTGCACGCGCCGGCGTGCGCAAGTTGGTGATTTTCAACAGCCACGGAGGGCAACGTTCACATGTCGACCAAGCTGCATTGCGCTTGCGCGTGGAGTGCAGGATGCTTGTGGTGCGAGCCCACAGCTTTGCGCTGGGGATGCCCGCGGGTCTGTTCGATGCCGACGAATTGGCCCATGGCCTGCACGGCGGGGCGGTTGAAACCTCGATGATGTTGCACCTGCGGCCCGACCTCGTGCGGCAAGAGGCGCTGGCGGATTTTCCGTCAGCAGGGCGTGCATTGGCCGCTCGCGGCAGCGTGCTCGGCCTGGAAAAGCCGGCCGGTCTTGGCTGGATGATGCAGGACGTCAACTCCGACGGCGCATGCGGAAACGCCGCCGCCGCTTCCGCTGCCAAGGGTCAGCAACTGCTAGAGCACCTGGCAGACCGCTTGGTCACGTTGCTGGGTGAGGTGGCTGAACATCCTCTGCTTTAGCTGGCGGCACCACACTTTCACCTTGTTCCGCCGAACGTGTCATTGACCCCAATGTGAGGTGTCCGGCGCGTTTTTGCTTTGCGTGTATGTAGCGCGTGTTGTGCGGATTCTTCGGCGCGAGCAGCGCTACCCGGTTCGCGACCTCCAACCCGCCGCGCCGCATGGCTTCGATCTTGTGCGGGTTGTTGGTCAGCAAGCGAATGCGTGAGATGCCGAGCTGTTTCAACATATCGACCGCGGGACTGAAGTCGCGTTCGTCTGCGCTGAATCCGAGGTGCCGATCGGCGTCTAGAGTGTCCAGGCCGGCGTCCTGGAGCCGGTAGGCGCGCAGCTTGTTGGCCAAGCCGGTGCTTCGGCCTTCCTGGTCCAGGTACAGCAGAACACCACCGCTCGAGGCCAGGTGTTGAAGGGCGAGTCGCAGTTGATCCCCACAGTCGCAACGCAGGCTGCCAAATACATCGCCGGTCAGACACGCGGAGTGCAAGCGCACGAGCACCGGCTGAGTGCGATCAGGCTCGCCGACCACGATGGCCAGATGCTCCGCCTCGCCATGAGGCTCACGGAAAAGAACAACCGAACAATCTTCGCTGATCGCGATGGGAACATGTGCGTTGCCCACGCGCAGCAGCCTCGCTGAGCCGGGTTCGCAACGGGCCGGTGCGATCAAGTCCGAGTCGAGGATCCGCATCACCTCCGCCTGACTCAACCGTGGCAGTGCCGCAGCGTGGAGTTCGATCATCAGCAGCGCGGGAACCAGCCGGGCCCGTCTGGCCTGTGTCAACGCGCCTTGCAGCGCAGGACCGATCGGCTGAACACCGACGAGTTCGGCAGGTTTCATCGTTGCCGACGCGCCGGGATGAACTGCCGCCAGCCGGTGCAAACGCTCAACGGTTATGAGACCATCAAGCTGCACTGAACAGTCACTCGAAGCATTGATCCGTGCGATAGACCGCAAGCGCTCTTCGGTGAGCAAGAGCCTCGGTGCTTCGCCCGAATGCATGCATGCGTGTAGTTGCCGCGCGCTCAACGTTTCTACTGCACACAGCATCAAGACCGGCGCAGCCGCATCGTCACTCGCCACGATCACGGGCCGACCGCGCCGCAGCTCCGTCTGCATGCGGTCGAGCCGGATCGCGGCCTGTTCTGCGTCGGCCTCAGGAAATGGTTCGTGCAGGCTCAGTGAAGAAGGATTCATCGTCGGCCTAGTGAAGCAGGTGGGGTCTCGAGAAAGTAAGACGGGCAAGCCGGCGGCAGCTTGCAATGCGGCAGAACTGGTGAATCACCCTGGCTGTCCATGACGCGTACCATGACGCCAGCGCTTCGGTTGCCGCGTGCCACTCGCGCCGACTGCGATTGGCCCCGCAAACCGAGTGACTTCGCATGCGCCATGTGATCACGCCTTGAACCTGAACAACCTGGCATGCCAGCCGCCTCACGAGCCTTGAATCCGCCCGAGCGAGGGGTGGAAAAGTTGTGGCCCCTCGTTTTGGGCATCGGCCAGTCGCACCGTTCGAACGAGGCGATGCAGCCGCCTGCCGATGCTTTGACCTGGGACGTCGAATCCGGTTGGCAGCTGCGCGGCCCATGGGACCCTAGTGCCCGCGACTTGTTCGATCTGTTCAAGCCCCTGCTGAACGGCCAAGTCGCGGAGGCCCAATGGGTGGTCGCCCAATTGGGCCAAAGCCTGGATGGGTGTGTGGCGACCCGAACGGGGGACTCAAGCTTCATCAATGACTCCGAGAACCTGGTGCATCTGCATCGCTTGCGGGCCCTGTGCGACGCCGTGCTCGTAGGAGCGGGCACAGTCGCAGCCGACAACCCGCAATTGACGACCCGGCGCGTGGCCGGTCCCAACCCGACGCGTGTGCTGTTCGACCCCCAACTTGGCCTTGCAAGCCATATTGCCACGGCTCAGGTGTTCATCGACGGGCAGGCACCCACGCTTTGGCTGTGCGATGCCAAGTGGGCGGACAAGGCTGCCGCGCAGATCGGCGCAGATCGCGTTCTGGCTGTCAGCGGCCTGTTGCGAGCCGACACGACACTTCACCTGGCTCAAGCCGTGGCCGCGTTGCAGGCGCGGGGGCTGACGCGGCTGTTCGTGGAAGGCGGCGGTGTGACGGTGTCGCGCTTCTTCGCCCAGGGGTGTCTTGACCGACTGCACTTGGCCGTGGCACCAATCATCATCGGCGACGGCCGCCCGGGGCTGCGTTTCGAAGGCGCGGCGCGCCTGGCCGATTGCTTTCGCCCGAGCTGCAGCGTGTATCGGATGGGTCGGGATCATCTGTGGGACCTTGATCTGCGAACGTCCGTCTAACCGGGCGTGGCAACGATGTCTGCGTGCCCGACACACAGTTGGCAGCCGCTGACGCCAGCCAAGCGGCGCGCTTTCCAGTCGAGCACGGCCGATTCTGCAGAACGGTCCTGCTCCAGCGCCGCGCACGCCACGTCGTCGACCATCGCCAGTTGCATCCGGGGCGTCTGTGCGCCATCGATCAGCCAATCGGACTGCGTCTGCAGCGTTTTGTAGCCGACCATCTTCAGCTGTTGCAGCGCAAAAGTGGACGCAAACCGCCCCAACGCCGGCCCGAAACCCTTGTCGCGACCTTGATGCCGCCTGAACAGCCGGTGCACTTTTCGGTCGCTCGGATCGGAAGGATGCCAAGACAGTCGGCCATCGACGCTCAGGCCGAATAGCATGGCGCAGTGGGATGCGCTGGCCTTGAGTATCAGCGCGCGCAGCCACGTCGCCGAAACCAAGTCCAGCAACGCGCTCGCGGTGACGAGTGCCGAGTCACCCAGGTCGAGTGTCGCCAGGCCGCGCGCAAGGTCGATTCGGTGGCAAACCACCTGCGCCCGGAATTCGGGGCCCGAGATGTCGATGTGCCGAGCGCCGCCGCTGCCTTCCGTGATCGCGAACCGGTAGCTGTCCCGGCAGGCCCATTCCGCGAGCGCCCCCGGCACCTCAGCCAGCAGCGCGGCGTCATGATCAATCAGTCGCCACCGCTGCAAGCCACCCAGACGCGGGGCCAGCGCACGCAGATTCGCGCCGTGGCCGCACGCCAGATCGATCACAGCCAATGGCGCGTCGGTAGGTTGTCCCCGCCAACGCCCGATCTGCTCGAGCAGGGCCGCCGCCGCGAAGGCCTGATGGCGTGCGGCGTTATCAAAGGGCTCGCGCAGACGCAGCCAATCGGCGCTGAATCCCGTCATTGCACGGCGCCCCTGTTCAAGGTAGCCAGCGCTGCGGCGAAGCGCGAGACCGCCAGCGGCCAGGTCGGCAAGCCGCTGCGCGCCGCTCTTGCACCATGGGCCAGGCGGGCGCGCAAACCAGCGTCTTCAAGGACGGTCTTCAGCGCGGCGCGCAGAGGCAACACGTTTCCCGGCGGCACCAATAGACCGGCGTCAGGCGGCACCGTCTCGGGAATGGCACCGGCCGTGGTGCTCACAACGGGCAACCCGCGCGCAAGTGCTTCAGCCAGCGCCATGCCGTACCCCTCGTACAGCGAGGGCAATACGAATGCGTCGGCCTGCGCATACATCGCCTGCAGCTGGGTTTCTGCAACGTTGTCGTGCAGGTGCACCCGATCCCCCAGACCGTGAGCGGCGATGGCTGTGCGCAATGCACGTGTCGTGCGCGGATTCTGTGTCGTGCTGCCCACGCAGTGCAGGGTCCAGCCGTGGTCTTGCAGATCCCGCAAAGCCTCGATCAAGACCGCGTGACCCTTGCGCGGAATGAAGGCCGCCACGCACAGCAGCGACAAGCCGCGACTGGCTGTGTCCGCACCCGATTCAGCAACCAGTTGCACAGCATCCGTACCTGGGATTACCACGGCCACGCGCTTGGCTGGTACCCCATAGCGTGACAACTCACGTGCAGTGGCCGAACTGGTGACGACAATTCCGCGAGCTGTCGCCAACGCGCGTCGCTCACTGTCGAAGAAGGCTTGGCGCTGCTGCGGCGTCGAACCCGTTTCCAACGCCAGCGGGTGGTGCACCAGTGCCACCCAGCGCAGCCGTTGCGCGTGTTGCTCGGCCAAGTCGGGCACGGCGCCAAACGCCAGGCCATCGACCACGACCAGCGCATCATCAGCAATGGCGGCAATCTGCCGCGCAGCGTGAGCCCGCGTCTCGGCGTCGGGCTCGGGGAAATCTGCACCCAATGCCACAACATTCACCGTCCAACCCCTTAACCGCAGCCCTGTAATGATCCGTCGGTCATACCCATATCCGCCGCTGAGGGCATCAAGATCGCCCGGCACGACAAAGGTCAAGGCAGGCATGGATGATCGGGTGCAGGCGCGAGACGTCAGTCAACACTGCGCTTTGACAGCAAAGCTTCGTAAGCCGCCCAGGCCACATGTGACTCATGCAGCGTCACCTTCAGCGAGTTCAGGCCATCGGCATGCGGGCCAAGTTCGCCGGCAGCGATACGGGCTGCTACACGATCGAAGATGACGCGGGCCAGGAATTCGGTAGTGGTGTTGCGCCCCTCGAAGGCGGTTTCTTCGTCGAGGTTGCGAAAGTTCAGCTCGCTCAACACGGTATGCAATACCTGGGTGGACAAGCCAATATCGAGCACGATGCCGTCCTCGTCCAGTTCTTGACGTCGCAGTTCCAGGTCGACCACAAAGGTGGCGCCGTGCATGCGTTGCGCAGGGCCGAAAACGGGGCCCCGGAAGCTGTGTGCAACCATGAAATGGTCACGAACGTTGACGCTGTACATGCGGGCCTCTCCTTCTTGAAACGCTGTCACGCGTAGTCGATTCGATGACACAACATGGTGTCCGAGCGGGACGCGGCCAGATGCCCCAACACGGCGGGCAAGGCCGCAAAGGCAGCCGCGTCGGTTATCAACCCGTCAAGGGCCGGCGCATCGGCGAGCAGCGACAGGGCCAGTTCGAGTCGACGGCGAATGCTCCAGCGGCTGCGCTGGCAAACCGCGACATGCCCCACTTGCGAACTCTTCAACGTCAGCCGACGAGAATGGAAGGCGCCACCCAGCGGCACGACCACTTCGCGCTGGCCGTACCAACTCATCTCCAGCACAGTGGCTTCGAATGCGGCAAGGCGCAGCGCTGTCGCCAAGCCATCGGCCTGGCCGCTGACGTGGATGACCAGATCGGCTTCGTCGCGCGCCGCCTGCGGCAACGAGAAATCCACGCCTAGGTGGCTCGCCACTTCGAGGCGCGCGATCTGCGTGTCCACCACTTGCACCACACACCCGGGTATGCGCGCCGCCAGCCAAGCCACCAGCATTCCCACGGCGCCGCCTCCAACCACTGCGATGCGATCGCCGATGCACGGCCCGGCATCCCACAACGCATTGATCGCGGTTTCCAGATTGGCTGTGAGCACGGCACGCTGTGGCGGAAGACCGTCAGGCAACAGGTAAACGGCATCCATCGGCACCACGTACCGGGTCTGATGCGGGAACAAGCAGAACACCGTGCGCCCCAGCAGATCGGCAGGCCCTTCTTCGACGACGCCGACGCTGCTGTAGCCGTACTTGACTGGCCCGGGAAAGTCACCGGTTTGAAACGGCGCGCGCATCCGGGCATATTCGGTTGACGGCACTTCGCCACGAAAGACCATGACCTCGGTACCACGGCTGATGCCACTGTGCAGGGTGCGCACGCAAACCTGTTCCGCCGTCGGCACAGGCACATTCTCATCCCGCAGTTCAGCGCGACCGGGTTCGACCAGCCAACATGCCTGGGCCACTGCTGCCGCCATCAGTTCAGTGGCCCTCGACAGCCGCTGGCTCGGCGTACTGTCGCCCTGCGCCCCGGTAGCTGCCGTCCGCGCCAGCGCTTCGAACACAGTCGTCAGGCGACGTCGCGATCAAATGGCAGATCTGGTCGACGACTTTGGAGCGCAGCGAGTCCCGGCTCGATGCAGCAGCGCTTTGTGACGGTCCGAACGCAACGTGCGCAATAAGCTGGCGGTACTGCGGCAGCGCCACCTGCAAGGCTGTTCCAAAGCGCTCTCTGTCGCGCGCGGCGCGGCGTAGCAAAGTCAGAGCATTGCGTTGCGCTTCAGGCGAGATCACATTGCCGACAATCGCCGGCACGAACCGAGTCTGCGGCGCCAGGCGTGCAAACACGGCAAAGCTATTTGACCAGCGCTGAACCGACTCGACGGCCTTGTGCCGGCCAAACGTTTGTGGATCCGGTTCGATCTCACCTGCTGGGAATGTCAACAAGGCGCCGCCCTTCTTGAGATGCTGCACACCGGCGCGCACCACGCCGATGCGCGCGGTTTGATCATCGGGCACAAAGATCAGATGGTCGGCAACATTCGGGAGCGCGCGCAGGAACGGTCGATCCTGTGCGATCACGCGCAGGTCAGTGCGCGACGCCAGACTTGCGATGAGCGCGACGGTGTCGGTCATGCCGGGATGGTTGGCCAGGATGGCAACCGCGCCCTTGGCTGGGATGTGTTCGACACCGGTCACCTGTGCGCCAGCCGACATACGGTGCAACAACCACGCGCTGCCACGAGCCAGACCCTGCTCGCTCACCCGCTTGTCAAATTCGCAAGCCACGAGGGCGAAACGTCGCGCGGGAACCCGAAAGAGCCGTTCCAGCGGCGTGTGCCTGAGGCTCGACAGACCTACAGCATCCATCAGATCGTTCAGATTTATTTCCGTCAGCAGGTCGAGCCGACTCGTGGGGCGACTGGGCACGGCCTTAGCGCGCTGGTTCCGATGCCCACCGTCCAACGGGGCGTATGACCCGCCCGCCGCTGCCGCCGGTACGAATGTTCCAGGCACAACTCTGGACCGACTGCGAAGTACGCAGCCGATCGTGGCGCTTGTCTTTGGATGTGTAGCGGTCAATTGGGATCCTCGGGCAAATTGCATGCCTGGTGGCCAGCGAGAGAGGCCCTTCTGCATTCTGGCCTTGTTGAGGATTTCGTACCCACGAATCGTCCGTTGCGAGCGATCGATGAGGCGGCCAGGCGCTTGGATTTCAGCCTCATCTATGCAAACACCGAGTGTGCCTCCATCGGGCCTGAGGAGCGGTTGGGCGCCATGCTCGGACGCCGGACAAGCATGCAAGGCCCTGATAGCGGGCCGCGTTTGCTGAAATCCCGGGCACACGGGCCGACGTGACCGCTGCCCAATCTCATTGGCGATGCTCAATCGCGCCTTGCGATGGGAGCTCGGAGAGATCAAGCGGTCCGTGGCGAACGGCATGGCTGGATTTTTACGGTTGATGCACTGCGCTTTGAACCGTGCACTTACAGACCGCTTTGCGTTCGGCAGATCTGCGGGTGCTACTTCAGCTGCGGGTCGGCAGCACCAGTAGGTGACTTTTGGATGAAGTCGTCCGGACTTGAACCCGTCGCTGACGTCGGTCGGCGCGCCTGAACGACCGCAATCGCCAGCTTGGGTTTGCTCGACAGCCTCGGCCAACGTCACCTTCCGCGGGGCGGATTCAACAGGTCGATGCAACACACTGAAGACTGCTTGGCAGAAGGAGTGTTGCAGATGAAGCACCGGACACGGACCTACTACACGGACGCTCAGAAGGCATTGATGTGGGAGCGATGGAAGGAGGGCTGGTCGCTCCAACAGATTGCTCAGCTCTTCAATCGCGCACACACGTCGGTGCACGGAATCCTGTCACGCACGGGTGGCATTCGGCCGCTGCGACGGAGCCGCTGCGCAACGGCGCTGACGCTGGCCGAGAGAGCGGAGATCTCGCGCTCCATGGTGGAGGGCCAATCGATTCGCTCGGTTGCGGCACGGCTTGGGCGAGCGCCGTCAACAGTCAGCTGCGAGATCAAGCGCAATGGCGGTCAATCGGACTATCGGGCCACCGACGCAGACAGTGCTGCTTGGGATCGTGCGCTTCGTGCGAAGCACTGCAAGCTGGTCGAGAACGTAGCCTTGGCACGAATCGTGACCGATAAGCTTCGTCTGCTGTGGTCACCAGAACAAGTCGCCGGATGGCTCAAGCATACTTATCCGCACGACGAGAGCCAGCACGTATCACACGAGACTATTTACCGCAGGCTCTTCGTTCAATCGCGCGGTGCCTTGAAGAAGGAGCTGTTGCAGCATTTGAGACGGACCCGCGTCATGCGTCGGTCTCGGCATTACACGCAGAAGACCGACACCCATGGACAGATTGTGGGCGCCGTGTCGATCAGCGAGCGACCTGGGATCCGGATGGAAATCTGGTTGTTCTCGCTGAGCAGGTTGCATGGTTCCGGGCGTTCGCTTCAATCGGTCGTCTTCTTCAGAACGCGGTGCTCGAACACGCGCAGCACCAACAGCACCAGCAGCGCCAGCACGGTAGTGCCGAACGCCAGCACGAAATGGCTGAGCCCGGCTGCAATGCCCAGCCCGGCGGCCATCAGCAGCGACGCCGCCGTGGTTAGACCCTGCACTTGCTCGCCCTCCGGGCGCTTGAGGATGGTGCCTGCGGCGACGAAGCCGACCGCAGCGACCACCGCCTCGATCACCCGCACCGGGTCGATGCGCACGAGCTCGCGAAAGCGCTCGTCGCTGAAGTCGGCCGCCACCAGGTGCCCCAGGCCAACGATCAGCGCGGCAGCGCCGGCGATCAGCATGTGGGTGCGCAGCCCGGCCGATTCCTTCACCATCTCGCGTTCCAGGCCGATGGCACCTCCGAGAAGGATTGCCACGCCGACCCGGGCAGTCATCAATAGTTCCACGGTCCAGGCCTCCGGAATCATGACGCGCGCTCGACCTCGACCGCCGCAGCCTTCGGCTCACTTCCGACAATGATCGTAGAACTCCGACAGATGACCATATGCGCGCCGCGGGCAAGTTGCATGCCCAGTGGCGGAGCGCGAACGACGCAATTCTTACGGCATCGAAGCCGAGCGCCCCCACGTACACGGTGTAGCGCAGCCGGCAGCGCGCGACGTGATCCTGATTGACTTCGGCGGCCGCGGGCGCGGATGTTCCTGCACACCCTGCAGCAGGTGGTCGAGTTGGACGCCGCTGCACCCGAGGTCTTGTCCGCCATCGACGGGCTGGTGCCCGCACGCGACGCATTGCAGCCGCGCTGGGTCGACCTGCTTTCGCTGACCAACGGCGCGCTGCTGCCGCTCGGCCAGACCGCGCTGCCTGCCGACACCTACACGCACGCTGCGGCTCGTGCTGGCGCCGAACTCGGCGAAGGACCCGCTGGCCAACGCGGGGCAGCCCACGGGCGGCGTTCCAACGCTTGACGACGCCGAGCGGTCGACAAAGCGGCCTGAAGGCCAACATCTAGATCGACATTGCACCAGGCACCGTCGCCGACTTCGCGATCGACTTCGACGCCCGCAAGTCCTTCGTGAAGGCAGGCAAGTCCGGCAAGATCCTGCTGAAGCCAGTACCGGCGGCCAGCGGTCGTTGGCTGCGCGCCGGTGCACTCACGCACTCGGCCACAAGCGGACCTAGGCGCGTGAGCCTTAAAGCGGCCGCCTGACTTGCGACCCGCGCGTGCCGGCCTTCGGGAGCTGGGCCTTACCGATCTGGCAAGCTGATGCTGACTTTGAGGGTGCTGCGCATCGATGGCTTGCGCGGGTTTGATGAGCGGCTTCAATCATGGAGGCTTGGCGACCGCGCATTCCTTGGCAACAATTGCAGTTCACGGCTCACATTGAGCCTCACCACGGAGGCAACGATGGACAAGTTTCTAGTTCTTTACAAGGCGCCCAATGCGGTCATCGATGAATGGATGAAGAAGCCCGAGCAGGAGCGCAAGCCCGACGAGACCAAGATGATGGACGCGTGGAAAAAATGGATGAGCGCGAACGCCAGCAAGTTTACTGACCAGGGCGGTGGCGCCGGAAAGCCCAAGGTCGTGTCTTCATCGGGCGTGAAGGACGCACGCAACGACATCATGATGTATCAGATCGTCCATGCGAACTCGGCCGATGAGGCGGCGAAGATGTTCGTGGACCATCCGCATTTCGGCATTCCGGAGGCGACGATCGAGGTGATGCCATTGAAGGCCATGGAAGGCTAGGTTTCTCGGAAGGCGGGAGCCGATGGTTCTGCGACTTTCATCAGCGGGCGACGATCTGGGCCATGCCAGTCCATCGGCCAACGTGTCGCCATCACCATATTGGGCGCCAGGGGGCGTTGTCTCGCCGGTGGTGATCGCCATCGGCGTGGCCTCATGTGTAGGACGTACCGCTTCGTGGAATGAAGGGCCCGTGGCCGAGTTGGTGTGATCCGGCTCGGCAACTTACACGCGCCTGTGAAGCAGGAAATTGAATAGCCGCTTCTTCAAACGGCGGAGCCGCAATGGGTCGGCAGTGAACCATTGAGCGCGAGACAAGCAGCCGTTGGAGGTCTCTGCATCCTGATCCAGATCTGCGGACCGATCAGCGGTGCACACTTCAATCCGGCGGTGTCGCTGGTAATGACGTGGCGGCCCGAGCTGCCCGCGAACCTGCCTGGGTCCTACATCGTCGCACCGTTGGTCGGCGCAATGCTCCGCGCCTGGCGGGCACGCGAGGGCGCGTTTTGCAGTCGGACCAAGACGCTGGTCGCCAGGCGACACGTCGACTATCTCGAGGTGCCCTTGCCCGCGCCGGTGTGAAGCACGACGCCGGGCGCCGTCACCGGCTACCGCGCGATGCCCCAGGTGTGCGTGAACGGGCGAAGCATCGGCGGCCCGGAGGAACTTGAGGCTTGACTCGCGCGTGAGGACTGAGACGGAGCGGGCGATGCCGGCACATGCCGGCGCGGAGCGACACTGCCTCGACTTGCTAGACCGTCCGCAGGTAAGAGTCCCGGGGGTCCATGGCCGTGGCGGTCGGCCATCGCGAGCATTGCGACGCAGAGTTTCCCACTGGCTTTGCCGCGGATTCTCTCCCGCGAGCCTGAAGCAGTCGGGAGTGGCGCCGGTGCAATGCACCGCAGTCCAGGCGATTCACTGACCCGATGCAGCCGGCGACGCGGCCCTGTCAGGTGAAAAGGGCAATGAGAATAATGATGGGAATCGGGATGCCGAGCAGAAAGAGCAGGATCGATCGCATGGTTAGGCTCCTCAGATGGTGTCACGTTGGCGACCGCCAAAGGTGGCCATCAGGCTCGAGATGAACGCGCCGAGCAGCAGCGAGACGAACAACCACAGCGAGCCATGGGCAGCAGCTTTGCGCGCCTGCTCGGCCGCCTCCTTGGCCTTTGCCTCGCCCTGCTGGATCGTCTGCTGCGCGTTGGCGTAACTGTCGGCGACGCGCTTCTCGGCCGCCTGCTCGGTCATCCCGGTGCGCTGCGCGATCAGCTGGGCGACGTAGCGACGGTCTTCTGGCGTGAGGGTGCCGGTCGAGATGCTGCGCGCGAAGATTCGCGCCACTTCAGGCGGCGTCCACTCGCGTGGTGCAATGCTCCCGGCGACCTGACTGCCAATTGCTTCCGACGCCGAGGCCGACGCCGACATGGGCACGGCCGCACCCTCCGCGGCGGGCCTGAACAATGCATCGCTGAAGTAGTCAACGACTGACGATCTGTCGTTTGACTTGTCGGCGCCGGCGGCTGCTTTGGCTCCCGCTGCGGCGGTGGCGGTCGCCGCCGACCCCGCAGCGGTAAGCGCCGTTCCGGCCGCCTGCGCGCCGGTGCCGAGAATCGAACCGATCGTCGAGCCGAGGAAGGCGGCGGTCAGTAGCGTGGCGACCGCCCAGGCGAGGAAACCGTGCGCGGTATCGCGGAAGTAGATCTCGTCCGTGTGGACGTCGGTCCAGGCGGTGCGCAGGCGCCCCGCAAGATAGCCGCCGACCCCGGAGGCGACCAACACGACGGCCAGCATCCAGACGATGGTCCCGACGCCGAAGGTGGCGGCACTCACCCCGTGGGACGCCCAGGGCGACACCGACGACAGCCCGAGCCCGACGCCGAGAACGAGCAGGATCAGCGACAGCGCAGCGGCGCCGAGAGCACCAGCGAGAATCGCCGCCCACGACACCGCGGCACCTGTTCGACCCGCGATCGGCCGGTCGACGAAGGTGACGCCTTGCGGCGGCATCCCGGTAGTCTGCGGGCGCGGCGTTTCGCCGCTGACGTAGGCCGAACTCATGGGCACTCCTCGGTGTGTCGAAACTTTCGCAGCGCCATGAACAGCTTGGCGCCGCGACATCTCGCAAGCATGGCAAGTGACATACCCGGCTCGGCACAGCGCGGGTGACGTCCCTGCGCTTGCGCGCCAGGGGAGTCGCTGATCGAACACAGTGCCGAATCAACGACGTGCTCCACGAGCAGCCACATGATCTTCGATGCCATCCGCGAGAGCCACGACCTGCAACGCGACCTGTGCCGCAAGCTCACGGCATCGCGCGGCCGAGGCAACGCGCGCGTGGGCGCCCACCTGCGAGGCAAGAGCGAACCGCGTCGCCCACGCTAGTCAGGCGCAACCGAGGGCGCCGCCAGTGCGCGTGGCGCCGGCGCCTTGCCGGCAAGCCGTCGAATCGAGCATCACCGAAGTCGCTCGCCTGTCGCAGTGCCGGTCGGGGCCGGGGAGACGATCGTCGCCCGCGATGCTCAGCTCAGGTAATCCGAGGCTGCAACGCAGCGCTGAAGGTGCAATGGGTGGGGCGACGGGCTGGACGACAAGTTCATACTCATGGCGAAACAGCCTGTGCGCAGAGCACTCAACCCCTCTATCGTCGCGGAGCTGCCATCGCGATGCCGACAATCGGCAACGCTTCAATGCCGTTTGAAGTATTGGATTTCGCGCTCGTGCTTTTCGGCCTGCTCCCGCGTGGGAAAAGTGCCGAGGTTGCGCCGCTTGCGCGTCTTGGCATCGGGCTTGCGCGAATACAGGCGGTACTCGCCGCTGGCAAGTTTGCGGATCATGCCGCACGCCTGCGTTGGCTGAAAACGATTGCCGCCAGCGGGATCGTCGTCAGAGCGCCGATGGCAACCAATGTCCAGCCGATGCCTTTGCGCTGGTCGTCAGCCAGTCTGTCAGCCAGCAGCAAACCGATCCCCGCTCCCAGCATGCCACGCGTGCCGGCGAGCAACACGAGGTCCGGCAAGCGCAGTTCTGTTGAGATCATGACGCGCTCCTCGTAGATGAGACTCCAGGATCGCCACACCGGCAATCCGTATGCCACCCGAAGGGCACTACCCGGCGGGCGGGCTGCAAAAATTGGAAACTCGCCGCCGTCTCCTACAGGCGAACGATGCCGCACCGGCGACGATATTGTTGCAGCGGGCTGGCGCCTGGCGCCGTGAGAGTCGGGGGAGCACCGTTGCGACGCACGGATTTTCGTGCGCCCAAGTGTTTCTGCCGCAATCGCTGGCGCGGCGGCCACCCACCGCGGGTGATCGAGGTCGTCGGCGAAAGCCTTGATCTGTAGCCCGCTGGCCACCTCCGGCGCTTGCCCCGTCGGCCAGCCGTGAGCATCGGCGATGTGCACCGTAGGAACCAACGGGTCCCGCGGGCGCGCGGCAGCTGCGGGTGTGGCCCGTAGCCGGCTTCAATCGGCAGTGCGGCGTTGTCGGCACAGGCAGCAAGTGCCAGCACCGTGCCCAGCTCCGAACCCAAGACGACCGCCGCTCGCTGCCGCCGGCGCTTTGCTTGAGCTCGGTGCCAGGTAGGTACGGCGGTCAGCGGGCTATGTGTGTTCATTAATCCACCGGCAATCACCAAACCCGGCGGCGCCGGCCGTGCCGAAGTCAGTTCGGAAAGCGCTGGGCACGGCGTCAGACGGCGATCGGGTCGGACACATCACCGCCGAGCAGACCCTGCGGCTGCTGCTCGAAGCTCCAACTCGTTGCAGCGCTGGGGCGTTTCAGCAGCCAGATGACGTCGAACCGAGCTTCCGGCCAGCGCTCGGGCAGCGGGGTGTTGGCCGGTAGCAAGGCACGAATCAATTTCGGCAATCCGGCATGCTGCCAGACGACCAGCGTGCAACCATCCAGCGATGCGAGCCGATTGGCCAGCCGGCTCTCCTGGCGAACCTCGAACGACGTGTCGACCTGCAGACCGAGCCGCCGGGCCAACGGCAGGGCGGTGCTCAGGCCGCGAAGACTCGGGTGGACAGAGGTCGATGCCGGGGCAATGACCCGCTCTGGGCATGGCATGCCGTCGCGTTGCTCCGCGAAGCGCTGGGCCAGGCCGCCTGCCCGCTGCCAGCCGCGAACCGTCAACTGCAATGCATCAGGCACGCCGTCTTCGCCGACGCCGGATTCGCCTTCGATAGGCTTCTCCGCGTGTCGAATGATGATGAGGCACTGGCTGGACATGAACGCGCTGCAGGTACTCGATGATCTCGCCGCGGGCTGATTAGCTCTCCCGCTTCGCCGGCACCTTCGCACCCTTCTTGCGCGCTTCGGACAGGCCGATCGCGACGGCCTGCGTGCGACTGGTCACCTTCTTTCCCGACCCTGTCTTCAGCGTTCCGCGCTTTTGCTCCTCAACCGCACGCTCGACCTTTTTCGATGCCGTCTTGCTCGCTGCTGCCATGGTGTGTCTCCGACGGGCCATGAAGAATCAGTCTCCGGCACGCGGCAACCTGCATGCCTACCTCCCCCGACCGAACGCTTGCGCCCGCCGATCGCCGGTGGTCGTCGCATGCCGTGCGGGAACGCGACTGCGTGTCGAAGCGCCTTCGTCCGACAGACGCGCGAATGAAGCCGTGAGATCGTTGTCGCACGTGATCAACCGGAGCATGTGATGCCTGACGACAAGACACGGGCTAACGGTCCTGACCGCGAACGAATCGCCGTGAACGAGGACTACGAATTGTGCGACTGGGCGAAGAAGTTCAACGCATCCCCCCAGCAGATAAAAGAGGCGGTCGAGGCTGTGGGCGACCGCGCCGACAAGGTCGAGATGTATTTGAAGGGCTCGCGCTCGTCCACCCACGCCAGTCGCGAAGCAGCCCCTCGCAAGTAGAGCTGTTCATAGGGCCCGGGGCAGCGGGCAATCGCCAAGACACGCGAATCTCCGGCTTTTGCGAATAGGGAAGGGGTGAGCATGGCCACTGCGCAGACGAACACCACGTCGAGGTCCATCTGGAAGGGTGCGATCTCGTTCGGACTGGTGCATGTGCCGGTGTCGCTCCATACCGCGACCGACGAGCAGGAAATCGACTTCGACTGGCTGGACAAGCGAACCATGGACCGGGTCGGCTACAAGCGCATCAACAAGCGCACCGGCAGGGAAATCGATAGCGACAACATCGTCAAGGGTGTGAAACTGGAGGGCGACGACTACGTCGTGCTGTCCGATGACGAGATCAGGAACGCCTATCCCAAGCGTACCCAGACCATCGCGATCGATACCTTCGTCAAGGCCAGCGACGTCTCGTTCGTCTACATCGAGAAGCCCTACTACCTGGCTCCCGACGGCAAGGCGCAGCGTGTCTATGCGCTGCTGCGTGAGGCGCTGAATCGTGCCGGTGTGATCGGCATCGCCCGCTTCGTGCTGCATAACAAGGAGCACTTGGCGGCGCTCATTCCTGCCGGACCTGCGCTGATGCTGGGCACGCTGCGCTGGGCCAACGAGATTCGCTCACCGGAGGCGCTGCACTTGCCGGCCTCCGGCGTCGCCAGCGTCAAGCCTGCCGAACTGAAGATGGCGCAACAGTTGATCGAGCAGATGACCTCGGGCTGGAAGCCCGAGCAGTTCAAGGACGACTTCACGAGCGCGATTCGGGCCCTGGTCCACCGTAAGGCCAAGGCGGGCAAGAAAGCGACGGTTGAGCCGTTCGAAGCAGCGCCCGACTTGGGGGAGTCGAACGTCATCGATCTGACCGAGTTGCTGCGGCAGAGCCTGGGCTCGAGGGCGAAGGCCGGCAAGGCTTCGAAGGCGGACCTGACGGCCAGGAAGTCGGCTCGCGGTCAGCCTTCGGGAAAGTCTGGCAGCAGAACTCGGAAGCGGGCGGCATAGTCGCGAGCGCGGCGGGTCTCGGCGACCACGCTGCCGCGCCGGACCCGGTTTGAGGCACATGAATTGCCCGCTGTCGCCTCCGGAACGCTCGAATTCGAATGGCTGACTTCGTCAAGAAATCGACCTCAACCGATGCGCGTCGCCACCTACAACATCAACGGCATGAACGCTCGCCAGCCGGTGCTGCTGCGCTGGTTGGAGCAGACCCGACCGGACATCGCCTGCCTTCAAGAGCTGAAATCACCGCAAGAGCGCTTCCCGCAGGAGGAACTTCGTGCGCTTGGCTACGAAGCGATTTGGCACGGCCAGAAGAGCTGGAATGGCGTGGCGATCCTCGCGCGCGCCGGCCTGCCGATCGAGACGCGCCGAGGCCTGCCGGGCGATCCCAACGACATCCACAGTCGCTATCTGGAAGCGGAGGTAGGCGGGCTGACGATCGCGTGTCTGTACCTGCCCAATGGCAACCCCGCACCCGGGCCGAAGTTCGACTACAAGCTGCTGTGGTTCGAGCGATTCATACTGCATGCTGCGAGGCCTGATGGCAGGCGGCAAGCCGGTGATACTGGCCGGCGACTACAACGTCATTCCGACCGGGCGGGACGTCTACAAGCCCGAGCGCTGGATCGACGATGCGCTGTTTCGGGAGGAGACCCGCCATGCGTTCGAACGTCTGTTGGCGCAGGGTTGGATCGACGCGCTGCGCACGTTGCATCCGAACGAGACGATCTATACCTTCTGGGACTACTTCCGCCACTCGTTCAAGCGCAATGCCGGGCTACGCATCGACCATTTCTTGCTGAGTCCGTCACTCGCGCCGCGGCTTCGCGCCGCTGCGGTCGACACGGAAGTGCGCGGCTGGGAGAGATCCAGCGACCACGCGCCGGTGTGGATCGAGTTGGCCTGAGGAAGCGCACGTTGACGATTGTCCGGCTGGCCCGCGGTACGCGTGCCCGGATGAAGCCGGCTGCAATGCGCGTTTGCGGGCGCCGCGTGGCGGACGACGATGTGACCTGCCATGCGGCGGCCGGGCACGCGCATTGCCAATCGTAGGCCTGGCGGTACGTTGGGTGCCGCCTCGATCCAGCCTTGAAAGGAATGACGATGAGAGAGAGTGCACAAGGACGCGGTGGCCGCAGCTACCGCGGCGACGATCAGATGGGCGACGAGTACCGCGACAGCGGCCAGGGACGCGGCATGGAGGGCCGTCAATTCGGAGGCGGCCAGCAGGGCGGCGGCTATGGCAACGAATACGGCGGCGGCCAGCAGGATCGCGGCTACGAGGCAGGCCGGGGACGCGGTCAGGATGCTTGGCGCGGCGGCAGTGGCGGGCGATATGAGCCGGAGTACGAGCAGGATCAGTACGGGATGGGCCGCGGTGGCGACGCAGGGGAGGTCGGCACCACTTACGGCGGCCTGCGCCGAGGCGGTTCGCCCGAGCGTTTTCGCAGCGACACCATGGGCAGGGGCAGCTATGGCGCCGACTACGGCGGCATGGGCCGCAGCGGCGGTTACGGCGGCTATAGCGGCGAAGGTCGCGGCACTGGAGGCGGACAGTCACACGAAGGTGACCAGCAGCACCAATTCGATCCGGACTATCACCAGTGGCGCAGCGAGCAGATGCGCAGCTTGGACGATGACTATCGAGCCTGGCGCGGTGAGCGCTACAAGAAATTCTCCAGCGAGTTCGACGACTGGCGCAAGAATCGCTCGAGCGGATCCTCGGCGTCGTCCGGCACGGGCGCGGCGGGGTCCTCCTCCTCGTCGTCGTCGAACAATGGGGCGAACGAGAAGTCCAGCAGCGGCGGCGTCACGAAACAGAAGTGACGCCGGGGCCGACAGCGCGATGGACTGCGCCATCGCGATCGGGGCCTCCGCGGGTGGAGTGCCCGCGCTCGAAGCACTGATGGCGGGGCTGCCGGCAGATCTGCCGGCAGCCCTGCTGGTGGTACTGCATGTCGGCGCGCACACAAACCGCCTTCCCGCGTTGCTGAGGCGAAATTCCCGCCTGGCGATTGAGCACGCCCGCCACGGCGATCTGATGCGCAGCGGGCAGGTTCCACCTGGCGCCGCCTGACCATCACATGCTCGCGAGCCCGGACGGACGCATCGAGCTGTCCCGCGACCCCAACGAACACCATGCGCGCCCGGCGATCGACCCGCTGTTCAGAACGGACGCCCTCGCGTTTGGATCGCGTGCGATCGGCGTGATTCTCACCGGCATGCTCGACGACGGCACGGCCGGGCTGCAGGCCATCAAGCGCGGAGGCGGACTCGCCGTGGTCCAGGATCCTGCCGGCGCGTTGGAGCCGAGCATGCCGGCCAGCGCGCGGGCCCATGTGCATGTCGACCATTGCGCCCCCTTGCAGCAGTTGCCGCAGGTTCTCATCGGACCTATTGCCGAGCGGGCGCGCGATGGGCACGAAGAGGACGCCCAAATGACAACGATTGAACTGGAGCACGACCTCTTTTGCGGGAAGGCAGAGCGTTCGAGCCTCTGCGTCGCATTGGCGAACCATCGTCATTGACCTGGCCCGACTGCCACGGTGGCCTCTGCGATTGCGAGACACACGCAGCCGCCGCGGTTTCGCTGCCACACCGGGCACCTACCCGAGCCGAACACTGGAACACGCCTACCGGCTCGCCGGCGACCAGGCCGAATGGAGCGCGCTGCGCGCGCTGCAGGAGCATGCGGCATTCGTCGAGCAAATCATCGAAGAGCCGGCCGCCGCATCGCACCGGCCGAGCGCGAGCGCCTCGAACGCCGGCGGGACAGCCTGCGCGAGGAAACCGCCGCGCTGCGGTGAATCTCGAGGGAGCCCTCGGCCTGACGGCGCCGAAGCCCGGCACGGCGTCGACAGGCGCGCGGAACGCGCTTCAGTTCGCGCCGCGGGCCGCCTCGTGGGCGGCGGGCCGATGGACCTGGCCGTCGGTGGTCAGGAACGAGATCTTGCCGTTGCCCTCCATCACTGCCTTACGCACCCGGGCCAGGTCCTCTATGCCGACCTGGCGCATCTCCGACTGCAGGTCTTCGCGGGTGACGAGCTGGTGGCGCATGTTCGTCGCGACGATGCGGCCGTTCTCGACGAGCAGCAGCGCCCGCGGCTCGGTGAGCCATCGCACCGCTTTCGAGCGGTAGCCCGCCCAGTCGAGGACGTAGTTCCACGCCGCCAGCGTGCCGACCAGGATCAACCCCTCTGCGACCGTGTCGTAGCCGCCGGCCATCGCGTTCTGCGACGCGTCCGCGACGATCACCACGAACAGCAGGTCGGCGACGCCCAGCGAACCCGCGTCGCGACGCAGGACGAACCTGAACAGCAGCAGCAGGAACCAATACATCACGGTCCCCCGTGCGATCAACTCCAGCGGAGAGGTGTTCACGGCGAAGAGAGAGGCGAGCGTCATGGCGACTCCCGCGTGGGTTTGAGCAACTGATTGCGCCACGCCTCGGACGGGTCGATGTCCTCCTGCATCACGCGGGCCATGTGGGCGAGCGCGTGCCGGCAATCGGCCTCGTTCTCGGACGCCGCGCAATCGGGTGGCTCCCATAGCGAGTAGCCGCGCAAGTAGGCGTCATCGCCGTGAACCGCAGGCAACTGTCGGCGCGATACCCGCCAGCACCAGACGCCGACATTGCAATTGCTGCAGCAAAAGATGGAGCGGCGTGACATAGAAGGCCGCGTGGCGGGGCTTCCAAACCAGCGCCTGCGCCGACGAGCGCGCAGAAGCGGGCGTCAGGCGGCACCCACCGAGCCCGTAACCGGCAGCACGATGCCAGTGATGTAGGCCGAACACACGGGGGCGGCGAGGAACACGTAGGCAGGTGCCAGCTCCTCCGGTTGCGCCGGCCGCTTCATGTCCGTCTGGCTGCCGAACTCGGCGACCTTTTCGGCGGGTGAGTCGGCCGGATTGAGGGGCGTCCAGACCGGGCCGGGCGCAACCGCATTGACGCGGATGCCGCGCGGTAGCACGTTCTGCGCAAGCGCCTTGGTGAACGCATGGATCGCGCCCTTGGTCGTCGAGTAGTCGAGCAGGTGCGAGCTGCCTTCGAGCCCCGTCACCGAGCCCGTGTTGATGATCGAACTGCCACGCTTCAGATGGGGTAGTGCCGCCTTCGCCATGTTGAAGTAGCCATAGACGTTGGTACGCAAGGTCTGGTCGAAGCGCTCTTCGGTGATGTCGTCGAGCGACTCAGCGTGCTCCTGAAACGCCGCGTTGTTGACGAGCACGTCGAGCTGCCCTAGAGACTCCACCGTGCGGTCGACCGCGCCGGCGCAATAGGCGGCGTCCTTCACATCGCCGGGCAGCAGCAGGCAACGCCTGCCTTCGGCCTCGACGCAGCGTTTCGTCTCTTCGGCATCGGCCTGTTCGTCGAGGTAGCCGATCGCCACGTCGGCCCCTTCGCGCGAGAACAGCACGGCCACCGCGCGACCGATGCCTGAATCGCCGCCGGTGATCAGCGCGACCTTGTCCTTCAGCTTGCCGCTGCCCGCGTAGTCCGGCGCCATGAACCGAGGCGCGAGCTGCAGGTCGGCCTCATGGCCGGGCTTTTGCAAGTGCTGCGGGGGTATGTCGGTCGGCTGCTCGCGCGCGCCGGCCTGCACTGGCTTTTTGCCATTCTGGCGAGAGCCAGACGAACTGTCGGCGTCGCGCCGATCCTGATCGCGCTGGATCTTGCGTTGGGTTTGGAGAGTGCGTTCGACTTGCTCGTCGGATGTCTGCTGGTTCGACATGGGATGCTCCTGACTCGTAATTGGACGGACGGGGTGGATCGGCAGACGGCGTTCCCGCAGCGCGAACTCTCGCCCGAATGTGCTCAGACGTTCAGGTTCCCGGTGCCGCCGTCCACCTTGCGGGCCATGGTTCCTGGCAGTCCGCCTCAGCCGGCGCCCGAGCTGGCGCCCTGGTTCAGCAGGTGCTCGCGGATCCTGTCGGGGTCGTTGCCGACGGCGTTCACCGCTTCCTCCAGTTGCGTCTTTGTGATGCCGAAGTGCTGGATCCAGCGTTCGACCGAGTCGTCGTCGTGCAGATCGATGTCCATTGCCGGCGCATCTTCGTCGTCGTTCCTTGCATCACGTGTGGCCATCGGGCTTCCTCCTTGCCGACACCATGTCGCGGCGCGCCCTTGTCGGCAAACGGGGTGCCACGGCGCAGGTATGGTGTGCGTTGCGGCCGCGGCCGCCTCAAACACCGAGGTGGCGCCGGGCCTTTGCCAGTGACTGGTTCTGCTGGGCGTAGCCGGCCCATGGGTCGTCCTTCTCCTGCAGCCGCTCGCGCACGGTGCCCAGCGTCCAGTGGCTTCCGCTGCGCAGCGACGACAGCTCGTCCCACGCGCACGGCACCGAGACACCGAGGCCAGGCCGGGCCCGCACCGACCAGGCGCACGCAGTGGTTGCGCCGTAGGCGTTGCGCAGGTGGTCGACGAAGATCTTGCCGACGCGGTGGGCGGCCCCGCTCCTGGCGACAAAGCGGTCCGGCGCCACGGCGGCCAGGCGCTCGACGATGCCCTTCGTTACTGCCTTGACCAGCTCCCACGGATGCAGCGGCCGGATCGGTACGACCAGGTGCAGGCCCTTGCCGCCGCTCGTTTTCAGGAAACTTTGCAGGCCGAACTCGGCCAATGCTGATCGTGTCAGCTCGGCACCTTCGAGCATCGCCTGCCAGTCCAGGCCCTCACCGGGATCAAGGTCGAAAACCAGCCGGTCCGGCTTGGCGGGCTGCCGCGTGGTCGCGTTCCAGGTATGGAATTCGACGACGTTGGCCTGCGCGGCGCCTGCCAGCGCATCGAAGGCGGCGATCTCGATCATGCCCTCGAAGCCGGACGCCGCCCCCAGGCTCTTGAGCCCGGCGATGTTCAGTCGCTGCGCGTGGCGCTGCACGAAGGTGGGGCCTGCGACGCCCGCCGGCGCGCGCACCAGCGTGACCGGGCGCTTCGCCAGGTGCGGCAGCATCGCGCGTGCCGCTTCGACGTAGTGCTCGACGAGATCGGCCTTGGTCGCCCCGGACTGAGAGTCGATGATCCGCCGTGGGTGGCTGATGCGCAGCCCCTTCGGCAATGCCACCGGGCCGCGCTGCGAAGGGCCGGTGCCGGCGGCGCGAGCAGGCGGTGCCGGCGCGTGCTGCTTCGCGGCCTCGAGCAACCGGCCGCGAGACGGGGCCGTCGCGGCGTCGACGCGCCCGCCGGACAGGGCGCGCTCGCGCGTGATGGCCGCGGCCGGCTTGTCGTCGCGCAGGCCATGGAACACGGGATGGCGGATGCGTCCGGCGCGGGTCCATTCGGCGAAGGACACTTCGACTACGCGCGTCGGCCGCACCCAGTGCGCCCCTGAGACACGCGGGCGGCTGTCGAACGGGCACTCGTCGCTGTGCTGCCCGGCGAGGGTGCGCTGCAGCGTGCGCAGCGTGGCGACGTCGAAGCCGCTGCCGACCGCCCCGGCGTAGACGAACTCGCCGGACTCGTCGTGGAGCCCGAGCAGCAGCGAGCCGATGCCGCTGCGCTGGCCCTTCGGGTCGGTGTAGCCGCCGACGACGAACTCCTGCCGCCGGTTGCACTTGAGCTTGATCCAGGTCGGACTGCGGCGGCTGACGTAAGGCGCGTCGATGTGCTTGCCGATGATGCCTTCCAGGCCCACGCGGCAAGCGTCGCGCAGCAGGGGGGTGGCGTCGGCATCGAAGTCCTGGCTGAAGCGCACACGGACGATCGTCTGCGCATCGAGCAGCCTGCGCAGCAGTTCGCGCCGGTGGGCCAGCGGCACGCTACGCATGTCGTGGCCGGCGAAATACGGCAGGTCGAAGGCAACGTACTCGACGGTCTCGCCCGCTGCCACGTCGAACGCGTTCTGCAACGCATTGAAGTCGGGCACGCCATCGGCGTCGGCAACGACGATTTCGCCGTCGAGCCAGCCCTCGCCGAGCTTCAGCGCGTGCACCGCATCGACCACGCCCGGCAGCCTCTGCGACCAGTCGATGGAGTTGCGGGTGAACAGCCGCACGTCGCCGCCGTCGATGCGCGCCAGGATGCGGTAGCCGTCGAACTTGATCTCGTAGTGCCAGCCTGCGCCGCTCGGCGGCTGCGCCACAAGCGTGGCCAGCTGCGGCGCGAGCGTCGCCGGCAGCGCGGCGCGGCGGGCGCCTGCCGGCAGCGACGGCGCCCTGGCCGCGTCAGCGGGCGTCGCGACTTCCTGCCGGCGGACGGGCGTGCGCCCGCGCCGCGAGCCGGCCGGGCGCTGTAGCACGCTGTCGGCTTGGACGGCGGCGACGTTGTCCTGCTGCTTCTGTGGTCCCACCTGCTACTTGGCTTGTGCGACCTGCGGCAACGATTGCTGCGTCTGCTCGGCCATGGCCAAGTGTTCGCGCAGCGTGGGCAGCGTCTTCTGTGCGAAGGCTTTGGATTGCGCGTCCCCGCCCGACTGCGCCTCCTTCTCGAACAGCGCGATCGCCTTCTTGTGATCGTCGACCATGTGGTCGATGTACTTCCGGTCGAAGGCCTGCCCCTTGAGCTTCCCGAGATCGCGCGCCATCGCCTCGGCCTTCTTCGACGGCTCGTCCGGCAGTTGCACGCCCTGCGCGGCCGCGATGCTCTTCAGCTCGGCGCCGGCGGCGCCGTGGTCCTGCACCATGCGCTCGCCGAATTGCTTGACCGCTGCTTGGCCCCCTTGGGTCTGGGCCATTCTGCCCATCGCGACCTCGGCGGCACCGTCCTGAGCGGCCCTTACCATGAATTCCTGGTCCGCGGATGCGGCGAGCGCAGCACTTGCGCTGAACAGCGTGCTCGCCACGACGATCACGATCTCGCGGCGTTTCACTGCGATGGCCTTGAACATGGTGCCTCCTTGGATGATTTGACTGAGATGGTCTGAACCGGCAACCGCTGTGCCCACGTGCCATGAGCCGTGGACGGTGCGAAGAACCGGAAGGAACGCCAATTGCTCTGCTTCGCGGCCGGCAGCCGCCCATGGCGGGGTCCGAAGCGCCGGCTCGGAAAACATGAACGGGCTGGTCTTCGGCAGTCCCGCAGGAGTGATGCATGAACACAGGAGCCTGGCTGCCGATCTGGATCATTGGCGCACCGCTGGTGCTGGCGGTGATCGACTGGATGATGATGCCCAAGCGCTGAACTGCAGCGTCGTAGCGACTCACCGGCAGCACCACGACCCGCATCACGTCGACCACATCCGATTCGGTGTCGCCGGGTCTGGCTGCACCGCGCATCTGCGCCGCCGGCTTGGGGAACCCCGATCGCTGGGTGTAGTCGTGCCGCGATGGGCTGCGCACTCGCTTCGGTGCAGGCTGCGCGGGCGCATCGCACGTCGATCGCGGTGATGCCCGCGAGCGCCGATACCGACAGCACCGTGTGCATCGGTCGCGGCGACGGCCCGGTACCGACCGTGACGATGTCGAGCGCATCCCCGGCCACACGGGCCCACAACCACGGCTGCGGGTTGCGCGAGGTGAGCAAGCCGATACCGACCGCGATCTCGCGCAGACCCTAGCCCCGCACCAGGGCGGCCGGGCTCGGCATTCCGGCCGCGCGGGCGACGACGGCGGCATCAGCAGATCGGCGAGGCCGATGCTGAACCCTCCGATGCGCCGGCGCGCGCATCGGGCAGATCGGGCGCGTCGGCGGGTTATCCGGATAGCGGAAGGAGCGGTGGAGTGTTCATGGCTTCATGACGACCTTGATGCAGCCATCCTCCTTGTCGCGGAAGGTCCTGTACATGGCTGGCCGGTCCTCTAGAGCGACGGTGCGGGTGATGACGAACGAGGATCGATCTGGCCCTCGACGATGCGGCTCATCAAGTCAGCGGTCCAGCGCTTCACGTGGTTCTGGCCGGTTCAGAGAAAAGGGAGCTGCTCGTCGCTGAGCCCTTCGGGAACCTTGACCGCTGCGACATCGGCGTACGGAATGCCCGGGTACTCGGCCTGACCTTCTACGTAGCCGCCTTTGAGATGGCTAAAGCAGAACGGCTTTCATGTTGTCTCTACTTCGGAGATGCCTTGCAGCAACCAACGTACCGCGTGACGCGTGCGCTCGTCCAAGCGCCGCGGTCGCTTGCACGACCTTCCCCTCAAGCCGCGACCTCAGCCTCCTCCGCCATCAACTCGTCCTTGCGCGCCGCCATCTCTTCGGCAAGAGTTGCCAAGTCCAAGTCGGACTTGCGGCACTGCGGAAACATCTCGTCTTCTTCTTCCCCGATGTGGTGGTTAACGTACTCGCCGAGCACGATGACCTTGGCGTCGTAAAGATCTGCATCGGGCAGCATTCCCCTGATCTGCGCGATCAGTTGCTTGGCCGAGGCATGTTCGACTTCGGCTTCGTCGAGGAGGGCCGCCTTCACCTCTGCATCGCGTGCAGCGGGATAGAACAGCTCCTCCTCGATCGCCGTGTGCACGCTGAGCATCCTGCAGATGCGCTCAGCCAGTGCTTGGCGCTCGCTGTCTGCTGCCTCTTCGTCCGATAGCTTTTGGAACTGCTTGAACATGCGCTGTACCTCACGGTGGTCACGTTGCAGCAAGGCGGTGGCGTCTTTCTTGGCTGCCGCCGCGGTGGGTGTGGAGTGGGTGCGTGTGGCCATGTGAACTCCTGAAGTGTCGGGAACGATGCGAGGCAAGGAGCGTGCCCAGGCGGTGTCGACGGTGAGGCCTAAGGCGACAGCGATGGCGGTGCGATCGAATCTCCGTTCGAGCGCATCACGCGCACCACCGCCTTGTGGTCGGCCATGTACTCAAACGCCTTGGTCGGGCTAGTGAAGCGCGTGGATTCGTGCCGCCCTCAAAGGGACCGGTGAGTTCACCGCGAGCGCAGGGCATCTTTGAGGGCGGGCCGACCTGTTACCCCTTGTTCTCGATGGACCGCTGAATCTGGCCGAAAAGAATGAGCACAGCGAAGTTCAATGCCGCCAGCAGCGCCGCGAGGCCGAAGTCGCCAAAGCCGACTGCGGCTCCCACCGCGCCCGTGATCCATATCGACGAAGCCGAGGTCGTTCCCTTTACTCGATCGTCGTTCTTGAGTATCGCGCCACCACCGATGAAGCCTACACCGGTCATCAGGCCTTGAAGGACTCGGGCCATCCCCTCGGCGTTGTCAATGCCGACGAACTCCATTCCGATCAGCACGTAGCTGCACGCCCCGACGGACACGAGCGGGAACGTTCGCAGGCCCATGATCCTGCTGTGCACCTCCCGATCCCACGCTGTCGGTAGCGCCAACACGATGGCACTGATCAGCTTGATCGCCATCAGCCAAGTCAACGCTCCCCCTTCAAACGTCACCTGCACTGGTTGGCCCCCGCTGATCGGCACGCTGTCCCTGGCTTGGACGAAATCCAAATTTGCCGAGAGCGAGCCGGTGGACCTTTCAGACCGCGCGATCCTGTCGCTTTGCGCCGCGGCGGCAGCAGTTTGCAGTCGACGCACTCCGTCGGCGCCCTCGCCCAGACGCAACAGTGCGGCGTCGATCTCCGCGAGTTCATCCGCATTGCGTAGCTGTTCGCCGGCGCAAACTTCGTCCCCCCGCCGACCGTAGGTTGCGCCGCCGGCATCGTTGACTGTCTGCCGCGAGACCGCCAACGGATGGACACGTTCGTCCTCGACCGCGCGGCCTTCTCAACCGAAAGGCCCCCCTTCGATCGAGAACGAGCTTGCCGGCGCGATTCTTTGCTTGTTGCGTCGCGAAGAGTGCGGCATGGATGCGCTCCTGAAGATTGGCTGAATGCAGGGGCAAACCGGGTGCCTGCACTCGACTCACCGCCCGCGGAGCATCTGATGCGTATCCTTCGTCATGTTCGGGATGCGACACCCAACCGCACGCCTGCGGTCAACGAGATGTGCCGGGGGCGCTCACGGCGACGGTCAAATTCCAAGATGGAGCGGTCGCTCGCTCAAGAATCCGCCACGGGCTCCTTGGCCCGCGGCAGGCGCACCGTGAAGATCGCCCCTCGGCCCGGTCCCTCGCTGTGCGCGGCGACCCGACCGCCGTGCAGGTCGATCAGGGACTTCACCACCGACAGCCCGATGCCGAGGCCCGCCCCGGCGCCGCTGCGCGGAGCGTGGAGTTGCACGAACGGGTCGAAGATGCGGAGGGCGGTCTCCCTTTCGAAGCCCACGCCGCTGTCCCTTACTGCGAGTAGCACTTCCGCGTCGTCACGCGAAAGTTTGATCTCGATGGCGCTATGTTCGGGCGAGAACTTCGAAGCATTGTGGATCAGGTTCGCAACGACTTCGGCCAGCCGAACCGCATCCCCGTTGACGAACAGCAGCTCAGCCGGTTCCGAGATCGGCACCCGCTGTCCTCTCTGATCGAGCACAGGCCTGGCGATCTCCAGCGCCTCGCGCACGACAGTCTGCATTGCCACGCACTCGATATGCAATGTCAGTTGACCTTGAGCGATGCGGCTGACATCGAGCAGGTCATTGATCAGATGCGTCATGTGACGGATCTGGCGGCCCATCATTTCCAGCGCCGGCTTCTGCTCAAGAGGTTGCGGCCCACGCTGGAGGATGGCGAGCGTATTCGCCAGCACCGCCAAGGGATTGCGCAATTCGTGTCCCAGTTGCGCGAGGAAGCGGCTCTTGTTCTCGTCGGCGACCCGCAGCTCGTCTGCCTGGCGCCGCAGTGCGTCCTCGGATTGCCTGAGCTGAGCGTCGCGGGCGACGATCGTCTCCCCTGCTCCGACCAAGGCTTGCGACAGATGGGCGACTTCGGTGATGCTCGATTCGACGGCCGCCGGCACGGCGCCAGCGCCAAGCGCACTCGCGGAGCCGATCAGCTGCGCTACTGGCCGATCGATGCGCCTACCCAGCCGCATTGCGATGCCCGCGGCGGCCAGCGTCGACAGCACGATACCGCCGCCAATCAGCCAGCCGCTGCGCACGGCCCCCCAGAGCACGGTCTGCGCCGGCACGGCGTAGCCGATGCTCCAGCCGGTCAGGTCGGACTGCAGGAAGGCCGTGAAGGTATCCTCGCCTTCGATCGTGCGTCCGCGATACCAGCCCTCGGGAGCTGTACGAACATGACGTAGATAGTCGTCCGATGCGAGGTTGCCTGGCGGCTGGTAGGGAATGCGGGCAATCAGCTGCCCGCGCCGATCGACCAGCCCACTGACCCAGCCCGGCGGCAACTGCTGATGGTCGAAAAGCCGCTGAAACGGCTCGATCGGCAGCACCGCGCCGATGACGAAGCGGGCGTGACCGTCGCGCACGATGGGCACGAGCAGAGCAATGCCCGGCGCGCTGCCGGCCGCGGTGGGCATTAGCAGGTCCCCGATGACGACGCGCTGCGTGTTCAGGACCTCGAGCACGAGTTGTGGCTGAAAGGCAGCCCGTGCCTCCCGCGAGTCGTCACTGCTCATGGTGCTGGCGAGGCGCCGGCCGTCGCTGTCGACGACGACGACGCTGCGCATCAAGGCCTGCGTGGCCAGCAGCCGGGCCAGGCTCTGGCGCGTCTGCTCGGAACTCTCTTTGTCGAGTGCATTGCCCAACGCCTGCAGCATCCCGACGGCCCCTTGTAGGTCCGCCTCGACGGCCGCTAGCATCGCCCGGTTGCGGGTCTTGGCCGCGCTGATCAGGTTCGCGTTCTGGCCTTCCACGAACAGCGCAGCCGTCAGCACGGCGCAGATAAGGATCGGCAGCGCCGTTGCAATCGAGATCGCAAGGATGCGAGTTCGCAGGCGCATCGCTCTGTTCTCCTGCCCTTACCCTGCCGGTGATGAACGCCAGCCGACGATTGCGCCCGGGCCGGCGACGCGCGCGGGCATTTTGTCATGGCGCTTCTCGCTAGGGGGCAGGGGATGTAGATGCAATGCATCCAGATCTGCGGTGACTCTCGGGCAGACAAGACCACCCTAGCGCGACTGAGAGCGGCGGGGCATTGCTACCCCGATGTCTGAGTAGGAAGCGGCCACACCCTCAATCCACGAGCAATGGGCACCGCAATTGACTCACGCCGTCAATGAAAATCCCTACTGCTCGTCGCCCCCGCCAGCCGCCCCAGCAGCGGCGACAGATCCTCGAACCGCGCCGCAATCAGGTTTCGCACCTCCCCCTCGCGCTGCCAAGTCCCGTACACCGCCAACAGCCTTGACCGCAGGAGCTCCTTGCGCTGCCGTTCTCGCACGCTCTTCCAGCAGATGACCTGCACGACACCCGTCTCATCCTCCAGCGAGACAAAGATGACCCCCTTGGCCGTCTCCGGCTGCTGGCGCAGCGTGACGAGCCCGCAGTAGCGAACAAGCCGCCCGTTGGGCAGGTCATGAAGTTCCTCGGCGCTCATCAGCCGGCGCTTCGACAACATCGGCCTCAGCAGCGCCAGCGGATGCCGCCGCAGCGTCAAACCGGTCGCCGCGTAGTCGAAGATGATCTCCTCGCCCTCTGGCGCCGGCGTCAGCTCCAGGAACGCTTCGTTGACCGGTGCGTCGCGCAGGAGCTTGGGTGGCACCTTCAGCGCCGACGCCTCCCAGACCTGCTGTCGACGATGCCCCGCAAGGCTTGCGAGGGCATCGGCCCCCGCCAGCAGGCGCATCTCGTGCTGCTCCAACTCGGCCCGCCGGGCCAGGTCTTCTGCGCTATCGAAAGGCGCTTCCAATCGCGCCTTGACGATGCGCAGTCCAGACTCCTTCTTGAGCCCGGAGATCTGGCGCAGGCCCAGTCGCACAGCCGGCGCGTCCGGGGGTCCCTCCAGCGTGCAGTCCCAATCGCTGTCCATCACATCGACAGGCTGGACCTCGACGTCATGCCGCCTGGCATCCTGCACCAGTTGCGATGCCGAGTAGAAGCCCAGCGGCTGCGAGTTCAGCATGGCGGCCAGGAACTCCGCCGGGTGGTGCCGCTTGATCCAGCAGCTCGCGTACACCAGCAACGCGAACGAGGCCGCATGGCTCTCCGGGAAGCCGTACTCCGAGAAGCCCTTGATCTGCTCGAAGATGGCCTTCGCGAACTCGATGTCGTAGCCGCGTTCGACCATGCCGTCGACGATCCTGGCGTAGTACTTCCCGAGGCCTCCCTTGCGCTTCCAGGCGGCCATCGACCGCCGCAGCTCATCGGCTTCGCCCGGCGTGAAGCCCGCCGCCAGCATGCTGATCTGCATCACCTGCTCCTGGAAAACCGGCACCCCGAGCGTGCGACCGAGGGCCTGCTTCAAGGCTTCGCTGGGATAGGTGACCTGCTCCTTGCCCTGCCGGCGGTTCAGGTAGGGGTGAACCATGCCGCCCTGGATCGGGCCGGGCCGGACGATGGCGACTTCGATGACCAGGTCGTAGAAGCAGCGGGGCTTCAATCGCGGCAACATGCTCATCTGCGCCCGGCTCTCGATCTGGAAGACGCCCACCGTGTCGGCCTTGCAAACCATCTCGTAGGTCGCGGGGTCCTCCGCCGGGATGTCCTGCATCTCGAAGACATGCCCCTTGCGGTCACCGATGAACGCGAGCGACTTGCGGATCGCGGTGAGCATGCCGAGCGCCAGCACATCGACCTTGAGCAGCCCCATCGCGTCGAGGTCGTCCTTGTCCCACTCGATGACCGTGCGGTCCTCCATCGAGGCGTTCTCGATCGGCACCATGCGCGACAGCGGCCCGCGGGTCAGCACGAAGCCTCCCGTGTGCTGCGACAGGTGACGCGGAAAACCCATCAGTTCGCCGGTCAGCCGCATGAGCTGCCGCACCTGCAAATCATCCGGCGACAACCCCACTTCGGTCAGTCGTTCCCGCGCGATCTCATTGCCATCCCACCAGTGATGCCCCTTGGCCAGCGCGTCCATCATCTCCAGGGAGAAGCCGAGTGCCTTGCCGACATCCCGAATGGCACTCTTCGGCCGATAGGTGATGACGGTCGCCGTGAGCGCGGCGCGGTCGCGCCCGTACTTGCCATAGAGGTACTGGATGACCTCCTCGCGGCGCTCGTGCTCGAAGTCGATGTCGATGTCCGGCGGCTCGTTGCGCTCCTTGCTGATGAAGCGCTCGAACAGCACGCTCATGCGCGCGGGGTCCACTTCGGTGACACCGACGCAGTAGCAGACGACCGAGTTCGCCGCGCTGCCGCGCCCCTGGCACAGGATGTGTCGGGAGCGGGCGAACATGACGATGTCGGCGACCGTCAGGAAGTAGTGCTCGTAGCGCAGTTCGGCGATGAGCTGGAGCTCGTGCTCGATCTGGTCCTGCACCTTGGCGGGCATGCCGTTGGGCCAGCGCCGGCCGGCACCTTCGTACGTCAGGCGGCGAAGGTAGGAGGAGGGCGTCTCGCCCACAGGAACCACCTCGTCCGGGTACTGGTAGGCCAGCTCGTCGAGCGAGAAGTTGCAACGCTCGGCGACGTGCAATGTCTCCTGCAGCAGTTCCTCCGGGAAGGTCTGGGCCAGACGAAGGCGCGTGCGCAGGTGCCGCTCGGAATTGAGCTGCAGTTCGCTGCCGCACTCGGTCAGCGGCTTCCCGATGCGGGTGGCCGTCAGGACATCGTGCAAGGCCCGACGGGAGCGCACATGCATGTGAACATCGCCCGAAGCCACCAGCGGAATGGCCGACAGCTCGTTCACCTCGCGCAGCCGGTGCAGCCACATCTCGTCGTCGAGCACCCGCAGCAGTTCGACGGCCAACCAGCATCGCCCGGTGAAGTTCGTCAGCAGCCAGCGCGCGACGACAAGCAACTGCTCCGCGGTGCTCGTCCTGTCCGGCGAAGCGAGCACCACGCAGTCCGCGAGCTCGCCAGCGTCGATGTCGTGAAGATGAAGGGTGTACGTGCCCTTCGCGGCAGAGCGCCTCAGCCTCGTGATGAACTCACAGAGGTTGCCGTAGCCGTTCAGGTTGCAGGCCAGGACAACGAGCGTGAACGGCGAGTCGCATTGGACTCGGAACTGACTGCCGATCAGCAGCTTGAGGCCTTGCTCCTTGGCCGCGACATGCGCCCGCACGACGCCGGCCATCGAACATTCGTCGGTGATGGCGAGCGCCGTGTAGCCGAGCTGCTTGGCGCGTTCGACAAGCTCCTCAGGCTGGCTCGCGCCCTTCAGGAAGGAGAAGTTCGAGAGGCACCGCAGCTCGGCGTAGTCGGGTAGTAGCGGCCATGGCGCACGGACGCTCAAGCAAAGGAGCCCTGGAGATACCAGGCCATCTTGTCGTCGGCCAGCCGTTCCTGAAAAATCCACAGCACCCCGGCGTGCTCGCTCAGCGCCACCCAGTAGTCCCGCACCACATGCAGGGTGTCCTGCGCGGCGCCATCGCCCACGCGGTGCCACCAGCCGCCTTCGACCCGGTGCGGACCGGTCAGCAGCTGGAGCGGTCCCTGGTAGAGCGGTCGGTGCCCGCGCATGGCGAGCTGCAACGGTTCGGGCAGGATGAAGGTGGGCTGCGGCGTCGACGTCGTCTTGACGCGCTTCTTCGACAGTGCCACCGGCGCAGGCTGCCAGTGCTGAGCCCATTCGAGCCGGTGGTCATCGACCAGCACGGGTCGCAACACGCGCTCAGGTCCCAGGCGCGCGGCGATGCGTTCGAGCACCAGCGCGAGGGATTCGCCCTTGTGGGCCGTGTCGGGCAGCAGTGAAGCGCTCTTCTCTTCGAGCGCGGTCACATCGATGGCTTCGAGTTCGAGGTCGCTGACGGGCGCGAGCAGCTGGACGTGAGCAAGGTTCTCCGCCAGCAGCCGGCACAGGTGCTCCAGGTCGCGCATGATCCGCGCTGTCCGGATGGTCAATTCGCCACCATCACCGGCTTCCTTGGCGCGCATCGCTGTCGTGCGCCCAACGCAGCGTGAAGGCCGTGAGGCCTGCATGCCGCGCGGCCAGCCAGCCGCACATCTGCATCAGGAGCCGCCGGGCGCCGAACAGCAACGCCGGCGCAGTCTCGACGCGCGACATCAACTCCAGCCTGGCCTTGAAGCCGTCGGGCAGCACCACCCATTCATGGCCTTCGGGTCGCAGCCCGTAGGCTTGATCGAGCGCGCTCAGCAGTTCCTTGTCGAAGCGCCGGCTGATGCCGCCACGGGGCAGTCGTCCGGATGTCTCCCAGGGTCTGGCAGCCGAGCTGGGCGAGTGTCGTCAGGTGAGGGGCGGTGGCCGACACGGTGTGCATCGGCAGTGCATCGAGCAAGTGCTGCAGCGGTCGCTTGAAGCCGTTCTCGATACCGGACCGGCCCAACGCCAGCGCGGCCCGGCTGTTCGGCGCCCAGGCGAGGGCGATGCTGCCGAGGTCTCGCGATTCCGCGAGCACTCGGTCGCGCAAGGCACGCTTGCCGCCGAACAGGTTCGCACTGCTCTCGACCTCCATGACGACGGCTTCATCGACGATGGCAACGCGGGGGGTGAATTGAAGTGCCCACGTTGCCTGTCCACGAAGCGCCTCAGTGGGCGGTGGCGTGCCGTCGGGGGCGCAGGGGAACAACAGTGCTGCCCACAACATCGGCAGGCACCTCGCGAGAGAACAGACGGCTCGGCTTGAGCAGCCTGGGCGTGATGACGGATGCCAGGCCACCGGGGACCGAGGGCAGCGTGAGGCAGCCGTCCGCGGCCGGGCCTCGACGCTTCAGGATGCGCACCTGCAGCTCCCAGTCGAGGCCGAACGTGGCATGGACGCGCAACGGCGCTGCTGACGCCTCGTGCTGCGCCGCCTCCGGCCGGCAGAGAAAGACAAGGCCCTCGCACCCCTGGGCGCAGACCTGCAATCGCCGCAGCTGTTCCTGGCGCGCCTGCGGCAGCCAGGAGATGAGAGCGCCGCATGCGTTGGACTTGATGAGCTGCTCGGTCACCCAGAGTCGTTCGGCCGGCCCATCGGCCTGGACCCATACGAGTTGGCGCTCGTTGAGACCCTCATGCAACAGCCCGGGAAGGTACGGGTGACGTGGAGGTCCGACCACGACCACTTGGCCGCCGCCTGCGACGACACGTCGAACAGAGGGACTCAGAAGGCGCCATTCAACGACCGAAGGCTGCGGCGTCAGTAGCTCGGTGACGGACTGGCCAGGCCATCCCGCCCCGGGCAGCTGGCTGTCGAGGGCACCCCAGCCGCTGGATACGACCGCATGGATCTGCGCGCCAAGCTCGGTGCCCCGCCACACCGCGGCTTCGACATGAGGCGGAATCGGTCGCAGCGTCGTCGCGGACGTTCCGGACCGTTGCAGGGCCGATCGATCGGCAGGAAGGGTGTTGGCGGCCATGGCGCAAAAACTGTATATATAAAAGGGGTATCCGCTTAGCTCCAGCAACCACTGAAGACTGGATATCCATCCAGTACATGCTACTCGCTCGGAGCCGGTGAAGACAAGCCCTTGATGACGCTCTGGTAGGTTACCGGCGCGGTCGCGACGGCCTGCTGCATTAGCCGGTAGAACAACATGCCGCGCGAGGTGGAGGTGCGCCGGTTGAAGCGAAAGACGAACTCGTCGAGGTAGGCGTCCAGGTGCCCGGGTTGGACCGAGCCATGATGCGTACCCAGGATCCAGCGCTTGACCAAGGAGGCCACTCGGTGCACGCCGGGCATCGTGACGTGGGCCGGTGACTCGGCGCCCAGCATGACCTGGCGGCTGTGCTCGAAGCCAATCTTGCTCAACGACCGGTAGGCCGCCGATCCGTCGGTTCGCACCCGCGCGCCGGGCTCGATGTTCTCCTTCACGAAGGGCACCACGCAGGCGTCGGAGTCGTCGTCGATACGGCGCAGCCGGATTCGCCCGAAGCCCTTGGGCTGGTGGATCTCCACGGCGATGGCCACGAGGATCTTGCTCGTCTTGTTCTTGCGGCCCTCGCTGGACAATGGCTTGTCGCGATCGGAGATGGCCAGGTAGGTCTCGTCGACTTCCACCTCGCCCTTGAGCAGTTCGCGCTCCGGGCGCACCATGGCTCGGCGAAAGCGATGCAGCATCGTCCAGGCTGTCTCGTAGCTGCCAAGACCGAGCACGCGCTTCAACCCCAGCGCACTGACCCCCAGCTTCTGGTTGGTCACGTACCAGGCCGCCGCTAGCCACACCCGCAGCGGCGTGCGTGTCTTGTCGAAGATGGTCCCAGCGGTCACTGACCCCTGGTGCCCGCAACCACACTCACCGGCGTGCTGCAGGCGCGGCTCGACGGGCTGCCGGCGCCGGAAAGCGCGCGATCCAGCAGGCCAGCATCGTGGGCGCCGTTTTCTGGGACCAGGCACTGGCCGCCATCGAAGTGAAGGCTGCCCAGCAGCTGCCCGCGCTGGTGCGGCGCGAGCTGACGCTGCCGCGCGCCGGCGCGCCGCGCGCAGGCCTGCGCGAGTACGCATTCCGCCATCAAATCCTGCACCAAGTCATCTACGACACCGTGCTCAAGCGCCACAAGCGCGAGGGCCACGCCCGTGTCGCGCAGTGGCTGGCGAATTTGACCTCGCAGGGCGGCCTGCGCGCGGGCGACCTGTTTGGCCTAGCGGCCGAACACTTCGAGCGGTCTGGCGACGCTGGCCGCGCTGCCGAGTTCCACGCCCGCGCGACCGAGTACGCCGGCCAGCGTTTCGCCCACGACCGCGTGCTGGCGCACGTCCGTCGGGCACTGGCGCAACTGGGCGAATCGAAGGCTCACACGCTTTCCGCAGAGGCCGAGCTTCGCTGGCGGCTGCTGATCGTGCGGGAAAGGACGTTCCATCTCCAGGGTCGCCGTGACGAACAGACGACGGACCAGGACGAGCTGAACCGGCTGGCCGACGCGCTGGATGATGACCTCCGGCGTGCCGAGGTGGCTCTGTGCCGCGCCATCCGCGCAATGCGCATGGCCGACTGGGCCGAGCAGGAGCGCGCGGCGCGGCACGGCATCGCCTGCGCTACCAGGGCCCGCGACGACGGCCTGCGGCTTCACTTGCTGCGATTGTTGGCGGATGCGCAAATCTCGCGCGGCGACATTGCCGGCGGCCGCGCGCTGGCGCTGCGGGCGCTGGATGAGGCGCGCCGCCTGGGATTGCGGGCCGTCGAGGCGCGCCTTCTCAGTGCACTCTCGGTCGCCGCCGACCTGGAGGACGATCAGCTGCGCTCGCTTGACTTGGACCGGCAGGGCCTGCTGATCCACCGGGAGACTGGCGACCGGGTCAACGAGGCAATCAGTCTGTCGAATTTGGGCGTGGGCTGGCTGAAGCTGGGCAATCTGGTGCGGGCTCGGCGCGAGCTGGAGGCGGCGCTGCCGCTGCTGCGCGCCAATGGCGACCGAGCCATCGAAGGCGGGGCGCTCTTCACTCTCTCGGTGCTGGCGTTGTGGCAAGGCGACGATGCGCGCGCGCTGCGGCTGGCGCGGCAGGCGCTGGATATCGCGCAGGCGGCGCAGGCGCGCGACGTGGCGGTGATAGCTGCGCTGTGCCTCGGCGATGCCGAGTTGACGGTGGGCCGCCTGGCCGAAGCGCAGCAGACCTACGCGCAGGCGCACGCGCAGGCGCTGGAGATCGGCAGCGCCTGGCAGCACGACGCCGAGGCTGGCCTTGCACGCGTGGCGCTAGCCAATGGCGATACCTCCGCCGCACTGGCCGCGCTGCAGGCGCTGCTGGTCCACCCCTCCGACATCGCGCTGGACGGCACCGAGGAGCCGCGTCGGATCGAACTCACCTGCCACGTGGTGCTGGCGTGCGTCGGGGACCCGCGGGCCGACTACTGGCTGGTGCGTGCGCACACGGCCCTAATGGCGCAGGCCGACGCGATCGCGCGCAGTGGCAACGTCGGCGACAGCGGCCGCAGTGGTACGGCGCTGCGGCAGGGCTTTCTGCACAACATCCCGTGGCACCGCGAGATTGTGGTGGCCTGGGCGAAGCGCAATGCTCCGGGCGCGGCGCAGTCGCGGTCCTCGGACTGAACGACCGCATCGGTTCTACGCGCCGGACCGGTTTGGGTCGCCAGCTGGTGTAGGACGTAGCGCATTGGCCGGCAGCTCTCAGTCTTGAGCCGACGATCGGGGAGCGACCGGCCGCTGTACGGCGCTTGCGGCCGGTCACAGTCCTCGGATCGGGTTTGGAACGAGCCCACCTTTCGCCGGGTGAATCCTGATCACAGTCTCTGCAAGCCCTTCGTCTATGTCGGCATGACCGGCCTTGATCCCGACCTCCGGTTCGACCGGCACAAGGCGGGTGTGCAGGCCAATCGGTTCGTGTGAAGTATGGCCTCCGACTCATGCCCGAGCTGTCTACAACCCGATGCCCTACGAGGCTGCCCGCGAGATGGAGGTCGAATTGGCCATCGGCCTGCGAGAAGCTGGCTATGGTGTCTGGCAGGCGTAGCGCTTGCCAGTCGGCCGGTCGGCGGGGCTGTGGACACGGAACTGGCGCGCCCGTATAAATGCACAGCCGCGACGCGATCCCCAATGGCGCGACTTTGGTGCGCTATGGCGGGCTGACGCCGAGCATCGTCTCGACTAGCTTGGCGCGAGCCCGCGCGTAGTCCTCGAAGCGGGCGCGGTCGCCGCCCGGGATCGCCAAGTCGATGTCGCGTATCCGGTGAGCCCGCTGCCGCGGGCCACGCGGCTACCGGCGTTCGGTGATAAGTGGTTCGGATGGTCAAGTCGGTTGCCCGCTGGGCGGTGACGCTGCATACCGGCGCTCCTCACGAGCGAAAGGCTCATGGCATGTGCCTCCGAAGGGTGGATCGCCGGACGGAGTATCTCGGTAGCTGGCCCATTGGACTGCGCGGCTCGTCTCGCTATAGCGAGGCAACCGCACCTTCGAATGGCGACAGGCTGTTCAGATGGGTCGGGCGGGCGCATCACGGCGCACCTTGCTGAAGGCTCAGTAATAAAACACCCGCAGGTCGATCTCGGGCTCGTCGGTCGTCGGTCGCCAAATCGCCACCGCGTGCCGCGTGTGCCGGTTTGCCCAGAGGGCCAGGGTCGGCGTCAGGCCGAAGAGCACGCGGGTTTCCATGTCGTCGCTCGCCACAAGGGCGGGCGCGGAATGCAGGCGCTGCAAGTCGCCGGAACGCTTGCCCGCGGCGTTGTAGCGAACCTTGCCGCCGCCGGGCTTGCCATGCGGCTGCCAGATCGTGCCTACCTTGAAGGTGCGGCCACCATCGAAGGAGTTCGCGCGCCAATAACGCAAGTCGCTCGCCCGGCAGACGAGGACGATCTCGTCCTTGCCGTCGCTGGCCAGCGCAGGCGCCGACGTGAAACGCACCGTCGCTTCGCTTTTTGGGCCCGCGGCGATCGGTGCCCAAGCCTGATTCGTGAGGCCTTCGTCGGCCGCGAATCGGGAAACCCAGACGCGCTTGTCGGTGCCCAGTCCGGCGACCACGAGGATATCGGGCAAGGGCGGTCGGGTGCGTGCCTGCGACAGCCGAACGATGGCCGGCGACGAGTGGAAGACCCCCGCGCCGATGCGCCGCCAGTCGGCCCAGGTCTTGCCACTGTCCGCAGAACGGCTGAACCAGTAGTGCTTCGAATCGGCGCGGGCGACGACATAGAGCGCCGAGCCGTTCGCAGCGACGGCGACGGCCGGCGCACCTCTGAAGGTCTTGCGCTTGGCGACGCGCGTCCAACCCGCCCATGAGCTGCCCGCATTCTTCGTCACGTTGAACCACACTTCATCGTCGAGGCCGAGACCGGCGACGCACCAGGTCTTGCCGTTGGCCGAGTTCGATGCCGACGGGCCGGCGCGGAAGATGCCGGCATCAAAGCCGCCACCGGTCTTGGCCTTGAAGGTCTTGCCGAAGTCGGTCGAACGCATGCGCCCGAAGATGTCGCCGTCGACCCGGCGCGCGAAGACGGTGATGGCTTCGCCCGGCCCGCGCACGGCAGCGAGCACCGGCGGCTCGTCGGTGTCCGTGCGGCGGACCTCGCCTTCCACCGAATAGTGCCCCTTGCTGGTGTCGGTGAACTTGGGTGGCTGCATCCCGGGCGGGAAGGGGAGATTGAGCGTCACCGCGTGCGCCGACTCCAGCTTGAAATCGGCAGGCGCATGGGCCAGCCCGACGAGATCGAAGAACGTGTGCTGCCCGCCGTCGGCCCCGATGAACTCGTCGGGATCCGCCGCCTGGACGGCGGCGGCGATGAGGTTGCCGAGCTCGCCGCCGCCGGGGATGAGCACCTTGCCGATCGCTTTGCCGACTTCGCCGGGAAGCACGGCGGCGAGCACATGATCCATCAGGCCGCCGCCGTTGATCGCGCCGTTCACGTCGAGCCCGCCATCGCGCAACTTCTGCCGGTAGACCGCCAGGGCAGCGAGGATGGCAGCGCGGCCCGGCATGTTGGCAGGCAGGTCGGGGTCGACACCGAGGACGAAGCGCAGGAACTTGTTCGCGCGTTTGCGTACCTCGCCCTTCAGTGCCGGCAGCATGGCCTTGACCGAACTGTCGAGGGTCGAGTCTTCCTCGAGGAACACCACAGCGACCCCGGCCGAACAGCTGCGCATCACGCTCAGCGCGAAATGAAGATTCGTCGTGTCCAGCGTCGTCTTCCACTCGCCGATCTGGGCGGGCACCGGCACGCGGTTACGGCCACTCAAGCTCATCGCCTTCGAGTTCGGACCGAGATCGCCGTGCCCCAGCCCGTCGGGAAAGTGGATCGGGACGGCACGCTGCTCGATCGGAACGCTGAGGTCGGCCAACGCGGCATCGAGCCTGGCGAACAGGGTCAGCAAATAGGGCTCGTCGCTGCCGCCCTGGTCGTTCTGCTTGTGCAAGGCGAAGTCGCCGAGCCTGATGCGCATCGTGATTTTGGCCATGGTCGCTGCTCCTCTGGGTGATTGCTGGACCGAATCGGACGCCGAGCGTGGGACCTTGAAGCGGCCCCTGCTGGGCCATGGGGAATGCTGATGCAGAAGCCGCGGCGCACGCTCAGGGCCTGCGCTTCGACTTCGGAATGATGGATTGGTTGTCGCTCAGCGTATCCGATACCCAGCCCATCTTGCCACGCTGCGTTCCACTCGTGACGATGATGCGTTGCCAGCCCTTGTTCGTCGGATCCTTGGCTTCGCTGACTTCGACTTGCGTGTTGATATCGAGATCGAATCCGTCCCTGGCCCTGGACTTTGCAGGGTCGACGACCACATGCGTCTTCTTCGTCGTGTATTTCACCTCGACGGTGGACAAGCGGTCGGCGCAAGGCGTTGGGAGAACCGGCCCTGCCGGCGCTGATGCTCACCGGCGACATCGGGATAGCAGATATGCGAGCGGTGCACGCGGCCGGACTACCGCTGCTGCACAAGCCGATAGGTGCGGACCAATTGGCGAAGGCGATTGCCGGCTTGCTGCAAAACGATCGTCCGGCTGCGCGAGACCCCGCGCGAACCTAGGGGGTGGCCCGACGGATACCTTTGTCCCATTGTGCGGCGTGACAGCGTCATGCCTACTTCCCCCGATCACTTCAATGGGGAGACTCCCATGCTTATGCGAACCGTCGGCGTCATCGCCGCTGCACTGAGCTTGTTGTGTGTCGAATCAGCCAACGCGACATTGGCTTCGCGAATCGATTGGCTGTCCAACGTGGCCGGCGAAGGCACCACCATTCGCCGCACCATCTCCACGGACACGAACCAGCTGATCTCCATCGAGGATACTCTCGCGGCGGGTCTTGGCAGCGCCACCGTCCAAACGGACTACGGGGTGCACAAGGCCGTCGTCGATACCGAGTCGTACGCAGATGGCGACTTGATCTATCAGTCGTCCGCCGCTACCGACAGCCGATGGGACGACACATCGTCATCAACGGCGGCACCGGGTCCGGCACAGTGACCGCATTCCTCGTCATCGATGGCAGCCTTTCGGCGAGCGGAGTGAACAACCCCGAAGCGTGGGCGTCGGTGCTTTTCGGCTTCTTCGGTCCGACCATGTCTTGGACTGCCTATTCCGACGATCGGCCGCCAACCATCAGCCCGAATGCCAGCTTTGAGAACGGCATCCTGTCGGCACAGTTCACCTTCCTCTACGGTGTGGAACGAAGCATGTATTCGGAGTTCGACCTTGTTGGAGGCTTCGGAGGCGATGGTTCGTTCGGTCACACCCTGACCTTGTACCTGGACTTGCCGGAAGGCGCTTCGCTTTCGTCCGCAAGTGGTGCCACGTACAACCTTGGCATTCCTCCGGCCGTACCTGAGCCCGAGAGCGCGCTGCTGTTGTTGGCAGGTTTGGGCGCATTGGTTGGAATTCGGCGGGTACGCGCAATGGTCGGGAAGAGGCCGCGCTCGTGACTTTGACGATCAGCGTCCGGAAACTGCGCAGGTCGCTGGCGGCCGCAGCGCTATGCAGCGCGGCAGCACTTGTCGGCGCGGCAATGCCCGACGCTGCCTATCTCGACGGCAAGGAGTCGAAAAGTGCCGTGATCCTTGCTCACGGTCAGGGTGCCGACCCGAGCTCGGAGGTCGTGGATCCGCTTCGCAAGTCCATCCACAAGGAACTGGGCTTTCATACGCTTTCGCTACAGATGCCGGTGATCGCCGGGCGGCGGTCGCCCGAACTTTTTCAGGAGTACGCGAGCACGTTCGCGGATGCCGAGCAGCGGATCCAGACAGCGATCGACTTCTTGCGTCGGGAGAAAGGAGTCGAGCGCGTATAGCTCATGGGCTACAGCATGGGTGGACGCATGACGAGCGCCTATCTCGCCAGCCATCCCGACAGCGGCGTCGTCGGCTTCATCGGCGTGGGTCTACTGGCCGGCGGCGAAGTGCCGCTGAACACCAACCTGAACCTGCGCAAGGTGGCGATCCCTGTGCTCGATATCTATGCGGAGAATGACCGCGACGCCCGCTTCGCCGAGAACCGCAAGAACCTCGTGCCCACCCGCTTCACGCAGGTACCGGTGCCGGGCGCCCGGCACGACTACCGCGGCTACGAGGGCATCGTGTCCGCCACAGTCGTTGCCTGGCTGAGGCATCAGGAAACGCTCGGGCCCGTGCGTTGAACGTATGGCGACTGCACGCGAGGCACCGCACCGTCAGCCGCCGCTGCGCCACCGCAGATTCAACCGATGCGCAGCGATCACCGCCTGCGTCCGCGTAGTCACGCCAAGTGCGCGCAGCACCGAGCTGACGTGTGCCTTCACGGTCGGTGGCGCGAGGTTGAGCGCTTGCTCGATGCGCTTGTTCGGTAGTCCCTGAAGCAGCAAGGCGAGCACTTCCGATTGCCGTGGTGTCAGCTCAGGAATCTCTTCGATGCCGACGGCATTCCCGGGCCATTCGGGAACGAATATGCCACCCGCCAACACCGTCGTGAGAGCCTGCCCCAGCAGGCTGGGCTTCATGCTCTTCGAGACGAAGCCCATTGCGCCGGCGTCGAGTGCCAAGGCAACGCTCCGTGAATCGTCGTAATCCGACAGCACCACGACCGGGACGTCTGGCCAGCCTTCGCGCAACACAACCAGGCGATCGAGACCAGGCTGGCCAGGCAGCATGAGGAGGTGCAAGTCGAGCACCAGATTGCCGCCAGTCGCCAATGTCGGCAGATGGCCCGCGGGCCGCCAGCGAGAGGACGCAAGCCAGGGGCTGCTGCGCCTCACATAGCTGTCATCGAAGTCTCAAAGTCAGGTGTCAGCTGCACAGCTGCCGGACCTCCGCAAGAGAGATCATCAGACAGCGGAAGACAAGGGGCCATCCACCTTGACCGAATCCAGTGGGAGTTGCGCGAGAGATTTACCGGCGTGACCTCGCACAGAGTCGAGTGGTCGCAGGAGCGCGCAGGTCCTTGTCCTTTTCGACCGAACTGCAATTGAATCGCGCGAAATGTTGCTTGACGCTTTGCAGCAGGCGGGCCAGCCAGCGGAGTCGAGGCTGCTGATACTGCGTTTGTCGATCCGGTGTTTGTGTTGCCGCCGTGGCAAGAAATCTACCGAACCGACGCAGAACGAGATCACACTTTCACGCTCTGAGTTCACGGACAGATCATGCGCTGCTACTGGGCGCACCGCTATGGGATAAGCCAAGTTCCACTGCGTTGCCCTGCGGAGCGGGCCGACTATGCTCTTGCCAGCCTGTCGTGTTTGACAAGCGCAAGGATCGCGAACGGAGGCAAGGATCGCTGATTTCAGCTGTGATAGACGGGGCGCTACCGTGGACGCGCACCGATGGGTACTCGCCTCCGAATCTAGCGCTGCAAAGCAACCATAAGGTAAGCGCGCGCCTTTTCCCAGTCGCGTCGAACGGTGCGGTCGGTGATGCCGAGGGCGCTGGCGATCTCGGCGTCCGTATACCCTGCGAAGAAGCGCATCTCCACCACTGAGGCCAGGCGCGGGTCGGCCAGGGCCAGCGCGTCGAGCGCCTCGGCCACTTCGAGCACATTGCTGCCGTTGTCGCCGATCGCTTGCATGTGTTCGGTGTCGAGCGTGTCCTCGGCTGCGCCCCCGCCGCGCTTGCCGGCGCGTTCCTGGCGCACGATGTCGACGATGACAGCGCGTATCACTCTCGCCGCGTAGGCAAGGAAATGATGGCGGTCCTCGACCTGCAGCCGCTGCATCTTTTGCAGGCGCAAGAAGCACTCATTGACCAGCATCGTCGTGTCCATGATGGTCAGGCGCCGGTTGCGGCGCAGCCGCGCCCGCGCAATCGACTTGAGTTCGGGGTAGAGCAGCGCGAAGATCTGCCCCATAGCGTCGCGGTCGCCGCCGCGGGCAGCTGCAAACAGCACGGTCAGATCGCTCATCGCGATCGATTATCTGCCCGGCGGGCAGGCGGTGAATGTCCGCGTTGTGCGCCGGTTTGCGTATCTCAGGCGAGTACTGATGCAGGACTTAAGAGGAGGCTTGATGGCACCAATTCCGGCATCACTGTGGCCTCAGGCATCGCGCTTGCTGGACATCGTGCTCGATCTGCCGCCGCCCGCGCAGGCAGACTGGCTTGATCGCCTGAAGGTAGAGCAGCCCGATCTGGCAGCCGTGGTGCTCGCGTTACTGCAGGCCCATGCGCGCATCGAAACCGGCGATTTCCTGGACCGCGGTGCGGTGCTGGCGATCGACACCGGCGACGACGGCGCAGACGAGCCGGGCGAGGGGCTGCAGAGCGGCGATCGGATCGGCCCGTACCAGCTGTTGCACGCGCTGGGCAGCGGTGGCATGGCGGTGGTCTGGCTGGCCGAACGCAGCGACGGCGAGTTGGCCCGCCAGGTGGCGCTGAAGCTGCCGCAGCGCTTCGTGTGGCGCGCAGGCATGGACGAACGCTTCACGCGCGAGCGCGACATCCTGGCGCGGCTTGCGCACCCGCACATCGCCCGCTTGTACGACGCCGGCGTGTCCGCCGCCGACGGACCTGCCGCCGGCTTGCCCTATCTGGTGCTCGAGTACGTGCACGGCACTGATCTCGTGCAGTACTGCGATGTGCACCGGCTGCCTCTGGCGCAGCGGCTGGCGCTGTTCATGCAGGTGCTCGACGCGGTGCAGTTCGCCCACACGCGGCTGGTGATCCACCGCGACTTGAAGCCGGCCAACATCCTGGTCGACGAAGAAGGCCAGGTGCAGTTGCTCGACTTCGGTGTGGCCAAGCTATTGGCCGATGCCAGCGGCGAACAACCGACGCAGTTGACCCAACGCGCGGGGCACGCCTTCACACCCGACTACGCCAGCCCCGAGCAGGTACTCGGTGAGGAGCTGGGAACGGCCAGCGATGTCTACTCTCTCGGCGTGGTGCTGTACGAACTGCTGTGCGGCCAGCGCCCGTACCAGTTGCACCACACCAGCATCGCGCAGCTCGAGCAGGCTATCGTCGATGTCGAACCCGCGCCGCCGAACCAGCGCCTGACCGATTCTGCTGCCGGCGCGCGGGGCACCGCGCCGCGCAGGCTGCAGCGCGAAATTCGCGGCGAGCTCGACGCCATCGTGCTGAAGGCGCTGAGGAAGAAGCCCGAGCAACGCTATGGCAGCGCCGCCGAGCTGGCCGACGATCTGCGGCGCTATCGCGACGGCGAGCCCGTGCTGGCGCAGCCACACAGCCGGATGTACCGGTTGTCCAAACTCGTTCTGCGCAATCGCATTGCCGTCCTCGCATCTTCGCTTGTGGCACTGGCGCTGGTGGCAGGCACCGGCGTGTCGCTTTGGCAGGCGCGGATTGCGCAACGCCAGGCACAGCGCGCGCTGGCGGTGCAGGCTTTCATGACCGACATCTTCCGCAGCAACTCCGACGCCCAGAGCGACCCGTTGCGGGCACGCCAGACGAGTGCGCGCGAGTTGCTCGACATCGGTACCAAGCGTATCGACGAGCACCTGCGCGCCGATCCCGAAGGGCGTGCCGAGATCCTGGTGCTGCTGGGCGACATGTACTACGACCTCGGATTGGACGATCAGGCGGCCGAGTTATATGGCCGCCGCGTCGCCGCCGTCAGGCAGGCCTTCGGCAAACATGACCGCCGTGTCGCCCAGGCGCTAAGCGATTTTGCTTCGCAACTCGACCAGCTCGGCCGCGATGAGGACCAACGCCGCGCGCTCGATGAGGCGAAATCCATTCTCGACCGACTCGGCGAGCAGGACTCCGAAGCGCGGGCACAATGGCTTGACGCGATGGCAAAGGCAAACGCCTACTCAGGCGCGCGTGCGGTCGAACTTTCGGAACTGGCGGTGGCCATGTACCGTCGCCACGCCCCGCATGCCCCCGTGTTTCCGCACGTGCTCAATCGCCTGGGCACCGCGCGCTGGCGCTTGGACGACTTGGCAGGGGCCGAGGCCGCTTTCGGCGAGGCACTGGCGCTGCTGGCGCCCAACCCAGAAGCGAGCATCAGTGCCGTCATCACGGCGTCGCTGACCTTGGCCGACATCCAGGCGCGACTACAGAAGCCGGCGCAAGCCGAAGCTACCTACCGCCGCGCGCTGGCGCTCAGCTTACAGCGCAATGGCGCGCAGCACGTCGATACCTTGCACGTGCAGGCCCGGTTCGGTTCCTTCCTGCACCGTACTTCTCGCCGTGCCGAAGCATGGCAACTGCTGCGCGCGGCCGACGCGGTGGTGCGTGAGACGCCGGTGACGCCTCACGCCGCGCGAGCCGTCAAGACGCATCTGTTGCAAGCGCTGTTGGCCGAGGGCAGCTTCGACGAGGCGGAGCCGATCGTCGATTGGCTGGTTGCCGAGTACCGCACGGTGGCTGCCGGCAAGAGCGCGCTGCTCGTGGGTTGCCTGCGGCAGCAAGCCGAGCAGCGGTTGGGACAGAGTCGAATGGGCGACGCGCGCGGTTCTCTCGCCGAGGCCTGGACACTGCTCGACGGCGCGCTGTCAGCCACCTTGCGTGGCACGGTGGTCAACGGTGTTGCGCTGGCAGATGCCAGCATCGCGCTGGCACAGCAGCGCGGCGACGCCGCGCTGCATGCGCTGTCACGAATGGTGAGCGGCCCGGCCGGAGTGCCGCTGTGGCCCGAGACACTTCGTGCCCAGGCGCGGCGTGCCGATGCGATGCTGCTGCTCGGTCGCCCCGCCGAAGCGCGCGCGAGCGCACAAGGTGCCATCGATGCACTGGCCGCGTCGGGGCTGAGAAAGTACTACCAAGCCATTGAAGCCGAGGCGCTGCTTGCGCTGGGCCGTGCGCTGCAAGCCGAGGGTCGGCAGTCGAGCGCTTGCGCGGCACTGGACGCGGCATTGCACTTGCGACTGGCCAGCCTGGGGGATCGCAGCGCCTACGTGACGCAGACCGAACTTGTGCTGGCCGAGTGCCTGAGAGGCAACGGCGAACACGAGCGCGCGGCGCGGTTGCTGGCCGCGGCGCATGAAAGGAGTGCGCGGAGCCGCTGAGTCATACGATCAGAAACACCGGCGCGAACCCCTCGTCGGTGAGCCGGTTCACCACCGCTGCGCCGTCGGCTCCACGCCGAGCGCGAACAAAATAGGCCAATCCCGGGGCGTCGCCCCAGTAACCGCGCACCTGGCGGGCCAGGTTGACCGCAGCGTCGACCGAACCAGTTTCTTCGACGTCCAGCAGCACGGTGAACGGCCGCGCCGTCAGTTCCTGCCATCCATACTGTTCGCCGGTTGCGTACAGGCCAGAACGGGTGCGCGATGCGGTGTCGTTGGGCATCAGCATGGCGCTGGACAGGCGCGCCCGGCCGGTACTGTCGAACAGCTCGAGCGAATCTTGCGTAGCGAGCGCACCGCCCGCCGTATCGCTGCTGCTTTGGGTGCCGCCGCCGCAGGCGGCGAGCGCGACACACGCGGCTGCCGTCAGCGGTAGCCAGAGCCTGCCATTCGAGGTGATGTTCATCGTGGTTCCCGTGAAGAAAGGTCAGCGCGACTTCGCGCAGTTGCCATACGTGCAAACGGCGCGGATGCGGACATTCGTTCGCAATCGGTTGTCAGCGTCAAAGCTTGGACAGGCGTTTGCCGGGATGCAGCCCCAGAGATGTCGGTGTGGCATCGCCGCGGTGGGTTGAAATCGCCGTTGCCCGACAGGAGTGCGATGAACACGCTGTCCGCAGGGGAATCATCGATAGAACCAGATCAATGCGATGGTCGCCGCGTTCATCACGGCGTTTGCGCCGCTGACTCCCACCGCGCCGTTGAAGCGTCGGGCGTTGTTCTCGAACAGCCACATGGACATCGTCAGGTTGGCGCCGAACCAGCCCACCCAGGTCAGCAACGAATACTGGTTCGATTCGCCGCTGACGTGAATCGCCCACATGGTCGGCAAATAGGTGACCACGCGTATCGAGTTGAACGCCGCGAAGGCCCAGTTCAGGGCGGTAAGGTACAGGCTGCGGGGCAGTGATGCATTGGCCAATGACGTCATGATGCGATCCTCGGTGCGGGTAAAGACCCGTACCGCGCGATACGGAAAACCGCTGGAAAAGCGGACACGCGCTGGTTGAACGAGCCAACAAGAGCGACCGCATCACCTCACGCCGTCTAGCCAGTGCCATCGAGTCTGCGTAGTCGTTGTAGCGGCCGGCGAACAAGGTCACCACCAGATCGAGCCCGGGCAGAACGATGAGCCGCTGCATGCCGTTGCCCACCGCGATCCGAGCCTCGATGGGGCCGGCCGGCGTGTACAGACAGCTGTACCACCATTGCCAAGCATATCCAGCGTCGCTGCGGGGTACGGCGCCGGGGGTTGCGTGAAGACGAAATGGCGACGTGTCGACTGCTCGACCCACCTTGCAGGCAGCCCCGCCATGCCATTCCAGCGCCCGCCATGCAGATACAGCGAGTCGATCTTGGCCAGGTCACGAGCGCGCAGGCGCAGCCCCGAGGCGGCGGCGGGCAGGCCGTCTAGATTGCCGAGCCATTCGACGTCGGTGATGCCCAATGGCGCAAACAGCTTGCGCCGGGCGTATTCGGATACAGGCATGCCGGTTGAGCGCTGCAGCACCGCCGCCAGCACCCGCGTCAGTCCACCGTTGTAGTTGAAGCGTTCACCTGGCTCTGCGACGAGTGGGCGCGACAGCACAAGTGCAGCGGCCGTGGGTCGCGCGGCATGCCAATCTCGTCGCTGGGTGGGTCGGTATAGGGCATGGCCTCGTTCCACTGCAGGCCCGCGGCCATGCCCAGCACATGGGCCAGCGTGATGCGGCGCCGCTCGGGGGTGTCGAGTTCACTGAGTTCCGGGAACCACTCCAGCACGGGGCGGTCGACCGAACTGATCGCACCTTCGGCCAGCGCGATGCCGACCAGTGCGCTGACGACGCTCTTGCTCACCGAGCGCAGGTCGTGCAGCGTGTCGCGTGTCATCACCACGTGACCCAGCGGATGACCCCAGCGCTCATCGCTGCCGTCGAAGTATTCCTCGTAGACCAGGCGCCTGCCGCGCTCGATCAGCAGCACATGCACGTTGGGCCGCGGTGCTGCACGAACCATTGCGGTGAGCGAAGCCAGGCGCTTCGGATCAAGTCCCAGGGTCTCGGCACTGGTCACACGCCAGTTGTCGTCGAGCGCCGGCGGAATTCGATAGCCCGGCGCCTGCTGCGCTTGTGCCGCCATGGCCACGCCGCTGAGCAGCAGTCCGGCGAGCCACCGAGCTGGGTTGGGCAAAGACTTCTCCTTTGGGTCGGCAGTTCGCGAACGCCGGGGCCGCGCCATATTGGCATTCTGCTCGTGGCACGCTAAACCCGCGCGCGGGGCACTAGCACGCATGCCACGTGTCCTATTCGGCCGGCCGGCCGAGCGGCGGAAGTAACGATCGCCTGAACCGTCGACGAGCGCTGCCGGCAGCCTACGGCTGTTGAACTGCATGGAGGTTGGCATCGGGTTCGGACCGCAAAAGCGGTGAATCTGAGGCCCGGTCAAAAGGTCACTTGCGCGCCACCCCATCGTGCACGATCGCACTGAAACAGCGTCCACGATCACGCTGAAATGCCGCCCACGAAGGGCTGAAATACGCAGCTGGCATCCTGACTCGCTTGAGGCGGCGCCATATAGCAATCACCAGACGCAGCGCCAGGGGCACGATGCCCACACGCCGCATGCGTTTACCCCCACCCCGCAAAGCGTCGGTTGGCCCACTGCGTCAAGGCACTGTCTGGCTGAGCGAACATGATCCGACGGCGGTTAGTAGCCAACCGCCGGCTCGCAATGCCGCCCCAAGCGAGCGGTCATCAGCCTGGGGGACAGGTCGCCCTGCGCGATGGCTTCGGACATGTGTAGCACCTGCGCCTCGCGTCGGGAACCCATCAACAGTTGAAGCCCTATCGGGGAGCGGACGCGCCCCGCCTCGATAGCAGCCCGCTGGCTGGCAAAGTATTCGAGCGCCAGCTCCCGTCGATCCTGCTCGGCCACGACGACGAACCCGGCCGATTCGAATGCGGCACGGTAGGCATCTGGCGTCGAAAGTGCGCACTGGTCTACAGTGGTCGCCCACGGGAGCGGGTAGGAGAGCTCGCCGCTGCCCGTCCGCATCACGTCATACAACGCCAAGCGGGCATGGGGACGCAGTACACGCGCAATCTCCGCAAATAGAAGGGCCTTGTCTCGAACGTTCATGCCCACATGCATCATGTAAGCGAGATCGAACGTCGCGTCGTGAAACGGCATTGCCAGCGCGTTGGCTTCGTGCAGCTGCACGCGCCCGCCGGTCCCAAGCCAGCCGGAGATCGTCCTCCCGGCGGCGACGTAGTCGGGTGTCAGATCGATGCCCGTCACTCGACAGCCATACGTGGCCACAGCAAATCGCGCAGCGCCGCCCAACCCGCAGCCGACATCGAGGACATGCTGTGTGCTCGTCGGGGACAGCGCTCGCATCAGGTCGATGGTCGAAGCCTTCCCGCCGATGTGAAACTCGTCGAGCGGCGCAAGGTCTTCGGCAGTGATGGCGCTTGTCGTCTTTCCGGCCGCAGTGATCGCATTCGCGATGGCAGCCACGAGGTCCATTCGACGATAGTGATCCGGGACCGTACTGCGGTCGGTCGAATCGGTCGACATCATCGAGGCCATCTGCGCTAGGCCTTGAGTCCGGCTTCCCGGATGACCTTGCCCCATTTGGCGTACTCGGCTGCGAGATGGGCGGTGCATTCGTCCCGTGTGCTGCCGACCGGCACATATCCAGATGCCGCCATCCGCTGCTTCACGTCGGGAACTGCCAGCACCGCTGCGATCTCTTGCTGCAGCAGCAACGTAATCTCCCGCGACGTCCCCGCGGGCACGAGCACCGCCGTCCAGATGTCGGCCGCCAGATCCGGATATCCCGCTTCGGCGATTGTCGGGACACCTGGCAATGCCGTCGATCGTTGACGACTCGTCACCGCAAGCGCTTTGAGCCTGCCGTCTGTGACGAAAGCGACAGCTGGCGGCACGGCGCCAAACGAGATTGGCGTATGGCCTCCGACGGTCGCCAATATCGCCTGACCACCACTGGCGAATGGAACATGCACCAGGTCGAGCCGATGAGTACCCCGGAAGAGCTCACCCAGAAGATGCGGCGGTGTGCCGGTTCCAGGCGATGCATACGAGTACTTGCCCGGATTGGCGCGAATCGCCGCGATCAGGTCATTGACCGAACCAGCCGCGACCGCCGGGTTGACCGTCAATACCGTCGCAGCGGTCGCTGCCAGTGTGACCGGATCGAAACTCGTGAGCGGATCATAGGGAACACTGTCAAACAGTGTCGGATTCGCCACGTAGCTCGGAGCGACGAACAGGACCGTGTATCCGTCGGGACGTGCCTTGGCAGCCTGACCCGTCCCCACATTGCCACCCGCGCCAGGGTGATTTTCCACAAGGAATTGCTTGCCCAGCCGTTCGGTCAGGCCCTGCGCGATGATGCGCGCCACGATATCGTTGGGCCCGCCGGTGGCGAATGGAACGATGAGCCGGACTGCGCGCTCGGGATACGGCTGAGCCTGCGCCAACCGCGGAACAACGCCGGCGAGCGATGCGACACCCGACGCCAGAATGTAACGACGGCCCATGTTCATTTCGATCCCTCCTCGCCAGACGGAACGGGCGTTGCACGATGAGATTGACTCTACTGCTGTCGTAACATTCAAGCCACAATAGGCGCGACGCGAAATCCATACGTTCAGGATATGGGATGGAGTTCAGGCACCTGCGCTACTTTCTCGCGGTCGCCGAGGAGCGGCACATCACCCGTGCAGCCGAGCGACTCGGCATACAGCAGCCACCACTGAGTCAGCAGATCCGCGCGCTCGAGCGAGAACTGGATGTCCGGCTTTTTCATCGCCGCGCCCGCGGCGTCGAGTTGACCAGTGCCGGTCAGGCATTCCTTCAAGAAGCCCAGACCATCCTTGCCCAACTGGAACGGGCCAAGGACACTGCGCGCCGCGCGGCCCGGGGCGAAGAGGGCCGTATTTGTGTGGGCGTCACGTCGACCGCTCCGTTCAATCCGCTGGTTCCGCGCGCGATCCGAACTTTTCGCGAAGCCTGCCCATTGGTATCGCTGATCATCGAGGAATGCCTGAGCAATGAGTCGGTGGAACGGTTGCGCACCGGGCAACTAGACGTCGCCTTCATTCGCACGTCGCTGACCGACGAGGACCTGTTGAGCGTTGATCGCTTGCTGGAAGAGCCGATGGTCGTGGCCCTGCCCGACTCAAACGAACTCGCCCGGGGCAAGGCCAACACGGTGATTCCCTTTGCGGCACTCGCGAATGAGGTTTTTATTCTCTATGGCCCGCCTGGCACCGGGATGCACGATGCCACGATTGCCGCGTGCCACGCTGCGGGATTCAATCCGAGGGTCGGGCACCTCGGCGCCTCGACACAAGCAGCGCCGCGAATCGGGTCCACGTTGAGCCTGGTCGCCGCCGGCCTCGGGATCACCCTCGTGCCGTCGTCAATCCAGCGGATGAATCTCAACGGCGTCGTCTATCGACAGCTAAACGGCCCCGATCAACCGAAAGCGCTCCTCGGGCTGGCTCGGAGGACTGCAGATTCGTCGGCGGTCGTCACTCAGTTCCGAACGATTGTGCGGTCCGTCGCGCGAGAGAGCAGCAGACCCAACTCCCTCGAAGCCTGAGTTTCGGCAGAGTGCGGCTTGATTCTTAGAATCAAGCGTGCCGCCGTGTCGTAAGACCGACGTTGTTCGACCGTCGGCTTCAGGACCGGGAATCGACCGCGGTGTAGGTCGCTGAAGGGCCGGCAGCACACCACTACGTGATTGCCGGATGCGGTCGTTCGGCAGCGAACGCGCCGCTTTCGTCGTTCGGCATGCGCGGACGATCCTTCCACCAACTCTGATTTGATCGACAGCTTCGGCGAAGGTCGGCTTCGAGGGGTGGACCCGCCGTTCGCCAGAAAAGTCGCCGGTGACTTCTTAAGGGTCGGCTGCGCACATTGGCGATCGGCTGCTTCCGGGAAGCGCAGCTTCAAGGGCTGCTATTCGGCGATGAACCCGGGATGGTGGCCGGCATGTCCCGACCCAAACGAGTCATTGCCGCCTTTGTTCACTGGTTCAAACACGGGGCTTTCCCCGTTACAGCGGTGCCGGGCCGGTCACACTGCAATCGCGCCCGGTTCGTTTAGCCTCATAGAGCGCATCGTCAGCCCGCTTGATGACGGCCGGCAGCAGTTCACCCGCGCCGGCCTGCGCCATCTCCGGCGGAGAAGGTGTATCTGATGCCCGCCTGGGATTTCAATGTCCGGCGCACCCGCTCCAGCAACACTTCGGCGTCGGACAGCGATGTCCCCGGCATGAGCAGCAGAAATTCTTCGCCGCCGAGTCGCCCCAACATGTGGGAAGGGCGTATCTGCGTGCTGACGTGCGTGCAGAAGGCGCGAAGCACGGCGTCCCCAACGTCGTGCCCGTGGGTATCGTTGATCGCCTTGAAGTGATCGAGGTCGAGGATCGCCAAGGTGAGAGGCGACGCTTGCCGGCGCCGATCGCCGAGCGTCGCATCTCCCAGCCGCATGATGTGGCGTCGATTCGACACACCGGTCAATGCATCGGTGTTCGCCTCCTCCACCGCCTGGCCGTGGGCCTTGCGCAGTTCCTCGGCCATCGTTTCGTTCAGCAGGAGCAGGCGCTCAAGCTCGGCGTTGCGCTCGCAGAGCTCTTGGCGTTGCCGGTAGAGCTCCACGAAGACCCCAACCTTGCTTTCGAGCACGCGCGAGTCGACGGGCTTGAGCAGGAAATCCACCGCCCCCGCCTCGTAGCCGAGAAAGGTGCGCGACGGATCGACCCCATTACCCGTCATGAAGATGATCGGCACCCTGCGCGTGTGGTCGTCGCGCCGCATGCGCTCGGCCAACTCAAAGCCGTCGACCTCGGGCATCTGCACGTCTAAGAGCGCCAATGCCACCTCGTGCTGTGCCAGCAGTTCGAGGGCATCGGCAGCGGAGCTTGCTACCAGCACGGCGAGGCCCGGCCGCGCCAGCAGCAACTGGGTCGTCAGGAGGTTGTCCGCAACATCGTCCACCACCAGGACGTTGGCAACCGAAGGGGCGGGCGAGATCGAGGTTGAAGCAATAGTGGCTACCTGCGCGTTGTGGTGATGATGTAACCCGTGTCTTCGGCAATCAGCGTACCCAGATGGCCTAGCACAGCAGACTGCTGCCGGCGGCTTTGCAGAGGATGCTCATCTTCAAGGGTTACGTGCCCAGGCAGGCTTTGCCGTGCGTCTTCGAGTACAGCCGCCCAACCGTGTACCCCAGCAAATCGACCCCGTCCTTGTGGGACCTTGCAGATTCGTGTTGTCTCTGCGCCAGTGTAGGCGGCGCCGAGGCGACAGACTTGGCGCTGGCCGTGTGGCCGGCTCGGCTCGGTGTGCCGCTGCGCATCATCGACAAAGCCGCCGAGGTGGGCACCACACCACGGGGGATGGCCGTGCAGGCGAGGACACCCTGGAGTGGTCCTGGCGGGCCGGTGTGGTCGAGCGGGGAATCGTGTCGGAGGTCTCGATTTGTGGACGCGGGGCAGGAAGGCGAAGCACCTGCCGCTTGCGCGCCGACGCCTGGGGTCGTGCTCGTTGCGCTGATCGGTTGAATTCGCCGACCCATACCTGACTTCGCGCACTGAATGCCGGCTATGTGAAGGTCAGCCGCCGCTGGGCGACGTCACCTCGCGGACAGCCGTCGGCCACAAGTTGTCCCAGGTGACGGGCGGCATGGCGACACCTGCCATAGTCGTAGGCTCTACGGGCGGGTTCTTGAGCGGCGACGTGATTGCGCTGCGCCTGCATACAGCAATTGCAGCCCTTCGACCACGAAATCCTGGGCAGCGGCGGGTCAGCAATCGTCTGTCAGCCGAGTGCGGGATGCGGAGCGCGACGGCCTATGAGGCCGCCGCCCATGCGTCAGTGATGGCTTTGTGGTGCGGCACGTTCGCGAGAAACGACTCTCGCAGCGCGGCGTCGCCGATCGTCGCCGCGCGAGCCAGCAACTCGGCATGTGCATCCTCCAGCAGCGGAGCTGCGCGCGCATCGCCTGCGATGGCCAGCACGTGATGACAGGTCCACAGCACGAGGCAGGCATCGGCCCCATCCCAGGTCTCGCCGTCCGCGCGCCGTGCGAGCAACAGCGTGACATGTCCCACCGCTGTCGCCGTTTCGCCCGCGGCGAGTGCCACCCGCGCCCGGCCGGCGAGCGCGTCGTGCCGGCTGCCATGGCCGACTCCGTCGGCCAATTTCTCGGCACGCTCGAACGCGCGCGCCGCTTCTTCCAACCGCCCGAGCGCGAGAAGGGCGTCGCCGCTTGATCGCCAGCCGCTGCTCTCAAACTCGGGAGACTGGACGGCGGCCGAGACGGCGACCGCCTGAGTCGCGACTTCGAGTGCGTGCGCGACGTCACCTTGCCACAGTGCGAGCTGCGCCAGATTGACGAGCGGGCCATTCTCGAGCTGGCGAGCGCCGATTGCGCGGCACAGATCGAGCGCCGCCTCGAGATGGCGCCGAGCTTCGTCGAACCGGCCGAACCACAGCCAATCGGCGCCGACGTTGCCGAGCGCGACGATCTCACCCTGGCGGTCGCCGATCTCGCGCCAGATCGGCAGATCCTGAAGATCGTAGGCGAGGCCGGCGACCTGGTCGTCGCGCAGGCTGGCCAGGTGCGAGAGCGCGTTCAGAAAGACTCCCTCGACGCGCCGATAGCCAGCGGCGCGCGCCTCGGCCAGCCCGGCCAGGCCGAGAGCCTGGCCCTCGTCGATGCGGCCTTGCGCGCCGAGTGCGTCAGCGAGCAGGCGTTGTGCCTCCAGGCGCGACTCATCGGCGCCGGCCCTCGTTGCAAAGACGATTGCCGCACATGCCGCCGCTTCTTGCTCGGCATAGTCCCCGGTGCGCAGGCCGAGCAGGCTGCGTCGCCGCGCCGCCAGTGCGCGCGCCGCGTCGTCGTCTTGCGCATCGGCGAGCTGGCGCATCGCCTCGAGCGTCGAACGTTGTTCGTCGCGGCGGCCGAGCTGATTGAGCGTGAGCTCCTGCACGACGAGCAGGCGCCAGCGCAGCGCGAGAAGATCGTGGTGCGCCACGCTGGCCGTGTCGAGCAGCGCGAGCGCCTGGGCGGTGTGGGACAGCGCCGCCTCGTGGGCAAAGCGCGTCCGCGCATGTTCGGCAGCCCGGGCGAAGAACTCGGCCGCCTGCGCCGCGTTGCCGGACGCAGCGTAGTGTTCGGCTGCGGCGGCCAGCCACTCGCTTGGCCGCGCGCTCCGCGCGGCAAACCAGTCGGCCACTCGCCCGTGCAGCACGCGGCGCCGCCGCTTGAGCACGGTGTCGTAGGTGACGTCGTGCAAGATCTTGTGGCTGAAGGCGAACTCGCGCAGATCGTCCGTCGCGGCGGTGTCACGCGCCAGCGTGAGCTCGCGTCGCACCAGGGCTGGCAGCATGGCCGGCGCGCGCACGTCAAGCGCGGCCAGCGTCTGGTCCCAGAAGATGTGACCTATCACGCTTGCCTGCTGCAGCGCTTCGCGCTCCTGGCGCGGCAGGCCGTCCAGGCGTGCCTGCAGCACGCCGGAAAGCGTCGGCGGGACCTCGGTCTGCAGCAGGCGCTGGGTGTCCACCGTCCATTGCGCGCCGCCGGTCGCGATCGCGCCGCGGTCGATCAGCATCCGGACTAGCTCTTCCATGTAGAAGGGATTGCCCTCGGCGCGCTTGGCAACAAGTTGGGCGAGCGCGGGCGGCACCTCGGGCAGACGCTGCAGCAACCCGGCTGCAAGCTCGCCGCTGGCCTGCTCGTCGAGTGCGCGCAGGTCGATCCGCAGCCCGGCTTGCCGGGCAAGCTCCGGCCGGCGCTCGAACAGCGTCGGCCGCGCCAGCGCGACGATAAGCAGCGGCGTGTCCCGGCCCGCGTCCCGCAGGTACTTTAGGAACTCGAGCGTGCCATCGTCGGCCCAGTGCAGGTCCTCGAGCAACATGACGGTTGTGCCGCCGCCGCCACTGCGTCGCAGCATCTGCGCGGCGACGTGGAAGCCACGGTTGCGAACCTGGCGCGGGTCGTCGCGGATCGCCGCCACTTGCGGGCTGGCGCCGTGGTCGATGCCGATCAGATGGCCGAGCACGTGGGCGTGCGCCTGCGCCAGCGCCGGACCGACGTCGGCCTCGAACCAGGGCACGATGCCGGCCTCGACTTTGCGTCGTGCGTCCTCCGGGCTGTCGCCTTCGGTGATGCCCAACTGCCAGGCGAGCGTGTCGCGCAGCAGTCCGTAGGGCTGGCCGGAGGTCTGCGGATGCGCGCGGCCACGCAGCAGACGCACGCCGGTGTACTCGGCGCGCAACCAGCGGTTGAACTCGACCAGCAACCGGCTCTTGCCCAACCCCGCGTCACCGACGATCGTGACCCACGCCAGCTGGCGTCCGCCGTGCACGCCCTCGAAGGCGGCCCGCAGCGCCGCCAACTCGGCGGCACGGCCGATCATGCGCGTCGTCACGCCCTCGATGCCGCGACCAGTGGCGTGGAACTGGCGTGGCCGGGCGCGATGCACGATGTAGGTCTGAACCGGCTCATCGACGCCCTTGACTGTGATCGGCGCCTGCGCCTCGACTTCGAAGGCGCCACGCACCTGGCTGAACGTGTCGTGGCTGATACGCAGCGCCCCAGCTGGCGCGGTCTGCTCCATGCGCGCGGCAATGTTGACCGCGATGCCGCGGATGCTCGAGTCGCCGTCGACGCCACCGCCGAGCAGCACGCTGCCGGTGTGGATGCCAACACGCACACAGAAGCCCTCATAGCGGTGGCGTTGCAGCACCTCAATGCCGAGCGCGCGCCCCCCGTCCAGCAACGCCAGCCCACAGCGCACGGCGCGTTCAGCGTCGTCCTCGCGCGCCTCGCCGGCGCCGAACACGGCGAGCAGGTTGTCGCCAGCGTACTGCAGCACCTTTCCCTGGTGGGCCTGCACGACTGAGGTGCAGCGCCCAAGCGCGCCGTCCATCACGGCGTGGATGTCCTCCGGATCCAGGTGCTGGCTGAGCTGCGTCGAGCCGACCACGTCGAGAAAGAGGACGCTGACTTGCTTGAGCGTCTGCTCCGGAACGACATCTGTCGATGTCTCGCCCACGAGTCCGGCCAAGCGGGCGCGGAGCGGCCCGAGGCCGGCCTCCACGAACTCGTTGCCGAGCAGCCCGCGCTGAGCCTCGAGCCCCCTGATCACCGATTCAAGATCTTCACGTTCCGAGGCCATGACGATCAAGCATAGCGGGCAGCCCGCGCCGCCGCTGCGACACGCCACCAGGCAGCAAGAGTTCAGGACGGCAGCCGCCAGTGGCCGCTTTACCGAGGCTACCCTCCAACTTCTCGAGCCGCAGAAACGTCGCTCGCGGAGACGGACCGAAGTCACGCCTTGAAGCGGTTGCGATGATTGCATGTCTGTCTTGTAGCGGCAGCAGTTGATCGAGCCGGGGGGCGGATTCGCGCAGTCGACTATCAGCTGCTGGCCAAGGCCGGTAGCGACAACTTGGGGGTTGCGGCAGTCCGCCCCTCGGCGCACAGAGTTCAGGGCGGACGACCGCTGGGTGGTCTCGACGGGTTGCACGTATCGCTGCGCATCACGGTGATGCTGCGAAGGACGGCTGTCGGGCGATCAATTGCCGCCGTCGTCCGGCCGCTGTGGGTCGGGGGCGGTAGATGACCACTTCTTGAGCAAGGCCCGGTCTGCGGTGGACTGCGGGCATTGAGGGCTCTGCATAGGACGGGACATCTTGCACAAGGAGCTACTGGTAGTGCCTGCGGCGCCTGTCCCTCGCATCGCGCGCGCCATTGCATCGGACTATCGTCCGAGCGGCAGATAGAGCGTCAGCGGCGCGTCGAGCAGCGCCTCGAATCCGAAATGCAAGTAGAAGGCTGTAGCCACAACATCCTTCGCATCGACAAGCAATGCGTACGCAGCGACTTGCCGTCGCGCCTGCAGACAACGATCGACCGCGCAGCCCAACAGAAGCTTGCCCACGCCCTGACCCCGTTGGTCCGTTCGACACGCGAGGCGGCCCATGCGAAAGCAGGGTACGGGGTAGCGCGGCAACTTCTTGCGCTCGCCTAGGCTCAGACGCTCGCCGTCGACCTCGGCCGCGCTGAGCGTGTAGTAGCCCAGGATGCGCTCGGGATGCGCCGAATCGGTGAGCACGTAGATCGAACTGATGCCGCGTCGGCGGTGCTGCTCGGCAAGGCGATGGAGATACTCATCGAGCGCTGGTACGCCGCACGCGAATCCTTGACGATCGTGGATCGCCGGGTCGAGTGGATGGTCATCAAGCACGCCGAACCTTGCGGCGCACCTGCGTCAGCGCCGCCTTGAGAGCGGGGTTCGGCGAAAAAGCCGAATCCAGTGCGCGGGTGAACGCAGTGAAGTCCCGATCTGTCAGCGTGAGCCTCGCTTCGCGGTCGAGCAGCACCTGAGCCTTCTCCTTGGCGGCGACGCGAACAAAGCCGGCCATGGTGGTGCCCAGCAGGGCGGCGGCCTTGGCGACGATGGCCTTCTCGTCAGCATCCATCTTGAGATCGAATCGCGCAGCGGTGGTCATGATCAGCTCCCGAAAAGGAAATACGGCATTTTACCGTACTGGTGCATGCTGTGTTCACAGAGCCAGGCGGGCCAGCGCCGTGACTGCGACCTCGCTTCGCAGGTGACCGTAGTGGCGCTCGATCATTGCGACGCTGGTCCCCGAGATCTGCGCCACGGTGAGTAGGTCGAGGCCGTCGTGGACCAGATCACTGATCACGCTGTGTCGCAACGTATAGGCCGTGGTCCCTTCGGGCAGCTGGGCACCGAGTGCGGCTTCTTTCACCAGGCTCTTCCATGCATCCTTGTTCCACGCCTTCCCGTCAGCACGGGCGAGGAGCGGCGCCGACGGCAACTTGCCCTTGCAGGCGTCGTCAAAGAATGCCGCGGTGACGTCCGGCATCTTGATGCGCCGGTCCTTTCCTGCCTTGTCTTGGCCAACCCTGAGCACCTTGAGGTGCTTGTCGTAGTCGCTCGCCGTGAGCTTGGCCAGCGCGCCCGGCCGCAAAGGCAACTGGCAGAGACCCCGCAGGAACGCAGCGAGGTCTGCAGGCGCCATCTCGATGAACTTGAGCCGCTGCGCTCGGTCGAGGTACAGCTCGCGCCGACGGTCCGCGTTCTTGATTGGGCGTAGCTTGCTGCGCCATGCGAAATCGCTGGTGACCAAGCCGTCAAGGAACGCCAGGTTCAGCGCCGCGCGGAAGCAGGTCATGTCGCGGTTCAGGGTGCTGTCTGATCTCAGGTCACCCCGACGGCCGCCACTGCGCGTCGGCAACTCTTTCAGGGCCTTGCGCCAGGCCTCGAGTTGCATCGGCGTCAACTTGGTCAGTTCGGTCGACGCCAGCTTGGTCTTGTTCAGGACGTAGTTCCCGAACCGTGCTTCGGCGTCGTTGGCCGCACGGTCGGTCTTGTGCGTGCGCAGGTGCGTGACGTATCGGGCGCAGGCCTCAGCGACAGTGGCGTCAGCAGCAATGCCTCCGCGTCCGAGGTGTTCAAACCAGGCTTGCGCAGCCTTGGTGGCTGCGTCAAAGCGAAGATGGTTGGCCAGCTCGAGGAATTCGCCGAGCGGCTTGTAGACATGCTGCACGGTGGCCTCTTCGTCCTTCGCTCGCGCCAGCCAGGAGCCATGTCCGCCGGAGGTCATCTTCCGAAAACCAACGTGACACCCCTTGTTCAGTCGGTGCCAGTAGGGGCCGCGTCGCGGCTTGAGCTTGCTGCGTGACGCGACGGTGTCGATGTGGGTGGCCATGTCCAGTCCAGCTGTCGAAGTACCAAAAAAGTACCAAAAACTGGGGTGGATTTTAGGAGATCTCGTGGGACCTCCGATACCACTTTCTCCTATGAAAATCGCATCCCAGAAGATCCCGGAAAGTCCCGCTTTCCCACCTTGACATGGTGGGGGTCGTTGGTTCGAGTCCAATCGCGCCTACCAAATTCGGTAGTGAAATCAAGCACCTTGCGGCAACGCTCGGTGCTTTTTTTGTTGACGGTACGGACAACGTACGGAATGGGGGCTTGGGGCCGACGTTTGGGCCAGATGCGCGATCTATGGCTGCGGCCGTTGCTCGCGGCTCGCGGTGGTCCAGCGCGGCGCGATGTTCGGAATTGACGATCCCATAGGCACAATCGCTAGATGACGCCGAGGCCGTACCCCACGCCTGCCGACGACAGGGCCAACACGCCGTTTCACCCTGCCGTCTCCGGCTGGTTGCGCGCACGCTTCGGCCGCGCGACCGAAGTGCAGGCGCGAGCCTGGGCCGTCACCACGCAGCGGCGTCATGCACTTATCGCCGCTCCGACCGGGTCGGGCAAGACGCTGGCGGCATTCCTGTCTGCCATCAACGAGTTGGTTGTGCAGGGCCTGCAGCAGCCGCTGCCCGATGCGGTGCAGGTGCTGTACGTGTCGCCGCTGAAGGCCCTGTCGAACGACATCCGCAAGAACCTCGAGGAGCCGCTGGCCGGCATCCGCGCAGGCCTCGTTGCGATGGGCTCGGCCGATCTTGATATCCGCGCCGCCGTCCGCACCGGCGACACGCCGACGGTGGAGCGCGAACGCATGCGCCGCAAGCCGCCGCACATCCTCGTGACGACGCCGGAATCGCTCTTCATCCTGCTGACCTCGAACGGTGGTCGCGCGATGTTGAAGTCAGTACGCAGCGTGATCGTCGACGAACTCCACGCGGTGGCCGGCAGCAAGCGCGGCGCGCACCTGATGCTGACGCTGGAGCGACTCGAAGCGTTGACCGAGCAGCCGCCGGTGCGCATCGGCCTGTCGGCCACGGTGAAGCCCATGGACGAGATGGCCCGCTTCCTGATCGGGAGCCGGGACGAGGAGGTCAGCATCATCGATGCCGGCCACATCCGCGAGCGTGATCTGACGCTCGAAGTGCCCCGCTCGCCCCTGGGCGCAGTGATGGCCAACGAGGTGTGGGAAGAGGTATACGACCGCCTCGCCGAGCTGATCGCGCAACACCGCACGACGCTGATCTTCGTCAACCAGCGTCGCGTGGCCGAGCGCGCTGCGCGCCACCTGGCCGCGCGACTCGGTGAAGAGCACGTTACCGCTCACCACGGCAGCCTGGCGCGCGAGCACCGGCTGCTGGCCGAACAACGCCTGAAAGCCGGCGAGTTGAAGGCGCTGGTGGCCACCAGTTCCCTGGAACTCGGCATCGACATCGGCGACGTGGACCTGGTCTGCCAACTCGGCTCGCCGCGCGCGATCAACGCCTTGCTGCAGCGCGTGGGCCGCGCCGGCCATTCGATCGGCGCGATCCCGAAAGGGCGGCTGTTCCCGCTGTCGCTCGACGACCTGCTCGAATGCGCGGCGCTGCTCGATGCAGTGACCCGCGGCGAACTGGACCGCATCCACGTGCCGGAGCGGCCCCTTGACGTGCTGGCCCAGCAGATCGTCGCCGAGGTCGGCTGCGGCGAGTGGCGGCTTGCTGATCTGTACGCGCTGTGCCGTCGCGCGCACCCATTTCGCGCGCTGACGCGCGAGGCCTTCGACGAGGTGGTGCAGATGCTGGCCGAGGGCTACACCACGCGGCGCGGTCGACGTGGCGCTTACCTTCATCTCGATGCGGTGAACGGCTTCCTGCGAGCGCGCCGCGGCGCCAAGCTCACCGCGGTGACCAACGCCGGCGTGATCCCCGACCAGTTCGACTACGACGTGGTGCTGCTGCCGGAGGAGCATCGGGTCGGCACGCTGAACGAAGACTTCGCGTTCGAAAGCCTGGCCGGCGACATCTTCCAGCTCGGCAACACGTCGTACCGCATCGTCAAGGTCGAGACCGGCAAGGTGATGGTCGAAGACGCCAAGGGTCAACCCCCGACGATGCCGTTCTGGCTCGGCGATTCGCTCGGCCGCAGTGACGAACTCAGCCACGCCGTGTCGCGCCTGCTGGCGCAGGCTGACGCCTGGCTCGGCGACGGTGAAGCGGCATGCGAGCAGCGCCTGCAAGAGGAGTTGCGGCTGCCATCGGCCGCGGCCTCCCAGCTGAACCGTTACCTGGCGGCATCGAAGGCGGCGCTCGGCGTGCTGCCCCACAAGGACTGCATCGTCTTCGAGCGTTTCTTCGACGAGGTCGGCGACACGCACCTGGTGATCCATTCGCCATACGGTTCGCGCATCAACAAAGCCTGGGGCCTGGCACTGCGCAAGCGCTTTTGCCGCCAGTTCAACTTCGAGCTGCAGGCGAGTGCGCTGGAAGACTCGATCGTGCTGTCGCTCGGGCCGACGCACAGCTTCGCGCTGGACGAGGTTACGCGCTACCTGAAGGCCGCCACTGCGGGCGACGTGCTGGTGCAGGCGCTGCTGGACGCGCCCATGTTCGGCACCCGCTGGCGCTGGAACGCGACCGCTGCGCTGGCGGTCCGGCGCATGAACGGCGGTCGCAAGGTTCCGCCGCAGTTCCAGCGCAGCGACGCGCAGGATTTGCTGACGGTGGTCTTCCCGGATCAGGTGGCCTGCGCCGAGAACCTGGCTGGCGAGCGGGAGATTCCAGACCACCCTCTGGTCGCGCAAACCCTGGCCGATTGCTTGCACGGGACGATGGACGCCGACGGCTTCCTCCGACTTCTGCAGCGCATCGAATCCGGCCAAGTGAGGATCGTTACGCGCGATCTGGCGGCACCGTCGCCGCTATCGCATGCGATTCTGAACGCGCGGCCTTTCGCCTTTCTCGACGACGGCGCGGCCGAGGAACGGCGCACCAAGGCAGTTCGCTCCCTGCCCCTGATGGACGTACAGAGCGCGGCCGATCTGGGCCGGCTGGATCCCGCTGCCATTGCTCAGGTGCGGATCGATACCTGGCCCGAGATTCGCGATCCCGATGAACTGCACGACGCGCTGGTCGTGCACGGCTTTCTGACGATGGACGAGGTTGCGCGGGCCGCAGCGGAGGCTCATGCCGCCGCGCTCGAAGCCCAGGGGCGGCTGACTTGGCTGCACGCGACGACCGAGGGTGCGATCGCCATCGCCGCCGAGCGCTTGCACGAGTTCCAGGCGCTGTACCCGCGCGCCGACTTCGTGCCACCGATCCAGGCCGTATCGGGAGACAGGCCGGACGCCGGCGAAGCGCTGCGCGAAATCCTGCGCGGACGGCTCGAACTGCTGGGGCCTGTGACCGCAGACGCACTCGCCGCGCCGCTGGGACTGCGTGCGGGCGCGGTACAAGAAGGCCTGATGCGCCTCGAAGCCGAAGGCGCGGTGATGCGCGGCGGCTTCACCGCGCCGGCGGCCGACGAATGGTGCGATCGGCGGCTGCTTGCGCGCATCCATCGCCAGACGCGCGACAAGCGGCGCGCCGAGACGCGAGCGGTATCGCCGGCCACCTTCATGAGATTCCTGTTCCGCTGGCACCAGCTCGGTGGGGCTGAAGCCGAGGGCCAGGACGAGCGGCGCGAAGGCGAAGCGGGTCTGTCCGGGGTACTGCGCCAGCTCGAGGGCTTCGCTGCACCGGTAGCGGCCTGGGAAGAAGACCTGCTCGCTGCTCGCGTGCGCGACTACGAACCGGCAATGCTGGACAAGCTGTGCGCCACCGGCCAAGTGATCTGGTGGCGGCCGGTGCGCGCCAATGCAGAGCCGATAGGCGCGGAGTCCAAACCGAAGACCGGACCGATCCGCGGCACGCCGGTGCTGCTGTGCGAGCGCGAGGCGCTGGTGCATTGGCAACAGTCCTGGGGATCGGAGCCCGGGTCTGCGTCGGCCGCGACTTCCGACGGCAGCGACTCGCCGCTCACGGCCAAGGCGCAGCGCGTGCTCGACGTATTGCGAGCCCACGGTGCCAGCTTCTTTGCCGACCTGCAGCACGACGCGCACCTGCTGGGCACCGAGCTGGAAGGCGCGCTGGCCGAACTGGTCGCTCAGGGCCTGGTCAGCTGCGACAGCTTCGCCGGCTTGCGCGCGCTGGTGATGCCGGCCGAGAAGCGCAACCGCCTGCGCCGACGCTCGGGTCCGTCGGCGGGCCGCGATCCGGCGATGGGCGACGCCGGTCGCTGGGCGTTGACGCGCCGCGTTCGACTTTCCAACGACGTAGCGGAGACACCCGGCGCACTGGCCGAGCCGCATGTCGAACACATCGCGCGTGTGCTGCTGCGCCGCTACGGCGTGGTGTTCCGCAAGTTGTTGGAGCGCGAAGAGGGCCTGCCGCCTTGGCGGGATTTGCACTACGTCATGCGCCGGCTCGAAGCGCGCGGCGAAGTGCGTGGAGGCCGCTTCGTCAGCGGCTTCGCAGGTGAACAGTTCGCGTTGCCGGAAGCTGCGGCGGCACTGCGTCACCTGGCCCGCGACAGCGCCGACGCGAGCCTGCCCGAGTGGGTCTCGATCTCGGCGGTGGACCCGTTGAACCTGGCGGGCATCCTGACGCCTGGCGAGAAAGTCCCGCGCCTGCCCGGCAACCGCCTGCTGTTCGCGCGCGGCGTGCCCGTGGCGGTGCAAAGCGGCGGTGACGTGCGCTACCTGAGCGAGCTCGAGGCGGCCGAACAGTGGGCGCTGAGGAATTTGCTGATCCGCAAGCGACGGCAGGGCGGCGTCCCGCCAACGCCGTTGCTCGGACCGCCAGTCTCACCGCTCGCAGTCACATCTCAAGCCCCCATCTGACCATACTCTGGCTTCCCGCTGCGCTCGAATCGGTGGTAGGTCCCGCCCTTGCCGCTCGTGACCGACTCCAGCTGCTTGAGCGCCATCGGTATCGTGCCACTGCCAAAGAGCCGCTTGCCTGAGCCGAGCACGACCGGAAAGATGAACAGCCGGTATTCGTCGATCAGGTCGCATTGCAGCAGCGTCTGCAGCAACTCGGTGCTGCCCCAGGTCTGGAGGGTCCGGCCGGGCCGGGCCCGCAGCTTTCGTAATTCAGCGACCACGTCGCCCTTGATCAGGCTGGAGTTGTTCCAGTCGACTCGGTCGAGGCTGCGCGATACCACGTACTTCGGCCGCGAGTTGAGCGCCGTCGCTATAGCGTTCTCGGGATCGGTGATCTTGGGCCAGTAATTGGCAAAGATGTCGTAGGTCTTGCGCCCGAGCAGGAAGCTGTCGGCGTCCGCGAACCCTTCGGTGATGAGCCGCCGCATGACCTCGTCGGCATAAGGCGCCTGCCAGCCTCCATGCAAGAAGCCACCCTCGGGATCCTCGCCGGGACCGCCTGGAGCCTGCATGACGCCGTCCAGAGTCAAGAATGCATTCACGATGATCTTGGGCATATTTTGTCTTCCCAGTCGACGAACCACGCCGAGCCCGAATCGACATCAGGCGCGGGGGTCGGTCAGCCTCAGCCGCGCCGAGCGGCGTCGATCGCGGCGATGTCGATTTTTCTCATCTGCATCATCGCTTCGAAGGCGCGCTTTGCTGCCGCGCGATCGGGGTCGGTGATCGCTGCAATCAGAGCGCGTGGCGTGATCTGCCAGGACAGACCCCATTTGTCTTTGCACCAACCGCATTCACTTTCCTGACCGCCGTTGCCGACGATCGCTTGCCACAACCGGTCGGTTTCCGCTTGATCGTCCGTCGCGACCTGGAACGAAAAAGCCTCGTCGTGCTGAAAGACCGGCCCGCCGTTCAGTCCGATGCAAGGAATGCCCATCACGGTGAACTCCACGGTCAGCACGTCGCCCTCCTTGCCAGAGGGATAGTCGCCCGGTGAGCGATGGACAGCGCCGACCGCACTGTCCGGGAAGGTCTCGGCGTAGAACCGGGCAGCATCCAAGGCGGTCCCGTCGTACCAGAGGCAGATCGTGTTCTTGCTCATCATGTCGTTCTCCTTTTTGTGCCTACGAAGGTTGCGAACGCGCTTTGCCGTCAGACCGCGTCAAGTGTCCGTACGGGCCGCACCTCGATGCTGCCGTGTTGCGCCGGCGGAATGCCGCTGGCGAGTCGGATCGCTTCATTCAGGTCCTTGGCTTCGACCAGGTAGAAGCCAGCCAGCATTTCCTTGGTCTCGGCGAAAGGCCCGTCGTACAGGGTGACCTGCCCGCCGCGCACGCGCACCGTGGTGGCGGTGTGCACGGGATGCAAGGGGTCGCCTCCGACAAGGTGCTGGCTTTTCTGCAGCTCGCGCACGTAGTCCATACAGACTTGGTCGCTGCAAGCATTCCAATGTTCGGCGTCCAGGTAGACGAGGCACAGGTATTTCATGGGGGTCTGCTTGTTCGATGTATCAGCCGGGGATCTCTGGCTCGACCAGCGTGGCCAGCTGCGACAGCGATTCCTGCCAACCGAGGTAGCACATCTCGAGGGGAACGACATCGGGTATGCCGCTTTGCTCGATGCTGAGCTCGGTGCCGCAAACGACCGGCCGCAGCGTCACGGTGACATGCATCAAACCGGGCAGATTCGGATCGTCGAACTCGTCGGTGTAGCGGATCAGTTCGTTCGTCTTCAGCTCGATGTATTCGCCGCCGAACGAGTGCCCGTTGCCTGTGCCGAAGTTGCGAAATGACATCTTGAAGCGCCCACCCACCTTGGCCTCCATATGGTGAACGGTGCAGGTGAAGCCATAGGGCGGAATCCATTTGCTCATCGCCTCGGGCTCCAGAAAGGCGCGATAGACCTTCTCTGGAGGACTGCGCAACACACGGTGCAGCTTGACGGTACGTTCTGACATGACGGGGCTCCTTGGTTGTGGCGTTTGCGCTTGAGTTACATCTTGGACGGGCCGGCGTTGATCATCCAGCCGACGCCGTAGCGGTCGGTCAGCATGCCGAAACGCTCGACCCAGAAGCTCGGGGCCATGGGCATCGAGACGGTGCCTCCTTCGGCCAGGGCCTTGAAAGCGGCTTCACCTTCAGCGACATCAGCGTACTCCAGCGCAAGGCCGATGCCGTTGAAGCCGCTCGGCGCGGCGCATTCCGTCCCGGGCGGCCGGTCGGCCGCGAAGAGCTGGCCGCCGGAGGGCAAGTTGAGGGCCGAATGCATGAGGCGTTGACGGTGCTCCGCGGGCATCTGCTCGGCCATCGGTGACTCGCCGTAGGTCAGCATCATTTCGATCTTGCCGCCGAGGGCTCCTTCATAGAAGCGCATCGCTTCAGCGCAGTTGCCATCGAAGCCAAGGTAAGGGGTGAGTTTGGACATGGGGTTCTCCAGAAGGATGGATCAAGAAGGGCCGTTTCAATCTACCGGCAGGGAGTAGTCGAATGGCATGGCCGACTTTCGACAGCGCCGCCAGAACTTTTTTTAGCCGCCCAGTTCAGCCAGACGCCGCATCAGGAAGCGGCGTTCGGGCTCCTGCTGCGCCAGCGCAGCGGCCGCGCGGTAGTGCTCGCGCGCGGCCTCGATGCGGCCGGCGCGCCGGCACAGGTCGGCCATCGCCGCCGGCGCCAGGTGGTAGTCCGGCAGTGCCGGCAACAGCGGGCCGATCAGCGACAAACCGGCTTCGGGGCCGTCGCGCATTGCCACCGCCACCGCCCGGTTCAGCGCCACCACCGGGCTCGGTTCGGTCCGTAGCAGCGCGTCGTACAGGCCGACGATCTGCGGCCAGTCGGTCAACGTCGCCTGTGCCGCTTCGGCATGCACCGCGGCGATCGCGGCTTGCAGCGCATAAGGGCCGAAGCCGCGCTGGCGCAAGGCGGCTTCAGCCAATGCCGCACCTTCGGCGATGGCCTCGCGATCCCAGCGCGTGCGGTCTTGTTCTTCCAGCGGCACCAGGTCGCCTTCCGCGGTGCAGCGTGCGGCGCTGCGGGCGTGGTGCAGCCGCATCAGCGCGAGCAGGCCCATCACTTCAGGCTCATCGGGCATCAGGCTCATCAACAAGCGTGCCAAGCGAATTGCTTCGTCGGCCAGGTCGCCATGTTGCGCGGCCTCGCCGGCATGCGCCGAGTAGCCTTCGTTGAAGACCAGATAGATCACCCGCAACACGCTGCCCATCCGGAACGCCCGTTCCGCCGAGCCCGGCACTTCGTAAGGGATGCCCGCAGCCTTGATCTTGGCCTTGGCGCGAACGATGCGTTGCGCCAGCGTCGGTGTGGGGATCAGAAAGGCCGACGCGATGGCCTCCGTCTGCAAGCCGCAGACCTCGCGCAGGGTGAGTGCGATGCGGGCCTCTTCGGCCAGGCTGGGGTGGCAGCAGGTGAAGATCAGTCGCAAGCGGTCGTCCTCGATGTCGTGGCGCGCGTCCCACTGCTGCTCCCAGCCCGGTGCTTGCTCATCGGGCATCGCGGCCGCGGCTTCCGCCAGTTCGGGCGCTGCGTCCCACGAGACGATGCGCGTTTGACGGCGGATCTTGTCGATGGCCTTGAATCTGCCAGCCGACACCAGCCACGCCACCGGGTTGGCCGGCACGCCCTGCGCCGGCCATTGCTCGGTCGCGGCGACGAAGGCGTCGTGCAGCGCCTCTTCGGCCGCGTCCATGCTGCCCAGCAGGCGCACGAGCGTCGAGAACACGCGGCGGCTGTCGCGGCGGTAGATCTCTTCGATGGCAGCGGTCATCTCTTTGCGCTGAGGGGAGCGGGCGCGGCAATTGCCGTGCGTGGGGTTGGTAAACCAGCCTGGTAAGGATACGGATGAAAAAAGAACGCAACCGCGGCACGGACGGCAAGGGCAAGCGCGTGGCGCCAGATATCGGCGTCGAACCAAGTGTGGGCAACGGCGGCGAATGGCACCCGGTAGCCACGGACGGCCAAGATTGCCTCAGCACCAACCAGGGCACACCGATCTCCGACAACCAGAACTCGCTGAAAGCCTATTCGCGCGGGCCGACGTTGCTCGAGGACTTCGTGTTGCGCGAAAAGATCACCCACTTCGACCACGAACGGATACCCGAACGCGTCGTGCATGCGCGCGGCAGCGCGGTGCACGGCTACTTTGAGCTCACCGAATCGCTGGCTGATCACACCACCGCCAAAGTGCTCACCGAAGTCGGCGAGCGCACGCCGGTATTCGCGCGCTTCTCCACCGTCGCCGGGGGTTCGGGGTCGGTGGACACGCCTCGCGACGTCCGCGGCTTCGCGGTCAAGCTCTACACCAAGGAAGGCAACTGGGATCTGGTCGGCAACAACATCCCGGTCTTCTTCATCCAGGACGCGATCAAGTTCCCGGACCTTATCCACGCGGTAAAGATGGAGCCCGACCGCGGCTTTCCGCAGTCGGCGACAGCCCATGACACGTTCTGGGACTACATCTCGATGACGCCGGAGTCGATGCACATGGTGATGTGGATCATGTCCGATCGCACCTTGCCGCGCTCGCTGCGCATGATGGAGGGCTTCGGGATCCACACCTTCCGGCTGGTCAACGCCGATGGCGCGTCAACCTTTGTCAAGTTCCACTGGCGGCCTGAACTGGGCCTGCAGTCCACCGTGTGGGACGAGACAGTGAAGATCGCCGGCGCCGACCCCGACTTCCACCGCCGCGACCTGTTCGACGCGGTCACCTCGCGCAGGCCGCCGGCCTGGCAACTGGCGGTGCAGTTGTTCACGCAGGACCAGGCCGACGCCTTTCCCTTCGACCACCTGGACTCGACCAAGCTGATTCCCGAGGAGTTGGTGCCGTTGAAGGTCATCGGCCGGATGGTGCTGGACCGTTGGCCGGACAACTTCTTCGCCGAGACGGAACAGGTCGCCTTCTGCCCTTCGCACCTCGTGCCCGGCATCGACTTCAGCAACGACCCGCTGCTGCAGGGACGCCTGTTTTCGTATCTGGACACGCAACTGTCGCGGCTGGGTTCGCCCAACTTTCATCAGATTCCAGTGAACGCGCCCAAGTGTCCGTTCGCCAACCACCAGCGCGACGCGCACATGCAGATGCAGCAGCCGAAGGGCCAAGTCGCCTACGACCCGTCGTCGCTCGCCGACGGCGCGCTGCGCGAGACGCCGACCCGGGGCTTTCGCAGCTTCGCCGCTGACGAAGCCGGCCAGCGCGGGCGTATCCGTGCCGAAAGTTTTGCCGACCACTACAGCCAGGCGCGGCAGTTTTACCGAAGCCAGAGCGAACCCGAGCAGGCGCACATTGCGTCGGCGCTGGTGTTCGAGCTGTCGAAGGTGGTCACGGCGCACGTGCGCGAAGCCATGGTCGGTCATCTGATCCATATCGACCAGAGCCTGGCGCAGCGCGTCGCCGATGGACTGGGCCTGGCGGCGCTGCCGCAGGCGCCGACGCCCGCGGTTCCGCCCGAAGACCGGGAGCCGTCACCGGCCTTGCAGCTGATCGGCAAGATGAAGGACACGCTCGACGGACGCGCCATCGCCATCCTTGTGGCCGACGGATCGCATGGCGAACGCATCGGGGCGCTGAAGTGCGCGGCAGAGGCGGCCGGCGCCACGGTGAAGATCGTTGCGCCGAAGATCGGCGGCGTCACGCTGCACGACGGATCCACGTTGTTGGCCGACGGCCAATTGGCCGGCACACCGTCCGTGCTGTTCGACGCGGTTGCGGTGATGCTGTCGGCGCGCGGCGCAAAAAGCCTGATGGGCGAGGCTGCGGCGATCGACTTCGCGCGCGACGCCTACGCGCACCTGAAGGCCATCGCCATCGATGCCGGCGGTCAGATGCTGCTTCAGAAGGCGGGTCTCGAGGCGGACGCGGGCATCGTCGACGCGGGCGACACGGCCAGGTTCATCGCGGCGGCCAAGACACGCCAGTGGTCGCGCGAACCCGCGCTGCGCATGCTCGCCTGAGGGCGCGGACCGGGACCGGGAAGCGTCCGGCGTCACGTGCCGCCCATTCGCACCGGCACAAGTTGCGGCACTATGTTCCTGTGCCTTCGGGCTTTCGTTCGCCCGCGCGGCGCTGTCGCAGCACCGCATTCAGTTCCGCGCCGAAAATCAACGTTACCGCACTGGCGTAAAGGAACACGAGCGTCGCGACCACGCCCGCAAAGCTGCCATAGACCAGGGCCAGCTTGCCCGCGCTGTGGAGTCCGCGGGACAGGAAGGCCGCGGCCAGGACCCACAACAGCGCGCCGACCAGGGCGCCGGGGATCACCGTGCGAAGACGCTGATGGATATCGGTCAGGTAGCCGTACATGGCGGCGTAAAGCACGACGAGCGCGACGTACGCCGACACATAGCGAGCCACCGTCATGATCCATCTCATCTCGCCCCCCGACGCGCCAGCTTGAACGACGAGGCGCCAGACGAGAGGCAGAACGACGATCGAACTGAATGCGAAGAGAGTGAGCACCGCACCGATCAAGGTGAACAGCGTCACTTTCAGACGGGCGCGCCAGAAGGAAGGCAGCTTCTTCGCGCCATACGCACGGTTGAGGGCGGTGCGCACCGCCTGCACGCCTGAAGACGCAGTCCACACCGTGACCAGGCCGCCCATCGCGACAAGGGCCCGACTCGGCTCGGTGAGCAACTGGTCGACTATCGGCCGCGCCGCTCGAGTGGCGACTTCGGGTGCGTACTGGAGGAGACGGCCGGCCAGCGCGGCCGCCGTCCCGGGCTTGCCGAAGAAGGCCGCAGCGGCGCCCAGCAGGAGCAAGCCCGGGAACATCGAAAGGACGAGCGAAAAGGCGACGCTGCCGGCTTGATTGGCGCTCTGATGGCGGATGTAGTTCCGCACCGCGACGAGGGGCACGCCGATCCAGGGCCTGGCATCGAACCATCGACACAGGGCACGCCATCGCGCCTGCAGCGCATGCCTTGCGGACATTCGCGAGGCGGGCACGCGGATGACTCCGCTCCGGCCGCGCGCTAGACCCCATGACGATCCCCACTGCCGTAGGGCTTCCGAAAGGTTTCTCTTTGGGTCATGGCAGTTGTCATGCCGGCACAGGGCGTGCCCAGCCGACGCCGACATGCTTGTAGGACTTCGCCAGCCAGGCAGGTGGCAGACGCGCCGACGCGCGAGACCGATCACAACTGACAGACACGGGCCCCCACCGCGCGCAAAGTGCCAGTGCACACATTCCTTTGCAGGAGTCGATCATGAACACACCCGGCATCCATTCAGGCGCGACGTTCGAAGTCCGATTCAAGTCCCTCTTTCGCGCTGGTCTGGCGTTGGCTTTTCCCTGCGACGCCAAGGGCCAGGTCGATCTGGACGGGTTACCGCAGCGGGCGCGCGACAACTACCTGTTCGCTCGCGCCATGGTCGGGCGGGACTTCGACGTGCCTCACGTCGAAGTTGCCGAGCCCGCCTTCGAGCGCCCTCTGTCGCTCGCCTAAATGGCGCCGACGCTGCCGGTCACCGGGAGGACGATGCCGGTGACGTAGCTGGCGCACACGGGCGACGCCAGAAACACGTAGGCCGGGGAGAGTTCCTCAGGCTGCGCGGCGCGCCCCAAATCGGCCTGTTGGCCGAAGTGCTGGACGTCGCTAGCTCCACCATCCGCCGGGTTGAGCGGCGTCCAGACCGGAGCGGGTGTGGCGGCGTTGACGCGTATGCCGCGCTCGAGCAGGCTTTGTGCAAGGGACTTGGTGAAGGCATGGATGGCCCCTTTCGTGGCCGCGTAGTCCAGCAGTTTGGCGCTGCCCTGCAGGCCGACGACCGAGCCGGTGCTGATGTAGGAGTAGCCGAGCACTCCCGCGTAGCCGGGGGCCTGGAACTGCGGCCTCGGACGGAGGTCTGCCTCATGCCCCGGCTTGTCAAGCTGGCGAGTCTTGAAGGTTGAAGGATGCTTGCGCGCGCCCGCCTGCACTCGCTTCGATGGCTTTGCCTTTGGCGCTGCCCCTCGCTTGGAGCTCGGTGCCCGCCGCGCCGGCGTGCTGCGCTCCCCTGCGGTCACTGTAGTCGGTGGACCCGTCCTCTTCACAATGCCTCTCCCGTGATTGCCGGCGACCGGGCCAACTGGCAGGACCCGGCAGGCCGCGTGCCGGTCGGAATTGCGTCGCGCGCCACTTCCTGGCTACGCCAAGGTCGGCACGTCACTTGCCTTGCATTCCTACCGCGTCGAAGGATTCGCAGCGGGACTTGATCCGACCACTTCAGGAGCACCAGCATGAGCAGAAGCACTCGCACATTCACCGCCTTGGCGTTCGCACTGGCCATTGGCACTGTCCAGGCCCAGACCTCGACTGCGCCCACCGCGGCGTCACCAGGTCCGGGCCAGGTGGCGCCCACCGCGCCGCCGGCCACCCCTGCAAACTCAACCGCGGCGATGCCGTCCGATCGGATGGCGAGCGATGCGGCGCCGATGTCGGGTTCGACCGACACCATGCGCAACAACTCTTCGAATGCCACGACTTCGCGCGCCGGCGCGATGAATCGCACGACCGATCCGAATGCCATGTCGAACAACGGCTCGACGAGCAATACCGCGAACGGAAATGGCCGCGCGCCGCGCAGCGATCGCAACTGAAGGCCGGGTTGATTTGGGGTGACATCCCGAAGGGCGATGTCATTTATCAGGGCGGCTTCGGCCGCCCTGTTTTTGCAGGGAGGGCCTCGATCGGAAATGTGGCGGAGAGTGTGCGGACTTCCGGCAGGATGTAGATCGGGCCGCCCCGCGCCATGAAGGTCGGCGCGACGACAGTGTCGAAGAACGCGGTCGGCACATTGATGCAGCCGTAGGAGATGCGGTTGTCCGCGGCCGTTGGGGTCGACAGACGTTGAAGGCGGCGTTCGAGTGGGTTGTTGGCGCGTACGCGATGCATCGACACGGCGGCGTCGTAGTCGACCCAAAGGATTTGCTCTCCGTGCAGATTGCGTCCTGCTTCGAGCATGAACCGCCCTGCGGGGGTCGTGCGTTCAGCCTTCCGCACCTGTGACAACGGGCGCTCTCCGATGCCGGGCACGGAGTCGTCGCCTCGCGCCAAGCCGAGCAGCACGGGCGTGCTGTCGACTTGCCGCCCGTCGGCGCCGAACACCCAGAGGCGGGCGCGACGCTTGTCGATTACCGCGAAGGGCGCACCCCGGTTGTCGTCCAGCTGGCGAATGTGGTTCAGCAAAATCTGTGCATCGGGTGACAGGGGCGCTGACGTTCGGGAAGCAGCCGGCGCCGCGGAAGGCACCGCGATCGTGAATCCCAGGACGAGTGTAAGAACGTGGCGAAAGGGCATTGTCAAAGCGCGAAGCGTGGGGACGCACCGCCGACGGCAAGTCGTATTCCCGATCGGATCCCTTTCTGAGTCGCGCTCAAGGCGCGATGCCAACGCGGGACGCGCCGCGCCCCGACTCCTTCGCCACGCGAAGGCTGAAAAGGTCGGGGCGCGATGGCCTACCGTCGCTTACGGGTTGTACGGCGTGCGATAGAACCTGTGGATCTGGGTGCCCCAGGTCGAGTCCGCCATCGACGGCCAACTGTCCTTGTCGAAGCCGGGAGCTTCCTTCAACATCGATTCCGACGCATCGAGCGTGAAGCGCTCGTTTTCGGTGTCGAGTTTCAATGCGCCCCAAGGCACGGCGAAGAGCTTGTCCCCCATGCCGAGGATGCCGCCGAAGGACAACACGGCATAGGCGATCTTGCCGGTGGCCATGTCGATCATGAACTCCTTGATGTCGCCCAGGCTCTCGTCTTGAAGGTTGTACACATCGTTGCCGAGAAGCGTGTCAGCGCCCATCAATGCCGGTCCCGGCCCGCCGCTGCCAGTGCTTGCATACATGCCGTACTTGTCGCGTGTCAGATAGGTGTTGTCCATGATTCCTCCTTGAGGTTGATTCAGTACTTGCCGCCATCCCGTCGGAGCGGCGCATGGGCCGATGAGATTTGCCCTTGGAACAATGTAGGCACCCGGCGAGGGGCACGCGATAGGACGTTGATGAAGGCCGGCGTAGGACAAGCGCGCGTGCGGTCGGAAGCGCGAGCGGGGGCATGTCCTTCAAGGTGCCGGGAACGGCTTTTGCTGCTACCGGGTGCTGTCGAGCATGCACGCGATGTAGATGCAGGGAAAGCGTGGGAAGTTGCCCCGTTCGACCGCCGCCATGACCTTCGGAGCCCGCACTGCCCACATCGTCGCGCACCCCGTCACGTTCGCACTCGGGGTCTTTCGCGCGTTTCGCAGGAACCAGGGGCTGCTGCTGGCAGGAGCAGTCGCGTACTACGCTTTGCTGTCGATCGTCCCGTTGTTGATCCTGAGCGTGATTGCGCTTTCACACTTCGTCGGGCAGGAAGCGCTGCTTGCAACGCTGACACGCTATCTCGAATGGCTCGTCCCGGGACAGTCGGCCGCGGTGGTTTCGGAGCTGGCGAAGTTTCTCGCGCATCGAGACGTGCTCGGCTGGGTGCTGTTGGCGACCATGCTCTTCTTCAGTTCGCTCGCCTTCAGCGTGCTGGAGGGTGCGATGACGGTGATCTTCAATCACCGCCTCGTGAACCGCCGGCGCCATTTCGTGGTCTCGATCCTGATGCCGTACGGCTACATCCTGTGTCTCGGGCTCGGTCTGTTGCTGATGACGTTGATGACCGGCCGCCTTCAAGGACTGGGGGAACAGAACCTGATGTTCCTCGAGTTCGACTGGTCGCTGGGACGCCTGTCGACGTGGCTGCTCTATCTCCTTGGCTTTGTCGGTGAAGTGCTTGCGATCGCGTCGATCTACCTCGTGATGCCGGTCGGCCGGCTTTCGGTCAAGCATGCGCTGATCGGGGCTCTTACGGCAGCCGTCTTGTGGGAGGTATCGCGTCGTGCGTTGGGTTGGTACTTTGCGACGCTGTCGCAGATCGGCACCGTCTACGGCTCCCTGACGACCGCGATCGCGGTGCTGCTCAGCCTCGAGGTCGCCGCCACGCTATTGCTGCTCGGCGCGCAAGTGATTGCCGAGTTCGAACGCCTGACGGATGAGCGCGCGCCTGCCGGTGAGATGCCGGCGACGGCCCCATGAGCCACCGACCACCGCGCCATTCGGCGCACCCGCCGCTCGCCCATTCGCGGGGCTGCCCCGAATGCAGCGCAGCGCGCCCGCTGCAGCGCGAGGCGCAGGGTGCGTCATCCTTGCGTCTCGCGCGCGCGCGCGAGCCAGCTGCTGCGCTGCGCGGGGCTCGAATGGTTTACCGGTCCGAAGCTCATCACGCGCGTGCAACGGATCGCACAGACGCCGAGCGTCGAGCGTCGCATCACCTGATGGCCGCCGGCCCGGTAGATCCAGCGATAGACCCAGGGCGGCATGTCGAGCGTCGTCAGCAGATGCGCGGTCCTGCCGCCGAGCAGGCCTTCGATGCGGCCAGTGTCGAGCTCTCGGAACGCGCGACCCGGCAAGAGAATGCGATCGAGAAAGCCCTTCAGCCGCGCCGGCCCCATGCCCCACCATGCGGGGTAGACAAAGACAATGTGCTGCGCCCACTCGAGATCACGGAGCGCCGACACCAGGTCCGGCTCGAGCGGCTGCTGTCGCGGCGAAACGGTGTGCAGATCGGGATCGAAGTCCAATGTGGCGAGCGACAGCTCGCGCACGTGGCAGTTCGCTTCGCGCGCGCCGGCGGCGTAGGCCGATGCCAGCGCTCCGCAAAAGCTGCGTACGCGCGGGTGGGCAGTGAGCACCAGCACCTTCATCGGCCGTTGTCCGCCCCGGGCGATTGCCATGCTCACCCCATCGACCGCCCGTCGCGACGGCTGCGCGCCACCAGCGCGCACGCCATTTCTCAGCGCCGATGACACCGATCCTGCTCGATTTGCTGCAATGGCCTGCGATGGTGGTGACGGTCGCGGCAGCATGGCTCGTCGCTTCTGAAATCAAGTCACGCCGCAGGGTCGGCTTCTGGCTGTTCCTCGCCAGCAATGTGCTGTGGATCGTCTGGGGCGTGCACGCCTCGGCCTATGCGCTGATCGCCCTGCAGGTAGCTCTCGCGGGGATGAACATCCGCGGCGCGGAGAAGGCAGACTGAATGCGGCTTCGCGCTCGGCGCGGGCCCGCTGCCTCCCGCGCCGCTGAGTCCCTACAAGACCAGTGCACCGCCCATCAACGCCATCACCAGCAGCACGAGGAAGACGGCGATCGCGATGAAGAACAGGATCTTGGCGACGCCCGCGGTAGCGGCGGAGATGCCAGTGAAGCCGAAAACACCCGCGATGACGGAAATGACGAGAAAGATGATGGCCCAGGTGAGCATGTTTTTTCCTCCATTTGCTGCGCGCGTCAAGGGATTGCGCTGCGCATTGGGACGAGTGTGGGTTGCGGGCGTGCGCCGCGGTGTCGTTACAGATCGCAACCGCGCGTAGGACAACACGCCGATGCATGCAACGAGCGCGCAACGGGACAACTGGTGGCGGGGAAGGGGGCCGACCCGCGCGGGCTATCGGGAACGTCGCTTGCCAGCGGTGTGTCATCCGCCGCAGCTGATGCGGTAATTGTTGCGAGGAAAAATTCCATGACCACCGTCTCACAGATCATGACGACCGACGTGCAAACGATCGGCCCGCAGGAAACGTTGCAACGCGCCGCGCAGCTGATGGAGCGATTGAACGTGGGCTCCCTCCCAGTCTGCAGCGGAAGCCGCCTGCTTGGCATCGTCACCGACCGGGACCTCACCGTGCGCGGCACGGCAGCGGGCATGACGCCGCAGGGTGCCTGCGTCTCCGACGTGATGAGCAAGCAGCCCCTATGGTGCCTCGAAACCCAGGACACGAGCGACGTGCTGCGCCGCATGGGTGAAGAGCAGGTGCGCCGGCTGCCGGTGCTCAGTGCGGACGGCGAGGTCGTCGGCATCGTCTCGCTCGGGGACTTGGCGACGCGCCAATCTGCAGATACCGACCGCGCACTACGCGACATTTCGATGCCGTCCGAAGTCGACTTCGATCGGCAGCGCGCCTGATGGCGACAAAGTCTGGCCGCACCAAGCCGCAACAATCGGGGCGCAGTGTGCCGCGGCTGCCGCATGAGCATGACGAGTCGAGCGACAGCCAGGTGCTGCCGAGCAATACTCCCGACGAGTCCATGTCACACGCAGCAGCCGACGTTGCGCGTGGATTGCCAGACACCGACCGCGGGCCGGTCTTCGATCGCATCGCGCGCGAGCATTTCGAGCCGCCGCGCAAAACAGCGCGCAGGCGGCCGCGTCACCCAGGTTGAAGCGGCGCGTCAGATGCGGCGCGCAGCGGGCGGCATATCGCGCGACACGCCCTCCTTAGCGGGATCGAAGGAGACGTCGCGCTCGCGCACGGCTCGCGCGGACTTCGGGGGTCGCCGCACCTCCTTGCGCTGGGCGAGCGACGCGGAACCCGGGCTGCGCCGTGTTCGCCGCGGGCGCGGCTTTTCCTACTTTGACGCCGACGGCCAAGCGGTGCACGATCCCCGAGAGTTGCAGCGCATCCGCGCGCTGGCCATACCGCCGGCCTACCGGCGGGTATGGGTCTGCAGCGACGGCCGCGGCCATCTGCAAGCAACCGGTCGCGATGCGCGCGGACGCAAGCAGTATCGCTACCACCCGCAATGGCGCTCACTGCGCGAGGCCACGAAGTTCGAGCATCTGCACGAGTTCGGGCTGGCATTGCCCCGCATCCGGCGCGCGGTGTGCAGGCAGCTCGAAGGCCGTGCCGCCGCACCGACGCGCGAGCGCGTGCTGGCGGCGTTGGTGCGGCTGCTGGACACCACCTGGTTGCGCATCGGCAACGAGGAGTACTTGCGCGCCAACGGCTCGTTCGGTCTGAGCACGCTGCGCAAGCGCCACGCGCAACCCTGGGGCAGCGAAGTGCGCCTGTCGTTCGGCGGCAAGAGCGGCGTGCGCCAGGAGGCGCGACTCGACGATCCGCGCGTCGCCCGCGTTGTGCGCCGATGTCAGGCCCTGCCCGGGCAGGCGCTCTTCCGCTACGTCGATGCCGACGGCGAAGTGCATTCCATCGATTCGACCGACGTCAACGCCTGGCTCGAGGCCGCCGCCGGCACGCACGTCACTGCAAAGGACTTTCGCACCTGGCACGGCACGGTGCAGGCGCTCGATCTGGCGCTCGAGGCCTGCGCTCGAACGGCGCGCGGTGACGATCCGTCCGCCACCTGCGTCAGCGGCCCGGCGGTCGTTGCCGCGGTCGCGCGCCGGCTCGGAAACACCGCCGCCGTGTGCCGCAAGTCTTATATCCACCCGCTCGTGATGGAGCAACTCGACGCTCTCGCGGATGAAACCGCCCGCCGGCAGATGCCCGACTTCCCGTGGGCGCTCGCGCCACCCGCGATGCGCGGACTGCGCATCGCCGAACGCCGGCTGCTCGCGCTGATCGCACCAGGAGTGGCGCCGTCGCGCCGGTCGAGCAAGCGCCGGGTGCCGCGATGAGCGGTCGCACGACCGGCATCGCCCGCCCGACCACTTCGCGGATCTACACGTGTTGCTGCGGCCGGCCGGTCTTCTTTCGCAACAGCCAGTGCCTGAGCTGCGGTACCGCGCTCGGCTTCGACACGCGCCAGCGGCGCGTGCTGGCACTGCGGCCGGCGCGTGAGGAAGGCTGGTGGCTCGAAGCCGGCGGCACGCGCAAGCGCGCGCTGCGCTACCGCCGGTGTGCCAACCTGGCGAGCGCCTCGGCCTGCAACTGGCTGCTCGATGCGCACGACCTGGAGCAGGGCGGGCTGTGTCTTTCATGCCGCCTGACGCGGCGCCTGCCGGATCTGTCTCAGCCGGAGAACGAGATGCGCTGGCTGCAGATCGAGCTCGCCAAACGACAACTCGTCTCCTCGTTGCTCGGCTTGCGACTGCCGATCGAATCGAAGGGCGAGAACGCCGCGCAGGGCCTGGCCTTCGACCTGCTGCAGGCAACGCCGTGGGGCGAGCCGGTCGTCACCGCCCACGTCGACGGTGTCATCACGCTCGATGTCGAGGAGGCTGACGACGCAACGCGAGAGCAACGCCGCGCCGCGCTCGGCGAGCCGTACCGCACCTTGCTCGGGCACCTGCGGCACGAAAGCGGCCACTACTATTGGGAGCGGCTCGTTCTCGACAGCCGCTGGCTCGAACCGTTTCGCCAACGGTTCGGCGACGAACGCGGCGACTATGCGCAGGCGCTGAGCGCGCACCACGCGAGCGGCCCGCCGCCCGACTGGCAGATGCAGTTCGTCAGCGCGTACGCGAGCAGCCACCCGTGGGAGGACTGGGCCGAGACATGGGCCCACTTTCTGCACATGGTCGACACGCTCGACACCGCCCGCAGTTTCGGCATCGACGGCAGCAATGCCGAGGTGCATTTCCAGCGCTTTCGCGCCAGCGACCTGGAAGGACCGACGGACGCGTGCGGCACCGAGTTCGTCGCCATGCTCAACGAATGGATCGAACTCAACGCCGTGCTGAACGAGCTCTCGCGCAGCATGGGGCTGCGCGACTTCTATCCGTTCGTGCTGTCGCTGCCGGCCGTACGCAAACTGCATCTCGTGTATCGGGTGGTCAGCGCGCAGTGGGAAGCCTGAACCGGCCCGCCGCGCGGCATGTCATGCAGCGGTGCGCGTGATCGCACTGGCAAGGCGCGGGCTGCGCAAGCCTTGCAGCAGTTCTTGCCGGTTTGCAAACGGTCGCGCCGCGCGGCATCTCGGGCGGGCGCATCGATCTCCGGGTGTAGCGCCCGTCCGGGCGGCGTCGACCGCTGGCACGCAACTTGCCGATGTACGGGTTGAACAGGAGTTGCACGCTGTGAACGCATTGCTGTGGGTGACGACGGGCATCGCAGTCGGCTGGCTTGCAAACAGCCTTCTTGCGGAGATGGAACCTGAGGCGATGGCTCTCAACATGGCCTGTGCCGTCGCCGGCGGCGTGTTGGCCGGCTTGATGGTCGCGCCGACGGGGAGTGCGCTGCCACTGCGGGCGGAAAACTACAGCGCCGTTGCGAGCGTGGCGGCCTTCGGTGGCGCCGTGCTGATGATCCTGGGCGTGCGGGCACTGGTCCGCTGGTGGGACTCGTCGACGCACGCGCCTCCGGGTGGGCATCGTGGGCAGGGCTCGGCGCTGTTTGCGCACAAGTCGGCCTGGTCGACGCCGCTGACGGACGTCGGACCCGACACCGGACCCGACACTGTACCCAGCGGACGCTTCGCCTCCGATGGCGATTTCGCCGTGACGCCCGGCGCAAGACGCGCCGACTAAAGCGCTCGGTGCCGACCTGAGCGCAGAGCCGACCCGCTGCGCCTTCGACCTACGACGGGTCCTCGCGGGCCATCACGTCGGCGAGGATTCGATTCAGTTCCGCAGGGTCTACCGGCTTGACGAGGTAGTGCGCGAAGCCGGCCTTGGCGCTGCGCACCGTGTCCGCCGGCTGGCCGAAACCGCTGATCCCGATGTAGGTCACGTGGTTCGTCATTTCCGGCATCGCGCGCAGCCGGCGCGCCACCTCGTAGCCGTCATGCACCGGCATGCCGATATCCATCAGCACCGCGCGCGGCCGGAAGTCGCGCGCCAGCGCGAGGGCTGACTCGAGATCGTCCGCGAGTTCGACGTCGTAGCCGTACATGCGCAGCAGCATGACCATGCTCTGGCCGACCTCGGGATCGTCCTCGACGATCATCACGCGGCCGCCCGCGCCCTCGAGTTCCGCGATCGGGGATCGATCGCGCGCCACGCTGTCGGGCAGGCGCTTCAGGCGCACCTCGAACTCCGCGCCCCGGCCCGCGCCCTCGCTGCGCGCGACGACGGTGGCGCCGTGCATGTCGAGCAATCGCCGGACGAGCGCCAGCCCGATCCCGAGCCCGCCCTGAGATCGGTCGATCGAGCGCTCGTCCTGCACGAACAGGTCGAAGATGCGCGGCAGCGTGGCCGGCAGGATGCCGAGGCCGTCGTCACGCACCCGCACGACGGCAACTTCATCATCGACGAGTAGCTCCAGCGACACCAGACCGCCGTCATCGGTGTACTTCGCGGCGTTCGTCAACAGGTTGTCGAACACCTGCACGAGGCGTATCGAATCGCCTTCGACCCAGACCGGTTCCTCCGGCAAGGTGCATTCGAAACGGTGACGCTTGCGCGCGAAAAGCGGCTCGACCGCCTCCACCGCGCGCTGCAGCGTGAAGCGCAGATCGATCGGTTCGAGTCGAAGCTGCAAGGTGCCTTGCGTGATGAGCGAAATGTCGAGCAGATCGTCCACCAGCCGCGTCACATGGCCGACCTGGCGCACCAGCACATCGTGCACCCATGTGAGCTGCGGGTCGTCGTTCGCCGCGCGGTGCAGCACCGCCGCGGCGTTGCGGATCGGCACCAGCGGGTTGCGCAGTTCGTGGCCGAGCATGGCGAGGAACTCGTCCTTGCGGCGCGCCGCCTCCTCGAGCTCGGCGCGGGCGTTGACCTGCTCGTGAATGTCGACCATCGAGCCGATCAGGCCCTCGTTGCCGGTGGTCGGGTCGCGCCGCCACATGACGGTGCAGTTCATCCAGCGCGCGCCGCCGAAGCGGGTGTCGAGCCGCAGTTCGGCGGAATGTCTGGCGTCACTCTGCTTGAGCTTGCCGATCGCGGCGAGCAAGGCCGTGGCGTCGTCGCGATCGAGGAAGTCGACCAATTTGCGCCCCACCATGCGTCGCGCCGTCAAGCCGATGAAGGCGGAGAAGGAGCGGTTGACGAAGTCGAGAACACCTTGACGGTCGCTCATCCAGATCAGCACCGGCGCGTTGTCGGCGAGGCTGCGAAAGCGCTTCTCGCTCTCGCGCAGTTTCGACTCGGCGGCCTTTTGCGCGCTGATGTCCCGCCCGATCCAGGCAACGGCCTGGCCGGCGCCATCGCCCGCATCGATCAGCGACATGCTGGCCGACACATGCAGGCGCCGCCCGTCACGCGCGACCTCGCCCACCTCGACGATGCGCGGCGCGCCGCCGGCTCGCACGCGGGCGATCTCGGCCGCACAGATGGCGCGCGCCGGCCCCGGCAACAGCCGCTCGATGCCCTGGCCCACCGCTTCGCTCTCGCTGTAGCCGTAGAGCCGCTCGGATCCGCGATTCCAGGCCAGGATCCGCCCCTCGTCGTCGTGCACGACGATCGCATCCTGCGATGCCCGCATCACGGCGGCCAGGCGATCGATCGCGGCGGTGGCGGCCTTCAGCCCCGTCACGTCGGCGAAGGTCACCACGACGCCGGCGATGCGGTCGTCGCGCGTCCGGTAGGGCGACGTGCGGCGCAGGAACACATCCCCGTTGTCGAGCGTGACCTCGGCTTCCAGCGTGCTCAGGTCGTGCAGCACCTGGCGCGCATCGCGCACCAGCGCGGCCATGTCGCAGGCGCTCGCGATGTCGGTCAACGGGCGGTGCAGGTCCCCGGGGAGGAGCTGAAAGAGGCGCGTCGCGTCCGGCGTGTAGCGCTTGATCTTCAGCGCCGAGTCGAGGAACAGCGTCGGGATGCTCGTGCTGGCGAGCAGGTTGCCGAGGTCGTCGTTCACCGTAACGAGTTCCTCGACCTTCAACTCCAGCTGCGCGTTGACGGCGATCAGTTCCTCGTTGACCGACTCGAGCTCTTCCTTCGATGTCGCGAGCTCCTCGTTGGTGGACTGCAACTCCTCGTTGGTCGACATGGCCTCTTCGTTGGCGACCTTGAGCTCCTCGTTGGTCGACTCCAGGTCCTCGACGGACGTGCGCAACTCGCGCTTGAGGCGCGCCAGCTCTGCCTCGACGGATTCGGTTGCGCCCGGCGTCTGATCGGATGCGCTGCCGCTACCGTCGGGGGTGGGGTCCGGCGCATCCCTCGCCGGCAGGCGTGCCGCGTCATCGGGTCCACGCTGCGCGGCGGGCGCCGGCTCCGGGCTGGGGGACGCGTCGTCCGACGCGTTCGATGCCGCCCGCGCGTTCAAGCTAAAGTCGATCTGCGAAGCGTGCCGCGCCCCCACGCGACGCAGGATGGTGCCGCCCGCCCCGACGAGCGTGAACAGCCCGTCACGCGCCGAAGCGGTTTCGGATTTGCCGAGCAGCAGGTAGCCGCCCGGCCGCAGGGCGAAGTGGAGCAGCTGCAAGACATGGCGCTGCAGGCTCGGCTGCATGTAGATCAGCAGATTGCGACAACTCACGATATCCATGCGCGAGAAGGGCGGATCGGCAATGAGGTTCTGCTGCGCGAACGTGACGACCTGCCGCAGTTCCTTCTTCACCTGATAGCACCCTCCCTCTGCGCGGAAGAAGCGGCTCAGCCGGCGCGAGCCGACGGAGTGAGTGATCGACTTCGTGTAGCGCCCTCGACGCCCCATGTCGAGCGCGCGCTTGTCCACATCCGAGGCGAAGATCTGGATGTTGATGTGTCGCTTAGCGCGTTCGGCGTTCTCGATCAGCACCATCGCCATGCTGTAGGCCTCCTCGCCGGTCGAGCAGGCCGGCACCCAGACGCGCAGCTCGCTCGCGTCCGGGGCCTGTTGCAGGATCGATGGCAAGAGGCTCTTGTCCAGCGCCTCCCAGGCGTGGGGCTCTCGGAAGAACTCGGTCACACCGATCAGGAAGTCGGCCGCAAGCACTTCGACCTCGTGCGGGTCCGAGTCGAGATGGCGCAGGTACTCGGTCAGGCCCGGCAGGCGACAGAGGCCGACGCGGCGACGGATGCGCCGATAGAGCATCGGCGTCTTGTAGTCGGTGAAGTCGAGTCCCAGCCGGCGGTTGATCAGATGAATGATCGATGCGAGCTGGCCCGTCTCCTGCGCCTCGCGCGCGCCGCCGCGCGCCGCGCTTGCGGCGCTGCGCGTGTAGGTGATGATCGCGGCCGGCATGTCCTCGATCGCGAGTTGTTGATCGACGTGGCCGCTCGCGATGGCATTGCTGGGCATCGCGCGGTAGGCAGCGGTCGCAGGAGCCTGTGCGATCGTCATGCCGCCTTCGCTCTTGATCATCTTCAGGCCTTGCGCGCCGTCGCTGTCGCTGCCTGTGAGGATGATGCCGATCACGTTCTCCCGCTGATCGGCGGCAAGCGAGATCATCAGCTGGTTGACCGCCATCGGATCCGGCGGTCGCGTTTCGATCGGCGTCACGACGAGTCGGCCGCGCACGACCTGCATGTAGCTCGCGGGCGGGATGACGTAGACGTGATCCGCCGGCAGCGGCGCGCCGTCGCTTGCTTCGACCACCGGCATCGCGGTGGCGCGACCGAGCAGCGAGGAGAGCTGGCTCGGCGCGGTCGGGTGCCAGATGCATTACGACGAGATAGGCACAGCCGGTGTTCGAATCGAGCCCCTTGAAGAGGCGCACG
>CAWBXT010000010.1:0-245163 GCA_963792765.1 uncultured beta proteobacterium | reverse complement strand
AGGAGTTCGCGGCCAACCTGCCGATTCATGTTTCATGCGACGTTATTGATAGAAACTGGGCACGCCGCTCCGCGACTGAGCGGTTAGCCCTTCAGAATCGGCCCTCACGCCTGCTCGGCCGTTCTTGCAGGATTCGCGCCGCACGAACTGCAGATTGCATCCCGAGAACCCGTTGGACGGCTAGACGATGATTGCGCTGCTGAGCACCCTTAATCACCGCGTCGACAAGCTTGCTCGCGCTGGGATTCTCGTACTGGCGGCGTTGGGCGCAGCGATTGTCGGAGGCATCGACTACTTCACCGGCTACGAGATCTCGATGTCCTTGTTCTACCTCGGACCAGTCGCGCTAGCAGCCTGGTATGCGGGACGCTGGCCTGCCTTTGCCATTGCGGTCCTCTCCTGCGTGGTGTGGTACATCGCCGATTTGACTTCCGGCAACCAGTACTCCCATCCCGCAATTCCTGTTTGGAATGCGCTAGTGCGATTTGGATTCCTTTCCATCACTGGTTCGCTGATCACCTCGCTCCGGGAGAACCTTCGCACTCAACAGTATCTAGCGCGGACGGATAGCCTGACCGGACTGTACGGCCGGCGCGCATTCGAGGACAGACTTGACCATGATCTCGCGATGGCGCAGCGTCACAAGACTGTGCTCACGCTGGCATACCTGGATCTGGACGACTTCAAAACCCTAAATGACACTCGCGGTCACGCTGAGGGAGATCGAGTACTGCGAGTGATGGGCCGAGTGTTGAAAGGCTCGGTACGCGACACTGACACCGCAGCGCGACTTGGAGGCGACGAGTTCGCGCTGGTCCTGCCGGATACCGATAGCGAAGGAGCTCAGCAGGTCATCGCCAAGCTCAAGCGCGGCCTCGACGAGGCCCTCGAAGAAGGTGCTCGGGGGGTCGCCTGCAGCATTGGTGTCGTCACATTTCTGGGTTCAGTGAGGTCGTCGCAGGAGGCGGTCGCGTCCGCGGATGACTTGATGTACCAAGTAAAACACAAGGGTAAGGGCGCGGTGGCGTTCATCGTGCTGGGCGAGGCTGGCCAAGCCCGCGTTGCGGCGGACGCCCCGTAAGCGGCCCACGACTGAACGCCAAAGTTAAGCTACTGCCGTCCTCGCGCAACCGCCTGGAGGCGGCGCAGCACACGAGTGCGCCCAACAGAGCCATCACGCTTTGAGGCGCCTCGACAGGCAGCGGGGCCAAATTGACAGTCACGGCGGCGGGGCCGCGGCTCGCCTGCTACTTCTCACCTGCTACTTCTCGCTTAGACGGGCCGTCAGCACGCGTTCGCCGCTGGCGAGGCGCAGTTCGAGCCTGTCGTCTCGGATCAACCAAGTGGTTGCCGTCCGCAGCGCGGCGAGGAAGGCGCGCTCCTGTTCCATCACGCCTTCGCCCGCGCAGACCTTGCGCGTCGCCACCGGTGCGTCGATGCGGATGCGACTGCCCTCAACGTGCGCACTCGCGTGAAACGCGTTGCAGCCTGCGCGGCCTTGCAAGGTGCCGTCGCCGAACTTCAGCGTCAATGCACTGCCGACGATCGGTGTCACCACGGCCCCGCGACCGTTGTTGAAGCCGGTGACGGTCCAGGTCACGCCGGCAAGCCGGGGCGCTGCCTCGGCGCGAAACACAAGCACCTCGCCCGAGGCGGACGTCAAGGTCAGCGTGCCGGCCTCGAGGTCGTAGTCCAGTGCGCCGGAGAACGCGCGCGTGAACGCGGCCTCGATCTCCATCGATTTGCCGATGCACGCCATCGTCGTCGATCGCAGCGAACCGATGACGAGCTGGCTGGGGTCGAACTCGTAGCCCCCGCCGAAGGTGTTGCAGCCCGAGTTCCCTTCAACCCGTCCGGAGGCAAAACGCACCGTCGGCGCGCGGCTCGTACCGAGCAGGGTGTCACCCGTCTTGCTGCCGAGCCTGGTCAGGCGCCAGGTCGGCCCTTCGATCAGCGACTGAATCGTTGGCGGCGCCAAATACAGTGCAGCGGCAGGTGCCGCGCCCAAGGCGAGCGCCAGAGTGGCGGCGAACCTGCACGCGACATCGCGCCTGTTCATCCGCCCGCTCTGCGCGCGCTGCCGTGCATTGCGGGCGGGCTCAGTCCAGCGCCTTGGCCTTGAGCTTGGCAAACTCGTCGGCGTTGATCGTGCCAGCGTCGTGCAACCGTTTGGCCTCCGCGATCTGCTCGGCCGGTGACCTGCCCGCAACCTGACGGATGTAGTCGTCCGCTTCGGACTTCATGCGCTGCTGCGCTGCGCGCTGCCGCTCGGACATGCCGGCGCCGCGCGCGATCACGTAAACCAGCGCCGTCAGGAACGGCACGATGATGAGGCCGATGATCCACACCGCGCGGGAGACACCCGACAACTCGCTGTCTCGAAACAGGTCGCCGATGATCTGGAACAGGATCAACAGGTAAGCGACGAACATGAAGGCCGTGAAGATCAGCCAGACGAGATCCCAGAATTCTCTCAATTCACTTCTCCTCGAAAGCTTCGACTTGTCAATGCGCGCATGAGTTTAGGCGATGCCGCGCCCTGCTCGCCCCCGACGCAGTACGCCCGCGCTCCGTGAGCGTCGACTGCAGGACGCACAATGCGCCCTCCCCTGACCACGTCCTTCCATTCACATGCTCGGCTGGATCCGCAAGAAGCTGCCCGCGTCGACTCCCGCTGCGGCGCCGCCCAAGTCACCGGCTGCCGCCGCGCCAAGTCGAAAGTCTGCGCCAGCGCCTGCACAGGTGCCAGTGGACTGGAACGCGCGCTTGCGCGGCGCCGAAGGCAACGATGAATCGCTGCTTGCGTTGCTGCTCGAAAGTGCACCGATCGACGTCAAGCTCGCCGCGGTCGGCGGGTTGACTTCGGAAGATGCGCTCAAGCGCGCGGAACGCGAACTGCGCACGCACGACCGCCGCGCGCACCGGCTCGCGAAGCAGCGTCACGGCACGCTGCTCGCGCGGCGCGAAACGCAGCTGCGAGCGGCGCAACTGAGCGCCGATGCACGCGCCCTGCTGGCTGAGCCGCTGATCGCGGCGAACCGCATCGTGGAGCTCGATCGCGCCTGGCAGGCGCTCGATGCAACGCTGCTCGACGCCGCGCAATCGTCCGAGTTCGGCGCTCTGCTCGCGCAGCTGACCACACTCACTCGCGATCGCGCCGACAGTGCGGTCGCCATCGAACGCTGGATCGCGGCGGCGCGCAGGGCGATCGACAGTCTTCGATCAATCTGCGAAGCGCTTGCTGCCGGCGCGTCCGATCGCGACGCGCTGGCTGCCGCCGAAGCCGCGGCGCGAAAGGCGCTCGACACCGCGCCAATCGCGACGACGAAACCCGGGGATGCTCCCGCAAGGCCAGAGGTTGCCGCGCTGTGCGACGCCATTCAGGCGTCGCTGCAGGCGAGCGCCGCCCTGGCGCAGGAGATGGCCGAGCCGGCGGCCGAGGCTCAGCCAGCGCCACCGCCACCAGCGCGCGAGACGGTGTACGCACTTGCTGGAAGACGACACCGCAAAGCGGCTCAGCGCGCACGCTGCGCTCGCACTGACGCAAGGCGTGGAAGCCGCCGAAAGAGCGCTTGCCGAAGGCCATCTGGTCGAGGCCGGCAAGCAGTTGTCGGCCATTGATGCGTTGCTGCATGGCGGGGCCCACGCCGGTGCGCTGCGCGCGCGCATCGATCGATTGCACGGGGAAGTCGCGCGGCTCAAAGGCTGGCAACACTGGGGCGGGCGGCTTGCGCGCGACGAACTCGTGGCGCAGGCCGAGGCCCTCGCTTCCGCTGGGCCGGACGCAAGCGACGCGCAGATCGCCCGCCTGACGCCGCGCCAGCGCGCCGAGCTGATCACTGAAATGCGCGCCCGCTGGAAGGAGCTCGACCGCGTCGGCGGGGGCGCGTCGAATCGCGCGCTGTGGGAACGCTTCGACGCGGCACTGAATACGGCCTACGAGCCCGTCGCCGCGCAGGCCAAGGCGCAGCGCGAAGCGCGCACCCAGAACCTGCAGGCGCGGCTCGGCCTGCTGACCGGACTTGAAGCGGCGGCCTTGCCGGACGCCGCAGCACCTCCATCAAACGTCGACTGGAAGCCAGTCGCCGCGGCGCTCGGAAACTTCCACATCGCGTGGCGCAAGCTCGGCCCGCTCGAGCACACCGTGCCACGCAGCGAGTGCGGTGCCGTGCGGGCACGTCTGGACGCCGCGGTCGCGCGCCTCGATGGTCCGCTCACCGCTGCACGCAGGGTTGCGCACACCGAGCGTGAACGATTGATTGCGCGCGCGCAGGCGCTTACCGCGCAGGGCAGCGCTGCGGTGCACGGCCGCGAAGGCCTGGACAAGCTGCGCGCGCTGCAGGCCGAGTGGCAGGAGATGGCGAAGGGGCTGCCGCTGGCACGCGCGGCCGAGAACGCGTTGTGGTCCGAGTTCAGATCCGCCATCGACTTGGCCCACGGCGCGCGCAACGCCGCATTCGACGCGCGCGACGCCGAGTTCAAGGCGCATGGCGCCGCCCGCAACGCGCTGATCGCGCGCCTGGAAGCGATGGACGACACGACGTTCGGCGGACGAACTGCGGCGCACCGTTGCCGATGTCGAATCGGCATGGCGGCAGGCCGGCGCGGCACCGCGCGCGGACGCTGCCGCACTCGATGCACGCTTTCGCGCTGCCAGCGACGCCGCGCGAGCACGACTTGCGGGCGCCTTGCAGCGCGTGTGGCGCGCCCGTTGCGATGCATTGCTGGCGCGGCTGGTCGCTCAGGAGCGGCCAGCGCTGCAAGGCCAAGCCGAAGTCGCTGACACCGCAGAGACGGGTGCGTCAGCAGAGCCGCCCGTGGACTTGCCCGCGAGTTGGGAGCGCGCGCTCGCGCGGCGCGTGACGACAACAAAGGCCGGCGATGGCTTTTTGACCAGCTTGTCGAACGACGAACTGCTGCTGCAACTCGAAGCCGCGCTTGCGCTCGCGTCACCACAAGGACTCGAGGCCGCGCGTCGCGACCTCAAGCTGCGCGCCATGAAGGCGGCGCTCGAGACCCGCTCGTCGGCTGCATCGAGTCTGCCCACCGCGAACGCGCTGCTCGTCGACGCACTCGCTCGCGATGCGTTCGACGGCGCACAGCGCGAGCGCTTGCGCCGCATCGTCGAAGCGATGCGCAATCACGAGCCGCTGCAGGCCGATTGAGCCACGCGCGCAGAGACAGGCCGCAGGCAAAGCGAGGCTCAGCGCGACGGAACCGGCGCCGGCAGCGCCATGCCGCGGCGTTGCATCACTTCGCGCATGCGGTCCGGTCGATCGCTGATCAGGCCATCGACGCCCCAGTCGATCAAGCGCTCGGCGTCGGCGATATCGTTCACCGTCCACGGGATCACCTTGAGGCCGAGCGCCTGCGCGTTCTTCACGTCGCGCGCGTCGATGCCCCGGAAATCGGGTGACCAGATCTCACCCCCCGCCGCCTTCACCATGTGCGCAACGCTCGGGTAGTCCTTGATCGACATGCCCGCCGTCCAGCGGCCATCGGTGATCGTGTCGAAGCGCGGGCCTCGCGCGGTGAGATAGACGGTAGGGATGCCGGGCGCGAGCTGCTGTACGAGCTTCAACGTGCGCCAGTCGAAGCTCTGGATCGTCACCCGCCCGGTCATCCCCGCCTCGACCACGGTGGCGAGCAGCACGCGCACGAACGCCTCGGGGGCGAGCGTGTCGTCGGGCCGGTTCGGATCGATCTTGGTCTCGATGTTGAAGCGCACCGTCTCGGCGCCGAGCGCGTTCACCTTCGTGAACACCGCGGCGAGCGTCGGCATGCGTTCGCCGTCGTGCGCCGCCTGATCCGCAAACTGCCTCGAGTAGGGGCTCGCGGGATCGATGCGACCGACATCGAAGGCCTGTACCTGTTCGAGCGTCAAGGTGCTGATCAACGGGCCGTTCGAGAGGAGCCAGTGTCCCTTGGCGTCACGCGTGATCGCCGGGTTGAGCGCCGGGTTGTGCGAGATGACGACAACGCCGTCGGCGGTGATCGCCGCGTCCATCTCGAGCGTCGTCACGCCGATCGCCAGTGCCCGCTCGAACGCGGTGATCGTGTTCTCCGGCGCGAGGCCGCGCGTGCCGCGATGGCCTTGCAGATCGAAGGCGTGTACGGCCAAGGCGGCACTGGCCAAGGCCGAGAACAGGGCAAGGGTCCGGACCGATGCACGCACGGCAGCTCCTGAGGTTCATGGCGGCGGCGGCGCCACGCGAAGGCTCGCGTTCCAGCGCCGCCAGCGCTGCGCACAGTATGGCGCGCGACAATGCGAAGGACTCAGCCCTGCAACCCGCCGCCGCTTCCGACCTCCCGATGAACGCACGCGACCCTTCTCCGGCCGACCCTGCCGCGAGCGACGCCGACACCACGGTGGCCACGCTCGCCAACGGCGTGCGCGTGGTCACCATCCAGCAGCCGCATCTGGCGAGCGCCTGCGTCAGCGTCTTCGTGCGCACCGGCAGCCGGCACGAGAGCGCACGCGACAACGGCATCAGCCACGTGATCGAGCACATGGCGTTCAAGGGCACCGCGACGCGCGACTGCCAGCAGGTCAACCTCGACGCCGAACGGCTCGGTGCCGAGGTCAACGCCCACACCGACAAGGACCACACCGCGTATCACATGCGCGGGCTCGCGCAGCACGCCGGGCAGTTCATCACGATGCTCGGCGACATCGTTCAGCACAGCACCTTCCCCGAGGTCGAACTCGAGCGCGAGCGTCAAGTCATCCTGCACGAGCTTGCCGAAGACGAAGAGGACGCTCTCGCGATCGCTTCGCGCCTGTTCGACCGCGTCTGCTTCGGGACGCACCCGCTGGCGCGTCCGGTGATCGGCTTGCGACGCAACATCGAGCGCTTCACGCGCGACGAGTTGCAAACCTACGTGCAGCGCCAGTACAGCGGCGCGAACGTCATCGTCGGCGTCGCCGGCCCAGTCGATCCCGAGCCGATCGCCGCAGCGGTGCAGGCCGCCTTCGGCGCCATGCCGTCTGGGAGCGAGCACGAGATCACAGGCCCCACCTACGGCGGCGGCGTGCGCACGCATCGCCAGGCGGGCTGCAGCCAGACGCACATGGTGCTCGGCTTTCCGATTGCGACGCTGCGCGACGACGACCACGCCGCCGGCATCGTCGCCGCGACGCTGTTCGGCGAAGGCATGAGCTCGCCGCTGATGGACGAGATCCGCGAACGGCGCGGTCTCGTCTACTACGCCTCATGCACGGCCGAGGTGATGGACGTGTGCGGCCAGTTCGTGATCGAGGCGTCGACCTCGCCCGCACAACTCGACGAACTCGTCGATGCGGTGATGGGCCTGCTCGATGCGCACACCGAATCGGTTGATGCAACCGGTCTGGCGCGCGCACGCAACCAGATCGCGGTGCGCAACCTAGGCGCGCAGGAGCGGCCGTTTCGTCGCATCGAGGACGCGGTGCAGGATCTGTTCGTGTTCGGCCGCGTGCGCTCGCGCGCCGAACTCGCGGCGCGCATCGAGCGAGTGACCGCAGCGCAGGTGCGCGACGTGTTTCGCCGCATGCGCGAGGTACCCGCCTCGCTCGCGGTCGCTGGCGCCCTGCGCAAAGGCGCGCGAGAGCGCCTCGCCGCGCGCGTCGCGTTGCCGACGGCGAACGCAGCACGCGGCCGTCGGACGCGGTAGCGACTTCCTTCCCTCGGCATTCCATCGCGCGAGCTTGCAAGCTGCTTTCATTTCGACTATCATCGAAATATGGAAGAGAAAACAGCCGTCACCGCCCTCGCCGCCCTGGCGCAGGGAATGCGGCTGCGCGTCTTTCGCGCGCTGGTCGGCGCCGGCCCGCAGGGTATGACGCCGGGCGATCTGTCCGCGACGCTCGATGTGCCAGCCTCGACCTTGTCGTTTCACCTCAAGGAATTGATGCACGCCGACCTGGTCTCGCAGGAGCGCGACGGCCGCAATCTCTTCTACCGCCCACAACTTGTGCAGATGAATGCGCTGATGGAGTACCTGAGTGCGCACTGCTGCCAGGGCGAAGCCTGCGAACCGGGCGCTGTGTCCCAACGCAAACGCAATCACTGCTGAAACGGAGAACTTCGATGAAACGCTTTCACGTCCATCTGCATGTCGACGCGCTCGCCCCGAGCATCGGCTTCTACACCCGGCTGTTCGGCGCCGAACCGGCGCGCAGCGAGCAGGACTACGCGAAGTGGATGCTCGACGACCCGCCGCTGAACTTCGCGATCTCGACCCGCGGCAATCGCACCGGTATCGACCACCTGGGCATTCAGACCGACACCGCCGAAGAACTCGCGGCGCTGCGAGCGAGCGCGCGGAGCGCCGACATGGCGCTGCTCGATGAAGGCGAGACGACGTGCTGTTATGCGCGTAGCGAGAAGCACTGGATCACCGACCCCCAAGGCGTCGCCTGGGAGCACTTCCACACCCTGGGAAACATCCCCGTGTTTCACGAGGCGGAGAAGCGCCAGGATGTCGTGGCCAAAGCGGCATGCTGCGCCTCCGCCGGCGTGGATTCACGGTCGGCGGGTACCGCCGCAAAACCTGCGTCTTCCTGCTGCTGACGCGCGGCGACCAGCTATGACGGCCGCGAAAATCTACAACGTCCTGTTCATCTGCACGGGCAACTCGGCGCGGTCCATCCTCGCGGAGGCGCTGATGAACGTGCTCGGCAAAGGTCGATTCGTCGCCTATTCGGCCGGCAGCCACCCCAAGGGTGAGGTTCATCCATTGGCCTTGCAGACACTGGCGGCGCACCGGATCGCGATTGACGGATTTCGCAGCAAGGGCTGGGAAGAATTCGCAGGTCCGGATGCGCCGGAATTGAATTTCGTCTTCACGGTTTGCGATCAGGCCGCGGGAGAAACTTGCCCCGTGTGGCCCGGTCAGCCGATGACGGCTCATTGGGGGATGCCGGATCCGGCCGCCGTCGAGGGCGGCGACGACGTGCGCGCCAAGGCATTCCGCGACGCCTTCATCACGATGAAGCGACGCATCGAATTGCTCCTGAGCCTGCCGCTTGCGCGCATCGACGAGATGACGCTTCAGAACGAAATCAGGAATATCGGAAGCCGTTGAAGTCATGGCCCGTCACATCCCCGGCGCCGAACCGGACAGGGCAGCAAGGGGGCGCAGGCTCTCGTTCCTCGACCGCTACCTGACGGTCTGGATCTTCGCGGCGATGGCCGCCGGCGTCGCGCTCGGCCGCCTCGCACCCGACATCGTCGGCGTTATCGGTTCGATGCAGAGCGGCAGCACGAACCTGCCGATCGCGATCGGACTCGTCCTGATGATGTACCCGCCCTTTGCGAAAGTGCGCTACGAGGAGCTTCCCGACGTCTTTCGCGATCGCAAGGTGCTCGGCCTGTCGCTGGTCCAGAACTGGGTGATCGGCCCGATCCTGATGTTCGCCCTCGCGATCATCTTCCTGCCCGACAAGCCCGAGTACATGGTCGGACTGATCCTGATCGGCCTCGCACGCTGCATCGCAATGGTGATCGTCTGGAACGAGATTGCAAAGGGTTCGACCGAGTATGCAGCCGGCCTCGTCGCCTTCAATTCGATCTTCCAGGTGCTGTTCTACAGCGTCTACGCCTGGCTGTTCGTCAGCGTGCTGCCACCGCTGTTCGGCCTGACCGGCGCGGTGGTCGACATCTCGCTCGCACAGATCGCACAGAGCGTTTTCATCTATCTCGGCATTCCGGCGTTTGCCGGCGTGCTGACGCGCGTCGTGATGTTGCGCTTCGTCACGAAGGAGTGGTACCACGCGCGCTTCGTGCCGAAGATCGCGCCGATCACGCTCGTCGCGCTGCTCTTCACGATCGTCGTCATGTTCAGCTTGAAGGGCGGGATGATCCTTGCCATTCCGCTCGATGTCGTTCGGATCGCGATCCCGCTGCTCGTCTACTTCGTGCTGATGTTCGCGATCTCGTTCTTCATGAGCCGCAAGATCGGCGCCGGCTATCGCAAATGCGCGACGCTGTCGTTCACTGCGGCGAGCAACAATTTCGAGCTGGCGATCGCGGTCGCGATTTCCGTCTATGGCATCGATTCGGGCGTCGCGTTCGCCGCCGTCATCGGCCCGCTCGTCGAAGTGCCGGTGATGATCGCCCTGGTCACGGTATCGCTCTGGCTGCGCGAGCGCTTCTTCGCGCCAGCCTCCGCGTAGCGCAGCGGGAAAGCGCCGCGGGCTGCGGCTTCGACCGACAGCTTCCAAAAGCCGCATCAGGCCCCCGCCTGATCCAGCGCCCAGCGGATGTGTTCGACAACCATTGGACTCGCGCCTTCGAGCCTGGTGCGTAGCGCGTCGGTGATCGCTCGCGCTTCTGCGGTGCCCTCACGCGTCGCGCGCAACGCATTGCCGAGCCCCACCGAGAGATTGCGTTGCCAGCGCTCGAACCCGATGCGCCGGATCGCGCTGCCTTCGGTGCGGCGCAGGAACTCATCTTCGCTCCACGCCCAGAGCGCGAGCAGCGTGGCGTCGGCGAAGCCGTTGCGCACGTCGAAGTCGGGCAACGCGCTGCGTCTGGCGAACTTGTTCCAGGGGCAGACGAGCTGGCAATCGTCGCATCCGTAGACGCGGTTGCCGATCGCCGCGCGGAGTTCGACTGGAATCGGCCCGGCATGCTCGATCGTCAGGTAGGAGATGCAACGCCGCGCGTCGAGCCGGTAGGGCGCCACGATCGCCTGCGTCGGGCAGACGGCGATGCACGCCTCGCAGCTGCCGCAATGGTCGGCCGTCGCTTCGGTCGGCGCCAGCGTCAGGTCGGTATAGATTTCCCCGAGGAAGAACATCGAGCCGGCATCGCGATGCAGCGTCAAGGTGTGCTTGCCGCGCCAACCGACGCCGCTCTTCGCGGCAAGCTCGACCTCGAGCACCGGCGCCGAATCGGTGAAGACGCGGTGGCCGAACGGGCCGATTTCCTGCGCGAGACGATCGGCAAGGCGTTGCAGGCTGGTGCGCATCAGCTTGTGATAGTCGCGACCGCGGGCATAGATCGAGACCGCTGCCGACGCGGGCCTGTCGAGCCGTTGCCATTCGATCGTCTGCCAGCCTTCGGGCGTCGCGCGCGGCAGGTAGTCCATGCGCGCGGTGATCACGCGTACCGTCCCGGGAACGAGTTCAGCGGGCCGCGCGCGCTTCATGCCGTGCAGCGCCATGTAGGCCATGCCGCCGTGAAAACCCGCCGCAAGCCAGGCCGCAAGGCCGGGCTCTGCGCTCGTCAGATCGACATCGGCCACGCCGATCTGGGAAAATCCGAGTTCCGCGGCCCAGGCGCGCAGCTTCCCGAGCAGCTGTTCACCCCGATCGACGTTTTGCCGAGCACTCAAGACCATCTGCCGATTCTAGAAACCCGCCACGTCGCCTGGATCGACGAGGCCGCGTGCGCCGCGACGGCGCGCGCATTGGCGCGAAACAACGCTCTGCGCGAAGCCGTCGTCGAATTGCGCGGGCCACTCGGCGCAGGCAAGACGACCTTCGTGCGCCACCTGCTGCACGCGCTCGGCGTGACGGGCCGCGTGAAGAGTCCGACCTATGCGGTGCTCGAAGCCTACGAACTGCCGGGCGGCCCGGTGTCGCACTTCGACTTCTACCGTTTCGACGACCCGCAGGAGTGGGAGGACGCAGGCTTTCGCGACATCTATGCCGGGCCGGGCCTGAAGATCGCCGAATGGCCCGAGAAGGCCGAAGGGCTGTTGCCACGGCCCGACCTGCGCATCGAAATCGACTTCGCGGCGGGCGACGACGACGGGCGCGATGCACGCTTTTCTGCCCTCAGCGCGCGCGGGCGCGAACTCTTGCCATGACACCGTCACGACGCCAACTCCTGCAACGCGGCGGCGCCCTCGTGCTGCTGCTCGGCGCGCGCGAGCTGGTCTACGGCGCGACGATCGTCGCGGTCCGCGTCTGGCCGGCTGACGAGTACACCCGCGTCACGATCGAGTCCGATGCCAAGCTCGCGGTGCAGCACTTCGTCGCAGAGAACCCGTCGCGCCTGGTCGTCGATATCGACGGGCTGGAGCTGAGCCCTGCGCTGCGCGAACTCGTCGCCAAGGTCGGCAGCGACGATCCCTTCATCACGGGTGTGCGCGTCGGGCAGAACCAGCCGCGCGTCGTGCGCCTCGTGTTCGACCTCAAGCAGCACACCGCGCCGCAGGTGTTCGCACTGGCGCCGGTTGCCGCCTACCAGTACCGGCTCGTCTTCGACCTCTATCCGACGACGCCGCCCGACCCGCTGCTCGCGCTGATCCGCGAGAAGGAAGAGGCCGAGCGCCAGGCAGCGTCCGCGGTCAAGGACGCCCTCGGCGAGTTGATCGGCAAGCTGGGCAAACCCGTCCCGCTGCCGCCGCCGACGCCGCCGGTCGCGGCCGCACCGCCGCGGTCCCCGGCCACGACTTTGCCGCAGCAAACACCGGCGCCGCTGCCTGAGCCGCCGCAGATGGCGCAGGAACGCATCGACCGCCTCGTGATCGTCGCCCTCGACCCCGGCCACGGGGGTGAGGATCCGGGCGCGATCGGCCCGAGCGGCCTGCGCGAAAAGGACGTCGTGCTTTCGATCGCGTTGCAGTTGCGCGACCGTCTCAATGCAGTGCCGGGCATGCGCACGATGCTGACGCGCGACGCGGACTATTTCGTCCCCCTCGGTCAGCGCGTCGCGAAAGCGCGGCGCGTGCAGGCCGATCTTTTCATCTCGATCCACGCTGACGCCTTCATGACGCCGCAGGCGCGCGGCGCGTCGGTCTTCGCGCTGTCGGACAAGGGTGCGAGCAGCAGCGCCGCGCGCTGGATGGCGCAGCGCGAGAATGCGGCCGACCTGGTCGGCGGGGTCAACGCCAAGGCCGCCGACGCCACCGTGATGCGCACCCTGCTCGACATGAGCACGACCGCGCAGATCAAGGACAGCATGAAGGTCGGCGGTGAAGTGTTGACGCGCATCGGCAAGGTCGGTCGGCTCCACAAGGGCACGGTCGAGCAGGCGGGCTTTGCAGTACTGAAGGCGCCCGACATCCCGTCGATCCTGGTAGAGACGGCGTTCATCTCGAACCCCGAGGAAGAAGCGCGACTGAACGACCCCGCCTACCAGGCCGAACTCGTCACGGCGCTTGCCAGCGGCGTGCAGCGCTACTTCGCGCGCAACCCGCCGCTGGCGCGCAACCGGGTGCTGTAAGCGGCCGTCAAGAACCACCACGAAGCCCACTGCCGACGACACCGGGCACGTGACCGGCGCGCACGCGCGCGAAACGCGACGTAAAGCCGCCGCGCGCGGTTGACCTGCCACGCTGCGAGAATCGCACCATGCCCATCCTCTACGACATCGTCCACACCACGACCTATCGCTACCGGGAGCCGGTGTCCTTCGGCGAACATCGGGTGATGTTCCGCCCGCGCGACAGCCACGACCTGCGCGTGCTCGCGACCGACCTGGAGGTCAGTCCCGAGGCGATCGTGCGCATGATCCAGGACCCGCAGTCGAACTCGATCGCGATCGTGCAGCCGCTCGTGTCGGCGGACGAGTTGCGCATCGTCTGCTCGTTCACGATCGAGCATGCGCACAGCCAGAACCTGGAGCTGCCGATCGATCCGCGGGCAGAAATTTTCCCGTTCACCTATTCGGTCGAGGATTACCTCGACCTGCAGAAGTACCTGCGTCCGCACTACGACGATCCGAAGGGCGCACTGGCGGATTGGGCGCGCAGCTTCGTGCGCACCGATGGACAGAATCTGACGCGCGACATCCTGGTGCGGATGAACCAGCAGATTCGTGACAGCTTCACCTACGCCGAACGCATCGAGGAGGGCACCCAGACGCCACTTCAGACACTCGCTTTCGGCAGCGGCGCCTGTCGCGACTTCGCGCTGCTGATGATGGAGGCGGCGCGCCGGCTGGGTGTCGCGACGCGCTTCGTCTCCGGCTATCTGTACGACCCGGCGCTCGACGCCGCCGACGCGAGCGGCGAGTCCGTCACCGGCGCCGGCGCCACCCATGCCTGGCTGCAGGCTTATCTGCCGGGCGCGGGCTGGGTGCCGTTCGACCCGACGAACAACCTGCTCGGCGGCACGCAATTGATCCGCGTCGGCGTCGCCCGCGATCCGTCGCAGGCGGCTCCCGTTTCAGGCAGTTGGTTCGGCCCGGCCGACGCCTATCTCGGCCTGACCGCGACGGTGCAGGTCAAGCGCCTGGCGTCGAGCTGACACTACGCGCCTGGCGCGTCTCCACTGCGCGAGCGCTTCGTTCAGGCTGCGCTTCACGTCGTCGTTCGCGAAGCTCGCGGCGATCGATGTCGCAGCGATCGCGCGTACCGCGTCGTCGGACCAGCGGAATGCCGCGCTGCACAGCGCGTATTCGCCTTCCAGACTTGCCCCGAGCAACACCGGATCGTCGGTGCTGATCGACACCGGCACGCCAGCTCGGCGCAGCGGCTCGATCGGGTGCGCCTCGATCGAGGCGACAACCCCGAGCACGAGGTTCGAGGTCGGACAGATGCCGAGCGGGATGCGCCGCTCGGCCAGCAACGCGACGAGCGCGGCATCCTCGATCGCGCGCACGCCGTGGTCGATGCGATCCGCGCCAAGCCATTCGATCGCTTCGCGCACGCACGCAGGCGCGCCAGGGCATCCGCGCCGGATGAAACAGCGGGGGCCGGGCATACGGTTGAAGTCATCGAATGTCTCGGTTCGGCCTGGGTTGGGGCATCTTCGCACGGCCGTTCGATGGCGGCATAGCGGCGCGCGCATGGCGGCCATGGGTTCGAAGCCATGTCCGAAATGCTCTTATCCTCGGGCTCGACCCCGCCACCACGGAGCAAGACCATGCTGCACCCACAGGCCCGAGCCCTTCTCGATTTGATGGTCGAGCGCGGCATCCCGCCGACGCACACCCTGACGCCGGCTGAAGCGCGGGCCGCCTATCGCGATCGACGCGGCTTCACCCAGCCCGCCCCGCCCGAGGTGGCGCTGGTGAGCGAGGTCGCAGCGGACGGCCCGCACGGGCCGATCCCGCTGCGCTTGTACCGTCCCCTCGGCGCGGAAGGCGACGCGACCCTGCCGGCACTCGTCTACTTCCATGGCGGCGGCTGGGTGATCGGCGACCTCGACACGCACGACGTGCTGTGCCGCGAACTTGCCAATGGCGCCGGCTGCGCCGTGGTGGCAGTCGACTATCGCCTGGCGCCGGAGCATCCCTTCCCGTGCGCGGTGGACGATTGCCTCGCCGCGGCAACCTGGATCAGCCGCCATGCCGCGTCGCTCGGCATCGACGCGACGCGCCTCGCGGTGGGCGGTGACAGCGCGGGCGGGAATCTGGCCGCAGTCGTGTCGCAGCTCGCACGCGACACGGGTGATCCAAAGATCGCCTTCCAGCTGCTGATCTACCCAGCAACCGACCAGCGCCTTGGGCACGTCTCGCACCAGACAAACGGCGAAGGCTATCTGCTCACGCGGGACTCGATCGCCTACTACATGAACCACTACATCCGCGACCCGGCGGACAGGCTAGACCCGCGCAGTTCGCCGCTGTTGCGTGAAGACCTCAGCGGGCTGCCACCGGCGCTGGTGCTGACCGCTGGCTACGACCCGCTGCGCGACGAAGGGCTGCAGTATGCGCAGGCACTGAACGACGCTGGCAACCGCTGCACCTATGTCTGCTTCGAGCGCCAGATCCACGGCTTCATCCCGATGGGCAAGGTTCTCGAAGAAGCGAACGCAGCGGTCTCGCTGTGTGCCGCCGAACTGCGCCGCGCGCTTGCCGGCTGACAACCTGTGTACTTCGCGAATTGCCGGTGAACGCGGCAGTCATTCGGGAACGCTTCGTTCCGATGCCGAACTCGCATGGGTGACGGCGCGGGCACGCCATCGGGCCGGCGTGCAGCCCGCCCATGCGCGAAATGCGCGCACAAAGACCGAAGCCTCGGCGTAGCCGACGGTGGTCGCGATGTCGCGCAGCGTCAGTCGGGTCTCGCTCAATAACTGTCCGGCCACCTCGAAGCGCGCGGCCGAGACCAACTGCTGGAAGCCAGCGCCTTCGTCGGCCAGCCGCCGGCGCAGCGTGCGCTCGTGCAGGCCCAGCGCATGAGCCACACTGGCAGCGGACACGTCGCCGGCCAGCAGCAGTGCCTGCACCACGCCGCGCACGCGCTCGGTGATCGTTCGCGCATGCTCGGCCTCGACCGCGCGCGCCGCGTGCTGCACAGCGGCGTGCAGAGCCGCATCGGCGCCGGCCACCGACGCGTCCAGCCAGCCAGCAGAAAAACGAATCTCCGAGCGAGGCGCCTCGAAGCGCACAGGCGCAGCGAAGCAGCGCCGATAAGGTGCGACATCTTCCGGCGCGGCATGCGCCAGGCAGACCTCGATCGCCTTGAACCGCGGCCCGCACACCGTGCGCAGGATCTTCATCGCAATCGCCATCACGGTGTCGTAGGCCAGCCCGACACCGGGCGTGATCGGATCGAGGATCGAATACCCGAACACTACTGTGCCGTCGTCGAGCACGTTCACGTAAGTGACGCTGCCGCGGTCCTGCAGGTGGATGAAGCGCTGCAGATCGTGCAGCGCCTCGCCAACGGTGTGGGCACGCCAAATCAGCTGCCCGAGCAACCCGAGATCGTCGATCTCGAAACGCTGGCCGATCAGCAGGCCGAAGTCCTTTCGGCCCGTCGCCCAGGCTGCGCGCTGGACCAGTGCGGCAGCGACGTGAAACGGCACGCTGCGGCCAGGTTCGTCGAGGGCCGACGCCTCCAGACCGCACTCAGCCAGGGTTTGCGCAGCGTCGTGCCCCATCTCGCGCATCAGGCCCGCGATCGAACGCAGCGGCGCAAGCCGGACCTCGCCGGGCTGCCCGGGTACTGTCGCCGGCGCCGTGGGCGTGCGCCGTCCGGGATGATCGATGGGCTGCAGCATGGTTGCGCGCGGATGTTGATGCAGATCTAGCAAGCTTACTGGTTGTCCGGCATTGTCAACGCCACGCCCGGTCGCGTCGGCTAGCATCGGCACTCTTGAAGCCAGGAGGTTCGAGGATGAACAAGTTCAAGGGCATCGCCTTCATCGTTGCCGGTATGGCTGTCGCGGCATGGAGCGGCGGCGCGGCGGCGCAGCAGGTCACCGGCACACTGGGCTCGCCCAGCGCGACGATGACGGTCAGCCCGAAGCAGTTGCCGCCGCCAGACATGCCCTTCGGCGGTGTCATCAAGAACGACGCGCTGCAGTCGAAGGCCTGGTGGGCGCCGCGTGTGGTGCCGCCAAAAGGCGCGCCCAACGTGCTGCTGATCATCACCGACGATGCCGGCTTCGGCGTGCCGAGCACGTTCGGCGGCGTCATCCCGACACCGACGATGGACCGCATCGCGAAGGAGGGCCTGCGCTACAACCGGATGTTCTCGACCGCGTTGTGCTCGCCGACGCGCGCCGCACTGATCACCGGGCGCAACCACCACTCGGCCGGCTTCGGCGTGATCGCCGAGCAGTCCACCGGTTTCCCGGGCTACAACAGCATCATCGACAAGGACAAGGCGACGATCGGCCGCATGCTGCTCGAAAACGGCTACTCGACCGCCTGGTTCGGCAAGGACCACAACACGCCGGCCTTCGCTGCAAGCCAGGTCGGCCCGTTCGACCAGTGGCCCACCGGCATGGGTTTCGAGTACTTCTACGGTTTCGTCGGCGGCGACACCAATCAGTGGCAACCCAACCTGTTCCGCAACACGACGCAGATCTATCCGTACCTCGGCCATGCCCCAGGCACCTGGAACCTGATCACCGCGATGGCCGATGACGCGATCGACTACATCTCGCGGATCCACCAGACCGACCCGAGCAAGCCGATCTTCATCAAGTACGCGCCCGGTGCGACGCATGCGCCGCACCATCCGACCAAGGAATGGGTGGACAAGATCCACGCGATGCACCTGTTCGACGGCGGCTACAACAAGCTGCGCGAGACGATCTTCGAGAACCAGAAGAAGCTCGGCGTGGTGCCGCAGGATGCGCAGCTGACGCCCTGGCCGAACGAGGTGCTCAAGCCCTGGGACCAGTTGACGCCGGAAGCGCAGAAGCTGTTCATCCGCCAGGTCGAGGTGTTTGCCGCTTACTCGGCTTACAGCGACCATGAAATCGGCCGTGTGCTCCAGGCCTTCGAGGATCTGGGCAAGCTCGACAACACGCTCATCATCTACATCAACGGTGACAACGGCACCAGTGCCGAAGGTGGGCCGCTGGGCACGCCCAACGAGGTCGCGTTCTTCAACGGGCTGAACGAGATCCCGGTCGACGTGCAGATGAAGTGGTACGACGTCTGGGGCACCGACCAGACCTACAACCACATGTCGGCGGGATGGTCGTGGGCCTTCGACACGCCGTTCGACTGGTTCAAGCAGAACGCGTCCCGGCTCGGCGGCATCAACCAGAACATGGTGGTGTCGTGGCCCGCGCGCATCAAGGACAAGGGTGCGCTGCGCGAGCAGTTCGTGCACGTCATCGACGTCGTGCCGACGATCCTGGAAGCGGCGGGCCTGAAGGCGCCGGAGATGGTGGACGGCATCAAGCAAAAGCCGATCGAAGGTACCAGCTTCGCCTACACCTTCGACGCCAAGAATGCCAAGGCGCCTACGCGACACAAGACCCAGTACTTCGAGATGATGGGCCAGTGGGCGCTGTATGACGACGGCTGGCTGCTCAGCACCAAGGTCAATCGCGCGCCGTGGGAGGCCTTCGGCGTGGCCAATCCCGACCCGCTGAACAACCAGGTGTTCCAGCTCTACTACCTGGGCAAGGACTTCACCCAGTCCGACGACATCGCGGCCAAGAACCCGCAGAAGGTCAAGGAGCTGCGCGCGAAGTTCCTTGCCGAAGCGAAGAAGTACCAGGTCCTGCCGCTCGACGCGTCGGTGGCGGCACGCATCGTCGCGCCACGCCCGAACATCACCGCCGGACGCGACGAGTTCGTCTACACGCGGCCGATGGTCGGCCTGCCGCAGGGCGACTCGCCGTTCCTGCTGAACTCGTCCTACACGATCACGGCCGATATCGACGTGCCGCAAGGCGGCGCTGAAGGCATGATGCTGACCTCGGGCGGGCGCTTCGGCGGCTACGGCTTCTACCTGCTCAAGGGCAAGCCGGTGTTCCTGTGGAACCTCGTGGACCTGAAGCGGGTGAAGTGGGAAGGCACCGAAGCCCTTGCGCCGGGCAAGCACACGGTCGAGTTCGACTTCAAGTACGACGGCCTCGGTGTCGGCACGCTCGCCTTCAACAACATGAGCGGCCTAGGTCGCTCGGGCACCGGCACGCTCAAGGTCGATGGCAAGGACGTGCAGACGCTCAAGATGGAACGCACGATGCCCATGATCCTGCAGTGGGACGAGAGCTTCGATATTGGCTCGGACACGCTCACCGGTGTGAACGACGAAGACTACAAGCCGCCCTTCACCCTGACCGCGAAGCTGAACAAGCTGACGATCAAGGTCGACCGGCCGAAGCTGTCGGAAGCCGACATCAAGAAGCTCGAAGGCGCGCAGTCGGAGGCGCTCGACGGCAAGCCGCTGACGCGGGTACAACCCGGGCCGCAGTGAGGCAGCCCTCGCCCTGCCACACCCTCAACTCAAACGGAGTCCCGACATGACCACTCGCCGCGGCTTGATGACCACCGCTGCACTCGCTGGCGCCGCCCTGAGCATCAGGCCTGCGTTGGCGCAGGCCAAGCAAGCTGACTTTCTGTTCGTGCAGAACGCGGCTTCGATGACCTACGCCAACGGCAAGCTGACGCTGAAGGGCGTGAGCCCGGTGACGGTTTTCTTCAGCGACCGGCCGGAGCGCATTGCAGGCAACATGGCCACGCAGGCGTTCGTGCCGTTCTGGAACGACGGCAAGGACAGCTTCGCCAAGGACAACCCGAACGCCAACCTGTCGGTGCTGGAGAAGGACAAGTTCAATGCCGACATTGTCGTCACGCTGTCGAAGCCGGTGCTGAACGGTGACGAACTGAGCTACGACGTCAAGGTGCTGGAAGGCACGATGCCGGCCAGCGGGGGCCCGGCGTCGTTGTTCATCGATGTCATCGGCATGCCGCTGACGCCAATGTCGTATGCCGGCGTGGCGCGGCGCACCGCCTACCGGCGCGCAGTGATCTACCGCTGACAGTCGACCGGCTGCCGCACTGTCTGCGGCCTGGGTGACAACCCGACGAATCGATCTCCACTTCGGCTGACGTCACGGCCCCGGGCGGGCCGGGCCTTAGACTTGCACCAAAGGGTGGAGGGCGGCCATGCTGGGATTCGAGCTCGACTTCTGGGATTACGTGACCTTCGCGGCGCTTGCGCTCGCCGGCGCCGGGTTCACGGTCACGATGCTGTGGTTTGCCGGGTTGCCGGGGCGTATTGCGCTCGCGCGCAAGCACCCCGAGGCCGAAGCCGTCAACCTGATGGGCTGGGCCGGGATCTTCCCGACGGTCTATCCCTGGGTGCAGGCCTTCATCTGGGCCTTCAAGCCGACCGACATCGTCGACATCAGGCGCATGCCGCGCGAAGAGGCGCGTGCGATCGAAGAGGATATCGCGCGCCTGCGCGGCGAGCCCGCGCGGGGCCACGAGACGCACGCCGCGGCCAAATCGCAAGCGAGCGGTGACCCTCGCCTGACGGGGCTCCAACGTGCTCTTTGGCTTCGTCCTCATCTTCATCTATGCCGGCATCGTCTGGCTGGTCTTCTTCAAGCTGAAGTGGGCGAAGTTCACGATCGCCTGGGGCGTCTTCTCGACGCTCTTCATCCTGCACCTGCTGCTGATCTTCATGATCGGGCTGCGTTTCGTGACGCCGTACTCGACCAACGCGAAGATCATCCAGCACACGATCCAGCTCACGCCTCGATTGTCGGAACCCACGCTCGTGACGGAGGTGCTGGTCGAACCGAATGCGCACGTGAAGAAGGGCGCGCCGCTCTTCAAGTTCGACCGCCGCGTCTACGCGGCCAAGGTCCAGCAACTCGAGGCGCAGCTCGCGCAGTCGACGCAGAACGTGAAGGTGCTCAAGGCCGACATCGAGGTGGCGAGCGCAAAGATCGTCAGGTTGCAGAGTCAACTGAAGTTCGCGCAGTACCAGCAGCAACTCGCTACCACGCTTGCCAAGCAAGGCGCTGGCCCGCAAGAAGATGCTCAGAAGTGGACGGCGCAGGTCGCGGCCGACGACGCCGGCATCAAGGAAGCGCAGGCCGAGTTGCTCCGCTCGAAGCTCAAGTACGACTCGCAGATCGGCGGTGTGAACACGACGGTCGCGAGCGTTCAGGCAGAGCTCGAGCAGGCGCGCTTCTACCTCGACAACACGGTCATGGTGGCGCCCGAGGACGGCACCGTCATCAATCTGCAGGTTCGCCCGGGCATGGTTGCGGGCGACGTGCGCTTCGGCGCGATCGCCACCTTCGTCGGCGATGCCGGCCGCTACCTGCTCGCCGACTATTTCCAGGAGAACCTCAAGTACGTCAAACCGGGCCAGCCGGTCGAGGTGGCGCTCGACCTCTACCCGGGGCAGATCTGGACCGGCAAGGTGCAGGCCGTCTGGCAAGGCAGCGGCGCCGGGCAGATGCTGCCCAGCGGTGTGCTGCCGAACTTCCAGTACGTACCGGCCGAGCATGCCGCAAGGCCAGTTCGCAGTGGCGATCACGCTCGACGACCCCGATGCGTTCGAAGTTCCCGATCGGCACGCAGGGCCGCGCCGCGATCTACACCAGCACGACCAGCGGATTCGCCTACCTGCGCAAGGTGGCGATCCGCATCGTACACGTGGTTCAACTTTCTCTATCCGTTCTCCGGGTGAATCGGCTCAAGGCGCGGGCGCGATTCGCGCTGCTCGCGGCGGGCGCCGTCGTCACGGGGTGCGCACTCAAGCCCGAGCCGTCGCCTGACGATGTGTTGTCGCGAGCATTGCCGACGCAGACGCAGCGCATTCCGTCCGCGTGGACCGCACAACCGGCTCTCGGCGGCGACGTCGCCAACGGCTGGCTGAAGGACTTCGACGATCCGGTGCTGACGCGCATCGTCGCCGAGGCGATCGCCAACAACCTCGACCTGCGGCAGGCCGCGAGTCGCGTCGACGTGGCGCAGCAGCAAGTCGTGCTGGCCGGCGCGCAGATGCAGCCGCAGGTCGGCGCATCGCTCGGCGGGCGCGCCACGAACGACAGCGGGAGCGCCGGCACCTTCACGAGCAGCCAGATCTACGCGAGCGTCGCCTGGGAGCTCGATGTCTGGGGCCGTATTGCGCGCGCAGACGGCAGCGGCCCAGGCCGGCTTCGAGGCGAGTGCGCTCGACTACGCCTTCGCCCGCCAATCGCTCGCCGCGCTCACCGGCAAGGCGTGGACCGCCGCCGTCGAGAGCCGCCAGCTGCTCGCGCTTGCCGAGGCATCGGTCGCCACCTACGAGCGACTGCTCGCCCTTGTGAAAGTCCGGCGCGAGGCCGGCAAGGTCGGCGATCTCGACGTTGCCGAATCCGCGGCCAAGGTGCTGAGCGCGCAGGCATCGCTCGAGAGTGCACGCCAGGCCTACGCGGCGGCGCGACGTGCCCTCGAAGTGCTGCTCGGTCGCTATCCGGCGGGCGAGATCGAGGTTGCCGCGTCGTTCGCGCCGCTGCCGCCGCAGATGGACGCCGGCCTGCCGGCGGCGCTGCTGCAGCGCCGGCCAGACTTGCTCGGCGCCGAGCGAGACGTCGTTGCGGCCTTTCGTGCACAGGAAGCGGCCGAGCTGGCGCAAAGGCCTTCTCTCGGGATCGGCCTGTCCGGCGGCCGCCTCGGCGACGGCTTGCTCGCGCTGCTGCAACTCAATCCGTGGCTCGCCACCGCGGTCATCGGCATGAGCATCCCGATCTACACCGGCGGCGCATTGGAGGCACAAGTCGTGATCGCAACCGCGCAGCAGGCGGGCGCGGTTGCGCGCTACGGCGGCGTCGCACTCACCGCGTTTCGCGAGGTCGAGGACGCACTTTCGGCCGATCACTACCTGATGCTGAAGCTTCCCTACCAGGAAGGCTCGCAACAGCAGCGCGCCGATGCCGTGCGCATCGCCACCATCCAATACAGGGCCGGGCGCATCGATTTGCTGTGGGTGTCGACGCTGCAGACCGAACAGATCGCGTCAGCCGAGGAAGTCATCAAGCTGCGCGCCGCGCAGCGCGTCAACCGCATCAAGCTCGACCTCGCGCTCGGCCGCAGCTTCGATGCCGCGGCGGCGGCAACCGTCGTCGGCCTGCAACGCTGAGCCATCCGCCCGAACGACAATCGAGCATCACTTCGGAGGGAGTCTCTCGATGAACCGTCGCGCAATGCTCGCGCTGCTCACACTTGCCGGCACGGCCTTCGCGCAGGCGCCTGACGCCTCCCCGGCGGGAGCCGGGCTCGACCTGTTGAAGGGCCGCTGGATGCGTCCGGACGGTGGCTATGTGATCACGATCCGCGACATCGCTTCGGACGGCAAGCTCAACGCCTCGTACAACAACCCGACTCCGCTGCCATTCGCCAAGGCCGAGGCATCGCGCGACGGCGAAACGATCAAGCTCTTCTTCGAACTGCGTGCCGGCGGCTACGACGGCTCCACCTACACCCTGACCTACGACCCGAAGTTCGACGTACTCAAGGGCGTGTACTACCAAGCGGTCGCGAAGCAGAAGTTCGGCGTCTATTTCGCGCGCGAGAAGTGATCGCGCCGGCGGGAACGCGACTGGCGAAGAAATGAGCAGCGCCCTCGTCTATTCAACCGACGGCGGACGGATGTGTCCTGCGTGCCGCAAGCCGCTCGCGGCGTGCGTCTGCAAGGCATTGCCCGACACGCCATCCCGCACCGGCGACGGCATCGTGCGCGTCAGCCGCGAGAGCAAGGGCCGGGGCGGCAAGACGGTGACGCTGGTGCGCGGCGTCGCGCTCGATGCCGACGCGCTCGCCGCGCTCGGCAAGCGGCTGCGCACCGCCTGCGGCGCGGGCGGCACGCTGCGCGACGGCGTGCTCGAGATCCAAGGCGATCACCGCGTGCAGGTCATCGCACTGCTGGCTGCGCAGGGCTTCGTGGTGAAGGCCGCAGGCGGATGACGTCGCCGCCGGTGCGCGCGCGCAACTGCCCGCAGCCGGCGTCGACGTCCTGCCCGGCCGAGCGGCGCAGGCGCGTCAGCACGCCGCGCCGGTTCAGCTGGCGCGCCATCTCCGCCGCGCGCTCCCACGATGGGCGGCGCAGTGAGAGGCCGTTGACCGTGTTGTACGGGATCAGGTTCATCATCGCGCGCCTGCCCGCAAGCAGAGTGGCAATGCCTTCGATCTCGTCGTCGCTGTCGTTCACGCCCTCGATCAGCGTCCACTGGAACTGCACCGGATAGCCGGTTGCGCGCGCATAGCGTTCGCCGAACGCCGCCAGTTCCTGCGGCGCGATACGCGGTGCGCGCGGCAGCAGTTCGGCGCGCAGTGCCGCACGCGTCGAATGCAGCGAGATCGCAAGCGCGGGGCGCACCTCGCCCGCACCGAGCGCGAGCAGCCGCTCGAAAGCGCGCCCATCGCCCACGGTCGAGAAGACGAGCTCCTTGTGGCCGATGCCGCCCGCCGTGCCGAGCAGCGCGATCGCCTCGAGCACCGCGTCGAGGTTGTGCGCCGGCTCCCCCATGCCCATGAAGACGACCTTGCGTACCGCGCGCAGGCTGCGCGCGAGCGCGACCTGGGCCGCGATTTCGGAGCTGCCGAGCTGGCGCGCAAGGCCGCCCTGCCCTGTCATGCAGAACACGCAACCCACCGCGCAGCCCACCTGCGTCGACACGCACAGGCCACCCCTGGGCAGCAGCACGCTCTCGATCGTCTGGCTGTCGTCGAGCTCAACGAGCAGGCGCTCCGACCCATCTTGCGCCGGGTGGCGCGAGCGCAACCGCGCGAGGCCGGCAAGCTCCGCCGTCAAGGCGGGCAGCGCGTCGCGCAGCAGGCGCGGCATGAATGTCTCGACGCGGCGGCGACCGCCGTCCTGCGCTTGGGCGTGCAGCCACAGGCGCAGCACGCGCGCCTCGTGGGACGGCGCGGCGCCAAGGCCGCGCAGCCTTTCGCGGATTGTCGAGAGTTCGCGCAAGATTTCAGCGGCGCCCGGCCACCCGAAACCATTGACGCGCCCTAAGGGCCTCCAACTGTCCCACCCGCGGCCGTGGCAGCAGTGAGGTAGGCGAGCGCGGGGGCGGCTTCACTTCAGGCAGCGCGCGCTTGCATCGGCGCAGCGCCGTCGTTTGCCGCATCGGCTTCGCCGCCGAGGGCGTCGAGCAGCGCAGGGAGCAGCCGCCCGAGCTCACCCGTCGTGAGCGCGACATCGCCGTCGAAGCCATCCTCACCCTCGGCGGCCGACGACTCAGTCAACACATCGGAAAGCCGGATGCGTTTGAGCGCGAGCGTTTCGGTCAGCACGAACGAGATGCGACCGTCGAAGGTCAGCGCGAGCTGCGTCGGCAGCTTGCCCTGCGCGATGTGCGCGCCGATCTCTTCGATGTCGAGCGTGTGGCGCGCGTAGCGCACGCTCGGCTTGTCCTTGTCGGGGTGCTTGAGCTCGCAATCGCGATCCAGAGTGAAGCCGGCGGGCGCCTCGCGATCGCGGAGCCAAAGTGCCATCGCTGTCGCGGGCGCAAGCGCGGTGTGCAGCGGCGCCAGGCGCAGCCCGCCGCCGAGAGCCGGGATGAGCTGCGTCAGGATCGCATCGGCGTGCTTCGCGCTCGCGCTGTCGATCACGACGCGCTTCGCGCCGGGGTCGATCCAGATCAGCGTCGTCCTGCGCTTGGCGAATGCACGCGGCAGCAGTTCGTGGACGAGGTCCTCCTTCATCTCGCGCGCACGGCGGCCCTTCGGACGCCGGCCGTCCTGGCGCTCGACTGCATCAAGCCGCTCGCCGAGCAGACTCTTCACGACGCCGGCGGGCACGGCCTTCGTCTCGCTGCACAGCTTCAGGAGAAGTTGCCCGGCGAAGGCCTCGGCGAGCGCAGCGTGGCGCTCGCCGCGCGGCTCGATCCACCCGGCCGATGCAGTCTGCGTCGCGCCGCATTCCACGAAACGCTCAGCCTCGAGTCGCTCGCAAAGTTCGGCAAGCCCAGGTGGATCCCAATGGACGATGCGATAGACGAGGGCGTTCCTGAACATGCGCGAATTCCGGCGAAAGGCGCGGATTGTAGGGGTCGGGTGCGCACGCGCCCTGCTCGGCGCGCGTCGACTACCCTGGCATCGACTCACCCAGCATCGCGCGGTAGTCCTCCGCGCTTGCCAGGCGCGGATTCGTCTTGTGGCAGTGGTCGGCGAGCGCTCCGGCGATGATGCGATCGAACGCATCGCGCTGCACACCCATCGCCGCGAGGCCGGTCGGCAACGCGAGTCGTGCGGTCATGTCGGCGACGGCGGGTGCGACGTCATCACCGCTCGCCAGTCCCATTGCCACCGCCATGCGCTCGAGCCGGCGTTCCTTCTTCATCGAATCCGCCTCGGCGTTGAAGCGGATCACGGCCGGCAGGAAGACGGCGTTCAGCGTGCCGTGGTGCAGACGCGGGTCGACACCGCCGAGCGAGTGGCTGAGCGAATGGACGCAACCCAGCCCCTTCTGGAACGCGAGCGCACCTTGCACGGAGGTACTCATCATCTGGAGCCGAGCATCACGGTCGCTGCCGTCGCGGGTCGCGCGCTCGATATTGGCCCAGCCGCGTGCCAGGCCGTCGAGTGCGATGCCGTCGGCCGGTGGATTGAAGGGCGGCGCCATGAAGGTTTCCATGCAGTGCGCGATCGCGTCCATGCCGGTCGCCGCGGTGAGCTTGGGCGGCAGGCCGAGCGTGAGTTCGGGATCGCAGATGGCGGCGCGGGGCATCAGGTGCCATGAATGGAAGCCGAGCTTGCGGCCGTCATCGACGATCACGATCGCTCCGCGCGCCACCTCGCTGCCGGTGCCCGCGGTCGTCGGCACCGCAATCAGCGGCACGGCGGCGTCAGTGATCTTCGGGCTGCCGCCCTCGATCGTCGCGTAGCTCGCGAGCATCCCTGCATGTCGCGCGGCAATCGCAACGCCCTTGGCACAGTCGATCGACGAGCCGCCGCCGACCGCGATCAATCCGTCGCAAGCATTGGCCTCGAAAAGTTGCGTCGCTGCGCGCACCGCCGCCTCGGTCGGATTGGAGGGTGTGGCGTCGAACACCGGTGGCTTCATCGACGCCGGCAGTGCGTCCAGCACCAGCGCGAGCACGCCTGCAGCCCTGACGCCGGCATCGGTGACGATGAGCGGCCTCGTGATGCCGACGCGCTCGCACTCGGACCCGAGCAGCGTGCGCGCGCCGAACTCGATGTGGATGTGGGTGAGGTACTGAATCAATGCCATCGTGTTGCCTTTGCTGCCTGGGGACCCGCGAGACAACCGCAATCGTAAGCGCCCCGCCGTCTGGTCCCCCAGCGCCACCTGTCGGGGCACGAAAAAGGCGCCCCGCAGGGCGCCCTCGTTTCGAGTCTCTTGGAACCGCGATCAGACCCGGGCAGCGCGCAGCCGCATCGAGAACTCCTGCAGCGCGACGATGCCGCTTTGCTCGGCTTTGTGGCACCACGCCTGCAGATCGGCGACGAGCTGCTCGGCCGACACGTTGGTGCGTGTCCACATCGAGCGCAACTCCTCACGCATCGCGACGAGCTTGCCGAGCTCGACGTGATGCTCCGCCACCTGCGCGACCTGCGCCTTCACCTCGGGCGGGATCTTGTCCTCGTCGCGATGCAGCCAACGGCGCGCGAGGCGCATGTCTGCGAGCTTGGCGCCGCTCGTCGTGCCGGCTGCCTTGAGCCGCTCGACTTCGCGGCCGCAGGCAGCCTTCAACCCGGCAGCGTAGCCCGCCATCACTTCGTAGCGGTGCGCGATCAGCGCCTCAAGCGTCTTCGAGTCGGCAACCGGCTGGATCGCACCGAGCTTCAGTTGCGGCGGCGTCTTGCGAACCTTGGCAAGGCCAAGCATTTCAAGCCCGCGGATGTAGCCCCAGCCGATGTCGAACTCGTAGGGTTTCACCGACAGCTTGGCCGAGGTCGGGTAGGTGTGATGGTTGTTGTGCAGTTCCTCGCCGCCGATGAAGATGCCCCACGGCGAGACGTTGGTCGACGCGTCCGGTGCCTCGAAGTTGCGATAGCCCCACCAGTGGCCGAGGCCGTTGATGATGCCCGCTGCCGTGATCGGAATCCAAAGCATCTGCACCGCCCACACGGTGGCGCCGATCGCCCCGAACAGCAGCAAATCGATGACGAGCATCAGCGACACGCCGAGCACGGAGTGGCGTGTGTAGAGATTGCGCTCGATCCAGTCGTCAGGCGTGCCCTGGCCGAACTTGGCAAGCGTTTCGGTGTTCCTCGACTCGACGCGGTAGAGCTCGCTACCGGTCAACAGCACGGTCTTGATGCCATGCGCGACGGGGCTGTGCGGGTCGTCGATCGTCTCGCACTTGGCGTGGTGCTTGCGGTGGATGGAGACCCACTCCTTGGTCACCATGCCGGTCGTGAGCCACAGCCAGAACCGGAAGAAGTGCGCCGGGATCGCGTGCAGTTCGAGCGCGCGATGGGCCTGCGCGCGGTGCAGGAAGATCGTCACTGACGCGATCGTGATGTGCGTCAGCACGAGCGTGAGCAGCACGAGTTGCCACCAGCTCGTCTGCACGAGCCCGTTGGCGGCCCAGTCGACCACAGCGTCCCACATCGTCATGAGTTCGTTCATCGATTGCCTTCAGTCCGCCACTCGCGGACAACCAGCTATTGTAAGTGACGCTTGCGGGTCACATTGACTGCGTTGCCTTCGTTCCACCGCCGCAACTCGCCGGAATTGGCCGCTTTGGGCCGCCAATCCTCTGACAAGGGCGCCTTTCGTCCGGTGGCTTGCTGCAGCAGGTCTTTCTGCCCTCAAATTCGTTCCCATACCGCGGCGAAAAATCCATCGGTGCCGTGCCGGTGCGGCCACAGGCGCAGGTAGGGCCCGTCGACCAGCGCGTCGGCATCGCCCACTTGCGCGCGCCGCAGTGCCTCGACCGCCGGCAGCACGCGAAACCTGTCGGCATGCTCGGCGGTGAAGGCATCGGCGATCGCCTCGTTCTCGGCACGCAGCAGGCTGCAGGTCGCGTAGACGAGGCGCCCGCCCGACTTCGCCAGCCGCGCTGCGCCAGCGAGGATTGCCGCCTGGCGCGGAGCGAACGACTCGACGGTCTGCGGCGTCTGGCGCCATTTCAGGTCGGGGCTTCTGCGCAGCGTGCCCAGGCCCGAGCAGGGCGCATCGACGAGCACGCGGTCGATCTTGCCAGCCAGGCGCTTGATGCGTTCGTCGCGCTCATGGGCAATCTGCACCGGATAGACATTGGACAACCCGCTGCGCGCCAGCCGCGGCTTCAGGCCCGCGAGCCGATGGCCCGAGACATCGAACGCATACAGGCGACCGGTGTTGCGCATCGCGGCGCCGAGCGCGAGCGTCTTGCCGCCGCCGCCGGCGCAGAAGTCGGCCACCATCTCGCCGCGCTTTGCACCGGTGAGCAGCGCGATCAGCTGGCTGCCTTCGTCCTGCACCTCGATCTCGCCGCGCAAAAAGATGTCAATCCTGTGCAGCGCCGGTTTTCCTTCGAGCCGGATGCCAACCGGCGAATAGGGCGTGGCCTGGGCCGCAACTCCCTGCGCCGTCAGCGCCGCCAGTACCGCCTCACGCGACGCCTTCGCGACGTTAACGCGCACATCGAGGCTCGCGGGCTGATCGAGCGCTTCGACCAGAGGCCAGAAGTCGCTACCAAGTTCGGCCTGCAAGGCCTGTGCAAGCCAGTCCGGCAGGTTGTGGCGCAACTTTTCGGGGAGCGACGAGATGTCGACCTTCTCGACCTGCTCGAGCCATTCAACTTCCTGCGGTGTCAGCGCGGCACGCAGGAACGCAGCGTTGCCCTGCCAAGCCAGCAGCGCAAGCCGGCGCTCGATTTCGCCCTTGCCCGATTGCGCCAGGTGCTGCAACAGCGGCCGCCTGCGCAGCACGGCGTAGGCAACTTCTGCGAGCGTGTGTCGCTCACGTGTGCCGAGTTCACGGTGGCGGCGGAAGAAATCGGACAACACGCCATCGGCCGGCGCCTCGAACCGCAGCACGTGGTGCAGGAGTTCGGTCGCATGTTCGAGCAGCGCGTTCGGGTGCATCGGCGGATTATCCTTGGCGCATGGCGGCGATCTGGGCAATGTTCCTTCGGGCCGTCAGGTGCGTGGCGGTCGCTTCCGCGCCATGAGCACGGTGCTCAGACAACTCCAGGCCCGCCCGCGGCTGATCGCGTCGATCGCAGTCGGCGTCCTGCTCGGCGCCGTGTTGCCCGGCACGCTGACACCGGTGCAACGTTCGCTGCTCGGCTGGAACGCCGCGGTCTGGCTCTATCTGGTGCTCGTCTGGATCAACATGTCGCGGCTGGACCACGGCCACCTTCGCCGCGTCGCCGCCGCGCAGGCCGATGGCGCCGGCGTCGTGCTTGCGATCGCGATCGTTGGCACGCTGGCGAGCCTGGTCGCGGTGGTGATCGAGATTGCCGCGGCGAAAGCAGGGCAATCCTCGCTCGGCTGGCAGTCGATCGCACTCGCGCTGACGACGCTCGTCGGCACCTGGCTGCTGCTGCCCACCGAGTTCGCGCTCAGCTACGCAAGCCGCTATTTCAGCGATCCTGCCGGCGGCCTGAGCTTCCCGCAACCACCGTCGGACCAGACCGTGCCGGCAACGCCGAACTACACCGAGTTCCTCTACTTCGCGGTCACGATCGCCGCCACCGCGCAGACTTCAGACACCACGGTGACGACGCGCGCAATGCGGCGTTTCGTGATCCTGCATGCGGTCTTGTCGTTCGGCTTCAACACCTTCGTCCTCGCGCTCGCGATCAACATGGTGGCCGGGCTCTTGTAGGCCCGCGCGACCCCACCCGACGCCCGCACCTCCGCTACGACAGAAGCTGCGGCGCGCCGTCCCGGTGGGTGACGACGCCGCGCTCAACGCGCAACGCGTCCTGCACGAACCAGCGCACTGCAAGCGGATAGAGTCGGTGCTCCTGCTCCAGCACGCGCGCGGAAAGCGTGTCCTCGGTGTCTCCGGCGAGCACCGGTACGACGGCCTGCGCGACGATCGGCCCGTGGTCGAGTTCGGTGGTGACAAAGTGCACCGTCGCGCCGGCAACCTTGCAGCCCGCCTCGATCGCGCGACGGTGCGTGTGCAGGCCGGTGAACACCGGCAGCAGCGACGGGTGGATGTTGAGCATCCGTCCCTCGAAGCGCGACACGAACACCGGCGTGAGGATGCGCATGAAGCCTGCGAGCAAAACAAGATCGGGCGCGTGCCCACCGACAATGTCGGCGAGCGCAGCGTCGAAGGCCTCTCGGTTCGCGTGTCCGCGGTGATCGACGACGGCGGTCGCGATGCCGCGCGCGTTGGCGTACTCGAGGCCAGCGGCATCCGCCCGGTTGCTGACAACAGCCACGATTTGCGCGTCCCAGCGCTCGAACGCACAGGCTTCGACGACGGCGCGCATGTTCGAGCCGCGGCCCGAGATCAGGATCACGATGCGCTTCATCGGCGCGCAGTGTAGCCCTCCATCCCGCTCCACCCTCGCCCTGCACCTCGCCGCCTAGAATCGCTCGATCCTCCTTGTCCCGAAGCCTTTCATGAAGCCACGCGTCCTCTCCGGCATGCGCCCCACCGGCGCATTGCACCTCGGGCACTTTCACGGTGCGCTGAAAAACTGGGTGCGGCTGCAGGCTGACTACGAGTGCTTCTATTTCGTCGCCGATTGGCATGCGCTGACCACGCACTACGACGAGCGCGAGGTGATCGAGAAGTCGGTCTACGACATGGTGATCGACTGGATCGCCGCCGGGCTCGATCCCGAGCAATGCACGATCTTCATCCAGAGCCGGTTGCCCGAGCACGCCGAACTCTTCACGCTGCTCGCGATGGGCACGCCGCTCGGCTGGCTGGAGCGGGTGCCGACCTACAAGGACCAGATGGAGAAGTTGAAGGACCGCGACCTCGCGACCTACGGCTTCCTCGGCTACCCGCTGCTGCAGGCGGCCGATATCCTGATCTACAAGGCGAGCTACGTGCCGGTGGGAGGTGATCAGAGCGCGCACGTCGAGCTGACGCGCGAAGTGGCGCGGCGCTTCAATCACCTTTACGGGCGCGGCGCAGCCTACGAAGCGCAGACGGCGGCTGCGATCGGCAAGCTCGCGAAGGACGACGCGCGCTATCTGGAGAAGCAGCGCAAGGCCTTCGGCGAGACCGGCGCCGCAGAAGCACTCGCCAAGGGCGAGGCGATGATCAAGAAGTCGGCGACGTCGATTGCCGGCTGGAACGACGCGGACAGTGAACTGCTGCTGGGCCACCTGCGCGGTGCCGGCCGCACGATCCTCGTCGAGCCGCAGGCCCTGCACACCGAGGTCACGACCTTGCCTGGCCTCGACGGCGGCAAGATGAGCAAGAGTGTCGGCAACACGATCCTGATGCGCGACGAGCCCGAGGTCGTCGCGAAGAAGGTGCGCGGCATGACGACCGACCCTGCGCGCGTGCGCCGCAGCGACCCCGGCAACCCCGAGAAGTGCCCGGTGTGGGACTTCCACAAGGTCTACAGCGACGCGCCGACGCGCGACTGGGTCGTGAAGGGTTGCACCACGGCGGGCATCGGCTGCCTGGAGTGCAAGCAGCCGGTGATCGACGCGATCGTCAAGGAGCAACAGCCGTGGCGCGAGCGCGCGGAACAGTACTTGGCCAATCCGAAGCAGGTGCACTGGATCGTCGAGATGGGCACCGAGCGCGCGCGCATCGTCGCGCGCCAGACGATGAAGGACGTGCGCGAGGCGATGGGCCTGAACTATTGAGTCGGTGAGCAACGAAACAGCCCTTGCGCGTCATGCGCTGCTCGTGCGCTCGCTCCTCCGCGGTGACGCGCTCGCGGCGCCGCCTGCAGAACGTGAGTTGATCGAGACCCATATCTCCAGCGTGGTGCTCGCGGGTGCCTACGTCTACAAGCTTCGAAAGCCCCTCAAGCTCGACTTCCTCGACTTCTCGACGCCGGCGCTGCGACGCGCCGACTGCCTTGAGGAACTCCGTCTCAACAGCCGCACCGCGCCGCAGCTTTACGTCGACGTGCTGCCGGTCGTAGGCACGCCCGACGCGCCGCGCATCGGCGCACATGCCGAGGCGCCGCGCGCGATCGACTGGGTGCTGCGCATGCGCCGTTTCGACCAGACCCACTTGCTGGACGCGATGGCACGGGCCGGAACGCTGGTGGCCGCGCATATCGATGCGCTCGCCGAGCGCGTCGCGGCCTTTCACGCCACCCTGCCACCGGCGCCGCCGCTGCCCGGCCATGACCGCGGCCATGCTGCCGCGGTGCGCGCGTGGGCGCTTGCGAACCTCGACGCCCTGCGTGCGGGCGCAGCCTCTCCCGCGCAGGCCGAGCGGATCGCGGCCCTGCGGCGCTGGACGGATCGCGAATGGACGCGTCTCGCGCCGCTGATGTGCCAACGCGAACTCCACGGCTTCGTGCGCGAATGCCACGGCGACCTGCATCTGCGCAACATCGTGTTGATCGATGGCGTGCCGCTGCCCTTCGACGGTATCGAGTTCGACGCCGAGCTGCGTCGGATCGATGTCGTGAACGACATCGCGTTCACCTTCATGGACCTGCTCGGCCACGGCCTGCCCGCGCTCGCCTGGCGCTTCGCGAGCGGCTACGCCGAGCACAGCGGAGACTATGCCGGGCTGGCGTTGTTGCGCTTCTTCGCGGTCTATCGGGCGTCGGTGCGCGCGCGCGTCGCGTTGATGCGGGCCGAGCAACTTGAGGCCGGGGCGTCGAACGCCGTGCTCGACGAGATCGAGCGCAATCTCGCGCTGGCCGAATCTCTTGCGAAGTCCGCTGCCGCGCCGCGGCCGCTCCTCGTGCTGACCTGTGGCGTGTCGGGCTCGGGCAAAAGCACGGTGGCGCAGTCTCTGGCGCAGCACCTCGGCGCGGTGCGCGTGCGATCCGACGTCGAGCGCAAGCGTCTCTTCGGGCTCGCGGCCACCACGCGCCCTGCGCCGGCGGAGTTGGCCACGCTCTACAGTACCGAGACGACCGAACGAACCTACGCACGGCTCGGCGAGCTCGCGCGCGACCTGCTGCACGGGGGTGTCTCCACCGTCGTCGATGCCGTCGCGTTGCGACGAAGCGAGCGCGATGCATTGCGCCGTCTCGCCGAAGCATGCGACGCGCCATTCACGCTCCTCGAATGCCACGCCCCCGAACCGTTGCTGCGCGAACGCATCGCGCGCCGAATGTGCGAAGCGCAAGATGCGTCCGACGCCGACGAACGCGTGCTCGACCTGCAGTTGCGCTTGCGCGAGCCGACCGCGGCGGAGGAAACGGCGGTCCGCTTCGACACCGACTGCACGATGGATGGGCTCGAACGGCGGTGCAAGACACTTGCCGCACAACTGCGAGCCGTGCAACAACCCACCGAAAGTCCTCTGCCATGACGCTTGCCACGATCGAACTCAACCCTGCCGCCGAAGCACGAGCGGCGCTCATCATCCTGCATGGCCTGGGCGCCGACGGCACCGACTTCATCCCGATGTGCGACGCACTCGACCTGCGCAGCCACGGGCCGGTGCGCTGCATCATGCCGCGTGCGCCCGAGCGTCCGGTGACGATCAACGGCGGCATGCGAATGCGCGCCTGGTACGACATCCTCGGCGCCGATCTGCGGCAGCGCGAGGACGAGGCCGGGCTGCGCGCATCGGTACGCGACGTGCACGCGCTGATCGCGCGCGAAGTGGCGCGCGGCATACCGGCACGGCGCATCGTGCTCGCCGGCTTTTCGCAGGGCTGCGCGATCACGCTTCTCGCCGGGCTGCGCTATCCGGATCGACTCGCCGGACTCGCCGGCATGTCGGGCTATCTGCCGCTCGCGCAGACGACGGCCGTCGAGCGCGATGGTGCGAACCGCGACCTGCCGATCTTCCTCGCCCACGGCCGCAGCGACGGCGTCGTCCCGATCGCGGGCGGCATGGCGTCGCGCGATGCGCTGATCGCGCTCGGTCACGATGTGCAATGGCACGACTATCCTATGGAGCACTCGGTGTGCATGGAAGAAGTACAGGCGCTCGATCGCTGGTTGCAGCGGGTTTGGGCCTGAGGCGTGTGATCTGAACCGGAGTACGCAGAAATGACGACCCTATCCCCTGCCGCGAACAGCGTGCGCCACTGGCTCGCCTGGCTCGCCGGCGCAATGCTGTTCGCCCTGCTCGGCGCCTGTGCGACGGTGAGCGATGGCTTGCGCGTGAACGTCGTCGGCGTCGATCCCTTGCCGGGCGAGGGGCTCGAGCTTCGCTTTGCCGTCAAGCTGCGGGTGCAGAACCCGAACGACGCGAGCATCGACTTCGATGGCGTCGCGGTCGACCTCGAACTCGATGGCAAGAACGTCGCAACCGGCGTGAGCGACCAGAAGGGCACCGTGCCTCGCTTTGGCGAGACGATCGTCACGGTGCCGGTCTCGGTCTCAGCGTTCAGTGCCGCGCGCCTGCTGGTCGGCCTGAGCGACGTCCAGGCGCGCGGCGAAATCCCGTATGCGGTGAGCGGCAAGCTCGCCGGCGGCGGATTTGGCAGCGTGCGCTTCGCGCGCAGCGGCACGCTCAAGCTGCCGCAGACGGCCCCCGCACTCAATCCATCCCGCTGAAGTACGCCCGCTGCCGGCTGCGCGCGGAGTTGCCGAAGTAGCTGCGCCACCAGGTGTTGTCCACGTCGAGGAACTTGAACTTCGTGTCCGCGGGGTTGTCCTGCGCCGCCGCCCATTCGCGAAACGCGTAGTGGCTCCACAGCCGCATGTACTCGCCAAGATAGATGTCGGCGACGCGTCGGTTGCCGCGAATGACGAGCATGTTCTCGTCGTTCTCGGTGGTCGATGATTCGCTGAAGTTGGCCGAGCCGCTGATGACAACCGGGTCGCGCCCGAGCGGGTCGATGATCGCGATCTTGGTGTGGATGAAGCGCACGTGCGTGTTCAGGCCCGGCAGCACTTCGCGCACCCAGCGGTCGAACTTGTTGGTCGCGAGCAGGTTGCCGACCGTGAAGCGGTTTTCGACCTGCTTGCGCAACGCGAGCATCTCGGCCTCCGCCGCGGCGCGCTTCGCCGCCGGCACGCCCGACGCGAGCAGCTTGTCGAGCAGCGCGTAGCGCAGCGGCGCCCGACCGTCGCGGTACGAGGCCTGGAAGCGCGCGCTCATGCCGAACGCGAAGGTCATGAACAAGGCATCCTTCGCCTGTTTCGCGCGATCGGCATACCAGTCGAGCGCGGCGAGCGTCCGCTGCGGGCTGAGGATCACACCGATCCCCTTGGGCGGCGCCGCCGGTGGGATTTTGTTCAACGCCGAGAGCGCACCGCGCAACGCATCGTGACCGGGCTTGGCCGACATCAGCGTCCAGCATTGCATGTAGGCCGCCGCCACCGGAGGCTGCTCGACCACATGGACGACATTGGACTGGCCGTAGACGCCGCCGAGCGAGAAATTGGTCGAGCCCGTCAGCACCGCCAGTGGCTCGTCGTCTTGCAACAGCACGATGAACTTGTGGTGCGAGATCGGCGGATACTTGACGCTCGGATCGGTGAGCCGCTCGATGCACAGCGACTTGATGCCCGACGCCTTCGCCGTCGCGCGGTTCGCATCGCGCGGGAAACACAACGCCCTTCGCATCCGGCTTGTTCGGGTTCGCGTCGTAGATGATTCTCACGTTCGCGCCGCGCTTGTGCGCGCTCTTCAGCGCATCGGCAACCGACTTCAAGCGAAATTCATAGGCCGAGACGCGCAGCGCGAAGCCCGGCCCACTGGCCCGCCCGATGAAGGCCTCGATCGCTTCGGCCGCACCGCGCGACAGCCATGCCCAGCGACCATCACCCGGGTTCCCTTCGTCGGGCTGCACATTGCCGAATCGCCGTGCGTATTCCTGCGACGCGGCAGCGCCGCGGTTGAAGAACACGTCGTTGTCGCCGCCCTCCTCCGACTCGGTCGTGACGCTCACCTCGACCTCCCTGAACGGCTGCAGGTCCTGCGGCGTTCCCTTCAACGCAAGCACACGGTACTTGTAGCGCCGGCCCGGCCTGGCTGAATAGTCCGACCATGTGAAGCCCTGCACCGGATGCGCGCGCGTCGAGTACGTCGAACCCGCCACGAAGCCGGGATCGGTCGCCTCGAAGGTCTTGATGCCTCTCATCCAGCGCCCCTCTTCGCCGATGTAGTCGGTGCGGTGGATCGCGAAGCCCATATGGCCGTCGCAATCCTCGCGCGGCATGCTCATGCCGAGCAGCACGACGTGCGAGCCGGCGATCGCGCGTACGGTCAATCCATCCTTGGTTCTGCGGGTTCGCATGATGAATCCTTGTGCGGCTCTGGATGAGACCATTCTCCGGTGGGCTCTGGCGCTGGCCCATCCCCAGATCGCCAGCGCCAGCCTGCGGGCTTCAGCCCGCCGCCGGCCGCCACGCCATGTCGATGTGCCCGTCGACGATGCCGATGCGGCGGTCCGCGACGGAGGCGAAGTTGCTGTCGTGCGTGACGGCGACCACGGTCTTGCCCATGTCGCGCGTCAGCGCGCGCAGGATGTCGCGCACGTTCGCACTCGATGCGGAGTCGAGGTTGCCGGTCGGTTCGTCGGCCAGTATCACGAGCGGGTCATTGGCGAGGGCGCGAGCGATCGCGACGCGCTGGCGCTGGCCGCCGGAGAGCTGGCTTGGACGCTTGTGCTGTTGGTCGTCCATGCCAAGGCGCCCAAGCAGCTCCTGCGCGCGCGCCTTCGCCGGCCCTTCGTCGAGGCGGCCCAGCTTGCGCATCGGCAGCAGCACGTTGTCGAGCGCGCTGAACTCGGCGAGCAGGAAGTGGAACTGGAACACGTAGCCGAGCTTGGCCAGGCGCAGCGCGGTGAGCCGGTCGTCGTCGAACGCGCTCGTGTCCTCGCCGTCGATCGCGATGCGGCCGGTGGTCGGCACGTCGAGCAGTCCGAGCAGGTACAGCAGCGACGACTTGCCCGAACCCGACGGCCCCATGATGACGACGAATTCGCCGCGCCCGATCTGCAGGTTCACGTCCCGCACGAGCGTGACGGGCACCTCGCCTTCGAGGACACGCGTGACGCCTTCGGCGCGGATCACTTCGGCCATGCGGCGCCTCCCTCACCGCCGAGCCGCGCGTTCCTCCGCGCGTCGGCGCCCCGCCGCCTCTCGCTTCTATCTCCGCTGCGCGGGGCGCCTCTTTCGCGGCTCATGCGGCGCCCCGCAGGATGTCCACCGGGTGCACCATCCCTGCCCGCCGCGCGGGCAGGTAGGAGGCGACGACGCACGACAGCATCGCGAACGCGGCGGCCAATGCGTACTGGTCGACGCCCCACCAGATCGGCAGGTGCACGATCTCGACGACGCCGGGCGGCCGGATCTCGACCTGCCCGAGCAAGGCCATCATGCCGATGCCGACGAGCACGCCGAAGGTGCTGCCCAACATGCCGACGATCAGGCCTTCGATCAGGAACACGCGGCGCACGTCGCGCGCGCGAAAACCCATCGACTTCATGATCGCGATGTCGCGCGTCTTCTCCATCACGATCGTCGAGATCGTGTTGTAGATGCCGAAGGCGGCGACGACGAGGATCGCGCCGACGACGCTGTACATGATGAGGTTGCGCACCAGCAGCAGGCTCAGGATGTCCTCAGACGCCTCGATCCACGACACCGACTTGTAGCCCACCGCGGCTTCGATCGTCCGCGCCGCCTCTTGCGCGGCATACGGGTCGTCCATCTGGATGATGATGCGGTTGATGCGGTTCTCGCGCCCGAGCAAAGCCTGCGCGCGCTTGAGCAGCACGAAGGCCTGGCCCTCGTCGTAGGCGGCGTTGCCGGTGCGGAAGATGCCGACCACGCGCAATGCGCGGCTCTGGCCGTCGTCGCCGAGCACCGAAAGCGTGCTGCCCATGTGGAGGCTGAACTTGTCGATCAGCCCCTGGCCGACGATGACGCCGTTGGCGTTCGCCGCCAGCGCGTCGAGCGAGCCGTGCGTCATCTTCTCCTCGATGGTCGACACGTGCTTCATCTTGTCGGGCAGGACGCCCGAGAGTGACACGCCCTGCTGACGGCCGGCAAAGGTGAGTACCGCCGAGCCTGCCAGCACCGGCGCCGCGCGCAGGCCTGGCAGCGCCTCGATCGCCGCCAGGCGCTGGGTCCAGCCACGGATGCCGCGCGTTTCGCGCTGCGGGCGGACGTTGCGCAACTCGACCGCCGCCTCGGGCCAGCGCAGCGCGGCCGGCTGCTCGCGCCCCCGGCGGTATTCGTCGTAGACGGTGATGTGCGGGCTGTTGTCGACGAGACGCTTGATGAAGTCTTTCTCCGATCCACGCATCAGCGCCGATACGGCGAGAAAGAATGCAACGCCGAGCACGACGCCGGTGAGCGAAACGAGTGTCTGGCGCTTGCGGCTCGTCAGGTGCGCGACCGCGATTTCAAACGTGACGGATGCCACGATGGCCCCGTCAGCGCACCGCGGCGGAGGCTGGCGCCGCGTGTGCGCGCCGGCCTTCGCGCGCGCCCTCGACGCCTGAGACGACGATGCTGTCGCCTTCGGCAAGGCCGGACGTTATCTCGGTGCGATCGGTGCCCACGAACCCGCGCCTGACCGTTCGCGCGTGGAGCACGCCGCCCTCGACCACCCAGATCTTGTCGCCGTGCAGCGCGCGGATCGGCACGAGCAAGGCAGCTTCGCGACGCGAGATGACGATGTTGGCATCCATCGTCATGCCGGTGCGCACGCCCGCGGCCTGGACACCGGCCGGGTCGGCAAACGCGATGCGCACGCGGTAGCTTCGCGCCACCGGGTCGCCCTTGGGCGTGATCTCGGCGACCGTGCCATCGAAAACGCGATCCGCCAGCGCGTCGCCACGAAGGACGACCTTCTGGCCGACCGCGACACGCACGATGTCCTCCTCGTCGACCTCGGCCGATACGCGCAGCGGTGCGCAGCAGGCAAGCGTGAACACCGCCTGGCCAGCGGGGATGAACTGGCCGACCTCGCCGTCGCGCCGCAGCACCGTCCCTGCTGCGGGTGCAACCAGCAGGTTGTAGTCGAGCTGGGCCTGCGCGCGCTTCAACGCCGCCTGCGCGGCGTCGAGCTCGGTGCGGGTGCGGTCTAGTTCGGCCGGCGACATGAACTTCTGCGCCACCAGATCCTGGGTGCGCTGGTACTGCGCCTGCGCCAGACGTTCGCGCGCCTGCATCTCGTCGACCGTGTGCACGAGGTCGGGCGATTCCATGCGCGCCAGCACCTGACCCTTCTTTACTGCCGCGCCTTCGTCCACCAGCAGCGCCGCGAGGCGCCCCCCGCTGCGCGGCGCGACCGGCAGCATCACGCTCGGCTCGACGGCGCCAGTCGCATACACCGCCTCGATCGCGGGGCCGCGCGTGACGGCGGCCACTTCGACTGCAAGGGGCCATTCGCGCCAGGCGACGCCGGCCGCAGCCGCGGCGAGAATCGCACCCGCGGCAATGAACCAGGTGCCGCGCTTCACCTGCCGACTCCCTCCAGAAATGCCATGGCTGCGACTATCGCACGCAGCCATGCGCGTCCGACGCGGGGCGCTATGCTTACCTTGATCTAGAGCATGACATGGCGACGCTGCACATCACAGACATCGAATCGGCCATCAACTGGTGGCGCGAGAAGAAGCCTTCGCCGGACGGCGTCACCGCCTGCGCCGAGGTGCGCGCACTGGCAGAGGTGTATGCGCTGATGGCCATCGAACATGCAAGCGAGCGCGACGAGGACGCGATGCCGGCCGACGCACTCGCGGCTTGGCTGGCCTGGTACGCGAGCACGCCCGACGCCCCTTGCATCGCGATCTGCTCGACGAGCCAGGGTGACGACATCTGCAAAGGTTGCGGCCGCACGTTCGACGAGGTCCAGCACTGGCCGGTGATGACGCCGGTCGAGAAGCGCCAGACCTGGCGCCGGATAACGCTGCAGGGCACGGCGTGGCGCTTCAACCGGTATGCCGAGCGTGCGCGCGAAGCGAGTGATGGGCGGCACGCCCCCGATGCATCGGGAATCGCCCCGCGCAAGCACGAGCGTTGACCGCGATGGCCGATGACGCCTTCGTCGCGGCGGCGGCGCAGCAGCGCAATCCGCGCATGTCGTTCGTGCAGGATGCGCGACGCATCGCACCGCTCGCGTGGCCGGTGTTCGTCGGTCAGGTCGCAGTGCTCGCCTTCGCAACGGTCGACACCGTGCTCGTGGCGCGCTTCAGCGCGCTCGATCTCGCCGCGCTCGCGGTAGGCGCGGCGACGTACATGAGCGTCTTCATCGGACTGATGGGTGCCGTCCTCGCGATCGGGCCGATCGCGGGGCAACTGTTCGGCGCGCGGCGACTGACCGATGCCGGCGCACAGCTTCACCAGGCGATCTGGCTTGCACTCGCGCTTTCGGTGTTCGGCTGCACGCTGCTGCTCTTTCCGCAACCTTTCCTCGCGCTCGCGCGTGCCGAGCCCGCGGTGGCCGAAAAGGTGCGCGCCTATCTGAGCGCGCTCGCGATCGCCCTGCCCGCGGCGCTGATCTTCACCGCATTTCGCGGCTTCTCGGTCGCCGTCTCGCGACCCATGGCGGTGATGGCGATGCAGCTCGGTGGCCTGGCGCTCAAGGTGCCGCTCACGGTGCTGCTGATCCACGGCTTCGCGTGGGCCACACCGCTCGGCGAGTGGCGCATGCCTGCGCTCGGCGTCGCCGGTTGCGGCGTCGCGACTGCGATCGCGATGTGGTCTCAGTGTGTCGGTGCGGCGCTGCTCGTCAGGTACGACGCGTTCTACGCGCCGTTCGGCCTGCGCTCGGCGCGGCTCTCCAAGCCGATTGCTGCCGACCAGCGCGCGCTGCTCAGGCTCGGCGTGCCGATGGGCCTGTCGATCGGAATCGAAATCACCGCATTCACCTTCATGTCGTTCTTCATCTCGCGTCTGGGCGCGACCGCAGTCGCCGGGCATCAGCTTGCGCTCAACCTCGTTTCGCTGATGTTCATGATGCCGCTCGCGCTCTCCAACGCCACCGGCACGCTCGTTGCACAGCGCCTCGGCGCGAACGACGGGCGCGACGCCCGCCGCCTCGGCTGGCACGGCATCGAGCTCGGCCTGGCCATTGCCACGCTGATGGGCGGCGCCGCCTACCTCGCGCGCGAGTCGCTGCTCGGCCTCTACACGCAGGACCGCGCGATCCTCGCCGCCGCACTGCCGCTGCTCGCCTGGGTGATGCTGTTTCACCTCGGCGACGCGGCGCAGACGATCGCCGCGTTCGTTCTGCGCGCGTACCACATCGCAACGCTGCCCATGCTGATCTACGCTGCGTCGCTGTGGGGCGTGGGCATGGCGGGTGGCTACGCGCTCGCATTCGACACGACAGGACTTTCGCCAGCCGTGCTGCGCGGCGCACCCGGCTACTGGGCCGCGTTCACGCTCGGCATCACGTTGGCAGCGCTGCTGCTGCTCGGCCTGCTCGGCTGGGTGCTCGGCGTCAAGCGTCGCGAGGAACGCGCCGAGCGAACGCCTGCGTTGCGACCGCCGCGGCGCGACTCTCGCCCCGCTACGCCAGGCTGAAGCGCACGCCGGCGGTGCGCAAGGCCTCCACCGCTTCGAGCCCGAGGCCGCTTGCCGGCGTGACGACGCCGACGTGTGGCGTGTGCCCGAGCGTCCCCTTCGCCAAGCCATTGGCCATCGCGATCAGCATCTCGGGCGTCGATCGGTAGCCGGGGTGGCCCTCGGCAGTCATCAAGCCACGAAGCCGCTGACCATCGGCCGCGGTCGCGAAAAGGTCGAAGCTGTAGCCCATGCCGTCGAGCGCGGCCTCGCTGGGTCCTTCGCCGGGTTGCGGCGCGAAGCGTTCGATCAGCGCGCGCAAGGCCTGGCGCTGGAATGCAAGCGGCCCGGACACGGTGGCGCCCAGGCCTGCGAGCGGCGCGGCGAGTGTCGCTGCCGCAGCGAATTGCAGTGGCACGATGGCCGCGGCCGGCATGAACCGCGGCGCGGCGACGAGCGCCCCCATGTGGGTGCCTTCGCGATAGCGGAAGTCGGTCGTGAACAGCGTCTTGTCGTCGAACAGTGCCCACGAGCGCAACACCATCGGCGGGTTGACGAAGGGCGCAGGCACGGTCGGGGCGGTGACGGCGGCGACATCGACGTCGTAGTGCGGCGTCCATGCGATTGCATTGCGCCGCGCGACGATCGCCGCGTCGTCGCGCCCCGGCGGCAGCAGGCAGGCGACGTTGCGTACGCTGTCGGTGCGATCGTGCTCGAGCAGCGCGCGCAGCGAGGCGACAGTGCCGCCGCTCGCGGCGTCGGCCAGCCGCTTGATTCGCTTGCCAGTGAAGCTGACGACGATCTTCACCTCGCGGCACGCCTGGCCGTGACGCTGGCGCAGCGCGTGCGCGATCCAGAGCGTCGCGATGTCGAACGGCAGCACCTCGTAACCGCAGCTCGGAATGATCCGGACCCCGGCCTTCTCCGCCGCCTCGTGATGGCGCTCGATCATCTGGCGCACCCAGAAGGTCTCGCCGCTGAGGTCGAAGTAGTGCGTGCCGTTGGCGATGCAGGCTTCGATGACCGCCTCGCCGGTCGTCGCATACGGCCCGGCGAGGTTGAGCAGCACCTTGGTCTGCGCGGCGAGCGTCGCGAGCGACGCGGCGTCGGTGGTGTCGGCCAGCAACACGCCGGGCTTGGGAGATCCGCGCTTGGCGCCCTCGCCGACGAGCGCCTGCATTGCCGCGACATTGCGACCGGCGATCGCCCAGCGCACGCCTGCGCCCTGGCGCCGCATCGCGCGCACCGCCTGGCGACCGGTGAATCCGGTTGCGCCGAGGATCACCACATCGAAGGACTTCGTGGTCATTCGAAATTTGCTCCGTCAGGACGAGGATCGAGCATAGCGCCGCGGCCGCGGAATTCGCGCCATAGGCTTACAGGATGCCCTTCGGGGATGAACACTTGGGAGCGACCCGGCGTGCTCAAGCCCGCGGCAGATCGAGCACGAAGCAGCTCCCGCCGCCCGCACGCGCCTCGCAGCGTACGGTGCCGCCGTGTCGTTCGGCGATCTGCTTGACGAGCGCGAGGCCCAGGCCGACGCCGCCCGCCAGTTCGGCGTGTCCCGGCAGCCGATAAAAGGGCTCGAAGATGCGCTCGCGTGATGCGTCGGGCACACCGGAGCCGCGGTCGCAGACGCGAAGGACGGCGCGCGTACCCACGGCAGCGACACGCAGCTCGAAATCGCCGCCGCCGTAGCGGCGTGCGTTCTCGAGCAGGTTGCGCAGCGCACGGCGCAGCAAACGCTCGTCGCCCTGGACCGCGAGCGCCTCGCCCTCGACCTGCGCGCCGACATGCGCCGCCTCCTCCACTGCGATGGCAAGCAAGTCGACACGCTCCTGCGGCTCGGGCGACTGCGCGGCGTCGAGCCGGCTCGCGAGCAGCACCTCTTCGACCAGCGCGTCGAGCTCGGCGATGTTCGTGTTGATCTCGCGGCGCAGGTTCTCGCGTTGCGCGGCGGGCGCGTCCTCGACCATCGCGAGCGCCATCTTCATGCGCGCCAGCGGCGAACGCAACTCGTGGCTCGCATTGGCGAGCAGCGAGCGGTGCGAGCGCACGAGCGCCTCGATGCGCGACGCCGCACGGTTGAAGCTCGCGCCGACCGCGGCGACCTCGTCGTTGCCGTCCTCGGCGACACGACGATCTAGCGCGCCGGCGCCGAACGCTTCGACACCGAGCTTGAGCGACTCGAGCCGGCGCGTCAGCCGGCGTACGACAGGATAGGCACCGATCGAGATCGCGATGAACAGCACGGCAAGTGTCACGACGATCCCCGCGCCGGGAAAGCCCAGCCAGCCGAGCAAGCCAGGCGGCACGGGCGGCGGCCCGAAGCGACCGTCAGGACCCATTGGGCGTCGCATACCCGGCCGCAACACGCGCAGCGTGCGCCCGTCTGCCAGCGGCAACGAGGCAATGCGCGGACTCCGGCCATGCCCCTCGCGCGCGTCCGCTTCGCGCCGGTCGAACCGCTCGGACGCGGCAATGCGCTCGCCGTTCGCGCCGTCGAGCGCGAGCGGCAGGTGCATGCGTTCGGCGAGCGTCTCGAGCGACTCGCGCTGCTCTTCGGCCGATGCACCCGCAGGCGGCAGATGACCTTGCGCAAGTTCGGCCCACTCGATCAGCCGTTCCGCCCACAGCAACTGACCCTCGGCACGCGCTGTGTCGATGTCGCGCTGGACCAGGAAGCCCGAGACGAGCGCGAACACCAGCAGCACGGCGACTACCGTGAGGTAGATGCGCAGGTACAGCGTGCGCATGCGTCAGGAGGAGGTATCGCCGTCCTGCTTGCGGGCGAACACGTAGCCGGCGCCGCGCACCGTGAGAACACGACGAGGTGCTTTCGGGTCCTCCTCGATCGCAGCGCGGATGCGCGATATGTGAACGTCGATCGAGCGATCGAAGGCGTCCATCGGGTGGCCCTTGAGCGCATCCATGATCTGGTCGCGCGAGAGCACGCGGCCGGGGCTTTGCGCGAGGACGACGAGCAGATCGAACTGATGCCCGGTGAGTTCGCACTCGCGACCGTCGATGCGCGCGCAGCGCGCGCCGAGGTCGATCTCGAGGCGCCCGAAACGCAGTACTTCGGCGTCCGCCGGTCCGGGTTGCGCGCGTCGCAGCAGTGCCTTGATGCGCGCCAGCAGTTCGCGCGGCTCGAAGGGTTTGGGCAGGTAGTCGTCGGCGCCGAGTTCGAGGCCGACGATGCGGTCGGTCGGCTCGCCGCGCGCGGTCAGCATCAGCAGCGGCAACTGGCGCGTGGCTGGCGCGGCGCGAAGTTCGCGGCAGAGGTCGAGCCCGTCGCCGTCGGGCAGCATCAGATCGAGCACCAGCGCGTCAAAGGCCTGTGTCGCGAGCCGCATGCGACCTTGCGCGAGCGACGGCGCCGCGCTCACGTCGAAGCCCGCGCCGCGCAGGTAGTCGCCGAGCATCGCCGTCAAGCGCGCGTCATCGTCGATCAGCAGCAGTCGGTTGTTCATCGGATGGACAGGAAGCCATGACTGCGCGCCCGACAGCAAAGGAGCTGCCGGGTGCGCGTATGGCGCGAGCATAGCGGCCAGCGCGGTCGCCATCGGATCAGCTCTTCGGGCTCGACGCGCCCGGGCGCCGCTGCATGCGCTCGCGGTGCTCGTCTTCTCGCATCTTCATGCGCTCGGCGAACTTGGCGCGCTGCTCGGGCGTGAGCACATTGGCGACGGCGACCATCGTCTGCATCATGTTCTTGCTCATCTGATCGTGCTGCGCGAGCATCTGTTGACGCAACGCCTCGACAGCGGCAGCGTCGATTGTCGGCGCGGTCATGAGTTGCATGCCCTTCTCGCGCAGCGCACGGCCGGCCTCGAACTGAGTCTTCATCTCAGCCGCGCCGGCCTGCGTGATCTGCTTGATCTGCGTGCGCTGCGCTTCGGTCGCGTTCAGGCCGTCGAGCATGCGATCAGCCATCCGGCCGCTGCCCCACATCATGGCGTGGTCGCCCATGCCAGGGCCGCCCCGACCGCCGCAACCACCGCCGCGACCATCGGCCCAGGCCGCAACGCCGACGCCGGCCGCCAGCGCGACCAACGTGCCGATCACGACACGTCTCACGCCTCGTGCACGGCGCGGCGACATCTCGGTTCCAGAATTCGTTTCAGACATCTCATACTCCTTCAGGTCTTGGCCCCATTGGCCATGTGCACATGCTCGGCCGGCGAGGTGAACCACCGACGCAAGACCGGTAAAGTTTTGCGAAGGTCGTGCGAAAAGTCCCGTCGCCACTGGGATGGCTCGCGTTGCGCCCCCGACTCGCGGGCTGGCGCGCCAGGCACCGTTTTGTCACAATCCGATACATGGCCAACGACCGACAACGTTACAAGTGGGATGACGAGACGAAGGACGACAGTCCGAGCGAGTTCTCGACGACCACCTATTCGACGTCTGCCGGCGCATTGCACAGCACCTGGTCGCACGAGCGCAAGAAACGCCGGCGCGCCGCGCGCCGCATGGGCTTGATGTGGGCGATGCTGGTGACGATCGGCGCGAGCACACTGCTGCTGTACGCCGTGGCCACTTGGGTGCGCCACTGAGGCGATTGCTTCGGCCGCCACCGGCACTTCCCCCGGACGCGCATTGCGGCCTTGATCGCAGCCGGGAATGAAACGCAAAAAACGGGCCGCGAAGGCCCGTATTTGCTAGTTTCTTGGCGGAGAGGGTGGGATTCGAACCCACGGTACGGGGTTACCGTACGCCTGATTTCGAGTCAGGTACATTCGACCACTCTGCCACCTCTCCAGGTTCGATTCGCGTGGGTCGAAATCGAGAGCGGATTGTAGTGCAGGCCGTTCAGGCGATTGTGTGTAGCGTCAGCGGCGTGAGTCGCGCATTGCTCAGGGTTGTGCTCCAGCGCTGGCCGGGCGTGAGCGGCCAGGCGTCGGTGATCGTACCGGTGGTGACGACGTCACCCGGTGCGATCTTCCAGAACGGTGTGTCCCGCGCCATCGCGTCGACCCAGAGGCGCAGCGCATTGAGCGGGCCGTCGAGAACGATCGTGCCGACGCCGCGCTCCTTCTGCGCGCCGTCCAGGCTGAGTTCGACCTCCAGCGCTGCGAGGTCAGAGGCGAGCGTCGGCCAGTCCGTCACCGGCACAGTCGGCCCGATGAACAAACGGCCGTGCAGCGCGAAATCGGCAACCGTGTCGGCTGCCGTGAAACGCCAACCGTCGAAGTGCGTGTGGACGATCTCGAAGCCATGGGCGACCCACGCGAGGCAGCCTTGCAAAGCGTCGAGGTCCATGCCGGCGCTGGGCGTGCGGGCAAAGCCGAACACGATTTCCGGCTCGAGCCTCGGCTGACACAGCCCGGAGAGCGAGATTTGCGCCGTGCCTCCTGGCAGCCGTTGCACCGTGCTGTCCCACACCGGCCCCCAGATCGGCGCGTGCACGCCGTAGCGCTGCCATATGCCGCGGTTCGTGAAGCCGATCTTGTAGCCGAGCGGCCGCTCGCCGCGCGCCACACGCAGGTGACGCAACTCGTCGGCGACCGCAAAGGCCGCCGCCACATCGAAAGTTGGATGGGCCGATGAAGGCAGCGCGGTCAGGCGCGCTTCGTCCAACGCCGAGAGCAGCGTGCGCGCGAGGCTCACCGGACCGCCCTGCGCGATGCGCGCGCCAAAATGAGCACGCGGTGGGAGCGGCCCGTCGCGCTCATTTCCGCAGCGAGACGAGCCCGCCCATATAGGGCCGCAGCGCGATGGGAATCGTGATGCTGCCGTCGGCCTGCTGGCAGTTCTCGAGCACCGCGACGAGCGTGCGGCCGACCGCGAGACCCGAACCGTTGAGCGTATGCACGAATTCGTTCTTTCCCTGCGCGCTCTTGAAGCGCGTCTGCATGCGCCGCGCCTGGAAGGCCTCGCAGTTGGAGCACGAGCTGATCTCGCGGTACGCACCTTGCGCGGGCAACCAGACTTCGAGATCGAAGGTCTTGGTCGATCCGAAGCCCAGATCGCCGGTGCACAACTCGACGACGCGGTAGGGCAGCTCGAGCCGCTGCAGCACCGCCTCGGCGTGGCCGACCATCTGGTCGAGCGTTGCGTAGCTCTCCTCGGGGGCGACGATCTGCACCATCTCGACCTTGTCGAACTGGTGCTGACGGATCATGCCGCGCGTGTCGCGCCCCGCGCTGCCGGCCTCGCTGCGAAAGCAGGGGCTGTGCGCCGTGAGCTTGATCGGCAATTGCGCCGCATCGAGCAGTTCCTGACGCACGCTGTTGGTCAGCGAGATCTCGGAGGTTGAAATCAGGTACTGCTCCTGCCCGGCCGCGACCGCTTCCCCACCCTCGCCTTCTTCACCGCGATAGACCCAGAACATCTGATCGCGAAACTTCGGCAACTGCCCCGTACCTTCGAGCACCTCGCGGTTCACGATGTAGGGCGTATAGCACTCGGTGTAGCCATGCTCGGTGGTCTGCAGGTCGAGCATGAACTGCGCGAGCGCACGGTGCAGGCGCGCGACGGGGCCGCGCAGGAACGAGAAGCGCGCGCCGGAGAGCTTTGCGCCGGTATCGAAGTCGAGCCCGAGCGGCACGCCGAGGTCGACGTGATCCTTCACCTCGAAATCGAAGCTGCGCGGCGTGCCCCAGCGGCGCACCTCGACGTTGGCGCTCTCATCGACACCGGCCGGCGCGCTTTCGTGCGGCAGGTTCGGGACTGCCATCAGCATCGCATGAAGTTCGGCCTGGATCGCATCCAGACGTTCGGCCGAGCCTTTCAGCGTGTCGCCAAGCCCGCCCACCTCGTCCATCACAGCGGAAACGTCCTCCCCCTTGGCCTTGAGTTGGCCGATCCGCTTGGAGAGCTCGTTGCGTTTGGCCTGCAAGGCCTCGGTGCTCGACTGGATCGCCTTGCGCTCCGCTTCGAGCACCGTGAAGCGCTCCACGTCGAGGAAAGGCTGCGGCGATTGACGGGCTTCGAGTCGCGCCAGGACGTGCGCCATGTCCTTGCGCAGCAGGGTGATGTCGAGCATTGAGGCGGCGCCGCCGAAGGCAGGCTCCAAATTGTCGGGGCCTGAATTGTAGGCATCAGACCCGATCCAGCGGGCGAGAGGCCCGCGACAGGCGCAGCTCGACAGGCCAAATCAGGTGCGTATCTAAATCTATTGCAAATACGAACGGTTCGTATTACATTTAATCCAACGATGCCAGCTCCAGCCCCGAAACCCGGCCGGCGTCGCAGCACAAGGACCGCAACGTGATCGTCTGCCTCTGTCACCGTATCTCGGATCGCGATATTGCACGCGCGGCGAACGAGGGTTGCCCCGATTACGACGCCTTGCAAGAGGAGTTGCTTGTCGGCACCAGCTGCGGCGCATGCGACGATTGCGCGCGCTCCGTGTTCGCCACCTGCAGTTGCGCCGGTGCGAGCGCTTCGCACGCCGTGGCAACCGCCGGCGGCAACCGCATAGCGTTCGCCTGATCGCAGCGCGCTCGCCCTTCGGCGCGTCACGCCAATGACGCGGAAGGCGCAAACGCGAGGCAGAATTCAAGCTCCCGATTCAAGAGGAGTACGCCATGCAAGGTGACGCCAAGGTTCTGGACTTTCTGAACCGCCAGCTCAAGAACGAGCTCACCGCCATCAACCAGTACTTCCTGCACTTCCGCATGCTGGAGCATTGGGGCTTCGAGGGCATGGCCAAGCACGAGCGCAGCGAGTCGATCGAGGAGATGAAGCACGCGGACAAGCTTGTCGAGCGCATCCTGATGCTCGACGGCCTGCCGAACTTGCAAGACCTCGGCAAGTTGCTGATCGGCGAGAACGCGGTCGAGGTCCTGCACTGCGACCTGAAGCTGGAAGTGGGATCGCAGGCCGTGTTGAAGGACGCGATCGCACACTGCGAAAGCGTGCGCGACTTCGTGTCGCGCGGCATCCTGCAGGAAATCCTCGACGACACCGAGGGTCACATCGACCATCTCGAGACCCAGATCGAACTCGTCGCCAAGGTGGGCGAACCCAATTGGCTGCAATCGCAGATGGGGTCGGGTAGCGGATCCTGAGAGGCTGAACGCCAGCGCGCACAGCGGAGACTTGCGCTCACTGCGCCCAGCGCGCGTGGAAGGGAACTGACTTCGTCTGACGCAACGGCGCCGCCGTGTCGCTCTTGCAACACAGCGCACGTTCTGTCCACGGCTTCCACAGCAGGCGCATGCAACGGGACAGGTTTCGTCGTATAGAATTGCGAATCATTTGCATTCGCGCTTCTATTGATGACAACCGATCTCGCTGCGCGGGCTCTCGACTCTGACCTACTTGCGAAACGGCAGAGGCTTCGCCGGCCGCCGACCGCGGCGGTCGTCGTGGCGCTTGTGCTGAGCACCACCTTGACCGCTTGCGGCGGAGGGGGCGACAACGCGGGCACCGCCCCTTCCCCGCCCGCTCCGCTTGACGCGCAGGCCACGCTCGGCGAGAAGATATTCCACGACGCCTCGCTGTCCGCGTCGGGGCGACAGTCCTGCGGCACGTGTCATGTGGAGCAAGCGGCGCATGGTTCGGACAACGGCCTTCCCGCCCAGTTGGGCGGCGCCGCGATGGACCGCCAGGGCCAAAGGCTGACGCCCTCCATTCGCTACCTCTCGACCAATACCGCCTTCTTCTTCGACGCAGAGGGCACGCCGACCGGGGGCTTCTTTTGGGACGGACGCACGAAGTCGCTCGCCGACCAAGCCGGCGAGCCATTCCTCAATCCGGTCGAGATGGCCAATGCCGACAAGGCCGAGGTCGTCGCCAGGCTCGCGCGCGCGGCGTATGCCGAAGAGTTCCGAACCGTCTATGGCGCCACGATCTTCGACGACACCGATGCGGCCTTCCAACGCATCACGCTCGCATTGCAGGCCTATGAACTGCAGGACACCGAGTTCCGTCCCTTCGACAGCAAGTACGACGCTTTCCTGCGCAACCAGGCGTCGCTGAGCGATCGGGAACTGCGCGGGCTGGCTCTCTTCAACTCGCCAGCCAAGGGAAATTGCGCGGCCTGCCATCCGTCGGCGCGCGGCACGGACGGCGCGATGCCGCTGTTCACCGACTTCAGCTACGACAACCTCGGGCTGCCACGCAACCCCGAACTCGTGGCGAATGCCGATCCGGCGCATTTCGATCTCGGCCTGTGCGCGCGCGCGGGTGCCGACGTGGCCGGTCGCAAGGATCTGTGCGGCGCGTTCAAGGTGCCGTCGCTGCGCAATGTCGCACGGCGCCAGGCCTTGTTCCACAACGGCGTGTTCAAGTCTCTCAAGACGGCACTCACCTTCTATGTGCAGCGCGACACGAACCCCGAAAAGTGGTACCCGAAGAACGCCGATGGCAGCGTCAACAAGTTCGACGACCTGCCGCGCGAATACCACCTCAACGTCAACACCACCGAGGCGCCCTACAACCGCCGCGCGGGTGGCGTGCCGGCCCTGAGCGATGCGGAGATCGATGACGTGATCGCCTTCCTGAACACCTTGAATGACGGCTACAAGCCCTGAACCGACGATGAAACTCAGACCCGTCACCGCCGCGACGGCGCTTGCCGCAACGCTTCTCGCATTCCCGGCCGCGACCGCGAACGCACAGACTGCTGCGACACCCACCGAAGCCGAACTTGCAAGCAGGCTCGACAAGTTGAGCGCCGAGCTCGCCGAGTTGAAGGACCAGTTGGCGCAACTGCGCAAACAGAACGCCGCCCCGGGTGCGACAGCCGCAGCGACAGCGTCCGCCGTGACAGCAGCGCCTGATGCCGCCGCCGATACTTCGGCGAAGGGAGTGGCCCCCGTCGCACAGGCCGTCGCAGATCCCGAGCGCGCCGAGCAACCGGCCACGGTGCTGAGCAGCTACGGCGAGATCAACCTCAACGTACCGACGCACGACAGCGCGCAGGCACGGGCCGATCTGGTGCGCTTCGTGCTCGGCTACCAGCATCGCTTCGACGAGAAGACGAAGGTCGTCGCCGAGCTCGAGGTCGAGCACGCCGTCAGCTCGGCCGACGACGCCGGCGAGGTGGCGATCGAACAGGCCTACGTCGAGCGTCAGATCAATCCGACGTGGGCGGCCCAACTCGGCCTCTTCCTGATGCCGATCGGCATCCTCAATGGCAACCACGAGCCGACGGCCTACTACGGCGTCGAGCGCAACTTCGTCGAGACGGCGATCATCCCGAGCACCTGGCGCGAAGGCGGCCTGCAGTTCATCGGCAGCTTCGACAACGGCTACACCCTCAACCTTGGCGTTTCCACCGGCTTCGACGTCGGCAAGTGGGATGCCGGCTCGATCGAGTGCGTCGACTACCCGCTTGCCTGCATCCACCAGGAGATGTCGCTTGCGCGCGCGCACGATGTCGCCGCTTTCGGCCGACTCGACTGGCGCGGCGTGCCGGGCCTGCTGCTCGGCGGTTCGGTCTTCACCGGCGGCGCCGGCCAGGGGCAACCGAACGTGCCCTCGTCGCGCGTGACACTGGGTGAAGTTCATGCTCGCTGGCAACCTGGCCGGTGGGACTTGCAGGCGCTCGCGAGCTGGGGCTCGATCAGCAACACGGCGGCGTTCAACCTGCCGATCGTCGGCAACACCGCACTCGTCCCCTCGTCGTTCGATGGCTGGTACGTGCTCGCCGCGTACAAACTGTGGACGCAGGCCGACTACACGCTCACGCCCTTCGCCCGCTTCGAGCGGTTCAACACCGGACGCCGCTATGCCGACATCGGCCAGGGCCTGACGCCGCCATCGCTGCCTACGCAGCAGGTCGTCACCGTCGGTGTCGACTTCAAGATCGGCCAGGGTGTGGTGCTCAAGGCCGACTACCAGGACTTCAAGCTGAACTCCGACTTCAATCGTCTGAGCCTCGGTCTGGGCTGGAATTTCTAGGATGAAACTGCCCCCACGCTTGCCGCGGTGCCTCCGGGCGGCCCGGGGGCGCTGACATGCGTATCGCGCTCGTCCCCATCGCGTGCGCCGCACTCGCACCCGCGAGCGTCTTCGCGGTCGACTATCTGACCCCGGCGCAGGCCGAGCGGTTGATGTTCCCCGACGCCGATGCCTTCGTTTCGCGCGAGGTGACGCTCGATGCAGCGCAGTTGCAGCAACTCACCGAGCAAGGGGTGCGCGGCCGCTCGGCACGCTGGCGGGTGCGCATCGCGCAGCGTGGCGGTGCGACGATCGGCTTCGTCGTCGTCGACGAGGTGGTCGGCAAGTTCGAGCTCATCACTTACGCGGTCGCGATCGGGCTCGACGGCGCGGTGCGGCAGGTCGAAGTGCTTTCCTACCGCGAAAGTCATGGGCACGAGATCCGGCTGCCCGCGTGGCGAAAGCAATTCGTCGGCAAGACGAACGCCTCTCCGATACGCATCGGCGAGGACATCAGCAACATCAGCGGTGCGACGCTGAGTTGCACGCACGTGACCGACGGGATCAAGCGCATCGTCACGGTCGTCGAGCTCGTGAGAAATGCAGGGCGGCTGTCGTGACCCACGACGCAGCGACCTCGCACTGCTTGCGTCGGGCCCGACCGGCACTCGGCACGCTGGTCGAAGTCGGCATCGATGCCTCAGCGGTCGGCGAGATGCAGGACAACGAGCGCGCCTTCAGCGCTGCATTTGCCGCGATCAGCGAAGTGCAGTCGTGCCTTTCACGCTTCGAGCCTGCCAGCGACATTGCGCGTTTCAATGATGCGTCGGAGGGCGCGCGAATCAGTGTGTCGGCACACACGCGCAACGTGCTCGCTGCGGCGCACAGTCTGTACGCCGCGAGCGCCGGGGCGTTCGACATCACCCTCGGCCGGGCGCCTCGCGGATGGCGATGCAACACCGGCGAATTGCACAAGCTCGATGCCGCCGCCCGCTTGGACCTGGGCGGCATCGGCAAGGGCTACGCGGTCGATTGCGCGGTCGAGGCCATGATCGAATGCGGCTGCGCCTCGGGCTGGGTCAACGCGGGCGGCGATTTGCGAGTGTTCGGCAGCGCCGAGCTCACGCTTCGCTTGCGCGATGAATCGCAGGGCGGTGTGCGCCCCTTCGCGAGCTTGAGTGACGGCGCATTCGCGACCAGCGACTTCGGACCACGCAGCCGCAATCAAGCGGCGCAGGCGCGACCGATCCGAGCACACGTCAGCGTCGCTGCGCCGCGCTGCCTGTGGGCCGATGGACTGACCAAGATCGTCGCGATCAGCGGCAACACGTCACATCCCCTGCTGCGCCGGCACGATGCCCGCGCCTGGCTGCACTCGTGAGAGCGCCGATCTACCGGGTCGCGCCCTGGCTGCGCACGATGCTGCTGGCGACGGGCGTGCTCCTGCTCGTGACCGGCGCGGTCTGGCTGGCGTTGCACTATGGCGCGTCAACCGACGGTCTGCCGCATCCGCTCGAAGCCTGGCTCATGCGCATCCATGGCCTGGCTTCTTTTGCCGCGCTGTTCACGCTGGGCGCGCTCGCCGCTTCGCATCTACCGCTGGGCTGGCGGCTCAGCGCGCGCCGCCGCTGGGCGCACCAGCGTCGGACCGGGTTGGCGTTGTGCACATTCGCGGCGCTGCTCGCGCTCAGTGCCTACCTGCTGTACTACTTCGCGCCCGAAGGTGTTCGACCGGCACTCGGGTGGGCCCATTCGGCGGCCGGCGCAATGATGGCCGGTGTTGCTGCAATCCACGGCCGCCGACGTCGGCATTGATCCAGCACAAGGCCTTCGCATCGACAACCGCACAGGGTTGATCGCAATGAGAGACAATCTCATTCAGGGTGCCCTCTTTCAGGTTGCCCGCTGTGCCCACGCCTGTGTCCAAACCTGCCATGTTCCTGAGCGACCTGCCGAACGGTGCCTACGCGACGGTGGAGAGGCTTGTCGCACGCTCGTCCGAGATCGACGCGGCAACGCTGCGACGCCTGAGCGAGATCGGCTTCATCGCCGGCGAACCAGTGCGCCTGCTGCGGCGAGGGCCGGGCGGACGTGAGCCGCTCGCGGTGTTGATCGGCGAAACGATGTTCGCGCTGCGGCGCCTCGAAGCCGATTGCGTCCAGGTCGCGCCGGTCTGAGCCCGGCCGCGACAACTGCCATGACAAGTCACGCCCTCGCACCCGCAGCCGACTTCAGCATCGCGCTCGTCGGCAATCCGAACTGCGGCAAGACGGCGCTGTTCAACCTGCTGACCGGCGCGCGCCAGAAGGTCGCCAACTACGCCGGCGTTACCGTCGAGCGCAAGATCGGCACGGCGCGGCTGCGCAACGGACAGCATGTTTCGGTGATCGACCTGCCGGGAGCCTACAGCCTGGTGCCGGCAACGCCGGACGAGCGAGTGATGCTCGAGATGATCGAAGGCCGGCGTGAGGGCGAAGCGGCGCCCGACCTGATCGTCGCAGTCGTCGATGCGACCAACCTGCGCATGAACCTGCGCCTCGTGCTGGAGCTCAAGCGCATCGGACGTCCCATGCTCGTCGCGCTCAACATGACCGACGTCGCGCGCTCGCATGGCTTGATGATCGACGTCGGCAAGCTCTCGGCAGAGCTCGGCTGCCCGGTTGTCGAAACGGTGGCGGTCAAGCACGACGGGCATGCCCAGCTGCTCGCCGAACTCGAGCGCGAGACGCACCTCGCGCTCTCGCATGAGCCCGGCGCTGTGCTGCCCGAATCGCAGCCGTCCGGCGCGCTGCAGGCCGAGGTACGCCGCATCCTCGCCATCGCTGCACCCGGGGCAGCGCAGTTCCAGCGCTTTCATCACCGCCTCGACGGCATCGTGATGCATCCGGTGTGGGGCTTGGTGATCCTGGCGGCGGTGCTGTTCCTGATCTTCCAGGCGGTGTTCTCGTGGGCCGAATGGCCGATGGACACCATCAAGAACGCGATGGCAGCATCGGCCGAGTGGACGACCGCGCACATGGCCGAGGGCCCGCTGCGCAGCCTGCTCGTCGACGGCGTGATTGCTGGCGTCGGTGGCGTCGTCGTCTTCCTGCCGCAGATCCTGATCCTGTTCTTCTTCATCCTGCTGCTGGAGGACTCCGGCTACCTTCCACGTGCCGCATTTCTGCTCGACAACCTGATGGGCAAGGTAGGGTTGTCGGGGCGCGCCTTCATTCCGCTGCTCTCGAGCTTCGCGTGCGCGATCCCCGGCATCATGGCAACGCGCACGATCGCCAACTGGAAGGACCGGCTCGCCACCATCATGGTCGCGCCGCTGATGACGTGCTCGGCGCGGCTGCCGGTCTACGCGCTGCTCATCGGCGCCTTCGTGCCCGACCGCAGTGTCGGTCTCTTCAACCTGCGCGGGCTGACGCTCTTCGGTCTGTACGTCGCAGGCGTCGTGTCAGCGATGGCAGTGGCCTGGGTGTTGAAGCGAGTCTGGATGAAGAGCACATATCAGCCGCTGATGCTCGAGTTGCCTCCCTACCGCGTGCCTGGCCTGCGCAACCTCGTTCTGGGCCTGTGGGAGCGGGCGCGAATCTTCTTGCACCGCGTCGGCGGCATCATCTTCACGCTCACCGTGCTGTTGTGGTTCCTGTCGAGCTACCCGGCACCGCCACCGGGCGCCGAAGGTCCGCCGATTCTCTACAGCGCGGCCGGCTGGCTGGGTCAGGCACTGCAGCATGTGTTCGCGCCGATCGGCTTCAACTGGCAGATCTCGATCGCGCTCGTGCCCGGGCTGGCGGCACGCGAAGTAGCGGTCGGCGCACTCGGCACGGTGTACGCGCTGTCGGCCTCGGGCGATGCGGTGGCCGATGCGCTGTCGCCCGTGATCGCGCAGGGCTGGTCCCTTGCGACGGCATATTCGTTGCTCGCGTGGTACGTGTTCGCGCCGCAATGCCTGTCGACGCTCGCGGTGGTCAAGCGCGAGACGAATTCGTGGCGCTACCCGCTGCTGATGGCGGGCTATCTCTTCGTCCTCGCCTACGCGGCGGCGTTCGTGACTTACCGCCTGACGCTGGCGTGGGGGGGCTGACCTCGCATGTTGGTTCAGCACTTCATTGTCGGAATCATTGTCGCGCTGTGCGCGATCGGTGCGAGCTGGAATCTGATGCCTCAGGCGGCGCGACGCGCCTGCGCACGCGCAGCGCTTCGCCTGCCGTGGCCAGCGCCGCTGGCCACGCGCTGGCAGCGGGCGGCGGTCGCGAGGAGCGGCTGCGACGGCTGCAAGCATTCAGGAACGGTGCACGGTGCGACGACGCCGCTGCCGCGGCCGAAGACGATCTACATCGTCCGCAAAGCCGCACACAAGCGCCGACTGATTCAAAGCGAGTGTTGCGCTGCCCGCCCTTCGCGTCAGGCCTGGCTCATCGACTTGTCGCCCAGCCCCCTGGGCAGCGGGAAATGCACGGTTTCCTTCACGCCTTCGAGCTTGCGCACCGATACCGCACCGAGCGCACGCAGCCTTGCAATGACCTGTTCCACGAGGATGTCGGGCGCCGAAGCGCCCGCGGTCAAGCCGATACGGCGCCGACCCTCGAACCATGCCGACTGCAGATCCTCCGGCCGATCGACCATGTAAGCCGGCGTCCCGAGACGTTCGGCGAGTTCGCGCAGGCGATTGCTGTTCGAGCTCGTCGGGCTGCCCACGACGACCACCACATCCACCTGCGGGCTGAGCAGCTTGACGGCGTCCTGACGGTTCTGCGTCGCATAGCAGATGTCCTGCTTCTTGGGTTCGCGCACCTGGGGAAAGCGGCGCTTGACGGCGGCCAGGATCTCGGCCGCATCGTCCACCGACAGCGTTGTCTGTGTGACGACGGCCAATCGCTCAGGCCGCGTGACGGCGACGCGCGCAACGTCCTCCACATCCTCGACAAGGAAGATCCCCTCGGTCAACTGGCCCATCGTGCCCTCGACCTCGGGGTGGCCCTTGTGGCCGATCATGATGAAGTCGTAGCCTTCCCTGTGCAGCTTGGCGACCTCGACATGCACCTTGGAGACGAGCGGGCAGGTCGCGTCGAACACCGCAAAGCCGCGCTCGGCCGCCTCGCGCCGCACCGCCTGGCTCACGCCATGGGCCGAAAAGACGAGGGTGGCCCCGGGTGGTACGTCGGCCAGGTCCTCGATGAAGATTGCGCCCTTGCCTTTCAGTTCATCGACCACGTAGGTGTTGTGCACGATCTCGTGACGAACGTAGATCGGCGCGCCAAATTTCTTCAGCGCACGCTCGACGATCTCGATCGCGCGATCGACGCCGGCGCAAAAGCCGCGCGGCTCGGCAAGCAGCACGTCGGCCACGTCGACCGCGGTGCGAGGGTCGTCGTTCGAGACGTTGCCCATCACAGGACGCCGATCACCTGTACCTCGAAGGTCAGCGGTAGACCGGCGAGCGGGTGGTTGAAGTCGAACAGCAGCCAGTCGTTGGCAACTTCGCGTACGACGCCGGCGTAGGCGCCCTGCCCGTCGGGCGTCGGAAACTGCAACACATCGCCCACGGCAGCCTGTGTGTCGTCGGTGCCGCCGAGTTCGGTCAAGAGCGAGCGCTTCACGCGCTGCAGCAGGTCCGGGTTGCGCTCACCGAAAGCCTCGCCAGCCGCCAACTCGAAGCTCGCGCGTGCGCCTTCGGTCATGCCGATCAGTCGCGCCTCGATCGCGGGCGCGAGTTCACCGGTTCCGAGCGACAGCGTCGCCGGCTTGTCGTCGAAGGTGTTGACGATGTCAGTGCCCGCGGTACGCGCGAGTCGGTAGTGCAGGGTCAGGAACGATCCCGGTTCGATGACTTTCAAGCGGCTCTCTGGTTGCGAAGCGGTGCTTCGATAGACTCCGACGATTCTAGGCGCTGCCTCACGGGTGACCGGCACGAAGCGATGACGATCAAGGACCTTCCCGCCGCGCTGCGCCCGCGCGAAAAGCTGCTCGCGCAAGGCGCGGCAGCACTCGGCGACGCGGAACTGCTCGCGCTGCTGCTGCGCACAGGCCTGAAGGGCACCGGCGTGCTGCAACTCGCGCAGCAGATGCTGGACGCCTTTGGCGGCATCGGCGGGCTGCTCAACGCGAGCGCTGCAGACCTGAAGCGCGTCAAGGGCCTCGGGCCGGCAAAGCGCGCCGAGCTCGCCGCGGTGCTCGAACTCGCGCGCCGTTCGATGGCGCACCAGTTGCGCGAGCAGCCGGTGTTCGATACACCGGGCCGCGTGAAGGACTATCTGCGGCTGCGTCTCGCAGCGTATCGCCACGAGGTGTTCGCGGTGCTCTTTCTCGACGCGCAGCACCAGCTGCTGCAGATGGACGAGATGTTTCGCGGCACCCTGACGCAAACGAGTGTGTATCCGCGTGAGGTCGTCAAGCGCGCCCTCGAGACGAACGCTGCCGCGGTCGTGTTCGCACACAACCACCCGTCGGGTGCCGCGGAACCTTCGCGCGCCGACGAATTCCTGACGCAGTCGCTCAAAAGCGCGCTCGCACTCGTCGACGTGCGGGTGCTCGACCATCTGGTCGTGGGGCACGCGGACGTGGTGTCGTTTGCCGAGCGAGGTCTGCTGTGAAGCGGACCGCGCCGCCGCGTGCGGCCATCGCAGCCGTCGGCCTCGACGCGCTCGGCGAGTTTCGAGGCGAATTGCAGCGCCGCGCGCGCGAAGCGGCCGAGCGCGACGCAAAGGTCCGCGCCGCGCTTGAGCGCGAGCGCGAGGCGCGCACGCTGTTCGCGCGCAGTGTCGGCCCTGTGACGCCGCTCGCCGAAGACGACCGCGCCCTGCTGCGCGCCGCGCCGCCGGAGCCCGAGCCGCGTCAGCGCGAGCTGGACGAAGCGGACGCATTGCGCGCGACGTTGTCCGACGAGTTCGACGTCGAATCGCTGCTGGAGACGGATGCTGCGCTCTCGTTTCGGCGCCCCGACATCGGCCCTGACGTGGTGCGCAAGCTCCGCCGCGGCGGATGGGTCATTCAGGCCCAGATCGACCTGCACGGGCTGCGCCGCGACGAGGCCCGCGACCGGCTCGCCGAGTTCCTGCGCGAGGCAGCGCGCCAGGGGTTGCGCTGCGTGCGCGTCGTGCACGGCAAGGGCAACGGCTCACCCGGGCGCGAGCCGGTGCTCAAGCATCGCGTTCACGCCTGGCTGGTCCAGAAGTCCTCAGTGATCGCCTTCACGCAGGCGCGCGCCGCCGAGGGAGGCAGCGGTGCGCTCGTCGTGCTGCTCAGGCCACAGGTCGCCGCGAAAGGGGCACGCTGACGTTGCGGGGCGTGCGCGGCGCGCCGCCTCTAGGGGTCAAGGCGCGAGGCGCGCGGCGACCTCGCACACCGCAAGCGCGGCGCGCGAACCGGGATAGACCTCGAGCAGCAGCTGGCGCTTCTGCACTGCTTCGCGCACCGTCGCGTCGGCCGGCACGGCGCCCAGCAGATCGAGCGTCACCGAGGGCCCGGACTCCGGCTTGACGAAGCGATCAACGACGCGCTGCAACTGCGCGCGCACGTTGCGCCCTTCGCCGAGTTGGCTGACCTGGTTGACGATGAGTTGGATCGTGCTGCGCTGCTGTTGAGAAGCAAGCACCTTGATCGTCGCGTAGGCGTCGGTCAACGAGGTCGGTTCCGAGGTCACGACGAGCGCGACATCATCGGCCAGCGAAACCGCGAACAGCACGACATCCGAGATACCCGCGCCGGTATCGAGCAGGATGCGGTCAAAGCGCGGCGCCAGGGTCTTGATGACGTCGAGCAACTGGTCGCGCACCGTTGGCGTCAGGCGCGAATATTCGACCATGCCCGAGCCGGCAAGAAGCACCGAGAAACCCCCAGGGGCTGGGACGATCGCGTCCTCGAGCGCGGCCTTGCCGGTGAACACATCGTGCAGCGTGATCTTGGGAACGAGGTTGAGCACGACGTCAAGGTTTGCCAGCCCGAGGTCGGCGTCCAGCACGAGAACGCGCTCGCCGCGGCGCGTCAGTGCAGCGGCCAGATTGGCCGACAGAAAGGTCTTGCCGACACCGCCCTTGCCGCTCGTGACCGCGAGCACGCGCGCACGATGGGCAACGGGCGGCAGATCAGCAGCAGGTCGTGGGTCGGCTTGATTCATTCGAGTTCTTCAAACTGTGTGGTGCTGAACAACAGGCTCTTTTCTTCGGCGCTGACTTCCGATTGCGGCGGCTGCTCGAGACAGGCCCGGTTGCGGCCCTCGACCTTCGCGCGAAAGAGGTTCTGATCGGCGCGCTCGACCCAGAGTGCCGCCGTCGAACGCACCCACTGCGGCGCGAACGCGCCGCCGAGGCTGATGGTCACCGACACCGGCACGCCAGTGTCGATCGGGACTGGCTCCTGCTCGACCTTGCGACGGATGCGTTCGGCAACGGCCAACCCGAAGGCCGGCGGGCAATTGGGCAGGATGATCGCGAACTCCTCGCCGCCATAGCGCGCGACCGTATCCATCGGGCGCACGCAGTCGAGCAGGCGCGCCGCCACCGCCTTGAGCACGGCGTCCCCAGCGGGATGGCCGCGCGTGTCGTTGACCCGCTTGAAGTGATCGATGTCGGCCATCAGCACGAGCGCTGGCTCGCCGGTGCGCGCGACGCGATCGATCTCGCGGTCGAGTGCGAGCGAGAACTGGCGCCGGTTCGAAAGACCGGTCAGCGCATCGCGGCTCGAAAGGTTGCACAGCCCGTCGATCACCGCCTGCGGCCAGGCCGGGTCGTCGCGCCCGGGCAGCACGCAGCCAGCCTGCTGCAGCAACTGCAGCGCCGCCTCCAGCTGGAGCGGCGGCGGGTCAGGGAATTCAGGCGACGGGCGCTGGTTGGGTTCGCTGGACACGGGCGCGTGGGTTCGGGGCTGGTCCGAGACAAATCGAAGCCCTGGGGCCGCCCTCGGAGAGGTTCGCCGGGCAGTCTAGCAGCGCGCCAAGTGCCGGCAGGATGGATCAGGCGTGCTTTTGCCCGCCAGTCCCGCAGGCGCACCGGCTCAAGGAACGCCCGCGACGGGCCGATATCCACGCAGCCCCGGTTCACGCCCACATCCGCCAACACCTGACGTCACCGCAACATGAGCGCTGTCCTGTCCGCGATCGATGACTTCGTTGCCATCAGCGCGCCCGCGCCGTTCGCTTGCACATCGGCCTGTACGTCGGAGTTCACTTTCGGCGTCGGCGACTTCGAACGCGTACGGCGCCTGATCTACCAGCGCGCCGGCATCAGCCTCGGTGCCGGCAAGCAGGCGATGGTCTACAGCCGCCTCTCGCGCCGCTTGCGCGAGACGGGGCACGGATCGTTCAACGACTATCTGCAGTGGCTCGAACTCGGCGGCGCCGGGCCAGAATGGCAGGAGTTCGTCAATTGCCTGACGACGAACCTGACCTCGTTCTTCCGCGAAGAGCATCACTTCGAGGCGCTGGCCGACGAGTTGCGTCGGCGCGCCGGCGCACCCACCCGGATCTGGTGCAACGCCGCATCGACCGGCGAGGAGCCGTATTCGATCGCGATGACCGTCGCCGAGACATGCGCCGACGTGGAAGACACACACGCCGTGCAGATCGTCGCCAGCGATATCGACACCCGTGTGCTCGCCACGGCGGCGCGCGGCGTCTACCCCGTGGAATCGCGCGGCCTCTCGCGTGAGCGCATGCACGCGCACTTCCTGCGCGGCAAGGGGCTCAACAGCGGCATGGTGCGCGTCAAGCCCGCGCTGGCCGGACGCATCGAATTTCGCCAGCACAACCTGATGGACGCAAATTGGTCCCTCGGCGAAGCGTTCGACATCGTGTTCTGCCGCAATGTGATGATCTACTTCGACGCCGCGACGCAGCGCCGCGTGCTCGAACGCATGCACAGCGTGATGAAGCCAGGTGGCCTGCTGTTTGCCGGCCATTCCGAGAACTTCAGTGACGCGCCGGGACTCTTCCGGCTGCGCGGCAAGACGATCTACGAGCGTGTCTGAGGCGCGCTCGCGGCGCGGCGGGTGACGATGGCCGAAGCTGCAGTCGCTGGCGCGTCCCGCCTGGATGCATTGCGGGCCCGACCCCGCGGGCCGGGCGCCGCCTCGTTTTTCTATCACGACGCCCACTTCGGGCGCGACGCGGTGAAGCTGCTCCCCGGCGAATACTTCGCGCACGACGATGACGTGTTGCTGATGACGACGCTCGGCTCCTGCATCGCCGCCTGCCTGTGGGACGCGCGGGCACGGGTCGGCGGAATGAATCACTTCATGCTGCCCGAAAGTGGTGGTCCGGCCGCGGCTAGCGCGAGCGGGCGCTACGGCTCCTACGCGATGGAACTGCTGATCAACGAGCTGATGAAGCGCGGCGCCACGCGGGCGACGCTCGAGGCCAAGGTGTTCGGTGGCGGCCAGGTCGTCAGCGGCATGAACTCGCTCAACATCGGCGAGGCCAACACCACCTTCGTGCTCGACTATCTGAAGACCGAACGCATCCCGATCATCGCGCGCGACGTGCTGGGCAACGTCGCGCGCAAGGTGTGCTTTTTGCCGGGCAGCGGCAAGGCGATGGTCAAGCGCTTGTCCGTTTCGCCCGACGACGCTCTCTTCGCGCCCGAGCGCACAGCGACGCAACAGCGCGCAGCGGCACCCGCCGCGGGCGGCTCGGTGGACCTGTTCTGATGGCGCCGATCCGCGTCCTCGTGGTCGATGATTCGGCGCTCGTGCGCAGCCTCCTTGCCGAGATCATCAATCGCGAGGCCGACATGGAATGCGTCGGTGCAGCGAGCGACCCGCTCGTTGCGCGCGACCTGATCCGCAAGCTCAATCCGGACGTGATCACGCTCGACGTCGAGATGCCGCGCATGGACGGGCTCGACTTCCTGTCGCGCCTGATGCGCCTGCGCCCGATGCCGGTGGTGATGGTTTCGACGCTCACCGAGCGCGGCGCGGCGGCGACATTTCAAGCCCTCGAGCTCGGCGCGGTGGACTTCGTCGCCAAGCCGAAGATCGGCGTTGCCGACGGCCTGAGAGGCCTGGCCAGCGATCTGGCGACGAAGCTGCGCATCGCGGCGCGCGCGTCGGTGCATCGCGCAGCCGCCGCGCCCGGCGTCGGCACTGCATCGCCAAACACGATCGCTCACCTTTCAGCGCATTCGCGCTCCGGCCCGCCCGTCGCGCCCGACGGGATAACGCTCGACGCCGTGATCTTCATCGGCGCCTCCACCGGCGGCACCGAAGCGACACGTTCGCTGCTGATGCAACTGCCGGCGGACGCGCCGCCGATCATGATCACGCAGCACATGCCACCCGGCTTCACCCGCAGCTACGCCGAGCGGCTCGACGGCCAGTGCGGCATCGGCGTCAGCGAGGCCAGGGGCGACGAGCCGCTGCGTCGGGGCCACGCCTACATCGCCCCCGGCGGCATGCATCTTGCCGTCGCGCGCGACGGCGCCGGCTTTCGCGCGCGCGTGTTCGATGGCGAGCCGGTGAATCGCCACAAGCCGTCGGTCGAAGTGCTGTTCGACAGCGCCGCGCGCGTCGTCGGCCGACGGGCGATCGGCGTCATGCTCACCGGCATGGGCGCCGACGGCGCGAAGGCGATGAAAGCGATGCGCGACGCGGGTGCCTACAACGTCGCGCAAGACGAAGCGAGTTGCGTCGTCTTCGGCATGCCGCGCGAAGCGATCGCCGCCGGCGCGGTACACGAGGTGCTGCCGCTCGCGAGCATCGCACCGCGCTTGATCGAGCGGCTCCAGGGCAAGCGCGCAGAAGCGCTCGGCACCGCCTGAGCTGAGGAGCGCACGCAGTGATGCGCTGATCGTGCCGATCACGCGCCGTTTGCCCACTCCCATGCACCCTCAGCGCGATGCGGGTGGCAGGAAGATCGCCTGTAGATCGTTCAGGAAATCGAGCCCGCGCGCGCTCGGACGAACGCGATGCAAATCGCGCTCCGCAAGCCCGAGGCGCTCGGCCTCGGCGAGTCCCGCTTCGATCGCGGTCGGCGCAAGGCCGGTGCGCTCGCCGAAGCTGGCGAGCGCAACCCCTTCTGTCAATCGCATCGCATTGAGCATGAACTCGAAGGGCAACTCGCGGCGCGCGACCTCGACATCTTGCGCGATCGCGTCGCCGGCCAGCGCGCGCGCCATGTAGCGCGCCGGATCGCGAAAGCGCACCTGACGCTGGATGCGGTGCGCAAACGAAATCTTGCTGTGCGCGCCGGCGCCGATGCCGAGGTAGTCGCCGAACTGCCAGTAGTTGACGTTGTGCACGCAACGATGACCGGGCCGCGCGAAGGCCGATACCTCGTAGCGCTCGAGCCCTCCCTCGGCAGTGCGCGCAACGATCCGATCGAGCATGTCAGCCGCGAGATCGTCGTTCGGCAGCGCAGGCGGGTGCTTCGCGAACAAGGTGTTGGCCTCGATCGTCAGGTGGTAGATCGAGAGGTGGGGCGGTTCGAAGGCGAGCGCGGTCTGCAGATCGGCGTCGAACGCGGCGAGCGTCTGGCCCGGCAGCGCGTACATCAGATCGATATTGAAGGTATCGAAGGCGTCGCGCGCCTCCTCCACCGCGGCACGCGCCTGGGCAGCATCGTGAACGCGGCCGATCGCCAGCAAGGCCGCGTCGTCGAAGGATTGCACGCCGACCGACAGGCGCGTTACCCCGGCCGCACGATAGCCGCGAAAGCGATCGCGCTCGAAGGTCCCGGGGTTGGCTTCGAGCGTGACTTCGCAGCCCGGCTCCACCGGCACCAGTGCCCGCACGTCGCCGAGCAGCCGGTCGATCGCTTCGGGCGGAAACAGACTCGGCGTGCCGCCGCCGATGAAGACGCTGTGCAGCCGCCTTCCCCAGACAAAGGGCAGCGCCGCTTCGAGGTCGCAGCGCAGCGCATCCAGGTAGCGGTCGAACGGCAGGTCCCCCCTCTGCTCATGGGAATTGAAGTCGCAATAGGGGCACTTGCGCAAGCACCACGGCAGATGCACGTAGAGCGCGAGCGGCGGCAGCGCGGGCAGGGCCAGTGTGCCCGGACGCACGTAGCTCGCAAGGCGTTGCGCCGTGGACGGCCGCGCGGCGCCGCCGTCAACGTGGATGGGTATATCAGTCAAGCGACCACGATTCGCGCATCAGCGCCAGCATCTGATCAACGGCCAGTGCGCGATGGCTGTGCGCATTCTTCGTCGTCGCGTCGAGTTCGGCAACGCTGCGGCCGAGCGCCGGAATGAGCATCAGCGGGTCGTAGCCGAAGCCGCCTTCGCCGCGCGGCGCAGCAAGCACCTCACCCTCCCATCGACCGACGACAACGAGCGGTTCGGGGTCGTCCGCCGAGCGCAGCGCGACGAGCACGCTGACGTAGCGCGCGCGACGATCGCTCACGCCGCTCAGTTCGCGCAGCAGCAAGGCGTTGTTGGCGGCATCCTGCGCGCGTCGCTGCGCCTCGCGCTCGCCCGGCGCGAGCGCGACGGGTGCGTAGTGCGCGGACGCAACCCCTGGCGCACCGCCGAGCGCGGCGACGCACAGGCCCGAGTCATCGGCAATCGCCGCACAGCCGGTCTGCGTTGCCGCATGCCGCGCTTTCGCGAGTGCGTTCTCGATGAAGGTGTGGTGCGGCTCCTCGGCCTCTTCGACTCCGAGCGTGCCCTGGGCCACGATGTCGAGCGCGAGCGGCGCGAGCAGCGTCTGCAACTCGGCGAGCTTCTTCGCGTTGTTCGATGCGAGAACGAGCCTCATACCGGATGCGCGGCGCCGGCGCGGATCACTTTGCCAACGCGACCTTCTGCGCCTCGATCAACTCTGCGATGCCCTGCTCGGCGAGCCGCATCAGCGCGTCGAGCTCGACGCGAGAGAACGCCGCACCCTCGGCGGTGCCCTGCAGTTCGACGAAGCCGCCTGCGCCGGTCATGACGACGTTCATGTCGGTGTCGCAGGCGGCATCCTCGACGTACTCGAGATCGAGCAGCGGCGTTCCCGCGACGATGCCGACCGAAACGGCGGCCACGTGGTCGCGGATCGGCGATGCGGCAACGAGCTTGCGCTCGAGCAGCCAGTTCACCGCGTCGTGCGCGGCGACGAAAGCTCCGGTGATCGCTGCGGTGCGCGTGCCGCCGTCGGCCTGAATGACGTCGCAATCGAGCGAAATGGTGCGCTCGCCGAGTTTCTTCAGGTCGACCACGCAGCGCAGAGACCGTCCGATCAGGCGCTGGATCTCCTGCGTGCGCCCGCTTTGCTTGCCGCGCGCCGCCTCGCGATCACTGCGGGTGTGCGTCGCGCGCGGCAGCATGCCGTACTCGGCCGTGACCCACCCTTCGCCGCTGCCGCGCTTGTGCGGTGGCACCTTCTCTTCGACCGACGCGGTGCACAGCACCTTGGTGTCGCCGAACTCGATGAGCACCGAGCCTTCGGCATGGCGCGTGTAGTGGCGTGTGATCGAGACCGGCCGCAGCGCGGCCACGCTTCTGCCTTGGGTGCGCTGGAATGTCGTCATGGGTTCCTCAGGATTTCCTGCCGGACGAGCGCCGGATGGCGTCGTTGATCTCGCGTATCGAGCGTTCGATTTCGGCCTCGTCGAGCTCGTCGGATACCTCCTGCCCGAGCACGCTCGCCTGGATCGTCGAGGCGAAGACCTCCTCGCCGAGCGCCTGTGTCGAGACGGCGGCGACGCTGTCTGAGTTCTCGGCCGATTCCCACTCGATGGCGAGCACGGTCACGTTGTCGCACTTCGCGCCACCCTTGCGCAGTGCCATCTCGACCAGATCCGGTACTGCGTCGGAGATGGCATTGTTCGCCAGCTGATCGGTGATATCGGCATCGCTCACGTTGCCCCAGAGCCCGTCCGAGCACAGCAGGATGCGGTCACCACGCTGCAGCAGCAGCGGCCCCACCGTATCGACGACCGGCTTGCCGGGGCTGCCGAGGCACGTGAACAGCACGTTGCGATTGAATCGCTCTGCGGGCATCACGTCGTGCCTCAGCGTGTCCTGCAATTCGGAGTAGGAATGGTCACGCGTTCGCGCCACGAGCTTGCCGCCCCGCACCAGGTACAAGCGCGAGTCGCCGCAATGCGCCCAGTACGCCGCGTTACCTTGCAGCAGGCAGGCGACGAGCGTCGTGCGCGGCGTGTCGAGCAGCGCCTTTTGCGTCGCATAGCGCAGGAGCTGGTGATGCCCGGCGATGGTCGCCTCGTTCAGGAAGCGCGTCGGGTCCTTCAGCGTCGGCTTGGCGGCGCGCTGGAATAGCGCGGCGAGCATCTGCAGCGCGAGCTGCGAGGCGACCTCGCCCTCCGGGTGCCCGCCCATGCCGTCGGCGAGCGCGAATAGACCCGCGTCCCGCGTGTAGCAGTAGCCCATGCGGTCTTCGTTCTTCTCGCGGCCGCCCTTGCGGCTCACCTGATAGACGGCAAATCTCATGGCCTCTGGATCGGCGTCCGGATCGGCGCCTGCGCGCAGAGCGCCGTCCTTCGGCGCGCGGCCGAAGGGCCGAGCAGGCGCGGCCTCATGCCTTCGCGCCGCTCGTCAGGTTCTCGAGCTGCAGCTTCAGGCGCTCGCTGAAGCTGAGCTTGGTGTACTGGCGCTCGGTCTCGCGGCTGAGTTCCTTTTGCAGCGCGAAGACGCTTTGCGGACGCGACAGCGGATCGAGCGACATGCACCATTCGGTAACCTCGATCAGGTTGTCCGAGTACACATTGCGCAACCTGGACAGCGAGAGGCCGAGCCGGTCCTTCTCGATCCGCTGGGGCGCGTCGTTTGGCGGGTAACCCTGCATGCAGGCGTAAATGCAGGCGCCGATCGCGTAGATGTCCGTCCAAGGGCCGAGCGTGCCGTCGCGCCGGTACATCTCGGGCGCGGCAAAGCCCGGTGTGTACATCGGACGGATGAAGTTGCCTTCCTTGGACAGCACTTCGCGCGCGGCGCCGAAGTCGAGCAGCACCGCCTTGTTGTCGTTGCTGATGAAGATGTTGGCCGGTTTGATATCGAGGTGCAGCATCTTGTGCTGGTGCACGATGCGCAGGCCGCGCAGGATCTCGTCGAACAGGCTTCTGATGGTCGACTCGCGAAAAACCTTGTCGCGCTTCAAGTCGCGCGCGGTGACGATGAAATCCTGCAAGGTATCTCCTTGCAAGTAATTCATCACCATGTAAACGGTCTCGTTCTCGCGCAGGAAATTCAGCACCGAAACGACACTCGGGTGCGAGATCTGCGCGAGCGAGCGGCCCTCCTCGAAGAAGCTCTTCAGGCCGAGGCGATACAGCGGCAGCTTGTCGGGTTTGACGCGCGGCGTCAGTTCACCAGCGGCGCGTTCGGCGAGCGAGGACGGCAGGTACTCCTTGATCGCCACCATATGACGATCGGGGTCCTCCGCGAGGTAGACGACGCCGAAACCACCGGCGGCAAGCCGCTTGATGATCTGGTAGCCGCCGACCACGGTACCGGCCGGCAACGGCGCGGGTTTTGGCTTTGACATAATCCTTTTTTGCTTGCGCGAAGGTCCAATGGCAGTCTACAGCATGACCGGTTACGCGAGCGCCGCAACTGGCGCCTCGACGCCGGCCGGCGCGTCCGAAATCACGAGTGGCGTGAGCGGGGTGAGCGCCGGCGTGAGCGCCGAGATCCGCTCCGTCAACGGGCGCTTCCTCGACCTCTCGCTGCGCCTGCCCGACGAGATGCGCGCACTCGAGCCCGCGCTGCGCGAACTCGTCGGCAAGGCCCTGCGGCGCGGCAAGGTCGAGCTCAGGCTGGCGACGCGTGCCGACGGCGCGACGCAGTGGCCCCAGCCGCAGGCCGATCAGTTGCTTCGGCTTGTCAGGTTGCAGGACAGCGTGCGCGCCTGGATGCCCGACGCCGCCGGCCTCTCGGTGCATGAGGCGCTGCAATGGTGCAAGGGCCATGCACCGGCAGAGGGGCTCGACGACGAAGCGCTCGACGCGGCGCGCCGCGCGCTTGCCGGTCTGCGTGAAGCGCGTGCACGCGAAGGATCGCGCCTTGCCTCGGTGCTGACCGAGCGCGTGCAGCGCCTGAGGGAACTTGCCGCGCAGGCCGAGCCGCTCGCGCCGGCCGTCGCCCAACGCCAGCAGCAACGCTTCCTCGAACGCTGGAAGGAAGCGCTGGCGGCGAGCGGCGCGGCGCAAACGGTCGCGCCCGAAGCGCTGCAGGAACGCGCGCTGAACGAGGCAACGGCGTTCGCGATCCGCATCGACATCGCCGAGGAGCTCGCCCGGCTGCGCTCTCACCTCGACGAGATCGATCGCCTCCTCGCCGCTGGCGGCGAGCTCGGCAAGCGGCTCGACTTCCTGGTGCAGGAGCTGCTGCGCGAGGCCAACACGCTCGGCTCGAAAGCCGCCGCGATCGAGCTCACCAACATCGCGGTCGAGATGAAGGTCGCGATCGAGCAGCTGCGCGAGCAGGTGCAAAACATCGAGTAGGGTTTCAAGGGGTTCCGGGTGATCCACCGGAATCCGGCAACCTGTTGATCTGTAAGGTATTTCTGTCCCAGGCCGTACGACGGCAGCCGCACAACGAGTGGCTCGTCATCCAGGCGCCGCGCAGCCTGGGGGCCTGATCATGTGAAGCCGCAGCGGCTGAGCAACCTCTGTGTGTGGTTCCGGTTCGCCTTCGGCCTCGTTCGCGGTGCAGCGGGATCAGCGGGAAGTGCCCGCGCTCGAAAGTCCTGCGACCGTGGCGAGCGCCTCCGCGCAGCGCCGCAGCGCGTCCGCGAGAAAAGCACCGCCGAGACCCATGCCCTTGAATTCGCGGTCCACGGCAAGGCGGCCCATGCGCACGGCGGGCACCGAGGGGTAGCGTGGCAGTTTCTTCGCAGTCGCTTCGGGCAGCTCGCTCAGTGCGACGCTGGCCAAGGCGAGTGTGTAGTAGCCGGCGACACACTGCTCACTTGTGACCGCCACGAAGCAGGCGGCAACCCGACGCCGGATGTCCTGGGACAGCTGCAGCTGTCGAAGCGCTTGCGCTTGCGGTCATGCCCCGCGGCCGCATGCAATGCGTGCATCGTCGGGTCGGCCACTTTAGTCTGGCCGAGCGGAACACCGTCCGCGTAGAACCAATGGACAGGAGCAGACTGGCCATATATACTACTAAAGTATATACATTTGGAGTCGACCGTGGCCAACAAGACTGCAAAGCTGTTTGTGAATGGCGGCAGCCAGGCGGTGCGCCTGCCGGCCGAGTTCAGGTTCGACAATTCAGACGAAGTCTTCATCCGTCGCGATGCCGTCACCGGTGATGTAATCCTGTCGGCCAGGCGGACCAGCAACGCCTGGCGCGACTTTTTTGCGCTCCGTGACCAGGCCGACGTGCCGGCCGACTTCATGAACGACCGCCCGCTGAATGAACCGCTGAAGCCGCGAGAGTTCTTTGAGGACCAGTGATGCCGCTGTACATGCTCGACACGGACACTGTGAGCTATCTCGTTCGAGGCAAGACGCCGGCCCTCGACGCTCACGTGGCGACGGTCTCTCCGAAGCACTTGTGCATTTCGGCCGTGACGCGTGGCGAGCTGCTGTATGGCCTCAAGCTGAAGGACGGTGCGCACCGGCTCGGGCAATTGGTCGATCAGTTTCTACTCCGTGTTCAGTGCCTGCCTTGGGACGAGGCTGCTGCCACGCACTTCGCGTCCATCGCGGCGGAATTGCACAAGGCGGGAACGCAGATTGGCAGCATGGACGCGATGATCGCCGGACATGCCATGGCAACGGGCGCCGTGCTCGTCACCAACAATGCCCGCCACTTTTCGCGGGTGGCCGGCCTCACGGTCGAGAACTGGTCCCAAGAACATTGACGTGAACTCTGATTCATGGCGCCAGCTTCAAGAGCATCGGCGGCGCGTTGCGCATCGTTTCAAGTTCGCTTGGCGCTGCTCGGACAGTCCGATCAGCTGCCCGCACGCCTGGGGTTCCTCAGCGACGGCACGAGTCGCACAGTGAAGGTCCGCCAATGCAGGTCGTCCTGAAGCGCACGACGCCTCGCCAGATGGCATCCGCTGTGACAACGAGTGGCATCGTGAGCCAGGCTCCGCGCAGACTCGTGGCAATGCTGCCCTGCGCACTTTGCCCTCGGGCTGACCGCGCAAGGCGTGTCGCGCCCGCAGGCTCTTTCGCGCTGCGGCGGGATCAGCGGGACGTGCCTGTGCTCATGAGCCCCGCGACCGTGGCGAGCGGGAGGAACAAGCGAAGCGCCGACGACGGCAAGGCGATGAATCCGTGATGCCGATAGAAGTCGGCGGCCGTTTCGTCCTTCGCATCCACGATCAGCGCGTGCGCCGCGATCTCGGCCTGCGCCGAGCGCCGCAGTGCGTCCGCGAGCAGGGCACCACCGAGACCTACACCCTTGAAATCGCGGTCCACGGCGAGGCGGCCCATCCTCACCGCAGGCACGGAGGGGTAGCGTGGCAACTTCTTCGCAGTCGCTTCGGGCAATGCGCTCAGCTCGACACTGGCCGACGCAAGGGTGTAGTAGCCGGCGACACGCTGCTCATTCGTGACCGCAACGAAACAGGCGGCAACCCTGCGCCGGATGTCTTGCGAGACTTGTTCGCGCAGATAGCGATCAAGTTGTGTGCTGCCGCTCTCGAAGCCCTTGCGATCGTGCCCGGCATCCAGCGGCGCGAGTCGGAACGGCGGCAAAGTCATTCAACGCGCAGCAGCTTCCTGTGCCGCGCGAACGCGCGCTTCAACGCAGGCGTGGGCTTCGAAGGCGAGAGCAACGCTTGCGCAAAAGCCTCTTGGTCCTTAAGCGTCAGACGCACAACTTCAGCCTGGTTGATCGCACGCTGGGCCGCATCCTGCACGGCTGACACGACGAAGTCTGTCATCGTGCGACCTTGCAGTTCGGCGGCTCGTTTGAGCATGGAGTGCAGGTCGTTCGAAATGCGGGCCTCTAGTCGGGCGGTAGTGGATGCGGCGGCAGGCATGATTGATCTCCCGCGCTCATTGTACGGCAAACTGCCGTAGCTCGCATGGCATGGCATGGCATGGAATCCCCACAGCGACGGCATGCAGCGCGTGCAGCATCGGGTTGGGCACCGAGCTTATCTGAGCGGAACCTTGCCCACGTAGAACCTGCGAGAACGGGCCGCGCGTTGCGCTAAAGTAGGGTTCGCTGCATGTGCTTCCGGAGAGAAAGTCTCAACATGACCACACTGCTACATGATGCCTTTGTGGGGTTTGTTGTGGGGTTCCCGACGGCTGGCGACAGAGAACTTCAGGTGCGACAGGCACTTGGCGCTCTACTCGAAGTTCAGGTGCAGAACATCGAGTGAGCGCGATGGACTATCCGGGCAACCTCTTCGTCGTGGCCGCGCCCAGCGGCACCGGCAAATCGAGCCTCGTCAACGCGTTGCTCGAGCTCGACTCGCATATCGTCGTCTCGCTGTCGCACACCACGAGGGCGCCACGCGGGCAGGAGCAGGACGGTCGCGAATATCACTTCATCGACGAAGCAGCGTTTCGTGCGATGGTCGCGCGCGACGAGTTCGTCGAATGGGCCGAGGTGCACGGCAACCTGTACGGCACTTCGCGCGGCGAGGTCGAATCGCGCATTCGCGGCGGGCAGGACGTGGTGCTCGAGATCGACTGGCAAGGCGCGCTGCAGATCCGCAAGCTGTTTCCGAACGCAGTGCTGATCTTCATCCTGCCGCCGAATTGGGACGAATTGCAGCAGCGCCTGACGCGCCGTGGCGAGGACCCGCCGGCGGTCATCGCGCAGCGGCTGGCCAACGCGCGCGTGGAGGTGGCCCAGGCCCGGCACTTCGACTTCGTTATAATCAATGCCTTGTTCGAGACGGCGCTGTTCGACCTGAAAGCGATCGTCCACTCGCAGCGCCTCAAGTACGCTGCGCAGGCACGCGGCAAGCCCGCCGTCTTCGCCGCCCTCAACCTCAGCTGACGCGTCCGCGCTTGACGCTTTCCGGAGCACCATTCATGGCCCGCATCACCGTCGAAGATTGCCTCGTCAAGATCCCGAACCGCTTCCAGCTCGTGCTCGCAGCGACCTACCGCGCGCGCATGCTGAGCCAGGGCCACACGCCCAAGATCGAGAGCAAGAACAAGCCCGGCGTGACCGCGCTGCGCGAAATCGCCGCCGGAGAGATCGGCATCGAGATGCTGCGCAAGGTGCCGGTCTAGGCCCCTTCCGAGGCGCCTCGCCGGCGCCACGACGTCGAACTTGCGCGCTGGCCGCTCGGGCCCGACATTCTTGCCCGCCCTCGACCGCCGACGCGGCGAGCTGTCTGAGGCCGGATAATGGCGCAGATGGGCGAACGCACGATCTCGGTCTGGTCTGTCCTGGGCAAGGCGCTTTCGAAGTCGCCCAAGCCACGCGCGTCCGCGAGCGACGCACAGACGCTCGGCCCGCAAGAAGCCGCCGCCTCCTCGTTCGCCGCGCTCGCGGCGAAGCTCGACTACCTCGACTCGCGCGACATCAAGCGCGTCCGCGAGGCTTATCGCTTCGCTGACGAAGTCCACCTCGGGCAGTTCCGCGCCAGCGGCGAGCCCTACATCACGCACCCGATCTCGGTCGCCGCACTGTGTGCCGACTGGAAGCTCGACGCGCAGGCGATCATGGCCGCGCTGATGCACGATGCGATGGAGGATTGCGGCATTTCGAAAGCCGAGCTGATCGAGCGCTTCGGCGCGCCGACCGCCGACATCGTCGATGGACTGACCAAGCTCGACCGCTTGCGTTTCTCGACACGTGAGGAATCGCAGGCCGAGTCCTTCCGCAAGATGCTGCTGGCGATGACGCGCGACGTACGCGTCATCCTCATCAAGCTCGCCGACCGCCTGCACAACATGCGCACGATGCTCGGCGTGGCGCCTGAAAAGCGCATGCGCGTCGCACGCGAGACGCTCGATATCTACGCGCCCATAGCGCACCGGCTCGGCCTGAACCAAACCTATCGCGAGCTGCAGGAGCTCTCGTTCCAGCAATTGCGTCCGTGGCGGCATGCGGCGCTGACAAAGGCGGTGCAAGCGGTGCGCGGCTCGCGCCGTGACATCGTCGATCGCGTCGAGCGCGAAGTCGAGAAGGCGTTCACGAGCGCCAAGCTCGCGGTGCAGGTCAGCGGGCGCGAGAAGACGCTGTTCTCGATCTACCGCAAGATGCGCGAGAAGCACCTGAGCTTCGCGCAGGTCAACGACCTCTTCGGCTTTCGCATCGTCGTCGAGACGTTGCCCGAGTGCTATCTGGCGCTCGGCGTGCTGCACCAGATCTACAAGCCGATGCCGGGCCGCTTCAAGGACTACATCGCGATCCCGAAGGCGAACGGCTACCAGTCACTGCACACGACGCTCGTCAGCCCGCTGGGCACGGCGGTCGAGTTCCAGGTGCGGACCGAACAGATGAACGCAGTGGCCGAAAAAGGCATCGCGGCGCACTGGATGTACAAGGCCAAGGGCACCGCCCCGGCAAGCGCCGCCGAGGCGCAGCGCCTGGGCGCGCTGTGGCTGCAGTCGCTGCTCGACATCCAGGACGAGACGCACGACGCCAACGAGTTCCTCGAACACGTGCGCATCGACCTCTTCCCCGACGCGGTCTACGTCTTCACGCCGAAGTCGCAGATTCTGTCGTTGCCGCGCGGCGCCACGCCAGTGGACTTTGCGTACGCGATCCACTCCGACGTTGGCGATCATTGCGTCGCTGCGAAGGTCAATGGCGAAGCGGTGTCGCTCAAAACCGAATTGCGAAGCGGCGACGTGGTCGAGGTCATCAGCGCACCCGGCGCGCGGCCGAACCCGACCTGGCTCAACTTCGTGCGCACCGGCCGCGCCCGCTCGCACATCCGGCACTATCTGAAGACGATGGAGCAGGAAGAGTCGCAGCAGCTCGGCGAGAGGCTGCTCGGCAACGCACTGCGCGCCGAAGGCCTCTTGCTGCCCTCGGCCGACGCCGACGACGCCCAGGCTTCGGCGATCTGGCAACAGCTCACGCGCTGGAGCGACAGCCGCTCGCGCGCCGACCTGCTGACCGACATCGGCCTCGGGCGCAAGATCGCGACCATCGTTGCCAAACACCTCGCGCAGCTGATGATCGAACAGGGCGTGCGACGAGATGCGGTGATGCTGACGCTCGGCCGCTATGGCGGTGATCCCGAAGCGCCGCCGACGCAGCGCGTCATCGTCGACGGCAGCGAGGGCACCTCGGTGCAGATGGCGCCGTGTTGCCGCCCGATTCCCGGCGACGCAATCACCGGCTACCTCGGACGCGGCGAAGGCCTCGTCGTGCACACCGTCGATTGCTCGGTGGGCCGACGACTGTTCGAGCGAGACCGTGAACACTGGATGAACGTCGAGTGGTCGGAGGAGATGACTCGCCCCTTCGAAACCGCGGTCAGTCTGCTGCTGCGCAACGGCAAGGGTGTGCTTGCGCAGGTCGCCTCCGCGGTGAGCGCGGCCGAGGCCGACATCATCCACATCGACATGGGCGAAGAGCGCATCGGCACTTCGACCGACATGCGAATGGTGTTGAGCGTTCGCGACCGCTTCCATCTCGCCGAGGTGATGCGCCTGCTCAAGCGTTCACCGCCAGTGCAGCGGGTTGCGAGGGTGAAGCCGTGAACAGCTGGATGCGGAGGCGGCAGCGCCAGATCGCGTGGTTCTGCGCCGCCGTCGCACTGTGGATGCCATGGGACGCGCAGTTGCACGGCCTGTGGCACGCCCGCCAGGCGGTTCACGAAGCGTCGGCGCGCGCCGACCTCCCGCCGCAGGCGGCGCACGGCGCCGGCCTCCCGCATGCAGCGCAGGTCTGCGAGCAATGCCTGCTGTTCAGCGCACTCGACGCGGCCCTTCCTTCGCACGCGGTTGATTTTCCGACCGTCGGCGAAGCGCCTGCGACGCCGCCAGCCGTCGTGCGCTCGGGGCACGCCGACCCGTTCACCGCCTACCGGACTCGCGCTCCACCGCTGCGGGCTTGACCCCCGTCGCGTCCGTGGCGGCAGCGCAAGCGCTGCGCCCGGCATTCGCCCGCACTTCGGGCACGCGGCGTCGCACGTGCACAGGCATGCGCGGCGCCGCCATCGGAGCCTTCATCCCATGTCGCATGTCCCCTCGCGCGCGGCGCCGCTCGCCGCGTCCGGTTTCGCCTGTTCGTCCGTCCTCTCGCTGGCATTTGCGTTCGCGTCAGCGCCGGCGTTCGCCGCCGACGACACCCAAATCGACCAACTCCGTCAGGAAGTCAACGCCATCCGTCAAGACTACGAGGCGCGCTTGCGCGCACTCGAAGCCCGCCTGCAACAGGCCGAGGCCGCGGCTGCGGCAAAGCAGGCTGCACCTGAGCCCTCGCCCGCGCAGCCCGCTCGCGACGTGACAGCACGAGCCGCGCCCGCGACCCCATCCGCCGCGCCAGCCCCGGTCGCACCCGCGCCCGAGGCGGCAGTCGCTGCGGCGCCTGCTGCAGCGAATTCATTCAATCCGGCGATCGCGCTGATCCTTTCGGGAACGTACACGAGCCTGTCGCAGGACCCGGCCAGCTACCGCTTCTCTGGCTTTCTCACCGGCAGCGAGATCGGCCCGGCCCCGCAGGGCTTCTCGCTCGGCGAGACGGAACTCAACATGTCGGCCAATGTCGACCCGTGGTTCTACGGCGCGCTCAACCTCTCGGTCGCCGCGGACAACAGCGTCGCGATCGAAGAGGCCTACGTGCAGACGACGGCGTTGCCCGACGGCCTCACGCTGCGCGCAGGGCGTTATCTCTCGGGCATCGGCTACCTGAACGACAAGCATGCGCACACATGGGACTTCGCCGACGCGCCGCTCGTCTACCAGGCCTTTCTCGACGGCCAGTTGAAGGAGGACGGGCTCCAGCTTCGCGTCCTGCTGCCGACGACACAGTTCGTGGAACTCGGCGGCGAAGTCGGCGCGGCGGGCCCGTTCCCGAGCGGCGATGGCAACGGCAACCAGCCCGGGACGGCGACGCTGTTCGCGCACACCGGCGGCGACGTCGGCACCGGCAGCAGTTGGCGCGCGGGCCTGTCATACCTCTGGGCGAAGGCCAACGATCGCGCATCGAGCGACATCGACCGCGCCGGGAACAACGTCACCAACGTGTTCGACGGCAGGAGCGACCTGGTGATCCTCGACGGCGTGTGGAAGTGGGCGCCGAACGGCAATCCGCAACGCACCAACCTCACGCTGCAGGGCGAGTACATCTGGCGCAAGGAGTCGGGTTCGCTGACCTACGACGGCACAGGCCTTGCGACGAACGACACCTTCAACTCGCGCCAGTCCGGCTGGTACGCCCAGGCGGTTTACCAGTTCGTGCCGGCGTGGCGCGTCGGCCTGCGCTACGACCGGCTCGACATCGGCAACGTCAATGCGGCGAGCAACACCGCGAGCCTCTACCTGCCCGACTACTCGCCGACGCGCGAGACGGCGATGCTCGACTGGTCCCCGAGCGAGTTCAGCCGGGTGCGCCTGCAGTACGCGCGCGACCACGCGCGCTACGGCCTGACCGACAACCAGTTCACCGTGCAGTACCAGATGAGCCTCGGTTCGCACGGCGCACACAACTACTGATGCAACAGGAATGAACACCATGAACAAACGACTGCTTCAATTCACGCTCGTGCTGTCGATGACGCTGGGGGCACACACGGCGCATGCGGCGATCAAGGTCCTGGCCTGCGAACCCGAATGGGGTGCGCTGGTGCAGGAACTTGCGGGCGACAAGGCAACTGTCTACGTCGCGACGACCGGGCTGCAGGACCCGCACCACATTCAGGCCCGCCCCAGCCTCGTCGCAGCTGCGCGCACGACGGATCTGCTGGTGTGCACCGGCGCCGAACTCGAGGTGGGCTGGCTGCCGGTGCTGATCCGCCAGTCGGGCAACAACGCGATCCAGCCCGGCAAGGCGGGCAACTTCGCGGCGGCGGATTTCGTGCGCAAACTCGAAGTCCCCGACCGGCTCGACCGCGCCGACGGCGACGTGCACGCGGCCGGCAACCCGCACATCCAGACGGACCCGCGCAACATTGCGCTCGTTGCCGGCCCGTTGTCGAAGCGGCTTGCCGAGATCGACCCGGGCAACGCCGCGGTCTACCAGGCGCGCACGGCCGACTTCATGGCGCGCTGGAATGCCGCGATCGCGCGCTGGGAGAAGGAGGCCGTGCCGCTGCGCGGCACGCCGATCGTCGTCCAGCACAAGGCGTTTCCGTACCTCGAGCAGTGGTTGGGGCTGGTACAGGTCGCCGCGTTGGAACCCAAGCCGGGCATCGACCCAACCAGTTCGCATCTGAGTGCGGTCCTCGCGGGCTTGCAGACCCAGCCGGCGAAGATGATCGTGCGCGCGGCCTACAACGACGGCCGCGGCTCGGAGTGGCTGGCCGAGCGCGCCAAGTTGCCGATCGTCGTGCTGCCCTTCACCGTCGGCGGCGACGATCAGGCGAAAGACCTGTTCTCGCTCTTCGACGACACGGTGCAACGCCTGCTCAAAGGCCTCCAATGACGCCCGAAACCATCGACTGGCACATCCTTGCGCCAGCGCTCCTCGCCGGGTTGCTCGTCCTTGCGACCCATGTGCCGCTCGGCGCGCAGGTGCTCGAGCGTGGCATCGTCTTCATCGATCTCGCGATTGCGCAGATCGCCGGCATCGGCGTCATCGGCGCCGACGCGCTCGGGCTCGAACCGCAAGGCTGGGCGGTGCAGGTATCGGCACTCTCCGCCGCGCTGCTCGGCGCGCTGCTGCTGACGTGGACCGAGCGGCGCTGGCCGCAGATCCAGGAGGCGTTGATCGGCGTGCTGTTTGTCCTGGCATCGTGTACCGCGCTCCTCCTCCTGGCCGGAAACCCGCATGGCGGGGAGCACCTGAAGGACCTGCTGGTCGGGCAAATCCTTTGGGTCTCGACCACCCAACTCGTCGGCATGGCGGCATTGACGGCCGTCGTGCTCGCGCTGTGGTTCGGCGCGCGCGGACGACTCGGGCGCGCCGGCTTTTATCTGCTGTTCGCAGTCGCGGTGACGGCATCGGTGCAACTCGTCGGCGTCTATCTCGTCTTCACGAGCCTGATCGTTCCGGCGCTGGCGGTGCGCAGCCTGCGCCCGGGGCTGCGCCTGGCGCTTGCCTACGCGGTCGGTGCGACGGGATACGCGCTCGGTCTCGCCCTGTCGGCACGCTTCGACCTCCCCTCCGGCGCCGTCGTCGTGCTCGTGATGGCAGCGATCGCACCCGCCGTGCCGTTGCTGTCCCGGCGCGCACCGATGACCTGACAGCGGCCCGTAGCGTGCGCGAGCGCGCCGGCTTGGGCCGGCGCAGCGTCGACGCTGAACACGTCGACGACTCAAGGCCGCTCGACGCGCCGGTCCGTGCTCGATGAGGGCGGCCGGGGCTCTATCGCGCCCCGCGGCCGCTCTCCGTTAGGCCGTCTCGCCACTGCCAGTTGGCGCCAGGTTCACTCGAAACGATACCGTTCAGTTTTAGACAAATACTTCTAAGTCTTCCAGAAAGACCTTACAGTATTGTTTGAATACTGAGTAGTTTAGGCTTCGTACCAAGCTGTTCAGAGCCCCCTGCACAGCTCATCCCCTGAACACCCCCGGCAAAGAAAGGATCTCCGATGGCAACTTGGTTCAGTACATTGTTGGTCGCAATTTCCGCGGCCCTCCTGACGGCCTGTGGCGGCAGCGACGACCCGCGACCGGGCGACATGGTTCAGGTCGCCAGCGACAGCGGCTTCAGTACGCTGGTCACCGCCGCCGACAAGGCCGGCCTCGCCGGCGCGCTGTCAAGTCCAGACGCGAACCTCACCGTCTTCGCGCCCACGGATGCGGCCTTCACCTCACTTGGGAAGTCACTTGGCTTCGCCGACGGCAGCACAATGGTGGCCGCGCTCGACGGCGCGACGCTGGCCAAGATCCTGCGCTATCACGTGCTGCCCGGCTTCAAGGACTCAGGCGCCCTCACAGCATCCAGCGCGCCGCAAGCGACGCTGTACGAGTTCCCCGCCGGTACCCCGACAACGCTGGCGGTTGATGCCAGCAGCGGCGTGAAGATCACTGATGCTGCGCTCAACCAGGCGACGGTGACGCGCGCGGACGTCGGCGCAAGCAATGGCGTGATTCACGTCATCGACCGGGTGCTCGTGCCGCCGGGCGTGCTGAACGTGGTGCAGATGGCTCAGACGAATCCGACCTTCTCCGTGCTGGTCGAAGCCGTCGTCGCTGCCGACCTCGCCGGGACGCTGTCGGGCACCGGCCCGTTCACGGTTTTCGCGCCCACCGATGCTGCCTTCGTCGCGGCGCTCGGCGAACTCGGTACGACCAAGGAGGCGCTGCTCGCCGACCCGGCGCTCGCCGGCATCCTCACCTACCACGTCGTTGCAGGCGACATCCGCGCTGCGGATGTCGTCGCCTTGCCCAAGCCGGCTGCGGTAACGACGGTGCAGGGCGCGAGTTTCAGCGTCGACTCGGCACTCGGGATCACCGACGGCTTGGGCCGTGTTGCCAATCTCGTCGCAACCGACGTGATCGGTAGCAACGGCGTCATCCATGTCATCGACAAGGTGCTGCTGCCACCTCGGTGATCGGATGGCGAGCCGTCATTCCCTCTGCCCGCACTCCCTTTTCACTTCCACCACTCAGAAAGTACCTGCCATGAAGAAATTCCTCGCCCTCTCCGCCCTCGCTTTCGCTGCCGTCTCGGTGCAGGCGAAAGACATCGTCGACACCGCGATTGCTGCCGGTGACTTCAAGACACTGGTGGCCGCCGTGCAGGCCGCCGGCCTGGTCGAAACCCTGAAGGGCAAAGGCCCGTACACGGTCTTCGCACCGACCGACGCGGCTTTCGCCAAGATTCCGAAGGCCGATCTCGACGCGCTGCTCAAGGACAAGGAAAAGCTCACCGCCGTGCTGCTCGCGCACGTCGTTCCGGCGAACGTGATGTCCAAGGACGTCATGGCCGGCAAGGTGAAGTCGGCCAGCGGCTATGAGCTGACGGTCGCCACTGCGGGTGGCGTGACGGTCGATGCGGCGAAGGTGACGGCCGTCGATATCGTCGCCGACAACGGCGTGATCCACGTCATCGATACCGTGATCGTGCCTCGCTAGTCCAGGCCAGGCCACGCGCCACGCCCGCGCGTCGCGCCCCGCCGATCCGCAAGGGCCGGCGGGGCGTTTTCACGTCGGCTCCGGGTAGCGCACCTGGATCACCTCAATCGATTCGACGCCGCCCGGCGCCGCGAGTTGCACCTCGTCGCCTTCGCGCGCCTTCAGGAGCGCGCGCGCGATCGGTGAGACCCAGCTCACTTCGCCGGCCAGGCTGTCAGCCTCGTCGATGCCCTTGATCGTGATCGTGCGCTGCTCGCCCTGCGCGTTGGCGTAGGTCACGGTCGCGCCGAAGAAGATCTGGTCGTTGCCGTGATGTGCCGAGGGGTCGGCGACTTCGGCGATGTCGAGCCGCTTCGTCAGGAAGCGGATGCGGCGGTCGATCTCGCGCAAGCGCTTCTTGCCGTAGAGATAGTCGCCGTTCTCCGAGCGATCGCCGTTCTTCGCCGCCCACGAAACGATCTCGACGACCTTCGGCCGCTCGACGTCGAGCAGATCGAGCAGTTCCTGGCGCAGCCGCGCATAGCCGGGCGGCGTGAGGTAGTTGCGCGCACCGGACGGCAGTGCCGCCAAGCCCGGCGCCTCGTCGCCGTCATCGTCGTCGGACTCGACTTCGCGTGTGAAGGCCTTGTTCATATCTCGCGGTCGCACCTGCGAATCGTCGCGGGCACTGCAATGCGAACATCGTACTCGCGACGCATGCGAGGCGATCTGGCGGCCGATCTGGCGGCCAATCTGTTGTCCATTCGCGGCGCAATTCCGGGCATCGCGCTCGCCGTGCCCGCCTAGCATGACGGTGTCATCGTGCGCCCGTGGACCGTCCGCGGGTGCCCTCCAGCCTACGAAAGAGGACTTCGCATGTCCGATCTCTTGACGCCGCTCGCGTGGTCCGCACCGGACCGCGATGCACTGCCCGATTTCAGCCGCAGCGGCGCCGGGCGCGCGGTCGAGGCCGCCGACGCCAGCAAGACGCAATCGTCGATGTTCGCCTGGCCGACGCCCCCCTTCGCCTCCTACCCGCAGTCGATCGAGCAGCAGCCGAGCGAAGCCTGCGTGATCGTCGGACTGAACGACAAGGAGATGCAGGGAAGGCTGAGCTTCTTCGTGCCCGAGGAGCATGTGGCGCACCTCCAGGTGCCGCCCGCACGCACGACGATGGCGCTGCGCTTCAGCCAGTTCAAGTCGCTCACCGTGCTGCCACCAATCGCGGTCAGCGCGCGCCACGCATCGCTCGCCAAGCCCGGCCCCGGCGACACCGAGGCGCTGGTGCTCGATCACCGGCCGCGCAGCACGTATCGCGTCGCGCTCGAAAGTGGTGGCGAGATAGCGGGCGAGACGATCGGCCATGTCGAATGCGAATTCGGGCTGTTCCTGTTCCCGCCGGTCGACGACGCCGACAGCGTGCGTCGCCTGTTCGTGCCGCGCGAGGCCTACACGTCGTTCGACGTCGGCGATCGCATCGGCGAGGTTCTCGTGCAAGACGACTCCGCGACACCACGCCAGATCGAGCAGGCTGTCGCTCGCCAGCAGGAGATGCGCGCGCAGCGCCTGGGCGACATCCTCGTCACCCGCCAGGCGCTGACGCCCGATCAGCTGCTCGAAGCGATCGCCAAGCAGGCCAGCATGCCGCTGGTGCGCATCGGCGACGCGCTGATCTCGCTCGGCTTCATCACGCAGACGCAACTCGACGAAGCGCTGGCGCAACAATCCAACGATCGGAGCGTGCCGCTGGGCGAAGTCCTCGTTCGCATGGGTGCTGTCTCGCAGCAGGATCTGCAGGTGGCACTCGCCCGCAAGATGGGCTTTCCGATCGTCAACATCGCGCAGTTCCCGGTCGAAGCCGAGGCTCTCCGAAAGTTGCCTTTCGCGATGGCGCTGCGCCTGCGACTGATGCCGCTGATGGTGCGCGGTGGCCGCCTGATCGTCGCTCTCGCCGACGCGCAACGGCGACGTGAAGCGACGGAAGAGGTCGAGTTCCTGACCCAGATGAAGTGCGTGCCGGTGCTCGCCCAGTGCACCTCGCTGGAGGACACGCTGCGCGCGGCCTACGACAAGTTCGGCATCGCCACCAACATCGCCTACGGGTCGCTGGACGCGGCCTCGCCGATCGAGTTCGACCTGAACGACACCGACAAGCTCGTCGAGACGCTGGAGAAGGAGCGCAACGACCGGCCGAGCGTGGACGACGACCAGCAGATCGAGCAGTCCGACAACTCGCTCGTCCGCCTCATCAACAACATGATCGTCGAGGCGTGGAAGGATGGCGTCTCCGACATCCACATCGAGAGCCACCCGGGGCGCGAGCGCATCAAGATCCGCTTTCGCAAGGACGGCTTGCTGCGCACGCATCTCGAGTTGCCGCACAACTATCGCAACGCGCTGATCGCACGCGTCAAGATCATGTGCGACCTCGACATCAGCGAGCGTCGCAAGCCGCAGGACGGCAAGATCAACTTCGCGAAGTTCTCGCCGCAGCACCGCATCGAATTGCGCGTCGCGACGATCCCGACCAACAGCGGCCTCGAGGACGTCGTGATGCGCCTGCTCGCGTCGGCCAAGCCGATGCCGCTCGACGACCTCGGCCTGAGCGACGCCAACATCGAACACCTGAAGCGATCGATGGAGCGGCCCTACGGCATGATCCTGTGCGTCGGCCCGACCGGCTCGGGCAAGACGACGACGCTGCACTCCGCGCTCTCGTTCATCAACGTGCCCGAGCGCAAGATCTGGACCGCCGAGGATCCAATCGAAATCACCCAGCCCGGGCTGCGCCAGGTGCAGGTGAATCCGAAGATCGACTGGACGTTCGCGAAGGCGCTGCGCGCGTTCCTGCGGGCCGACCCCGACGTGATCATGGTCGGCGAGGTGCGCGACGCCGAGACCGCGCAGATGGCGATCGAGGCCTCGCTGACCGGTCACCTCGTGCTCTCGACCTTGCACACCAACAGCGCGCCCGAAACCGTGACGCGCCTGCTCGACATGGGCATGGACCCGTTCAACTTCGCCGATTCGCTGCTCGCGGTGCTGGCGCAGCGCCTCGTGCGTCGACTGTGCGTTCACTGCCGCACGTCACGGCCGGCGACAGAGGACGAGGTCAACGAGTTGATCGAAGACTACTTGCAGGCTTGTCCGAAGGACGATTCAACCTTCGCACGCGACGCCGTCCTGCGAGACTGGGCCGAGCGCTTCGGCCGCAACGGCAAACTGATGACGTACCACAGCCCAGGCTGCGACAAATGCGACCACAGCGGCCAGAAGGGGCGCGCCGGCATCCACGAACTGATGATCGTCTCGCGCGAGCTGCGTCATATGATCCAGACCGGCGAGCGCGCAGAGGCGCTGCAGCAGCGCGCGCTGACCGAGGGCATGCGCACGCTGCGCCAGGATGGCATCGAGAAGGTGCTGCTGGGGCTTGTCAGCATCGAGGAAGTGCGCGCGACGAGCAACGTCTGACGGCGGGGCCGCCGCTGCGGCGGTCAGCGCCGCCGGCGCTGCGCCACACCCACGATCACGCCAAGGCCGGCCAGCATCAACGCGTAGGTTTCCGGCTCGGGCACGGCCGCGACGCCGACGAGCGAGATGTTGTCGATCACCATGCCCGCGTAGCCGTCGCCGGAGGCGAAATCGGCGCACCGCGCGCCGGCCTCACCGCAATCGAGGGGGCGGAATTGCGTTTCGAACGCTGCCCGCAGACCGCGCGTGGCGCAGCGGGCAACAAGGGGGATCGATCACCCCGAGGCCCCGAGGTGCCGCGAGCCGGTCCGCTCTACCGTACGCATACCCCGCTCGCAAGCGGCATCGACGAGCCATCCTTCTTCTGCGTCAGGGCGATGCCGTTCTTCACCGCGGTGATTTCGGCGAGGATCGACACCGCAATCTCGGCCGGCGTCTTGCTGCCGAGATCGAGACCGATCGGCCCGTGCAGGCGCGCGATCTCGTCTTGCGACAAATCAAACAGAGCGAGGCGCTCCTTGCGCGCCGCGGTGTTGCTCCTCGAGCCGAGTGCGCCGACGTAGAACGCGGGCGACTTGAGCGCTTCGAGCAGCACCAGATCGTCGAGCTTCGGGTCGTGAGTCACGGCAACGACCGCACTGTGTGGATCGAGGTGCAGGTCCAGCACCAGCTCGTCAGGCATCGCCTTGCTGAAGGTCGTTCCGGGCACGTCCCAGGTCAGGTGGTATTCCTCGCGCGGGTCGCAGCAGATGACCTCGAAATCGAGCGCCAGCGCCATGCCTGCCAGCACGCGCGAGAGCTGCCCGGCGCCAACGATCAGCATGCGCCAGCGCGGCCCGAACAGCGCGCGCAGGCGCTTGCCGTCGAACTCGAAGGTCTCACCGCGTGAAGCTGCCTCCACCGTCACCGCGCCACTTTCCAGGTCCAGCGCGCGTGCCACCAGTTCGTGACGCTCGGTGCGCGCGAGCACCTCGTCGATCCAGTCGATTCGCGCGAGCGGCTCCTGCACCAGGCGCAGATTGCCGCCGCACGGCAGGCCGAAGCGGGCGGCCTCCTCCTTCGAGACGCCGTAAGTGATGAGCGAGGGGTGATCGACGCGCTCGCCATGACGCACGCGGTCGATCAGATCGTCCTCCACGCAACCACCGGAGACCGAGCCGACGACGAGGCCGTCGCCACGCATCGCGAGCAGCGCGCCCGGCGGCCGGGGTGCCGAGCCCCAGGTCTCGATCACGGTCACGAGCCACACCTTGTGGCTCTCGCGGTGCCAGTCGCGGGCCTGCTGCAATACCTGAAGGTCTAGGCTGTCCATGCCCGGGCTCCTTGGTTCAGCGCGAGAGGAAATACCAGACGGCGAACACGATTGCCGCGCCGACGATCCACCACACGAGCTTGTTGCCACGAGCCGCAGGCGGCGGGGGCGCGGCGACATCAGCTGCGGCGTCGGCCGGCTTGAGGCGCGCCTCGAAGGCATCGAAGAAGTCTGCTGTCATCTTGCCCGCCGCTGCGTCGATCAGTCTCGAACCGATCTGCGCCATCTTGCCACCGACCTGCGCGCGCGCCGCGTACTTGAGGCGCGTCTGGGACCCTTCCTCTTCGAGCGTCACATCGGCCGATCCCTTGCCGAAGCCGGCTACACCGCCCTGCCCGTCGAAGTTGATCGTGTAGCTCTGCGGCGGCTGCATGTTCGTCATCTTCAGATGACCCTTGAAGCGTGCGCTGACCGGCCCGACCCTGACCGCAACCAGCGCGGTGAATGCGTCTTCGCCGTCGCGTTCGAGCGACTCGCAGCCGGCGATGCAAGCCTTGAGCGCCTCCGGGTCGTTGAGTGCCGCCCAGGTCGCTTCGCGCGAGGCGGGGATGAGTCGTTCGCCGGTGAGTTCCATGGCGTCAGTTTAGAAGAGTTGCGGGCCTGCGTGGGGGCGAGCGCAGCGCGCGCCCGAGATCGGCGAGGCTGGCCAGGTTGTGCACCGGCAGAAAGCGGTCGACATGCGGTAGCAGCGCGCGTACGCCGCCGGCGCGCGGTTCGAAGCCGTCGAAGCGCAGCAGCGGGTTGAGCCACACGATCTGGTGCGCATGGCGCCGCAACTGCGCCGCGGCCTGCGCCAGATCGCCTTGATCATCGCGGTCGAGCCCGTCCGTGACGAGCAACAGCGCCGCGTTGGCACCGAGCAGGCGGCGCGCCCAGTGCCGGTTGAAGTCCTCGAGGCAGGATGCGATGCGTGTGCCGCCGCGCCAGTCCTGCACCTGGCTGTCGGCGAGCTTCATCGCCTCGTCCGGGTCGCGGTTCTTCAGTGCGCGCGTGATGTTCGTGAGCCGGGTGCCGAAGGTCAGTGTGTGCACACGCAAATGGCGGCGCGTGAGGCCGTGGACGTAGTGCAGCAACAGGCGCGCGTAGCGGTCCATCGAGCCCGAGATGTCGAGCAGCACGACGAGCGTCGGCATCTCGCGACGCGCGCGCGTGAAGGCTGGCGAGAGTACGTGCGGCTGGCGCGCCATGCGCAGCAGCGTCGCGCGCAGGTCGATACTGCCGCGTGGTGCGGGCTCGTGGCGGCGCCGGTGCACCGGATCGACCGGCGGCGGCAGTTCCTCGGCGAGCTTCTTTGCAAGCTCGAACTCGGCCGCGGTCATCGTCTCGAAGTCGGCGCGTTGCAGGCGCTCGCGATCGCTGAAGGTGAAGCTGGTGTCGAACTTCAGCTCATCCTGGCCCGAGTCGTTGGCGGGGTTCGGCGGCTGCGGCGGGCGCGGTGGCGCAAGTGCCTCGGCGACGCGGTTCGGGCGCGGCGCGCGATGCTTTTCGCCGCGGCCGGTGACCTTCGGCAGCAGCAGGAACATCAACTGTTCGAGTAATTTCGGGTCGCGCCAGAAGGCGTCGAACGCAGCGTCGAAGATCGCCTGCTGCTCGTGGCGATCAAGCATCACGGCCGAGAGCGCGGCATGTACGTCGTCGCGCCGGTCGAGGCCGACCGCCTCGACCGCGGCCATCGCCGCGAGCACGCGATCCGGCCCGATCGCGAGGCCCGCGGTGCGCAGGATGCGCGAGAAGTGGACGATGTTTTCGGCGATCACGGCCAGCCGTTCAGCGTCGCGCCGTCGCGTTCATTCGGCTTCCAGCAACGCGCGCGCCCGCAACTCGTCGAGCAGCTTGGTCAGGTCGCCGCTTTGCAATTTGACGATGTCGTCCTGGTACTTGAGCAGCACGCCGAGCGTGTCGTGCACCGTCACCGGATCGAGGCGGATGGCGTTGAGCGCGACGAGCGCGTTCGTCCAGTCGATCGTCTCGGCGACGCCGGGCGCCTTGAACAGATCGAGCGTGCGCATGCGCTGTACGAATTCGACGACCTGCACATAGAGCCGGTCCGACGCGCCGGGCGCCTTCAGGCGGACGATCTCCAGCTCGCGTTCGACGCTCGGGAACTCGACCCAGTGGTACAGGCAGCGGCGCTTCAACGCGTCGTGAATCTCGCGCGTGCGATTGCTCGTGATGATCGTGATCGGCGGCGCGGTGGCATGCACCGTGCCGAGCTCGGGGATCGTGATCTGGTTCTCGGCCAGCACCTCGAGCAGAAAGGCGTCGAAGGGCTCGTCGGCGCGGTCGAGTTCGTCGATCAGCAGCACGGGTGATCGCGTCTGGGTGAGCGCCTGCAGCAGCGGGCGCTCGATCAGCATGTCGCGCGCGTAGAGGTTCTTGACCAGCGCGGCGCGGTCGACTTCGTGCGCCGCTTCGGCAAGCCGGATCTCGATCATCTGGCGCGCGACGTTCCATTCGTAGGCGGTCTGCGCGACGTCGAGCCCCTCGTAGCACTGCACGCGCAGCAGCGTCGTCGAAAGGCAGCGCGCGAGCGTCTTGCCGAGTTCGGTCTTGCCGACGCCGGGCTCGCCTTCGAGGAACAGCGGGCGGTGCAGCGTGAGGCTGAGGAACATCGCCGTCGCCAGGCGCCGGTCGCAGATGTAGCCCTCGGTCGCGAGCAGTTCGATGACGGCATCGACCGACGAGGGGAGGCTCAACACCGGAGTTGGGTTCATGTGAAATGCAAACGGGTCACGCCGACGAGAGCCGGCATGACCCGCGAGGCTGGAGTGGTCTGCTTCAGCGCGCGAGCGCGGCGGCGACAGCGCGTGAGGCCATCACGCTGATCATCGCAGCGCGATAGGCGGCCGAGCCGTGCAGGTCGCTGTTGATGTCGGTCTCGGGCATCTTGACCCCCTTCGCTGCGGCGGCGGTGAAGTTCGACTTGAGCGCGTCCTCGATCGGCTTGGCGCGAAACACGCTGCTCTTGGCACCGGTCACCGCAACCCGCACGCCGTCCGCACCCTGGCTGACGAACACACCGACCAAGGCAAATCGCGACGCCGGCTGCTTGTACTTGATGTAGGCCGCCTTCTGCGGGACGGGAAAGCTCACCGACGTGATGAGTTCGCCGGGTTGCAACGCCGTCTCGTAGAGCCCCGTGAAGAAGTCGTCGGCCGCGATCGCGCGCTTGTTGGTCTGCACCGTCGCGCCGAGCCCGACGAGCGCCGCCGGATAGCAGGCCGCAGGGTCGGCATTGGCAATCGAACCGCCGAGCGTGCCCATGTTGCGCACCATCTGGTCGCCGATACCGCCCGCCAGTTCGGCGAGCGCAGGGATCGCCTTTTTCACCTCGGCCGAGCGCGCGACCGTCGCATGGGTCGTCATGGCGCCGATGACGACCTTGCCGCCGTCGACCTTGATCCCCTTGAGATCGGCTGCGCCGCCGAGATCCACGAGGCGCTCGGAAGACGACAGGCGCAGCTTCATCGCCTGCACCAGGCTTTGCCCGCCAGCCAGATAGCGCGCGTCGCCTTGCAAGGCCGAGGCGGCTGCCGCTCCACTGGCGGGACGTTGATAGTCGAAGGTGTACATGTTCCGGTCTCCTATGGGTCAGGCGGTCAGGCGATCTTGTTGGCGGCGCGCCAGACGCGCTCCGCGGTGGCTGGCATCGCGATGTCGGCAACGCCGAGTGCATCGGTCAAGGCGTTGATGAAGGCCGGCGGCGAACCGATTGCACCCGCCTCGCCACAGCCCTTTACGCCGAGCGGGTTGTGTGTGCACGGCGTGACGGTGTGATCGACCGTGAAGCTCGGAAGATCGTCCGCACGCGGCATCGCGTAGTCCATGTAGGAGCCCGTCAGCAACTGGCCCGATTCCGGATCGTAGCGGCATCCTTCCATCATCGCCTGGCCCAGGCCCTGGGCGATGCCGCCGTGCACCTGGCCCGAGACGATCATCGGGTTGATGATGTTGCCGAAATCGTCCACCGCGGTGAACTTCACGACGCGCGTCTTGCCCGTCTCGGGATCGACCTCGACCTCGCAGATGTGGCTGCCGGCCGGGTAGGTGAAGTTGGTCGGATCGTAGAACGCGTTTTCGTTCAGCCCCGGCTCGAGCTTGTCGAGCGGGTAGTTGTGCGGCACATAGGCGGTGAGCGAGACGCTGCCCCAAGGCACCTTCTTGTCGGTGCCAGCCACCTTGAATTCACCATTCTCGAACTCGATGTCCGTATCCGCCGCCTCGAGCAGGTGGGCAGCGATCTTCTTGCCCTTGGCAATGACCTTGTCGACCGCCTTCACGATCGCCGTGCCGCCGACGGAGAGCGAGCGGCTGCCGTACGTGCCCATGCCGAACGGCACGCGGCCCGTATCGCCGTGCACGATCTCGATGTTCTCGATCGGGATGCCGAGCTTGGCCGCAACGACTTGCGCGAAGGTCGTCTCGTGGCCCTGGCCGTGGCTGTGCGAACCGGTGAAGACCGTCACTGTGCCGGTTGGATGCACACGCACTTCGCCCGCCTCGAACAGGCCCGCGCGTGCGCCGAGCGCACCGGCGATGTTGGATGGCGCAAGGCCGCAAGCCTCGATGTAGCAGCTGTAACCCAGGCCACGCAGCTTGCCGCTCTTGGCAGCCTCGGCCTTGCGCGCCGGGAAGCCGGCGACATCGGCGATCTTCAGCGCCTTTGCAAGATGCGCCTCGTAGTCGCCGGTGTCGTAGGTCAGGCCGACCGGCGTCGCATACGGGAAACCGGTGATGAAGTTCTGGCGCCGGATTGCCGCCGGGTCCATCTTCATCTCGCGCGCGGCGGCTTCGACCAGGCGCTCGACGACGTAGGTCGCCTCGGGGCGGCCCGCACCGCGGTACGCATCGACCGGCGCAGTGTTGGTGAACACCGCCTTCACCTCGGCGTAGATTGCCGGCGTCTTGTACTGGCCGGCGAGCAGCGTCGCGTAGAGGATGGTCGGTACGCTCGACGCAAAGGTCGATAGGTAGGCGCCCATGTTGGCGATCGTCTTCACGCGCATCGCGAGGAAGTTGCCCTTCGCGTCCATCGCCAGTTCCGCGGTCGTCGAGTGGTCTCGGCCGTGGGCGTCGGTGAGGAAGGATTCGCTGCGCTCGGCAGTCCACTTGATCGGGCGGCCGACGTGCTTGCTGGCCCAGACGAGCGCGGTCTCCTCGGGATAGAGGAAGATCTTCGAGCCGAAGCCGCCACCGACGTCCGGTGCGATCACGCGCACCTTGGATTCGGGCAGACCGAGCACGAAGGCGCACATCAGCAAGCGCTCGACGTGCGGGTTCTGGTTCGCCACGTAGAGCGTATAGCTCTCGTCGTGCTTCGTGTACTGCGCGTTGGCGGCGCGCGGCTCCATCGCGTTGGGGATCAGCCGGTTGTTCGCGAATTGCAACTTGGTGACGTGCGCGGCGCCGGCAAATGCCGCGTCGACAGCCTCTTTGCTGCTGCCGTGACCCCAGTCGTAGCAGACGTTGTTCGGCACGTCGTCGTGCACTGAGGAGGCCGCGCCGTCGGCCTTCGTGATGTCGATGACCGCGGGCAGTTCCTCGTAGTCGACCACGATCAATTCGGCGGCATCCTTCGCCTGCAGCACGGTCTCGGCGACGATGAGGGCGACCTGGTCGCCCACGTGGCGCACCTTGCCCTGCGCAAGCACCGGGTGCGGCGGCTCCTTCATCGGCGAGCCGTCCTTGCTGTGGATCAGCCAGCCGCAGGGCAGCCCGCCGACCTTGGCCTCGGCCAGATCGGCGCCGACGAAGATGCGCACCACGCCCGGCGCTTTGGCGGCGGCAGCGGTGTCGATCGAGCGGATGCGCGCGTGCGCATGCGGCGATCGAAGGAAGACACCATAGGTCTGACCGGGCAAAGTCACGTCATCGGTGTATTGGCCGGCGCCCGTCAGGAAGCGCTGGTCCTCGCGGCGCAGCACGCTCTGCGCGATCGGGCCGAGGGAGGTCTGGGTCATGTCGTTCATGGGGTGCTCCTTGCCGGCCTCAGGCGTTCGCCGGCACATTGCCGGACTGGCAATGCTGGACCGCCTTGACGATGTTGTGGTAGCCCGTGCAGCGGCAAATGTTGCCCTCCAGTGCCTCGCGGATCTCCTGCTCGCTCGCCTTCGGGTTGTCGGCCAGCAGTTGCACCGACGACATCACCATGCCGGGCGTACAGAAGCCGCATTGCAGCCCGTGGCACTCTCGGAACGCAGCCTGCATCGGGTGCATCGCGCCGTCCTTCGCCAGGCCTTCGATCGTCGTGATCTCGGCACCCTGCGCCTGTACCGCGAGCATCGAACAGGCCTTCACCGCGCGGCCGTTCATGTGCACCGTGCAGGCGCCGCATTGCGCCGTGTCGCAACCGACGTGCGTGCCGGTCAGCGTGAGCTTCTCGCGGATGAACTCCACCAGCAGGGTTCGAGGATCGACGCTGGCCTCCACGGCCTTGCCATTGACGGTAAGTGAAAGCGAAACGGTCACGGAAGTCTCCTGCTGCGGTACGTGGAGCCTGCGGCCCCGGAATCGACCATTGTTCGGGCTCGCGCTCGCAAAGCAAAGCGTGGGTTTTCCCTAGGTGACGAAATAGGGCGCAGCCTGGGCCGCAGGCAATGGCTCTGGCTCGCACATCGCGCGGCACGCGCGTGCGCGGGCCTCATTCGCCCAGGTAGGCGGCGCGGACCTTGGGGTCGTTGAGCAACTGCTTCGCGTCGCCGCCCATCGTGATCTCGCCCGAGTCCATCACGTAGCCGCGCGAGGCGATCTGCAGCGCGCGGCTTGCGTTCTGTTCGACGAGCAGGATCGTCGTCCCGCGGCCATGGATGTCGCTGACGACTTCGAAGATGGTGTCGACGAGGATCGGCGACAGTCCCATCGACGGCTCGTCGAGCAGCAGCACCTTGGGCCGCGCCATCAGCGCGCGCCCCATCGCGAGCATCTGCTGCTCGCCGCCCGACATCGTGCCGGCGAGCTGAGCGCGGCGCTCCTTCAGGCGCGGGAAGATGCCGAAAACCTTGTCGATGTCGGCTTCGACCTCGTCATCGCGACGGACGAAGGCGCCCATCTGCAGGTTCTCGGTGATCGTCATGCGCGAGAACACGCCCCGCCCCTCGGGCACCATCACGAGGCCCTGCTTGACGAGATCCCACGAGCCCTGGCCCTTGATCGAATGGCCGAGGTATTCGATGTCGCCCGCGGCCACCGGCTGCAACCCGGTGATCGCCTTGAGCGTCGTCGTCTTGCCGGCGCCGTTGGCGCCGATCAAGCTGACAAGTTCACCCTCGTGCACATCGAATGAAATGCCCTTCACGGCCTGAATCCCGCCGTAAGCGACTTTCAGTGCGCTGACTTTGAGCAGTGTGTCTGCCATGTTGTTGTTTCTCCGCCGTTCAGTGCGCCGTATGGCTGGCACCCAGATAGGCCTCGATGACCTTCTCGTCGCGCTGCACGTCGTGAGGCGTGCCTTCGGCGATTTGCTTGCCGTAGTCGAGCACCGTCACCCGGTCGCACAGGCCCATGACGAGCTTCACGTCGTGTTCGATCAGGAGGATCGTGCTGCCGTCTCGGCGGATCTGGTCGATCAGCTCGCGCAGCACGACCTTCTCGGTCGCGTTCATGCCGGCGGCAGGCTCGTCGAGCGCGATCAGCTTCGGGTCGGTTGCGAGCGCGCGCGCGATCTCGAGCCGGCGTTGATCGCCGTAGGAAAGCGTGCGCGCCTTGAACTCCGAGTAGCCGCCGATGCCCACGTAGTCGAGCAGTTCCTGCGCGCGCTGGGCGATCGCTGCCTCTTCGTGCCTGAAGCCGCCGGTGCGAAACACCGCCCCGAGCAGGCCCGAGTGGGTGCGCACATGGCGACCGACCATCACGTTCTCGAGCGCAGTCATCTCGGCGAACAGGCGGATGTTCTGGAAGGTGCGAGCGATGCCGGCCTTCGCGACCTCGTGCACCGCGCTCGGCTTGTACGGCTTGCCGCCGAGCTCAAAACTGCCCGAGTCCGGCGTGTACAGGCCGGTCAGGACGTTGAAGAAGGTCGTCTTGCCGGCGCCGTTCGGCCCGATGAGGCCGTAGATCTGGCCCTTCTCGATCGTCACCGCGACGTCGGAGAGCGCCTGCAGGCCGCCGAAGCGCTTGGACACGTTCGCCACCTTGAGGATCGTTTCGCTCATGCCGCGCTCCCTGGTGCGGGGGCTTGATCCGCCGTCGGCGTTGGCGCCGCCTTGCCGTGTTCGGGCGAAGGCCACAGCCCGCGCGGTCGCGCGAGCATGATGCCGATCATCGCCAGCGCGATCAGCAACTGGCGCAGGATCGAGGCGTCGAGCCGCCCACCCGTCATCGCCTGCAACGGACTCGCGACGTAGCGCAGCACCTCGGGCAGCGCGGCGAGAAGCAGCGCGCCGATGATCACCCCGGGAATGTGGCCGATGCCGCCGAGCACGACCATCGCGACGATCATGATCGACTCCTGCAGGCTGAACGACTCAGGCGAAATGAAACCCTGGAAGGTCGCGAACATGACGCCCGAGATGCCGCCGAAGGTCGCCCCCATGCCGAACGCGAGCAGTTTCATGTTGCGCGTGTTGATGCCCATCGCCTTGGCGGCGACCTCGTCCTCGCGGATCGCCATCCAGGCCCGGCCGATGCGCGAGCGCTCGAGCCGGTAGCAGATCACGACGCTCGCGACGACGAGGATGAGGAACAGGTAGTAGTACAGCGAGACGGACGACAACTCCATGAACCCGATGTTCAGCGGCTCGCCCAGATCGAGGCCGAAGATCTTGATCGAATCGATCCCTGAAATGCCCTTGGGACCGTTCGTGATGTTGACTGGCGCGTCGAGGTTGTTCAGGAAAACGCGGATGATCTCGCCGAAGCCGAGCGTGACGATCGCCAGATAGTCGCCGCGCAGCTTCAGGGTCGGCGCGCCGAGCAGCACGCCGAAGGTGCCGGCGACCAGCGCGCCGAGCGGGATCACGAGCCAGATCGACGCGTGCAGCCCGCCCGGGAACATGGCGTGGATCCACGGAAAGGTTTCGGTCAGGTGAGACGACGCGAGCAGGCCGAACATGTACGCGCCCACCGCGTAGAACGCGACGTAGCCAAGGTCGAGCAGGCCGGCGTAACCGACCACGATGTTCAGCCCGAGCGCGAGCAACACATACAGCAGCGCGATGTCGACGATGCGCACCCACGCATTGCCGAAGTACTGCGCGACGATCGGCACGATCATCAGGCCGATGGCTGCGGCGAGGAAGGTCAGGAGCTTCTTGTTCATGATGGATGCTCCGCGTCAGGCTCGGTCCGCGACGCGCTCGCCGAGCAAGCCTTGCGGTCGCAGCGTCAGGATCAGGATCAGCACGATGAAGGCGAAGATGTCCGAGTAGTGGCTGCCGAGCACGCCGCCGGTGAGTGCGCCGATGTAGCCCGCGCCGAGCGATTCGATCAGCCCGAGCAGCACGCCGCCGAGCATCGCGCCGGCGAGGTTGCCGATACCGCCGAACACTGCCGCAGTGAATGCCTTCAACCCCGGCAGGAAGCCCATCGTGTGCGTCACCGAGCCGTAGTTGGCGGCGTACATCACGCCGGCGAGCGCGGCCAGCGCTGCGCCGATGATGAAGGTGGCCGAGATCACCATGTCGGGCCGCACGCCCATCAGTCCGGCGACGCGCGGGTTCTCGGCCGTTGCGCGCATCGCGCGCCCGAGACTCGTCTTGTTGACGAGATACATCAACCCGGCGAGCGTGATGACGGTGGTGACGAGGATGATGATTTGCGTCGTGTTGATCACGGCGCCGCCGATGAAGAAGGGCTCGCTCGGCAACATGATCGGGAAGGACTTGTAGGTCGGCTTCCAGATGATCATCGCCAGCGTCTGCAGCAACAGGCTCACGCCCATCGCGGTGATCAGCGGCGCCAGGCGCGGTGCATTGCGCAGGGGCCGGTACGCCACCTTTTCGATCACGAAGTTCAGCACCGAGCAGACGACGATCGCGGCGATCAGCGACAGCAGCAACAGCAGCCAGCCAGGCAGCCCGGAATCCTTGAAGGTGGTCACGACCGTCCAGCTCGTCAGCGCACCGACCATCAGCACCTCGCCGTGCGCGAAATTGATCAGGTTGATGATGCCGTAGACCATCGTGTAGCCGAGCGCCACCAACGCATACACGCTACCCAGCACCAGGCCGTTGATGATCTGTTGGATCAGTGTGTCCATCTGCAAGTCTCCTCAGGCGCCGAACCGCTTCGGCCCCAGTGCCTGTACGTGCAAGCAAGTGCCGGGCCCGCGCAGCCCATTGGGGGGCGTGCTCGACTGTAGTGGCAAAAGCACCCGCGCCGTCCGCGTGTCGACCCTAGGGGCCGGCGAACACATCCGTTGCAAGGATCAGCCCTTCTTGCGGGCGGCAGCGTCGAGACTGCGCAGCTCGGCGAGTCGGTCGGCGATCCTCGCCTCGAGGCCGCTCGTTCGCGGCGTGTAGAAGCGTGGCAATTCCACGCCGTCCGGCCCGTAGCGTTCGCCGGCAGCGAAGGCAGCGGCTTCGTCGTGTGCGTAGCGATAGCCGTCGCCGTACCCGAGGTCCTTCATCAATCGGGTCGGTGCATTGCGCAGCCGCAGCGGCACAGGGCGCGTGCCATCTTTGGCAACGAAGGCGCGCGCCGCGTTGTAGGCGGTGTAGACCGCGTTGCTCTTGGGCGCGACGGAGAGGAACACGACCGCCTGGGCCAGCGTGAGCTCGCCTTCCGGTGAGCCGAGACGCTCATAGGTCTCGCTCGCGTCGAGGGCGAGGCGCAGTGCGCGCGGGTCGGCCAGGCCGATGTCCTCGCTCGCCATGCGCACCAGGCGGCGCGCGATGTAGCGAGGGTCGACGCCGCCGTCGACCATGCGCACGAACCAGTACAGCGCTGCGTCCGGGTCGGAGCCGCGAACCGCCTTGTGCAGCGCCGAGATCGTGTCGTAGAACTGCTCGCCGCCCTTGTCGTAGCGGCGCAATTGTTCGCCGAGCGCTTGTTCGAGCATTGCCTCGTCGATCACCTTGCCCGCGTTGCCCGCCGCTCGTGCGACCGTCTCGAGCGTGTTGAGCAGGCGGCGCGCGTCGCCGTCGGCATAACCGATCAGGCGCTGGACAGCAGCGTCGGTGAACTCGGGCGCGCCGATCAGCGCGCGCCCGCGCGCAAGCACTTCGCGCAGGTCATCGTCGGCCAGCGATTGCAGCACGTGCACCGTTGCGCGCGACAGCAGTGCGGAGTTCACCTCGAAGGACGGGTTTTCGGTCGTCGCGCCGACAAAGGTGAACAGGCCTGACTCGACGTGCGGCAGGAAGGCGTCCTGCTGCGCCTTGTTGAAGCGATGCACTTCATCGACGAAGACGACCGTGCTGCGGCCACCTGCCTGTGCGACCTGTGCGCGCTCGACCGCTTCGCGGATGTCCTTCACGCCACCGAGCACCGCCGAGATCGCGATGAACTGGGCGTCGAAGGCGTCGGCCATCAGACGCGCGAGCGTCGTCTTTCCGACACCCGGCGGCCCCCACAGGATCATTGAATGCAGCCGGCCCGATTCGAATGCGGTCCGCAGCGGCTTGCCCGGCCCGAGCAACTGTGCCTGGCCGATCACCTCGTCGAGCGTGCGCGGGCGCAGTCGCTCGGCCAGCGGCGCAGCGTCGCCCGGATCATCCAGAGGCAAGGGCAGCGAGCTCATGCAGTCGATTGTCGCAGCCGCCCCGCGGCCAAGGCAGCGCGGTGCGACTGTGTATATTGCGCCCACCCCACGACCGAGGACTTCGATGAGCCAGCTGAGCGGTCACGACGCGAGCTTCCTGTACGCCGACACGGCGCGCTCGAATGCCAACGTCAGTCTGCTGCACATCTACGATCAATCGACGGTTCCCGGCGGCAAGCTGCGCTTCAAGACACTCCTCGCGCACATCGAAAGTCGGCTCGACCGCTCACCGGTGTTCCGGCGCCGGCTGCAGCGCGTGCCGCTCGAGCTCGACTATCCCTACTGGGTCGAAGACGAGAACTTCGACCTCGAGTACCACGTGCGCCACATCGCCCTGCCCAAGCCCGGCGACTGGCGCCAGTTCTGCATCCAGGTCTCGCGCATCCATGCGCGTCCGCTCGATCTCGATCGCCCGCTGTGGGAGATCTACGTCATCGAGGGGCTCGACAGCTTCCTCGACCTGCCCGCAGGCAGCTTCGCACTGCTGACAAAGACGCATCACGCGGCCGTCGATCCGGCGGTCGGCGGCGAGCTGACCGCGCTGCTGCACGATTCGAGCGCGACGCCGCCCGCTCCGGTGCCCCCCGCGCCCTGGTTCGCAGCGCGCGCGCCGGGTGCGGCAGCGATGTTGTGGCGCGGCGTCTTCAGGACGCTCGCGTCGCCGGTCCGCCTTGCGCGTCCGATCGCGCATGCGCTGACCCGACATGCGCCCTACGCCTTCACCCTCGCGACGGAGGGCGCCGGGATGGCCGCACAAGTGCCACCCACGCGCTTCAATTCGGTCGTCTCGGCGCACCGCGTGTTCGAGACGCGCCGGTTCAAGCTCGATGAGTTCAAGGCGATCCGCGCGATGGTGCCGGGTGCGACGATCAACGACGCGGTACTCGCGGTGTGCGGCGGTGCCCTGCGTCGCTATCTCGACGCCGTGGGCGAGTTGCCGGACGCCAGCCTGACCGCGCTGGCGCCCTTCCTCGTGCGCAGCGGGAAGCGGCAAAAGACGCGGCAGGTGGGGAGCGGGTCCGGGATTTCGTGGCTGCAGGTGCAACTCGGTACGCAGATCGCCGATCCGGCCGAGAGGCTGGCCTTCATCCACGCACAGAGCGGCGCGTCGGACACCGTCGCCCGCGCCATCGCGGTTCGCGCGGCGACTGACGGCGAAGCGCACATCCCGGCGGCGACTCTCGCGCTGACGAGCAAGATGCTCGGCCTCGCATCGCTCGGCATCGGCCGGCGGCGCCCGCTTGCCAACTGCAGCATCGCCAACGTGCCGGGGCCGGCCGCGCCGCTGTATCTGTGCGGCGCGCGCATGACCTACTTCTCGGCCATCATGCCGATCACCGATGGCATGGGCCTGGCGTTTGCGGTGACGAGTTACGACGGTCAGCTCATCATCTCGCCCACCTCCTGCCGGGACCTGATGCCCGACCCGGACGCCTTCGCGCAATGCCTGCGCGAGAGCTTTCAGGAGGCGTTGGCGGCCGCTGCGCGGCAGAAGAAGGCGCGCCCAACGCGGCACACGGCGGCCAAGAAGACCGTCGCAGCAAAATCCCCGCGAACGGGCAAGAGCGCTGCACCTCGCGCGAGCGTCGCCGCGCGAGCGCCGCGCACCGTCAAATCGGCAGCGCGGCGTGCGTCATCAACCGATAGACGGCCCCCGAAAACCCTTCGGGCTTGAACGGCTGCCACTGCCCTTCGGCTTGTGCAAGGCGGTCGGCGACGACGAGCAGCACCATCGCGTTGAAACCGAGCCCGGTGTGGCTGCCCTGAATGCGGATGTTCTCGTGCAGCGTGGGGTCGCCGTTGATCGTCGCCTCCTGTGCCGGCACGACGCCGTCGCTGATCGAATAGAGGCAACTCGTAGGGACCGGCGGCGGCTGCATTTCCCGCAGCCGTTTCACGCGCGGCTGCATCACGTGCGCGTTCGGTCCCATCGGGTGGGCGACCGCGCGGTACATCGCCTTCACGAAGGCCGGTGACTTGCTTCCTTCGGGGTCGACGCTGACCGGGCTGCCGAGCGTGATGACGCTGCGCACGCATTCGCTTGCCTGATGCGCGCCGTAGAGCGCGAACACACCGCCGAGACTCCAGCCGACGAGGCTCACCTTGCGACCTGTCTTGTGATGCAGATGGCGGATCTTCTGTTCGAGCGCGGTCGCATGCCGGTTCTGAAAGCCGACATTGCGCCCGAGCCCCCACGTTTCTACCGCATAACCGCGGTTGGCGAGGAAGGTCTTGAGGGCGACGAGCGAGCCTTCATCGCCCATGAATCCCGGCAGCAACATCACCGGATGGCCGTCGCCACGCGGCGCGGCAAGCAAGGTCGGCCAGAGGTAGCTGAGCGAGGCCATCTCGAACAGCGCGCGCCATTCAGTGGCCGAGTGCAGGAGATGAGGCTTGCCCTCGTGCTTGCTTCTCTCGGTCATGCGCTTGATTCTTCGGCGGCCAGCCTATTGCTCGATCACGTCCGCCCCTTGCGGAATCGTGAAACGGAAATGCTCGGCCGCCGACGGTTGATTCGTCACCATCTGGCTGAACTGCAGCAGCGAGGTCTGGCCGAACGCATCGCGTATCTCGATCGCCGCCAGATCCTTGCCGCGAAAGCCGATACGCACCGTCTGCAAGGTGCCGCCTTGAGCGCGCGGCGTCGCTTCGACCCAGGCGAGGCCATCGCGATCGGGCAATGCCTTGAGCACGAAATCCTTGTCCAGGTCGCCGCCGGCCAGCAGAGCCGCGGGTGTCGCGCCGAGCGCCTGCGTGAGCTTGCGGCTGCTGACCTGGTTCAGGTCGCGGTCGTAGATCCAGACCTTCTGTCCGTCAGCAACGATGACCTGCTCGAACGGCTTCGCGTAGGCGAATCGAAAGCGGTTCGGACGCGCGAACTCGAAGCTGCCGCTCGAGGTCTTTTTCTTCGCGCCGTCGGGCGAAGTGACGGTCTGCGTGAAGTTCGCCTGCCCCGATTGCACATCGCGCACAAAGGCGCGCAGCGCATCGACGCTGTCGGCCCGCGCCGCGGCGGCGCTGGCGAACAGCAACAGGGCCGCGGCAGACTGGCGCCAGCTCATGCGTCGCGGCTCGGCACGATCAGTTCCCGGTTCCCGCTCGTCGACATGCTGGTCACCAGCCCGGACTTCTCCATCTGCTCGAGCAGCCGCGCTGCGCGGTTGTAGCCGATGCGCAAGTGCCGCTGCACGAGCGATATCGACGCCCGCTTGTGCTGCAACACGATCGCGACCGCCTGGTCGTACATCGGATCGGACTCGGCGTCGCCCCCGCCGCCCTCGCCTGCAGCGCCGTTGTCGTCGTCGAGCACGCCGCCCTCGAGAATGCCCTCGATGTAGTTCGGCTCGCCTTGCGTCTTCAGATACTCGACGACGCGGTGCACTTCGTCGTCGCTGACGAAGGCGCCGTGCACGCGCACCGGCAGGCCTCCCCCGGGCGTCAAATACAGCATGTCGCCTTGGCCGAGCAGCGCCTCGGCGCCCATCTGATCGAGGATGGTGCGGCTGTCGATCTTGCTCGACACCTGGAAGCTCAACCGGGTCGGGATGTTGGCCTTGATGAGGCCGGTGATCACGTCCACGCTCGGCCGCTGCGTCGCGAGGATCAGATGGATGCCCGCTGCACGTGCCTTCTGAGCCAGGCGTGCGATCAGCTCCTCGATCTTCTTGCCGACGACCATCATCAGGTCGGCGAGTTCGTCGATCACGATCACGACGTACGGCAGCCGCTCGAGCGGTTCTGGCGCTTCGGGGGTCAGGCTGAAGGGATTGGTGAGCGCCTCGCCACGCGCCTTCGCCTCGTCGAGCTTCTTGTTGTAGCCGGCGAGGTTGCGCACGCCGAGCTTGCTCATCAGTTTGTAGCGCCGCTCCATCTCGCCGACGCCCCAGTTGAGCGCGTTGGCGGCCTGCTTCATGTCGGTGACGACGGGCGCAAGCAGGTGCGGGATGCCTTCGTAGACGCTCATCTCGAGCATCTTCGGGTCGATCAGGATCAGCCGCACGTCGCGCGCCTCGGCCTTGTAGAGCAGCGACAGAATCATCGCGTTGATGCCGACCGATTTGCCGGCGCCGGTCGTGCCGGCGACCAGGCAGTGCGGCATCTTCGCCAGATCGGCGACCATCGGGTTGCCGATGATGTCCTTGCCGAGGCCGATCGTCAGCTGCGACGCCGCGTCGTTGTAGATCTGCGATCCGAGAATCTCGGACAGCCGGATCATCTGGCGCCGCGCGTTCGGCAGTTCGAGCGCCATCGTCGTCTTGCCCGGAATCGTCTCGACGACGCGGATGCTGACAAGGCTCAACGAGCGCGCCAGGTCTTTTGCCAGGTTCACCACCTGAGCACCCTTTACGCCGGTTGCCGGCTCGATCTCGTAGCGGGTGATCACCGGGCCGGGCGAGGCGGCGACGACACGCACCTCGACGCCGAAGTCCTTCAGCTTCTTCTCGATCAGTCGAGAGGTCATCTCGAGCGTATCCGCGGTGACGCTTTCGGTTCGGCCGGGTGCGGCGTCGAGCAGATCGACCTGCGGCAGCTTGGTGTCGGCAAGCTCGACGAAAAGCGGCTTCTGGCGCTCCTTCGCGACACGCGCCGACTTCGGCACCTCGACGACAGCGGGCTCGATGACGATCGGCAGATGATCGTCCTGCAACTGCATCTCGACCTCGACGACGTGCTCGCGTTCGCGCAGCGCCGCGGCGCCCAGGCGCTGATCCTCGGCGCGTTCGATACGCTCGACACGCTGCTCGCGCACACCCTCAAGGCGCGCGCCGATCGCCTCCGCAAGCGCGAGCCACGAGAAGCGAAACGCGAGCGCAAGGCCCGCCAGCAGCGCAGCGATCCACAGCACGCCCGAGCCGGCAAAGCCGAGCAGCTTCATGCTCAGCGGCCCGAGCGTGTAGCCGAGCACGCCGCCGGCATGGTCGGGCAGCAGCGATTCCCAGCGGTACAGGCGCGTCCATTCGAGCGCGCAGCTCGCGGCAAGCAGCAGCGCCAGACCGATCCAGAACGGCCAGCGCGACGGCTGCGTCGCGGGTAGCGCGACATCCGATCGCAGCAGGCGCGCGAGCGCGCCCAGCCAGGCACGCAGCGTTGCCGCCATGATCCACCACGTCGAATAGCCGAACGCGAAATAGGCGAGATCGGAGAACCAGGCGCCGATGACGCCGGCCTTGTTCTGCGTCGCGAGCGAGGAGCCGGAGGTCGAGAACGCCGCGTCGCTCGCGTTGTGGGTGGCCAGCGCGAGCAGGGCGAGCAACCACAGCACGGCACCGAACAGCACTGCCGTCTGGGTACGCCAGGCGGGCATCGCCGCAGGACTGGCGTTCGCGCGCGCCGGCTTTCGAAGATAGGCGCCATCGGCGCCGGCGGCTGGGGCGTCGCTACCGAGCGATCCGAGGGGAAAAGTCATGCCACGAATTGTGGCGCATCGCCTGCCCTCACTCCGCGGACAGGCGCTGCTTGAGGACGACCGAGCCGCCCTCGAGCGTCTCGATCATGCCGCGCTCCTCCAGGTCCTTCATCACGCGGCTGACCATTTCGCGCGACGCGCCGACGACCTTGGCCAGGTCCTGGCGCGACACCTTGCTGCGGATGATCTTGGTTTCGCCGTCGTCCTCGGCCATCTCGAGCAGCGCACGTGCAACGCGGCCGTAGACATCGAGCAAGGCGAGCGACTCGATCTGTCGATCGGCCGCTCGCAGGCGCTGCACGAGGCCGTGGAGGATCGCATAGGCGAGGCTCGAGCCCTCTGGCAGGCAGCGCGCGAACTCGGCGCGACCGAGCACGAGCATGTCGGTCTGGACCTCGGCGCGCACCGTGGCCGAGTGCGGCGCGTCGTCGATCAGGCTCATCTCGCCGACGTAGTCGCCCGGGTGCAGCGCGGCGAGGATCACCTCGCGGCCGCGTGTGTCGGCCGTCAGCACGCGTGCCCGGCCGTTGAGCAGGATGAAGAGTGCGTTGGACTTGCGGCCATGCTCGACGATGATTTCGCCGCGCCGGAAGCGCCGCTTCACCACACTGTCGGCAATGCTCTGCGCCTGCTCGTTCGTCAGCATCGAGAACAGCGGCACGCGGCGGATCAGGTCGAGACTGGACAGCATGGTCATGGGGTGAATCCTCCTGGCGTTGTCGGCTGGCACTGGGGCGCGAACAAATCGCGCTCCCTACAATCGGCCTATTGTGACGAGGCGCGCGCCCGGCGCCACCGGGTTGGCCCTTGCAGCCACCTTGCGCGGCCCAATCTGTCTCACCTGCTCCACACCAATCATCTGACCATGACGACCACTTCCCCACTGCACGCCCGACTCCTGATCCTCGGTTCCGGTCCGGCCGGCTACACCGCCGCGGTCTATGCCGCACGCGCCAATCTCAAGCCCGTCCTCGTCACCGGCCTGGCCCAGGGCGGCCAGCTGATGACGACCACCGACGTCGACAACTGGCCGGCCGACGCGATGGGTGTGCAAGGACCGGATCTCATGCAGCGCTTCCTGCAACACGCTGCGCGCTTCGATACGCACATCGTGTCCGACCACATCGGCAGCGTCGATCTCTCCAAGCGCCCCTTCACGCTCCAAGGCGATTCGGGCAGCTACACCTGCGACGCACTCGTGATCGCGACTGGCGCGAGCGCGAAGTACCTCGGCCTGCCGTCCGAGGAGGCGTTCATGGGCCGTGGCGTCAGCGGGTGCGCGACCTGCGACGGCTTCTTCTACCGTGGGCAGGACGTCTGCGTCGTCGGTGGCGGCAACACCGCGGTCGAGGAAGCGCTCTATCTTTCGAACATCGCGAGCAAGGTGCACCTCGTGCACCGGCGCGACAAGTTCCGCGCCGAGCCGATCCTGGTCGACAAGCTGCACGCCAAGGTGGCCGCCGGCACGATGCAGTTGCACCTCTGGCACACGCTTGACGAAGTGCTCGGCGACGACAGCGGCGTCACCGGCGTGCGGCTGAAGAGCACGCAGGACGGCGCGACGAGCGACTTGAAGCTGCACGGCTGCTTCATCGCGATCGGCCACCAGCCCAACACCGACATCTTCAAGGGCCAGATCGAGATGAAGGACGGCTACGTCATCACCAAGAGCGGCCTCGGCGGGATGGCAACCATGACGAGCGTCGAAGGCGTCTTTGCGGCGGGCGACGTGCAGGATCACGTCTACCGCCAGGCAATCACGAGCGCCGGCACCGGCTGTATGGCGGCGCTCGACGCGCAGCGCTTTCTTGAGCAGGAGTGACGGGGACCCGTTCGCCAGCTTGGCGCTGCTCTCTCGGCGACGCGTGCAACCATGCAACGCCACTTCGGGCTATAATCGTCGTCTTTGCTTAGTCCGCGTCTCCTTCGTGGAGTGCGTCGGTGCAAGCGGTGCCGGACCCCTCGCCTCGCGCAGTGCGGCACCCCGTTCCAACGAATCAATCACGGAGAAGCGTCATGGCACGCGTCTGTCAGGTCACGGGCAAGGGCCCGATGGTGGGTAACAAGGTTTCCCACGCCAATAACCGCACGAAGCGCCGCTTCCTGCCGAACCTGCAATATCGCAGGTTCTGGCTCGAAAACGAGAACCGCTGGGTGCGCCTTCGCATCAGTGCCGCCGCGCTGCGCCTGATCGACAAGGTCGGCATCGAGCAGGTCGTCGCCGACCTGCGCGCGCGCGGCGAAATCTGAACCGGGAGCACGCATCATGGCAAAAGGTGGACGCGAGAAGATCAAGCTGGAATCGTCGGCCGGCACGGGTCATTTCTACACGACCGACAAGAACAAGAAGACGACGCCAGAGAAGCTCGAGATGATGAAGTTCGACCCCAAGGCACGCAAGCACGTGACCTACAAGGAGACGAAGCTGCGCTGAACGCGCGCTCTGTCCACAAAGGCAAGGCCCGCCCGGCGATCGCTTGGCGGGCTTTTCGCTGACCGCTTGCGCGTGCGCGCATTCCCGCGCGTGTAAAGTGACGAGACAACTGTTCTCGGAGCGCACATGTCTGCAGCTCAACTCGAAACGATCACCCTCGGCGGCGGATGCTTCTGGTGCCTGGAGGCGGTGTACCTGCTCGTCGATGGCGTCGCCGCAGTCGAGTCCGGCTATTGCAACGGCCACGTCGACCATCCGAGCTACGAGCAGGTGTGCGGCGGCAGCACCGGACATGCCGAAGTCGTGCGCCTCAGCTTCGATCCGAATCGCATCTCGCTGCGGGATCTGCTGGCGATCTTCTTCGTGATCCACGACCCGACGTCCTTGAACCGACAGGGCAACGATGTCGGCACACAGTACCGCTCGGGCATCTATTTCGACGATCCCAAACACGAAAGCATTGCGCGTGAGGTGATCGCCGAGCTTTCAAGCAGCAGCGAGATGAAGCGGCCAGTCGTCACCGAAGTGCTGCCACTCGCGAACTACTCGCGCGCCGAGGACTATCACCAGCGCTACTTCGAGCAGCACCCGGGTCAGGGCTACTGCGCCTATGTTGTCGCGCCGAAGGTCGAGAAGTTCCGGCGCGTGTTTGCAGAACGCGTGCGCAAGGTGTAGTGAGATGAGCCGCGACGCGCCGCTGGGCGCCCCGACTGAGAAGGCCGAGGCGCACGCCGCGGCGCGGCTGGCGGCGGCGGAACGTCAACTCGCCGAAGTGTCGCGCCAACTTGCCCTGGCGCAGGCCTTCGGGCGGATGGCGATCATCGAGCGTGACATCCGCACCGGAGACGGCCACTGGAGTCCCGAGGTCTATGCCCTCTACGGTTTTGACCCGGCAGGCGGCACGCCGCACTTCGACATCGCGTCCGCGCGCATGCACCCCGAGGATCGCGAGCGTGTGATCGCCGGCCACAGGCGGTTCATCACAAAGGCCGGCCGCTACGAGACGCGTTTTCGAATCCTTCTACCCGGCGGCGACATCCGCTATGTGCATTCGCTCAGTGAAGTGACCAACGGTGCCGATGGCGCGCCGCAGTTCATGACGAGCGTGTTGATCGACGACACCGACGAGATCCTGCGCCAGCAGGTCGCCGGACGCGAGAACGCGGAACTGGCAAAGGCGCTCGAGATGACGGGGCTGTCTGTCTGGCGGCTCGACCCGTTCAGCGGACGGATCGCGTTCAACGATGCGGGCTATCACATCATGGGGATGGAGCCGCCACGCGACGGCATGTCGGTAGAGGAAACCCGCGCGCTGGCACACCCGGACGACCGCGAAGGTCTCGCCGCCGCGGCCGACGCTGCGCTCAAGAGCGACAGCCCGGTCGACCTGCTGGCGCGCTACATCAACGCGGACGGCAGCTATCGCACGCTGATGACGCGCCGCATCGCGCAGCGCGACGAGTCGGGTCAGGTGCAGGCGCTGCTGGGCGTGTCGTTCGACATCAGCGCAGAAATCGAAGAGCGCGAACGCGCCAATGCTCTTGCGCTGCGCATGGAGCTGATCAGCGACGCGGTCGGCGTCGGGCTGTGGACGCTCGACCTGGAAACCGGCATCGTCGAATGGAATGCGCAGATGTACCGCCTTTACGGCCTGCGCGCCGATGAGCCGCCTCCACCCGCCGCGCATTGGATGGAAGAGCTCGCGCACCCGGACGACCGCGCCCGCGTCTCGCGGGAGCGCCGCCGTTCGCGCGACGCCGGCGAGATCGATTTCGAGACCGATTTCCGCATCCGTCAGCCCGATGGTTCGTGGCGCTGGGTCGCCTGTCGCTCACGGCGCACGTTGCGCAACGGCCAGCCGACGCTATACGGCATCCATTTGGACATCCACAAGGCCAAGCTGGCCGAACAGGCGCTGCGCGACAAGGCCGCCGCCGAGCAGGCGAGCAGGGCGAAGTCCGAATTCCTCGCTCACATGAGCCACGAGTTGCGCACGCCCCTGAACGCGGTGATCGGCTTCTCGCAGCTGCTGGCGCACGATGGCGTCGATGCCTTGAGCGCCGCGCAGCGCGAGCGCGCGCAGCGAATCGAAGTGGCCGGCAATCACCTGCTCGCGCTGGTCGACGATGTGCTTGATCTGGCCTCGATCGAGGCCGGATCGCTGCTGATCGCCGATGAAACCGTCGATCTGACGGATCTGCTGCGCGACATCATGCAGTGGATGGAGCCGCAGGCACGCGCCGCAGAGGTCGAACTCCGCTCATCGTCGCCGTTCCCGGCCGGTGCGGTCCGCGCCGACGCCCGTCGCCTGCGGCAGGTGCTGACCAACCTGATGAGCAACGCGGTGAAGTACAACCGTCGCCACGGCTGGGTGCAATTGCACGCTGCAGCGCGCACGCGAGACGATGTCGAGGGTTGGGAATTGACCGTGTCCGACAACGGGCCCGGGCTGTCGCCGCAGCAGCAACGCAGCCTGTACGAACCCTTCAACCGGCTTGGCGCGGAGCGCGGCGGGGTCGCCGGTACCGGTATCGGCCTCACGATAGCGCGCCGTCTCGTCGATCGCATGGGGGGCAGGCTCGAGGTCAGCAGCGCACCTGGCGCCGGCTGCGAGTTCCGCGTGTGGCTGCCCGCCGCTTTCCGCAGCGCGGATAAGGTGCTCGCGCCTTCGCGGCAGGCCGCGACCGCGGCGCCGCCAGCGTCCGCCGGTGAAGAGGCCGATCGCCTGGATGTGCTGTGCATCGAGGATGACCCGATCAACCTGCTGCTGGTGCAGGAACTTGTCGCCCTGCGACCCCGCATCGCATTGCGTTGTGCCCCTGATGGCGAAGCCGCCCTGTACCGCGCGCTCGAGGCAGCGCCGGACGTGATGTTCATCGACATGCATTTGCCCGACTTCGACGGTTTCGAAGTCCTGCGCCGGGTTCGAGCGGTACCCGCGCTTCGCGCGACGGTCTGCATCGCGTTGTCTGCCAATGCCATGGCCGAGGACATGGCCCGGGCGCGCGCGGCGGGCTTTGCCGACTACTGGACCAAGCCTATCGAGTTCGAGCACTTCCTCGCCCAGCTCGACGCATTGATCGCGCGACGGCACCCGGCGCAGCAAGTCCTTCCCACGGCCTGATTCTGCCGGCGCGCGGTGCTCAGGGCGCGAGCCGTTCGCGCAACCAGCCGGCTGCAGCGTCGCGCCGATAGCGCAGCCGATCGTGCAGCCGCGACTTGCGGCCTTGCCAGAATTCCCAAACCTCGGGGACGAGGCGGTATCCCCCCCAGTGCGGCGGGCGCGGCGGGCTCAACAGATATTTCGCGCTGACTTTCGCCGCGTTGGCGACGAGCACCCCACGCGACGCGATCACCTCGCTCTGCGGCGACGCCCAGGCGCCGATGCGCGAATCGAGCGGGCGGGTCGCGAAGTAGGCGTCCGACTCCTCGTCGCTGACTTTGGCGACCGTGCCCTCGATGCGCACCACGCGCTCGAGCTCCACCCAGTGGAACTGCAGCGCGGCGAACGAACACGCGGCGAGTTCGCGCCCCTTGCGGCTGTCGTAGTTCGTGTACCAGACGATGCCGCGCTCGTCGACACCCTTGATCAAGACGACGCGCGTAGACGGCCGACCGTCGGCGCCGACGGTCGCAAGCGTCATCGCGTTCGGCTCTGGCAGCTCCGCCTTCAACGCTTGGTCGAGCCATCGACGAAACTGCTGCAGCGGGTCGGACGCGCTCGCATCTTCGTCGAGCGCCGATCGCTCGTAGCTCTTCCGCAGGTCGGCAAGATCCTTCATAGGGGCAGTATAGGGAGCGGTGCGGCCCGCCGTTACACCGTGCAACGTCTAGGGCAATGCCTTAAGTAAAGGCCCCACTAGCCTGCCGACCATGGAACTCCGATCCTAGGCGCAACAACAACGCAGCACTCGCTACGCTCCGGCGCCGCGGGTTCGGAGATCGGGATGTCGGGACCGGTGGTGGTCGTGCTCGCGGCGGGTCGCGGATCGCGATTCCGTGGCGCGGAGCACAAGCTCGTGCAACCGTTGGGAACATCGAGAATCCTCGACACCACGCTGCGCCAGGTGCTCGCCAGTCAGTTGCCGATGGTCGTCGTTGCAACTGCGGCGATGTCGGAGATTGCCGGCCGAACTGTCGCGACGCGCGATGTCGTGGTCATCCCCGATGTCGGCGAGGTGCACACACATCCGCTCGGCATGGGCTATTCGATCTCGTGTGGCGTCGGGGCGCGGCCCGATGCAACTGGCTGGCTGATACTTCCCGGTGACATGCCCATGGTCAAGCCCGAGACACTACAGGCAGTGGCCCGTGCTCTCGAGCAGAACACAGTGGCCTACGCCCAGTATCGCGGCCAGCGTGGACACCCTGTCGGCTTCGGCGCAGAGTTGTTCTCTGAGCTTGCGACACTCAGCGGCGACGAAGGCGCGCGCAGGTTGCTTGCGCGCTACCCAGCGCACGGTGTAGAGGTGGATGACCCCGGCGTGCTGATCGACATCGACACCGAAGCCGATCTCGAAAGCCTGCGCGCGGGCGCGCCGTCGATCGCGGCGCAGCCGCATCTCTGAACTGCCGCAGCACGCGGCGCCTCACGGCGCGAGCGCGTGCCGATGCGCGAGTCGCACAAGGCGCTCGATCTCGCGATCGCGAATGCCGTGCGCCGCGAGGCCGCGCGACGTCTCCAGCAGGTAGTCGAGCGTCGTCCCGTAGCGGCCGCGCGCGCTCTTCAGGATCGCCACCATCTCTGCGTCGTCGAGCACGCCGGTGAAGTTCGGGCTGCTGCGCCTGAGCGTGAAGCCGAGCGCGCGCACCGGCCCTTTGGTCGTTTCGCATTTCAGCCAGCGGGCGTCGTAAACCGCGTTGGGCATCTCGCGCGCCCAGAGGCGAGTCAACTCGCTGTCGGCGCGATCGCGCGCGATCCGAAACGCCAAGCCATGACAAGACCCACCGGGCAGCAGCGCGAACACAAGACCCGGCGTTTCCGGCGTCCCGCGATTGACGCGCGAGCGCATCTTGAGCGCGCGATGGAAGCCTTGCACCCGCGCCGGGCGGCGCTCGACGGCATCGAACTCCGGCCGCCAGATCAGCGATGCGTAGCCGAACACCCAGAGGTCACCGTGCCCGCCCCATTGCGAACGGGCAAGCTGCAGCGCGGCCTCGGGGTCGCGCGCGGGGCGCAGCGGCACGTGGACCTTCATCAAGTGCACCCCATCGCCTGCTCCGCACTCACGGCAACGGCACAGTGTCCTCGCCGCACCGCGTGCCGCGCTTTGCCGCCTGGCACGTCTCGCCAATCACGGTTTGCGCTCGATGAGCTCGATCTTGTAACCGTCAGGGTCGGTGACGAAGGCGATCACCGTCGTGCCGCCCTGCACCGGCCCCGCCTCGCGCGTGACATTGCCGCCGTTGGCGCGAATCTTCGCGCAGGCCGCGGCGGCATCCTCCACTTCCAGCGCTATGTGGCCGTAGGCGTTGCCCAGCTCGTAGCTGTCCACGCCGTGGTTGTGCGTCAGCTCGATCTCGGCGTGATCCGGGTTGCGCCCGTAGCCGACGAAGGCCAGCGAATACTTCTGCTCAGGTCGCTCGGTCGTGCGCAGCAGGGTCATGCCCATCACGTTCGTGTAGAAGGCTATCGAGCGTTGCAGGTCGCCGACGCGCAGCATGGTGTGGAGCAGTCTCATCGGAAGGTCAGCCTTTCGCGGTGGGCGCTTCGAAGATGAAGCAGGTCGTGGAGGGGATGGGTCGGGGGCCGATCATTTCGCGTTCCCCATCGTGTCATACAGCGTCACTGTGGAACGATACTTTGCAGCCTTGAGCGTGCAAGACTACTGCAGTGATTTGGACTCGTCAGCTTGTCGCCAGCGAGGCCTGCCGAAGCTTCACCGCCGAGACGGCACCCTGCGAAGGCTTCAGGCGTCGATCATGACGTCCCCAAAGAGCGCAGCTAGCCGGTATGCTAGCCAGGCATTTCGCCGAAGGGGATCGACAGATGAAGGCCAATCCTTGCGCATTCTCGGTTCGTGCAGTGTGGCCGCTGATCGCCCTTACCGTGTTGTCCGCCTGGCATTCCGCTGACGCGGCAAACGCCCCCAAGCCCGCAGCTCCGGCGTCGGCCACCGCAGACGCGCGGCACTTGAATCTGGCGATCAAGACCTGGACCGGCGACTTCGACGCGATGCTCGAACGTCGCATCATCCGCGTCGACGCACCGCGCAGCCGTTCGCTGTACTACATCGACAAGGGCCGCGAGCGTGGCCTGTCGGCCGAGCTGGCGCGCGACTTCGAGCGCTGGGTGAACAAGACCTACGCCAAGCAGCTCGGCAAGCGGCCACTGACGGTCTACATCGTTCCCGCTACCCGCGACAAGCTGCTCAGCGACCTGACGAACGGCCTGGCCGACATCGCGCTCGGAAACCTGAGCGTCACCGAGGAGCGGCTGAAGCTGGTCGACTTCATCGCCCCGGATGCGAAGAGCGTCAATGTCGAGATCCTCGTTACCGGCCCGGGCGGCAGTCCGGTGACCTCGGCCGACGAGTTGTCGGGCCGCACGGTGCATGTGCGCGCGTCGTCGAGCTACCACGACAGCCTGCAGGCGCTCAACGCTCGGCTGCAAAAGGCCGGCAAGGCGCCGGTGAAGCTGGTGCTGGTGCCCGACGCGCTGGAAGACGAAGACATGCTGGAGATGGTCAACGGCGGCCTGATTGGCGCCATCGTCATCGATCAATGGAAGGCGGAAATGTGGGCCCAGGTGCTGACCAAGCTGCAGCTCCACGACGGCGTGGTGCTGCGCGAGGCGGTACGCAAGGGCTGGGCGATCCGCAAGGACAGCCCGCAATTGACCACGGCATTGAACCGCTTCTATAGCGAATGGGTCACAAAGGCAGGCGTCATCGCCTACCGTCAGAAGCAGGCGATGAAGAACGTCAAGGCGCTGAACAACAGCACCGCGGCGGCCGACCAGAAGCGCTTCGAGCAGACGATCGAGCTGTTTCGCAAGTACGGCGCGCAATACAACTTCGACCCGCTGATGCTGGCCGCGCAGGGCTACCAGGAGTCCACGCTCGACCAGAACAAGAAGAGCCATGTCGGCGCGATTGGCGTGATGCAGATCATGCCGGCGACCGGCGCCGGCCTGAAGGTCGGCGACATCCGCAACATCGAGGCCAACGTGCACGGTGGCGCGAAGTACATGGACCAGCTGATGACCCGCTACTTCGCCGACGCCGAGTTCCGAGATCAGGACCGCACGCTGTTCGCCTTTGCCAGCTACAACGCCGGCCCGGGCAACATCTCGAAGATGCGCAAGGAGGCTGTGAAGCGCGGGCTCGACCCGGACAAATGGTTCAACAACGTCGAAGTCGTGACGGCCGACAAGATCGGCCTGGAGACCACCACCTACGTGCGCAATATCTTCAAATACTACGTGTCGTACAAGTTGTTGAGCGAGGCAAGCGCGCAGTCCGACGCATTGAAGCAGCAGGTATCACCGGCGAAGAAGAAGTAGTCAAGGTGATGGGGCGTAGCCGGAAGTCGCGCGCTAGAAAGCCATAGGCCGGCACTGGTGGAGGGCCGGTTTGACCGGACGTCGGCTGCGCGCCCTCGTTGTTGGCACCTGATCAACAGGTGCGGCGCGGTTCGCTCTTGCCTCGCAGCTGGGCACCCGCGCGCGTACTGCCGCGCGACGCGGGCTTGTCGGCTGTGCGCTTCGCCGGCTTCACGCGGCCGCTCGCCGCCGCGACGTCCACCGTTTCGTACTCCGCGGCGTAGTGCCTTCGCATGCGCACGATCTCGCGCGTGTACTTGCTGGCAAGCTGCTTCTTCTTCGTCGCCGACAGCAGGCGCCCGGCGACCTGGAAGAACTTCGACTCCTCCTCCTTCAGGTGGTGGCGCACCTTGAAGCTCAGCTTCTTCGCGGTGGCGATCCAGCCGGCTTGCTTCTTGTTGCGCACCGACAAGTCTTCCAGCAACTCGTCAACCTGGTGATGCTCGTGCAGTGCATGACGCGACGCGTCGAGGCCGCCGTCCTCCATCAGCAGCGGGACGTACAGGTGGCGTTCCTCGGCCGCCGCGTGCGCCCTCAGCTCGACCTTCAACTGCAGGAAGAGCAGCTGACGCGCAGCCATGTCGCCGCGCGATGCCGTGAGCTTGCGGCAAAGGTCGCGTTGCAGGTCGTGGCTCTCGCGGATGGCATCGAAGATCATGTGGAAGCTCCCTGATCGGATGGTTCGGACAGGCATTGTGTTCGATCAGCACAACCCGCTGGTGCACCCGCGGCTGCGACTCCGGCTGCGGATCTGCGCTGCAGAAGGGCGTTCCTTTGAACGCCAAGGTTGACGGCCGACGATCACACTGATCCTCACATCTCTTCACCGACCGCGGCCACTTGAGTTCAGGCCGGGTCAGGCTCCTGGAAGTGCTGCGGAGACCGCGGTCACGAGCAAGCGGTGTTTGTGAGTGACGGCGCCGGGTTCGTCGTTCAAGCCGCGCCTGGCCTAAACTGCGTATCCACGCAGTCTCCGAGGTCTTTTGCAGTCTGGCGAGGGAGTGTTCATGGTCGATGGGGTGCCTGGCCGAGTCGCAACCATTTCAGGCGACGGGCGCCGCCGTGATCTGCCGCGGACCGATGAGCGTCGGCCGAGGCGCCAAGCATGAACGGCCTGACACGACTCAGGTCGTTGCACTTCGCGTTCGCCTGGGTTTCCACGGCCGTCCTCGTCGCGCTGTGCGCCTTCGTCCTCTGGAATCAGCGGCAGGAGAGCCGCCGGCTGTCCGAGGTCACGCTGAGGAACTCGGCCGTGCTGCTGGCCGCGCAGACCGAACATACGTTTGATCAAGCCGACGCCCTGCTGCGCTCGATCAGCTACCGCTACGCCAACGCATCCGGCGCGGACGAGCAGGGGCTTGCGCGCTTAGCGGACGAACTGCGCAACGAGCTGGCCGCCAATCCCTTCATCAAGCGGGTCGGCATCATCGACCGGGACGGCATCAACTGCTGCAACACCGGATTCGCCGGAGCCGCTTTCCCGCGACCAGACGTGTCAGAGCGCGCGTACTTCCGGCGCGCGAAAGCCGGCGAGAAGGCGCTGATCTTCGACGGGCCCCTGCAACCGAAGCTGTCGCCCGAGTGGTCGCTCATCCTGGCCCGACGAATCGAACGGGCAGACGGCGAGTTCCTGGGCGTCGCATTCGCCACCATTCCGGTCGGGGCGATCGGTGAGTTCTTCTCCAAGGTGGACGTGGGGCCCGCAGGCATCATCAACCTTCGGACCGCCGATCTGGCCCAAGTCGTCCGGGTACCGGCAGTCGAAGGCACGAACACCGGTGTGGGCAACCGCAATGTCCCGCAGACGATCCGCGACCTCATGCGTGAGCGGCCCGGAATCGACCACTACGTCTATCGCACGGTGTCGCCACTCGACGGCATCGAACGCTTGTACACGTACCAGAAACTCCGCCACTCCCCCTTCTGGATGACCGTCGGGCATGCGACGGATGATTTCACCGGCGCTTGGCAGCGGACGGCGGCGTCGCTGCTGCTGGTGGTGGTCCCTGTGTCCCTGTTCTTCTTCTGGGGGTCCCGTCGGCTGGACCGCGAGAAACAGCGGCTGCAACAAGGGATCGCGGACAGGACTCGCGAACTGGAAACCAGTGAGCGGTTCTTCCGCGGGCTAACCGACACACTGCCCAGCCTGATCGGCTACTGGGACGACGGGCTTCGAAACCGCTTCGCAAACAACGCCCTCGAATCGTGGTTCGGCAAGGCAGCGGACGAGATCCTCGGCCGGCATCTTGGCGACCTGCTGGGACCGGAACTGCTGGAAAAGGAGGAAGCCTTCTACCGCGATGCGCTCGCCGGCGAGCCCCGGACCTTCGAGCGGCAGCTGAAGCACCCCGACGGGCACGTAGGCGACCTGCTGGTCACGCTCACGCCCGATCGGGTGGATGGGCGCGTCCAGGGTGTCTTCTCGCAGGCTGTCGAGATCACCGAACAGAAGCGTGCCGAGGCGGAGATCCGCCGTCAGTCGCTCGAGCTGGACGACCTGTACAACCTGGCGCCTTGCGGCTACCACTCGCTGGATGCCGAGGGAACCCTCGTGAGGGTGAACGACACGGAACTGAAATGGCTCGGCTACGAGCGGGGCGAGATGCTCGGCAAGCACGTCAGCGAGTTCCTGAGCCCCGCCTCGATCGAGACCTTCCGGCGCAACTTCCCGCAGCTGATGGCCACCGGGTCGCGCACCGAACTGGAGATGGAATTCCTGCGGCGGGACGGCAGCATTGCGCCCGTGCTGCTCTCCGCCACCGCCATGCGCGATCCGCAGGGGCGCCTGGTCAGGACCCGCGCGGCGCTGATCGATTACTCGCGGCTGCGGCAGGAGCAGGCGACGTTGCGGCGCGTGCTGACGGCCTCCCCAATGGCCGTCAGGGTCGCCAGCCTGAAAGACAACCGCGTCCTTTTCCTGAACAGTGCCTTTTGCGAACTGGTCCGGCGCTCGGAGGACGAAGCGCACGGCATGGACATCTCAGCCTACTATGTCGACCCGGCGGGCTTTGCAGAGATCCGTGACCACCTGAGCCGGGGCGAGATGGTGCTCAACCAGCTGGTCGAACTTCACCTGCCCGACCGGCCCGACGTGCCGCCGGTCTGGGCGCTGGGCTCGTACATGACGATCGAGTACGACGGCCAACCCGCCGCGCTGGCGTGGCTGTTCGACGTGACGGATCTGCATCAGGCGCGCGAGAACGCCGAGGCGGCGAGCCGCGCGAAGAGTTCCTTCCTGGCGAACATGAGCCACGAGATCCGCACGCCGATGAACGCCATCATGGGCCTGAACCACCTACTCCTGCGGGACGAGAAGGACGATCTGCAGCGCGGCAGGCTCGACAAGGTGCAGACCGCCTCGCGTCACCTGCTGCAGGTCATCAACGACATCCTCGATCTTTCGAAGATCGAGTCGGGCCGGATGACGCTGGAAAGACGTGAGTTCTTGCTCGACGAAGTGGTGCAACACGCGGTTGAACTGGTGCGGCCGAAGGCCGATGAGAAAAAGCTCGAGCTGATCGTCGACACCGATCATCTGCCACTGCGTCTGCTGGGTGACCCGACTCGCCTGACGCAGGTGCTGATCAATCTGTTGGGCAATGCCGTGAAGTTCACGCCAGGCGGCTGGGTGCGGCTGCGGTGCGAACGCGTCTCGGAAAACGACTCGACCATGTTGGTGCGGTTCGAAGTGCAGGATACCGGACCCGGCATCCCGGCCGATTTGCAGCCCCGACTCTTTGAAGCCTTCGAACAAGGCGACAAGTCCACCACGCGTCTCCACGGTGGCACGGGCCTCGGTCTGGCCCTGACGCGGCACTTCGCGATGCTCATGGGAGGCAGCAGCGGGCTGAGCAGCCTGCCGGGCGCGGGCAGCACATTCTGGTTCACGGCCCAGCTGGAAAAGGTCGCCGGTGAGCGCGAGGCGGTACACGTGCCGAGCCTGCAAGGGTTGCGTGCCTTGCTCGTCGACGACTTGGCCGAGTCCCGCGAGGCGATCGCCGACCGGCTCGTCCACCTGGGCCTGCAGGTGGAGTCCTGCGCTAGCGGTGCGCAGGCGTTGGCGCTGATAGAACGTGGCGTGAGCAAAGAGCAGTTCTTCGACGTGCTGGTGGTCGATTGGCTGATGGACGGGATGGATGGCGTGGAGACTCTTCACCGAGCCGCCACCCTGCTGGGCTCCGGCATGCCACCCAGCATGCTCGTTACGGCATACGACGATCCTGTGATGTGGCGCCACAGCCGCGAGGCCCATGTTGGCTGCGTGTTGCTTAAGCCGGTCACCGGCTCCGCGCTTCATGACGCGCTGGCCGGACTTCTGCAGCGCGAAGGGGCCCCGGGCAAGGGAGTCCCCGCCGGCACCGAGGAGGCCCGACTGCGCGAGAGGCACACCGGAGCCGAAATCCTTCTGGCCGAGGACAACCCCATCAACCAGGAGGTCGCCGTTGCACTTCTGCAGGCCGTTGGAATGTCGGTCGACACGGCGGTGGATGGTCAGGCTGCCGTCGAGATGGCGAGAAGGAAGCCGTATTCGCTCATCCTGATGGACATGCAGATGCCGGGCATGGATGGCCTCGATGCCACCCGACGCATCCGCCAATCCGACAAGTCGGCCACGCCGATCATCGCGATGACTGCGAATGCCTTCGGCGAAGACCGGGCGGCATGCCTGGAAGCGGGCATGAACGACCACTTGGCCAAGCCGGTGGAACCGGAGAGCCTGTATGCCATGCTGCTGCGCTGGCTTCCCTCAGCGGCCGCAGGTCCGGAGCCTGCCCAGGCTCCTGCTGACCAGCCTCTCGACCGTCCGCACGCGCCGCGACCATTGGAGGAGCGGCTCGCACAGATCGACGGCTATAGCCTGGAACGGGGGCTGACCGTCGTGGGTGCTCGACTCGATACCCTGGTCAGGCTGCTGCGCACTTTCATTTCGTGCTATCGAAACGGGGACACCGCTTTGCGGGTTGCGCTGAATGCAGGCGACCGACAAAGCGTGGCTCAGTCGTTGCACTCTGTGCGCGGCGCGTGCGCCGCTGTCGGCGCCACCACGGCTGAGGCGATGGCTCAGGCGCTGGAGGCCGGTCTGGCGACTGGCTCTCCTGCGCCTTCGGATGCCTCAGTGAAAACCGCCGTCATGAGACTGAACGACGAGTTGATTAGAGTAGTTGATGCCATTGCGTTGGAGTTGAGCCACTGAGGCGAAACGTCCCGCCCTGCATGTGGCTGTTGGTCGATCCTTGGGGTTGCTGGGACCTTGTCGAGCGGTCAAACATCGCCGCGACCGGATGTTTGTCGTCGTACCCACGGGGCATGGCAACGGCACGACACCGGCACGAAAGCAACGGCGCTGATATCAGTCCTGATGACTGGCCGCTTTCAATCACGCCCCGCGCCCGCATTGGGTCGTGCGCTCCGAGCGGGTCCGACGGTGCAGTGGACAGCCAACCCGACCACTCAATGTCGGGTGTCGGCGACACCTGCCTTTCAACCGCCGTACTTGAACGACCGCACGCCAGTCTGAAGCGGACTTGCCAACCGAAGACGCGCGCAACCGCCGTCGGCGTCGGTCAGTGCGGGACCGCACCGCATGGCTCATCGTCCCCCTAGCTCGCCACCGTGTAATTCAAGCTCATCCTCCCCCCATCCGCATACACGATCTGCCCCGTCATGTAGCTCGCCGCATCGCTGAGCAGGAAGGCCGCCACGTCGGCGATCTCCGACGGTTCGCCGAGCCGCTTCATCGGCGTGCGGCTCATGATTCGAGTGCGCGCCTCGTCGCTGCCGAGCACGGCCTTCTGTGCCAGTTCGGTGGCGATGGTGCCCGGCCCGACTGCGTTGACGCGAATGCCGTGGTCGGCGAGGGCCAGCGCCATCACGCGCGTCAGCTGGTTGATGCCGCCCTTGCTGACGTTGTAGCTGGCGATGCTCGGGATCGCCATCAGCGCGTTGACCGAGCTCATGTGCACGATGGCACCGCCGCCACCGTGCGCGGCCATCCATCGCGCCACGGCCTGCGCGACGAGGAAGGCGCCCTTCAAGTTGACGTCGATCACCGCGTCCCAGTCGGCCTCGGTAATGTCCAGGAAGTCCGCCGCCTTGAAGATGCCGGCGTTGTTGACAAGCGCGTCAACGCGACCGAAAGCGGCGAGCGTCGCCGCGAGTGCCGCATCGACCTCGTTCTTGCGCGCCACGTCGCAGTGGACATAGCTCGCGCGCCGACCCTGCGCGACGAGCGACGCAGCCAGCTCCTTGCCGCGTGCGTCGTCGACGTCCCACAAGGCAACGGCGGCGCCGTCGCGTGCGAGCCGCTCGACGCATGCCGCTCCGATGCCTTGTGCAGCGCCTGTGACGACCGCAACCTTGCCGTTGAAGTCGAACTTCGTCGTGCTCATGTTTGCTCCTGATTTCGGCGCGCGGCGCGCTCCATGCGTTGTCGCCAGATCAGCAGACCTTGCGCGTTGAGCTCGATGTCCATCTGCAGCAGCCGGCGTATTTCATCATCGGCGAGCGTACAGCCGTGTGCCCGCAGGCGATCGCGGTAGAGGCGCGCGAGTGCCTGTTCGAGCGTCGCCTGTCTCGATGCGCTGTCGCCGTCGACCTGCCGCGCGAGCGCCGCCATTTCGGCCACCTGTTCGAGCATCAGGTCGGCGAGCCGCGCCACCTCGCCGACGCGGCCGAAGTGCGTCAGGTACAGACTCTCGGGATCGAAAGCCGCGATGCGTCGTACCGAGTTGGCGAGCGCATCGGGCTCGAAGGCGACCGGTGTCGAGGTCGGCAGCAGCCAGGGCCGGCCGTCGACGTCGAACTCGCGGTACGACAAGCCGAAGGTGTCGCCGGTGAAGAAGCCGCGGCTGCGTTCGTCCCAGATGCAGTGGTGGTGGCGCGCGTGGCCGGGAGTGTCGATGAAGTGCAACCGGCGTCCGGCGAGCAAGAGGTCCATGGCGTCAGTCGTCGTCAGCACGCGCTCTGCGGGGACCGGCACGAGGCGGCCGTAGGAACGCTCCATTTCAGCATCGCCGTAGACGCCGCGCGCACTCTCGTACAGCGCGCTCGGATCGATCATGTGGCGCGCGCCGCGCGGGTGGACGACGAAGCGCGCGTTCGGCAACGATTGCAGCAACAGCCCGGCACCGCCGGCATGATCGAGATGCACATGGGTCACGATGAGCCAGTCGACGTCTGCCGGCGAAAGCCCCGCCACGCGCAGCGCGTCGAGCAATCGCGGCACGGCGTGATTGGTGCCGGTATCGATAAAAGCGCCGCGACCGCCCTCGACCATCAGATAGGCGGCGTCGAAGCGCGGCCGATGAAAGCCGGTGTCGATCGCGTGGATGCTGTGGGGCAACCGCTGCACCGGCGTGGGGTCCGCAACCATCAGCGTCACTTCGAGCTCAAGTCCAGCTTGACGCGCGGCGTCCACACGGTCGCCGCCTTTCCGGCGCCAGTCGCATCACCCTCCACTTCGGCACCGGGCTTTGCCCCAACGGTCGCGGCCGCCTTCGGGCCGGCCTTCGTATCGCCCTTCGTGGGGGCCTTGACTTCGGCACTCGCCGTGTCGTGCAACTTGGGTGCACCGAGGAAGATTCGATCCGTCGCGAGCCCCTTCGCGGCAAGCGTGTCGCGCACGACAAGCCCGCGTTGCAGCGCCAACTCGCGCATCTCCTCGGGGCTGGCCTTCACGTCCTTGCGCAGCATCGCTTCCATGTCCGCAGGAGGGATGTCGGATTGGATCCCGATCAGGTTGCGCGGCTTGTCGGGCAGCTCGGTGTTCTTGTAAACCGCCTCGACCAAGCGGGCCCGCTCATCGCCCACGATCGGGTCCGCAACCGCTGCTTCAGGCTCGGGCGCCTTACCCGAAGCGCGCAAGCCTTCGCGACGTTTCTCCTGCACGAGTCTTGCCTCGAGCCTGGCACGCTGGAAGGCGTCGCGCTCGACGTCGGCATCGGCTTCGCCGGTCACCGTCAGCTTCAGCGACGGCTTGCCTGCGAGCGATTTCGCCACCTTGTCGATTGCCGCCTTGCCCTCGGCGGTGGGCGTGCTCGTTCCCGACTGGAACGCGACGACGCTGATGTCCTGCCCGCCGCCCGAGAGCAACGAGAACGGCGCGGTGATCACCTTCGCGAACAGGTTGACGATCACCTTCCAGATGATGCCGCCGACGCTGAACTCCGGGTCAGTGAGCGTACCGCTCACTGGCAGGTTGATGTCGATCACGCCGTTCACGTCCTTCAGCAACGACACCGCGAAAAGCACCGGCAGCTTCGTCGCCGTCGTGCTTTCCACGCGCTCGCCGAAAGTCAGCTGGTTGAGGATCACCTGATGATTCGCCGTGAGCTTGCCGTCGCGCTCGATCTTGTAGCGCACATCCATCGACAGCTTGCCGCGCTCGATCGCATAGCCGGCGTACTTCCCGGCGTACGGCGAAAGCGGCGCAAGCTCGATGTCGGTCGCCTTCGCGCTGATGTCGAGTTCGCGCGGCACCGCACCTGGGTTGAGCTTGCCGGCGATCTCCAGCAGGCCCGTTCCCGCCACGCGCCCACTCAGTTGCAGCGTTGCCGGCTCGCCGCTGCCGGAACGGAAGGCTCCGATTCGCCCGTGGAGCTCGGTCAACGCGGCGCTGAAGTTCGGCTTGACGAAGCGGTCGCTGTAGTCGACGCGCCCGGCGACGAGTTCGAGCCCGCCGAGATCGAGTTCCACCGGCAGCCGGCTGGCGGGTGCCTGCACGGAGGACGCTGCTGGGGCCGTCGGTGATGGCGGAGTCCCCGCTGCCGTGCCGGCGCACTCGCCGCGGCGGAAGGCGACGCTGCAGCGCCAGTGTCCGTCACGTCCTTCAGGTTCAGTCGGCCATCCTCGGTCAGCGTCAGGCGTGCGAAGAAATCGCTCAGCGTCGCGTCACGGATCGCGAGCTTGGGCGTCGCATCGGGACGTAGCGTCAGCTTCACACCCTTCAGATCGAAGGCCTGCCAGCTCAGCAGTTCCTGCCCGCGCTCGTTCGCTGCATTCCTCTGCGCGACAGGTAGCGACAGCAGCATCAGGTCCGACAGCAGCACATCGCCCGCGACATCGACGTTGACACCGGCAGCGCCAGATTGCCGCACGGACACGTCGCCATGGAAGCCCGCGTGTGCGCGCGCGAGCCGAAGGCCCAGGTGATGCGCTGCATAGGGCTGGACCGCCTGGACCGGGAAATTCTCGACGCGTGCCGTGCCGCGCACCCACAACGGTTCCAGGCCGATCTGCCCGCGCCAGTCGATTGCTCCAGACACCTCCTGGACACCGTCGTCGGATGGCGCGCGAACCCGGGCGGTGAACGCCACCTTCGGCTTGGAGACGAGTTTCGCGCCTTCCAGGCGCAGATCCTGCACCGCAAGGCGCGCATGGTCGACGTCGAGACGCACGACCTGTATATGACCGCCGGGGTGGGCGGCACCGGCGCGGCGTCGCTCAGCTGCAAGCGGCCGCCGTCAATCCGCAGATCCTTCAGCGCGACCTGCCAGGACTTGCTCGCGGCTTCGCGCACATCGGCGCGCGGATCGTGCGCGAGCGAAGTGGACCCCGCGAGGCGCGCCACGTTCCATGCGCCGTCGGCATTTCGATCGAGCTGCAACTCGGGCTGCTTCACGAAGATCGCGCCAATCGCGATCTTCGTCGCGGTCAGGTCGATCTCGGCATCGGTGAGCCGAACCTGCCGTGCGGTAACGATCTCGCCGCCCTTCCCGCCTGCGGAAGCGACGCCCGCCTTCACGCCGTCGAGACTGAGCTCGGCAATCGTCGCGGCCAGTTTCTGAGGCTGGTCGCCCGCGGCCCACGCCACTTTCCCGCGCAGCGCGCCCGTGCCCGAGATGCGCGCCGTCGTCGCCAAGCTGACGTACGGCGCAAGTGCGGCAAGCGACAAGCCGCTCACATCGACATCCACGGTGGCCGCGGCCTCGCTTGCCTGCCCCTCAAGCGCGAGCGTCGCGAGCGTCGCGCCAGGGTCGCTCTGCGGTCGCAGCACAGCATTCACGCTGAACGGCATCGGCTCCCTGGCGGGTATCTGCAATCCAGTCGCTCGCAGGCTGAGGTCCGCGAGAACGAAGGCGGAGGCGGGTTGCACGGCAGCATCGTTCCAGACCACTTGCGAACCGGAAACGTCGAGTGCTTCGAGCGTCACTTGCCAGCTCGCCGTTGGAGCGGCCACCGTCACGGCGCTTCCGGGCGCAGCCGACGGCGATGCGGCGCTCGGCGAGGACGCCGACGGCGGCTGCAACCGCGCGAGGCTGAGCACACCCTGCGCGTCGCGCGCGACATGCGCGGTCAGGCCCTCGATCTTGAGCGCACCGAGAGCGACCTTGCGCGCCAGCGGACGCGCGTCCTTCAAAACGAGCGAGAGCTTGTCGATGCCCAGCAGCGGCGTGCCGTCGGCTTCCGTGATGTCGAGTTCGTTGGCACCGACCGTGCCGCGAATGCTGACCCGGGCTTCGGCCGCCGTCGGCGCGGCGAAATCGACCGCCAGATCGGCACTGACCTGCCCCCGCGTCACGCGCACCGGCAATGCGGCTGGCAGATAGCCGAGGTAGGGTTTGAGGTCCAGCGCATCGACCCGCAACGAAAGCGCGCCACTGTGCTCGGCCGAAAACGGCAGAGCGTGCGCGCCGCTGTCGAAAGCCGCGCCGTTGAGCGAGAACGCCAACCGCGGTTCGACCGTCACCTTCACATCGGCGGCGAGGTTCGAGATGAAGGGTACGCTCAGATTGAGACCGCTCACCCGATGTTGTCGACCGGCCGGTGTGTCGTCGAACAAGAACTCGCCGTCGCGCACTTCGAGGTTGTAGAGCGCAAAGCGCTGCGGCTCGCCAGCCTCGGCGCCGGGCCGGGGCGCGAGTCGCGCGAGCAGATCGTCGATGTCGTAGTGGCCGTCCGCGGTGCGCTGCAGCCGAATGCGTGGGGCATCGATCTGCAACGATTCGACGACCGGCGCCAGGCGCAGCAGCGAGCGTGCGTCGGCGTCGACCCGGATCGACGCGATGCTCAATTGCGGCGGCAGCGCTGCGCCGCCCTGGCCTGCAATCGGTGCGGCGGACACCGCGAGTTCATCGATCGCCAGGCGCAGGCTCCAGGGGCTGAAATCCACCTTGCCGATCGTGACCGTGCGTCCGAGGAGTTCGGACAGGCGCTTCTCACCCTGCCACTTCAGTAGCGGCGGCACGGCAAGCCAGGCGATGCCCCACAACACCAGCACGCCGCCCACCAGCCACAGCAATCGTCTCAACCAGACCATTCGCCTCCCGCATATGCCGTGGCAATGGTGCCATGGTTCGGGGACGCATCGATGTTCGCGCAACTAGCCCCTGCATGCGCCCTCGAAGCGGCAATGAAAAGGGGCCCGCTTCGCGGGCCCCGGACCAACTCGCAAAGCGCGAGCGGCAGCGGTCAGCGGTCGAAACCGCCGCTGCGGGGGCGATTGGGCTTGAAGCCGTGCGGCTTCGCGCCCGGACCCGCGGCCTTCCTCGGCGCAAAGGCGGAGCGCTCGTTGTTCGGGCGATCGAACGGGCCGCGCGCAGCGGCATCTCGCGCCGGCTGGAACGGCGCGCGCTCGCGCGCGGCGAACGCCTCGCCACCACGCGGCGCGAAGCGATCCCCGCCTCGGGGCTGGAAGGGTTTGCCATATCCCTTTCCAGGGCCGCCCGCGCGCGGGGCAAAGCGACCTTCGGGGCGCGGCGCGAACATGCGCGGCTCGGGACTCTTCGGCTCCAGGCCGACGATCGTCGCCACCGGAATATTCTGCGTCGTGAAATGCTGAATGCGGCGGATCATGCCGGTGTCGCCACGGTCCGCGAGCGTCACGGCGAGGCCGTTCTTGCCCGCGCGGCCGGTGCGACCAATGCGGTGCACGTAGTCCTCCGCCTTCATCGGCAGGCCGTAGTTGATGACGTGGCTGATCGTCGGCACGTCGATGCCGCGCGCGGCGACGTCGGTCGCGACGAGCACGCGCAATTCTCCGCGGCGCAAGGCCGTCAAGGTGCGCGTGCGGCGACCCTGCGGCATCGCACCGTGCAAAGAGGCGACGGCGTGGCCCTGATCAGCGAGCCGATCGGCGAGCCAGTCGGCGTCGCGCTGCGTGCTCGTGAAGACGAGGGCCTGCTCCATCTCGCGCGTGGTCAGGATGTGGTCGAGCAGCGCGTTCTTGTGGCTGCCGTTGTCGACCCAGTGCAGGCGCTGCTCGATGTTCGCGTGGGTGTCGGTGTGCGAGGCGACGTCGATCTTCTGCGCGTCGCGCAGCAGCTGCTGCGCCAGGCGGCCGACGTGGCCGGCGAAGGTCGCGCTGTACATCAGCGTCTGGCGCGCCTTCGGCGTGTGCTCGGCGATCATCTGGATGTCTTCGATGAAGCCCATGTCGAGCATGCGGTCGGCTTCGTCGAGGACGAGGATCTCGACGTTGTCGAGCACCGCCTTGCCGCTCGTCAGATGATCGATCAGCCGGCCCGGCGTCGCGATCAGGATGTCGAGGGGGCCGCGCAGCGCCTTGAGCTGCAGCGGATAGGGCACGCCGCCCACGACCGTCGCGACGCGCAGGCCCTGCACATGGCGGCCGTAGACCGTCGCCGCCTTCGCAACCTGCATCGCGAGTTCACGCGTCGGTGTGAGCACCAGCACGCGAGGGCCGTAGACGGTGCCACGGTCGCGGCGTTCGGCGGACGCGCGCGCGGCGAGAATGCGCTCAAGCGCCGGGATCACGAAGGACGCCGTCTTGCCGCTGCCGGTGGACGACGCGACCATCAGGTCGCAACCAGCGATTGCGGGCGGAATGGCACGCGCCTGCACCTCGGTCGCCTCGGTATAGCCGGCATCGGAGAGGGCACGCGTCACGGTCTCGTTCAGGTTGAGCGAGGCAAAGTTCGAATCGAAGCTCATCAAGTTCTTTCACAAGCGGCGACCGCGCGGCCGCAATTTGGCGCGCAAGCAGTCACCCACAGCCCTGATTTCAGGACTGCACCACACAGGTCGCTGGGAGAATGTTCCGGCACCCCAGAAGTGAGGCGACCGGCGGGACAGTCAAAGCGACGGCATCGCCGCCGACCGTGGGCACCGTGGATTCACGGTGCCGCTACCCGAAGGAACTCGGCGTGCCGGCAGCGATGAAGCCGCTGGACTTGCCGAAAGGGGTCGAAGGGGATGAACGAAACGGCCCGAATCATTCCGGGCCGCTGCATGAATTCTATTCGACTTCGGGTTTTCACTCAAGCGCCGCGGCTAGACGTGTCAGTCCAACGCCCAGCGCTACACTCGCCACCGGTCGGCAGTTCACCCAGGCGTTGTCGCGCGACATGTTCGCGAGCTAAACCTGCCCTTGCATCCACGGTTCGGTCACGTTCATCGCGTGCGCCAAGTTGGAAGACGACAACCCCCACCGCCCCAAACGGGGTCGTGCGCACGCGGCAACGGAGACCTTCGATGACCCGTGAAGCCATATCCCTCGCCGTGCCCGACATCGGCACTTTCGCGCGTGCTCTCGGCCGCGCGCTCGGCGAGCGTCACTCCGCCAAACCGGAGCCGCCCGGCCATGTCGAGCTGCTGAACCTGCTCGCCCGCGCCGCCGGACACCGCAGCTATCAGGGTCTGCGAGCCGCTGCGCGGATGCCGCGCGCCGCGGCTTCGATCGAGAGCGCGCCTGCCGCTCCCGCGCTGACGCCGACCGCGCGCAAGGCGCTGGCCCTGTTCGACGCCGAGGGCCGCCTGACCCGCTGGCCGCACAAGTTCTCGGTGCAGCGCCTCGCGATGTGGGTGCTGTGGACGCACTTCGACGCCAAGCGCATTTACACCGAGCGGGAGGTGAACGAGATCCTCAAGCGCTGGAACACCTGGGGCGACCATGTCACGCTGCGGCGCGAACTCATCAACCACCAGCTGCTGACGCGCAAGAGCGATTGTTCCGAGTACCGCAAGCTGCCCGCCCGCCCGGATGACGAGACGCGCTGGTTGTTGCGCGCATGGCGGGAGCGCTCGCGGCTGGCCGCTTGACGCTCGCGGAGATCCCTCCGGGGGGTGCGAGCGGAGCGTGCGTGGAGTCGTCGCTCAAACCGCGAGCAGATGGGTACGGTAGTAGACGAGCTCGTCGATCGACTCCTGGATGTCGGCCAGCGCGGTGTGGGCCTGCGCCTTCTTGAAGCCTTCGAGAATCGCGGGCTTCCAGCGCCGAGCGAGTTCCTTGAGCGTGCTGACATCCAGGTTGCGGTAGTGGAAGAACGCCTCAAGCGCCGGCATGCCGTTGGCGAGGAAGCGCCGATCCTGGCAGATCGAATTGCCGCACATCGGGCTCTTGCCGGCGGGCACGAACTGTTTGAGCCATTCGATCACCCGCGCCTCGGCCCCCGCTTCGTCGACGGTCGAGGCCTTCACGCGGTCGACCAGGCCGCTCCTGCCGTGCGTCCCCTTGTTCCACGCGTCCATCGCGTCGAGCGTCGCATCGCTTTGATGGATCGCGAACACCGGGCCCTCGACGCGCTGCGTGACCTGCGCATCCGTCACGACGACCGCAATTTCGATGATGCGATCACGGTCCGGGTAGAGCCCTGTCATCTCCAAATCGATCCAGACGAGGTTGTTTTCATCGCGGGCAAGCGCCGGCGTGGCGGCAATGGCGGTGTCGGTCATGGGGTTCCTGCGGGTTGGGGTTCGAGAGCCATTTTCGCAGCCCTACACTTGCGGCCATGCAAACCACTTCGTCGCCCGCCCTCACCTTGTCGGTCGCCTTTGCCTTGGCGATCGTGGCATCGATGTCGATCAAGTTCTGGCTCGCGACGCGCCAGATGCGCCATGTGGCGGCGCATCGGGATCAGGTGCCGGCACCGTTCGCACAGCGCATCAGCCTGCAGGCGCACCAACGGGCGGCGGACTACACCCTCGCCAAGGGACGGTTCGGCCTGCTGAGCATGGCGTTCGGCACCGCGGTGCTGCTCGGCTGGACGCTGCTCGGCGGGCTCGACGTGCTCAACGTCGCGCTGCGCGACGCCGTGCAGCCGCGCCTGGGCGACATGGCCTACCAGCTCGCGCTGCTCGCCGCGTTCGCGCTGATCGGCGGACTGATCGAACTGCCGCTCGAGTTGTACTCGACCTTCCACATCGAGCAGCGGTTCGGCTTCAACCGCATGACATGGAAGCTCTATGTCGTCGACCTCGTCAAGGGTGTCGCCGTCGGCACGCTGATCGGGTTGCCGATCGCCGCACTTGTGCTTTGGCTGATGAACGCCGCCGGCGCGCTGTGGTGGCTGTGGGCCTGGGGCGCATGGATGGTATTCAATCTCGCGATCCTGGTGCTGTATCCGACCGTGATCGCGCCGCTGTTCAACAAGTTCGAACCGCTCGCCGACGAGACGCTCAAGGTACGCGTGCAAGGGCTGATGGCGCGATGCGGTTTCAAGGCCAAGGGCCTGTTCGTGATGGACGGCAGCCGCCGTTCGGCGCACGGCAACGCCTACTTCACCGGCCTCGGCGCCGCCAAGCGCGTCGTCTTCTTCGACACCCTGCTCGCGAAGCTCTCGCCGGGTGAAGTCGAAGCGGTGCTCGCGCATGAGCTCGGCCACTTCAAGCACCGGCATGTGACCAAGCGCGTCGCGATGATGTTCGCGCTCAGCTTGCTCGGCTTTGCCCTGCTCGGGTGGCTCACGCGCGAGGCCTGGTTCTATGCCGGGCTGGGTGTGCAGCCCAATTTGGCCGCGCCGAACGATGCGCTCGCGCTGTTGCTGTTCATGCTTGCGCTGCCGGTGTTCGGCTTCTTCGTCTCGCCGCTCTTCGCACAGTTGTCGCGCCGCCATGAGTTCGAGGCCGACGCCTATGCCTGCGCGCAGGCCAGTGGCGCCGATCTCGCCGCCGCGTTGTTGAAGCTGCATGAGGACAATGCCTCGACGCTGACGCCTGACCCGATCTACGTGCGCTTCTACTATTCGCATCCGCCCGCCTCCGAGCGGCTGGCGGCACTGCCGACCGGCTGAAAGTTCGACATGACGAATCTGCTGCAACTGCACTGCCGCCCGCTCGAAGGCACGAAACCGATGAGCGAGGAGGAGATCGCGGCCTACCTGGGCCAGGTCAACGGCTGGAAGCTTGTCGACGGAGCGATCGAGAAGACGCGGAGGTTCGCCAACTTTCACGAGACGATGGCCTTCATGAATGCGCTGGCCTGGATCTGCCATGTCGAGGACCATCACCCGGACGTGGCACTCTCTTACAACCGCTGCGTCATGCGCTTCAACACGCACTCGGTGGGCGGCATTTCGATCAATGACTTTATCTGCGCTGCCAGGGCCGATGCATTGTTGCCCGTGGCGGATTGAGCATATGCCGATGCGCGCCCTTGCCGGATGACGAAGGGCGCCGAACTCGACATCGGCCTTGTCGTTGCGGGCCACGGCCGCCACTACGTGGTCGAAACGCCTGAAGGCCGTCGCCTGATCTGCCACCCGCGCGGCAAGAAAAGCGACTGCGTCGTCGGCGATCGTGTGCGCTGGCTGCCAACAGGCGACGCCGAGGGCGTCATCGAGAACATCGAGGATCGGCGCAATCTGTTCTTCCGCCAGGATGAGTGGAAGACCAAGTCCTTCGCCGCCAACATCGATCAGCTGCTCGTGCTTGTCGCGGCCGAGCCCCCGTTCGGCGAGTCGCAACTCGCGCGGGCGTTGATCGCCGCCGAATCACAAGGCATCGCGGCGCACATCCTGCTCAACAAGGCCGATCTGCCGCAGTTCGCCGCCGCGCGCGAGCGGCTGGCGCCCTACGCGGCGATGGGCGTAGCCGTCATCGAGGCCGCGTTGAAAGCCGATCCCGAGACGGCGCGCGCAAGACTGACCGCGCTGCTTGCCGGCAAGGCGACTCTCGTCCTCGGACCGAGCGGCGCCGGCAAGAGCACGCTCATCAATCTGCTCGCTCCCGGCGCGCAGGCGCAAGTAGGCGAGATCTCGCGCGCGCTCAACGCCGGGCGGCACACGACGACGACAACGCAGTGGTACTGGCTCGACGCTGCACGTGCTACCGCGCTCATCGATTCGCCCGGCTTTCAGGAGTTCGGCCTGCGCCAGCTCGACGCCGCCGAGTTGGCCGCGTGCATGCCGGATCTTCGTACCCATGCGCAGGCGTGCAAGTTCTACAACTGCAGCCACCGCCATGAACCAGGATGCGGGGTGCTCGCGGCGCTCGAACGCGGCGAGATCGCCGCCTCGCGCCATCGCATCTATTGCGAACTCTGGGACGAACTGAGCTGATCTGAACGCGCCGCGTCGCGACGCTTCAACCGATGAGATTGGCAAGCGACAGCAGCGCCAGCAGCAACATCCACAAAACGACCGAGCGCCACACCAAGCCCACGACGCTGCGCAAGTGGCCGAGTTCGGGCGCGATGCCCGGTGTCGAGCCTTGTGCCTCGACCGCTTCAGGCGAAGCGCCGCTCTCGAAAGTCTGCGAACGATCCGGCGTCACGCCGGGTGCCGCCGCGCCGCCGAGTTGCACGCCGACCGCGCCTGCTGCGGCGGCAAGAATGATGCCCTCGTTCGGATACCGCCAGAGCATGGCGTCGCGGCGCCAGCACGTCACGGCCTCCTCGAAGTTGCCAACCACGGCGAAGCCAAATGCGGTCATGCGAGCGGGCACATGGTCCACCTTGCTGAAGAGATGGCGCGAGAGCCGCATCAAGCGGTCGTTGGTGGGCAAACCCACCCTGCGACTCTTGTAAGCCCAGTAGCGGCTCGCAAACTCCGACATCCGGTACAGCACGGCGCCTGCCGGGCCGAGGCCGAATGCCGAGAGCAGCACGAACCAGAAGAACACGCCGAACACGTGGCGGTGTGCGGCGAGCAACGAATGCTCGAGGACATGGCGCAGCAGTTCGGTGCGCGGCAGCTCGCTCGCGTCGAGGTGGCGCCAATCCGCCAGGCGCTGACGTGCGGTCGCCTCGTCGCCCTGCTCGAGCGCGTCACGGATATCGGTGAAGTAGTGGCTGAATTGCCGGAAACCGAGCGTCAGATAGAGCACGCCAACGTTCCACGCGAGCGCGAGGATCAGGCTGACCCGCGCCAGCGCAAAGTAGACGCCGAACGAGACAAGCGCCGGCAGCACGACGGTGACGCCCCATACGACCCAGGCGTGCCGATCGCGGCCGGCATTGAAGTTCTGGCCGGTCCATCGCATCCAGCTGACGAGCGCGCCGAACACCCAGTTGCCACGGGGCAGTGGCTTGAGCTGCTCGATCAGCAGGGCAAGCAGGACGGCAAAGAAACTCATGGGCGGCGATGATAGCGGCGTACTTCGCCGTGTCGGCTCGATGCCGGGTCGTCAGGCCGAGAGGAAGCGATACAGGTTGCGCAGCATCGCCGCCGTCGCACCCCAGACGAAGTAGCGACGCGGATGACCCTGCCCATCGACACCTTGCCACGGTATCGACAGGAACTCTCGCCGCACGCCGCCGACCTCGACCGCGTGGCGTCGATGGTGAGCCGGGTTCATCAGGAAAGCGAGCGGCACCTCGAACACCTCGGCCACCTCGAACGGGTCGGCCAGTGTCTGGAAGCCCGGCCGCACGATGGCGACGACAGGAGTCACGACAAATCCAGTGCCCGTCGTGTACAGCGGCATCGCGCCGAGCACATCGAGATGCGACGCCTGCAAGCCGATTTCTTCCTGCGCCTCGCGCAACGCGGTCGCTGTCGCATCGATGTCGTAGGCCTCGGCACGGCCGCCCGGAAACGCGATTTGCCCCGGATGATCGTTCAAATGGTCCGTGCGCTGGGTGAGCAGCACTGTGGGCTCGTCACGATCGACGATCGGCACAAGCACCGAGGCACGTGTCGGCGTGCGTTCGACGAAGCGCGGCTCGGCCGAGGTCTCAGGGGTCCACCGCGGGGGGGCAAGAAAGCGCTGGCGCAGCGCAGGGGCCAGCAGCATGTCGCGCGCCACCGAGGGCAAGTGATCGTCGACGCCAATCACCGGCAGTTCCTGCGGATTGAAGCTCAGCGCCATGGTTTCAAGTGCGATCCGCGTGTACGAAACAGCAGAGCCGCCTGGGCGGAATGCTGCAGGCGGCTCTTCGGTGCGGGGTCATTGCCCTAGAGGGGCGACGCTCAGGAGAGCTTTTCCTTGATGCGCGCCGATTTACCCGAGCGCTGACGCAGATAGTAGAGCTTGGCGCGCCGGACATCGCCGCGGCGCTTGACCTCGATCGACGCGATCAGCGGGCTGTAGAGTTGGAAGGTGCGCTCGACGCCTTCGCCGTTCGAGATCTTGCGCACGATGAAGCTCGAATTGAGCCCGCGATTGCGCTTCGCGATAACGACGCCTTCATAGGCCTGCAGCCGCTTGCGCGTGCCTTCGACGACCTTGACGCTGACGATCACGGTATCGCCAGGGGCGAACGGCGGCACGGTCTTGTCGAGCCGGGTGATTTCTTCCTGCTCGAGGGTTTGGATCAGATCCACGGTTTTCTCCAGGCGATCGTGCCCGCGCTTCAATGTGAATGGGTCGCGGCGCTGGGGCCGCAACAGCCGGGCAGAGGATCGAAAAGCCTGTGATTATATGTTGAGATCCGCGAGGAAGCGCTCGTCCAGCTGGGACAGCAAGCCCTCGGCACGTGCCGCCGCGATCAAATCGGGCCGGCGGCGGGCCGTGAGTTCGAGCGAACGCTCGCGTCGCCAGCGCGCGATCTCACCATGGTGCCCCGACAGCAGCACCGGCGGCACCGGCATTTCATCACCTTGTACCAACCAGTTCTCCGGCCGGCTGTAGTGCGGGCAGTCGAGCAGGCCGTCGGAAAAGCTGTCCTGCTCGTGCGATTGGGCGTCACCCAGCACACCCGGCTGCAGCCGTGCGACGGCGTCGAGCAGCGCCAACGCCGGGAGTTCGCCACCCGAGAGCACGAAGTCCCCCAGGCTCAACTCGGTCGCAACGTGACGGTCGATGAAACGCTGATCTATGCCTTCGTAGCGCCCGCAGAGAAGGATCGCACCTTCCCCTCCGGCCCATTCGCGCACGAGGGGCTGATCAATGCGCCGTCCGGTCGGCGTGAACAGCACCAGCGGCACGGGCTGAGCGTCGCCACGCGCGGTGCGGACGGCTTGCAGTGCGCGCTCCAGCGGCTCTGCAAGCATCAGCATGCCGGGACCGCCGCCATAGGGACGGTCATCGACCCGGCGATAGGCGTTGTCGGCGAAATCGCGCAAGGGCCAGAGCTTGACGTCGACCTGCCCGCCCTCGAAGGCCCGACGGGTGATGCCAAGCGTCAGGTGGGGCTCGAAGAGTTCGGGAAATAGCGTGATGACGTCGAATCGCATTTCGCGCAGCGATCACTCAGTAGTCCAGGCCCCAATCGACGACGATGCGCCGCTCGGCGAGTTTCACCTCGTCGACGTAGGCGGCGACAAAGGGGATCAGCCGCTCGGCATCGTCACCCGGAGCCAACTCGGGGCGCGCAACGCGCAACACGCTGTGCGGCCCGGTGTCGATCAGCCCGGTCACCGTGCCCAGCGAATCACCCTGTCGGTTGACGACATCGAGGCCGATCAGGTCGACCCAGTAGAACTCGTCGGCGTCGGTGCTGGGGAAGCTCTCCCGCGAAACGAAAATGCGGGCGCCGCGCAGCGCCTCGGCCGCCGACCGGTCGTCCACATCCTGGACCTGCGCGACAACGCCGTCGCCATGCTCCTTCGCCTGCACGACACGCAGAAGCGAGGTCGACGAAGTTCCGGCAAGCTCGCCCGGCCGCCGCTGAGCCGGTGCTTGAATCACAAACCAGCGCTTGGACGAGAAGAGCGCCTGTGGATCGGCCGCGTAGGCCTGGACCCTGATCCAGCCCTTGACGCCCCAAGCGCCGATGATGCTACCCACCTCGACGGCATCGGCCGGCCACGCCGGTTCGCCAGGATCGGTCATTGCGACCGCGCGCAGCGAACGATCAGGCGGCAGCCTTGGCCTGCGCCACGAGGCGGGCGACCGTCGGCGACAGTTGCGCGCCGGTGCTTGCCCAGTATTCGACGCGGTCGAACGCCACGCGCAAGGGCTGCTCGCCGCCGGAAGCGACCGGGTTGTAAAAGCCCACGCGCTCGATGAAGCGCCCGTCGCGACGGGTGCGGGAATCAGCGACGACGATATTGAAGAAGGGGCGCTTCTTGGCGCCGCCGCGTGCGAGTCGAATCACGACCATGATGTTTCCTTCAGTCTTGAGAGCATTCACCGCACCAGGAGACACCCAGGCCGAGCGAAATGTGGGCGGCCAAAGCGTCGGCCGCGAGGTAAGGCACCGTAGATACGCCGACGCTTCGCACCCGCCCCGCGGACTGAGCGTGCGCCGGCCGGCGCCACAACCTTTCATTATAAACTGTACCGTCGCTTCGACACTCGAAACCGTTGCCTACCCCGCTGATCCGCCCGAGCGAAGCGCGTGACATCGCCGCCATCACGGCGATTTACGCGTGGCACGTCCGGCACAGCAGCGCCACTTTCGAGATCGACGCCCCGAACGAAGCGGAGACCGCCCGCCGCCGCGACGAAGTGCTCGCACACGGCCTGCCCTGGCTCGTCGCCGAGATGGATCGCCGCGTCGTCGGATATGCCTACGCCAACCGCTTCAGGCCGCGCCCCGCATATCGCTTCTGCCTCGAGGATTCGATCTACCTCGCCGCCGACGCTCAGAGGCACGGACTCGGCCGAGCGCTGCTGTCGGAACTCATCGCGCGTTGCGAAGCACGGTGGCGCGCGCCAGATGCTCGCCGTGATCGGCGACGCGGCCAACCATGCATCGATCGGACTGCATCGCGCGCTCGGCTTCGCGCCGGCCGGCGTGCTGCGATCGAGCGGATGGAAGTTCGAGCGGTGGCTCGACGTCGTGATTCTTCAGCGCGAGCTCGGCCACGGCGATACGGGTGCACCTGAGGGCGATCCGACATGAACCAGTCGCACGCGTCGTGCCGCCCGCTCAGGCTGGTCGCAGAGGGCGCATGAAGCCACAACGCTTCAAGTCCAAGGCCGTGGCGACCTGGATCGCTATCGTCGGCGGCGCCTTCGGCCTGCATCGCTTCTATCTCCACGGCCTGCGCGACTTCTGGGGCTGGATCTACCCGGTGCCCACACTGCTGGGCCTCTACGGCGTCAACCGGATGCAAACCATCGGGCAGGACGATCGACTTGCCTGGGTGCTGATCCCGCTGCTGGGGCTGACGATCGCGAGTGCCATGCTCTCGGCACTCGCCTACGCGCTCGGCGCCGACGACAAGTGGAACGCTCGCTTCAACCCTGGCGGCCGGGCCTCGCACGGCAGCTGGGCAACCGTGATCGGCGCCATGGCCGCGCTGATGTTGGGCGCTGGCGTGCTGATGGCGACGATTGCGTTCGCCGCGCAGCGCTACTTCGAGACGCAGGCCGAGACTTCCGCCCAGCCGCCGATCAGTCGAACAGGCTCAGGCTGACCCAGTAGGACAGGCCAGCGACGAAGGCCGACGCGGGGATCGTGAAAATCCAGGCCCAGACGATGCTGCCGGCCGTGCCCCAACGCACCGCAGAAGCGCGCCGCACCGAGCCGACGCCGACGATCGCGCCGGTGATCGTATGGGTGGTCGAGACCGGAATGCCGAGCGATGACGCAAGAAACAGCGTGATCGCGCCGCCCGCCTCGGCGCAGAAGCCGCCGACCGGACGCAGCTTGGTGATCTTCTGCCCCATCGTCTTGACGATGCGCCAGCCACCGAACATCGTGCCCAGGCCGATCGCGATGTAGCAGCTCCAGATCACCCAACTCGGCGGGTAGGCGTCTGCCGCGTCGGTGTGGCCGGTCGCGATCAGCAGCATCCAGATGATGCCGATCGTCTTCTGTGCGTCGTTGCCGCCGTGGCCGAGGCTGTACATCCCAGCCGAAACCAGTTGGGCGCGTCGAAAGAAATTGTCCACCCGCAACGGAGAAGCCCGCCGGAACGCCCACGCCACCGCGACCATCATCGCGCCGCCGAGCAGGAAGCCGAGCAGCGGGGAGACAAAGATGAAGACCACGGTCTTGATGATCCCGCCGGCGATCAGCGCACCCGCGCCTGCCTTGACGACAACGGCGCCAACGATGCCGCCGATCAATGCGTGCGATGAGCTCGACGGAATGCCGTACCACCATGTCACGAGATTCCAGACGATCGCGCCGATCAACGCGCCGAACACGACATGGTGGTCGACGACACCCGGATCGACGATGCCCTTACCGACCGTGGCCGCGACCTTCAGGTGGAAGATGAAGATCGCCACGACGTTGAAGAACGCGGCGAACGCTACCGCGGTCTGTGGCTTCAGGACGCCGGTGGAGACGACGGTGGCGATCGAGTTGGCCGCGTCGTGAAAGCCGTTCATGAAATCGAACGCGATCGCGATCGCGACCAGCATCGCAACGACCCAGAAGGTCACCTGCGCCGTCGCCATGCGGGGCTCAGGAGTTCTCGAGGACGACGCCCTCGATCAGATTCGCCACGTCCTCGCAGCGATCGGAGATGGATTCGAGTTGCTCGTAGATCGCCTTCAGCTTGATCAGCTCCCGCACATCGGTCTCCTCGCGAAAAAGCTTGGACATCGCCGCGCGCATCACGCGGTCCGCGTCCGACTCGAGCCGGTCGATCTCTTCGCAGGTCTTGATCGCCGCCTCCGCGACAGCCGGCGTCGACAACTTGGGTAGCAGCGACACTGCGTGCTGCACACGCTCGCAGCACTTGGCGCTGAGTTCACCCAGGCGCATGACTTCCTCGGTCACGGTGCGCACGTCGTACAGCAGCAGCGTTTCGCTCGCATCCTGCAGCAGGTCCAGGATGTCATCCATCGCGTTGATCAGGCCGTGGATCTGTTCGCGGTCGATCGGCGTGATGAACGTCTTGTGCAGCAGGCGATGGATCTCGGCGGTGATCCGGTCTGCCAGCCGCTCGGCGTGGCCCACCTCGTTGGCGTATTTCTCGCGCAGTTCGAGATCGGGATAGTTCTCGATCATCAGCATGAAGGCGCGCGCGCCTTCGACGATGCGCTCGCCATGCTGGTCGAACAACTCGAAGAAATTGCCTTCGCGCGGCAAGAGCTTGCCAAACAGCATGGGGTCTCCCTGGATAGTCTTTCGCGCCCGACCTTGTCGCTAGCCGTGCCGCGGCGAGTGTATCGCTCGTCTCGCAATGTTCGACAAGGAGACACCGCGTCTTGACGTCGCTGCCCGGCTATCGGCGTGGCTCGCGGCACACCTCAGCGGACGGCGACTTTTCCCTCGGCAGACAGCCGAACGAGCGATTGACCGGCGACGCTCGCCACCAATGCGCCCACCGGCCCCGCTCCGGGAATCTCCAGCGACGGTGAAAGCTCGGCCAACGGGACGAGGACGAAGGCGCGTTGCCTCATCCGCGGATGAGGCAACTCAAGTTCGGGCGTGGTGACGATTGCGTCAGCGTAGAGCAGCAGATCGAGATCGAGCGTGCGCGGTGCGTTGCGATACGGGCGCTTGCGACCATGCCGGTCTTCGATCGCCTGGAGCTTCGACAGCAGCGCACGCGCTGAAAGACGCGTCGCCAGTTGCACGACGGCGTTGACGAAATCCGGGCCGCTCGCGTCGACCGGCGCGCTGCGATACAGCGACGATTGGGCGAGCAGCCGAGTGCGATCGATCGCGCCAAGCTGCGAGATCGCGGCGCGCAGCGTCGCTACACCGTCGCCAAGGTTCGCGCCAAGACCCACCCACGCCTGCACTTCCGGCCGGCTGCCCGAAGGCTCGCCGCGCGGGGCATCCGTGATCGTCATCGGACGCGTCCGCTCTGACTTCAGCTCGTGTCCGCGGGCGCCGAGGCAGCAGCGGCTGCGGGCTTGCGCCGTCGCCGCCGCTTTCGCCGTGCCGGCGGCTCACCCTCGACCGCATCACCGGGGTCGCCGCGCCGATCGTCGTCCGCCGCCAGCGACAGCGTGGCCGAGCCGTCGTGCGAACTCGCCGTGCCCTCAGCGGTCGGCGCTGCGGCGCCGCGCGCCGATCTGACGCGGCTGACACCGCGCCGCGGCGCGTCCTGACCGCGCGCCAGTTCGATCAGCGCCTGCCGCTCTTCTTCGGTGCCGAGCGAAAAGTCCTCCCACCATTCGGCGAAGTCAGGCGCGATCTCGCCCGCGTCGGCGCGCAGTCGCAGGAAGTCGAATCCGGCCCGAAAGCGCGGCTGTTCGACGAGCGAGAAGGGCCCGTTCCCGACGCGGCGCTCGAAGCGCGGTTGCATCATCCAGATCTCGCGCATGTCGGCGCCGAGCTTGCCGCGACCCGAGATGTCGCCTATGCGGGCTTCGAACACCGCATCCACTGCCTGCTGCAAGGCGGGAATCGGCGCCTCGCCGCGACCCTTGTTCTTCTGCCAACCGCCGAGCACTTCATGCCACAAGGTGCAGGCGAGCAGGAAGCTCGGCGCGACCGGCTTGCCCTCGCCAACGCGGCGGTCGGTGTCGGCAAGCGCGAGCGCGACAAACCGGCTCGGCCCCTTGCCCGAGGGCTCGGCAAGTACCAGATCGAGGATCGGGAACACACCCTGACGTTCGCCGATCAGGTGCTGTTTGCGCAGCTCCTCTAGGCTCTTCAACGCATGGCCTGTCTGCAGCAACTTGATCATCTCGTCGAACAGCCGCGACGGCGGCTGGTTCGCCAGCAACGCCGCCATCTCGGTGATCGGCGCGCGCGTCTTCGGCTCTATCGCGAAACCGAGCTTGGCTGCGAAGCGCACCGCTCGCACGATGCGCACCGGGTCTTCGCGGTAGCGCGTCACCGGGTCGCCGATCATGCGCAATTGCTTCTTCTGCACGTCGCGCAAGCCGTGGTGGTAATCGACCACGGTTTCGGTCAGTGGGTCGTAATACATCGCGTTGACGGTGAAGTCGCGCCGCGCGGCATCCTCGATCTGCGGACCCCAGACGTTGTCGCGCAGCACGCGGCCCTCGGCGTCGACGACGTGCGCTTTGCCGGCGAGTTCGGCACGCGAAGTCTTCTCGTTGCCGCTCACCTGTTCGGCATCGGCCGCGGCAAGCGTCGCGCGAAACGTCGAGACCTCGATCACCTCGTGATCACGCCCGCGGCCATAGACGACGTGCACGATGCGAAAGCGTCGGCCGATGATGAAGGCGCGCCTGAAGAGCGACTTGACCTGTTCGGGCGTCGCGTTGGTGGCGACATCGAAGTCCTTCGGCCGCATGCCGAGCAGCAGATCGCGCACCGCGCCGCCGACGACATAGGCCTCGTGGCCCGCCTCCTTGAGCGTCTGTACCACCTTGACCGCGTTGGCGTCGAGCAGTTTCGGATCGATGCCATGTTCCGCACGCCCGACCTCGACTCTCTTGCCGAGGCTGGTTTTCGAGCTGACAGTTGCGGACGGCTTGCCGAGCAGCTTGTCGATGAATTTTCTGATCATCAGTCAAAGAGCCTCAAGATGCGCCAATGGCGCTCCCGGGCCAGCGCTTCGAGCGCCGGCGTGGGGTTGGTGGCCACCGGATGGTGGGCGCGCTCGAGCAGGGGCAAGTCGTTGATCGAATCACTGTAGACCGTGATCGCGGCGAAGTCCTCCCAGCCTTGGCCAAGGCTGTGCAGCCACTCCTCGACCCGCGCGACCTTGCCTTCGCGATAGCTCGGCGTGCCCGCAATGGCGCCGGTGATGGTACCGCCTGACGCATGCTCGAGCCGCACCGCGATCAGGTGCTCGATGCCGAAGGCGCCAGCGATCGGCGCCGTGATGAAGTCGTTGGTTGCCGTCACGAGCCCGATCAGGTCGCCCCGTTCCCGATGCGTGCGCACGAGTTCGAGTGCCGCGGGTTTGACTTGCGGTGCGATGACTTCGCGCATGAATTGGGCATGTGCGTCGGCGAGCGTCGCCGCATCGCGACCCTTGAGTGGCGCCGTCGCGAATGCGATGTAGGCGTGGATGTCGAGTTGCCCCGCCTTGTACTGGGCGTAGAAGGCGTCGTTGCCGGCTCGAAACTCGGTCTCGTCGACCCAACCGAGGCGGATCAGGAACTCTCCCCAGGCGTGGTCGGAGTCGATCGGCAGCAAGGTATCGTCGAGATCGAACAGGCACAGACCGGCCGAGGTCATGACAGCCCCTCGCCTGACTGGCACGTCAGGCGATCCCCCGGGGGGATGCGGGGCGGCTTGGGAGCGGCCCGGCGCCCGGCCCGCGGCGGGGGGCTCGCCACAGCGTGTCTCATGCGCCCTCCTCTTCGAGCATCTTCTTCAGCAGCGGCACCGTCACCGCGCGCTGGCTGGCGAGAGCGAATTCGTCGAGGCGGTCGAGCAGTGCCATGAGTTGCGTCAGATCGCGCGCGAAGCGCGTCAGCAGGTAGTCGAGCACCTCGTCTGCAAGCCGGATGCCTCGCTGATCCGCCTCGCGGCGCAGCACCGCACGCGCCTCGGGCTCTGACAACGGCTGCAGCGCGAACACGAGGCCCCAGCCGAGCCGGGTGCGCAGATCCTCGCGCAGCGGCAAATCAATCGGCGGCCACCTGCCGGCCGAGACCACTGGGATGCCCGTCGCGCTGGCCTGCACGAACAGCGCGAACGCGGCGTGCTGCTGCGCATCGTCAAGCGCGTCGCAATCATCCAACACGACGAGTGCGGAGCGCTCGTCGAACTCCCACGGCGGCGACGCTGCGGGCTCGAACCAGGCGACGCGATCGCCCTCCGCTTGCCTCGCCGCAGCGAGGGCGAGAAGCAAGTGTGTCTTGCCGCTGCCCGCAACACCCCACAGATAGGTCGGCGCGGCGTGCGCCGCGAGCTGCTGCAAATGCTCGAGCGCTGCGCGGTTCTGTCCCGGCAGATAGCTGTCGAAGCTGCGCGCCGGCGGTGGCGCGATCGCGAGCGGGATCTGCCTCATTGCAGCGAGGAGCCTGTCGGCGTTGCGTTCAGTTGGCTTCCAGTAAGAGCGGTGAAAAGTGAGCGCTACGTTGATGGGCGCCTGGACGCGATTCGCGCGTCGAACTTTCGCAGTGTTCGGGCGAGGGCCGCAGACCACGGCGACGGGCCCCTAAAATCGACGAAATTCTAACGGTCGCCCGCGGCGATCGACCTCTTCATGACCCAGCCTCCCCTGTCTTACCGCGATGCGGGCGTCGACATCGATGCCGGTGACGCGCTTGTCGAGCGAATCAAGCCGCTGGCGAAGCGCACGATGCGCGAGGGCGTGCTGGCCGGGTTGGGCGGCTTCGGCGCGCTGTTCGAGGTCCCGAAACGCTACCGCGAACCGGTGCTCGTGAGCGGCACCGACGGCGTCGGCACCAAGCTGCGCCTCGCATTCGAATGGGGTGCGCACGACACGGTGGGCATCGACCTCGTCGCGATGAGCGTCAACGACGTGCTGGTGCAGGGCGCCGAGCCGCTTTTCTTCCTCGACTACTTCGCCTGCGGCAAGCTCGACGTCGACACCGCGGCACGCGTCATCGGCGGCATAGCGCGCGGCTGCGAGGAATCGGGCTGCGCGCTGATCGGCGGCGAAACTGCCGAGATGCCGGGCATGTACCCGCCGGGTGAGTACGACCTGGCGGGCTTTTGCGTTGGCGCGGTGGAAAAGAGCGCGATCGTCGACGGGCGCGACATCGTGGCCGGCGACGTCGTGCTCGGCCTTGCGTCGAGCGGCGTGCATTCGAACGGCTATTCGCTCGTGCGCCGGATCGTCGAGCGCGCCGGCGCCTCGGGCGCAGGCCTGCCTGCAGAGCTCGACGGCATAGCGTTTCGCGAACGGGTGATGCAGCCGACGCGGCTGTACGTCAAGCCGGTGCTCGCGGCGATGAAGGACGTGCGCATCAAGGGCATGTCGCACATCACCGGCGGCGGGCTGGTCGAGAACATCCCGCGCTGCCTGCCTTCAGGTGTGAAGGCGGTGCTCGACAAGCGCCAATGGCCTCAGCCCGAGATCTTTGCCTGGCTGCAGCGCGAAGGTGGCGTCGCTGAGGCAGAGATGCATCGCACCTTCAACTGCGGCATCGGCTTCGTCGTCGTCGTCTCCGAGACGGACGCCGCTCGCGCCGAGGACCTGCTCGCGGCACACGGGCAGTCCGTGCATCGCATCGGTCGCATCGAAGCCCGGCACGGCGACGAAGCGGCTACGCGCGTGAACTGATCGCCGATCGCGCGGGCGAGGACGCGGGCAGAACCGCTTCAGTGCAGCCGGGGTGGCGCCGCGCGGCGCAGCTCCGCCAGCCGATCGACGAGTGCGTGGCGGTCTTGCGCGGTCGGCCGATGTTCGAGATAGGTCGCCAGGTCTTGCGCGGCCTCGCCCGCTTGGCCGAGTTCGGCGTACGTGAGGCCGCGGTCGCGTTGCTCTTCCCAGTCCTGCGGAAGCAGAACTACAAGCCGCTGCTGCACCGCAAGCAGCGGCGCCCAATCCTCGTTGCTGCGATGGATCTCCTTGAGATTGCGCAGCATGCGCGCGATCACATCGCGCGCTGACGCCGATTGCAGGAACATGCCGAGCGGCATCTCCTCCTCGTCGGCAAGGCCGTGACGCTCGCGGTAGGGCTCGAGCATTTCGGCCAGGTCTTCGCGCGACAGTGAGCGGCCGGTGAACGGATCGATCAGCACGTCACCCTGCTTCTGCCCCTGATTGAGCCGCAGCTTGACGAGGAAATGCCCCGGGAACGAAACACCGCGTGCGCGCAGGCCGATCTGCTGCGCGAACTCGATGTAGAGCACGGCGAGCGTGATCGGGATGCCCCGTCGCGAGCTCAGCACGGTGTGCAGATAGCTGTTGCGCGGGTCGTAGTAGTTGTTGACGTTGCCCGCAAAACCGAGCTCGTGGAAGAAGAAGCGGTTCAGCAGTCGCAGGCGCTGCAGCGGCACCGCGTCGGCCGGCACGCGGCGGCACAGCTTGGCCGCCAGCGTGTCGATGTCCGCGAGCACCGATTGCACGTCGAGCCGCGGATGCTCATCCTGCGCGATGCTGATCGCGGCCTCGACGAGCGACAGGCTTTCGTCCTCCGCCACCAGCGCGGCAAAGTAGTCGAGCGCAGTCGGAACATCGAACTGAAGTGGGCCTGGCATCGCGCCAGTGTAGGCCACGCCGGCGCTCCCGGTGAAGCACCGCCGCGTGGCGGGAGAGCGGAATCTAGGCGCGGCGGATGAACTGCCTGAGCGGCAGACCCAACGCGAACAGCGCGCCGAAATACAGGGCCGCCGCGGCGGCGAGCGACAGGGCGAGGACGCCGATACGCAACATCGGCTGAGCGCCATAGCCAACCCAGTCGATCGCCTGAGCCGCCCAGGCAAGACCGGCCCCCATCGCTGCTGTCGCCGCGCCCACTCGAAGGCCGAAACCTGCCCAGCCCGGCATGGGCGTGTAGATCCCCTTGACCCGCAGACCGATCAGCAAGAGCAGGGCGTTGCACAGCGCCGCGACGCCGATCGAAAGTGCGAGCCCGGCATGCCCGATCCAGGGCACGAAGGCGAGGTTCATCAGCTGGGTCAGGACCAGCATCGCGATCGCGATGCGCACCGGCGTCCGGATGTCCTGGCGCGCATAGAAGCCCGGCGCCAGCACCTTGACGCCGACCAGCCCCATCAGCCCGACACCGTAGCCCATCAGCGCAAACACCGTCTGCTCGACGTCGCGCGCGCCGAACGCGCCGTAGTTGTAGAGGCTCGCGACGAGCGGCTTCGGAAAAACGATCAGCGCCATCGCGCACGGCAGTGCCAGCAGCACGACGAGGCGCAAGCCCCAGTCGAGCAGACTCGAGTAGCCGCCTTTGTCGTCGATCGCCTGCGCGGCCGAAAGCTGCGGCAGGAGCACGACGCCGAGCGCAACGCCCAGCAGCGCAGTCGGAAACTCCATCAGGCGGTCGGCGAAGGTGAGCCACGAAACGGCGCCAACGCCGACGTGCGATGCGATCTGGGTGTTGATCAGCAGCGACAGTTGCGCGACTGAAACGCCCAGCAGCGCGGGCAACATCAATTGCAGGATGCGACGCAAGCCAGGGTGGCGCAGCGCGCCGCGCATTCCGGTGACCGTCCACCCGATGCGAGGCAGCGCGCCGATGCGCATCAGCGCAGGTATCTGCAAAGCGAGCTGGGCGACGCCACCCACCATCACGCCGACGCCCAGCGCATATACCGGCTCGAAGCCCCAGCCGCGAAAGCGCGGCACGAGCAGCCAGGCAGCGCCGATCACGCACAGGTTGAGCAGCACCGGCGTGACTGCCGGGATCGCAAAACGCCGCCATGTGTTGAGGACGCCGGCCGACAGCGCGACGAGCGACATGCAAGCGATGTACGGGAACATCAACCGCGTCATCACGACCGCGTCGTCGAACGCCGCCAAGCCCGAGGCCATGGCCCATACAACGGCGGGCGCGAAGACGACACCCAGCACGCTCAAGGCCAGCAACAGCCAGAACAACACGGTGGCAACGGCGTCGACCAAGCGTCGTGTCGATTCGTCGCCTTCGCGGCTGCGCGTCGCCGCAAGGATCGGGACGAACGCCTGCGAAAACGCGCCCTCGGCAAACAAGCGACGCAGCAGGTTGGGGATGCGAAACGCGACGTTGAAGGCGTCGGTCGAGGCGCTCGCACCGAAGGTCGCGGCGACGAAGAGTTCTCGCGCCAGCCCTGTGATGCGCGAGGCGAGTGTGAACAGCGAGACAGTGGAGGCGGCGCGCAGCAGGTTCATTCAGGCCTTGTGGAGGCAACGCGTTGGCGCACCGAGTGGCGCGGCTGCCCTCGCCTGCGGCAATCGCTGCGAAGCGCCCGGGGAGATGGCCGGAGTCGTCGGCCAGGCACGAGAAGGACCGATTCGCTACCGGAGATTATAGAAAGGCCGAACACGTCGTTGCGCCCTGCATTGGGCGGTACGCGCTGGCGCACTCGGAAATGCTATACTTGCCGGCTTAGCTCCACATCAAATCGCATCGCAGCATGGCCACCACGACCAAAGCCAAGAAGAAAACCGTCCGCATCGCGTCGGGCCTGAAGCGCGTCCGCCAGGACGTGAAACTCAACGCAGCCAACACAGCGCTGCGTTCGAAATTCCGCACGGTGATCAAGAACGTGCAGAAAGCCGTCGTCGCTGGCGACAAGGCCAAGGCCGCGGAGTTGTTCAAGGCCGCGCAGCCGGTAATCGACTCGATCGCCGACAAGGGCATCTTCCACAAGAACAAGGCCGCGCGCCACAAGAGTCGCCTTTCGACCAAGGTCAAGGCGATGTCGGTCGCCGCCTGATCCCGATCACCAGTTCGACCGCTCGGCAAGGCCCGCATCGCGGGCCTTTGTCATTATTGAAGCGGCGCGTCGGGCAGCAAACAGGCCTCGGTGGTTTGCAGGTCGTTGTCGCGCGCGAAGTTCATCACGAAGTCCCAGGCCATCGGTTCGACGTCCCGCAATGCCTCGCTGACGATCACGCACTTCACACCATCGATCGTGTTGGGCACACAGTAGGGCGAGTATCCGATGCGCGCGCCGATGCCGCTGACCGTGCCTTCCGGCCGAAAGCACGACATCGCGCCGGCCAAGCGCTCGGCCCAGTCGCTCGGACGGAACAGCTTGCCCGAGCGGGTCATGCCTTGAATGAAGACCTGGCGAGGCGGAGTCGGTTTCATGCGTACAGAAGCGGGGGCCCTCAGGTCCCGGAATGGCCGCTGGGCCCACAACGTCGGGACCGAAGGTCGCGCGCGCGAGGGTATTGTGCCCTGCCCGTGTTGCGGCGCAGCATCGCTGATGCGGAAGGCGGGTGCGGTCATGGTCTGTTTTCGACCACTGCGCGCCTCCCCTTAGAATGATTCAGGCGCGGGATGGGGCATTTGCCTCGACCGTGCCGTTGTTTTTGCCGGAGACCGCATGACCGCCGCCGACAAGCCTGTCCCGCTCACTGAACCGCACGTGATGCCCACCTATGGGCGCGTGCCGATCGCACTGTCGCATGGCCAAGGCTGCTGGGTGTGGGACACCGAGGGCCGCAAATACCTCGATGGCCTGGGCGGGATCGCCGTCAACACGCTCGGCCACGGACACCCTCGGCTTGTGCCGGCATTGCAGGACCAGGTCGCCAAGCTGATCCACACTTCCAACTATTACTACGTGCCGCTCCAGGAGCAGCTCGCCGCCAAGCTGTGCGAGCACTCGGGTTTGTCGAACGTGTTCTTCTGCAGCACCGGGCTGGAGGCAAACGAAGCAGCGCTGAAAATCGCACGCAAGTTCGGCCACGACAAAGGAATCGAGCGGCCTGAGATCGTCGTCTACGAGCGCGCTTTCCACGGGCGTTCGATCGCAACGCTGTCAGCCACCGGCAACCCGAAGATCCAGGCCGGCTTCGGCCCGCTCGTCGAAGGCTTTGTTCGCGTGCCGTTGAACGACGTGGCAGCGATCGAGGACGTTGCGCGGACGAATCGGAATGTGACGGCGGTGTTTCTCGAAGTGATCCAGGGCGAAGGCGGCATCAACCCCGCGACGGCCGACTACCTGCGCGCGGTGCGCCGCATCTGCGACGCGAACGACTGGCTGCTGATGCTCGACGAGGTGCAATGCGGCATGGGCCGCACGGGCAAGTGGTTCGCCCACCAGTGGGCGGGCATCCAGCCCGATGTGATGCCGCTCGCCAAGGGCCTGGGCTCCGGCGTGCCGGTCGGCGCCGTCGTCTGCGGTCCGCGCGCGGCGGGCGTGTTCGGCCCAGGCAACCACGGCACGACCTTCGGCGGCAATCCGCTTGCGATGCGCGCCGGTGTCGAGACGATCCGCATCATGGAGGAAGATCACCTGCTCGAGCATGTCGCCGCGGTAGGCGCGGAGCTCAAGGCCGGTCTCGAGCGCGAGCTCTCGGGCGTGAAGGGCTTCGTCGAAGTTCGCGGGCAGGGGCTGATGTTGGGCATCGAGCTTGATCGGCCGTGCGGCGTCCTGCTTGGCCAAGCGGCGCAGGCCGGCCTGCTGATCAGCGTCACGGCCGAGCGCGTGATCCGCCTCGTGCCGCCGCTGATACTGTCCACCGACGAGGCACGACAACTCATCGCGATCCTGTGCCCGCTGATCAAGGATTTCCTCGCCACGCCGACACCATGAAGCCGGGCATGAGCCTCATCAAGCACTACCTGCAATTCAAGGACTTCCGCACCGAGGAATACGCTTACCTGTTCGAGCGCGCGGCAATCATCAAGCGCCGTTTCAAGAACTATGAAAAGTACCAGCCGCTGATCGACCGCACGCTCGCGATGATCTTCGAGAAGGCGAGCACCCGCACCCGTGTGAGCTTCGAGGCCGGCATGTACCAGCTCGGCGGCACAGTGCTGAATCTCACCACCGACAACAGCCAACTCGGCCGTGACGAGCCGGTCGAAGACAGTGCGCGCGTCATCAGCCGCATGGTCGACATCGTGATGATCCGCACCTACGAGCAAGCCAAGCTCGAGGCCTTCGCTGCCCATTCGCGCGTGCCGGTGATCAACGGCCTGACGAACGAATACCACCCGTGCCAGATCCTGGCGGACGTGTTCACCTTCATCGAGCACCGCGGATCGATCGCAGGCAAGGTCGTGGCCTGGGTCGGCGACGGCAACAACATGGCCAACACTTGGTTGCAGGCGGCCGACATCCTTGGCTTCACGCTGCACGTCAGCACGCCCGGCGGCTACGAGATCGATCCGGCAGTCGCGGGCGTCACGAACAGGGATTGCGTGCGCACCTTCAACCATCCGCTGGAGGCCTGCGCCGGTGCGCATCTGGTGACGACCGACGTCTGGACCAGCATGGGCTACGAGGAAGAGAACGAAGCGCGCATGAAGGCCTTCGTCGACTGGTGCGTGGACGCCGACATGATGGCCGCCGCACGCCCGGACGCCCTCTTCATGCACTGCCTGCCCGCGCACCGCGGCGAGGAAGTCGACGCCGAAGTCATCGACGGCCCTCAATCCGTGGTCTGGGACGAGGCCGAGAACAGGATGCACGTTCAGAAGGCGCTGATGGAGTACCTTCTGCTCGGCCGGATCGGCTGACGCGCAGGACGTCGCGACCGCAGGGTCGCGCGCCGAACCTTAGCCAATTCTGTACAGGTCGAGACGGACCCAGCTTGCTTCTCGCTCACCACAGGCGATCGCCATGACCTTGTTCAGATGCAGCCACTGCGGCGCGCCCGTGGTGAACCGAACCAGGGTGCGGAAGAAGTAGTCACCCCGCGCTACTGTTTCCCCTCGCGCGAGGCGCTGCATCACCTCGGGCGGACCGTGGCGCAAGCCTTCGCTGCGCACTTCGATCAACGCGCCATCGTCGGCCCGGATCACGTAGTGCGCGGCAATGTCGAGTGCCCCGTCGGCGCGATTCACTTGCCAATCAACGCCGCCTTCGACCAGCGTGCCATTCAGCTCCGGGCCGCGGACACTCCCGCCGCCGAGCGTCACGTAGCGTCGCTCGCCATAGGGCCCCGGACCGAGGGTGACGAGCGCGCCGACGGCGCAATCGATATGCGTCATCGGCAGCAGCGCCGGCGGCGGCGGCAGCGCGCTCGGTATGGCGTTCAATAGGTCGCCCTGCCGCCGCTGATGTCGAACACCGAGCCGGTCGTGAACGAGCAGTCCTCGCTCGCCAGCCAGGCCGCCATCGCGGCGATCTCCTGCACTTCGACAAAACGGCCCATCGGAATCTTGCCGAGCATGTAGTCGATGTGCGCCTGCGTCATCGACTCGAACATCGCGGTGCGCGCGACGGCCGGTGCGATCGCATTGACGATCACGCCTTGCGTCGCGAGTTCCTTGCCGAGCGACTTGGTGAGCGCGATCAGCCCCGCCTTGCTCGCGCTGTAGTGGCTCGCATTCGGATTGCCTTCCTTGCCGGCGACCGAGGCGATATTGACGATGCGCCCGTAACCCGCCTTGCGCATAACTGGCACGACATGTCGGCAGGTGAGGTATGGCGCGACGAGGTTCACCTCGATCACGCGGCGCCAGACTGCGGGATCGAGCTCCCAGGTCGTCGCGTTGCCGCCCGTGATGCCTGCGTTGTTGACGAGGATGTCGACGCGTCCCGCCGCGCTCGTCGCGGCGGCGACCGCTTCGTCGTCCGTCAATTCGACGACGTGCCCGCTGACCTTGCCGAGTGCGGACAGCGTGCTCAAGCCCTTCTCGATCGCGTCCGCGTCAACGTCCCAAATCACAAGCTCCGCGCCCGAGCGCAGCATGCGCTCCGCGATCGCATGGCCAATACCTTGCGCGCCACCGGTCACGACCGCGCGTCGTCCTTTCAGATCGATCTGGTTCATTGCATTCCCTTCAAGGCCGCCGGTGTGGCGGCACTGTCTTCAATGTACTGGTGGATGATCGCAGCGAAATCGGGCTCCGGGTGCAAACCGAGCCGCGCGGCACGCGCTGCAGATGCGCCCGTCGGCCAGTTGGCGACGATGCCGGCAATCCGTTCGTCGCGTTCGAAGCGCACGCGTGCACGCACCTTCGCGCCGGCCACGGCTTCCAGCGCTTCGAGCATCTGCCGCACGGTCACGTTCAACGCTGGCAGGTTCATCGCCATGCGGCCCTGGAAAGCCTCGCGGGTCGCCTCGAAGACGGCGATCAAACCCTCCACCGTGCGTCGCGGCGATGACACCGGATGCGAGACCTCGGGCGCTACCGGGCAGATCGACTCCTCACCCGCCAGCGGTTCGCGAATGATTCCGCTGAAGAATGACGATGCCGCGCCGTTCGGCCGCCCGGGCCGCACGGTGACGGTCATCAGGCGCGCGGCGCGGCCATCGATGTAGCCCTTGCGCGTGTAGTCGGCGACAAGGTGCTCGCAGACAAGTTTGTGCATGCCGTAGCTCGTCTGCGGCGCGGGCAGCGTGTCGTCGGCGACGATCGGCGGCATCGGCACTGCGGCGTCGGGGCCGAATACCGCGACGGAACTTGAAAACACGAGCCGCGGCGGCGCTGCACCGCGCGCGACGCCAGCGCGAAGCGCGTCGAGCAGTGCGCGTGTGCTGTCGAGGTTCGAGCGCAGGCCCAGATCGAAATCCGCCTCGCATTCCCCCGAGACGGCGGACGCGAGGTGGAACACGCCATCGAAGGATTCCTCGGCAAGCGCATGGCATTGCGCAAGCAATGGCCCGACCCGCGTCTGCACGCGCGCGTCGGCCCGCAGATCGGCGGGGGCCTCGATCTGATCGGTCACGACGACAGACTCGATGGGCCGCCCGGCAAGCGTGTCGCGTGCGAGCAGCGCGCGTGTCAATCGCGCACCGAGAAAGCCGGCGCCGCCGGTTATCAATAGCTTCATGCGCGTATCTCCATCGTAGAGTTGCATCCCGGCGCGTCGCGACGTGTCGAACCGGGGGACATTGTCATGCGCCTCGCTTTGCCCCTCACGCCCGGACGAACAACGTTACCAGCGGCTCGTCCCCCAACTGACGGCTGCGGTGACCGTGCACGTTAGGATCGAACGCCGCGCCGTCGGGCAACATATCGGCAGAGTAGAAGTGCATGCCGGGACCGAACACACGAGCGCTGCCGTCCTGCAGCCCGATTTCCATGCGACCGCCAAGGATAAACACCCACTGCGGCGATCCTGTGCAGTGGAAGTCGCTGCGGAAACCGACCGGGCTTGCGCGCAGTTGCATGCCGCCGCTTGCCATCAGCGCCGAGAGGCGGGATTGCGGCGTGCCCTCGCCGAGCGGGACGGCTTCTTCGCGAAACGCTGCCCGGCCGTCGTCGCCAGTGACGAGCGAGATCTTGGTGAAAGAGTCGACCGGCCCCGCCGACATCGGCTCGCGAGTCCGGCGCGCCGCCGCGTCACTCGGGTCCGGTACTGAAGGCATCGCTCAGGCCCGGTTGCGGCGCGCGCCGCCACGCTGGGGTACCGGCTTGGCGACGGTGATCGCGCCACCCTGATGCAAACGCCGTTCACCGCGCAGCAAATGCCGCACCGCGCAACGCCGTGCCGCCGCCAGGTCGTGTGCCGCGATCGCGTCGACGATCGCACGATGCTCCGTCCGCACCTGCTGCATGAAGTCATCGCGCCGCGCTTCGTTGCCGCGCGTCACGCGCATCGCCTCGCGCAGGTACTGTTCGAGGTGGGCGAGCAGCTTGGTGAACTGCGGATTTCCGGTGGCTTCCGCGATCGCTCGGTGAAACGCCAGATCCTCGTCAACGCCATCGCCGCCACCTGCGGTGCTCCGATCGATGGCGCGCAATGCGCGCCGCAACTCGGCGATCTGAGCGTTCGACGCCCGCCTGGCTGCGAGCGCGGCGGTCTCGCCCTCGAGGGCGCGGCGTACTTCACGCACCTGCACCACCGCATCCATTGAGTCGAGCACGGTCGCGTCGAAGCTCAGATCACGCGCAAGCGGCGGCGCTGAGACAAAGACCCCCGAGCCCTGACGCGAACGCAGCAGGCCACGTGACTTCAACTGGTGCACCGCCTCGCGCACGACCGTGCGCGACACGCCGTGCGCGAGCGCAAGCTGCTGCTCGGTGGGCAACCGGTCACCGGGCAGCAGCGCTGCGGACTCAATCCGGTCGGCCAAGTGCTCCGCGAGCCGATCCGACAGCCGCTCGGCGACAAGGCGCACCGGCGCAGGCGCCAACGCGTGAGGTGACTTGATCTGCATGAGTGATCGGGTCATCATACAAATTGACGGAAGTTGGCCGCCTAGCGGTTTGCCCTATGGCGCAGTGCCCCGGCTGTGCCGATACTCGCCCCGCAGCGGGTCTTGAGTTCGACTCGCGTTGCGTCGTTTTGCAAAGGGAATATGGCCAGCGTCACGATCCAGGCAGTCAAGAAGCGGTTTGGCGAAGTCGAGGTTCTGCACGGTGTCGACATCGACATCGCCGACGGTTCGTTCACCGTGCTCGTGGGCCCGTCGGGTTGCGGCAAGTCCACCCTGCTGCGCATGATCGCCGGCCTCGAGGAAATCAGCGACGGCGAAATCCGTATCGGCGAGCGGCGCGTCAACAACCTGCAGCCCAAGGAACGCGACATCGCGATGGTGTTCCAGAACTACGCGCTCTACCCGCACATGACGGTCGGGAAGAACATGGCGTTCTCGCTGATGCTGGCCAAGCAGAGCCAGGCGGTCATCGATCAGAAGGTCGGCCGCGCGGCCGAGATCCTGGCGTTGAAGCCGCTGCTCGACCGCTACCCGCGCCAGCTCTCCGGCGGCCAGCGCCAGCGCGTGGCGATGGGGCGCGCGATCGTGCGCGACCCGCAGGTGTTCCTGTTCGACGAGCCCTTGTCCAACCTCGACGCAAAGCTGCGCGTGGCGATGCGCAGCGAGATCAAGGAACTGCACCAGCGCCTGACGACGACGTCGATCTACGTCACGCACGACCAGATCGAAGCCATGACGATGGGCGACAAGATCGTCGTCATGCGCGACGGCCGGATCGAGCAGACCGGGAGCCCGCTCGACCTCTACGACCACCCGGAGAACCAGTTCGTCGCCGGTTTCATCGGTTCCCCGGCGATGAACTTCCTGACCGGCACGCTGCGCCGCGGCAGTGATGGCGCCAAGGTGGAACTGCCCGACGGCACGCAGTTGCCAGCGCCACTCTCGAGCGCCGGCGTCGACGGGCAGCCGATCGTCTTCGGCACCCGCCCCGAACACCTCACCCTGGCCGGCACCGGCGGCATTGCCGCGCAGGTGGTGGTGATCGAGCCGACCGGCATGGACACGTTCGTCGCCTGCCGGCACGGGGGTGCCGAGTTGTCCGCGGTGTTCCGCGAGCGTCACGACTTCGCCCCCGGCAGCACGATCCATCTGTTGCCCGACCTCGAGCGTGCGCACCTGTTCGACGCTGCCAGCGGCAAGCGCCTCGCAGCCTGAAAACGCTTTCCCGTTCCACCCACACAGAAGGAGACACGTCATGTCCGATTTCAATCGTCGCAGGTTTCTCGAGAGCACCGCCGGCGTCGCCGCCGCCACCACGTTAGGCGGCAGCACCGCGCTGTTCGCGGGCGCCGCACAAGCCCAGGCGCTGACGTTCAAGCCCGAATCCGGCGCCAAGCTGCGGGTGCTGCGCTGGAGCCGCTTCGTCCAGGGCGACATCGACGCCTACATGGTCAACGTGAAGAAGTTCATCGACGCGACCGGCGTCGAGGTCCGCGTCGACAACGAAGGCTGGGAGGACGTGCGGCCGAAGGCCGCGGTCGCGGCCAACACCGGGGCCGGACCCGACATCATCCTGTCGACCAACGACGACGCCAACCTGTACCCCGACAAGCTGCTCGACGTGACCGACCTCGCCGACTACCTGGGCAAGAAGTACGGCGGCTGGTACGACGCCGGCGAGGCCTACAACCGGCCCGACGGCTCGCACTGGATCGCGCTGCCGCTGGGTGCGGCCGGCTCCATGATGGTCTATCGCGAAAGCATGATGAAGGCCGCCGGATTCGACACTTTCCCGAAGGACACCGCCAGCTTCCTCAAGCTCTGCCAGGCGCTCAAGGCCAAGGGAACGCCGGCCGGCATGGCACTCGGCAACGCGACCGGCGACGGCCTGTGGTGCAACTGGCTGATCTGGGCCTTCGGCGGCAAGCTCGTCGACAAGGACGGCAAAGTCGTGATCGACAGCCCGGAGACACTCAAGGCGCTGGAATATGGCAAGGAGCTCTATGCCACCTTCATTCCGGGCACGCTGTCGTGGCTCGACCCGAACAACAACAAGGCCTTCCTCGATGGCCAGATCTCGCTGACCAACAACGGCATCTCGATCTACTACGCGGCCAATCATTCGACCGATCCCAAGCTCAAGGCGATGGCCGCCGACATCCAGCACGCCTCGTTCCCGATCGGCCCGGTGGGGGTGCCGACCGAGTCGCACCTGTACTTCAACCAGATGATCATGAAGTACACCAAGTACCCGAACGCGGCCAAGGCCTTCCTCCAGTTCATGTTCGAGAAGCCGCAGTACGAAGCCTGGCTGACCGGGTGCGCCGGCTATGTCGCGGCGCCGCTGGCCGACTACTCCAAGGCGCCGATCTGGACCGCCGACCCGAAGAACCTGCCGTACCGCGACGCGGTGAAGAACCTGCGCCCGGCCGGATACGCGGGCCAGCTCGGCTATGCCTCGGCAGGCGCCGCCGCCGATTTCATCGTGGTGAACATGGTGGCCGAGGCGATCAGTGGCGCGAAGACGCCCAAGGAAGCGATGGAGCGGGCGCAGAAGCGCGCCGAGCGCTACTACAAGGTCTGATCGACAACAAGGCGAGCTGGACAGCCGGCGTGCGCTTGCGCGCCGGCTGCTGCCTGCCTCGAAACCCGAACCCCTCCAATGCTCGAAAAACTCCAGAACAGCCGCAACGGCCTCGGGATGCTGTTCATGCTCCCGGCCGCGGTGCTGCTGTTGCTGTTCCTGACCTATCCGTTGGGGCTCGGCGTGTGGCTCGGATTCACCGACGCCAAGGTCGGCCGCCCGGGCGAATGGATCGGGATCGAGAACTACGTGTTCCTGTGGGGCGACAGCGTGACCCGGCTGGCCCTGTTCAACACCCTCTTCTACACCATCGTCGCCAGCGTCTTGAAGTTCGTGCTCGGCTTGTGGCTCGCACTGCTGCTCAACCGCAACATCCGCTTCAAGACCTTCTTCCGCGCGGTGATCCTGCTGCCCTACATCGTGCCCACGGCCTTGTCGGCGATCGCCTTCTGGTGGATCTACGACTCGCAGTTCTCGATCATCAGCTGGGCGCTGGTCAAGATGGGTGTGATCGACACCTACATCGACTTCCTCGGCTCGCCGTGGAATGCCCGCTTCGCGGTCATCGCCGCCAACGTCTGGCGCGGCGTGCCCTTCGTCGCGATCACGCTGCTCGCCGGGCTGCAGACCGTGTCGCCGTCGTACTACGAAGCCTCGGCGATCGACGGCGCGACGCGCTATCAGCAGTTCCGCCATGTCACGCTGCCGCTGCTGACGCCGATCATCGCGGTCGTGATGACGTTCTCGGTGCTGTTCACCTTCACCGACTTCCAGCTGATCTACGTCATCACCCGTGGCGGACCGCTCAACGCGACCCACCTGATGGCCACGCTCGCCTTCCAGCGCGCGATCAACGGCGGTGCGCTCGGTGAGGGCGCGGCGATCGCGATCGCGATGGTGCCGTTCCTGCTGGCCTGCATCCTCTTCAGCTTCTTCGGCCTGCAGCGGCGTGCATGGCAACAGGGCGGGGCCGACAAGTGAGCGCGTCCGTGGACCGGATCGAAGACTCGACCGGCATGAGCTTCCTCGAGTCGGTGCCGCGCCGCGCGGTCACCGTCTACCTGCCGCTGATCGCCTTCCTGATCGTGCTGCTGTTCCCGTTCTACTGGATGGCGATCACCTCGGTGAAGCCCGACGCCGAACTGCTGTCGCGCGAGGGCAATCCGTTCTGGGTCATCGCGCCGACGCTCGAGCACTTCCACAAGCTGCTGTTCCAGACCTCGTTCCCGGCGTGGCTGTGGAACACCGTGCTCGTCTCGGTGGTGGCCACCGGTGCCTCGTTGGTGGCGTCGGTGCTCGCCGCCTACGCCATCGAGCGCCTGCGCTTCAAGGGCTCCAAGCATACCGGCCTGGCGATCTTTCTCGCCTACCTGGTGCCGCCGTCGATCCTGTTCATTCCGCTGGCCAACGTGGTCTTCAAGCTCGGCCTGTTCGACACGCGCTGGGCGCTGATCCTGACCTATCCGACCTTCCTGATCCCGTTCTGCACCTGGCTGCTGATGGGCTACTTTCGCTCGATCCCTTTCGAGCTCGAGGAATGCGCGTTGATCGACGGTGCAAGCCGCTGGCAGATCCTCGTCAAGATCGTCCTGCCACTGGCCGTACCCGGCCTGATCTCGGCCGGCATCTTCGCCTTCACACTGTCGTGGAACGAGTTCATCTACGCGCTGACCTTCGTCTCGTCGTCCGAGGTCAAGACCCTGCCAGTGGGCGTGGTGACCGAGCTCGTGCAGGGCGACGTCTACCAATGGGGCCCGCTGATGGCCGGCGCGCTGTTCGGTTCGCTGCCGGTGGCCTTCGTCTATTCGTTCTTTGTCGAGTACTACGTGTCGGGCCTCACCGGATCGGTGAAGGAGTGACACCGGAGATCTGCCGTCATGAGTGAAGCACCCAAGAAGCCGCTGCGCAGTCAGCAGTGGTTCGGCCGTCAGGACCGCGACGGCTTCAACTACCGCAGCTGGGTCAAGGGCAAAGGCGTGCCGCACGACCAGTTCGACGGCCGGCCGGTGATCGGCATCTGCAACACGTTCAGCGAACTCACGCCCTGCAACTCGCACTTTCGCACGCTTGCCGAGCAGGTCAAGATCGGCGTGTACGAAGCAGGCGGCTTCCCGCTCGAGTTCCCGGTCATGTCGCTCGGCGAGACCTTGCTGCGGCCGACGGCGATGCTGTACCGCAATCTCGCGAGCATGGACGTCGAGGAAAGCATTCGGGGCAATCCAATCGACGGCGTCGTGCTGCTGATGGGCTGCGACAAGACCACCCCCGCGCTCGTGATGGGCGCCTCGAGCGTCGACCTGCCGACGATCGGCGTTTCCGGCGGGCCGATGTTGAACGGGAAATGGCGTGGCCAGGAGCTCGGCTCCGGCACCGGCGTTTGGAGCATGAGCGAGCAGGTGCGCGCCGGCACCTTGAAGCTGCAGGATTTCTTCGAAGCCGAGAGCTGCATGCACCGCAGCCACGGCCACTGCATGACGATGGGCACCGCGAGCACGATGGCGAGCATGGTCGAGGCACTCGGCCTCGGTCTGCCCGGCAACGCGGCGTACCCGGCAGTCGACGGCCGGCGCAACGTGCTCGCGCGCAATGCCGGGCGGCGCATCGTCGAGATGGTCCACGCGGACCAGAAGCTGTCGTCGATCCTGACGCGCGAGGCGTTCGAGAACGCGATCCGCACGCTGGCGGCGATCGGCGGCTCGACGAACGCGGTGATCCACCTGATCGCGATCGCCGGTCGCATCGGCGTCAAGCTCACGATCGACGACTTCGACCGCCTCGCAAGCGAGATGCCCTGCCTCGTCAACCTGCAGCCTTCGGGCAAGTTCCTGATGGAGGACTTCTGCTACGCCGGCGGGCTGCCGGCGGTGATGAAGGAGATCCTGCCGCTGCTGCATGGCGACGCCGTCACAGCGAACGGCAAGACGGTGCGCGAGAACGTCGCCGACGCGCAGAACTTCAATCCCGAAGTCATCAAGACGGTCGCGCAACCGTTCAAGGACAAGGCCGGCATCGCGGTGCTCCGCGGCAACCTCGCGCCGCGCGGCGCCGTCATCAAGCCGAGCGCAGCAACGCCTGCGCTGATGGTGCACAAGGGCCGCGCCGTCGTGTTCGAGAGCAGCGACGATTTTCACGCCCGCATCGACGACGAGTCGCTCGACATCGACGAGACCTGCGTCATGGTGCTGAAGAACTGCGGCCCGAAGGGTTACCCCGGCATGGCCGAAGTCGGCAACATGCCGCTTCCGCCCAAGGTCCTGCGCAAGGGCATCACCGACATGGTGCGCATCAGCGACGGCCGCATGAGCGGCACGGCCTACGGCACGGTCGTGCTGCACACCGCGCCCGAAGCGGCCGCCGGCGGGCCGCTTGCGGTCGTGAGAGAACGGCGACATGGTCGAACTCGACGTGCCGAACCGCCGGCTGCACCTGCACATCAGCGACGAGGAACTGGCGCGCCGCCTCGCGCAGTGGAACGCCGCCCGAGCCGCCGCTCACGAGCGGCTACTGGAAGCTCTACATCGACCATGTGCTGCAGGCCGATCAAGGCACCGACCTCGACTTCCTCGTCGGCAAACGCGGCGCGTTCGTACCGAAAGACAACCATTGAACGACGCGCGTTCAACTATCGGAGCCAGAGCTTACTGGGCGCGACTCAGTCAAGGCGCGCAGCGCCGGCCGGAGCCACGGCCCAAGTGACAGCACCGGCGGCACCGGCTGACGCTGAGCAGACAGGAAAGCGCTACAGCGTCGGGGCGTTGTTCCCGAGACCGACGCAGCAGTCCCGGACCACAACCGTGGCGCCGGTGTTTCGTTCAACGATCGAGGAGACTTGCATGCTCACACTGACCCGTATTGGCATCGCGGCCGCCCTGCTCACGACAGGACTGGCCATCGCCGCGCCACCGACCGTGGTGTCCAAACCCAACTCGGACCCGAAGTGCTTCGCACCTTGGGATAGCGGCACCAAGCTGTTCCAGTACCCGGCGAAGAAGGGGCCCTACCGCATCGCGCTCGCCAACGGCTACATCGCCAACACGTGGCGCATCCAGATGATCAAGACCGCCAAGGCGTATGCGGCGCAGCCCGCGGTCGCGGCTCAAGCTCAAGGAGTTCAAGGTCGTCTCGACCGGTGAAGACGTCGCCGCGCAGATCGCGGCAATCAACAACTTCATCGACTCCGGCTACGACGCGATCGTCGTCAACGCGCAGAACCCGGCGGCCTTCAAGCCGGTGATCAAGCGCGCCAACGACGCCGGCGTCGTGCTCGTCGCGTTCGACAACATCCTGGACACCCAGGAGGCGATCAACGTCAACGTCGACCAGAAGGGCCTCGGTACCTATTGGGGCAACTGGCTGATCAAGAACGTACCCAACGGCGGCAAGGTCCTCGAGGTGCGCGGCGTATCGGGCACCTCGGTCGACCGCGATCGCCACGAAGGCATCCAGGAAGCGTTCAAGGCGTCGGGCAAGAAGTGGGAGACGGTCGAAGTCATCGGCAAGTGGGACGATCCGACGGCGCAGAAAGTCACTGCGGACGCCATCGCCGTGCACAAGAAGTTCGACGGCATCACCGCGCAGGGCGGCGACACCGGCGTGGTGCAAGCGATGATCGACGCCAAGCACCCCTTCGTGCCGTTCGGCGGCGAGACCGAAAACGGCTTCCGCAAGTTCTGCGCGAAGTTCGAGGGCCAGGGGCTGAAGTGCGCATCGGGCGGCACCGGGCCGGCGCAGGTGGCGGTCGCGATCAAGGTCGCGATCGCGGCGCTCGAAGGCAAGGTGCTGCCGCAAGCGATCAAGCTGCCGCTCTCCACCGTGGAAGCGCCCAACTTCAAGGATGGCGTCAATTTCTACGCCGCGCAGTCCGACAACTTCTTCGTCGGCAACGCGTTCCCCACCTGCGACATCAACTTCACGGCGCAAGAAATCATGGGGCAGTCCGAAGCCAACAAGTAGGCGCGGTCGTGCCTGCGGGAACTGGGATGAGCCTGTTCCACCTGCAGGGCGTCAGCAAGCGCTACGGCGGCGTGCATGCGCTGCAGGCGGCCGACCTCGTGATCGAGGCCGGCCGCATCCACGCCGTGCTCGGCGAGAACGGTGCAGGCAAGTCGACGCTCATCAAGTGCATGGCCGGCGTCGTGATGCCCGACGAGGGCCGCATGCTGCTGGACGGCAAGCCGGTCGCGTTCGCAATCGCCCGCCGCCGCAAACGCGGCCGGCATCGTCTGCATCTTCCAGGAACTGTCGTTGATTCCCGATCTGTCGGTGGCCGACAACATCGCGATCAGCAACCCGCCGCAGCGTTTCGGCCTGATCGACCGCAAGGCGCAGCGCCGCATGGCCGAAGAGGCGCTGGCGCGGGCCGGCGCCGAGGACATCCACCCGCGCGCGCTCGTCAAGGACCTGTCGCTGTCGCGCCGGCAGATGGTCGAGATCGCCAAGGCACTGGCGCGCCGGCCGCGCATCCTGATCCTCGACGAGGCGACGTCCGCGCTCGCCGCCGCCGACGTCATTGAAGATCTACGCTGTGCTCAAGCGGCTGCGCGCCGAAGGCCTGGCGCTGCTCTACATCTCGCACCGCATGCACGAGATCGTCGAACTCGCCGACAACTGCACGGTGTTTCGCAACGGCCGCAGCGTCGCGACGTTCGCCGCTGGCACGAAGAAGGACAACGAGATCGTCGAGTTGATGATCGGCCGCGAGTACAGCGGCGTCTTTCCGGCGAAAACGGCGCGCACGAACAGCGACGCGGTGCCGCGCCTCGAGGTGCGCGCGCTGTCGTGGGCCGACAAGCTGCAACGACGATCTCGCTGCAGTTGCATGCCGGCGCGGTGATCGGCCTCGGGGGCCTCGACGGCCAAGGCCAGCGCGAGCTGCTGCTCGCGCTGTTCGGCGTCCTGAACGGCGTGACGGGCCAGGTGCTGGTCGACGGACAGCTCGTCAAGATCAACGGACCGAGCGCCGCCAAGCAGCGCGTCGATCGGCATGGCGCTGATCCCGGAAGACCGCAAGGTCGAAGGCCTGATGCTGCCGATGTCGGTGCGCGACAACTTGTCGTTCGCCGCGCTCGACCAGCTCTCGCGCTGGGGCGTCGTCGACCGCGCGGCCGAACGCAGGCGCCGTCGCACGCATCGTCAAGCTGCTCGCCGTGCGCACCGATGGCACCGACCTGCCGGCCGGATCGCTATCCGGCGGCAACCAGCAGAAGCTCGTCATCGGCAAGTGGCTGATGATGGTCGCCGCGCATCATTCTGCTCAACGACCCGACGCGCGGCATCGATGTTGGCACCAAGCAGGAGATCTACCAGCTGCTGCGCCAGCTCGCCGAAGCCGGGGCGGCGATCCTCTTCTACTCGACCGACTACGACGAACTCGTCGGCTGCTGCGACCGCGTGCTCGTGATGTACGACGGCGCGATCAAGCGCGAGCTCGTCGGCGACGAGATCACCGAGCACGCGCTCATCAGCAGCGCGCTCAACATCGGCACGACGCCGCCCGGCGCGCGCCGCGGCGATGAACGGCGAATGGGGCTACTGGCTGCGCGAACACCAGGGCACGCTCGCTGGCGTTCGTCGCTTTCGTCGCTCATGTTCGCGCTCTACATCGCGAACCATCCGGTCGGCCTGAACGCCAACGTCGCCAACGACCGCCGCCAACAAGGGCGTGCTGCTGGCGCATCGTCGCCATGGCGCAGACGCTCGTCGTGCTGACGGCCGGCATCGACCTCTCGGTCGGCACGGTGACTGGTGCTGGCCAATTGCCTGGCCTCTCACATCGTCGTCGGCACGCCGCTGATGACGGCGCTCGGCGTGCTGGGCGTGCTCGCTGACGGGTTGCGTGTGCGGCGCGATCAACGGACTGATCGTGATCTTCGGCCGGCTTGCAACCGATCGTGACGACCATCGCGACCGGCTCTGTCTACTACGGCATCGCGCTCGCGCTGCGGCCGGTGCCAGGCGGCGACGTCAACGCAACACTGGCCGATGCGCTGACCGGCCAGCTGCCCTTTGGCGTGCCGGCCAGCCTCGCGCTGTTGCTCGGGACTGGTGCTCGTCGTCTGGCTGCCGTTCCGGCGCTCGACGATCGGCCGCGCAGCGTATGCGCTCGGCTCGTCGGAAGTCGCGGCCTACATGTCGGGCGTGCCGATCCGGCGCGCGAAGCTTCGTCGCCTACACGCTGTCGGGCCTGCTCGCCTCGGTCGCCGGGCTGTTCGTGACCTTCATCACCTATTCGGGCGAGGCGTCTGCCGCCAACGCGCAGCACCTACACGCTGTACTCGATCGCCGCCGTCGTGCTGGGCGGCGTGTCGCTGTTCGGCGGCTCGGGCAGCGCGGTCGGCGCGATCTTCGGCGCGCTGATGTTCCGCACCATCGGCGACCTGCTGTTCGTCTTCAACGTCGACCCGCTATGGCAGCCGCTGTTCCAGGGTGTTGTCTTGACCGCGGCCGTTTGCCTCGGCGCACTGCGGCTGCTGCGCGTGCGCAACCGGCTCGAGTTGTATGGCTGAGCGCCGGCGGCGGCACCGCGCCCGTCGCGCGCATGAGCGGACTGCGCCGCCACGTCGACCCGCCGATCGCCGCCGCGTTCGGCTGCATCGTCGTCTGTGCTGCTCGTCGGCAGCCTCTATTCGAGCAGTTTCCTGTCGCCCGAGTATCTGCTGCAGCAGTTGAAGGTCGCATCGTTCCTCGGCGTCATCGCCACCGGCATGATGATCGTCATCCTGCTCGGCCAGATCGACCTGTCGGTGCCCTGGGTCGTCGCCGTCGGCGGCATGATGGCGACGGCCGCCACCGGCTGGGGCCCGTTCGGCACGACCCTGGCGATTCCGGTGGGCATCGCCTGCGGCGTCGCGCTCGGCCTCGCTCAACGGCGTCGGGCGTGGCGTTCATGCGCATCCCGTCGATGATCGTTACGCTCGCCGTGAACGCGGTCGCGCAGGGGCTGATGGTCGTGCACACGGGTGGCTTTTCGCCGCAGGATGCGTCGTCGCCAGCGATGCGCTTCATCGCCACCGGCCACAGTCTCCTCGGCATTCCGAATGCGCTGATCGTCTGGGCTGCGGTCGGCGGCGGCGCCGTCTTCCTTTTGACGCGCACGAGTTTCGGCCGCATCGTCTATGCGATCGGCAACCGCGAGCGCGCCGCCTATCTGTCGGGCGCGCGCACGCGCGCCGTCGTCATGGCAGCGTTCGCGATCTCGGGCGGTCTGTCGGCCTTCGGCGGCGTGTTGCTCGCCGGCTATGCGAGCAAGGCGGCGCAGGCGATGGGCGACGCCTATCTGCTGCCGGCGATCGCCGCCGTCGTCTCGGCGGCACGTCGATCCTCGGCGGGCGCGGCAAGTATCTCGGCACGGTGGCCGGCGTGATCCTCGATCACGCTGCTGCAATCGATCCTGTCGGTGATGCAGATGGAAGAGTTCGGCCGCCACGTGATCTACGGCTGTCGTCATCATTGCAATGCTGCTGATCTATGGGCGCGGAAGGCGCCATTCGGAGTGAGCTTCACTGCTCAGAACAGACGGGACCTTCAACGGCTCGAAACCGCGTGCGAGCGCTCGCCCAAAGCGATCGACGAAGAATAGGAGAACCCAGTGGCCCTGACACTCACCGCCAGCTTCGAAGTCATCGACCCGCGCTTTCAGCAAGCTCGCGTTCGGCAACGTGCAGGTCGAGAAGCTCTAGACCGGCTGCCGCTGGGCCGAGGGGCCAGCGTGGTTCGCGGCCGGGCGCTACCTTGTGTGGTCGGACATCCCGAACGACCGGATGCTGCGCTGGGACGAGACCGACGGCTCGGTCTCGGTGTTCCGCCAGCCGTGCGATGAACACCAACGGCCACAGCGTCGACCTGCAGGGCCGGCTCGTGTCAGTTGCGAGCATCGCGGCCGCTGCGTCTCGCGCACCGAGCTCGACGGGACGCGCACGCGTGCTGGCCGATCGCACATCGACGGCAAGCGCTTCAATTCGCCGAACGACCTCGTCGTCAAGATCGCGACGGCAGCATCTGGTTCACCGACCCGAGCTACGGCATCGATTCCGACTACGAGGGCGACGCCGTCGATCAAGCGAGATCGGCGCCGCAACGTGTCTATCGTTTCGATACGCGAGAGCGAGCGTGGTGACGGTCGTCGCCGACGACTTCGTGCAGCCCAACGGGCTCGCGTTCTCGCCCGACGAGTCGCTGCTCTACATCGTCGACACCGGCATCACGCACAGGGACGACGGCCCGCACCACGTGCGCCGCTTCGAGGTCGCAGCCGACGGCGGCTCGCTTTCCGGCGGCGAGGTGTTCGCGATCTGCCCGGTCGGGGCTGTACGACGGCTTGCGCGTCGACGTGCACGGCAACCTGTGGCTGTCGGCCGGCGACGGCGTCCACTGCCACGCGAGCGACGGCACCCTGCTCGGCAAGATCCTGATCCCCGAGACGGTGGCGAATGTCTGCTTCGGCGGCCCGAAGCTGAATCGCTTGTTCATCTGCGGCACGACCTCGCTCTATTCGGTGTACCTGAACACGACCGGCACGCGGCCAGCGGGCCGAATCTCGCGCGGATGAGAACTGTGCGAAGCTTGCATCGCACTCGACTCGTCACCTTCCCAGCAACGACCTTTCACCACACTGCCGCCAAAGCGGCCACTGCACCATGAACCTACGCCTCGAGAACAAGACCGCCTTCGTCACCGCCGCCGGCCAAGGCATCGGCCGCGCCGTCGCGCTCGCCTTCGCCCGTGAAGGCGCGACCGTGATCGCGACCGACCTGAATCCGAAACTGCTCGAGGCGCTCACCGCCGACGCCAAGGGCCTTGCCCTGCGCACGCAAGTGCTCGATGTGCTCGATCCGGCGGCGATCCAGGCCGCGGCGGCGCAGCATCCGAATGTCGACGTGCTCTTCAACGGCGCCGGCTTCGTGCACCACGGCACCGTGCTCGATTGCACCGAGGAAGAGTGGAGCTTCGCCTTCGACCTCAACGTGCGCTCGATGTACCGCACGATCAAGGCCTTCGTGCCCGGCATGCTCGCGCGCGGCAATGGCTCGATCATCAATGTCGCCTCCGGTGCGAGCAGCATCAAGGCCGCTGCCAACCGCTTCGTCTACGGCGCGACGAAGGCAGCCGTGATCGGGCTGACGAAGGCGGTCGCGCTCGACTTCATCACGAAGGGCGTGCGCTGCAACGCGATCTGCCCCGGCACGATCGAGTCGCCCTCCCTGCGCGACCGCATCGCGACGCTCGCGCGCAATTCGGGCCAGACCGAGCAGCAGGTGGAAGCAATGTTCATCGGCCGCCAACCGATGGGGCGCCTGGGCACGGCCGAAGAGGTGGCAGCGCTGGCAGTGCATCTCGCGGGTGACGAATCCCGCTTCACGACCGGCACGACGGCGCTCGTCGACGGCGGCTGGTCGCTTTGATTCGCAGTCGCCGTCAAGGTACGCCCCGGCCCGCAGGCGCCCTGCACCGCGGCCGGGTAGATCAGATCGATCACGCAGTGCTCGCAGGTGGGAGGGCGCGGCGGGCAGCCGACTTTCGGTTGATCCAGGCGCCGGCGGTCGGCGTGGCGTCGCAGGAATCGATTACAACCTCCGAGCCGGCGGGATGCTACCGTCACGGTCTCCTCACCCACGCACACCCCGATGCGAATCTGGGACATCTCGCCGCCCGTGTCGGCCGCCTCGCCAGTGTTTCCCGGCGACACGGCCTTCGCGCAGCAATGGGTGGCGCGCATCGGCCCCGGGTGCCCGGTCAACGTGAGCGCAGTCACGATGTCTCCACATGTGGGAGCGCATGCCGACGCGCCACTGCACTATGCGGACGGCGCAGCTGCGGTGGGCACGCTGGCGCTCGCGCCCTACCTCGGTCGATGCCGCGTGATCCATGCGATCGACTGCGGACCGCTGGTGGAAGTGAAGCATCTGGCCCACGCAGTGCGGGGCCTGCCCCCGCGCGTGCTGGTGCGCACGTTCGACAAGTCACCCCCCACGTGGACCGATGAATTCAGCGCCTATGCACCGCAGACGATCGAATGGCTGGCATCGCTCGGCGTCAAACTCGTCGGGATCGACACCGCGTCGGTCGACCCGGCGACGAGCAAGTCCCTCGACAGCCACCAGCAATTGCGGCGGCTCGACCTGCGCGTGCTGGAAAATCTGGTTCTCGACGATGTGCCCGAAGGAGACTACGAATTGATCGCGCTGCCGCTCAAGTGGATCGATGCCGATGCCAGCCCGGTGCGCGCGATCCTGCGGGAGCTCAGACCATGAAGGTCGACGCATGAACCGTGAAGACTGCCTGGCGCTCGACGCGTCCGACCCGCTCGGCACGATGCGTGCGCAGTTCGACATCCCGCCAGGTCTGATCTACCTCGACGGCAATTCGCTCGGCGTGTTGCCGCGCAGTGCCGCCGCTCGTGTGCAACAGGTTTTGCGCGACGAATGGGGCCGCGATCTGATCCAGAGCTGGAACAGCGCGGGGTGGATCGATCTCCCGCAACGCATCGGCGACAAGATCGCGCGCCTTGTCGGCGCGAAGGCTGGCGAACTCGTCGTTGCGGATTCGACTTCGGTCAATCTCTTCAAGGTGTTGTCGGCGGCAACGAAGATCGCGCGCGAAAACGAACCCGCGCGGCGCGTGATCGTCAGCGAACGCAGCAACTTCCCGACCGACCTCTACATCGCCCAGAGCGTCTGTGCCGAGATCGGCTGGGAACTCGTGCTGCTCGAACCTGACGAGATCGACCGGCGCCTCGGGTCGGACGTCGCGATCCTGATGCTCACGCACGTCAACTACCGCACCGGTCGCATGCACGACATGCAAGCGCTGACCGCACGGGCTCACGCCGCGGGTGCGCTCACGGTGTGGGATCTGGCGCACAGCGCCGGCGCGGTGCCTGTGGACCTGCACGCAGCGAACGCCGACTTCGCAGTCGGCTGCGGCTACAAGTACCTCAACGGCGGCCCCGGCGCGCCCGCCTTCGTCTGGGCCCATCCTCGCCATGCCGAGCGCTTCTGGCAGCCGCTGTCGGGCTGGATGGGGCATGCAGCGCCGTTCGAGTTTTCGCCCGGCTACCGTCCCGCCGCGGGCATCGCCCGCTACCTGTGCGGAACGCCGCCGGTCCTCTCGCTCGCCGCGCTCGAGTGCGGCGTCGATTCCGTGCTCGCCGCGGAGCCGCTGGGCGGCATCGTCGCACTGCGCAAAAAGTCGATCTCGCTGACCGAACGCTTCGCCGCGCTGGTCGCGGCGCGCTGCGGCGGCATGGGGTTGGCGGTCGTCTCGCCGAGCGACGCCGGCGAGCGCGGCAGCCAGGTCTGCCTGACACCCACGGGCAAGCAAGCAAAGCACGGCTACGCAATCATGCAGGCGCTGATCGCCCGCGGCGTCATCGGTGACTTCCGCGCCGGCGATGCAGACACGCCCGACATCCTGCGCTTCGGATTCACCCCGCTCTACACGCGCTTCGTCGACGCGTGGGACGCGGTCGAGCACTTGCGCCAAGTGATGCAGACGGAGGAATGGCGCGAAGCGCGGTTCAACCAGCGGTCGGCAGTGACGTGAGCACTGAAAGAATCGTCGCCGACGAAGGCGCCAAGCTCGACTTCAGCGTCGACATGAGCTACGGCGACTACCTGCACCTCGACGCCGTGCTCGGTGCGCAGCACCCGCTGTCGCCGGCGCACGACGAGATGCTCTTCATCGTGCAGCACCAGACGAGCGAGCTGTGGATGAAGCTGATGCTGCACGAATTGTCGGCCGCCGTCACGGCGATCGCGCGCGACGATCTCGGGAGCGCGTTCAAGATGCTCGCGCGTGTCAGCCGCATCATGGAGCAGCTTGTTCACGCCTGGGATGTGCTGGCGACGATGACGCCGCCCGAGTATTCGGCGATCCGCCCGTACCTGAGCAGCAGCAGCGGTTTTCAGAGCTGGCAGTACCGCTGCATCGAATTCATGCTCGGCAACAAGAACGCGGCGATGCTGAAGCCGCACGCGCATCACCCCGACGTGCTCGCGCGCGTCGATGCCGCGTACCGTGCACCGTCGCTCTACGACGAGGCACTGCGCCTGCTCGCACGGCGCGGCCTGCCAGTGCCCGCGAGTCACCTGCAGCGCGACTGGACGCAACCTTATCTCGCGAACGACGCGGTCGAGGCCGCCTGGCTCGTCGCGTATCGCGCGCCGCAAACACACTGGGAGGTCTATCAGCTCGGCGAGGAGCTGACCGACCTCGAGGACAGCTTTCGCCTCTGGCGCTTCCGCCACGTGACGACCGTCGAGCGCATCATCGGCTTCAAGCGTGGCACCGGTGGCACGAGCGGCGTCGGCTACCTGCGCAAGATGCTCGACGTGGTGCTTTTTCCCGAGATCTGGAAGCTGCGCACCGACCTTTGACGCACCAACGCAGAAGCCGGGCCACGTGAGGGGTGACCCGGCTTCTTCAGGTGAAGCGGCGACCCGTCGCCGCAGTCGATCAGCCGAGCTTGACGGGCACGAAGATGCGCTCGCCGCGGCGTTCGACGAGCAGCGCAACGCTCTTGGGCTTTGTCTCCATCACGCCGCGCACCTGTTCGATCGAGCCGACCGCCTGACCGTTGATCGCGAGCAGCACGTCGCCCTCCGCGAGGCCGGCGCGTGCTGCCGGGCCGGCGACACCTTCGATCAGCAAGCCTTGCTCGATCTTGGCCTGCGCGCGTTCGTCGGTCGTGAGCGGCCGCAACGCGAGGCCGAGTTGCCCCGGTTGCACCTCGGCGCCGGCCTTGGCAAAGGTCTTGTCGCTTTCCTCAGCACTGCCGAGCTTGACGTCGAACTCGCGCGCCGTCTTGTCACGCCACACGGTCAGCTTGACCTTCTCACCCGGTGTCGCGAGACCGATGCGGCTCGAGAGCGAACCCGAGCGAATGATGGTCTCGCCGTTCACCGCCGTCACCACGTCGCCGGATTTCAGGCCAGCGGCGGCGGCCGCACTGCCGGGGGTGACGCTGGCGACCAGCGCGCCATCGGGCTTGTCCAGGCCGAACGATTGCGCCAGCGTCTGGTTCAGATCCTGGATCGTCACGCCGAGCCGCGCGTGCTGCGCCTTGCCGGTGGCAACGATCTCGCTCTTCACCTTCAGTGCCACGTTGATCGGGATCGCGAACGACAGGCCTTGATAGCCGCCCGACTGCGAATAGATCTGCGAGTTGATGCCGACCACCGCACCCGTGCCGTCGAACAACGGCCCGCCCGAGTTGCCCGGGTTGACGGCGGCATCGGTCTGAATGAACGGCACGGCGCCGTCACCCGGCAGCGAGCGGCCCTTGGCGCTGACGATGCCTTGCGTCGCCGTCTGCTCGAAGCCGAATGGCGAGCCGATCGCGAGCACCGGGTCACCGACCTGCAACTGCTTCGGGTCACCCAGGCGCACGGTCGGCAAGTCCTTGGCCTCGATGCGCAGCACGGCGACGTCGGTCGTCGCGTCGCTGCCGAGCACCTTCGCCTTGAACTCGCGGCGATCGCTCAGCTTGACGATCACCTCCTTCGCCTCGCGCACGACGTGCGCGTTGGTCAGGATCAAACCGTCGCTGCTGACGATGAAGCCGCTGCCCTGGCCGCGGAACGGCGTCTCGCCGCCACGTCCCTGGCCGGGCATCCCCGGGAATCCCGGCATGCCCGGGAAGCCGCGAAACTGCGGCGGAATGCGTGGGTCGTCCTCCGCGTCTTCGGCGTCTGCCTTGTGCATGCCTTCGACCATGACGCCGACGACAGCCGGCCCCGCCTGCTCGACGATGGCGCGGAAATTCGGCGTCGCGCCTGCGGCCAGTGGCGCCACCGGTGCCGCGGGAGCGACCACCGCGGCGGCAGCCATCGCGCCCGGCGTCGCCGCGGCGACCTGTGTGTCCTTGGCGAGCCAACTTGACGGATGAAGGCTGAACGCACCGGTGGAGCCGACGGCGACGAGACCTGCTGCGGCCAGTGCGTAGGCGAGAGGCTTGAGCGTCATGTAGAAAATCCTTTGCGTTGGAGGTGAGGGATGCGGCGCACCCCGGCACGCGAAAGCTAAGCCCCGGCAGTTAGGCCTCGATTAGCCAAGAGTGAAGCGAGGATTAGGAAGTGGCCTGCTAAAGTCATCTGTCGTCGCGTCAGTCTGGCGTTCAGCCCCTCCCACGGCATGGCAACCCCAAAACGAATACCGCCCAAACCCGCGCAGGCAAAGGCACCGCGGCATGAACACACGGTGTTGGTGCTGCAGGGCGGTGGCGCTCTCGGCGCCTTCCAGGCGGGCGCCTTCGAGGGCATTGCCGAGGCCGGAGCAACGCCGGATTGGGTTTGCGGCGTGTCCATCGGCGCGATCAACGCCGCGCTGATCGCGGGCAACCCGCCCGAACGCCGCGCGCCGCGGTTGCGCGAATTCTGGGACCGCGTCTCGGCGAGTTTCCCCTCTTTTGCGCCCGAGGGCTTGGGGCATCTGCGCCCCACGATGAACCGCGTCGCAGCGGCATCGGCCACGATCTTCGGCATTCCCGGATTCTTCAAGCCCGCGTTGCCCAATCTTTCGGCGCTCAGCATCTACGACACCTCGCCGCTGCGGGACACCCTGCTCGAACTCGCCGACTTCGATCTGATCAACAGTGGCCCGATGCGCCTTTCGGTCGGTGCGGTCGACGTCGGCAGCGGCAACTCGGTCTACTTCGACAGCAAGCACACCCGCATCACTCCCGACCACGTGATGGCCAGCGGCGCGCTGCCACCCGGCTTCCCGCCGGTGAGGATCGGCGAGCATCTCTTCTGGGACGGCGGCATCGTCTCCAATTCGCCGCTCTGGTACGTGATGGACACCGAGCCGACGCTGAACGCGTTGATTCTTCAGGTCGACCTGTTCAGCGCGCACGGCCGGCTGCCGCAGAACATGGAGCAGGTGCAGGAGCGCGCCAAGGACATCCAGTATTCGAGCAAGACGCGCTTCAACACCACGCAGCTGCGCGAGCGCGAAGAGTTGAAGGCTGCCTTCCGGCGCCTGGTCGGCAAGCTGCCGGCGTCACTGCGCGACGACGCCGACGTGCAGCTTCTGTCGAAGGCCAGCCGGCAGGGCTGCATTTCGCTGGTACACCTGATCAACCGGCACGACACCGGCTCGTGCAGCGTGAAGGATTACGAGTTCTCGCGTGCGACGGTGAACGACCTGTGGCAGGCCGGGTTGCACGACGTGCGACACGCCACGGCGCACATCGACTGGGGCAAGGCGACCGAACAGCACCGTGGCATGCGCGTGTACGACCTGACCAGGAACTGGGCGGCCGGCCGCCTGCCACCCTCCTAGGGAAACGAGATGACCGAAGACGAAGTGAAGGCGCGTGCCTTCGCCATGCCGCTGACGAGCCCGTCGTTCCCGCCGGGGCCGTACCGCTTCGTCAACCGCGAGTTCTTCATCGTCAGCTACCGCACCGACCCCGACGCACTGCGCGCGGTGATCCCCGCGCCGCTGCAGTTCACCGACCCGATCGTCAAGTTCGAGTTCATCCGCATGCCCGATTCCACCGGATTCGGCGACTACACCGAAAGCGGCCAGGTGATCCCGGTGAGCTTCGAGGGTCAGACCGGCGGCTACGTGCATGCGATGTTCCTCGACGACGAATCGCCGATCGCGGGCGGGCGCGAGATCTGGGGCTTCCCGAAGAAGTACGCCGCGCCGCGCATCAGCATCGAGAAGGACACGCTGCTCGGCGTGCTGAAGTACGGCCCGGTGCCGGTGGCTGTGGCGAGCATGGGCTACAAGCACCGCGCGCTGCCTGCCGACAAGATCCTCGCATCCCTGAAGGCGCCGAACTATCTGCTGAAGATCATTCCGCACGTCGACGGGACGGCGCGCATCTGCGAGCTGGTGCGCTACTTCTGCGAAGACATCACCGTCAAGGGCGCGTGGGAGGGCCCGGCGGCGCTGGAGCTGTTCCACCACGCGCTGGCGCCGGTGGCCAGCCTGCCGGTGCTGGAGGTGCTGTCCGGCGTGCACATCCAGACCGATCTGACGCTGGGCCTGGGCAGCGTCGTCCACGACTATCTCGCCAAGTAACTCTCGAAGGAAGCACACATGAAACTGCAAGGCAAATCGGCCATCGTCACCGGCGCGGCCAGCGGCATCGGCAAGGAAATCGCCTTCACCTACGCGCGCGAAGGCGCGAAGGTGGCCATCGCCGACCTGAACATCGACGCGGCCAACGCCACCGCCGAAGCGATCAAGGCAGCCGGCGGCCAGGCGCTCGGCGTCGCGATGGACGTGACGAACGAAGCTGCGGTGAATGACGGTGTCGCGGCGGTGGTGAAAGCCTTCGGCGGCGTGGACGTGCTGGTCAGCAATGCCGGCATCCAGATCGTGCATCCGGTGGAAGAGTTCAGCTTCGCGGACTGGAAGAAGATGCTCGCGATCCATCTCGACGGCGCCTTCCTCACCACCCGCGCCTGCCTGCCACACATGTACGGCTCGAAGAAAGGCGGCAGCGTCATCTACATGGGCTCGGTGCATTCGAAGCTGGCCTCTGCCCTGAAGGCCCCCTACGTCACCGCCAAGCACGGGCTGCTCGGCCTGGCGCGTACGGTGTCGAAGGAAGGCGGCAAGCACGGCGTGCACGCCAACGTCATCTGTCCCGGCTTCGTGCGCACGCCGCTGGTTGAAAAACAGATTCCCGAACAGGCCAAGGAGTTCGGCATCAGCGAGGCCGAGGTCGTCAAAACCATCATGCTGAAGGACACGGTGGACGGCGAGTTCACGACCTTGCAGGACGTGGCCGAGGTGGCGCTGTTCTTCGCCGCCTTCCCGAGCAACGCGCTCACCGGGCAATCGCTGGTGGTCAGCCACGGGTGGTACATGGAGTGACGCAGCGCATCGGCCGCCTGCCGAGCCGACACGCTGACGTTCCATTCCTGCAGGCTGTTCCGCGTGGCCCTGTCGGGCATGCGACGGTCGAGCACGGCCCGACGAAACGCCAGGGACCACAACGTGAATATGTCCGCGGATGCTGCCGGTCGCGCGCGCGAGACGCTCTACGCCCCCCTTGGATGGGTGGCGATTCTGTTGCCCGTCCCCCCATTGAGGTGATGCGAGTTGCACGCCGCGGCGCAATCATGTTCACACCACTCCAGGAGTTGAGCATGTCTGAACACCCTTACCCGACCCCTTCCTCGCCGCAGGGCATCCAACACAGTTCCTCGGCACCGCCGATGACGATCCCGCCGGGCCACGTGGGCGAGTTCGTGATTCCGGGCACCGGCCGGCGCGTGTGGTGGACCGGGCGGGTGGCGATCGGGCTGCTGCATCGGCCGGAGCGCCATGTCGAATCGTCCGGCTGGATTCAGACGCTGATGATCGGACGTCCGGAACGCCTGCTGTCCATCATCGGTCAGTGAAGAAGTAGCCCCCCGATAGGCTTGAGAAAAGGCGGCAGTGCTCCCGGTGCTCGGGTAGAACACGCCTCCGACCTTGCGCAGCCGCTGAAGAACCCACCGCGGTCGGTCGCGGGTGCGCCGTCGCGGTCGTAGGCAAACAGTGGCGCAGTCGCGCCCGCTGCGTGGGCCGGTCCTGCGCTGTCCGGCCAGCCGGCGCTGAGCCACCCGCACCCTCAACCCGAGCCCATCGACAGCTGAGTCTGGGTCTGGTCCAGCGAGGGATCGATCGCAGACGGCTCCGGCTAAAATGTCCCTGCGACCAAGCGAACTTCGCGGCGCCGATTCCTCTCCCCACGCCTCAGCGAACCCGAATCCCCGACATGTCAGGCGCACTCAGCAACAAGGTTGCGCTCGTCAGCGGCGCGGCACGCGGCATCGGCCGGGCGATTGCGTTGAAGCTCGCCAGCGCCGGCTGCGATGTCGCCGCAAACTACTACAACAGCGCCGACGAGGCCGAGGCGCTGTGCGTCGAGATCCGCGCGATGGGCCGGCGCGCCGTGGCGATCCAGGCGAGCGTCGGCATCCCCGACAGCGTGGATGAACTCTTCGCCGAGTTCCGCAAGCACTTCGACCGCGTCGACATCGTCATCAGCAATGCCGCGAGCGGCGTCTTGAAGCCGACGACCGAGATGACGCTCAAGCACTGGCGCTGGTGCATGGAGACGAATGCGCTGGCGCTCAATCTGCTCACGCAACGCGCACTGCCGCTGATACCCGAAGGGAGCGGCCGCATCATCGCGCTGTCGAGCCTCGGCGCATCGCGTGCGATGCCGGGCTACGGCTTCATCGGTGCGTCCAAGGCCGCGCTCGAATCCCTCGCCCGTGCGCTCGCGCAAGAGCTCGGGCCGCGCGGCATCCGCGTCAACACGGTGAGCGCGGGTGTTGTCGACACCGACGCCCTCGCCTACTTCCCCAATCGCGACGAGGTGCTCGCCAACTACGCCGCCCGCACGCCCGCCGGTCCGGTGCTGACGCCCGCCGACGTGGCTGACGCCGTCTATCTGCTGTGTCTGCCGGAGGCGAACATGATCAACGGCCACACGTTGATCGTGGATGGCGGGTTTGCGATTTCCGGCTGACATGGCATCCGATTCGGGTATCGCTGGCAAGATCGCGATCGTCACCGGCGGCAGCCGTGGCATCGGGCGCGCGATCGTCGAACGGCTCGCCGCCGACGGCGCCGACGTGACATTCTTCTATCGCGACAACCGGGCGGCTGCCGACGAGGCCGTTGCCGCAGCCACCGCCGCCGGTCAGAGGGTCGCCGCCGAGCAACTCGACATCCGTGATTCGGCCGCCTGCGCGGCAGCGGTCGAGCGCGTCGCCGACCGTTGCGGGCGCATCGACATCCTCGTCAACAACGCCGGCGTGACGCGCGACAACCCGCTCGCCGCGTTCGAGGACGCCGACGTCGCCGACGTGCTGGCAACCAACGTGACGGGCGTGTTCAACATGGCGCGGGCCGTCGTGCCCTACATGACGTCGCAGCGCGCGGGCGCGATCGTGAACCTGAGCTCGGTCGCCGGCGACAAGGGCGGCCGCGGACAGTCGAACTACGCGGCAAGCAAGGGCGCGATCAACGCCTTCACGCGTGCCCTCGCGGTCGAACTCGCGCCGCGCAAGGTGCGCGTGAATGCGGTCGCGCCCGGCGTGATCGAGACCGACATGTCGGCCGACGTGCGCGAACTGGCGGGCGAGCAGGTGCTCGCGCGCATCCTGCTGCGCCGCTACGGCCAGCCCAAGGAAATCGCCGATGCGGTATGGTTCCTCGCCTCGGCCCACGCCAGCTACGTGACGGGCCAGATCCTGACCGTCGATGGCGGATTCAAAATGGAGTGAGAACACAAATGACGACACCAATCACCAAGGAAGAAATCAACGCGGTCTTTCCGACCGTCGCCGAAACCATGGCCGACGCACTCGGCTGCGACCTGGAGGACATCAAGCTCGACGTCTCGCTGATCGAAGGGCTGGACGCCGAGTCGATCGACTTTCTCGACATGGTGTTTCGCCTCGAGCGTGCGTTCAAGATCAAGATCCCGCGCGGCAAGATCGTCGAGAACGCGCGCGGTTCGTTGAGCGAGACCGAGTTCGAAGCCGGCGGCGTCGTCACCGAAGCCGGCATGGCACAGCTGCGCGCCTATCTCTCGGAGATCCCGGCCGATCGCTTCAAGACGCCAATGAAGGCGAAGGACATCCCGAGGCTTTTCACGCCTGAGACCTTCTGCAAGCTCGTGATCACCGCGCAACGCGACGCGGCCTGACGCGCGCCGTACGACCGGGCTCATGTCCGATCACTTCGCCGCGTTCTCGTTCGTCGACCGCATCACCGCGTTCGAGCGCGGCGTTCGCGCACGCGGCACGTTCGCGGTGCCCGCTGGCATTGCCGCGTTCCCGTCGTGCCTCGTCGCCGAGGCGGTCGGCCAACTCGCGGCCTGGGTTGCGATGGAGAAGATCGCCTTTCGCGGCCGCCCCGTCGCCGCGCTTGCGAACGAAACGGCGTTTCACGGCGAAGTACGTCCCGGCGACACGCTCGAACTCGCCGTCGAGATCGAGCAGTGCGACGACGATGCGGTCGCCTACGCAGGCTGGGCGAGCGTCGGCGGCCGCCGCGTGATCGAACTCAAGGACTGCCTCGGCCCGATGCTGCCGGTCGAAGAGTTCGACTCGCCGGCCGCGCTCGCCGACCGGCTCGCGCTGCTGCGCGGCCCGGGCGCGACGCCGGGGCGCTTTCGTGGCGTCGTCAGCCCGCATGTGCAGCCGGACGCAATCGTGCCCGGCGAATCCGTTTCGGCGACGCTCACCGTGCCCTCTGAAGCACCCTTCTTCGGCGACCACTTTCCGCGCCGCCCGGTGTTCCCGGCGACATTGTTGCTCGATGCGCAGATCAATCTCGCGATGCAACTCGCCGCGCCCGGCACCACGCCGTCGCGCATGACGCACGTGAAGATGCGTTCGTTCATCGCGCCCGGGCAGGTGCTGCGCATCGAGGCCCGACGCAGCGACGAGCAGCGCCTCAAGCTCGCCGCCGAGACTGACGGCAAGACTGTCGCCACGGCTCGGCTAGAGCTCACTGCTTCGGAGCTGCAATGACTTCTCACAAGCGGCGTGTCGCGATCACGGGGATCGGGCTCGTGACACCGGTCGGCAATGACGTCGAATCAACGTGGGCTGCGCTGCTCGCCGGTCGCAGCGGTGGCGCGACGATCAGCCAGTTCGACGCGAGCGGCTTTCCGGTGCGCATCGCGGCGGAGGTGAAAGGCTTTCGCGACGAACTGGCCGGCGATCGGCGCTTGCTCAAGCACACCACGCGCCCGCATCGTTTCGCACTCGTCGCCGCTGAACAGGCCTTGGCCGATGCCGGCATCCGGCCGACGGCCGAGACGGCGACGCGCTGGGGCTGTGCCGTCGGCGCGGGCATGATGACGTCCGAGTTCGTCGATCTCGCCGCGGTGCAAGCGTACTCGGCCGCGGACGGCGAACTGCACGCCGATCGCCTGCTGACGGATCCCAGCGCGAACGATCCGATGGTTTTCTGCCGCAGCAATGCCAACAACGGCCTGTCGCTGCTGACGCAGCGATTCGGCATCCGCGGCTATGCGACGGCGGTGCATACCGCCTGCGCATCGGGCGGCCAGGCACTCGGCACGGCCTTGAAGCTGATCCGCCGCGGCGCAGTCGATCGCGTGCTCGCGGGCGGCTACGACTCGATGATCAGCCCGGTGGGCATGGCGGGCTTTTGCCTCTTGTCGGCCGTCTCGCCCGACAACGACGCGCCCGAGCGCGCGAGCCGTCCGTTCGACGCCACGCGCAACGGCTTCCTGCTCGGCGAAGGGGCGGGCTTCCTGGTTCTTGAGGAGTGGAACGCGGCGCGCGAACGCGGCGCGCGCATCTACGCCGAACTCGCAGGTGATGGCAATTCGCTCTCCAGCTACCGCATCACGGATTCACCGCCCGACGGCGACGGCCCGATCCAGGCGATGCGCGCCGCGCTCGCCGACGCCGGCGCGACACCGGGCGACATCGACTACCTGAACGCGCACGGCACCTCGACCGGCATGAACGACCGCAGCGAGAGCGCAGCGACGCATGCGGTGTTCGGCAGCGACGTGAAGCGGCTCAACGTGAGCTCGACCAAGAGCAGCATGGGACATCTGATCGCCGCTGCCGGCGCGGTGGAGATCGTGGTCTGCGCGCTCGCGATCGATCGCGGCGAGATGCCCATCAATGCGAACTACCGCGACCCCGATCCGGACTGCAATCTGAACTTCGTGATCGGCGAACCCAGGCGCCAGCGGGTGCGCATGACGATGTCCAACTCCTTCGGCTTCGGCGGCTCCAACAGCTGCGTCGTGCTGCGCCATCCCGACGAGACCGACGCCTTGATCGGGGCGGGGGCATGAACCAGTCTCGCGTCCTCGTCACCGGCAGCGGCGCCGTCTGCGCCGCTGGCATGTCGCCACAGGACATCCTCGCCAGCGTGCTCGAAGGCCGCTGCGCGATCGGCCCGGTGACGCAATGGGATACGAGCGGCTGGCCGGTGCGGATCGCAGGCGAAGTACCCGATTTCAATCCGCGCGCACTGGTCGAGGACCGCAAGCTGCACAAGCTGATCCGGCGCACCGATCTGTTCGGCCTCTACGCCGCCGACCGCGCGATCGAGGGTTCAGGCCTGCTCACGCACCGCGCGGGACTCGAAGAAGCGGCCGCTGCGACATACAGCGACCGCAGCGGCGTCTACGTCGGATCGGGCGGTGGCAACTACCAGAGCCAGTACGACTACCTGCCGCTGCTGTCCGAAGCCCACGGCGAGCTGAAAGCCTTCGGCGAAAAGCTGCTCGACACCGTCAACCCGATGTGGTTGCTGCGCACGCTACCGAACAACGTGCTCGGCCACATCGGCATCCGCCACCGGCTGAAGGGCCCCAACGCCTGCATCACCAACCACAGCATCGGTGGCACGCTCGCGGTGATCGAGGCGATGGAGGCGCTGCGCAACGGCGAATGCGATCGTGCCGTCGCCGTCGGCCACGACGCGCCGATCGAGCCGCAGATGATGCTCTACTACCAACGCGTCGGCCTCGTGGCGACCGAGAAGCTGAGGCCCTTCGACGCGCGCCATGACGGCAGCCAGTTCGGCGAAGGCGCGGCGGCGCTCATGCTCGAGACCGAAGCATCGGCCGCGGCACGCGGCGCGACGGTGATCGGCGAGGTGCTCGGTGGTGGCTCTGCCTGCGAGGCCGAGGGCCTGTTCACGATCCGCGAGGATGGCGACGGTGTCGCGCGCGCGATCGAAGCGGCGCTGGCGGATGCCGGCTTGCGGCCCGAGCACATCGGCATGGTCGTCTCCCACGGCAACGGCACGCCGCAATCGGACCGCTCGGAGGCAGCTGCCTTGCGTCGCATCTTCGGCGACGCGATGCCGCCGGTCGCCGCGTTCAAGTGGTCCTTCGGGCACCTGATCGCCGCGGCAGGCATTCTCGACGCCGTGCTCGCGCTCGGCGCGCTCAAGCAAGGCATCGTGCCGGGGACGGCGGCTCTCGAAACGCTCGACCCGCAGTGCGCCGGCGTGAAGGTGTCCCACTCGGCTCAGACGCCGCGCAGCGACGTGGCGCTCATCGTCTGCCGTGGCTTTGGCGGCACCGATGCCGCGCTGATCGTTCGAGCGACATAGCCCCCAGCGGGGCTGCTGCTCGCGTTGGCTGCGCGCCGCCTTGGTTCGCGCGGCGGCGTGGCCTACTTGCCGGCGCGTAGCTTCTGGACGACGAACAACACCAGGATCGCGCCGAGCACCGAAGCAATCCAGCCTGCGCCTTCGCCCGCCTGGTACCAGCCGAGAGCCTGGCCGATGAAGCCCGGCAACCACCGAGCCGACAATGCCCAGCAGAATGGTCATGATCCACCCCATCGGCTGCGGCCCGGGCATCACCCAACGGGCCAGCGCGCCGACGACGAGACCGACCAGAATTGTCCCGATGATGCCCATGAAAGCTCCTTCAGCCGTGGTTGCAAGCCAGCGACGATACCTGCATCCGGCCCGGTGTGCCGGATGCGGTGAGCAGCGCGGGGACGCACGTTGATCGCCGAGCCCTCGGCGCCCGACCGCTGCGGCATCGACAGTGTCGAGATCGCGCGGATCGAGCGCCTGCTGCGCGAAACGCCGCCAGAGGGCCTGCACGCATTCTTCTCGGCGCAGGAACTCGCCGATGCCGGCGACGGGCCCGGGCGCGCGGCCAGCCTCGCGGCGCGCTTCGCGGCGAAGGAGGCGTGCCTCAAGCTCTTCCCACGCGGCGCGGCGCTGGGTCAGGTCGAGGCGACCGATTTCTCGGTTGCGCGCGACGCCTACGGTGCGCCGCAGCTCGTCTGCAATGCGGCAGCGCAGTACCAGCTCGATCTGAACCGCATTGCGCGCATCGAGCTGTCGCTCACCCACGATCGCGCGAGCGCGTCCGCGGTCGCACTCGCGGTGCCGGCAACGTGTGCGCCGTCGCGCGCGGGCCGCTTCATCCGTCGCTTCGTGCCGCTGCGAGGCGAGATCGTGATGGCCAATCTGCGACGGGTCTACGGCAGTGCCGTGGACGAAGCCGAGATCCTTCGCCTCGCGGCGGCGCACTACGGCCATCTGTGGAGGCTGCTCGGCGAGTTCATCCGCTTTCGCTGGCTGTCCGCCAACCAGAAGAAGGCGCTGGTGCGCGTCGAAGGGATCGAGAATTTCATCGCGGCGCGCGATCAGGGCAAGGGCATCCTGATCCTCACCGGCCACTTCGGCAACTGGGAAGTCTCGACGACCGCCGGCATCGCGCAGTTCCCCGAGATGCGCGGCAAGTTCCATTTCGTGCGCCGCCCGATCAAGCCCGAATGGCTCGACCGACTGGTCACGCGTCGCTTCGAGGCGGCCGGCTTCGGCGTGTTCTCGAAGCGAGATTCACTTGACGCGATGCTCGAATGCCTGGCCGCAGGCGACGCCGTCGTGCTGCCCTTCGATCAGCACGCGGGGCCACCCGACGGCATTGCCGTCGACTTCCTCGGCCACCCGGCGTGGACCTTCAAGAGCCTCGCGATCATCGCGCTTTCGACCGGCGCGCCAGTGCTGCCGGCGTCGAGCTGGCGCGAACCCGACGGTCGCCACGTGCTGCGCTTCGAGCCACCGCTCGCGCCGGTCGAGCACCAGAGCACGACCGAGGCGATCCGCCTCAACACGCGCGCCTACAACGCCGCGCTCGAAAAACTCGTCGTGCGCCACCCCGAGCAGTGGTACTGGGTGCACCGGCGCTGGAAGCAGGTCGAGGTACGCCCGAAGCGGCGGCGCGCAGCCGAAGCGGACGGCGAAAGCACCGCCGCGACGCCTCGCGTTCCTTCGCGCTGAAACTCCGCCATCAGAACCGGTATGACAGCGACACCCGGAAGCTGCGCGGTTCGCCGGGATGGATGTGGGAGTCATCCACGCCCTCCGCCGGCTCGCCCTTCAGGCGCGACGTGTAGTAGTAGGTGATGTCGTTCGTCTGCTGGTCAAAGAGGTTGAACACGTCCAGCCGCAAGCGCAGGTTCGGCGTGAATTGATAGCCTACCTGGGCATCGAACACGGTCTGCGGATCGGAGCGCAGGCTGTTGTCCTCGATCAACGGATAGGAGCCGATGTAGCGCAGAAAAAGTGCGCCCGACCATGGCCCGAATTGCTGGGCGGCGAGGCCTGCAGAGGCCACCACGTCGGGTGCGCCGGGCACGAAGTCGCCCTCGGGCGCGCTGCCGATGAAGCGGGCATGATTCCAGGACAGATCGACGTCGACGAACAGCCAGGACTTGGGCCGCCACCGATTCGACCACTCGACGCCATAGCGCTGCGAGGGCCGGCCGGCTTCGGTAGTACCGCCGTCGCCGACGAAGACAAGCTCGCTGTCGAGCTTCAGGTACCACAGCGCAAGTGAAGACTGCAAGTTGGCCACCGCTTCGGTGCGCAGACCGAGTTCGGCGCCCTTGCTGCGCACGAGCGGCGTCGCCGGGTCGACCGGCTCGCCGGTCGCAGGATCGACCTTGATCGTCACGCCGCGCGCGTCGTTGCTGTGAAAGCCGTAGCCGGCATTGACGAAGTACTCCGTGTTGGCCCAAGGGCCGAAGACGAGCGAAACCTTCGGTGACCAGATACCGGCCGTCTGGTTGCCAGAGTTCACCGGTTCACTGAGCGCGTCGACCTCGAACCGATAGGTGTCATAGCGCAGGCCCGCGATCGCGCGAAGCCAGTCCGTCCAGCGCGTGTCGTTCTGCGCGTAGAGACCGAGGCTGCCCTCGACCACGTCGTCCTCGCGGGTCGTCGACAGGCGTTCGCGGCGCGCCGTGGAGTACAGCCCGACGGGCGCGATGCGATCCTGGCGGAACTCGAAGCCGAGCGTGTTGTTCGTCGGCCGGCCCGCGAGCTTGCCGGCGCGGCTCCATTCGCCCAGCCAGCCGAACACATTGCGGTCGTCTGCCTGTTCGAACTGGTCGCCATTGACGGGATCGTTCAGGAAGTAGGTGAAGTTCGAGAACAGGTTCAGCTTGTACTGAAACCAGTAAGCCGTGCTCTGGAACTGCCCGCCCGCAAACGCGCCGGCGTAGTCCATCGACGCGCTGTAGCGCTGCGACTCGCCGCCGCTGCTGTCGTCGAGCGTGCCGAAGCGGCCGATCTGGCCGGAGTCGATCGCGCGCGAAGCGACCTGGTCGGTCGAGTTCCAGGTGCCGCTGTAGGCCATCGCGGTGAGCGCGAATTGCCCGTCGCCGAGCCGCGTCGTGTAGCGCAGCAGTCCGTTCGCCTTGCGGAAGTCCTCGGGCACGTCCCACGGGCCGTCGTTGTGCAGCAGTTCGAGGCCGTAGGTCAGCGTGCCGTCGCCCAGGCGCGGCGAGCCGGCGAGCAGGCCGCGCTCGTAGCCGAGGTCGCCTACCGTCACGAGCGCGAGGTTCTGCGCCAGGCCGCCGGTGAGGTGCATGTTCGCGCCGCCGGCCGAGCCGAAGTCGCCCACGTTCGCGTAGTACGGCCCCTTGAAATAGTCGACGCTGCCGATGAGCTCCGGGATGATGAAGTTCAGGTCCGTGTAACCCTGTCCATGCCCATGCGTGCGCAAGTTCACCGGCATACCGGCCACGCGCGTCGCGAAGTCGGTGCCATGGTCGAGGTTGAAGCCGCGCAGGAAATACTGATTCGCCTTGCCGCTGCCGCTGTGCTGCGTGACGACCAGGCCGGGCACGTATTCGAGCAGCTGACCAGGGCGCAGCAGCGGGCGTTGCTCTATCAAGCTCTGCCCGAACACGCCTTGGCTCGCCGCGTCGGAGCTGCCGACGCTGTTGTCGTAATGGCCCTGTACCTCCACCCGGTCGAGCGGAATGGGTACCGGATCGGATTGCGCCCAGGCCGGGCCGGCAACGGAGATCGCGGCCGACAGCGCGCCGGCCGGGCCGAGACTTCGCAGTTGACGCCGCGAGCGTCGCAGCGTGCAAAGGGTCGTTTGCATTGGCTTCCCGTTCGAGGTCGTTGGGTAAGCAGCCTTCTACGCAGCAAGCTGCGCACTGGATGCAACCGTAGGCAGATTCGATGACTTTAGCCTACGACCTGCGCAAACGAGAGCCCGCCAGCATCGGCGCACCCGCTCAGGAACGCGGAATCAGGTGCAGGTGCCCGCCGTGGCGGTGGGTGCCGCCGGCGCCATGCCCATGGCCGGTCTCGACCGAGACCCGGTTCAGCACGCCGTGGCGCACGCCGCGTTCGGCCAGCACCCGGTCGGCGAAGCCCTGCACCGCCGCCGTCGCGCCCTTGAGCGCCAGGACTTCCAGGCAGTGGTCGTGATCCAGCAGCACGCGCATCGCCGAGACGACGAGGTCGTGCTGTTCGTGCTGGGCTTGCGCCAGGCGTTCGGCCAGCTTGCGCTCGCGGTGGCTGAAGACATACGAGAGGGTGGCGACGCATTGCGACCGCGGGTCGCGCGCCTGACGGTAGCTCTCGACCTCGCGCCGCAGCAGATCGCGCATGGCCTCGGAGCGGCTCGCGTAGTGGCGATCGCGCACGACGCGATCGAAGTCCTGCGCGAGTCGTTCATCGATCGACATCGTGATGCGTTCCATGCGGGCTCCTTGTTTGTCCGATCCAGCGGCCTTCAGGGCGACGTCGAGAAGCGCACCTCGACACGCAGACCACGGAGCGGTGAATCGCTGAGCGACACCGTCGCACCGTGCCGCTCAGCGACGCTCTTGACGATCGCCAGCCCGAGGCCGGTGCCCTGCGCAGCTTCGCCCTCGCCATCGGCCTCTCGACGGTAAAAGCGATCGAACACGCGCTCGCGCTCGGCCGGCGGGATGCCGGGCCCGGCATCGTCCACCCGCAGCACGGGCGCGCCGCCTTCGGTCGCAACCTGAACCTGCACACGCGAATGGGCCGGTGCGTAGCGCACCGCGTTGTCGGCGAGGTTGCGCGCCAGCGCGGCAAGCGCAACGCGATCGCCTTGCAGCATCACCCCGTCCTGCGCGTCGAGCTCGAACTCGGTGCCGCGCGACACCGCGTAGGGCACGGTATCGGCCACCGCCTGGCGCACGAGCTCGCCGAGGTCGATCGGCTCGCGCGCCGTCTCACGCGCCTTCTCACCTGACCCATGTCGCGCCCCCGGCTCGCTGCGCGCGAGCGTCAGCAACTGTTCGACGAGGCGAACCGCGCGCTCAACACCGGCCGACAGAGAATCGAGCGCCGCATCGCGTGCGGCCGCGTCGGGCGAGCGGCGCAACTGGCCGATCTGCAAGCGCAGCGCCGTGAGCGGCGAGCGCAGTTCGTGCGCCGCGTCCGATACAAACGCGCGCTGCGCGCCGAACGATGCGTCGAGCCGCTGCAAGAGCGCATTGAGCGCCTGCACGAGCGGCGTCACCTCGTCCGGCAAGCCAGCCAGCGGCAGCGGCGCGAGCGATTCGGCGTCGCGCGCGCGCACGCCCGTCGCGACGCGCTGCAGCGGCCGGAAAGCGAGGGTGACGAGCCACCAGACCGCGATCGCCATGAGTGGCGCAACCGCGAGCAGCGGCATCACGCTGCGCAGCGCGGCCTCGGCTGCGAGCCGCTGGCGGATCTGCAGCGGCTGCGCGACCTGGATCACGCGATTGGGCGTCGCGACGCTGAAACTCCGCCAGGTCTTGCCCCGCACCACGACATCGGCGAAGCCGAGCACCGCGCGCGCCGGCAGTTCATCATGCCTGCGCGAGGCGTAGATCGCGCGACCGTCGACGCTCCAGATCTGCACGACGAAATCGAAGTCGGCATCGGCCAGCGCGCTCGCCTGCGCCGGTGCGATCTCACCCTGGTCGCGCAGCGAAAGCGCCATCTGGCGCAACTGGTAGTCGAACAGCGCCTCGGTTTCGTGCAGCACATTGCGGTACGCGCCGACGCCCATCCACAGTGCGCCGAAGGCAAGTGTCGCGAGGATCCACGTCAGCAGCCGGGCGCGGACGGAACTCAGCATTCGTCCGCTTTCGGCGCACCGTCCGTCACCTCTCGCGCGCCGATGTAGTAGCCGACGCCGCGCACGTTGCGGATGACGTCGGCACCGAGCTTCTTGCGCAACTGGTGGATGTAGACGGACACGGCGTTGCTCTCGATTTCCTCGCCCCAGCCATAGAGGCGATCCTCGAGCTGCGCGCGTGAAAGGATGGCGCCAGGACGCGTGAGCAACGCCTCGAGCACTGCGAACTCGCGCGCCGAGAGCGCGACCGGCGCGCCGTCGAAAGTCACCTGCCGCGTCGTCGGATCGAGCCGCACGCCGGCATGCTCGATCGCCGGTTCGCCGCGCCCGGCGTGACGGCGCAGCACGGCACGCATGCGGGCATTCAGTTCATCGAGCTCGAAGGGCTTCACGAGATAGTCGTCGGCGCCGGCGTCCAGCCCGGCGACGCGTTCGCCGAGCGCGTCGCGCGCGGTGAGCACGATCACTGGCGTCGTGTCGCGCCGCTCGCGCAGCGCGCGCAACACATCGAGCCCGCCGCCCCACTGCTGGGCGTTCGGCAGGCCGAGGTCGAGCAGCACGAGGTCGAAGCGCTCGGACGCCAGCGTGGCGTTCGCGGCGCGCGCGTCGTACACCCAGTCGACGGCGTAGCCTTCGTCGCGCAGCGCCTTGCGCAGACTGTCGCCGATCATGCGGTCGTCTTCGACCAGCAGTAGTCGCATGGGCTCCGAGTGCAATCGTTGGAAACGATCGAGAAGGATACTGCGAGCCTCAGGGGCGGCTCGCGACGCCGAACGAGAATGCCAGCGTCAGCTCGAGCACGTTGCTGTCGAGACCCCCGCCGGACATGACGCGGCCGGCGCCGAGCCGCAGCGACAAGGCACGCGAGAGGTTGACGCCGATGTAGGCCATCGGCTGCACAACGGCACCATTGCCGGTGTCGACGCCGCCGCCACCGGCGGCGCCGGCAAGCAGTTCGGCGCCCACCAGCACATGCTCGCCCAGCGCCTGCTGCGCTCCAACACCGATCAGCCCCACCGAAAATCCGCCCGCGCCACCCGCGTACGCGCTGTGGACCTGGCCCGTCAGATAGACGGACTCGCTGACGAAGCGGTTGAACTTGAGAGTCACGTTGTCCAGCGTCGCTGGCGGACCTTTCTTCCGCGCCGCGAGGTGGTAGGTCTCCACGCCGGCGCTGAACTCCTCGCGCGTCCCCACGGTGGGCGCCCCATCCCCGTGGTCCAAGTCCCACGTCAGCGCCAGCGAGCCGAACGGGGCGCTGAAGCTGCCTTGCGGCGCACGCGCCCAGCCCGCCTCGAGGTTCAGGCTCACGTTGCGCGACAGTCGAAGCGCCGCGTCCAGCGCTGCCTTGCCGAGCAGGCCGCCGCCGGTCGGTATGTCGCCGCCGCCGCCCATGCCGAGCGCGACGCGCCCACCGAGCGTGAAGCGATCCGTGCCCACGGGCCACTGCAGCCCGAGCGTGCCGAGGAACTCGGCATAGCCCGCCGCACCGCCGGTGGCTGCTGCATTGGCCTCGATGCCGCCGAAGAAGTTGGGCGTGAAGAAATGGTCGGCGCGCGTGCCCACCGTTCCAATCGAGGTGTCGAGCGGGGCGCCGCTGTTCCCCTTCGCACCCGACGCCGGGCGATAGGCACCCACGACCCCGAGGATGCGGTCGAAGCCGACGCCAGTGCGCGCACCACCAAAGTACGGCATGGGATCGCTTCCCCCCGGAAGGTGAATGAACTGCGTGTTCATGGCCAGCACGAGCCCGAACTGGGTGCTGTTGATCTCGCCGCTCGGAAAGCGCACGTTGGATACCGACACGCCCAACCGGTAGCCGCCGAAGTCCCACAGCAGGTCGGCATGGGGCCGAAGCATCAGGCCACCACCCACCGGCGCCCCGCCGCCACCGCCACCGCCGACATACAGGCCCGTCTCCAGACCGAGCGGGCCGGCGAGGCGGATGCACAGCGCCGCTTCGGCGCCGACGGTGAAGAGCCCGCCGCGCTTTCCGCTGGCGGCGCCATAGACCGCCGGCCCGACGCAAAGGCCTTCTCGCAACTCTACGAGGTAGCTCACGCCGACCAGGCCCATCTTCTCGTCGCCCGGCAGCGTCACGGTCTCGTAGCCGATGCGCAGATCGACATTGGTGCGTGCCCATGCATTCGGTGGCGCGGACTGGGCGAACGCTGCACCTGACGGAAGCGCCAGGGCCAGGCAAAGGAAGCGCAGAGCGGACATCGCTCGGCGCCGGAAACGGCAATGGGTCATCAAGTCGGGATCGTGTCGGCGCCGGCGCAAGGGGTAACGGAGCATAGCGCCGCCATCGCGTATCGTTCCCGCTGGCTGAAACGAGGAACCATGAACCCAGACGCCGATGCTCCGCGCCTACTGAAGCGTGACCTGCTGGCCACCGTTGGTCCGTTCGCGCTCGTTGGCATCGTCCTGCTCGCCATCGCCTACTGGGTGCTCGATCCTTCGCCGCCGCGCCGCGTCGTGCTGGCAACCGGCACGGAACAGGGTGCCTACGCGGAATTCGGCCTGCGCTACGCCGAAATTCTCGCCCGCCACGGCATCACGGTCGAACTGCGCGCGACGCAGGGATCGGCCGAAAACCTGGCGCTGCTGCGCGACTCGCACTCGGGCGTCGACCTCGCCTTCGTGCAGGGCGGCGCCGACCGCAAGTTCGGCCCCGACGAGGACGCCGACGCCGGCCTGATCTCGCTCGGCAGCCTGTTCTACGAGCCGGTGTGGGTGTTCTACCGCGAGGACGCAGCGCGCCGCTTGCTCGGCGAACGTGCGCCCGACAGCTTGGCACAGCTCAAGGGCTGGAAGATCAACGTCGGCGCCGCGGGCAGCGGCGTCGCGGTGTTGCTGGAAAAGATGCTCGAGGCAAATCACGTCGAGCCTCCGCATATCGAGCTCCTGCGGCTGAGCCAGACGCCTGCGGTCGTGGCGCTGCTCGACGGCTCGATCGACGCCATGGCCTTCGTCTCGGCGCCCGAGTCGCTGATGGTTCAGATGCTGCTGCAAACGCCCGGCATCGCGCTGATGAACTTTGCCCAGGCCGAGGCTTATTCGCGCCTCTTCCCCTTCATGACCGCGGTCACGCTGCCGCGCGGCGTCGTCGATCTCGAACGCGACATGCCGTCGCGCGACGTGCACCTGGTCGCGCCGACCGGCACGCTGGTGGCGCGTGACAGCACCCACCCGGCACTGATCCAGCTCTTCGTGCAGGCAGCGCAGGAGGTGCATGGCAGCGCGGGCTGGTTCCACAAGAAGGGCGACTTCCCGAACGGACGAACCACGGAGCGGCCGCTCGCCGCCGAGGCCGAACGCTTCTACCGCAGTGGCGTGCCCTTCCTGCAACGCTACCTGCCGTTCTGGCTCGCGAACCTGATCGAGCGCATGTGGCCGGTGCTCCTCACGCTGCTCGCGGTGCTGCTGCCGTTGTCGCGCATCCTGCCGCCGTTGTATGAGCTGCGCGTGCGTTCGCGAGTCTTCCGGTGGTACCGACTGTTACGTGACGTCGAGGCTGATCTTGGCCGGCGTCCCGCAGGCGAGCTCGAGCAGCGCCTGGCGGAACTCGCGCAGCGCGTCGGCCAGATCTCCGTGCCGCTGGCCTACGCCGATGAGCTCTACGCGCTGCGCAGCCACATCGAACTCGTTCGGGGCAGGTTGCAGGCGCAGCTGGCATCGGAGGAAGCGGGGTGAGCCGCCCGCGCGTCCTGGTCGTCGGCTGCGGCTTCGGCGGGCTGGAGGCGGTACGCAGCCTCTCGCGCGCCGAGGTCGATATCACGCTCGTCGACCGCACCAACCACCATCTGTTCCAGCCGCTGCTGTACCAGGTCGCTGCGGCCAGCCTGACGGCGCCCGCGATCGCGGCGCCGATCCGCCACATCCTGCGGCGCGAGATGCAGCGCGGCAACCTCATCGTTCTGCAAGCCGAAGTCGTCGCTTTCGACTGCTCCGCGCGCTGCGTGACCTTGCACGATGGCGAGCGCATCGGCTACGACCACCTGATCCTCGCTGCGGGCTCGACGCACAGCTACTTCGGTCACGACGACTGGGCCGCTGTCGCGCCGGGGCTGAAGACGCTCGCCGACGCCTTCGACATCCGGGCGCGGGTCGTTCGCGCCTTCGAACTTGCCGAGCGCTGCGACGACGCGCAACAGCGCGCCGCGTGGATGAGCTTTGCCGTCATCGGTGCCGGGCCGACCGGCGTGGAGATGGCCGGCACGCTGATCGAGATGGCCCATCACACGCTCGCGCGCGAATTCCGACGCATCGACTCGCGTACCGCGCGCGTCGTCTTGCTCGAAGGCGGTGACCGGGTGCTGTCGAGCTTTGCCGGCCCGCTCTCGCAACGTGCTCGCTTGCAACTAGAGAAGCTGGGCGTCGAGGTACGAACCGGCGCCAAGGTGACCGGCATCGACGACGCCGGTGTCCAATTCACGACGGTGGAAGGCGGGCAGGCAGTGACGCAGCTTCTGCCGAGTCGCACCGTGGTCTGGGCCGCAGGCGTCGGCGCTTCGCCGCTCGGGGCGGCCTTGGCGGCGTCGGCCGGCGTCGCCCCGGACCGTGTCGGGCGGGTGCCCGTCGAGCCTGACCTGAGCGTTGCCGGTCACCCCGAGATCAGCGTCATCGGCGACCTCGCTGCCGCAACCTGCGCGGCGACATCGAAGCCGGTGCCCGGCGTCAGCCCGGCCGCCAAGCAGATGGGGCGCTACGCCGCAGACAACCTGTTGCGGCGTGTTCGCGGCGTGCCGACCCGCGCGTTCCGCTACGCCAACTACGGCAATCTCGCCACCATCGGACGCCGCGCGGCGGTGGTCGAGCTCGGCGTGCCGCCGTTCGGCACGTTGCGCTTCAGCGGCTACCCGGCCTGGCTGTTCTGGCTTTTCGCGCACATCTACTTCCTGATCGGGTTTCGCAACCGCCTCATGGTGCTGATCGAATGGGCCTGGGCCTATTGGACTTTCGAGCGCCATGCGCGCGTGGTGGCCGAGCCGCCGTTCCGCCCCGCCCCCGTGAGGCCACCCGCGACGCGGCAGCCTCCTAGAATCCGGCATCGGCACAACCGATTGCCACCCTTTCGGAGCCCCACACGATGGACACCCGCACCTCCCCGATCCGCATGCGCCTGGCCCAGGCGCGTGAAGCGATGCAACGCCACCACGTCGACGCGCTGCTCGTGCCGTCGAGCGACCCGCACTTGTCGGAATACCTGCCCGCGCATTGGCAATCGCGCGAGTGGCTGTCGGGCTTCAGCGGTTCGATGGGCACGCTCGCCGTCACGCCAGACAAGGCGGCGCTCTTCGCCGACAGCCGCTACTGGACGCAGGCCGAAGCCCAGCTTGCCGGCAGCAGCATCGTGCTCGAACGCATCACGAGCGGCGCGTCGCCCGCGCATGTCGACTGGCTCGCGCGCGAAGTGCCGCGCGGCGGGGCCGTCGCCGTCGATGCGCAGGTGATCGGGCTGGCCGCGGCAAAGGCCTTGCGCGCGGCGCTCGACTCCGCCGGCGTCACGCTGCGCACCGATCTCGACTTGTTCGCCGACATCTGGGCCGATCGGCCGGAGCTTCCCGGCGCGCCGGTCTACGAGCACGTCGCGCCACACGCGACGATGACGCGCGCCGACAAGCTCGCGCACGTGCGCGCCGCGATGGCCCAGCACGGGGCGACGCATCATCTCGTCTCGACGCTCGACGATCTGGCCTGGCTCCTCAACCTGCGCGGATCTGACGTCACCTACAACCCCGTCTTCCTCGCCCACGCGCTGATCGCCGCAGACGTCGCGACGCTCTTCATCGCCGATGGAAAGATCGATGCCGCACTGCGCAAGCGCCTCGAAGCGGACGGCGTGCGGCTCGCGCCCTATCCGCAGGCTGCCGCCGCGGTGGCGTCGCTGCCGGCCGATGCCGTGCTGCTGATCGACCCCCGGCGCGTCACGCTCGGGCTGCGTGAGCAAGTGCCCGCGGCAGTACGCGTCATCGAGGCGATCAACCCGAGCACGCTCGCCAAGAGCCGCAAGAGCGACGCCGACGCGGCGCACGTGCGCGCGGCGATGGAACAGGACGGCGCGGCGATGTGCGAGTTCTACGCGACGTTCGAAGCAGCGCTCGCGCGCGGCGAACGCCTTACCGAACTGACGGTCGACGAGTGGCTCGCGGCCGCGCGCGCGCGCCGCGCCGGCCTCAGGGGCCTGAGCTTCGCGACGATCGCCGGCTTCAACGCGAACGGTGCGATGCCGCACTACCGCGCGCTGCCCGAATCGCACGCGGTGATCGAGGGCGACGGGTTGCTGCTGATCGACTCCGGCGGCCAGTACCTCGGCGGCACGACCGACATCACGCGCGTCTGGCCGATCGGCACTGTGAGCGCGGCGATGAAGCGCGACTACACGCTCGTGCTCAAGGGCACGCTCGCGCTGTCGCGCATACGTTTTCCGCGCGGCACGCTGTCGCCGATGATCGATGCGATCGCACGCGCGCCGCTGTGGGCCGAAGGCCTCGACTACGGCCATGGCACGGGACACGGCGTCGGCTACTTCCTCAACGTACACGAGGGTCCGCAGTCGATCAGCCAGACCGTGCCCGATGCCAACATGGCGATGCAGCCGGGCATGATCACTTCGATCGAGCCCGGCCTCTACCGCCCGGGCCAATGGGGCGTGCGCATCGAGAATCTGGTGCTCAACGTGCCAGCGCGCGGTGCGGCCGCGGACAGCGCATTCGGCGAGTTCCTCGAATTCGAGACCCTCACGCTGTGCCCGATCGACACCCGCTGCATCGAACGCGGCCTGCTGCGCGACGACGAGGCAGATTGGCTCAACGCCTATCACGCCGAGGTGCGCCGCCGCCTCGCGCCGCTCGTGAGCGGCGACGCGCTCGGCTGGCTCAACGAGCGCACGCAGCCGATCTGAACGCGGGGCGCTACATGCCGCTGTCCGCCAGTGGGCCGGGAGCGCCGATCCTCGGGATCGACCTCGGCGGCAGCAAGATCGAGGGCGCGGCATTCGACGCGGGCGGCGCCACCCTGTGGCGCGAGCGCGTTCCGACGCCGCAAGGCGACTATGCCGCCACGCTCGCCGCGATCGCCGCGCTCGTCGCACGCGCCGAGACGGCGATCGGCGTTGCCGGCAGCCTGGACGTCGGCATCGGCACGCCGGGCAGTGAGACCGATGCCGGCCTGATCCGCAACGCGAACTCGACCTGCCTGAACGGTCGGCCGCTGAAGCGCGACCTCGAGGCGCTGTTGCAACGGCCGCTGCGCATCGCCAACGACGCGAACTGCCTCGCACTGTCGGAAGCGAGCGACGGCGCGGCAGCGGGTTCGGCAGTCGTGTTCGGGGTGATCCTCGGCACCGGCGTCGGCGGCGGGCTCGTCGTCAACGGTACGTTGCTCACCGGCGCGAACGGCCTTGCAGGCGAGTGGGGTCACAACCCGCTGCCTTGGAGCGACGTGGGCGACGCCGGTGCCGACACCGACGCCGCGCCCTGCTACTGCGGCAAGCGGGGCTGCATCGAAACCTGGCTCAGCGGACCGGGCCTGGAGCGCGACCACGCGAAGCGCTCCGGGGAGTCGCTCACCGCACGACAGATCGCGCAGCGCGCCGCTGCAGGTGATGCTGCATGCAACGCCAGCCTCGAGCGTTACGCCTCGCGGCTGGCCCGCGCACTCGCTGCGGTGATCAATCTCGTCGATCCCGACGTGATCGTGCTCGGCGGCGGCCTGTCCCAGATCGACTCTCTGTACGCCACGGTGCCGGCGCTGTGGACGCGCCACGTCTTTTCCGCCGGCGCCGACCAGCCGCTGCGCACGCGGCTCGTCAGGAGTCTGCACGGCGACGCCTCGGGTGTGCGCGGGGCGGCGTGGCTGTGGGGCAGACCGGCCTAGCGCGCGAACAATCGCCCGATTCATCCGCGCAGCAGGTGATTCGGACCGCGAATCGCGCAATCCGTCGCAAGCGCCTTTCGTGCACGAGGCCGGCTGCCTAAAGTTCGCTCCAACGCCCCGGCAAAGCCAAGGCGCGAACCCCAAGGAGCCTGCCATGTTCGACCGCCTCTTCTTCCCCGCACTCGTATTCGCCGTCCTCGTCGCCGCGACCGGCGCCTTCGCGATCGACGTCATGCGCGGCGCGGCGCCATCGAACCGTGCGCACGTCGTTCAGCTCGAACGCGTCGTCATCGTTGCCGAGCGCGCGGCGACAGCACCCACGCTCGCTGCCGACGCCATCGCGACCAGCGCCGAGCCACGCGTCACCGCGGTGCGCTGATACACCCGCCCTACATCTGCCTGAACAGATGCAGAAAGCTCCGGCTCACGGGCAGCACCTCGGGCCGGCCGGCGAGGTGCAACTCGGCCGTTTCGTTCAGGCTGCGCGTGACCTGGCTCACGCGGTGCAGGTTGACGATCACCGAACGGTGCACCTGAGCAAAGCGATCCGGATCGAGCTCGTCGGCGAGTTCGCGGATCGTCTTGCGGATCAGGGCCTCACCGCCGTCCCACACGACGAGCGTGTACTTCTCGTCGGACTTGAAGAACGCAACCTGCTCGACCGGGATCAGCCTCACGCTCGTGCCGACCGACGCCTTGATCCATTGCAGGTTCGGCCGCTGCGGCGCCATCCCCCGATCGCGCAGCGCCTTGGCGATCGTTTCGAGCGCGTCTTCGAGCGCCTCGCCCTCCACGCCGTCGCCTTGAGGTAGCGGCGACGCGAGCCGGTCCCGCAGGCGCTGCACGGTATCCGCGAGACGCGAGGGATCGATCGGCTTGACGACATAGTCGAGCGCGCCCTGCTCGAAGGCCTGCACCGCGTACTGCTCGTAGGCGGTGACGAACACGATCTGTGCGCGCCGCGCAATCGAGCGCGCGGCTTCGATGCCGTTCACGCCCGGCATGTGCACGTCGAGAAACGCGATGTCCGGCGCATGGACGTCGAACAGCTCGATAGCCTCGCGCCCGTTGCGCGCCTCGGCGACGACTTCCAGCTCCGGCCACAGGCGCGCAAGATGCGCACGCAGATTCGTGCGCAACAACGGCTCGTCGTCAGCGATGAGTGCGGTGGCGCGGCTCACTTCGGCGCAGCCTTCGTGAGGCGAAATGCGATCTCGGCGCGCACGCCATGCGGCGACAACGCGTGCATCTCGAGCTTCGCATCCGCGCCGAAGAAGGCCTGCAAGCGCGCGCGCAGGTTGGCCAGACCGACGCCGGAAGGCGCGTCGTCCGCCATGCCGGCGCCGGTGTCGGCGACTGACAGCGTCGCCGTCTCGCCATCGGCGGCGAGTCGTCCGGCGAGCGTGATGCGCCCGCCCTCTTCGCTCGGGTCAATGCCGTGACGCACCGCGTTCTCGACGAGCGTCAACAGTGCCATGGTCGGGAAGCGTACGCCGGAAAGTTCGGGTGCGACGTCGATCTCGAACTGCAGTCTGTCGGGCATGCGCAGATGCATGAGTTCGAGATAGGCGCGCACGAGTTGGAGCTCGGTCGCGAGCGTCGTGTCGGCGCTGTTCAGGCGCGGCATCGCGGCGCGAAGGTAGGCGATCAGGTGGCGCAACACGGGCGCGGCGCGATCCGAACCCGACTCGACGAGCGCCTGCACGTTGGCGAGCGTGTTGAACAGGAAGTGCGGTTCGATCTGCGCGTGCAGCAGCGAGAGCCGCGCATCGGCCGCCTGGCGCTCGAGCGTCGCCCGCTCGAGCGCGAATTGAAGACCTTCTGCGCGCGCCTGCGCATCCCGCTCGCGGTACAGCGCCCCGAGCGCCATGACGACACCGACCATCGCGGCGGAAAGCGAGATCAGCAAGATGCCGGAAATGCGCGGCCAGTTGTTGAGCAAAGCGCTCAGGTCGCCGTTGACCGTGACCAGATAGGCCGCAAGAGTCGCCACTGGCGCGAACACCACCACCGCGAACACCTGCATCAACCAGCGCGGCAGCCAGGTCTGGCGCCAATGCCCCGCCGCAGTGAACACCAGCAGCAGCGCCATGCCGACGAACATCGTGCGTCCCAGCACCTGGGTAAAGGGCGAGATGAAGATCGGACTCAACGCGATCGCGACCACCACGCTGAGCACGGCCGCCACCACCACGCTGCGACCGGTCAGCGAGGTGAGCCAGCGCGGCAGCCACTTATTGCTCGATGCTCGAAGGTTCATGACGGCGGAAGATAGCCCGCCCACGCCGTGCTGACCAGTGCCTAGCGCCTGAGGTAGCGACGGAATACGGTTTGCGAGGGTCGAATGGCCGTCCGGGGACGGAATCGGCGCAGCGCCCGTCAGGATCGGCTATCGAGTCGCGCCGCCGAAGGCGTAGCTGACGCGCAGGCTGAAGGTGCGCGGCGATCCGGGGTAGACCGCGTTCTGCCCGCCGGCGGAATAGACCGACGCGTTGTCGCTGTAGTAGTACGTCGTGTTGCCAAGATTGGTCAGCGCCGCGTCGAACCGCAGCGGCCCGTACGCGGCGCCGAGGCCGAGGTCGAAGATCAGGTAGTCGGGGAGCGTGACCGAGCCGCCGTTGATCATCTTGCGCGACCCCACATAGTTGGCGCCTGCACGCAGTTCGACCGGGCCGAGCATGACGCGAGTCGAGGCGGTCGCACTGTTGCGGGGCGTCTCTGCCAGTTGCGCGCCGACCAAGCCTGCACTCGTCGTTCGCATCACCTTCCCGTCGAGATAGGCATAGCCCCCCTGCAGCCACCAGCCGGGCAGCGGCGACCATTCGCCTTCGACCTCGATGCCGCGCACGCGGTACTGGCCTTCCTGGACCTGGAAGCCGGGGTCTGCGGGGTCGGGCGCGGCGACGTTGTTGCGTCGGATGTTGAAGGCCGACAGGCTGGCGCGTACCCGGTCGCGGATCAAACGTACGCCGACCTCAGCCTGGTCGCCGGTCTCGGGCCGGAACGGCGTGCCGTCGCGCCGACGTGCGCCGATCACGTACTCCAGATCGAACCCGGTGTTGTACCCACCGAACAGCGACACCCCTTGCCCGAGCGCATAGGTCGTGCCCAGTTGCCAGGTCGTGCTGGAGAGGTCGGCGGTGCTGGGGGCGCTGAAGAAGTCCGTGCTGAATGTGTTGCTGTTGTCGAACTTTGAATAGCGAATGCCGGCTATCAGGTTCCACGCCTGGCTCAGCGCAAGCTGGTCCTGCGCATAGACGGCAACCCCTTCGATTTTGTTGATCGAGAGGAAGCCGAACGCATTGGTCGGCGCGCCGCAGCCGTAGACCGGATGCAGCGAATCGATCGGCCCGATGCCGCAGGGAACAACGCCGAACTGCCGAAACGCCACCTCTTCGTTGTTGTATTCGACGCCGAACAACAATTGGTGACGAACGCCGAAGCCCGTCGCTTGGCCCGAGAGGTCGATCTGCCCGGTGTAGAACCTGTCGTTCTCGCCTGTGTAGCGGCCAGTGCGCTCGATGAGGGTCGTCTGGCCCGGCACCGGCGCGCCGAGGATCGCCTGCTTGCCCGCGTTGTTGAACTCGGAGTATTGGAAGCGCGGCGTCAGCGTCCACGCGTCGCCGAGCTTGAAGTCGACCCAGGCCTGAACCAGTGGCGCGTCGGCCTCCAGCAGCGTGAAGCCGGGCTCACCGAGAAAGGTCGACCGATCGACCGGTGCGATGCCGTTGCTCTGGACCGTGCCGACCACGGGCTGACCGGGGTTGTTCTGCGTCGAGCGGCGAATGTATTCGGCAACGAAATGCGCGGACACCGATGAGTTCGGCCTCCACGCCAGTGCGAGGCCGGCGTTGTCGCGATCCATGTCCTGGTAGTCAACGAAGGTGCCCGAGCGCTCGACCTCACCTGTCACCCGAATGCCGAGCGTGTCGTTGATCGGCCCGCCGACGTCCACAGTAGCCATCTTGCGATCGAAAGAGCCCCCCGTCAGCGCGACCCAACCGACGAAGCCTTCGGTCGGCTGTTTGGTCGTGATCGAGATGATTCCACCCATCCCCATCTGCCCGAAGAGCACGGCCGAGGGGCCCTTCAGCACCTCCATCCGACCGATGTCGGATAGCGCCGAAGGATCGACGTCTTCGTAGTAGCGCTGGCGCATGCCGTTGCGCATTTCGTTGGCCGAGAAGCCGCGAATCTTCAGGCTGAAGCTCTGATAACGAGACTCGCGGCTGCCGCCAACCGTCGCCGAAGGCACCGTGCGCAACAGGTCATCGACGCTGCGAGCGCCGCGCTCGATCAGCGCTTCGCTGTCGATCACCTGCACGCTTTGCGGCATCTGCGCGAGCGGGATGCCCGACCGGATGCCGAAATCGTCGGTCTTGCTGCCGGTGACGATGACGGTGTCGAGCCTCGCGACGGGCTCCCGATCCTGAGCGAACGCGGGCATGCAGACGATCGCCGAGGCAACCTGGGCAAGCAGAGCTTTCATGGGATTTCTTCCTGTTTGAGTTGGTTCTTGACACTTGCGTCCTGGTCTAGAGGCCGAAGCGTTCATGCCAGCGCTGCGGCACGACGGCATCGACGAGCAGCGCAAGAAGCATCGTTGCGCCCAGCAGCGGGTAGAGCAGACCGAGCAGCACCGCAACCGCGATCGCGCCGAAGGCCGCGCGGTCCCCCGGTCGGCGTGGCGGCGCGGCAAGTCGGCCGCGCGGGCGGCGCTTCCACCACATCACGACGGCGGAGACTGCGAGCGCCACGATGGCCAGGCATCCGGCCAGCATCACGAGCTGGTTGACCCAGCCGAACTGGCGGCCCGTGTGCAGGCTGATCCCCCACTCGGTCAGGCGGCCGCCGATGCCATAGTCCGCATAGCCCACGTCGGCGAGCACCGCTCCCGAGTAGCGGTCGAGGTGGACGACACGCTCGGCTGTAGCGTCGTCGGGAAACAGCAGCGCGGAGTAAACGCCGCGCGGACCGGCCGGCAGGCTCACCGGCGTACCCGCGGGCAATCGCAGCCGCGCAAAGATGTGCAAGGCATCGTTCAGTCCGATCGACCGAACGCTCGCCTCCGGCATCGGCACGGAAGGTACTGCACCACCGTGGTTGGCGTGAGACCCCGACTGCAGCAACGGCGCATGGCTGAGGGTCCATGGCACCTGTCCGAGGCTCCCCAGCGGCGGTGAGGATTGGGGCGCCGGGCCGAAGAGGTAATTCGGCAGCCCGATGCCCCACTCGTTCGTCAGCCGTCCGAACTGCTCGCCCCAGAACGCCGACCAGGGCATGCCGGTGACGGCCAGAAACAGGATCGCCGCTCCTGCCGTGATGCCGGTCACGGCGTGCAAGTCACGCCACCAGGTGCGTTGGGCGGGTCGCCCGCGCAGATCGTAGACGCCGCCGGCGCGACCGCGCGGCCACCACAGGAAGATGCCCGACACGACGAGCACGATGGCCCAGCCGGCGACCACCTCGACCCAGTGGTTCGCGACCGTGCCGGCGATCTCGAGCGAATGGACGTGCCTGATGACCTCCATCAGTCTGCGGTCGTCGCGCACTTGGCCGAGCAGACGGCCGCTGCCGGGGTCGAGGTAGACCGCCAGCGTGCCTTCTGGCGTGCGGATGCCCACCTCGGCGCTGCGGCCGGCCTGCGCCGGCGCGATGAAGCGGACCGCATCGCCGGGCACGATCGCCTGCGCGCGGGCCACGAGAGACTCGGCGTCCAAGGTCGGCCCCGGCGTCACATCGACGAATCGCAACCCGGCGTAGACGCGCGACTCGATCGGCTCCTTGAACAGGTACAGCGCACCGGTCAGCGCCATCAGCGCGAGGAACGGCAGGCAGATCATTCCGGCGTAGAAATGCCAGCGCCAGACGCGGCGATAGAGCGCGGAGTCGGCAACCGATGGGATTACCGGGGACGGCACGGCAGGTCCTCCGGTTCAAACCTGAAGGTCGGGCACCGGCGGCGGATTGGCGATGCATGCGACGCGCAGATGCTCACGTGCGCCAAGGCGCGCACGACACGTTCGTTCGTCTTCAAGGAAGCTCTCCTGAGGGCCGCGCGGGCGCGCGGCGGGACGAGATACGCCGGCGGCGGTCGGCGGCGACCGCGAGCCAGTGGCGTTCAGTCGATCAGGAGGAGCGGGGCGGCCCGCGCGGCTGCGCCTTTGTCCACGCATGCAGCGTACGTGGAGCGGCGAGGAAGGCCGACGGGTATTCGTCGTTCAGGTCAAGAAGGCGAGCACTCATGTCTGCCGGCGGCGGGAGACCGATGGCCACGGCGTGGCCAAGGCAGCATGGACAGTGCGCAAGCAGGTGCGACGACGCAGGCGCGCCTCCAGGTTGCTCGGAGCCCGCGGCCACCCGCTTGGAACCCTGGGCGGTGCAGACCTCGATCCAGAATCCCGCCTTGTCGGAAGCCGCCTGCGACGCCAAGGGCGCGAGCGACGCCAGTAGCATCGCCAGGAGGGCGATCCCGATGACGAGTCGACGGTGGATGTGAAACCGGTGCACGGGAAGCGATTCTAGGCGTCAGGCATCCGAACTGACAGCGGGTTGGGCCAAGCCCAAGGGGTCGCGCGCGGCGCTAGGATCGCTGCGTCACGGTCATGTACGAAAAGGAGGCGCGCATGAGTTCAACTTCGAAGATCGCCTGGATCACCGGCGGCGGCAGCGGCATCGGCCTTGCGGCCGCGACCGAGCTAGCCAAGGCAGGCTGCCGCGTGGTGATTTCGGGGCGCGAGGCGGCCAAGCTCGACGCCGCGCTGGCCCAGGCGCAGGCGCAGGGTGCGCCGGCCGGATCGATCACTGCGGCGCCGCTGGATGTCGCCGACAGCGCCGCGGTGACGCGCGTCGCGCAGAAGGTTCAGGCCGAACACGGCCGCGTCGACATCCTCGTCAACAGTGCCGGCATCAACTTTCCGAAGCGTTACTGGGACGAAACCGACGCCGCCACCTTCGATCACGTCGTCAACGTCAACCTGAACGGTGCGATGGCCTGCACGCTGGCGGTGCTGCCCGGCATGCGCGCGCGGCGCGAGGGCACGGTGATCAACGTCGCCTCTTTCGCCGGCTGGTACTACACGTATCTCACCGGCCCGGCCTACACCGCCAGCAAGGCGGCGCTGATGGCGCTGACCCACTCATTCAACATCGAGGAAGGCGTGCATGGCCTGCGCGCCACATCGTTGTGCCCGGGCGAGGTGGCCACGCCGATCCTGGCCAAGCGCCCGGTGCCACCGAGCGACGCCGAAAAGGCGCGCATGCTGCAAGAGGCCGACCTGGGCCGCACGATCCGGTTCATCGCCGAGATGCCGGCGCACGTGTGCATCAACGAACTCGTCATCTCTCCGGTGTGGAACCGCATCTACATCGGCGGCGACGACCTGAAGCGAAAGCAGTAGACCGAATCCAACCGGTCAGGGGTGAACTCAGCCCTTCATGCGGGACACGGCGGCGATCCATCGCTCGAACGCCGCCATCTGATCGGTCACGAAGCGCCGCGTTGTCTCGTCGGTGCACTTGCCGGTCGCGGCATCGAACTTGGTTTGCGCCATGCCGATGAAGATCTCGGGCTTGGTGAGCACCTGGGCATTCAGGAACAGCATCACCTTGCGCAGGTCGTACTGCATGCGCGCGCCGCCGACAGGGCCGCCGGAGGCGCTGGCGATCGCCACCGGCTTCAGCGCCCAGGGCTGATCGGCGCCGCGGCTGAGCCAGTCGATCGCGTTCTTCAAGCCGCCGGGCACCGAAAAGTTGTACTCCGGCGAGACGATCAACACGCCGTCGGCGCGGCGGATGCGCTGGTGTAGTGCGGCCACCAGTGGTGGCAGTCCGCGTTCGAACACGTCGCCGTCGAAAACCGGGATCTCGCGCCAGTCGAGCACCTCGAGCGCCATCGAAGCGGGCATGCATTCGGCAGCGAGCGCCATCGCCATGCGGTTGAAGGAGGCGGCGCGCAGGCTGCCGCAAAGGCCGACGATGTCGAGAGTGGTCATTGAGTCAGGTCCTGTCGTCTTGGTTGAGGGCATCAGGCGGTTGGCCCGTCGAGCGCCGGCGCGCCCCACAGTGACTTGCCGGAACGCAGCATGTCGTTGTGGTCGCCGAGCAGCGGCGGCGCAGTGACATCGAGCGCGCGCTCGCCGTCGAAGCTGAGCGGCGAGCGCACCGTGCGCCAACGACCGCTGACCGACGGGTCCGGGTGCGGCGCGTCGACGAACAGTTGAAGGTGCACGGCCTGCGGGTCGTCTGGCACCTCGTCGGTGTCGTACATCGGCGCATGCGGCACGTCGAGCGCTTCCAGGCGGCGGCACCATTCGGCCCGGTCGCGGCCGCGAAACAGGCCGCCAAGCAACTCGATCAACTCGGTCTGGTGCGCGATGCGTGCCTCGCGCGCAGCGAAGCGCGGGTCGTCGAACAGCGTCGGCCGCTCGATCGCCTGTGCCAGGCTCTGCCAGAACTTGGGCGGCGAGGACATGTGCAGCGCGATCCACTTGTCGTCAGCACAGCACAGCACATAGCTTTGCGACACGCTCGGGCGACTGTACGGGCCCATCACCTCGCCTTCGGAGAACAGGTGCGTGAAGGCGTCGAGGTTGAAATGCGTCATCGCCTCGAACATCGAGACTTCTACGCGGCGCCCACGGGCGCCGCTGCCAACGTCCTGCTGCTTCTCGCGCTCATACAACGCGCCGAGGATGCCGAAGGCGGCGTAGAAACCGGTCAGAGAATCGGCGATCGCCGGGCCGACGACGCGCGGATTGGCCGGATTGACGAGCAGCTTCAAGAAGCCGCTCGCCGCCTGCGCCACCGTGTCGTAGCTCGGTCGCTGCGCTGCCGGCCCATCCGGCCCGAAGCCACTGATCGCGCAGTAGATCAACCGCGGATTCAACTCGCGCAGTCGGGCCTCGCCGGCACCGAGTTTGTCGGCGACGCCAGGACGAAAGTTCTGGATGTAGACATCGGCCTCGGCCACCAGTTTGTCGAACAGCGCAAGATCCTCGGGCTTGCGCGTGTCAAGCGTGACGCTCTTCTTGTTGCGGTTGTAGGTCTGGTAGTGCGGGCTGTACAAGCCGCCGCGGAAGGCGCGGAACGGGTCGCCGGCCGGCTGCTCGACCTTGACCACATCCGCCCCCAGATCGGCCAGCAGCATCGATGCTGCCGGCCCGGTGATGAAGGTGCCGTGCTCGAGCACGCGCACGCCTGAAAGCACCCGGGCCATCGCTCAGTCCGCCGTGTGAGGAGTGAACCCCGGCGGCAGTTCGCCGGTGTAGCGCTGCTCGCGCGTCGCCTGGTACGACAGCGCGAAGCCGATCGGTTTGGCGAGCTCTTCGGTCAGGTGGCCGATCAGTCCTGCGCAGCGCGCGAGGATCGGCACGCCCTTGAGCGCGTCGGCCGGGAAGCCGACGTCGAGCAGCACCGCAGGAATCGCGGCCGACACGTTCAGGCGCAAGTCGCGGCCGGTGATGCCGGGCAGCACGCCTTCGATGGCTTCTGCGATGCGCACGAAGTGCATGGCGGCGCCGGCCTCCTGCGCCACCGCGAACAGCCGCGCGACACGCGGATCGCGCGCCTTGTGCTGGGGGTGGCCGTAGCCGGGAATGGCCTGCTTCTGCTCGCGCAGCTCGCGCACCACTTCGCGGGCGGCAGTCTCGATCGACATCGCCTTCTCCTTGGCCATCGCATCGACGCGCAAGAACAGGCGCCCGGCAGTCTCCGACGCGCCGAGGATCACCGAGCCGCAGCCGAGGATGCCGGCCGCCACAGCGCCCTGGATGGCGTCCGGCGCCGCGGCGAGCGTCATGCGGCTGGCCTGTACGCTCGGCACCAGGCCGTGCTCTGCAATCGCCACCAGCGTCGCGTCGAGGACACGGCTGGCGGTCGCGTCGGGCTTGCGGCCGGTGACCAGGAAGTGGAAGTAGTCGACGAATCCGAGCTTGCCGATCAGCTCATGGCACAGGTCGGCGCCGCGCACGACGATCGTTTCTTCGTCGTAGGTGCAGATCGCCGATTCGGGCAGCGTGGCCTTGCCGATCTTCATGGGTGCGGTCCTCGTGTTGCGGTGTTCAGGCGGCCGCGGCGAGCACGAAGTCGTAGCTCGTTGCGTAGAAGGGCCGATCCATGGCGCGGCCATCGGGAGCCGTACCGGGGCCATGGCGCTCGAAGTGCACGATCAGGCTGTCCCGCACACCGAACACCGCGTCGGAGTCGAGGTAGGGGCTGTCGGACGCGAACAGGTGCGTCGTCAGCGGCACGTAGCCGTCCTTGTAGACCATCATGTGGATGTGGCCCGGTCGGTTCGGATGGCGGCCCATCGCGCGCAGCATGTCACCGACCGGGCCGTCGTCCGGCACCGGATAGAACGTCGGCTTGATCGACCAGAAGTGATAGCGCCCCGCGCCGTCGGTGTGAAAGCGTGCCCGCAGGCGCATGCCGGCTTCGCCACCCATCTGCATGTCGTAGATGCCCTCGCCGTCGCCCGACCAGACGTCGACGCAGCAGTTGGCGATGGGCGCTCCGAGCGTGTCGACGACACGGCCGCTGTAGTAGGCAGGCTCGCCCGGCATCCCCTTGCCGATGTCGCTGCCAAGGGGCAGCACCGGGGAGCCTTCCCAGTAGAACGGGCCTTGCACCGTGGCTTCGGTGGGCGAGTGCGCGGCGGTCTTGTCGGCCAGCGCCTGCGCCGAGCGGCGCGCCTGTTCGAGCTGCACGACGAGCATCGACAGGCCGAGCGTGTCGGACAACAAGATGACCTCCTGACGTTTCTCGTCGCAGGTCTGGCCGACGCGTGTGAGGAACTGGATCGCCGCCATCCATTCCGCGGGCGTCAGGTCCACCTCGCGCGCGAGCGCGTGGACGTGCTGGACCACCGCCGTGAGGACTTGCCTGAAGCGCGGATCGGCGTCGGCGGCCACACGGTCGAGCACGGCCTGGGTGATGTCGCTGGTCTGGAGCTGGGTCATCGAAGCACTCCTCGGTCAGTAAAGGGGGATCGCGTCATGGGCCGTCGGCAGCCGTCGTCTCGTAGTCCACCTGGTGGCGCGCGATGCGCAGGTCGCCGAGCGCGCGGCGCACTCGTTGATGCGCCGGATGTTCGGCATATGCGGCGAGTGCATCGCGCGACGTGAACTCGGTGTATAGCACCACGTCGCAGGCGTAGTCGACGCGGCTTTCGTCGAGCCCGATCTCAAGGTGCAGCAGCCCGGGCACGGCGCCGCGCAGGGACTCGAACTCCGACTTCAGCAGCGCGAGGTTGGCGGCGCGCGCGGCCGCATCGTCGCCGCGTATCTTCCACATCACGATGTGCTTGATCATGGGGGTGTGGTCGTTCGCCGCCTAGACGCCGAGGTAGGCGCGACGCAGCTCGTCGCGCGCCATCAATGCCTCGGGCGTGCCGCTGGCGACCATTCGGCCTTCTTCGAGCACGTAGGCGCGATGTGCCACGCGCAAAGCCATTGCCACGTTTTGCTCGACCAGCAGCACGGCGGTGCCTTCCCCGTTGATGCGGCAGACCGCCTCGAACAGCTCGTGCACGATCAGCGGTGACAGCCCGAGCGAGGGCTCGTCGAGCAGCAGCAGCCGCGGCCGAGCCATCAGCGCGCGGCCGATGGCCACCATCTGCTGCTGTCCGCCGGAGAGCTCGCCCGCCGCCTGCGCGAGCTTGGGCTCCAAGGCGGGAAACAGCGCCAGCACCGTCGCCAACGACTCCGCCCGCCGCGCCTTGGCTGCTGCGACCATGCTGCCGACCTCCAGGTTCTCGAGCACGCTCATCGAAGCGAACAGGCGGCGCCCCTCGGGCACGATCGCAATGCCTGCCTCGCAGAAGCGGTGCGCAGGCAGCGCCGTGATGTCGCGGCCCTCGAACGCGATGCACCCGCCGCGGGCGCGTAGTACGCCGGCCAGCGTGTTGATCAAGGTCGTCTTGCCGGCACCGTTCGGGCCGACGACACACAGAAGCTCACCCGCGCGCAACTCGAAGCTCACGCCCCACAGCGCGGGCGCCTGGCCATAGGCCACCTGCAGGTCGCGCACTTCAAGCATGACGCGGCTCCGCCCCCGGGGAGGCGAGCGACGTATCGCCGGGGGCCTGCGCCTGCCCGAAGTAGGCGCTCATCACCTCGGGTCGTCGCATCACCTCTGCGGCCGGACCTTCGGCCAGCACCTTGCCCTGGTCGAACACGACGACCCGGTCGGTCAGCGCCATCACGGCACGCATCACGTGTTCGACGAACACGACCGTCGCGCCTTGGTCGCGAATGCGCCGCACCAGCAGCACCGCATCGTCGATCTCGCTCGGCGTCAAGCCGCACAACACTTCGTCCAGCAGCACCAGCCGCGGCCGCGAAGCCAGTGCACGGGCCAGTTCGAGAAACTTGCGCTGATGCAGGTTGAGCTCGTCGGGCAACGCCTGCGCCCGATCCTGCAGCCGGGCGAACGCCAGCCATGTCATCGCCTCGCGCCGCGCCGCCGCAGGTCTGGCAACGCCACCGCCGAACATCGCGGCGAGCGCCACGTTGTCGAGCACGCTGCGGTGGCCAAAGGGCCGCGGGATCTGGTAGGTGCGCGCGATGCCGGCGCGCGCGACGCGGTGTGCAGCGCGACCTGCAAGTTCGCGACCCTCGAAAACGACGCTGCCGCTGCTCGGCAAAAAGTGGCCGCTGACGACATTGATGAAGGTCGACTTGCCTGAGCCATTGGGTCCCAGCAGCCCGAGGATCTCGCCGCGCCGCACCTCGACGTCGACGCCACCCAACGCCTGCACGCCGTGGAACGATTTGGCCAGCGCGCGGGTGCGCAGCAGCACGCCGCCGGGCGCACCGCCGATGGCCGGCGACGCAGCGATCGGCGCCGGGGCAGTGTTCGGCACCGGCGCGGCGACCGAGGGAAAGCGGCGCCGCGCGAACGCGCGTTGCAGCCGTGGCAGGATGCCGTCCGGCATGAAAAGGATTGCAGCGATCAGGATCGTGCCGACCGTCGCCTTGCCGGCGACCGCGAAGTCGGCCGCGGTGAAGCTGTACAGCAGCAGCGTGATCGCGACCGCTCCGACTGCCGGCCCTGCCCAGTGACGGGTGCCGCCAAGCACGCTCATCAGCACCACCGTCAGTGGCACCGTGATCGTGAAGACGTCGCCGACCGTGACGTAGTTGAGGAACAGTGCGTGGATGCCGCCAGCCAGGCCGGCCAGTGCGCAGGAGACGGCCAGCGCCATCAACTTGTAGCGATAGGTCGGAACGCCCATCACCTCGGCGGCGTCCTCGTCGTCGTGGATCGCGAACAAGCCGGCGCCGAACTTCGACACCGAGATGCTCCAGGCAACGACGAGCGTCAACGCGGCCGCCGCCAGCGCCAGCAGGTAAAAGGTCGATGAGGGCGTAGGGCCGAGGTGCGGCACCACCACGCCGGCAAGTGACACGCCGTTGCCGCCGTCGATCGGCGTGTTGACGATGATCGTGCCGACGACGAAGGTCACCGCCAGCGTGAGCAGCGCGAACACCTCCCCGCGAACGCCCTTGACGCGGAACACGATCGCACCGACCACCACGCCGAGCGCACAGGCCACCGCTGCCGCCACCGGCAGCGTCCAGAGGAAGGGCCAGTTCCAGCGCGCCATCAGCGTCGCGCTGGTGTAGATCCCGGCGCCGAAGAAGGCGCCGTGGCCGAACGAAAAGTAGCCGGTGTAGCCGGACAGAATGTTCCACGAGGTGGCGAGCACGACCCACAGCAGGATCAGGTACAGCAGCGAGTCGTAGAACGCCGGCAAGCCGAGCATCGGCACGAACGCCAGCGCGATGGCAGCGACGACGATGGCGACGGGTGTCCGCCTCATGCGGCCCGCCCCGGGCGCAACAGCAGGATCGCGATCAGCAGCGTGAACGAAACCAGCGGTGCCCACGACGGCGCGGTGACCGCCATCGTCACCGCCTCGCTGACGCCGATGACGATGCCGGCCAGCAGCGGAGCGAGCGCGCGGCCGAGGCCGCCCAGCATCACGGCGGCGAAGACGACGCCGACCCAGGCGTAGATCTGAGACGGAGCCAGCGTGAAGCTCAGTGCCAGGCACACGCCGGCCACGCTGGCCAGCGCAGAACAGGTGCCCGCCAGCAACAATGCATTGCGCTGCTGAGGGATGCCGAAGGCGGCGGCGATCGTCGAGTCCTCTGCCGAGGCGCGCAGCGCCTTGCCCAGATCGGTGTGGCGCAGCACAGCCCACACCGCCAGCGACAGGACCACAGCCAGCCCGAGCGTGATCAATTCCGGCAGCGGTACGTACAGCCCCACGATCTTGAAGCGGTGTTCGCCGTAGCTCGATTCGAGCTTGCGGAAGTCGGCCGTCCAGATCGACTGGATCAGTGCCTCGATGATGCCCGTCAGCCCGAAGGTGATGAGCAGCGAATTGAAGGGCGAGATGCGAAAGCGCGCCATCACCGCGTGCAGCGCCGCGCCGATGGCGAAGAACAGCGGCACGATGACGATCAGCGTGAGCAGCGGGTCCATGCCCATCGACGCCAGCTGGTAGCACAGGTAGGCCGCCAGGAAGGCGAAGGCGAAGAGCGCAAGATTGATCTGCCGCAGCAACCCCCACGACAGGCTCAGCCCAAGGCCCAGCAAGCCGTAGAGGGCACCCACAAAAATGCCCGAAAGCACGCTCTGCGCCAGCAGGCTGGCGCTCGGCATCGTGAAACCGGACATCTCAGCAGTGCACGGCCGCCCGAAGGAACGGAGGCACCCCCTCGGGGGGCCGCGAGCGAAGCAAGCTCGGGGGTCCCATCCCTTCAGTTCGCCTGCATCTTGGCGCCGCCCGACGTGAACTCCTTGGGCCAGACCACCACCCAGTGGCCGTTCTGCACCTGCTTGATGCGCATGAGGTCGTCGCCATACTGAGCAGGGCCGTCGAAGCGAAGCACGCCCTGGATGGTCTGCACCTTGTTGGTCTTCAGCCAGGCCGCGATGGCCTTGTCGTCCAGGCTCTTGGTCCCGGCGACGCCCGCCGCCAGGATCTGCCACGCGGTGTAGGACGCCGCTGCCTGCACCTCGACAGACGGGTCGGCCAGCTTCGCCGCCGTGGCGCGCTCGTGGAACAGCCTGACGAATTCGGCCGCGCCCGGGTTGTTGATGAACGGCGGCTGCTCCTCGAAGATCGTCACCGACAGTGCGTTTTTGGCCTCCGGCAGCTTGACGAGTTGCGATGGCGACGGGTAGAGATAGAAGTGCTGCGGCGGCTCATAGTCGATCTTCTTCATCGCGTCGAGCAGCAGGTTGCCATCGAGGCCGATCGCACCAACGAAGACGAAGTCGGGGTTGGCGTCCTTGATGCGATTGGCGATCGGGCCGAAGTCGCGATTGCCGAAGTCCCATTCCAGATACAGCACTTCGGTGAGGCCGCGCTTCTTCGCGACCTCGCGCGCGCCGGCGGCCATGAACTGCACCGACGGAAACTTGCTCGTCACGACGGCGATCGTCTTCGGTGGCTTGGGGCCGGCGGCGAGCGCATCGAAGAGCGTGTTCGGCACCGTGGTCGCCGGCTCGGCACCGAGGGACCAGGCCGGAAAAGCCATGTCGTACTTGATCAGCGAGGGCACGCCGAAGGTGTGGTGCACCAGTACCTTGTTGTAGCGCTGCGCCACGCCGATCGCCGACAGGATCGCGCCGGTGGCGTACGGCCCCATGAACAAGTCCACCTTGTCGACCGTGATCAGCTGCTCGTACAAGGTGCGCGCCAGATCGGGCTTGGACTGGTCGTCTTTCAGGATCCACTCCAGCTGTCGGCCGAGCCAGCCGCCGCTCTTGTTCGCCTGCTCGACGTAGATCTCGCCGACGATCTTGTGCACCTGCCCGGTGGCCGCCAGTGGGCCGGTGAGCGCCAGGGTGCTGCCGATGCGGATCGGCTGCGAGGTCTGGGCGTGCACCAGTCCGGATGCCGCAGCGAGTCCGGCGACACCTGCACCAAGGACGGTGCGGCGGTTGACGGCATGCTCATTCATGTTTTGTCTCCTGTTGCTGTGGTAAGAACGAAGGTGAAATCCACCTGGTAGAACGGGACGGCACTGTCATGGCCATCGGGCGTGCGACCGGGCGGATGGTGCACCCAATCGGCGATCAACGAACTGCGAACGCCGAACGCGGCGTCCGTTTCCAGATAGGGGTCATCGGCGCGGAAGACATCCGTGGACAAAAATTCATAGCCAGGCGCGCTGACATCGAAGCGCAGGTGCGCCGGGCGCCAGGCATGGCGGCCCAGCGCGCGCAGCATGCGTCCGACCGGCCCATCCTGCGGCAGGGCCAGCGGCTGCGCGGCGATGCAAGCAAGGCCAAAGCGACCGTCGACGCCGCTCGTCGCCTCGGCCGGCGCGCGCTGCTCGGCGTTGCCATGGCCCGGGTCGGGCGCAGTCGCCCCGCGGTGCCAGACCCGGATGCGCGCGCCGGCGATCGGCTTGCCGTCGAGCGTGTACACACGGCCGCAGACGAAGCAGAGTTCGTCCGGCGCGCCATCGACGCTGACGCTCCCAAGATGTCGCGTCCCAGTTGCCGTGGCAGCCGTGCCGCCACGCGTCCGGCGCCGGTTCATCGCCGCGACCAGGGTGGATACGCCCAGGGTGTCGGACAGCAGGTCGAGCTCACCGCGCGGCCCGCCGCACTCGGCGATGAAACGCAGTCCCTCGCCCCACTCCTGTTCGTTGAGCCGCACCTCGCGCGCGAACGCATGCAGATGCTGTACGAGACTCGTCATCACCTCACGCAGCCGTACGTCGTCGGCCGCCGCATGGCCGGCGATCACGGCCTGGGTGATGTTGTCTTCGTCGATATTGCGCATGCGCAGAAAAAAGGGAGCCGGGTTAGCCCGCGCGACAGCATGGGGAGCCCACTCTATGCTCCAACGAACGGAACAGAAAGGCTGCATCGGCAAAGCTTTGTTCCTCCCATAGGAAAACTCCGGGTAAACGTGGATCGCTGGACCGAGATCGAACTCTTCGTGCAAGTGGCCGAGCTGGGCAGCCTCTCACGCGCGGCCGCTTCGCTGCGGCTGAGCAACGCCGCGGCGAGCCGGCATCTGGCGGCGCTGGAGGAGCGGCTGTCCGCTCGTCTGGTACAGCGCAACACGCGGCGCCTGTTCCTGACCGACGTGGGCGACGCGTTCTACCGCCGCTGCAAGCCACTGCTCGGTGAAATGCGCGACGCCGAGACGGCCGTCAACGAGGCCGTGCTCAAGCCCACGGGGTTGCTGCGTGTGCAGGCCTCGCTGTCGTTCTCGATGATCGTCATCGCGCCACTGCTGCCCGCGTTCAGCGCGCGCTACCCGGACCTGCGCATCGAAGTCGTGGCGTCGAACCAGTATCACGACCTGCTGGACAGCGGTATCGACGTGGCGATCCGCAACCGCGAGTTCGAGAACGACTCGGCGATCACCGTGCGCCGCCTCGCGGAGACCAAGCGAGTGCTGGCCGCATCACCGCAGTACCTGCAGCGCCACGGCACGCCGCGCGCACCCGACGAGTTGGCCGGCCACCAGCTGCTGGCCTACAACCTGGCGACGCAGCCAAAAGAGCTGCGCTTTACGCGCGACGGCACGGTGACGAAGGTGCCGATCCAGGGCCTGCTCGAATCCAACGACGGCCAGGTGCTGCGCGCCGCAGCGCTGAAGCATCTGGGCATCCTGATCCAGCCGATGTACATCCTGTATGACGACGTGGTCGCCGGCCGTCTCGTGCCGATACTGCAGGAATGGGAACTGCAGCGGCTCACGATCAACATCTGCTACCCGACGCGACGCCACCTGCCGGCCAAGGTGCGCTGCTTCGTCGATTTCCTGGTCGAGCAGTTCGCGGCGCATGATTTCGAGCGGCGGTGGACGGCGTGACGGAAACTCGGTCGCGTTAGGCGGTGCCGCCTGCCGTTGGCTTCGGCCAGGCCTTTGACTTCCACCGCGCTCCCATGCAGTGTCGAGCCGTGGCGACTGAAGCCTGACCTCATCAGCACCACGGCAACGGCCCATCGCAGGTCCGGATCTCGCGTACGATGCCCCGCATGAGCGACATGCTCGGCCTTTCGGCCCACCTCCCCGAAGTCGCGTTCGCCGCGGGCGAGGTCGTCGTGCAGGAGGGCGGCGTGGCGGGCGGCATCTGGGTGCTGGTGTCGGGCGCTCTGCAGGTGCGCAAGGGGGGTGTGCCCGTCAACACCGTGACGCGCCCCGGCGCGCTGGTCGGCGAGATCTCGGTGCTGCTCGGCGCGCCGTACGGCGCCACGGTCGAGGCCACCGAGCCGAGCGTGATGCGCCACGCTGCCGACGGCCATGCCCTGCTTGCCAGCGACCCCGCCATCACGCACCTCGTCGCGGTGGGCTTGGCCGAGCGGCTCAACTTCGTGACCACCTACCTGGCCGATCTGAGGCAGCAGTATGGCGACGCGCCGGGCTTGTCAATGGTGTCCGAGGTGTTGAACCAGATCGCACAGCGGCAGGCTCCGACGACCCGGCCCGGCTCGGCGCGCGACCCCGATCCGGCGTACTGAACAGGACCGCGGCGCGATGCCGCTTGGCGCGGCATCCGCCATCGTTGCTAGAAGACGGTCCGGGGCGGCGCCGCGAACGCGGCGAGGTCCAGGCTTTCGGTACCCATCAGCGAGGTCCACGAGGCTGTGCCGGCGCCGAGGTCGATCTCCACACGCGTGGGCACCGGGCCGATCTGATGCCCGGCGTTGAAGACCCAGGTGCTTCCGATGCGGTCGGCCCACGATCCCTGCGGCTTGAACGGCGACTCGTGCACATGACCGGTGAGCACGAGATCCGGCCCGAACTTTTCTATCCAGCCCCCGACATCGGCGTCGCCATAGTGGCGCTTGCCGGTCCAGCAAGTGGGTGAACCGAGCGGCGGCCAGTGGTACACCCAGACCCAGCGCTTGGGGCGGCGCGCGGCGTCGGCGGCCAGCTGTGCTTCGAGTGCAGCGCGGCCCAACGGACCGTCCCACCAGGGACAGATCGTGACCAGCGTGTCCCCAACGAGTATCGAATCGCCGTCCGTCGGCACACCCGCGGAGCGCGCCTGTGCAAGCCAGAGGGCAGCCTGTTCGCCCCTGGCATCGGGCCCGGTGAGATCGTGGTTACCCGAGCTGACGGCAACCCGCCCCGCCGCTTGCAGCAGCGCCAGGTAGCGCAGGACGACGACCGACTGCACGTCGAGAGGCACCGCCGAGGCGATGCTGAGACTGTCGCCGGCCACCACGACCAGATCGACCGACGGCGCGACCCGCACCACCCAGTCGAGTTGAGGCAAGGCGTAGTGAAGGTCGGAGACAAGGAGGATGCGCACGGCGGCGAGAACTCAGAGCTGAGTGCGCATCATAGGTGCGCGCACGGGGGTGCCACACGCCAATCAGGCTTGGATTGTCCGGTGGCGCGGTCTGTCGCAATCCGAAGGCCGCGAACCGCAATCAGCCCGCCCCATGCTCGGCGCGCAACATCCGCGCCGCCTCCACCATCGACTCGAGCTTACCCACCGCCACCTCCCGCGGCAGGTATTTCATGCCGCAGTCGGGCGCGAGGATCACGCGTTCCTTCGCCACATAGGGCAAGGCGCGGCGAATGCGGTCGGCCACCACTTGCGGCGTCTCGACGTTCATGTCCGACAGATCGATGCAGCCAACCATGATCTGCTTGTCGTCGAGCTGCAGCAACACCGAGCAGTCGAGTTTGCTCTGCGCGGTTTCGATCGAGACCTGCTTGCAAGAGCAGCCGCGCATCTCGGACAGGAAGGAGTAGCCGCTCGGCCGCTCGTGGATGATGGCCGCGTAGCCGAAGCAGATATGCACCGCGGTCGTGCCGCTGATGCCGTCGAGGGCGGCGTTCAGTGCGTTCAGACCGTACGCGCGCGCCTTCTCGGGCCGCGCCTGCATGTAGGGCTCGTCGATTTGCACGATGTCGGCGCCGGCGGCAAACAGGTCGCGGATTTCGGCGTTCACCGCCGCCGCGTAGTCCATCGCCGCGGCCTCGTCGCTCGGGTAGTAGTCGTTCTGCGCCTGGCAGCTCATCGTGAACGGACCCGGCACGGTGATCTTCACCTGGCGCTTGGTGTTGGCCTTCAGGAACAGCAGATCTTCGACCTCCACCGCGTGCCGTCGGCGGATCTTGCCGGTGATGCGCGGTACCGGGTTGGGGTGCCCTGAGCGATCGAGCGCGCTGCCGGGATTGTCCAGATCCACGCCGTCGAGCGCGGTCGCGAAGCGGTTGCTGTAGCTCTCGCGCCGGATCTCCCCGTCACTCACGATGTCGAGCCCCGCGTCTTCCTGGGCGCGGATGGCGAGCAGCGTCGCGTCCTCCCACGCCTGCTGCAGATAGGGCTCGGCCACGCGCCACAACTCCTTTGCGCGCACGCGCGGCGGAAAGCGACCGGACAGCTTGACGCGGTCGATCAGCCAGTCGGGTTGCGGGAAGCTGCCAACGATTGCGGTCGGGAACAACATGGGGGGCTCCTGTGCTTTGGGACGAGGCCCAAAGCCTCGCATTGCAACCGACCGTGGCCCGGCCGGCAATGGGGTGGTCCCTGCCAGCGCCCCACCCGCTGGCAAAACACCTTTCCGCAGGTGCGGCGCGTACTTGCGACGAGCTGGAATGCGCGCCGCTACACGCCCTGTCGCGAGAGTTTGGCCGAAAGCGCCTGATTCAGCGTGTCGGCACTGTCTTGCAGATGGGCGCGGGTCGCGTCGCTCAAGCCGTTGCGGTGCGACGCCGTGTTGAGCTGTTCGGCGAGCGCCTTGGCGCGCACCCGCCACAGGCTGCGGGCGTCGGCGCGGCTTTGTGTCTGCGGGCGCAGCAACTGGTTGGCGACGCGGTTCACGTGGTCGCGCTGCAGTTCGCGCCGCAGCGGCGGGATTTCGCTGCCGGTCGCGAGTTCGCTCCAGACCGCCTGCGTCAGCCGCGTTTCGAGTTCGGCAAGGCGCAGTGCGCGCTGCGGGCCGCTGGGCGCCTTGTCGGCACTGTCGAGCAGACGCGACGCAACGGCGTCGCTCATCAGCGTGTCGAGCATCTGGCGCTGCAGGTCGAGCACGACAACGGCGAGTGAGAAATCGGTACCCGTCGCAGCATCGCCGCTTTGCACGGCATCCCAGCGCTCGAGGTAGTCGGTGCCGAGCTTGCGCTGCAACGCAGGCGAGATCTTCAGGCTGTCGGCCGACAGCAGGCTGACCATGATCAACTCCAGCGCCTGGCGTTGTTGTTCCACTGGGACCGGCGTCAGTGGATCGCGCCCGCTGCCGGGCGCGTCGCGCAGCGTGCGCACGCCACCGATCTGTCGCGTCAGCGCGTTCGCCGAGCGGCCGACGTCGCGCACCGCGAAGAGCACCGAGCGGCGCAGCACGGCGTAGTCCTCGCCCGGTTTGAGGGTGCGCGTTTCCTGGCGCGCGAGCAGGTCCTGCGCGATCGCGATGCGCTTGCGCGCGAAGACGATGACGTCGTTGCCGAGGTCGAATTGAAGTGACTCCGGGTCGACGCCGATGAAGTTGTCCTCGTCGGTGCCGTAGGCAAGTTGCGGCTCGCCGCTGCGCGCGGCAATACGCCGCAGTTCGGCCGCCTCGCCTTCTGGCGCGATCGGCTTGTAGGCGTATTCGATCGCCCAGTAGTCGTAGGGGCCGATCGTCGTGTTGAACGGCGTGCCGTAACGTGCACGCGGCTCGGTCGGGCCGTTGAGGTTGATTGCCGCGTACTCCATCACCGAGGCGGTAATGCCGTTGGCTGCGGTGAAGGCCGGGTCGGCGAGCTGTTGTGCGGTGTAGGCGCGCGACGCGCGGAAGTTGTGGCGCAGGCCGAGCGCGTGGCCGACCTCGTGCATCGTCGTGTCTTTCAGGTAGGCCTGAACGAAAGCCTCGGCCTCGGGGCTGTCGGGGTCCATCTCGCCGCGCGCTTCGAGCACGTCGAGCGCGTAGCTCATCTGTTCTGCCGCCTGATCGGCATAGGTGCATGCGAGCCCGGTGGCCAGGTCGGCCGCGAATTCGGCCGCATTCGCACCGCCATCCGCGGCAGCGGTCGGCGCGAGCACCTGCGAACGCAGGGCGCGGATGCTGCGCGATGAAAGACTTTCGACGCCGATGTCGGCGTCGAGGATTTCGCCGCTGCGTGGGTCCACATGGCGCGGGCCGATCGCACCGAACGCAGGCGCGGCATTCGTCATCCAGCGGATGGATGCGCGGCCAAAATCGAGTGTGTCGAAGTCGGCGTCCTCAGGTTGGACTTCGACCACGATCGCGTTCGAGAACCCGATCCGCTCGAAGGCCTTGTTCCATTCGAGTGCGCCGGCGGTGATCGCGCCGCGGTACTTGAACGGCACGGTGCGGTCGATCCAGAACGTGATCGGCTGGATCGGATCGGAGATGGCCGCCGCCGGGTCTTTCTTCTCGAGCCGCCAGCGGTCGACGTAGCGGCGCCGTGGCGAGCGCTCCAGGTCGTTGCTGAAGTCGACCACACTGGTGTTGAAGTGGCCGACACGCGCATCGGCCTTGCGCGTGGCCATGACATGCTCGGGCATCCTGCCGATCGAGTAGTGCAGCGTCAGGAACATGCTGCGCGGATCAGGCACGCTCTTGGGCACGCTCGGCGCGGGCATGCCGGACGGCGCGCCGGACGACGCAACCGAGATCGAGCCGGTCGCGTAATGCGCAAGCACCTCGACGACCAGCAGGTCGGGTGCGTCCCGCACCGTCACGATCGCCGAGTTGCGCGCATCGAAGGTGTAGCCCTGCCGAAAGCTGCGCTGCAACCGGCCGCCGATGCCGAGCAGATCCGCCATGAAGATCGCGTTCGCGTCGACCAGCACCGACATACGCTCCGGGTCCGGCAGGCTCAGCACCGCGGTGCTGGCCACGAGGCTGGGCGAGAACGCCGCCTGAACGGCGCGGCCTTCGGGCGTGCCAGCCGCGGCGACGTACTCGCTGTTGATGCGGATCAGTTGCACCTGGTTGTGGATGCGGCGGAACGCGACCAGGCCGTCGTCGTGGCTCATCAAGCCCCCGAAGTAGGAACCGACGCCGATGCCCGTCTTGATCTTGGGCGACAGAAAGAAGGGTTTGTCGAAGTCCTCGGGCTTGAGCTCGAGCCAGACCTTGTCGTCCTTGCGCCAGAGTGCGATCAGGCCGTCGGTGCGCTTGGCGTCCTTCACGACCTCGGCGAAGGGTTTCAGCGGGCCGGGCGGCACTGCGGGCGCGACTGGCGGCGCCCCCGGTGGGCGCGGCGCCGAGGCGCTCTCTGCGGGCGCGGTTGCAACGACAACCGCGGGCGCCGTCGGTTTGCCGGGCGAGGTGGATTCGAGACTGGCGCAAGCCTGCAGGGCAAGCGCGAGGGGCAGCGCCCACCAAACCCAGGCCCTACCCGCCCCACCGACTCGCATACCCGCAACCGCGCTCCCGGCCCAGCCCATAGCCCACGTCGCGATCATGCGACCCCCTCTGCGTTCAGCGGATCGGTTTGAAGCGCAGCCGATGCGGCTTTGCGCCTTCTTCCCCGAGTCTCTTCTTTTTATCGGCCTCGTATTCCTGGTAATTGCCGTTGAAAAAGACCCACTTCGAGTCGCCCTCGGCGGCCAGGATGTGCGAGGCGATGCGGTCGAGGAACCAGCGATCGTGGCTGATGACCATGATCGAGCCGGCGAACTCGAGCAGCGCGTCCTCGAGCGCGCGCAGTGTTTCGACGTCGAGGTCGTTGCTCGGCTCGTCGAGCAGCAGCACGTTGGCGCCCTTGGCGAGGGTCTTCGCCAGATGCAGCCGGCCGCGTTCGCCGCCGGAGAGGTTGCCGACCAACTTCTGCTGGTCGTTGCCCTTGAAATTGAAGCGCCCGAGGTAGGCGCGCGAGGGCATCACGAACTTGCCGACGGTGATGTTGTCCAGCCCGCCGGAGACGTCCTGCCAGACCGTCTTGTCACCCTGCAGATCCTCGCGGCTCTGCTCGACGAAGGCCATCTTCACCGTCTGGCCGATCTTCACCGTGCCGCTGTCCGGCTTCTCGGTGCCAGCGATCATGCGAAACAGCGTCGACTTGCCGGCGCCGTTCGGGCCGATGATGCCGACGATGGCGCCTGCCGGCACCTGAAACGACAGGTCGTCGATCAGCAGCCGGTCGCCGAAGCTCTTGCTGACGTTCGTGAACTCGAACACCTCGTGGCCGAGCCTGTCGGCGACGGGGATGAAGATCTCGTTCGTTTCGTTGCGCTTCTGGTAGTCGACGTCCGACAGCTCTTCGAAGCGGGCCATGCGCGCCTTGCTCTTCGCCTGCCGGCCCTTCGGGTTGGAGCGCACCCACTCGAGCTCCTTCTTCATCGCCTTGGTGCGCGCATCCTCGGTCTTCTGCTCGGTTTCGAGACGCTGCTCCTTCTGGTCGAGCCAGGTCGAGTAGTTGCCCTTGTACGGAATGCCGCGACCGCGGTCGAGTTCCAGAATCCACTCCGCCGCGTTGTCGAGGAAGTAGCGATCGTGGGTGATCGCGACGACGGTGCCGGGGAAGCGCTTCAGAAAGACTTCCAGCCACTCGACCGATTCGGCGTCGAGGTGGTTGGTCGGCTCGTCGAGCAGCAGCATGTCGGGCTTCGAGAGGAGCAGCCGGCACAGCGCGACGCGACGCTTCTCGCCGCCCGAGAGCTTGCCGATCACCGCGTCCCACGGCGCGAGGCGCAGCGCATCGGCGGCGAGTTCGAGCTGCAAGTCGGTGTTCTCACTGCCGGCGGCGGCAATCTGCGCTTCGAGGTCGGCCTGCTCGGCGGCGAGCGCGTCGAAGTCGGCGTTCTCTTCGGCGTAAGCAGCGTAGACCTCGTCGAGCCGCTTCTTGGCTGCGAGTACGCCGCCGATGCCCTCCTCGACGGCTTCGCGGACCGTCTGCTCGGGGTTCATCACCGGCTCCTGCGGCAGGTAGCCGATCTTGAGGTCGGGCATCGGCGTCGCCTCGCCCTCGATTTCCGTATCGATGCCGGCCATGATCTTCAGCAGCGTCGACTTGCCCGAGCCGTTGAGGCCGAGCACGCCGATCTTGGCGCCGGGGAAGAAGGACAGTGAGATGTCCTTCAGGATCTGCCGCTTCGGCGGCACGATCTTGCCGACGCGGTTCATCGTAAACACATACTGAGCCATGGCGCGTGAGTCCTGAAAGCGGGAACGGCTGCCGAGGCAGCCCATCACGTATTGTCGCCGCTCCGTGCCTGGGCGCCGATTCTGCTAGGGTGCGCCCTTCGTTCGCCGGGGCCCTTGGCAATGCCGCGCCTGCTCTACCTGCTGATGCTGTGCAACCTGGTCATGGGCACCGGCGTGTTCGTGCTCGCCGGCATTCTCGAGCCGCTTGCCGCATCGCTGCAGGTCAGCGTCGCCGCGGCCGGGCAGGCGATGACGGCCTACGCCGTCTCCACCGCGCTGCTCGCTCCGGCGATCCTCGTCGCGACGGGGCGTTGGCCGCGGCGCAACGCGCTCGTCTTCGGTCTGCTCATGTTTGCGGCCGGCAGCTTCGTCTGCGCGGCAGCCTCGGGTCTGGTGCAACTGCTCGCCGGACGCGTGCTGATGGGCATCGGCGCTGTTGCGACGCCGATCTCGGGCGGCATCGCGGTGGCGCTGGTCGCGCCGGCGCAGCGCGGGCGCGCCCTGTCGCTCGTTTTCCTCGGCGTGAGCCTGAGCTATGTGGTCGGCACGCCGCTTGGCGCTTGGCTCGGCTTTCGATTCGGCTGGCAGTGGCCGGTCGCGCTCGTCGGCGGTTGCGCGCTCGCGGCAGCCGTCGCGCTTGCGATGCTGGTGCCGCGTGACATCGCCGCACCAGGCGCCAGCCTCAGCGGCTTGCCGCGCCTGCTGGCGCAGCCGGCGATCGCAACCGCGCTCGCGCTGACGCTGCTCTACTTCATCGCCATCTTTCTTGTCTTCTCCTATATCGGCCCGGTGCTGAAAGCGCTCTCGCCGATGTCGCCCGAGCGGCTCTCGCTCACGCTGATGATGTTCGGCGCGTCCGGCGTCGTCGGTACGCTGAGCGGCGGCTGGGCAACCGACCGCTTCGGCGCGGAACGGACCTTGCCGGTGCAGCTTGGCGTGCTGGTGCTGATGATGCTGCTCGTGCCGCTCACGCAGGGCAGCTATCCAGCGATGGTCGCGGCCTTCGTCGTCTGGGGCATCGCCGGCTTCGGCATGATGGCGCCGCAGCAGTCTCGCCTCGCGGCGCTGTCGGCGGCACACACGCCGATGCTGTTGTCGCTGAACTCGTCGATGCTCTATTTCGGCACCGCGATCGGGGCGGCGATCGGCGGTGCGGTCGTCTCCGGCGTGGGCTTCGACCGCCTCGCCTGGGTCGGTGTGCCGTTCGCCCTCGCCGGACTCGCGACCTTGCGGTTCAGCCGACGCTTTCACCGAGCCGACTGATACGGATATCGGCGCTGGCGATCTGCCTCAAGTCAAGGCCGCCGACGGCCGATATGCAGCTCTGGAACTCCCTTTTGCCAGGGGCGCGGGATACGACGTGCTGCACAAGACCTTCACCCATCGCCGCGCCGACGGCTGGCTCGCCCCGTTGGCGAGCGAGCTCGACAGCCCACGCACACTCGTGGTCGCCTTCGGCGCGAGCGATTACGCCGACGATGCGGGCGCGTTCGCCGAACTCGCCGCCGCGTTCCCGCATTCGGTGCTGATCGGCTGCTCGACCTCGGGCGAGATTGCGGACGGACGCGTGTTCGATGCCAGCATCAGCGTCGGCGTCGCGCACTTCACGCACACGCAATTGCGGCTCGCGATCGCCGAGGTCGCCTCGCCGGCGGACTCCCGCGCCGCCGGCGAGCGGCTGGCCGCACAACTGCCGGGTGAGGGCTTGCGCGCCGTCTTCGTGCTGTCCGACGGCTTGAGCGTGAACGGCACGGCGCTCATCGAAGGCCTCAGTGCCACGCTGCCGGCGGGTGTCGAGATCACTGGCGGACTTGCGGGGGACGGCAGTCGCTTCGAGAAGACCTGGGTGCTGGTCGATGCGAAGCCGCGGCGTGGGCACATCAGCGCGGTCGGCTTCTATGGCGATCGGCTGCATGTCGCGCACGGCTGCGACGGTGGCTGGTCGGACTTCGGGCCGGCGCGTCACATCACGCGCTCGCAAGGCAACATCCTCTACGAACTCGACGGCAAGCCCGCGCTCGACCTGTACAAGGCCTACCTCGGCGACCGCGCCGCCGGGCTGCCCGGCACGGCGCTGCTGTTCCCGCTTGCGATCAAGCGTCCGGGCGCCGACGGCGGTGGGCTCGTGCGCACCATACTCGGCGTCGACGAGGTCGCGCGTTCGATGACCTTCGCCGGCGACATGCCCGAGGGCGCCGTCGCGCGCCTGATGCGCACCAGCACCGATCACCTGATCGACAGCGCGAGCCACGCCGCGCGCCAGGCGACGGCCAGCCTGGCGCCTGACGCCGCGCCTCTCGTCATCGCCGTGAGCTGCGTCGGCCGCCGGCTCGTGCTCGGTGAACGCACCGACGAAGAGTGCGAGATCGTCGTCGATGGCACGCCTGCTGGTGCCGGCCATGTCGGCTTCTATTCGTATGGCGAGATCTCGCCCGCGCTCGGCAGCGGCGGCGCGAGCGAACTGCACAACCAGACGATGACGGTCACCGTTCTTTGCGAGAGCTGAACCAATTGAACGCGCCATTTCACCCGCTGCTGACGCGACAACTCGGCCGTCTCGGCTTGAATGCCGAAGATGCGCCGACGCCAGCGGCCTGGCGCGCGATGCTCGAACGCGTGAGCCGCGCGTACCGCGAGGCCGATCAGGACCGCTATCTGCTCGAACGTTCGCAGGAGCTGGCGTCGGGCGAAATGGCCGACCTCTACGCCGCCCTGCAGGCCGAGCGTGACCGGCTCGAGTCGCGCGTGCGCGAGCGCACCGATGCCTTGCGACTGAGCGAGGGGCGGCTGGCAAACCTGGTGTCGCTGTCGGCTGACTGGATCTGGGAGCAGGACGCCGATCTGCGCTTCACCTACTTCTCCGACGGGTTGCGCAACGCCACGGGTATCGACCCGGCAACGCTGATCGGCCGCAAGCGCGTCCTCAACGCCGAGATCGAGGCCCCGCCGGAGGCGATCGCGAACCACCTGGCGCTGGTCGAGGCGCGCGAGCCCTTCCGTGACTTCAGCTACGGCATGCGCCGGCCCGACGGCAGCGTCTGCTACATCCGCGTGAGCGGCGAGCCGATCTTCGACGCCGAAGACCGGTTCCAGGGCTACCGGGGCGTCGGCACCGACGAGACGCAATCCGCGCTCGCCGCGCGCCACGTGCAGCAACTCGCAAGCTTCGACAGCCTGACGGGCATGCCCAACCGCAACATGTTCATCGCCGAGCTCGAGCTGGCGATCGGGCGCGCGCGGCGCAACGGAGGCGCCTTCGCGGTGTGCTTCATCGACCTGGACCGCTTCAAGACGATCAACGACAGCCTCGGCCACGCCGCCGGCGACGTGCTGCTGACGACGATCGGCGCCCGGCTGCGCGACCTCCTGCGCGAGAGCGACCTCGTCGCGCGCCTGGGTGGCGACGAGTTCGTCGTGCTGCTCGAAGGATCAGCGGACGCGACCGCCCTTTCAGCCGTCGCGCGCAAGCTGCTCGCCGCCGTGAGTGAGCCGGTGGTCATCGACAGGCGAACACTGTGGCTCACCGGCAGCTGCGGCATTGCGCGCTTTCCGGACGACGGCGAGGACGCCGCCACGCTGTTGAAGAACGCCGACGCTGCGATGTACCAGGCCAAGGCCGAAGGCAAGGACACGTTTCGCTTCTACACCGCGGCGCTCGCGGCGCAGGCCGCGCACGCGTTCGCACTCGAGGCCGACCTGCGCGGCGCTGCCGAGCGCGGCGAACTGGTGCTGCACTACCAGCCCAAGATCGATCTGGCGACCGGGCGCCTGCGCGGCGTCGAGGCGCTCGTGCGCTGGCAGCACCCGACACGGGGACTGCTGCCGCCGGGAGACTTCATCGCGCTTGCCGAGGAAAGTGGCCTCATCGTGCCGATCGGTCGCTGGGTGCTCGCCGCGGCATGCCGGCAGCTGCGCGACTGGACCGACGCCGGCCTGGACGCCCCGCGCTGCGCGGTGAACCTGTCGGCGCGCCAGTTCGGCAGCGAATCGCTGCTCGACGACGTCCGTCAGTCACTGCAGCACAGCGCCCTGTCCGCGGACATGCTCGAAGTCGAGATCACCGAGAGCCTGCTGATGGCCGACCCCGACCGCGCCAACCTGACGCTCAATGAACTGCATGCGCTCGGCGTGCACATCGCGATCGACGACTTCGGCACCGGCTACTCGTCGCTCGCCTACCTCAAGCGGATGCCCGCGCACACCGTCAAGCTCGATCGCTCGTTCGTCAGCGGCCTGCCTGCCGACCGCGACGACGCCGCGATCACTCAGGCGGTGATCGCGCTGTCGCACAGCCTGGCTATGCAGGTCGTCGCCGAAGGCGTCGAGACCGACGCGCAACTCGACTTCCTGCGCCGCGCCGGCTGCGACCAGGCGCAAGGCTATCTGATCGGCAGGCCAATGCCGGCCGAGCAACTCGCCCAGCGGCTGCACGCGAACCTCAATCTTCTCGGACAGGCGGCGTAGGCGAGCCGCCGCGGGCCGGACCCAGGCTCAGTCGCGCAGCCCGGCGAGCGCCAGCGCCTCGAGGTGGCGCTCCCGATCCGCCGCATGGCGATAGTGCAGCGTCGCGACGACGTCGGCCAGTGTGAAGTCGGGCCAGCGTGCGCGAAGTTCGGCCAGTTTGGCCTGCGCCGCCGGCGCATCGCCCAAGCGCGCGTGGCACGCGGCAATGAACGAGGACATTGCCGCATCAGGCGTCGTGATCCGCCGCGCGGCATCAAGTGCTTCCGCGAACTTGCCAGCGCCGAAGTGGGCGCGCGCCAGATGGCCCCAGAAGCGCTCCGGGTGGTAGGGATTGAGCTGCATCGCCTTGCGGATCCACTCGATGCCCTCTTCGGCCTGCCCGCACCAGGTGAGGATTTCGCCCTGCTGGACGACGATCAGGTCGTCGTTCGGATTGAGCGCGAGCGCGCGCTGCTGGTGGTACAGGCACTGCTCGAAGTTCTCGTAGATCAGGTTCACCGCGGCGAAGATGCGGTGCACGTCGCTGTCGTTCGCGTCGAGGGCGAGCGCGGTCTCGAGCTCTTCGACCACGAGCGGCTCGAGCGCCTTGCGATCCTCGCACCAGCTGTAGCCCCAGCGCTGGCCGAGCACACAGGCGCGCCAGGCGTGCGCGTGAGCATAGTTCGGGTCGAGCGCGATCGCGCGCTCCAGCATCGCCTGCGCGCGCACGTTGTCCTCACGGTTGCTGTTGTGATGCAGGCGCTTGCCGGCGAGGAGGCATTCGTAGGCGGCCATGTTCTCGGTCGGCTTGCGCGCGGCGCGATCGCGCGACGCGGCCTCGACACGCCCGGGCAGCGTCGCGACGATCGCAGTCGTCACCTCGTCCTGGATCGCGAAAATGTCCTCCAGCTCGCGGTCGTAGCGCTCGGCCCAGACGTGACGGTCGGTCTCGGCGTCGATCAGCTGCACCGTGATGCGCACCCGGTTGCCGGCCTTGCGCACGCTGCCTTCCACGACGTACTGGACGCCGAGCTCGCGCGCGAACTTCGCGACGTCGATCTTCTGCCCCTTGTATTTGAACGAGGAGTTGCGCGAGATGACGAACAGCTCGCGAAAGCGCGACAGCTCGGTGATGATGTCTTCGGTGATGCCGTCGGTGAAGAACTCCTGCTCCGCCTCGCCGCTCATGTTGTCGAAGGGCAGCACAGCGATCGCCGGCTTGTGGCTGCGCAGCTCGGCCGATCCGACGCGGGCAGCAGCGCCCGGAGCAGCGGGGGCGGCCGACTCCGCGGGCGCGGAGGTCTTCACGCGAAACACCCGCACCGCCTGGGGCAGGTTTTTCAGCGTCTGTTCGCCGATGTCGTCGAAGCGCACCGGCATGCGGTGCCGCAGCGCGCACTCCACCGTCTCCGACACGCACACACCTCCCGGTTCGGCAAGCGCCTCGATCCGCGCCGCGGTGTTGACGCCGTCGCCGTAGACGCTGCCGTCGGCCTTCTCGATCACGTCGCCGAGGTGCACGCCGATGCGAAAGCGCATGCGGCAGGTCTCGTGCTGCGCGGCCGCGCGCTGGGCGAGTTCGTCCTGCACCGCGAGCGCCGCGCTCAGCGCGCCGGCGGCGGTTTCGAAGACCGCCAGCACCGAATCGCCCGCCATGTCGATCACACGCCCCTGGTGGCCGCCGATGTGCTCGCCGAACACCGCGCGCGCGCAATCGAGCGCCGCCACCGTGCCCGGCTCGTCGCTCGCCATGAGCCGTGAGTAGCCTGATGCATCGGCCGCCAGGATGGCTGCCAATCGCCGCCTTGTCGTCGCTTCGCTCAAAATCAAACTGACCTCTATGCAATGAACCACGCACTGAGTCGTTCGCGCGATGTTATTCCTGACTGCTGCCCCTTGCCGCGGGCAAAGCGGCGCCGGCTGGTAGAATGCGCGCACGCAGCGCTGATCCAGTCTCCTTGCTGCCGTCATCCCTGACTTGAGCGCGTCCCACAAACAGCGCTCGTCCCCACCCCGACGCCTGCGACTGGCGCACACGATGCGCGACAGGCCGTCCCGATTGAAATCCCCATGAAATTTACCGATCTCGGCCTCGCCGAGCCCCTGCTGCGCGCCGTTCACGAACACGGCTATGACACCCCCACTCCGATCCAGGCGCAAGCCATCCCGATGGTGCTGACCGGCGGCGACCTGCTTGCCGGCGCCCAGACCGGCACCGGCAAGACGGCCGGCTTCGTGCTGCCGATGCTGCAGCGTCTGTCGCTGACCACGCCGCCCAAGGACGCGCGCGGCCGCTCGCCGATCCGCTGCCTCATCCTGACGCCGACGCGCGAACTCGCCGCGCAGGTCGAAGAAAGCGTGCGCATCTACGGCAAGTACATGAAGATGTCGTCGATGGTGATCTTCGGCGGCGTCGGCATGCAGCCGCAGATCGACAAGCTGAGGCGCGGCGTCGACATCCTCGTCGCCACGCCGGGCCGACTGCTCGACCACGCGGGCCAGCGCACGCTGGATCTCTCGCACGTCGAGATCCTCGTGCTCGACGAGGCGGATCGCATGCTCGACATGGGCTTCCTGCCGGACGTGAAAAAGGTGCTCGCGCTCTTGCCTCCGAAGAAGCAGAGCCTGCTGTTCTCGGCCACCTTCAGCGACGAAATCAAGAACCTCGCCGACCGCTTGCTGAACCAGCCGGGGCTGATCGAGGTCGCTCGCCGCAACCAGACCGCCGAGTTGATCGAGCAGAAGGTGCACCCGGTCAGCCGCGATGCGAAGAAGGACGTGCTCGTCCACCTGATCAAGAAAAACGACTGGGACCAGGTGCTCGTCTTCACCCGAATGAAGCACGGCGCGAACCGCCTCGCCGAACATCTGGAGAAGAACGGCATCAGTGCGATGGCGATCCACGGCAACAAGAGCCAGACGGCACGCACCAAGGCGTTGTCGGAATTCAAGACCGGCGATCTCGAAGTGCTCGTCGCGACCGACATCGCAGCGCGCGGCATCGACATCGACCAGCTGCCGCACGTCATCAACTTCGAGCTGCCCAACGTGCCGGAAGACTACGTGCACCGCATCGGACGTACCGGCCGCGCCGGCTCGCCGGGCGAGGCGATCTCGCTCGTCTGTGTGGATGAGGAAGGCTTTCTGCGTGATATCGAGCGCCTCATCAAGCGCTCGATCCCGCGCGAGATCGTGCCCGGCTTCGAGCCCGACACGAGCGAGCGCGCCGAGCCGATCGTGCTCGGCCGCATGGTGATCGGCGAAGGTGCCGGCCGCGGCGGCTTCGGCCGCGGTGGCGGTCATCGCAATGGCAACAGCGGTGGCGGCCACGGCGGTCGTGGTCGCAGCGACGCGACGCACCCGGCGCCGTCGCACGGCCATCGGCCCGCTTCGTCGGGCCCGCGCTCAGGCGCTTCGCGCGGCGGGCGGCCGCCGGCAGGGCGTTCGGGTTCGCCCAAGCGCTAGCAGGCTCACGCCATGGCGCAAAGCCCCGCGCAGCGCACCGCATGGCTGGTCGGCGCGACCGGCCTTGTCGGCCATGCACTGCTGCCCCTGCTGCTCGAGAGCGACACGTACTCGCAGGTGCATGTGTTCCTGCGCCGTGCGGTGCCGAGCTTGCCCACGCATCCGAAGCTCGCGAGCCACATCGTCGATTTCGCCGCGTTGCCTGATGACCTGCCGGCAACCGACGACGTCTACATCGCGCTCGGCACGACGATCAAGGTTGCCGGTTCGCAGTCCGCGTTTCGCAAGGTGGATTTCGAATTCGTGGTGGATGCCGCGCGCGCTGCCCACGCCCGGGGTGCTCGCCGTCTCGCGGTCGTCTCGGCGGTCGGCGCGGATGCGGCGTCGCGCGTGTTCTACAACCGCGTGAAGGGCGAGATGCAGACCGCAGTGGCGCAACTCGGCTTCGAGACGCTCGTGATCGCCCAACCGTCACTCCTGATCGGGGATCGCGAGGCGCTCGGCCAGCCGGCCCGTGCCGGCGAGGTCTGGGCGGCGCGACTGCTCAGACCCGTGATGGGCCTCGTACCTGCGAGCGTGCGCCCGATCGAGGCGCGCAGCGTCGCGCGGGCGATGTTGCGCGCGATGCGGGATGGCACGCCGGGAGAGCGCGTGCTGAGCTCTGCGCAGATGCAAACGCTCGGACGCTGAGTCCGCGCCGGCATCCGAACGCACGCCGCGCGGCCGCGCGGCGGTTGCGCTGCGTCAAACGATGTCTTGGTCGCGGTCGACCATCACCTGTAGCATCGGCCGCAGACAGCAGGCAGCGAAGATCCGATGCAAGTGAGCTTTCTCGGCGCGGCGGACGCGGTGACCGGCTCGCGTCACCTTGTGGACGTGAGCGGCGAGCGCATCTTGCTCGACTGCGGGCTCTTCCAGGGCTACAAGACGCTGCGCGAGCGCAACTGGGGGCCGTTCCCGGTCGAGCCGGCGAGCATCGGGGCAGTGGTGCTCAGCCACGCCCATCTCGATCACTGCGGCTACCTGCCGGCGCTCGTGAAGGAGGGCTTCAAGGGTCGCATCTATGCCTCGCCGGCGACAATTTCTCTGTGCGAAGTGATGCTGCTCGACAGCGCCCACTTGCAGGAAGAAGACGCCCGGCGCGCCAACCGAATCGGCAGCTCGCGCCATGCGCCGGCGCTGCCGCTGTACACCGTGGCCGATGCGAAGCTGGCACTCGCGCGCATGGTGCCGCTCTCGCCTGGACGCAGCACGAGCGTCGGCCCGGTTCGGGTGTCGCTGGCGCCGGTCGGCCACTTGCTGGGCGCCTGCGCGGTCAGCCTGCAGGCCGGAGGCACGACGCTCGTCTTCTCGGGCGACCTCGGCCGCAGCAACGACCTCTTGATGCCGCCGCCGCAACGCGTGTCGCATGCCGACGTGCTGCTCGTCGAATCGACCTACGGCGATCGACTCCACCCGCACGAGGACTTTCAGGCCCGCCTCGGGGCAATCGTGCGCGCCACGGTGGGGCGCGGCGGCTCGGTGCTGATGCCGTCGTTTGCAGTCGGTCGCGCGCAGGCGCTGCTGCTGGTGCTGCAGCGGTTGAAGGATGCGGGCGCAATTCCGCCAGAGCTGCCGATCTACCTAGACAGCCCGATGGCGCTGAAGGCGACGACGCTCTACCAGCGTCACGCAAAGCTCTTGCGCGTCAAGCCGCGAGAAATGGCGACGCTGTGTGACGGTGTCAAGCTCATAGCGAACGCAGTCGATTCGGCAAAGCTGACGCGTTCGCGCTGGCCGAGCGTCATCATTTCCGCGAGCGGAATGGCCACCGGCGGGCGCGTGCTGCACCATCTGAAGGCGATGGCACCTCAGGAGCGCCATCACATCGTCTTTCCGGGATTCCAAGTCGCCGGGACGCGCGGCGCGAAGCTCGTCGAGGGCGCGCGCGAGGTGAAGATCTTCGGCGAATACGTGCCGGTGCGCGCCGCGGTCAGCCACCTCGAAGGATTCTCCGGCCACGCGGACGCCGATGAGTTGATGCTGTGGCTGCGCGGTTTCGAGGCAGCACCGACGCAGACTTTCATCGTGCATGGCGACCCGCACGCGGCCGACACCCTGCGCACCAGGGTGCAGGACGAACTCGGCTGGCGCGTGCGCGTGCCGAGTCATCTGGAGAAGGTCGCGATTTGACACTCTCCGTACTGCCGCCAGACTGGACCGGCATCGCCGTCGCCGCCGGTTGCGGCCTGCTGATCGGGCTCGAGCGCGAACGCCGCAAGCAGCAACTCGATGCGCCCGAAGAGGCCGGCATTCGCAGCTTCGCGATCGCCGCGCTCGGCGGTGCGCTCGCGCAGACGTTGGGGCAACCCCTTCTGGTCGCGGTCGGCGGTCTGGCGGTAGGTGCGATGCTCGCAACCTCGATCCTGCGGCGGCGCAAGACCGGCCGCGATGTGACGGGCGAGTTGGCGCTGTTCGTCACCTACCTGGTGGGCGTCCTGTGCGTCGTCGAGCCGGCGCTCGGCGCGGCCAGCGGCGCTGCCATCGCCGGTCTGCTCGCGCTGCGCGAGCGGCTCCATCGGTTCGCGGGATCGGTGCTGACCGAGGCCGAACTGCACGATGCGCTCGTGCTGGCGGCGCTCTTTCTCGTGGTGCTGCCGCTGATGCCGACCGACGCCTACGCCGGCCTCGTGCCGCGCACCGTGGTCGCGCTGGTCGGGCTGATTCTTGCGCTGCAGGCCGTGGGCCACGTCGCGCTGCGCTGGCTCGGCACGCGCGCTGGCGCCGCGGTGGGTGGATTTCTCGGCGGCTTCGTGTCGAGCACGGCGACGGTCGCATCGCTCGGCAGCCGGGCGCGTGGCACGAGCGACGCCACGCTGTTGCGCGCTAGTGCCGGCGGGGCGGTGTGGTCCACCGTCGCGACCTGGGTGCTGGCGGTGGTGATGAGCGCCGCGTTGTCGCCGGCCGGGGCGCTCGCGGTATTGCCGGTCGCGATCGTCGGCGGGCTCGCCGGCGCCGCCTGGGCGAGCGCGCTCGTGCGCAGCGGACGCGAGGCAACAACCGGCGAAGCTTCAGGCGCGTCGAAAAATCTGGCCGATGAACGCGCGAGCTCGTTGCGGCTGCGCGAAGCGCTGCTCGTCGCCGCCTTGCTGTCGGGCGTGACGCTCGTGATCGCCTGGGCCGAGCGGCACTATGGCGCGGCGGGCGTGTTCACCGCGGCGACGATCGCCGGATTCGGCGATTCGCATGCCGCCGTGCTGTCGACCGCGGGCCTGCTCGCCAGCGGCGCGCTGACCGAGGCCGACTTCGTGCGCTGCGTGCTGCTCGCGATCAGCGCGAACACGCTCACGCGCGTCGTGGTGGCGTGGGTGGCCGGTGGGCGGCCGTTTGCGTTGCGCGTGGGCACGGGCCTGGCACTCGGCACCGGCGCCGCGTGGGCGACGGCATTGATCCTGCACTGAGCGCGACGCAACCCTAAGGTGGCGTGCGCTGATCGGCCGCGGCGGCGTCGCGCCGCGGCCCTGGGGCTATCAGTTCGCCGGCTTTGCGCTGGTGTCTTCGGCGGCCTTGTCCTTCGAGGCCGCAGTGCTCTTGTGGCTCTTGCTGCTCTTGTGGCTCTTGTGGCTCTTGGCGTGTGTGCTGCTCTTCTTGGCGGTGTCCGCGCTCTTGGTGGCTTCAGCGGCGGCAGGCGCGGCATCGGTCGCCGGCGTTGCCGCTTGCGCCGAGATGGCAAACGTGGTGACGAAGGCGGCCGCGGCAAGTGCCGAAATGAGTTTCGAGGTCATGACAGATTCCTTTGTTGGGGTTGACAGGCTCGCTTCGAGCCTGCACCTTCAACGGGCACCCGTCACAACGGTTGACCGACGCCAGTCAATCCCGCACAAATATCGGGTGCGCGCGCGCCTCGTCGAGGCGCAGCACCGGCGTCACGCAGCAGTCGACCGGCTCGAGAAGCTTGACCCAATGAGCCAGCGGCTCGCTCTCGATGAGCGCCGCGAGTTCGGCGCGCAACGCGAGGGCAGCGTCGCTGCCCGGCAGCAAACCGCGAGTGTGATGACGCTCGCTCCACTCCGGCCGACCGATCGCCTGGCACAGCCGATGCCAGAACTGCGGCTCGAGCGCACCGACGGCGAGGTGGCGGTCGTCCGCCGTGCGGAACACGCCGTAGCACGGCACGCCGCCGGTCAGCAGATCGCGCGCAGGCGGGCTCGTGCGCCCGGTGGCGTCGAGGATGACGCCGGCAATCACGTTGTGGCGCGCGACTTCGTGCGTCATCGAGATATCGACGAAGCGCCCCGCGCCGCCGCGCTCGACCGCAAGCAGCGCGGCGAGTACACCGCACACCGCCGCCTGCGCGCCGCCCATCAGGTCGCCGATCTGGAAGTTCGGCAGCGCAACCTCGCCGTCGATCGTCGCGATCTGCTCGAGCACGCCGGCCATCGCGATGTAGTTGATGTCGTGCCCGGCGCGGTCGGCCCACGGGCTGTGCTGGCCGTAGCCGGTGATCGCGCACATCACGAGCTTCGGGTTCGCCGCGTGCAGCACGTCCCAGCCAAGGCCCAGGCGCGCCATCACGCCGGGGCGAAAGCCTTCGACGAGCACCTGCGCGTCACGCGCCATGGCGAGCAGCGCGTCGCGCCCGGCATCGTTGCGCAGATCGAGCCGAAGCAGTTGCTTGCCCGCATTGAGTTGGCGAAACATCAGGCCCGGCTCGCCACGTTCGATCTCGCCGCGCGTGCGCAGCATGTGGCGTGCACCGTCGTCCTGCCCCTGCTCGCTCGGCCCTTCGATCTTGACAACTTCGGCGCCAAGCTCGCGCATACGCAACGTCGCAAGCGGCCCCGGCAACAGCCGCGTCAGGTCGAGCACGCGAACCCCCGCCAGCGGTGGCCTGTCGTCAACTTCGGTCACGCGCCGCTCCGCGGGCACGGGGTCACGTGAACACGCCTTCGCGCAGCCACTTCGTCGCGACCCACTTCTCGCCTTCGAGCACCGGCGCGCCGCCATGCAGCGTGCGCGTGTCGGGATGCGGGCGGTCGTAGCTGAAGAACACCGCGTGGCCGCGCTGCGGCGCGACGCTCAGACCGACGTCGGGAAAGATCGTCGCCCCGCCGCGTGTCGGCGTATTGAGATACATCACGAGCGACGCCAGGCGCTGGCCGCCACGCTTCAGGATGACAGGCGTGCCCGGCTCGGCGGGATCGAAGTAATCGTAGTGCGGCTTGTATTCGGCGCCCGGGCCGTAGCGCAGGATCTGAAGGCCTTCACCGTGATCGATGGGCCAGTTCAGCAGCGCGGCGATGCGTGCCTCGATGCGCGTGACGAGCGGGTTCTCGCCACGCTCGAAGAACATGCCGTCGCTGGTGCGCGCGGCGTTGATTTCGGTGCCGCCGGTCTCGATGTGAACGGTCTCCGAGCGCGCGAGCCGCTCGCGCGACAGCGCAACGAGTTCGTCGCACTCGTCGGCACCGAGCAGGTCGGCGAACACGATCACGCGCGGTGCGCTCATCGCGCTGACGATGCGCACCTCGCGGTGGGTCGCCAGCACGCTGTGCGCGCCTTCGGCCACCAGCGGCTCGGGCAGGCGGCCGTTGGTCGTGGACTGCTCGCGTCGCGCCTGTTGCGCCTTGAGTGCCTCGTGCAGCGCGCCGCGCGCAACCTCGCGCTGCCAGCCGCTCGTGACCATGGCTTCGAGCACGGCGTCGGTCGGCACACCGTTCGCGGTCTGCGCGTCGATCCAGCGTTGCAATTCGAGGGTGACGATCTGAGTTCCCATGCGCGACATTTTGCCGCAGCGCCGTCGACGTGATCGTCGTCAGCGGAAATTGCGACTGCGGCTCATGAGCCCCTGCAGCAGTGCCGAGTGATCGACCATGCGCGTCGCAACCAGGTGCATCACCGCATGCGCGCCCTCGCCCTCGCGCTGCCAGGTGCCGTAGACCGTCATCAGCGTGCTGCCGAGCAGCGCCCGGCGCTGCGCCTCGGCGACACGCGGCCAGACGATCACGTTGACCGCGCCGGTCTCGTCCTCGAGCGTGACGAAGACGGTGCCATTTGCCGTGCCCGGCCGCTGACGGTGCGTGACGAGGCCGCTCGCTCGCGCCAGCCGCCCATCCGGGTAGCCGTTCAGCACGGCCGCGGGCTTTACGCGAAACGCGGCGAGTTCCTCGCGCAGCAGTGCGAGCGGGTGGCGCTTGAGGCTCAGGCCGAGCGTGCGGTAATCGGCCAGCATGTCCTGTGCATCGGTCGGCGCCGCGAGCCGGGCCGGCGCCTCGTGCACGCGCGTGGCGCGCAGCAGCTCGGTCGGTCGCGTGTCGATGCCGGCCGCGGCCCACGTCGCCTGATGACGATGGCCGGCGAGCGATTGCAGCGCGTCCGACTGCGCCAGCAGCTGCAGTTCGCGGGCGTCGAGTCGGGCGCGCCGCGTCAGGCCCTCGACGCTCGTGAAGGGATGCTCGGCGCGCGCCTCTTCGATGCGCCGCCCGGCATCGCTGCCGAGCCCGACGATCCGGTTCAGCCCGAGACGCACGGGGTAGCGCTCGGCGCCTGCTTCGGTGGCCGAGAGCGCCTCCAGCGTGCTCTCCCAGCCGCTCACACTCACGTCGACCGGCAGCACCTTCACGCCGTGCGCGCGCGCGTCGCGCACCAGTTGCGCGGGCTGGTAGAAGCCCATCGGCTGGCTGTTGAGCAGCGCGCAGAGGAACACGTCGGGGTGGTGCCGCTTGATCCAGCTGCTGACGTAGGCGAGTTGCGCGAAGCCGGCCGCGTGGCTTTCAGGAAAGCCGTACTCGCCGAAACCCTCGATCTGACTGAAGATGCGCTCGGCGAAGTCGCGGTCGTAGTGCTTGGCCACCATGCGCCCGATCAGCTTCTCGCGGAAGTGCCCGAGCCCGCCCTGGCGCTTCCAGGCCGCCATCGCGCGGCGCAGCTGATCGGCCTCGCCGGGCGTGAAGTCGGCGGCGATCATCGCGATCTGCATCACCTGCTCCTGGAAGATCGGCACGCCCTTGGTCCGCTCGAGCGCCGGGCGCAGCGCCAGCGGGTAGTCGATGTCCTTGTCCTCCTTCAGGCGGTTCTTCAGGTACGGATGCACCATGCCGCCCTTGATCGGCCCGGGCCGCACGATGGCCACCTCCACCACCAGGTCGTAGTAGCAGCGCGGCTGCAGGCGCGGCAGCATGCTCATCTGCGCGCGGCTCTCGATCTGGAACACGCCGACGGTGTCGGCTCGACAGATCATTTCGTAGGTGGCCTTGTCGCCGGCTTCCACGTCCTGCATCAGGAACGGATGCCCGCGCTTGCGGCCGATGAGATGGAGCGCGCGCTGCAGCGCGCTCAGCATGCCGAGCGCGAGGATGTCGACCTTGATCAGCCCGAGCGCGTCGAGATCGTCCTTGTCCCACTGCACTACCGAGCGGTCCGGCATGGCCGCGTTCTCGACAGGCACCAGTTCCTCGATCCGGTCGCGGGCGATGACGAAGCCACCCGGGTGCTGCGACAGGTGACGCGGAAAGCCGATCAACTGGCGCGTCAGTTCCATCCACTGCCGTACCACCAGCGACGTGGGATCGAAACCGTTTTCGCGCAGGCGCTGCGGTGCGACGCCACATTCCACCCCGACGCCTTCGTCGTCCTGCATGCGGGGCGGCGACACCTCGTGCGTCCGCGAGTCGAGCACGTCCCACCACTGCTGGCTCTTGGCCACCGCGTCGATCTGCTGCTCGTCGATGCCGAGCGCACGGCCCACATCGCGCACCGCGCTGCGCGGGCGATAGCTGATGACCACCGCCGTCAGCGCGGCGCGATGGCGACCGTATTTGTCGTAGATGTACTGGATGACCTCTTCGCGCCGCTGGTGCTCGAAATCGACGTCGATGTCGGGCGGCTCCTTGCGCTCGGCGCTGATGAAGCGCTCGAACAGCAGCCGCGCGTCCTTGGGGTTCACCTCGGTCACGCCGAGGCAGTAGCACACGAGCGAGTTGGCCGCGCTGCCGCGGCCCTGACACAGGATGTTCTGCGCGCGCGCCCATCGCACGATGTCGGCCACGGTCAGGAAGTACGCTTCGTATTCGAGCTGGCGGATCAGCGCCAGCTCGCGTTCGATCTGGCGCTTGTGCGTCTCGATCTGCGCGTCGGAAAACTTGCTGCGCGGAAAGCGCCCCGGCAGGCCGGCCTCAACCAGCTTGCGCAGATGGCTGGCCGGCGTCTCGCCCGCGGGCACGATCTCCTGCGGGTACTCGTACCTCAGCTCGGCGAGCGAGAAGCGGCACGCGCCCGCCACCCGCAGCGTGTTGGCCAGCCACTCGGGCTCGTACAGACGACCGAGGCGGCTGCGATCGCGCAGGTGCGCTTCAGCGTTGGGTTCGAGCAGCAGGCCGCACTCGGCCACCGGGCGCTTGAAACGCGTGGCGGTCAGCGTGTCCTGCAGGGGCTTGCGCGAGCGCAGGTGCATCAACACGTCGCCCGCGGCGACGATGGGCAGCGCGGCGGCTCCAGCCACCTGCTCCACCATATCGCGTAGCGTGTCGTCGCGGGCGCGCAGCAGCAGCTCGATGGCGATGAAGGCGCGCGCGCCGAACCACGCCTTGAGCCACTGCGCCTGCGCCAGCACCGTCTCGACGGGATGATCGGCATCGGGCACCAGCAGCGCCAGGCATTCGGGCAGGCCGGCGAGGAACGGCGCCTCCGGCGCGGCGCCTTCGAGATCGGACTGTATGCGCGAGGTAGCTGCCCTTGGCGGCGCGCCGCCGCGCGAGCGTGATCCAGTGCGAGAGCCGGCCATAGCCCGCGCGCGTCTGCGCCAGCAGCACGAGGCGCAGCGCGGCGCCCGGCCACGCCAGCCGCATTTCGGCGCCGACGATCAGCGGCAGCTTGCAGTCGATGGCCGCGACATGCGCGCGCACCACGCCGGCGAGCGAGCATTCGTCGGTGATGGCGAGCGCCGCGTAGCCGAGCTGCTGCGCGCGTTCCACCAGCTCGCCGGGGTGCGAAGCGCCGGTAAGGAAGGTGAAGCAGCTGCGGCAGTGCAGCTCGGCGTAGGCGGGGAGCACGGCGGCCGCTCATGTCGCCTGCGGCGCGTAGGCCGCTCGCGGCTCGCGCGCGGACGGTGGCGGCGCGCTCGTCGCCATCAACGCATCCACCGGGCTGCGCACCGCGCCGCCACCGAGCTTGAGCACGTGGGTGTAGATCATCGTCGTGGCCACGTCGGCGTGGCCGAGCAGTTCCTGCACGGTGCGGATGTCGTAGCCGGACTGCAGCAGATGCGTGGCGAACGAATGGCGCAGCGTGTGCGGCGTCGCCGGACGCTCGATGCCGGCGCGCTCGACGGCGCGCTTGAAGGCGCGCTGGAAGGTCTGGTCGACCAGATGATGCCGGCGCACGACGCCTGTGCGCGGATCGACCGAGAGGGTGGCTTGTGGGAAGAGCCAGAACCATGTCCACGCCGCTCCCGCGCGCGGGTACTTGCGATCGAGCGCATCGGGCATGTACACACAGGCACCGCCGCATTCGCGATCCGCGGCCCACAGCAGGCGTGCCCGCGCAAGCTGCTGGCGCAGCGCGGGCACGAGCATTTCGGGCAGCATCACCACCCTGTCTTTCGCGCCCTTGCCCTCGCGCACGATCACCGCCCGGTGTTCGAAATCGACATCCTTCACGCGCAGACCGATCGCCTCTGTGATGCGCATGCCGGTGCCGTAGAGCAACTGCGCCAACAGGAGATGCTCGGCGTCGATGGCTGAGAACAGGCGCGCCACTTCGTCGCGGGCGAGCACCACCGGAAGCCGGGTGCTGCTGCGCGGACGGCCCACCTCGCTCATCCATGGCAAGTCGAGTCCGAGCACCCGCTGATACAGGAAGAGCAAGGCCGACAGCGCCTGCTTGTGCGTGGCCACCGCGACGCGGCGCTCACCAGCCAGCCAGGAAAGAAACGCCTCGACCTCCGGCCCGCCCATGTCGCGCGGATGACGCAGCCCATGGAAGCGCACGAACGCGCGCACCCAATGGACATAGGATTGCTCCGTCCGTATGCTGTAGTGAAGGTAGCGAATGCGCTCACGCACCTGGTCGAGCAGCTTGGCGGCCTTCAACGGCGGGAGCGAACGGGTGCTGCTTTTCACGGCTGTTTAGTACTGTATGTCCATAAGGGGTATCCACTTAGCTCCAGCACCCGCTAAAGACTGGATATTCATCCAGTACATACTACTCGCTCGGAGTCGGTGAAGACAAGCCCTTGATGACGCTCTGATACGTCACCGGCGCGGTCGCGACGGCCTGCTGCATCAGTCGGTAGAACAACATGCCACGCGAGGTAGAGGTGCGCCGGTTGAAGCGAAAGACGAACTCGTCGAGGTAGGCGTCGAGGTGGCCGGGTTGGACCGAGCCATGATGCGTGCCCAGGATCCAGCGCTTGACCAAGGAGGCCACTCGGTGCACGCCGGGCATCGTGACGTGGGCCGGTGACTCGGCGCCCAGCATGATCTGGCGGTTGTGCTCGAAGCCGATCTTGCTCAACGAACGGTAGGCCGCCGATCCGTCGGTGCGCACCCGCGCGCCGGGCTCGATGTTCTCCTTCACGAAGGGCACCACGCAGGCGTCGGAGTCGTCGTCGATACGGCGCAGCCGGATCCGACCGAAGCCCTTGGGCTGGTGGATCTCCACGGCGATGGCCACGAGGATCTTGCTCGTCTTGTTCTTGCGCCCCTGGCTGGACAGCGGCTTGTCGCGGTCCGAGATCGCGAGATAGGTCTCGTCGACTTCCACCTCACCCTTGAGCAGTTCGCGCTCCTCGCGCACCATGGCTCGGCGAAAGCGATGCAGCATCGTCCAGGCCGTCTCGTAGCTGCCCAGGCCGAGCACGCGCTTCAACCCCAGCGCACTGACCCCCAACTTCTGGTTGGTCACGTACCAGGCCGCCGCCAGCCAAACTCGCAGCGGTGTGCGCGTCTTGTCGAAGATGGTTCCAGCGGTCGCTGAACCCTGGTGTCCGCAGCCGCGACACATCAGCCGTGCACGACTCGAGCGGTAGGGTTCACCAACCACCCCACAGGCCGGACAAACGAAACCGTCCGGCCAGCGCAGCTTCTGCAGATACGCCAGACAGGCCTGTTCGTTGGCGAACCAGTCGAGAAACTCGCTCCAGTTGCGCGGGTAGTCTTTACCCGCAACTGGCACTGCGATATGCTGGATATCCATCCAGTAACTCTAGCCTAGCTGGAGCTAAGTGGATACCCCTTATGTCCATACAGCATACACGCCGCCAAGCCAGACTTCAAGCGCCTCCCGGCGAGTTCAAGGCCGTCAGATTAGGGAGCAGCCAAATGCGTTATCCGTCACTATTGCGCCCCATATCACGTTAGGCCGCACAAACAACCGCCCGTCGTCTTCACATTTGGAACTTGCAGCGATTTATGAGTGCGATTGTTAGCTACTGGGCGACGGACGATGATAAGTACTTCGAGGCTGGGCATTATGTTGAACAATGGGAACTAACTCGTATCTCTCAGTTGTCTGATGGAATTGTCAATTTATTGGCGCAAGAAGCTCTACGTGGCAACAAGATTAGATCAATATGCAAAGGCTACGTCCACCTCTGCCAACCGCTGGCTGGCCGAATCTTGAATTTGCCCGCTGGTTTGGCGTTCTGCTGTCCACTGCAGGAGGCGAGTTATCGGCACTACGACGGCGATGAAGACGGCGTCATCATTTGCCAACAAACTGGCACACGCGTCAGCCCGACTGGCTATGAATCAGATGATACTAATGAGTGAAGAAGCTAAATTGCAGGTGCGGCCTAACCCTTCGTTCGAGCCGACCCGCTCCGGCAGGCCGGTTTTGGCCTTCATTTCATTCTGGGCCAAAACCGTCCTGCCTCCGCGGGCGGCTCAACTCAAACGTTAGGCGTCACACAAGCATGTCCTCGCATCGCGCATTCTCAGAAACCATTGCCACTGCGATCGGGCTGGTGTTCGTAAACGGACCAGTCCTCGTGCTCATCATCGGATCTATGGCTGTCGCGATAGCCGTTGACCCAGGACTACGGGGCGTTCGGAACGATGGAGTCCATCCGCTCATCGTATTTGGAGGGTTCGCGCTCATTGGTTTTGCTCTGGCCTGGCTGTGGTGGTCTTGGTCCCTTCCGCGTTGGCGCGCATGGGCGTTCGAGCGCGTGAAGGATGTTTCAAGACTGAAGCTCTACGCAGTACGTACAGGGCTGTGCTGGCCGGAGGGGCATCCACTGGAGCGTACCGAGATTAGTTCTCCGGCACTGCGCAGTCGCATTCAGCGGGCAGAGGCAGCCAGCGCCAAGTATGCGGGTGGGAAACAGTGACGCCTAACCCCTCGTTCGAGCCGACCTGCCTTCGGCAGGCGGCTCAACTCGAACGTTGGGCGGCCCGCAATACATTCAGGTCATGCATAGCTCGCCACGTCAATCAGCCGTCACGTTGCGGCCAAGAGGTTTGCGCGCAGGCCAGCGCTGGCACGCGCCGACGGCCGGGGCACAAGCGTCCTTCCAACCAGTTGCCTTGCGCAACCGCGTTGCCGCACGCGCCTTCCTGGGCTGTCCGTCCTGCGGCGGCCAGCGCACGCTCGGCTGCCGCAGGCAGGGCAGGGTCAGCACATGCTCCGGACGCCGGTTCGCTTCTTGGCGCTTGGCCAGCGTCGCGAGCGCCTGCCATAGGGGCAAGCGCCAAGCGGCTCGCGCGCCAGTTCTAGACTATCTTGGCGCGCTGCCCAACCCTTCGTTCAAGCGGACAGCCCCCGGGGTACCGATGTCTGCCGCTTAACTCAAACGTTGGGCCGCTCGGAATACATTCGGGTCCATGCGCAGTTCGCCAATCAATCAACCGACAGGTTGCGGTCAACGGGTTGCCGCAGAGGCCAGCGCTACTGGCAATCAATTGCCTCGCACAACCGCGTCGTTGCTGCCGTCTTCGCGGGCTGTCCGTCCTTCGGCGGCCAGCGCACCGTTGCTTGTCGCAAACGGGGCGGCGTCGTGCGTAATTGCGCGCGCCGAGTCGCTTGTTGGCGGCTCCGCCAGCGTCGCACAGGCCTACCGTGGCTCATGCCGCCGGGCGGCTCGCGGGCCGGTGCCAGTGCCTCCGTGCGTGCTGCCCAACCCTGCCTTCCAGCGGACCTGCCTACGGCAGGCCGCTGAAGGCCAACGTTGGGCCCCACAATTGAGCAGCGTCCCACTTCGCCCGTCCGATACGGAGTACCACATGACACGGTTCGCCTCCCTGCTTCTTGCATTTGCTGCGACATCGGTTGCCAGCCCAGCCGAAAGCAGATGTCTACCGCTCCTATGCGCCGAGCCAAAGCAAGACTGTCGCTGCGATCTCGGGCGCTGCAGGTGGCGCGGGTGCAAGCATCAGCGCGATCGGGGCGGCAACTGGACTAACCGTCGTAACCCACAGTAGTGGCGCCGCAATACTTACAGGATCGGCCGGCTATATCGCGGGCACGCTTGGCGCCGCTGCCGCGGCGCCCATCATTGTCGGTGTGAGCCTCGTCGTAGGCGGTGCTGCAGTCACCGTCGAACTTGTCTGTGCAAGCCGGAACCATCCGGACCAGGTGGCCAAAGTTAGAGAAGCGGCTGCCGAGTTCTCGCGGCGCTTCAGCGACGACGCCGCTCGCACCACGATTGCCGCCGCAGACCTGAAGGATAGTGTGGTCTCCCGCAACCGACAAGGCTGTTGTCGAAGTCAAGCGCACGGCCAGCGAGGTCTGGGAGTACGTCTACCGGAAGAGCGGGGAGATCACCGGCTTCGAAGGGGAGTAGGGGTAGGTAAAGTGCGCCCAACCCTCGTTCCAGCGGACTGCCTTCGGCAGCCGCTGAACGCAAACGTTAGACCTCACATGAATGGCCCACTTCGTTGCGCCATCATCGTGGGAGCCTCCGTGTTTGCGGTTCATCTCGCATTGGCTTTGGCATTATTCATTTCCATCCACGTCAGCGGCGGCGCACAGGCCGAATTCGCGTGGTTCTGGTTCATGTGGCTGGACTACCCGCTAAGCGACTTCGCATGGGAATTCTTGGCAACTACACCGCCTCTGGTGGCCCTCATGGACTGGGGTTACACCTGGGGCAGCGGGTCCGAAGCTTCGGGCGCTTTTCATCCACGGCCTCATCGCGGGGGCTCAGTGGTTTCTTGTTGGAGCACTCGTCGGCTTTTTCTTCTGGCCGCGAAATGGGTATATCGCCACATGGAGGCAACGTGACGTCTAACATGGCGCTCAACCTCGCTCCCTTCGGTCGCTGGACGGCGCTAAAGCGCCGCCGGTTAGCTCTACGTTAGGCGTCAATGAACACGAATCCAGTCTCGCAGCGTGGGGGTGCACAGATCGGCTGGGTGAGTGCTTCCTGGCCGTTCGCTTCGATCCAGATCGCACCTAGCTCCCTAACGGTCAGTGCACTCGGCAAGTACGCGTTTGCGCCAAGCGAGGTCCACGCCATCGAGCCCATTGGCGCCATACCCGTTCTCACCACGGGCATTCGTATTCATCACACTAGGCCTGACTACCCAGAGAAGATCGTTTTCTACAGCATGGGCAGCCGCGATCGATTGTTGCAAGCCGCAAGCGCAGCAGGCTTTCCGGTCGGTGAACCATCCTTTGTTGAGTCGAAGCGCGGTTTTCCTGTTCGGGTCAGTGCAATCGTGGTCTTCGTCCTCCTCTGGAACGGGCTGTTCTTGATCGACCGCGGCGGCAACCCGTTCAGCACACCGAGCAACCCAGGCCTCGGCTCGCTTCTGGCTCTCGCGCTCGGCTTAGTGGTGGCCACCTTCACTCCTCGGTCATCGCGGTTGCAAGAGTTCATCATGCGCGAGGGCCATGATGTAGGCGAAATTCGAGGCTTCTTGCGTCTACTGCAGGTCGTCACAGGAGTCTTGGCGCTCACAACTCTCGTCTCCCTGTGGGGGCATTGACGCCTAACCCTTCGCTCGAGCGGACCCTCTCCGGCAAGGCACCTTGGCCGCGAGGCGCTCTCTGTCTATCATCCGCCTCGCGGCCAAGGCACCTCGCCTCCGTGGCCCGCTCAGCTCAAACGTTAGGCGCCATCGAACGAAAGGCTGTGTTCCATATGCAGCAGGACTCTCTACCTCGTCGCGTGATGGTCGCCGTCTGCCTATACGTGTCATCCATTGCGTTGGGCATCGTCAGTTCTGCAATTGTTCCAGCACCGGGGCCGCTCTGGCTCAGCGTGGTCATCATCATCGTGATGCTCTTGCTCGCCCTCGCACTTTGGCGTAGGCAGAACTGGTCACGGTTTGCCCTTCTGGTCTTGTTCCTACTCGGTCTGCCAATGATGTTCGCCATTCGGGAAATGTTGGCTCAGCGTGGCGCCGTTGGAGGAGCCATCTTGATCGCCCAAGTGCTCTTGCAGGGCATCTCGCTGGTACTTCTGTTCACCGGCAACTCCGGTGCTTGGTACAGGCGCAAAGGCGTCACAGTGGCACAACCCGGCGCCGGTCAGTAGCGGTGGCGTCTAACCCTTCGCTCCAGCCGCGACTGGCTACGGCGTTCCGCCTCCGCCAGCGGCTGAGCTCAAACGTTAGGCCTCATGAGAATCACCGTCGCTGGTCCACTGCTCGTAGCCATGCTTCTGGCGTCGGCACCGGCACACGCAAACATCGGAGTGCCAATGATTGCGGTCTTCCTGCCAGCACTCTGGCTATCGCTCTTGCCTGTCATCCTCGTGGAGGCTTGGGTCATCGCGCGCTGGCTACCACTGGCCCCAAGGCGGGCCATTTCGGGCGCTGCATTCGGAAACGTACTGTCTACGCTAGTCGGAATTCCATTGATGTGGGTGCTGCTCGCTACTGGACAACTTGTTCTTGCAGGTACGGCGCATGGCTTATCCACCATCGGGGCCAAGGCCTACGCCGTGACAGTTCAAGCACCGTGGCTCATTCCGTACGAGGAAGACCTCAAGTGGATGATTCCCGCTGCCCTATTCGTGCTCGCTGTACCGGCATACGTTCTTTCAGTCGTAATCGAGTGGCGATGCCTGCTGCCGTTCGTCGACAATGCGAGCAAGACGAAGACGCTGCGTGTTGTCGCAACAGCGAACGCTGCAAGCTACGCCGCGCTGGCACTACTTTTCGCACTCGTCTTCGCGGCCGGAAGCCGGCTCAACCACATCGGAGCACTGTTCGAGCCGGTCACGCTGTTCTTCGTCGAGAACGTCTTCTCCGTCGCGCAGCGCCTCACACAGCCGGCGCAATGAGGCCCAGCAAACATGTGTCAACTAAAGCGGTGCAAGTTCCGCGCCAACGGCGGGCCACCAGGCCCAGGCCACAGTGCGGTTCGCATTATTCTGTGGCTTGGGGGTGCCATCCCACCGTCGTCGCCCCGTTAGCTCGAACGTTAGCCGTCATGCAAGAGACAGTGCTGCCCCGCGAGTTTCCCGGTGGGCGCCTTCGGCGCATGCGGACCTCCGACTGCGAGGCGTTTCAAGCCTACCGCGGTATTCCTGAACTCGGCCGCTATCAGGGATGGTCTCCCATGTCCGAGTCAGACTCGCTCAAGTTCCTCGACGAGGTAAGCCAAGCTCCGTTGTTCGTCGCCGGTCATTGGGTACAGCTTGGCATCGCCGATACGGCGTCCGATCGCCTGGTCGGCGACATCGGCATGTACCTGTCCGAGGACGGAAGCAGCGCAGAGGTTGGCTTCACGCTCGAGCCGTCCGCGCAGGGTCGTGGCATCGCGGGCAGCGCCGTCCGGGAAGCGCTGCACTTGATGTTCTGCGCCACCGGCGTCGCACGAATCCTGGGCGTCACCGACGAACGCAACCTGCCTAGCGTTCGCCTTCTGGAGCGTCTTGGCTTCGAGTTCATCGAGAGCCGTCGCGTTGTGTTCCGTGGCGAACCCTGCACGGAGCTGGTGTACGCGCTACCTCGAAATGACGGCTAACCCTTCGCTGGAGCCGACTAGCACCGGGATGGCACTTGGCCCGCCTCCCGGTGTGGTCCATCATCCGTCCGGCGGGCCAAGCGCCATCCCGGCGCTCGCGCCTCAGCTCAAACGTTAGCCATCACATGAAGCATTCGTCGCCTCGGCAGGCGGCTCGCTCACGGTGGCTGTTGCGAGCGTTGCCACTGCTCGGGGCTGCGGCAGGTCCGCTAGTTGCAAGCGGCGCCGCGCCGTTTCCGGCCAAAGTGGTGGCCGGGTTCTGCTTCGGCTTGGCTGTGTCGCTCGTCGGGTGGCAAGGGCAGTACATAACGCCAATCTCTACCGCGCTAGTGCTCTTTGCCGCGGCCCTTCTCGCGGCTAGTGTCTTGATCGTTGCTTCCTTTGGCAGCGGCGTGAGCATTACGCTCTTCGCCGTTGTTCTGGGCGCGGCGGCGCTTGTGTTCTGGGGGCTCGTCCGCCTGTGAACGCGCTCGCTTCGCCCGTGACGGCTAACCCCTCCATCGAGCGGACGTCGCAAAGGCGTCGCCTTTGTGCCGCCGCTCATGTCGAACGTTAGGCCGCATGGAAACCTCAATCACCGCCGGTTACTCTGTAACGCCGCTTTCCAAGAAGCTCGGCATCAAAGAGGCACATAGAGTCCTGACGATTGAAGCGCCGAAGGAGTACGAAAGCCTGTTGGCCCCGCTCCCACCAGCCGTGGTGTTTGTCACTCAACCCGATTCAAAGGTAGATATCGCTCACGCCTTTGCCACGCAGAGAGAAGAACTGGCAAAGGTTCTGAGCCCTTACGCAAGAAGCTGAAGCCCGACGCAGCGCTATGGATCTCCTGGCCGAAGAAGTCAGCCAAGGTTCCAACCACTATCACAGAAAACACCATCCGCGAGTTGGCGTTGCCGCTTGGGTTCGTAGATATCAAGGTCTGCGCCGTCACAGACATCTGGTCGGGTCTAAAGTTGGTGGTTCGCAAGGAGCTTCGCTGAGAATGCGGCCTAACCATTCAATCGAGACGACTTGCCCCGGCAAGCCGGGTCAAGCCTCTCATCTCAACCGTTAGGCGTCACCAAAGCACCTGGAGTCCGCCATGGAACCCACCGTCTACTCCGCGCAGAAACCCCTGAAAGCTATGTACAGGGCTTCGCCGGATCAAGCTGTAGTAACAGACCATGCACGCACCTGTGGCAACTCGCCTACTGACCCGTTTCGCTCCAGAGTAGAGCCAATGGACGGATGCGGAGTTGTTGTGCCAATCGGTACACATGCGGCAGTCGGCGGGCCACACGACGCTCCGACCCCCGGAGACATGCTCTGCGCAGCCTTGGCCGCCTGTCAAGACTCGGCCTTCCGCATGGTAGCCAACCTACTCAGCGTTGAGCTCACGCACCTCGAGGTCACGGTTACCGCTACTGCGGACGTACGTGGAACGATGGCAATGGATGCCAAGGTGCCCGTTGGATTCCAAGCAATATCCTGCGACGTCAACTACGCAGTCAGAGAAGGAACAGCACCCGACTTGCTGCAGAAGCTTCAAGTTGCCGCAGAGCGCTGCTGCGTTGTTCAGCAAACGCTAAGAGCGCCTCCGACGGCTAAGACCACTTTCAATGCCCAGCGCTCGTTGAGTGACGCCTAACCCCACGCTCAAGCGGAGCGCCAAGGCAGTCCACCAGGCCCGCTGTCGTCACCCGCTTAGCTCGAACGTTAGGCCCTTCGGTGCTCGAACGGCACCGCACCTGGCTCTCGGCTTATACGCACTGGTCCGACTCAACATGAAATACGAAGATCTTGCGTACGCTCACCTCGCAACCGTGCTGCCGGCATTCGTGATCGGCACATATCAGTTGGCGCGACCGAAGGGAACTCCTGTTCACAGAATCCTTGGTCGAATCTACTTGGTGCTAATGATCGTTACTGCCACCGTTGCTCTGTTCATGCCTGCCCAGGTAGGGCCTAGCATCCTTGGGCACTTTGGCTTCATACATATGCTGTGCATTCTGACCATCTACGCAGCACCAAAGGCCTACTTGGCGGCGCGCAGGGGCGACATCAAGACTCATAAGGAGTCCATGGTCACTCTCTATGTTGGCGCCATACTCATTGCAGGTGGGTTTGCGTTCGCACCGGGCAGGCTCTTGCATGGTTGGATTTTCGGAACGGCCTAACCCTTCG
>CAWBXT010000009.1:0-296085 GCA_963792765.1 uncultured beta proteobacterium | reverse complement strand
CCGGCCTGACGACGATTCGCTCGCGGGGCGGGTCGCTCCCCCCGAATAGCCACGGGTTCGGTTTGTTCGTGGCTCCATGCTCAATATTCGCTCACAATGGCGCATGCCCGACATTGCATCCGTCCTCAAGAGCGAAATCTCCCGCGTTGCGCGCAAGGAAGTTCGCACCGAAACGGCAAGCCTGAAGAAGGCTGTCAATACCTACCGCTCCGAGATCGCCGCGCTCAAGCGGCGTGTGCAGACGTTGGAATCGGAACTGAAGCGGCTCGGCAAGAGCGGTGCGAAGCAACCGTCGGCGGGGCCGAAGACGTCGGACGCGACAAAGCTGCGGTTCAGCGCCAAGGGCTTGGCCGCACAACGCAAACGCCTCGGGCTCTCGGCGCACGAGGTCGGGCTCCTGGTGGAGACGTCCTCACAGTCGATCTACAACTGGGAATCCGGCACCACGCGGCCGCGAGCCACGTATCTGCCGGCGATCGCGCGTCTGAGGTCGATGGGGAAGCGGGAAGCGGCGGCAAGCCTGAAGGCATTGCAGAAGGGCTAGCCGCGAAGCGATCCCGAAGGGGCGGCGATCTGCCTCTTCGACGGGGGTTCCTGCGCTCTATTGCCAGCCCGACTCGACGAAGCGGCCGGGTCGCCTGTCTGCTCGAAGTGATAGATGCTGTCGTTGAGGTAACGGGACACGTCCAGGATGTCGCTCGCGCTCCACGACAATGAAGCCGCTGCTTGCCAACGGCGCACCTGAGCCGTCAGGTCCACCCAGTTGCTGGCTGAACGGTTGTCGCGCCAATGCATCTCTGTCGTGTGGCAGGCGATGCAGTGTGTCGTGTACAGCAGTTCTCCCCGGGATTGCACCATGGCGGAAGGGGCTTCTGCCAGCGCTGAACCCGACGCACTTGCCAACGCCGAAAGAGACAGCGCAACGGCACTAACAGTGCGGACCGAGGGCCTGAACATCGTTGCTTCTAGTTCCTGATCGTGAGTTCGTCGTGAATGGTGTGAGCACCGTCCGAGGCACGCGCGATCTTGATCGCTTCGTCGATCTGCGCCTGGCTGTCGAGCACTCCGATCAGCCGCACATCACCCTTGAGCGTCACGACGCTGATATCGAAGCCCTTGAGCGATTCGTTCTGAAGCAGGGCCGTCTTCACATGCTCGGTCACGTCGATGTCCGAGACATTGCCAACGGCTGCAGAAGCCACCGGAGGCGTTGCTGGTTCCTCCGGCGACTTGCTGCAGCCCCCCACCACCGCCAACGCGGCCATGGCGACGGCGAAAAGAGAACGCTTAGTGCGCTTGTTCATGCGAGGCAACCTCCAATTGATTGGTCACCGTAGAGCAACCCAGTCGCGACCATCGCTTGTTTCAGCACACCTGTCGGTGCGATGGCGAACATTGGCACTTGCTGCCGCAGCCTTCCTCAAGTCAGCGCATTCAGTCGCGCTTGCCACGCTTCCGATCTTTCCCGCCCTCACGGGACCCCTCGCCCTCTCGCTCCCCGCCCGCACTGCGGTGGCATTCCACGCAGTTCTCGAAGTTCTGGATGCCTTCCTCGACGTGCTTGCGACGCACATTGGCCGGCGTGTGCTCGTGGCAGCCATAGCAGGTGTACTGACGGTAGTCGGCGCCGATGTGGCAGGTCGCGCAGGAAGCGTTGTGGTCCTTGTCGAGAACGAAGAACTTGTCGTGCTCGAAAGTGGCCGGCTTCCACGCCTTGGGTGTGTGGCACTGCCCGCAGTTGCCGCTCATCTGGCGATGCAGGGTGTCGGTCGGCGCCTTGTGGCAGGTCTCGCAGCGCGCCAGTTCGGCCGCAGGCAGCGCCGCATGGTCAAAGCTCGCTGGTGTCCAGGCCTCGGCCTTGTGACATTGCACGCAGCCGATGCTCAGCTTTTCGTGCATGTCGTTGCGGGGTGCCGCATGGCACGATTCGCAGCGGTCGCGCGTCTCTACCCGCAGCAAGGCGTGCGAGAACGGCTTGCGGCTGCGCTGGGTCAGTTTGGGACCGGCATGGTCACTGTGACAGGCAACGCAGTTCTGCTCGGTCAGTTCCTGGTGGAACGATGTCTTCAGCCGAGTTGCACCGGCAGCCGATACCGCCTTGATCGCCACCCCCTTGGTCGTGCGCAGACCGATGTCCGGCAGCGCGTGGCAGGTGATGCACCGATCGGCGCTCGCACCGCGCAAGGGGGCGTGGCAGGCAAAACAATCCGTGGCAAGGGCTGCATGTTCGGGCATGAGTGGGCCCGGGCTCACCATCAGGTGCGGGTAAACGAACGTGAGCGCTATCAGCACCAGCAGGTTGGCGACGATCACGACCCACAACCAGCGGCCTTTCATTGCCAGCCCCAGAAGAGAAACTCAGCAACGATGTGGGCCAAAGCCAGGACGGCAAAGGCCAGCGTGATCGGGAAGTGCACCGAGCGCCACTGCTTGACGGCGTCGAAGGTCAGGCTGTCCCAATAGGTGCGTTCGGCAAGCTGCTCGGCCGAGAGGCCCTGTTCGCGCATCTTCTGCCGCGCGGCTTCGAGGCGGCGCCGGGAGCGCTCCAGCAGGAACTTGCCGGTCAGTCCGCTGGCCACGTTGATCAGCATCGCCCAAACGGCCAGCCAGCCCAGGATCGCATTGAAGTGGATGCCGGCGTGCACCAGCACCAGCAAGGATCCGGCCCAGGCCATGTACTCGTGCAGGCGAAGCAACGTGGCGGGCCGACCTGAGCGGATCAACTTGCGCTTGCGCAGCGAATAGCCCAACGAGCCCAGGATCAGCAAGGTGCCGGGGATTCCAAGCCAACGGCCGACCCAGACGGCATCGAGCAGGTGCAGCGCGGCATCACACAGCAGCGCCACCGCGCCGAGCGCGATCAGCGACAGATAGAACGGCACCACTTCGCGGCTGAACAGTCGTGCTTGCATCGCGCTCATGCCGTCGAGCACCAAGGCCGACCGAGGCTTGCCGACGCACAGCAGGCAATGTCCCGGGGCGATGTCGTAGTCGGGCTTGTCGGCATAGTGAACCGTGCCCGAGACGAGTGTCGTTTCGCAGGTGCCGCAGCTGCCGGACCGGCAGCCCGAGTCCACCGCCACGCCATGGCGCTCCGCGAAGTCGAGCAAATTGGCGTCCTGCCCCTCCCACACAAGGGTGCGACCTGAACGATCGAACCGGATCTCGAACGACGTCGACGGGTCAGCCAAGGGTTCGTTCGTCGCCGGCCCGGCGGGCCGCACCGACGCCGGACCGAAAGCTTCAAAGTGAATGTCGTGTTCGTTGACGCCCCACCCGCGCAGCGCGGGCACCAGGCTCTGCATCATCGGCGGCGGCCCGCAGACATAGAACTGGAGCCGGCCATGCGGAAGGCTGCTGCGCAGCAAACTCAGATCGATGTACCCGACGTGCTGATAGTCGCGGCCCTGAACGTCTTCGGGCCCAGGTTTGCTGTAGACCACGTGGAGTCGGAAGGCCGGATGCGAAGCTGCCAGTTCTTCCAGCAACGCCTTGAAGGCTTGATCGGTGCTGTTGCGCACGCCGTAGTACAGGTGAACCGCGCGCTCGGGCTGCTTGGCGAGGCACCAGCGCAACATGCTCATCATGGGTGTGATCCCGATGCCGCCGGCAATGAAAACGGCCGGAACGGCCGCATCAGGATCGATGAAGAAGTGGCCCGAAGGTGCTCTCACCTTGAGGACATCACCCTCCTGCACTCGGTCATGAAAGTGGTTGGACGACGCCCCCGGTGGCAGATCCGATCGACCTGCCGGCGGTGGCATGCGCTTGACTGTGATTCGATAGTTCGCAGGATCCGGCAGGTCCGAGAGCGAGTAGCACCGAGTGAGGTTGCGCTCCGCACCTGTTGCGTCCTTTGTTCTTTCGCCCACTTGCAGCGAGAAGGTGAGGTACTGGCCCGGCTTGAATTCAGGAAGGGGTACACCGTCGACGGGCTGCAGGTGGAAGGAGCACTGGCTCGTCGCGGCATCCTCGTAGTGGCGGCGCGCCACACGAAACTCGCGCCACCCCGACCACGCGCCTGCGGAACCCGCACGAACCACAGCATCTTCGAGCCGCGGAGTCCGGGCCGCCTGGGCATGCCTGCGCCAAACGATCACAGCGGCACCTGCGGCAACCTGAAACAGCAGCGCAGCGCAGATGTAGGCCAGAAGCTGCAAGGCGGTCATGGTTGCATCACTCGACGCCCGTGCTCAGTTGACAGGGGAATCTGGTTGTTGAGAGGTTCACGCGCCGGATCGCGCTTGGCAGCCAAGTGGGCTAGTTCGCATGCTGCCACCGACTTCTTATGTTCAGGCCACCGCGCCAAACAGGGCGCCAGCGCCTGCGGTGACGCCCATGGCGACGGCACCCCAGAATGCCACGCGCCAAGTACCGGTCCACACCCGGGCTCCGCCGGCCCGGGCCGAGAGCGCGCCCAGTGCGGCCAGAAAAACCAGCGACGACACCGACACCCAGAGAATCATGTTCGCGGCCGAGGCCATAGCGACGACGGCGATCGGCAACACTGCACCGACCGAGAAGCTGGCCGCGGAGGCCCAGGCCGCCTGGATCGGACGCGCGGCGGTCGTGTCCGACAGTCCCAGTTCGTCGCGCGCGTGCGCACCCAGCGCGTCATGGGCCATCAGCTGGCTGGCGACCTGATCGGCAAGCTGCGGGTCCAGACCACGGCCGACATAGATGCCGGCCAGCTCGCGCTGCTCTCCCGCCGCGTCGCGCTTCAACTCGGCGCGCTCCCGCGACAGATCGGCATTCTCGGTGTCCGCCTGTGAATGAACGGAAACGAATTCACCCGCCGCCATCGACATGGCGCCGGCGATCAGCCCTGAGACACCGGTCAGCAGGATGGTCCGGTGCTCGGTGCCTGCTGCGGCGACGCCGAGCACCAGGCTCGCTGTCGACACGATGCCGTCATTGGCGCCCAGCACTGCGGCGCGCAACCAGCCGATCCGGTCGCTGCGGTGTTGTTCGGAATGGCGGCGCATGGTCAGGTGCTGCGGTTCTCGGTGGTTCGGACCGTGGCCAGGCTACTCATGCCGCTGCGCCTGGATGACGTTGGCTTCGAATTCCTTCTTGCGGGCGGCATCCGCCTGCTTCATCTCGTCCAGCTTGGACTCGGCCGACTTCACATCCACCTGAAGCGCGGCGAGCCGACGTTTGAAGTCCTTGCTGGAGTCCCGAGGCTTTCGACGACGCCTCGCTCGGTATGGTTTTCATTTGGTGGGAGGAGGATCGAAAACGAGTCGGCAGTGTCCGTCAAATGGAATCCAGGCTTTCTCACGCGCGGAGTTCCTGCAAAAGCTCCTGCATGCACCGCCGCGCGACGATTCGCCGCGAGGGCCCATGTCCTGGCCGGTAGGCCAACGCTCTGCAGCATGGCACGGTCGATAACGGCGTTCGGTGCGGTGCCGCACACCAGCCGCGGGCATTCAACGAAAACTTCTCTTTACATGCGAGATGCAGCGCTTGGTATCCCACCGCACAGACCCGGCAGGCGACGGCACGCAAGCTACGACGGAGAGAGGGCCAATCGGGCAAGGGGTTTCCTCCGAAGCAGACCGGCAAACGTCGCCCGGACAGACGATGCTGGCCAAAGGTTCGATCTAGACGCCGGCCGGAATGTCCCGATCTCCGTCGAGAACCCGACGATGCCCCAGGCCTTGCCGGCCGTCCGCATCGCCTTCGATCACGATCAATGAGCTGTGCGAATTCGGGCTTTACAAATCTTAAGCCGAGGGAGAAATCACCGGCACTCGCCGCCGTCACATTGAGAGGATGCCGCCTGTCACCTGCTTGAGCCATGCCGATGTTCCGCGCTGACGGCCACCATGCCGCTGCGCATTCCCTGTGGGCCGTCGGGTGCCTGACGCTGGCCCTGTGCGGCTGCGCGACGGTCTCACCGAAACCTGGCGAGCCGGTCGCGATCGACGTGCCAGCGGCATGGTCCGACAGCGGCAACCCGACCGTGGCCGGATCTGGATCTGCATCGCTTGCACAGTGGTGGCTGCGATTCGACGACCCGCTGCTGGCCCGCCTCGTGGCCCAGGCACTGCGGGCCAACACCAGTGTGCGGGGTGCCGAGGCCGCGTTGCGCGAGGCGCGAGCCCAGCGTGATGTCTCGGCCGCCGCGCTCTTGCCGACGGTTGGCGCAACCGCATCTGCCCAGCGTGGCCGCAGCGGCGGGCAGGTGACGGGCAACGCCTACAAGGCTGGTCTGGACGCGAGCTGGGAGCTCGACATCTTCGGTGCCAACCGCAGTGCGCTCGACGCCAGCGAAGCCAGCGCACGGGCCAGCGCCGCAAGCCTGGGCGACGTGCAGGTGTCGATCGCCGCCGAGGTGGCGCTCGGCTACATCACGCTCCGCGGCGCCCAAGCCGGGCTCGCGATCGCCCAGAGCAACCTTGCCAGCCAGCTCGAGACCTTGCAGATCACGCAGTGGCGTCAGCAAGCTGGCCTGGTCACCTCGCTCGAAACAGAGCAAGCCATGTCGGCGGCCGAACAAACACGCGCGCAGTTGCCGGTCCTTCAGATCACGATCGAACAGAACGCACACGCGCTCGCAGTGCTGACCGGCCAGCCACCGGCCGCCTTGACAGCGCTGCTGGCCGCCTCCGCGCCGGTGCCTCAGGCCGCCGACAACCTCGTGCTGAGCATCCCCGCCGAAACCCTGCGCCAGCGCCCCGACGTGCGTGCCGCTGAAAGCCAGGTCACCGCCGCCATCGCCCGTGTGGCCCAGGCCGACGCGGCGCGCATGCCGAACTTTCAACTTGGCGGTTCGCTCGGCCTGTACGGGTTGACGCTGGGCGCACTGACCGGGGGCTCTGCCGCCATCGGCGCGCTGCTGGCGAGCGTGTCGATGCCGGTGTTCGACGGCGGTGCCTTGGTGGCACAGGTACAGGCGCAGCAGGCGGCGCTGGACCAGGCCCGCACCGCCTACGAGTCGACGGTGCTGACCGCACTGAAGGACGTTGAAGACGCATTGGTCGCGCTGCGCGGCGACCGCGAACGACTGCTCTACCTGCAGCGCGCGGCCGACGCCGCGGGCAACGCCGCACTCCTGGCGCAGCAGCGCTACAGCAGCGGGTTGATCGACTTCCAGACCGTTCTCGACACCCAGCGCACCCAACTCAGCACGCAGGACAGGGTGGTCCTCGCCACCACCGATCTCGGCGCCGACCACGTACGCCTGTACAAGGCGCTCGGCGGTGGCTGGCGCCCCGACGGCGACGACACAGTGCCAGGCACCACTGCCAACCACATCACTCCTCCTCGCTCATGACCCCGTCGCCTGCCCACCCGACTCCCCGCATCGAGGCCGCGCCGACGCCCGACGCCGACATCGACCTCGCTACCTTGCTGGCCGAGCCGGCCTCACGCGCCTGGTACCGCCGCCCGCTTTTCTGGGGCAGCGTGCTGCTGCTGGCGGTGGCCGGCGCCGGCGCTTGGGCCTGGCAGATGCGCCAGACAGCTCGCGCCGCACCGAGCTACACGACGCAGACGGTGGCGCGCGGCAACCTTACCTTGGCGGTTACCGCCAACGGCACCCTGCAGCCGACGCGCTCGATCAACATCGGCAGCGAGCTCTCGGGCACGGTGCTGAAGGTCAACGTCGACGTCAACGACCCGGTCAAGAAGGGCCAGGTGCTGGTGATCCTGGATACCGCCAAGCTGCACGACCAGATCCTGCGCTCGCGCGCCGCGCTGGCCGCCGCGACCGCCAAGGTCGCGCAGACGGAGGCCACCATCAAGGAGGCCAAGGCCGCGCTGGCGCGGCTCGAAGAAGTGGCTGTGCTCTCGGGCGGCAAGGTGCCTTCCAAGGCCGAGCTCGACGGCGGTCGCGCCACTCTGGCCCGCGCGGTAGCCGACGATGCCAGCGCTCGCGCCGGCGTGAAGGACGCGCAGGCGGCGCTGTCCACCGACGAGATCAACCTCTCGAAGGCGTCGATCAGCTCTCCCGGTGACGGCGTGGTGCTGACGCGCAGCGTCGACCCCGGCAACGCAGTGGCGGCCTCGCTCCAGGCGGTGACGCTGTTCACCCTCGCCGAGGACCTGAGGAAGCTGCGCCTGTGGGTCTACGTCGACGAGGCCGACGTGGGCTCGGTGGCGGTGGGGCAAAACGCCAGCTTCACCGTCAGTGCCTACCCGAGCCGCAAGTTCCCGGCCCGCGTCACTCGGGTGGGCTTCGGCTCGACGATCACCGACAACGTGGTGACCTACCTGACCTACCTCGACGTGGACAACGCCGACCTCAGCCTGCGCCCCGGCATGACGGCTACCGCGACGATCACGGCCACGCAGCGCAGCGACGTGCTGCTGGTGCCCAACAGCGCGCTGCGCTTCACGCCCAGCACAGCAGCGGCAGCCGGCAAGCCGCCGGCCAGCGGCGGCATCGTCTCGAGCCTGATGCCGCGCATGCCTGGCACCCGGACGCGCAGCCCGGCCGCAGCCGGGGCCAGCACCGCGGCGGCGCGCCAAGTCTGGGTGCTGCCAGAGGGGGGCGGTGGCACGGCCATGTCGGTGGCCGTCACACCCGGCATCAGCGACGGCCGCATGACCGAGATCGTGGGCGGCGATTTGCGGCCCGGCATGCAGGTGATCACCGACCAGAAGATCGCCGCCGCGAAATGAGCACCGCGCTGATCCGCTTGCGCGGCGTGACGAAGGTCTATGGCAGCGGCCAGGCCGAGTTGATGGCATTGAAGGGCATCGATCTCGACATCGATGCCGGCGAATTCGTCGCCATCATGGGGCCGAGCGGTTCGGGCAAGTCGACTGCGATGAACATCCTCGGTTGCCTCGACACGCCCACCGCGGGACAGTACCTGTTCCACGGCGCTCACGTCGAAGCGCTGTCGCGCGACCAGCGCGCGCGGCTGCGCCGACGCTACCTGGGCTTCGTGTTCCAGGGCTTCAACCTGCTCGCCCGCACATCGGCGCAGGAGAACGTGGAACTGCCGCTGCTCTACCGCGGCGAGAGCGCGAGCGTGCGGCGCGCCGCCGCAGCCGCGGCGCTCAAGGCGGTGGGCCTGGACGGTTGGGAACGGCACACGCCAGCCGAACTGTCCGGCGGGCAGCAGCAGCGGGTGGCCATTGCGCGGGCCATCGTCACCGAACCGGCCGTGCTGCTGGCCGACGAGCCGACCGGCAACCTCGACACCGAGCGCAGCCGCGAGATCATGGAACTGCTGCGCGGCTTGAACGCCGATCACGGCATCACCGTGCTGATGGTCACCCACGAACCCGACATGGCGGCTTACGCGCGACGCATGGTCCGCTTCGTCGACGGCGGCATCGAAAGTGACGTGCCGAACCCGCACCCGAGCGGAGCAACTTCCTCGGACGTCGCGCCAGTGCCCAGCGCCGGGCCCGCTTGATGTTCCTGAACACCTTGTTCCTTGCGCTGCGTTCAATCCGGCGCAACCTGCTGCGCTCGTTCCTGACGATTCTGGGCATCGTGATCGGCGTCAGCGCGGTGATCACGATGGTTACGCTGGGCAACGGCGCCACACAGGCCGTGCAGACGCAGATTTCAAGCCTCGGCAGCAACCTGCTGATGTTGCGCCCGGGCCAGCGCCAAGGCCCCGGTGGCCCCGGTGGCGGAGCCGGTGTCCCGTCGTTCAATGAGGCCGACGCCGAGGCGATCCTGGCCCAGATCGGCGGCGTGGCCGCGGCCGCGCCCGAAGGCCGGGCCGGCGTCACCGTGGTCGCCAACGGGCGCAACTGGGCCACAACCGTCACCGGCAGCAGCAATGCCTGGTTCGACACCGGCAACTGGAAACTCAGCAGCGGTCGCGCGTTCACGGACGCCGAACAACGTGCGGGCGCCGCGGTCTGCATCGTCGGCGAGACGGTACGGCGGGAGATCTACGGCGACACGCGCGGCCTGGGCGATCAACTTCGCATCAAGCAGTTCTCGTGCGAGGTGATCGGCGTGCTCGCGTCCAAGGGCCAGGCCGCGATGGGCAACGACCAGGACGACACCGTGCTGGTGCCATTGCGCACGTTGCAGCGGCGCGTTACCGGCAACCTGAAGGTCGCGACGCTGCTGGTGTCGATGGAGGACGGCAGCGACAGTACCCGCCTGAAGGCGAGCCTGCGTCAGTTGCTGCGCGAGCGCCGCAAGCTCGCCGACGGCGACGACGACAACTTCAACATCCTCGACACGCAGCAACTCGCCGAGACGCTGTCGGGCACGACCCAGGTGATGACGACGCTGCTCGGCGCGGTCGCCGCGGTGAGCCTGCTGGTGGGTGGCATCGGCATCATGAACATCATGCTGGTCAGCGTGACCGAGCGCACGCGCGAGATCGGCCTGCGCCTCGCCATCGGCGCGCTGGAACGCGAGGTGCTGCTGCAGTTCCTGATCGAGGCGGTGGTGCTGGCGGCGCTCGGCGGCCTGATCGGTATCGTCATCGCCACCGGCGCTTCGTTCGTGCTGGCCGGCGTGATGGGCGTGCCCTATCTGTTCGATCCGACGATCAACTTTCTTTCGTTCATCTTCTCGGCCGGTATCGGCGTGCTGTTCGGTTATTTCCCGGCCCGACGCGCGGCGCAGATGGACCCGATCGTGGCACTGCGCCATGAGTGAAAGCCGGCCGGCAGGGGTTCCAGCGTGGTGGCACGCTCTCGACTCCGAGACAGCCAACAGGTTCATCACGCACAGCAGCGGTCGACACCGGTCCCGTTCATGACCGTCGCTGCTGTTGCGTAGCGCTTCGAAGCGCTGAGTCTTGACCATGAACGCGTGAGCCGTCGGCTCGCGCTGTTCAAGAAGGAGGATCGGCCCGGCCGAAGCTCGGGGTGTCCGTCATCACCGACCTTCGAGTAGCGGCACGGCCGTCATTGACTGCAACTGCACCAGCGTCAGCCCCTCGCACATCTCGACCACGGTGGCGCCTTTCGGCCCGAGGTCGATCACGGCCAGGTCGGTGTAGACGCGGCTCACGCAGCCGATGCCGGTCAGCGGGTAGCTGCATTGCGGCACGATCTTGCTTTCACCGGACTTGGTGCAGTGCTCCATCATCACGAGCGTGCGCTTGGCGCCGATGGCGAGATCCATCGCGCCGCCCACTGCAGGGATGGCGTCCGGCGCGCCGGTGTGCCAGTTGGCGAGGTCCCCAGTGGCCGAGACCTGGAAGGCGCCGAGCACGCAGATGTCGAGGTGCCCGCCGCGCATCATGGCGAAACTGTCGGCATGGTGGAAGTAGCAGCCGCCGGGACGCAACGTCACCGGCTGCTTGCCGGCGTTGATGAGGTCGTAGTCCTCCTCGCCGGGTAGCGGCGCCGGACCCATGCCGAGAATGCCATTTTCGCTGTGCAGGACGATCTCGCGATCGTCGCCGGCGCCCGGCAGGTGGTTGGCCACGAGTGTCGGCAGGCCGATGCCCAAGTTGACGACCGCGCCGTCGGGGATGTCGCGTGCCACGCGCTGCGCCATCTGTTCGCGTGTCCAGCGTCGGTAGGTGTCCAAGGCGTTCTCCTTCGTCGTCAAGCCGCGGTCTTGAATCCGCCCGCGCTGGTGCGCACGCGCTCGACGCGCACCACGCGCTGCACGAAGAGCCCCGGCGTGACGACTGTTTCGGGGTCGAGTGCGCCGAGCTCCACTACTTCGTGCACCGTCGCCACCGTCGTGCGGGCGGCCATCGCCATCACCGGGCCGAAGTTGCGCGCCGTCATGCGGTAGACGAGGTTGCCCCAGCGGTCGCCGCGCTCGGCCTTGATGAGCGAGAAGTCGGCATGGATCGGCGACTCGAGCACGTACATGCGTCCGTCGATTTCGCGCACCTCCTTGCCCCTGGCCAGCTCCGTGCCGTAGCCGGTGGGCGTGAAGAAGCCGCCGAGGCCCGCGCCTGCAGCGCGGATGCGCTCCGCGAGGTTGCCCTGCGGCACCAGTTCGAGCTCGATCTTGCCGGCGCGGTAGAGACGGTCGAAGTGATGGCTGTCGGTCTGGCGCGGGAAGCTGCAGATGATTTTGCGGACGCGGCCCGCGGCGAGCAGCGCAGCGAGCCCGCTGTCGCCGTTGCCGGCGTTGTTGTTGACGATCGTCAGCTCGCGCGCGCCTTGCTCGAGCAGCGCCTCGCTCAGCTCGTTGGGCAGGCCGGCGGTGCCGAATCCGCCGATCATCACTGTGGCGCCATCGGCCACGTCGGCAAGCGCCGCGGCGGCGTTTGGAAAGATCTTGTCGATCATGTCGAAGTGTCCTTCGGTGTGCCCCGCCCCCAAGCCCAGGGGCGGATCTCGAACCTGGCACCGGCTCGCCGGAAAGTTGCTGCTCACGAGCGACAGCTGATGGCCTATTCTGTTGAAAACCCGATTCGGACGTGCGGCCCCTCGGATGTTCAATTGCAGTTCGCGACCACAACGGGCGCAATGCCCTGTGGAATCGCTTGCTAAGGTGATGCCGCCGCGCGCGTTGGCGTCGTGCGCCGCAAGTTCAACAGGTTGCCGGCCAGTATCAGGGTCACGCCGGCCACGGTGAACAGATCCACCCGCTCTTCGTACACCAGCCAGCCGGCCAGCGCGGTCAATGGCACTCGCAGAAAGTCCATCGGCACCACGACGGTAGCGTCGGCATGCTGCATCGCCCGCGCCATGCAGTAGTGCGAGTAGGTGCCGCAGAAGGCAATGACGAGCACCCACCCCCAAGTGACGAGCGACGGCCAGCGCCACACGGCAACGGCGGGAATCAGCCCCATCAGGCTTTGGCAGATGAGCATCCAGAAGATGACGGTCAGCGCACTGTCGCTGCGCGTCAACGACTTGACCATGATCACCGACACCGCGAAGCCCACTGCAGCCGACAGCGCAATCAGTTGGCCCGCGCTCAATCCCGTGGCCGCCGGACGCACGATCAGCCCGACGCCAAACACCCCCAGCGCGATGGCCAGCGTCTTGCCCCGGTTCATGCGTTCGCCCAGGAACGCCACCGCCAGCAGCGCTGCCCAGATCGGCATGGTGAATTCGATTGCTACCACCTGTGCCAGCGGGATCATCGTCAGCGCGACGAACCAGCCGTATTGCGCTGCATAGTGCACGACGTTGCGCGCCATGTGCTGACGCGGCCGCGAGGTGCGCACTGCCGCCAGACCGCCGCTGGCATGCAGCAGCGGATAGAGCATCGCGAAGCCGATGATCGAGCGCAACTCCATGATCTGGAACACCGCCAGTTCGCGCGTCGCCTCGCGCCCGGCGACGGCGATGACCACCATCAACGACAACCACCCGCCCATCCACAGGGCGGCCTTTGACAGCGACGGCGTATTCGGCATGGGCCAAGCTTAGCTGCCCCGTTTCGGAGTGCTACACGAGCATTGCCGCGTGAGATTCCACAAAGCTGCCCGTCGCCGATGGCAGGAACTGGCCGACAGCGTGGAGTCAGCGTCGTCGCCGCCAGCTGACCTTCACAGATACCCGTCCCGACGTTTTGCAATCGTCGTTCCAAGGGCGGCGGCGACCGGCAAGCTACCAGCGAGTGGGGATGCCCTCGGTGCGCCGCCCGGTCCAGCGCTCGATGGTCGCCGCTAGCTGCGTGCTGCCGACCGGTTTGGTGAGAAAGTCGTCCATGCCCGCCGCCTTGCAGCGCTCGCGGTCGCTCGCAAGCGAGTCCGCTGTCAGCGCGACGATCGGCACGCGCGTGCCGTGCGGCTGCTCGTCCGAGCGGATACCGCGCGCAGCTTCGTAGCCGTCGAGCACCGGCATGTGGCAGTCCATGAACACCAGGTCGAAGCGCTGCCGTGCCGCGGCCTCCCGTGCCACTTGTCCGTTGCTGGTGACCTGCACCTCGCAACCCAGGCGCTTGAGCATCTCCTCGACCACCATCTGGTTGACGAGGTCATCCTCGGCGACCAGAACGCACAAGGGGGGCAGCGATTCATCGGCCGCGGGTTCGGCTTCGACGGCCACTGCCTCGATCGCCTTGTGCAGCGGCAGCACGACCGTGAACTCCGAGCCCTCGCCGAGCTGGCTGCTCACGCGCACCGAACCCCCCATCAAGTCGACGAGTTGCTTGACGATGGCCAACCCGAGCCCACTGCCGCCGTGGCGCCGCGTGTTCGAGCTGTCGACCTGATTGAAGGCGCCGAAGATCGAATCGAGCTGGTCGGCAGCAATGCCGATGCCGCTGTCGCGCACCGCCACGCGCAGCTGCAGCGTCTGCGGCGATTCTTCGACAACCGAAAGTTTCAGGCTCACCTGGCCCTTATCGCTGAACTTCACCGCGTTGTGCAACAGATTCAAAAGCAGCTGGCGCAGCCGCATCGCATCGGCGAGTACGCGCACCGGCACCCGGGGCGAGACTTCGCAGCTCAGCTCGATCGGCTTGTCGCGCGCCGTCACCGCCACCAGTTCCACCGCTTCGGCTGCGAGCGCGCGCAAATCGGTCGCGGCGGGATTCAGCGACAGCTTGCCGGCTTCGATACGCGACAGGTCCAGCACGTCGTCGATCAGTGCGAGCAGCGCAGCGGCCGAGCCGTGCGCGGTGCGCACGTAGCGCTGTTGAGTCAGCGTCAGCGGCGTGCCCATCAGCAGTTCGGTACTGCCGAGGATGCCGTTCATCGGCGTGCGAATCTCGTGGCTGGTGACGGCCAGGAATCGCGACTTCGCCTCGCTCGCCTGTTCGGCCTGGGCCCGCGCCAGGCTCAGCTCGTGAGCCTGCTGCTCGAGGGCGCGCGCCTTCTGCGCCAGGCTCCCGACCAGCCCGCGCGCGGTGCGCACCGCCTGCCGCGTGCGGTTTCGCAGCCGCTCGGTGACCAGCCCCGTGAGCGCCATGTACACGCCGAGCATGAGCATCACGACAACGACGATCGAGCGCTCGGCCAGCAGTGCACGCGCTGGCTCGAAGCGCGCAATCCACGCCGCGTACAGCACGTAGGCCAGGCAAACTACCCACGCAAAATGCAGCGCACGCCGGAAGCCAACGGCGACCTGGTCGACCACGCGCACCAACAGGAAGTAGGCGAAGAACAGGTCGGCCTGCTCGAGCAGATACAGGTTGGGCAACCACACCAGCACGTCGACATGAAACAGCAGCAGGCTGACTCGATCGCTGGCGCCACGCCGGTGGCCTGCGCGCAGCAGGGTCCATGCGAACAGTGCGTAGCCCATGTTCGCCGCCACCAGCAGCCACGGCGCGGTTGCCGGTTGTCGGAGGCCACCCTGCAGCAGCACGATGACACTGAGGATGGCAAAGCCCGCAGCGCGCAACGCCGGGATTTGCACCGTGTAGAGTCGGCGAGCGCTGGCCGCCTGGCGTTGCGCCAGCAGCGCCTCGTCAAGCGTGAAGCTGGCATCGACATCGACGGTTGTCGCGTTTTGCTCGTCCACCCGACCCCCTCGCCCAAGCCGGGCAAACCCGATGTTGAGGCCCCGCGCGCGGCGCTGCAATCCCAAGCTGTACTCCGGGAGCGATGCACGGCGTCGCTCTGCCCTGGACGTCGACAGGCGTCCCCAGCGCATGGCAGGCGCCGCAGCAAGCTGCCGGCGACTGTCCGAAGCGAACTGTTGCCGGTAAGTGCATGACGAGTGCGCCAAGCGTTGCGACGACAGGTGGGTCCAATGATGGGCCCAAAAGAAAACGGGCCGCGAAGGCCCGTATTTCCTGGATAGATGGTGGAGAGGAGGAGGATCGAACTCCCGACCTCTGCATTGCGAACGCAGCGCTCTCCCAGCTGAGCTACCCCCCCACGACAGGCGCAGAGTCTACCAAATCGCGGGCTCGATCTCAGGGTCTCGGCGGCCCGCAATGTTGGCTACGCTTGAAGGCCGCAACCGGAGCCCACGATGAGAAGCCGAAGCAACGCCGCCTGGCTGGATGCCCAGTACAACAACCGTGCGCGCATCCCGGACCACGCGCAGACCTTCGAACGCTGGGCTGCGCGATCGCGCATTGCGCGCGAGCGGCCCGGCTCGCACCTCGATTTGCGCTATGGCGAGGGGCCCAACGAAAATCTTGACGTGTTCGCGCCCACGGGTCGAGCGACGGGACTGGGCCCAGTGCTCGTGTTCATTCATGGCGGCTGGTGGCGTGCGCTGGACAAGCGCGATCACTCGTTCATCGCGCCGCCGTTCGTCGAGAGCGGCACGCTCGTCGTGGTGCCCAACTATGCGCTGTGCCCGGTGGTGAGCATCGAGACGATCGCGATGCAGATGACGCGTGCACTTGCGTGGGTGCACCGAAACGCGGCCGACTTCGGCGGCGATCCGACCCGCATCGTCGTTGCCGGTCATTCCGCGGGCGGTCACCTGGCTGCGATGCTGCTGTGCTGCGACTGGCGTGCGGTCTCGCGAGAGCTTCCGGCGCGGCTGGTGAAGTCGGCGCTATCGATCTCTGGTGTGTTCGATCTAGAGCCGTTGCGCCAGGCCCCTTTTTTGCAGTGCGACTTGCGGCTCACGCCGGCGTCGGTTCGCCGGCTCAGCCCTGCGGGCTTCGCGCCGCCGCGCAGCCCGCTGGTCGCGGTGGTCGGTGGTGGCGAGAGCGAGGAGTTCCTGCGCCAGAATGCCTTGATCCGCGCGGCGTGGGGCAAACGCGCGGTGCCGGTTTGCGAGAGCATGCCAGGAGCAAACCATCTCGAGGTGCTGGAGCAACTGGCCGATCCGGCGTCGCGCCTGCACGCGCACGCACAGAAACTTCTCAGCGATGCTTGAGATCGGGATTTGCGCGTCGATTGCCACCGGCTATGCGTGGCATTGATCGATTGCATGGTCTTGCGTCGCAGAGTGCGGTAAGGTCTGACCCCGAGTCCGCCGCGTCCCGCCGGGATGGCGGATGCGCCGAAGGATCGTTCATTTCAAGGAGATCGACATGGGTTTGAAGGGATCGAAGACCGAACAGAATTTGAAGGATGCGTTCGCGGGCGAGTCTCAAGCCAACCGCCGCTACCTCTATTTCGCAAACAAGGCCGATATCGAAGGTCAGAACGACGTCGCGGCGCTGTTCCGTTCGACGGCCGAGGGCGAGACCGGGCACGCGCACGGCCACCTCGAGTTCCTCGAGGTCGTGGGCGATCCGGCAACCGGTCTACCGATCGGCTCCAGCCGTCAGAACCTGGCTGCAGCGGTGGCGGGCGAGACGCACGAGTACACCGACATGTACCCTGGCATGGCCAAGCAGGCTCGCGACGAAGGCTTTGACGAAATCGCCGATTGGTTCGAGACGCTCGCCAAGGCGGAGCGGTCTCACGCGAATCGCTACGTCAAGGCGCTGGAAGCGCTTGCCGACTGAACGTTGTTGAACCAACCGAACAAGGGGCTGCGGCCCCTTGTTCTCCATTGGATGAAGCCATGACACGTGAAGGCAATCTCGAAGCGCCGACAAGGCATCCGATCGACTGGCGCGGTGCCGAGTACTACGACGAGGCATCGGCGTTCAAGGAAATGGAACGCGTGTTCGACATCTGCCACGGCTGCAGGCGTTGCGTGAGCCTGTGCCAGAGCTTCCCCAACCTGTTCGACCTCATCGACGCCACCGAAGACGGCGAGGTGCATGGTGTCAAGAAGGATGACTACTGGAAGGTCGTCGACCAGTGCTATTTGTGCGACCTGTGCTACATGACCAAGTGCCCGTACACGCCACCGCATCCGTGGAATGTGGATTTCCCGCACCTCATGCTTCGCGCGAAGGCGATCAAGTTCAAAGAGGGCGGCGTGAAGATGGGCGAGAAGTTTCTTGCCTCGACCGATGTGCACGGAAGCCTCTCGGGCATCCCGATCGTCGTGCAGACCGTCAACGCAGTGAACAAGACGCGTACCGCGCGCAAGCTGATGGATGGTGTGCTCGGTGTGCATCCGGATGCGTGGATGCCAGAACTCGCGACCCAGCGCTTCCGCTGGAGCGCCGAGAAAGCCGTCGCGACTGTCGTCATGAATGGCGAGCGGACGCCCGGCAAGGTGGCCATCTTCGCGACCTGCTATGTCAACTACAACGAACCCGGCATCGGGCATGACCTTCTGAAGGTGCTCGCCCACAACGACATCCCGTTCGTGCTCGTCGACAAGGAGAGCTGCTGCGGTATGCCCAAGCTCGAGCTCGGCGATCTGGATGCGGTGGCGAAGCACAAGGAAGCGAACATCCCGGTACTCGCAAAGTACGCGCGCGAGGGCTACGCGATCCTCACCGCGGTGCCGAGCTGCACGCTGATGTTCAAGCAGGAACTGCCGCTGATGTTCCCCGACTGCGCCGAGACGCAGGCGGTCAAGGACGCGATGTTCGACCCGTTCGAATACCTCGTCGCGCGCCAGAAGGATGGCTTGCTCAAGACCGACTTCAAGACCGCGCTCGGCAAGGTCAGCTATCACATCCCGTGTCACGGTCGGGTGCAGAAGATCGGCAAGAAGACCGAGGAGATGTTCAAGCTGATCGGCCAGACGGTGGATGTCACGCTCAACACGGTCGAGCGCTGTTCAGGGCACGCGGGTACCTACGGCGTGAAGACGCTGACGCACCCGATCGCGATGAAGATCGGTAAACCGGTGTTCAAGGCGATGGCCAAGGACGAGCCCGACGTCATCAGCAGCGATTGCCCGATGGCCGGGCATCACATTGCCCAGGGCATGCGCGAAGGGGGTACGCCGGCGAAGGCGCTCGCGCACCCGCTGAGTCTTGTGCGCAAGGCCTACGGTCTGGCCTAAGGCGGCCCTTGCGCGGCGCGAACCGACAGGAGAGATAGAGATGACCATCACCCGCGACAGCCTGCTCACGCTCGAGGCGTACGCGAAGATTCGCAAGTCGAGCCGGGCCGATTTCATCGTTCACCGACGGCTGCGCACGGTGCGCCTGGGCGAGCACATGACGCTTCAATTCGAGGACGAGCAGACGATCCGCCGCCAGATCCAGGAGATGCTGCACATCGAGAAGATCTTCGACGAGGAGGGCATACAGAGCGAGATCGACGTCTATGGCGCGCTCTTGCCCGATGGCCGCAACTGGAAGGCGACGATGCTGATCGAGTATCCCGATCCGCACGAACGCAAACGCGAACTCGCGCGGCTGATCGGCGTCGAGGATCGGTTGTTCGTCGAGGTTGAGGGCCACGCGCGCATTTATGCGATCGCCGATGAAGACCTCGAGCGCGAGAACGACGAAAAGACTTCGGCGGTGCACTTCGTGAGGTTCGAGTTCCCCAGCGCAGCAAGCGACGCGGTGCGCGCTGGCGCGCAGGTCAAGCTGGGCTGCGATCACACGAACTACCCGGCGCACACGCTGATCGATCCGGCGACGCTCGCGAGCCTGGCGGGCGATCTGAAGTAGCTTTTTCCGTCCGACCGGCCGCGGTCAGCGCCGCCGCGCGTGGCGCCAGCTCTCGAGACTGAAGACGGCAAGCGCGATCCAGATCAGCGTGAAGCCGACCAGGCGTGCGCCCGACAGCGGCTCGTGAAAAACCCACAGGCCGAGCAGCAACTGCAGGCTGGGCGATACGTACTGCAGAAGGCCGAGCGTCGCGAGCGGAATCAGGCGCGCGCCGGCAGCGAACCACAGCAGCGGAACGGCGGTCAGCGGGCCGACACCGATCAGCCAGGCGAGGGTGGCGGCGTCGTGCTGCATCACGCCGCCGCTGCCGCGCCAGCTCCACCACGCGATCACGGCGATGGCCAGCGGCGCCAAGAGCAGCGTCTCCAGCGTCAGGCCCTCGAGCGCGCCGAGCGGCGCCGTTTTGCGCATCAGGCCGTACAGCCCGAACGAAACGGCGATCACCAGGCCGACCCAGGGAATGTTCGGGCCGAGCGCGGCAAGCCATGCCACGCCCGTTGCCGCGAGTGCGACCGCGACCCATTGCAAGGGGCGTGGCCGCTCGTGCAGCACGAAGTAGCCGAGCGCGACGCTCACCAGCGGGTTGATGAAGTAGCCGAGGCTGGCGTCGATCACGCGTCCGTTCGTCACCGCCCAGACATAGGTCGTCCAGTTGACGGCGAGCAGCAACGCGCTGGCAGCGAAGGTCGCGAGCACGATGGGCTGGCGCCGCAGCGGGCCGATCCAGCGCCAGTGGCGCATCCAGGCGAGGATCAGCGCGAGGAAGGCGAGCGACCAGACGATGCGATGCAGCACGATCTCGAACGCACCGACGCCGGCGAGTTCGCGAAAGTAGAGCGGGAACAGCCCCCACGCCACATACGCGAGCGTGGCGTAGACGATGCCACGGCTCATGGCGCACTTTCGCGCATCAGCATCCGAGCGCTTTTGCGCACGATGCTCGACCAACGCAGGCTTTGCCGCTTCACTTCCACTTCGAGGCCTCGAAGCTGAACGACTCGTGCTCGTGGCGCAGGTACACCGCGCCAAGCGTCGTCTTGCAGCTCCAGGTCTGTTGCGCGAAGCCGGGCTTGAGCGTGAGTGCCGCTGGTGTCAGCGCGACGCCACACACGCCTTGCTTGCTGCGCGCCGAGCTGTAGCGGATCCAGGCCACGTCGCGCTCCCGCGCGGCGTTCGCCAGCTTCTGGCAATCGGCGTAGCGCGTCGGATGCGTCCACGCGGCGGCGGAGGCCGACCAGGGTGGCGCCGTGAGGTCGATGCACGGACCCGACGCACGCGCTTCAAAGAAGGTGTGCTGGGTGTGGAGCGATTGACCGCGCAGTGCCTCGCTGTCGTTCAGGAAGCGCCACTTCCAGTAGGCGACCTCGGCGCAGGCGACCTCGATCGCCTCCGCGCCGTACCACAGCCCGGGTGAACCGGCGACGCGAAAGCGCGACTCATGGCGCGGCCGGTAGCGAAACGGCGTCCCGATCAGGTAATGCTGTCCCTGGCCTTGCGCGGGCAACGGGGGCTTGCTGGCTTCGAGCAGTTCCTCGAGAAGTTGCTGTTCCGCTGCGCCGTCGACGAGTTTCATCGTCGCGACAAGGTGTTGTGCCTCGACGCCGCGCCACAGCAGGGCGCTGCGTTGGTGAACGTCGCTTTCGAACCAGGCTGCCCGCATCGGCGGGCGCTTCGTCACGCCGCCGCCCGCATGCCGTCCAGATAGGAGGCCACGGCGACCAGACCCTCCGCGCTGCGGATCAGATCGGCTGGTTTGCCGTTGAGCGCGCGGTTCGGGCTTTGCATCCATGCGCGTCGCTGCCCATCGTCGCCGCCAACCAGTGCGTCGAGCGATCGATAGACGCGAAGCAGCAGCAGTGCCAGTTCACCTTCCTTGCTGTCAGGGGTGACCTGCCGCGTTCCGCTCGCCAGGCGCGAGACGCTTGCCTCGCTGATGCCGACGATGCGCGCCAGAGCGGCTGGCGCGATGTCCAGCAGGCTGGCCGCCCGCAGCAACGCCTTCGTCAATACGCGCGGCGCGTCCGGTTGCGCTGAAGGACGGGAGCGCAAGTACTTCGCCATGGATTCGCGTGCAGCAAGCGGTCTTGGGGAGCTCATGGTTCTTTGCATATGAAAGAATATCAATAGTATATTGCACATGAAATGGATTGTCTCGAAACCTTTTGCCGACGCATCGGATGGGTCGCCGATTGGCAAATGGCGGCGGTTGCGGGCATCATCCGCAAATGGCCCGCGTGACCTTCACCTCGCAGCTCAAGCGCTTCACGGAGACGCCTGAACTCGACGTGCCTGCGGTGACGCTGCGCGCCGCGCTCGACGCGGCCTTCGAACTCAACCCGCGCCTGCGCGGCTATGTGCTCGACGACCAATCCCACCTGCGCGCCAACGTCGTCGTCTTCATCGACGGCCTGCGCGTTCGCGACCGCACTGCGCTCGACGACGACTTGGGTTCCGACAGTCAGGTGCACGTGTTGCAGGCGCTTTCAGGGGGCTGAACTTCGATGCGTGTGATGACTGGAGGACACCGGTGAACGATCGTGCATGGATTGCCACCCGCAAGGGCCTCTTCGAAATGCGTTCGGCTGGTGGCACTTGGCAGATCGAGCGCGTCAGCTTTCTCGGTGAACCGGTCAGCATGGTCCTGCCGCCGCAGCCCGACGGCTTCATGCTCGCCGCATTGAACCTCGGACACTTCGGCGTCAAGGTCCATGCTTCAAGGGACGCCGGCGTGACCTGGTCCGAGGTTGCCACGCCGGCCTACCCTGCGCAGCCGGAGGGTGCCGAGGGCGTGCCGTGGAAGCTGGTGCAGATCTGGTCGCTCGCCGCACGCGGCAACACGATCTGGGCTGGCACGCTTCCGGGGGGTCTGTTTCGCTCGTCGGATCGCGGCGAGTCCTGGCAGCTTGTCGAAGCGCTGTGGTCAAGGCCCGAACGCGTCGAGTGGTTTGGCGGGGGCTACGACGTTCCGGGCATCCATTCGATCTGCCCGCACCCGCAGCGAGACGGCGAACTGCTCGTCGGCATCAGTTGCGGCGGCGCCTGGGTCACGAGGGATGATGGTGCGAACTGGTTTGTGCAGTCCGAAGGCATGCGTGCCGACTTCGTGCCGCCCGAACGTGCCGGCGATCCCAACATCCAGGATCCGCACTCGATCGTGCGTTGCGACGCGATGCCCGACGTTTTGTGGTGCCAGCACCATTGCGGCATCTGGCGTTCGGGGGACAACGCGGCTTCGTGGCAGCAGGTGACGAATGCGCCAGTGTCGGCCTTCGGCTTTGCCGTCGCGGTCCACCCGGCCGATGCCGACACGGCCTGGTTCGTACCGGCGATCGCTGATCAGTGCCGTGTGCCGAAGGACGGCGCCTTCATCGTCAACCGCACGCGCGACGGCGGCGCGAGTTTCGAGACGTTGCGCGACGGGTTGCCACAATCGGATTGCTACGACCTCGTCTATCGGCATGGCCTCGCGGTCGCAGAGGACGGGCGGTCGCTGCTGATCGGCAGCACGACAGGAAGCCTGTGGGCCAGTGCCGACGCTGGCGATCATTGGCAGACCGTCTCGCTCACGCTGCCGATGATCTACGCCGTACGCTTTGGGTGAGGTGTGAGGCGACCGAGGGCTGCGCAGGGCGAGTTGTGACAAGCGTCACACGCCGGTGACAGAGCGTTTCAGACCCCCCCGAACGGGTGTGGCGAGGATCGCACGAAACTCCCATGTCCTAGGGGGACGACGCGGCGCATTGCAATGACAGCGTCATCAACGTTCCCGACAATCGACGGCAAGCACCGCCCGCGCGTGCAGCGCAAGGATCAGGTGGTGCCCCGGAGCCGGAGCAGTCGATCATGCCGCAGACCTTCAATGTAGGAGCCCGTTCATTCTTCGTCACGACCACGGCCTGGGTCGCGATCGTGCTCGCGGCGATCGCAAGCGCATCCGCGCTGGTGCAGAACGCGCTGGTCGCATCCGTCGCGCCACTCGCGGCGGGCGGAATGAACCTGCCGGCGCTGCCGCTGCTGACGAATCTGTTGCTCGGCTATCTGCCGTGGGTTGTCGGCACCGGCCTCGTGATGTCGGTCGCGATGCTCGCATCGGCGATCGGTCTGCTCCTCCGCCTCGACTGGGCGCGCCGGGCCTTCATCGGCGTGCTCATCATCGCGATCGTCGCCAACCTGCTCGGCCTCTGGTTGCAGCACGAGGTGGTGCAATCGGTGGTGTCGAGCACGCTCAGTGGTACGCAACTGCCACCCAAGGCGGCAGGCGTGTTCGGCGGCTTCGTCACCGCCGCGCGCGTGATGGCTGGCGTCGTCACGCTCGGCACCTGCGCCTTGTTCGGCTGGATCATTCGCCGCCTGATGTCGCCGTCGGTGCGCCAAGAGTTCGCCTGAGCCTCGGTCCGGCGCGCGCCGCGCGCGGCGTGCTTCAGTCGAGAGTCAGCTCCCAGGTTTCCCCGACGAGTTCGTGCCCGAAGCTGTGGTGAGTTTCGCTCGCGATAAGGCGGTAGCCACCGCGCTGGTAGATCGCGCGGGCGCCGGTCAGTACGCTGTTCGTCCACAGGCGGATCGTTCGATAGCCGCTTTGCCGAGCGAAGGCCTCGCACGCCGCGACAAGTGCCGCGCCAAGCCCGAGTCCCCGCGCCGACGGCTCGACGAGAAGCATCCTCAGCTGCGCGACGCCGGCTTCGGGTTGGTCCGTGGTCATGTCACGCGCCTGCACAAGGAAGACGCAGCCGACGCTTTCGCCGTTTCGTTCGGCGATCCAGCAGGCCTCACAAGCAGCGTCGAACTGCTCCACGAAGCGCCCCGCGATTCCGGCCACGAGCGCCTCGAAGCGCATGTCCCAGCCGTACTCATCCGCATACAGCGCGCCATGGCGCGAGATCACCCAGCCGATATCGCCCGGCCGGGGTGCGCGCAACTCGAACGTGCGGGGCAGCGCGTTCGATCGGGGTTCGGGGTTCGGGATCATGGTCGGATGTAGGCGTAGCCCTGATGCTGCAAGCGGCTCAACTGCACGACCCCCGAGGGCGTGAAGTCCGCCTCCTGGATGAACTGGTCCCGCTTCAGGTTGCGGTTCGTCAGCGTGATCTCGCAGATTTCGAACTTTACGCCGCGTGCGGCGAGCGCCGAGATGAGCGCCACGTAGGGGTTGCCGCTAGCGTCCTTCGCGCCTTCCATCAGAAAGTCGACGCCTTGCGCGATGGCGACGACGGTGATCCTGGCCTTCGGGTCGGTGTCGAGATGGTTGCGCAGGCTGCGCAGCCCCGCAAGTGCCTGGGCCTCGCTGTCGGCGATGTGATAGACGACCGTGTCCTGCGCTGCAACGCCGGTCGCCGCGACGGCGAGCATGAGGCTGACGAAAAAAGTGCGGATCTTCATATGCGTCTCCCGCAGTGAATGGTGTGAAGGCCCGGTGGTCCCGCTACGCCAGGCCCGGATTGCCTTGTACGCCGATCAGCTTCGGTGTGTTGATGTGGCGCGCAGAGACTCGCCCGTCCGGTTGCGAAGCCAGCCAGGCCTCGACGAGCTCCCAGACCGGTTTGCCACCCGACTGCCTGGCCTCTTCGGCGACCGGCGCCCAGCCGGCGACCTTGTAGCGTTTGCCGGCCTCGAGCGGCTCGTCACCGAGCCGCAGATCCGAGATGCGTGAACCCATGGTTTCGGCGGGCGCGATGGCGTAGCGCAGGCCGCCGACGCGCACCATGTCGCCGCCTTGTTGGTAGTACGGATCGGGATTGAACAGGTTGTCGGCGACGTCCTCGAGGATGGTCTTGATCGTCTCGCCCGTCATCTCCGTCAAGGTCGTGGTCGGATATGTGATTGCCAGCTGATCCATCATCAGCTCGCGTGTGATCGCGTCGCCTGGCAGCAGGCTGGTGCCCCAGCGAAAGCCCGGGCTGAACGCGATCTGCGCGCCCTGAACGTCCATCAATGCATCGCACAGCAGCTGATCCCAGCTGCCATTGAAGTTGCCGCGCCGGTACAGCAGGCCGTCGCTCACCGCGAGGGTTTGCGCCAGCTTCGCTTCGTGAGGCGCGCGCAGCTTCGTGATCAGCGCTTGCATGTCGGCGTCGGCCGCGAGCAGGTTGCTGAACACTGGCAGCAGGCGGTAGCGCCAGTCCGCGATCCGGCCCGCGTGCAGCTTGAAATCCATGACGCCAAGAAATTTGCCGTTGCTGCCTGCGTTGGTGACGAGCGTCTTGCCACCCGCATTCGCGACCGGCACCGCGAGCGGCACGCCGTCGTGCGTGTGGCCACCGAAGATGGCATCGATGCCATGCACACGGCTCGCGAGCTTCAGGTCGACATCCATGCCGTTGTGCGACAGCAGCACGACGAGCTGCGCGCCCTTGGCACGCGCTGCATCCACGGTCTTCTGCATGTTCTCTTCCTGGATGCCGAAGCTCCAGTCGGCCACCAAATAGCGCGGGTTCGCGATCGGCGTGTACGGAAACGCCTGACCGATGATCGCGACCGGCACACCGTTGATCTCGCGCATGGTGTACGCCGCGAACACCGGGTCATCGAAATCGACGGTGCGGACGTTCTGGGCGACGAAGTCGATGCGGCCCTTGAAATCTTTCTCGACGACCTGCTTTACCCGGTCCATGCCGTAGGTGAATTCCCAGTGCCCCGTCATCACTTCGACGCCGAGCAGCAGCGAAGCATCGACCATGTCCTGCGCGTTCGTCCACAGCGAGGTGGCCGAGCCCTGCCAAGTGTCGCCGCCATCGAGCAGGATCGCGCCGGGACGGCTCGCCTTCAGGCGCTTGACGAGTGTCGCCAGGTGCGCAAATCCGCCGACCTTGCCAAAGCGCCTCGCCGCCACGTCGAAGTCGAGGAACGTGCAGGCGTGCGCCATCGGCGTGCCCGGCGCGATGCCGGCGCGGCGCAGCAGGTGCTCTCCGACCAGGTGCGGCCACTCGCCGCGCATCGTGCCGACGCCGATGTTCACGCTCGGCTCGCGAAAGAAAATCGGCTTCAACTGCGCATGGCAGTCCGTCATGTGCAGCAGGCTCACATGGCCGGCACCTCGGCCGAGCGGCGGCACGTCGTACATCCGCTCTTCAGCGACCGAGGCATCGGCGTCCTCGTAGCGAGTCAGGCCCATGCCTGCCGCGCCGGCGGCCGCCATGACCTGCAGGAACTCGCGCTTGCTCAGGCTCATGAAATGTTCGCCCTCGAGGGACCGCCGCGGATTCTCGGCCGACGGAGTCGACCGACTTCGCCGTCGCAGGCAGCGCGTCGCGAGCGCCCTCCGGCGGACACGCTACTGAGCGTTGACCGGCGAGTTCGGGTCCAGCAGCAGCGACATCAGGTCGCGCAACTGCGCCTCGTCCAGGATCTTGTTGTGGCCAAAGCGCGGCATGTTCGAGCAGGCCGAAGACGCCTTCGCGTTCCACAGTCGGCCCCAGGTGTACATGACGACTTCCTTGGCGGACGCCGCGTTCGGGTCCGTCACGCCGCGCAGCTTGCCGTAGTGCAGCAGGCTGGGCCCGATCGTGCCGTAGGAAAGCTCCGCCTTGTTGAGCTGATGGCAGTTGTAGCAACTGCCGCCGTTGTGCTTCGGGTCCGTCGAGTCGTCACTCCAGCTCATGCCCTTCCCGCTCTGCGCGATCTTCTCGCCAGTGCGCCAATCGCCGAAGTACTTGCCATCGGTGGGCCAGACGATGCTTGCCTGTGCGTCTTCCATGATGCGCTTCTCGACCGCTGCCGAGGGCGCGACGTTCGAAGAACAGGCCTTCTGCATCTCGTCCTGCTCGAGCCGGCTGACCTTGGCAATGCCCTGGTCGCGGAACGACGCGTTCATCATCTGCACGGTCTGGCGGTCGAGTTCGGCCGGCGACGGCCCGGTGGCGCAGCCTGCCACGATCGCGACGGCGCCCCCCAGGGCGAGGAGTGGACGGATGATTCTCATGCTCGGTGCTCCGTAGGGACTGGCGTGCAACTCAGCGCTTGATCGCGGGGGCGATCGACTTCGCGCCCTTGGCGTTGACGCCCATGTAGGTCGACAGCGCAATCGTCACTTCCGAGCCGAAGATCGGGTAGGGGAAGCGCTGCTGGCGGAAGCAGTCGTTCAGGCGCAGCTGCATGCTCCACATCTGTCCGTTGCTGACGCGGTACGCGGGCCAGGCGGCGAAGCCGACGCCGTCACCCGGGTTGCCGGTCAGGTCGGGCAGGTCTTGCAGGCGGATCCGCTTGTCGGGCGAGCCGTGGCAGGTCGCGCAGGCGAAGTCGTACGGCCCGGCGCGGAAGAAGAACGCGCGCTTGCCGAGTTCGTAGCTGCGCTTTTCCTCGGGACGGCTTTGCGGCAGGTTGAAGCGCAGGTCGCGCGACTGCGACGCAACCCAGGTTGCAAGTGCGGTGACGTTCGCCTGTTCGCCCCGGCCGAACGGTGTCCGCGCGATCTCGGCGGCGTCGAAGCCTTGCAGTGTGGCCATGCACGTCACGAGGCGGGATTCGAGATCCTGCACCTGCTTGGTGTCCTCAAAGTAGCGGGGCAGCTCGACGAACGCTCCCTTCACGACGCCTGCGCCCTGGCCGAGATCGCACTTCTCGAGCGTTGCACTCTTCGGCCCGCGCGCGGCCTTCCAGAGCGCTTCACCCTTGGCTTCGTAGAGCTCCGCAGGGTTGCCGTCTTCGAGCATCTTGCGGTACTCGGCGATGCCTTCGGCGGTGGATTTCTGCGCCTGGGCGGCGCCTGCGATTGCCAGTGCGGCAACTCCGAACAGGATGGAATGCTTCATTGTCTCCTCGTCGGCTTGCGGGACGGGTCGTAGACGTCCCGGGCGTATTCGCAGGATGCGCACTTCGCGCGCGTCGGGGTGACTCAGGTCACGGTTGCTTCGTCGCTGCGCTTGTCACCCTTGTTGTCGGTCCAACTGATCGCCACCTTGTCGCCCGCCTTGCCGCCCCGGATCGTGAACTGAAGAAACGGGTTCTTCGCGATCGACGGACCCCACTCCGCGCTGAGCACGGCCTTGCCATTGTGGGTGGCGCTGACTTCCTGGATGAACCACGCAGGGATGATCTTGCCGGACGAGTCCTTGCGCTGGCCGGTCTCCATCTCGTGGCTCATCAGCACGCGCACCGTGATCTTGTCGCCGGCAGCCTGGGCGCGTATGCGCATCGGATCTGACATCTTGCTTCCCTTCGTCGTTGGCGGAACTTCGGGCCGGCAATCAGCCGCCGCAGCCGCCGAGAGTCACCTTGATTTCCTTCATTGCGTAGAGCGCGCGGCCGTCGCCCATCAGCGCGACGGCATAGACGTTCGAGGTCTGCGCCATCTTCACGCGGGTCGAGATATTGGGCTCGATCGCATCGGTCAGCTCGAACACCGCCGCCAGCGCGTTCGGGTTCTTCTCGACGAGCAACAGCAGCCGCTTCGCGCCGGCGGCCGTCGTCGCCGCGCCAACCGGCACGACGGCGCCGTTCTCGGCGATGTCGGGCCCAGTGAGTGTGACTTCCCCGCTCGCGACGGGCGCTCCCCCGCCGAGCGCCTTCACGGCGTCGGCGATCGACTTGGTTTCGAACGCCGCCTGCGGCCACGCCGCCTGCGCGAACCGTGGCACGAGGCCGGCTGCGCCGAGCAGCGCCGCGACCTTGAGACTCGTCGCCAGCACTTCACGTCGGGATTGCATCTTCATGACTTCGAACTCCTTGCCGGTCGCTTCGACCTCGACACCATAGGGTTGCGCGTGCGCAAGTGCCGGGTCGGTCGTGCGCCATGTTGTATCAAACAACCCGCGCGAGCGCCGATTCGCTTTCCGCATCGGCCGAGAGGCCTTTCCCGATCGATACCGCGAGCGATGGATCGGACCGGCGCGAGACGCGCTAATGTACGGTACGCGCTGGCGGCACGTCCGGCGCGAGCAACCCTGTCACGACACAAGGCCCAGACGACATGAGCGACGCGCTGAACTACCTGGTCAAGGCACGCCCGGAGGCGATGGGTCACTACTTTGCCTTCCTGAAAGACTGCGGCAAGACCCTCGACCCGAAGACGCGGGCGCTGATCTCCGTCATCACCAAGGCCCACGCGCAGACGGAGCGCGGCTTGCGTCAATACATCACCCGCGCGCTGCGCGAGGGCTGCGCACCTGACCAGGTACTGGACGCGCTGCTGATGGCCTTCCCGGCGCTGGGACTGACGAAGATCGTGTGGGCGGTGGACGTCATTCTCGCGATGGGATTGCCCGAGTTCGCGGCTATCGCCATCGGCGTCGAAGGCAAATGGCATGAGGTGCTTGCGACAAAGGGCTTCAAGCGTGGCGAGACACGTCGCGTCGATTGCGACGGTCGGAGTCTCTTCGTGCATCGTGACGCCGAAGGCTGGCGCGTCTTCGACAGCCGCTGTCCGCACCAGGCGACCGATATTCCGCACCTCGCGCTCGAAGGCCAGACGCTGACCTGCCCGCAGCATCAATGGGCGTTCGATATCCGTACCGGCGCGTGCATCCGCAACGGCGACCGCCCGCTGAAACTCTGGGAGAGCAAGGTCGTCAACGGGAAATTGATGGCGCACTGGTAGCGACGGCGCGATTCGCGCAGTGCCCGACAATCCATCCGGCCCGCGCCCGGGTGGTGAAACTGGCAGACACAGCGGACTTAAAATCCGCCGCCTCTCGAAAGAGGGCATACGGGTTCGATCCCCGTCCCGGGCACCACGTCAGTACCGCCCGGCCGCCCGAAGGTGCTGTAGCGCCCCTCGGGGGCCGCGAACGAAGTGAGCTTGGGGCAGTCTCATTCCAGCGTTTCAAACCCGGACCCGCCATGGCCTTCTTTCCTCAGTCCGCACTGAACCCCGGTGTGCGCAAGCGCGAGGTCTTCGGCTGGGCGATGTACGACTTCGCCAACTCGGGCTACACGACGGTCGTGCTGACCGCGGTGTTCAACGCCTACTTCGTGGGCGTCATCGCCAAAGGGGCGGACTGGGCGACGCTGGCCTGGACGCTCGTGGTCGGCGCGTCGAGCGCGATCGTGATGATCACGATGCCGGCGATCGGCGCCTACGCCGACTTGCGCGCCGCGAAGAAGCGGTTGCTGGCCGCGACGACGCTGTGCTGCGTGCTTGCGACGATCGCGCTGGCGGCGACCGGCCCGGGCGACCTGTGGCTCGCCGCGCTCGCAATCGTCGTCTCCAACACCTTCTACTCGTACGGCGAGTCGCTCACCGCCGCCTTCCTGCCCGAGCTGGCGCGGCGGGACGCGATGGGCACCGTCTCGGGCTGGGGCTGGAGCTTCGGCTACTTCGGCGGCATGCTCTCCCTCGGCCTGAGCCTGGGCTACGTGCTGTGGGCCCAAGGCCAGGGCCTGCCGGCGACGCACTTCGTGCCGGTGACGATGTTGATCACGGCCGGCGTGTATGCCTTCGCCTCGCTCGCCACCTTTGCGCTGCTGCGCGAACGCGCAGTCCCGCAGGCGTTCGACCTTGCGGACGCCGGACCGCGGGCGGCTTTGCGGCGTCTCGGCTCGACCTTCCGTCGCGCCCGTGCCTATCGCGACTTCACGTGGCTGCTCGCCTGCGGGGCGTGCTATCAGGCAGGCATTGCGGTCGTCATCGCGCTCGCCGCGGTGTATGCCGAGCAGGTGCTCGGCTTCAAGCAGACCGACACGATGGCGCTCATCTTCATGGTCAACATCGCCGCCGCGCTCGGCGCATTCGCCTTCGGCTACGCGCAGGACCGCATCGGCCACAAGCTGGCGCTCGGCTTCACGCTGGCGGGTTGGGTCGTGATGACGGTGCTCGCCGCGCTCGCGACCGGCGCCGCGTTGTTCTGGGTCGCGGCGGTGATCGCCGGGCTGTGCATGGGGTCGAGCCAGTCGGCCGGCCGCGCGATGGCGGGGCTGTTCGCGCCGGCGAAGCAGCGCGCCGAGTTCTTTGGCCTGTGGACCTTCGCGGTGCGGCTGGCCGCGATCGTCGGGCCGGTGACGTACGGCCTGATCACGCTGCTGTCCGCCGGCAACCACCGGCTCGCGATCATCTCGACCGCGCTGTTTTTCGTCGCCGGGCTGCTGCTGCTCTTGCCGGTGGACATGGAGCGCGGTCAAGCGGCCGCGGAGAAGGGCGACGCGGCCTCACGCTGAGGCTTGGTATCGGTTGCGCGGCTTGCGCGTAAAATAGCACGGTCGTTCGATTTTGCATGGCGTCGATCGCGGCGGCGGGCATTGCTCCGAGGCGGCAGATGTCGCCCCACTAGAATCGTTCCGATCCATCGAGTCACCGTATGGGCGCCGAGCCGGCGCCAATTGCAGGAGCCTGTCGCCATGAAAATACTCGTCCCCGTCAAGCGGGTGGTGGACTACAACGTCAAGGTTCGCGTCAAGAGCGACGGCACGGGCGTGGACATCGCCAACGTCAAGATGAGCATGAACCCGTTCGACGAGATCGCGGTCGAGGAGGCGGTGCGGTTGAAGGAGAAGGGTGTCGCCACCGAGGTCATCGCCGTCTCGTGCGGGGTGACGCAGTGCCAGGAGACGCTGCGCACCGCGATGGCGATCGGCGCCGACCGGGCGATCCTCGTCGAGACGACGGAAGAACTGCAGCCTTTGGCGGTCGCCAAGCTGCTCAAGGCGCTTTTCGACAAGGAGCAGCCGGGGCTCGTCATCCTCGGCAAGCAGGCGATCGACGACGACTGCAACCAGACCGGGCAGATGCTCGCCGCGCTTGCCAACCTGCCGCAGGCCACATTCGCGAGCAAGGTTGTCGTTGCCGATGGCGCGGTCGCGGTGACGCGCGAAGTCGACGGCGGCATGGAGACGCTCAAGCTCAAGCTGCCGGCCGTGATCACGACCGATCTGCGCCTGAACGAGCCCCGCTATGTGACGCTCCCCAACATCATGAAGGCGAAGAAGAAGCAGCTCGACGTCTTCAAGCCGGCCGATCTCGGCGTCGACGTTGCGCCGCGCGTCAAGACGGTCAAGGTCGAGGAGCCGCCCAAGCGCAGCGCTGGCATCAAGGTGCCCGACGTCGCGACGCTGGTCGACAAGCTCAAGAATGTTTCGAAGGTGATCTGAAATGTCTGCACTCGTCATTGCCGAACACGACAACAAGTCGATCAAGGGCGCAACGCTCAACACCGTGACCGCCGCTGCCGCTTGTGGCGGCGACGTGCATGTGCTCGTCGCCGGCCACGGCGCGGCGGCAGCGGCGCAGGCTGCGGCGCAGATCGCGGGCGTGACAAAGGTGCTGCACGCGGACGCGCCGGCGTTCGAGCATGGCCTCGCGGAGCCGATGGCGGCGCAGGTCGTTGCGCTCGCGGGTGACTACAGCCACCTCGTCTTTCCCGCCACCGCGTCGGGCAAGAACATCGCGCCTCGCGTTGCCGCCTTGCTGGACATGGGGCAGGTCTCAGACGTCACGAAGGTGCTCGCCGCCGACACCTTCGAGCGCCCGATCTACGCCGGCAACGCGATCGCGACCGTGCAGACGGCCGATGCCATCAAGGTGCTGACGGTGCGGACGACCGGTTTCGACCCAGCCGCGGCGAGCGGTGGCAGCGCTGGCGTCGAGACCGTGACGGTCGCCGCCGACCCTGGCCTGTCGAGCTTCGAGGGCAGCGAGATTGCGAGGAACGACCGGCCGGAGCTCACCGCGGCGAAGATCATCGTCTCGGGTGGACGCGCGCTCGGTTCGTCAGAGAAGTTCAACGAAGTGCTGACGCCGCTCGCGGACAAGCTCGGTGCGGCGCTTGGCGCGAGCCGCGCGGCGGTGGACGCAGGCTATGCGCCGAACGACTGGCAGGTCGGGCAGACCGGGAAGATCGTCGCGCCGCAGCTCTATATCGCGGCCGGCATCAGCGGCGCGATCCAGCATCTGGCCGGCATGAAGGATTCGAAGGTCATCGTCGCGATCAACAAGGACCCCGAGGCGCCGATCTTCTCGGTCGCCGACTACGGGCTCGAGGCAGATCTTTTCACCGCCGTGCCCGAACTCGTCAAGGCGCTTGGCTGAACTGCCCTGCCGAACATCCGCACCGCTTGAACCCGCAATCCCCGAAGGGCGCGCAACGAACGTTGACGCGCCCTCTTGCCATCAGGAGACCCCCATGAGTTACCGCGCCCCCGTGAAGGACATGCTGTTTTGCATGACCGAGCTCGCCAGGCTCGATGAAGTCGCACGCCTCCCGGGGTTTGAGGACTTCGGTGTCGACACGGCGCAGGCGGTGCTGGAGGAGTGCGCGAAGTTCAACGAAGGCGTCGTCGCGCCCCTCAATGTGCAAGGGGATACCCACCCGTCGACGTGGAAGGGCGGCGAGGTCACGACCACGCCCGGCTTCAAGGAGGCCTTCAAGCAGTTCGGCGAGGGCGGCTGGCAGGGACTGCAGCATCCGGGTCAGTTCGGTGGCCAGGGCTTGCCCAAGACGATCGGTGCGGCCTGCATCGAGATGATCAACAGCGCCAACCTGAGTTTCGCACTGTGCCCTTTGTTGACCGACGGTGCGATCGAGGCCTTGCTCACTGCCGGTTCGCCTGAACTGCAGGCGACCTACCTGCCGAAGATGATCGACGGCAGCTGGACCGGCACGATGAACCTGACCGAGCCGCAGGCCGGGAGCGACCTGGCGATGGTGCGCAGCCGCGCCGAGCCGCAGCCCGACGGCACCTACAAGATCTTCGGCACCAAGATCTTCATCACCTACGGCGAGCACGACATGGCCGACAACATCGTCCATCTGGTGCTCGCGCGCGTGACGGGAGCGCCCGAAGGCGTGAAGGGTATTTCGCTGTTCGTCGTGCCCAAGTTCTTGGTCAAAGCCGATGGCAGCCTTGGCGCGCGCAATGACGTGCACTGCGTCAGCATCGAGCACAAGCTCGGCATCAAGGCCAGCCCGACGGCGGTGCTGCAATTTGGCGATCATGGTGGTGCCGTCGGCACCCTCGTCGGCCAGGAGAACCAGGGCCTGGCCTACATGTTCGTGATGATGAACGCCGCCCGCTACGCCGTCGGCATGCAAGGCATCGCGATTGCCGAGCGCGCCTACCAGAAGGCAGCGGCATTCGCGAAGGAGCGTGTGCAGTCGCGCCCGGTCGACGGCTCGCTGCCGGGCAGCGGCGCCATCATTCACCACCCGGACGTGCGGCGCATGCTGATGACGATGCGCGCGCTGACCGAAGGCTGCCGCGCGATGGCGCTCACCGCCGCGGCGTCCTACGACGCGGCGCATGCGCATGCCGACGCACAAGTGCGCAAGGACAACCAGGCCTTCTACGAGTTCATGGTGCCGCTCATCAAGGGGTACAGCACGGAGATGAGCCTGGAAGTGACGAACCTCGGCGTGCAGGTGCACGGCGGCATGGGGTTCATCGAGGAAACCGGCGCCGCGCAGTACTACCGCGACGCAAAGATCCTGACGATCTACGAAGGCACGACCGCGATCCAGGCGAACGACCTCGTCGGCCGCAAGACTGCGCGTGATGGCGGACAGACGGCGCTCGCAATCGCCAAGCAGATCGCTGAGACCGAGGCGCAGCTTGGCGCCAGCGACAACGCCGCCGCGCACGTCATGGCGAGAAGGCTCGAAGCGGCCCGCATTGCGTTCGAGCAGGTGGTCGTCTTCATCGCGGGGCACACCAAGTCGAACCCGAACGCGGCCTTCGCCGGGTCGGTGCCCTACCTGATGCTGGCCGGCAACCTCGTCGCAGGCTGGCAGATGGCACGCGCGCTGCTGGTGGCCGTCGAGCGCGTTGCTGCCGGCGAGGACGCCGATTTCATGCGGGCCAAGATCGCGACCGCGCAGTTCTACGCCGATCACATCCTGTCGCGCGTGCCGGGATTGCGCGACAGCATCGTCGATGGCGCGGACAGCGTCACCGCTCTCGCCCTTGAGGCCTTCTGAAGAGAAACCACATGCCATTGCCCGGAGTCCTGCAAGGTCTTGCGCTGCCCATCATCGGCGCGCCGCTTTTCATCATCAGCAATCCAAAGCTCGTCATTGCGCAATGCAAGGCCGGTGTCGTCGGCGCGATGCCTTCGCTGAATGCGCGGCCTGCCGAGCAACTCGACGACTGGCTCGCCGAGATCACCGAGACGCTCGCCGCCCACGACAAGGCGCATCCCGAACGGCCGGCGGCGCCATTCGCGATCAACCAGATCGTGCACAAGAGCAACGACCGGCTCGAGCACGACATGCAGGTCTGCGCGAAGTACAAGGTGCCGATCATCATCTCGTCGCTCGGCGCGCGTACCGACATCAACGATGCGGTGCACGCCTGGGGCGGTGTCGTGCTGCACGACATCATCAACAACTTCTTTGCGCGCAAGGCGATCGAGAAGGGCGCTGACGGCCTGATCGCGGTCGCCGCCGGTGCGGGTGGCCATGCGGGGGTGAAGAGCCCGTTCGCGCTGATCCACGAGATCCGCGAGTGGTTCGATGGCCCGCTCGCGCTCAGCGGCGCGATCGCCACAGGCGGTGCTGTGCTCGCGGCTCAGGCGATGGGTGCGGACTTCGCGTACATCGGCTCGGCCTTCATCGCCACGGACGAGGCACGCGCGACCGACGCCTACAAGCAGGCCATCGTCGATGGAACGTCGGACGACATCGTCTATTCGAGTCTCTTCACCGGCGTTCACGGCAACTATCTGAAGCCGTCGATTCGCGCGGCGGGTCTTGATCCCGACAACCTGCCCGAGAGCGATCCGAGCAAGATGAACTTCGGTGGTGACGCAAGGAAGGCGTGGAAGGACATCTGGGGCTGCGGCCAGGGCATCGGTGCCGTGCATGGTGTCGAGCCTGCCGCCGACTTGATCGGCCGGTTGCGTGCCGAGTATGAGGCGGCGCGCGAGCGCGTCGTATCGCGCGGTTGAGCGCGAGTCAATGATCACATGCGGCTGAATCCAGCCTGACGGACCGCTCGAAACGTCGCGCGCGCACAATCAGGCCTTTGGCGGTCTTCGCGGACGGTGCTAAATTGCGCGCAGTGAACCCGAGTGCGCTTCGGCCCCATGCCGCGACTCCGGGGTAGCTGCTGATCCGCCAATCGGTGCAGCCGTAACGCGGAAGGTTCGTCCACCCATCGAGGCGCCGGAAACCGGTGCGAAAGGTGAGCAAAATGATGCAACAGACCCGGTCGAATTCGTACCTCTTTGGCGGCAACGCGCCCTATGTCGAAGAGATGTACGAGGCGTATCTCGACAACCCCGGCTCGGTGAGCGACAGCTGGCGCACCTACTTCGACGCGCTGCAAAACGTCCCCGCCACCGACGGCAGCACATCGCGCGACGTTGCGCACGCGCCGGTCGTCGAGTCCTTCGCGCAGCGCGCCAAGGCAAACGCCTTCGGCAACAAGGCGAGCAGCGCGGACCTCGCGATCACGCGCAAGCAGGTCTACGTGCAGTCGCTGATCGCGGCCTATCGCTCGCTTGGCTCGCGCTGGGCCGATGTCGATCCGCTCAAGCGCTACGAACGACCGAAGATTCCTGAACTCGAGCCGGCGTTCTACGACCTGACCGAGTCCGACATGGACATCACGTTCAGCGCGACGAACACCTATTTCTCGACCGCCGAGCACATGACGCTGCGCGAGATCCTGCAAGCGCTGCGCGAGACCTACTGCGGTTCGATCGGCGCCGAGTACATGCACTGCACCGAGCCGGTCGAGAAGCGCTGGTGGCAGCAGCGGCTCGAGTCGATTCGCTCGAAGGCGAACTTCACAGGCGAGCAGAAGCTTCACCTCCTGGAGCGCCTGACGGCGGCCGAAGGCCTGGAACGCTATCTCCACACCAAGTACGTCGGCCAGAAGCGCTTCTCGCTCGAAGGCGGCGAGAGCTTCATCGCGTCGATGGATGAACTGGTGCAGCGCTCGGGCGAGAAGGGCGTGCAGGAGATCGTCATCGGCATGGCGCACCGCGGGCGCTTGAACGTGCTCGTCAATATCCTGGGCAAGAGCCCGGCCATGCTGTTCTCCGAGTTCGATCACACGGCACCTGAGGAACTGCAGTCGGGCGACGTGAAGTACCACCAGGGCTTCTCGAGCGACGTGACGACCGATGGCGGCCCGGTGCACCTGAGCCTCGCCTTCAACCCGTCGCACCTCGAGATCGTGAACCCGGTCGTCGAGGGATCGGTCAAGGCTCGGCTCGACCGGCGCGGCGACAAGCTCGGCGACTCGGTGCTGCCGGTACTCGTGCATGGCGATGCGGCTTTTGCCGGCCAGGGCGTCGTGATGGAGACGCTCGCGCTCGCCCAGACCCGTGGCTACTACACCGGCGGCACGGTGCACGTCGTCATCAACAACCAGATCGGCTTCACGACCAGCGATCCGCGCGACAGCCGCTCGACTCTGTATTGCACCGACGTCGTCAAGATGGTCGAGGCGCCGGTGATGCACGTGAACGGCGACGATCCCGAGGCGGTCGTGTTCGCAACCCAGTTGGCGCTCGACTACCGGCAGGAGTTCAACAAGGACGTCGTCGTCGACATCGTGTGCTTCCGCAAGCTCGGCCACAACGAGCAGGACACGCCAGCGCTGACGCAACCGCTGATGTACAAGCGCATCGGTGTCCACCCCGGCACGCGCAAGCTCTATGGCGACAAGCTCGTCGCGCAGAACGTTCTACCCGCTGACGGACCCGACGCGATGGTCAAGGCCTTCCGTGCCGCGATGGACCAGGGCAAGAACACCTACGACCCGGTGCTTACCAACTACAAGAGCAAGTACGCGGTGGACTGGGCGCCGTTTCTGAACCGCAAATGGACCGACGCTGCCGACACTGCGCTGCCGCTGGCCGAGATCAAGCGCCTGTCCGAACGCATCACGACGCTGCCCGCCGGATTCAAGGCGCATTCGCTCGTGGAGAAGGTGCTGGCCGACCGTGCGGCCATGGGTCGCGGCGAGATCAACATGGACTGGGGCATGGGCGAGCACCTCGCATTTGCCTCGCTCGTCGCAAGCGGCTACGCGGTGCGCTTGTCGGGTCAGGACAGCGGGCGCGGCACCTTCACCCACCGGCACGCGGTGCTGCACGACCAGAATCGAGAGCGCTGGGGCGAAGGCACCTACGCGCCCTTGCAGCACGTGGCCGAGGGCCAGGCACCGTTCGTCGTCATCGACTCCTTGCTGTCCGAAGAAGCCGTGCTCGGTTTTGAATACGGTTACGCGAGCGCGGAACCGGGCGCGCTGGTCATCTGGGAGGCGCAGTTCGGCGATTTCGTCAACGGCGCCCAGGTCGTGATCGACCAGTTCATCGCCTCCGGCGAGGTGAAGTGGGGCCGCGCCAACGGTCTGACACTGATGCTGCCGCACGGCTACGAGGGCCAGGGGCCGGAGCACAGCTCGGCGCGGCTCGAGCGCTTCATGCAGCTCGCGGCAGACAACAACATGCAGATCGTGCAGCCGACCTCTGCGAGCCAGATCTTCCATGTGCTGCGCCGCCAGATGGTGCGCATGTTCAGGAAGCCGCTCATCATCCTGACGCCCAAGTCGCTGCTGCGTGCAAAGGACGCCGGTTCGCCGATTGGAGAGTTCACGCGCGGCGAGTTCAAGACCGTGATCGGCGAGCGTCAGGCCGACATCGTCGCCGACAAGGTCAAGCGCGTCATCACCTGCTCGGGCAAGGTGTACTACGACCTGGTGCGCAAGCGCGAGGAGCGCAAGGCGACAGACGTCGCGATCCTGCGCGTCGAGCAGCTCTACCCGTTCCCGCACAAGGCGTTCGCGGCGGAGATGAAGAAGTACCCGAACGCGACCGATGTCGTGTGGTGCCAGGACGAGCCGCAAAACCAGGGCTCCTGGTTCTTCGTCCAGCACTACGTGCACGAGAACATGCTCGAAGGCCAGCGTCTCGGCTACGCCGGGCGCGCGGCATCGGCTTCACCTGCGGTGGGCTATGCGCATCTGCACCAGGCGCAGCAGAAGGCGCTGCTCGATCAGGCTTTCGCGAAGCTCAAGGGATTCGTATTGACAAAGTAGCACTGTCGCCGACGCCCTTGGCGTCGCGACGGCCCCGCCCGATCGAATCAGCACCGCTGGCGTCGATCTTCTCGCGGGATCACCGGGACATCGAAAGATTTAAATGGCTATCGTTGAAGTTAAGGTTCCTCAGCTCTCCGAATCGGTGGCCGAAGCCACGCTGCTGTCCTGGAGAAAGAGGCCCGGCGAGGCGGTCGAGATCGACGAGATCTTGGTCGAAATCGAGACCGACAAGGTGGTGCTCGAAGTGCCGGCGCCAGCGGCCGGCGTGCTGGCAACACTCGTCAAGAACGACGGCGAGTTGTGCGTCGCCGAAGAAGTGATTGCGACGATCGACACCGAGGGTGTGGCGTCGTCGGTCGCTGCGGCTGCCCCTGCCGCTGTACCTGCGGCGGCACCGACTGCGGCGACGGCAACACCTGCTGCGACCGGCGGCGCCAAGAGTGGTGTCGCCATGCCCGCGGCCGCCAAGCTGATGGCCGACAACCAACTCGCGGCCGGATCGGTCCCTGGCAGCGGCAAGGACGGCCGCGTGACCAAGGGCGACGTCCTGGATGCAGTCGCCTCCGGCGCCAAGCCGACGCCCGCGGTCGTCGCGCCCGCACCTGCCAGAGCGCCTGTCGCGCCGCTGCCCGCCGTGGCCGCGCCGGCAGCGCTCAACCTCGGCGATCGTCCCGAGCAGCGCGTGCCGATGAGCCGCCTTCGCGCGCGCGTCGCCGAGCGGCTGCTGCAATCGCAGGCCAGCAATGCAATCCTGACGACCTTCAATGAAGTCAACATGGCGCCGGTGATGGAGATGCGAAAGCGCTTCCAGGAGAAGTTCGAGAAGGAGCACGGCACCAAGATCGGGTTCATGAGCTTCTTCGTCAAGGCGGCAGTGCACGCGCTGAAGAAGTACCCGGTGATCAACGCCTCGGTCGATGGCACCGACATCGTCTATCACGGCTATTTCGACATCGGCATCGCGGTCGGTTCGCCGCGCGGGCTGGTGGTGCCGATCCTTCGCAACGCCGACCAGATGAGCTTTGCCGACATCGAGAAGAAGATCGCCGAGTTTGGCGTCAAGGCGCGCGACGGCAAGCTCACGCTCGACGATCTGACCGGCGGCACTTTCTCGATCAGCAACGGCGGCGTTTTCGGCTCGATGTTGTCGACGCCTATCATCAACCCGCCGCAGTCGGCGATCCTCGGCGTGCATGCGACGAAGGAACGCGCGGTGGTCGAGAACGGCCAGATCGTGATCCGCCCGATGAACTACCTTGCGATGAGCTACGACCACCGCATCATCGACGGCCGCGAGGCCGTGCTCGGTCTCGTTGCGATGAAGGAGGCGCTCGAGGACCCGGCGCGTCTGCTGTTCGACATCTGATCGCCGAGGAGGCCAACGCCATGACCATTGCCGACGAAATCACCAAGCTCGACGACCTGCGAACGCGTGGTGTGCTTTCGGGCGAAGAGTTCGAGCGCGCCAAAGCGCGATTGCTCGACGGCGGACCGCATGCGGGGCCGGGCATGGACGCGATCAACAGCCTGCGCCGCAGCATCACCGACAGCTGGGTCGGCGGCGTCTGTGGCGGCATCGCGCGCGCAACTGGCGTCGAGAGCTGGATCTGGCGCTTGATCTTCGTTGTCCTGTTCCTGTTCGGCGGCACCGGCTTGCTGCTCTACATCCTGCTGTGGATCTTCGTGCCGAGCGAGTGATTCGCACGCCATCTTCTGTGTGGCGCGTTCGCGTGCCCACCAACCCATTGAATTCAGCATGAGCAAATCCTTCGACGTCGTCGTCATCGGCGGCGGCCCGGGCGGCTACATCGCGGCGATCCGCGCAGCGCAGCTCGGCTTCAACGTGGCTTGCATCGACGACTGGAAGAACGCCGCTGGCGGCCCGGCGCCGGGCGGTACTTGCACCAACGTCGGCTGCATTCCGTCCAAGGCCTTGCTGCAGTCGAGCGAGAACTACGAGCAGGCGGCGCATCATTTCGCCGACCACGGCATCGGCGTGAAGGGCTTGAGCCTCGACGTGCAACGCATGCTCGCGCGCAAGGACGCGGTCGTGAAGCAGAACAACGACGGCATCCTCTATCTGTTCAAGAAGAACAAGGTCACGTTCTTCCACGGTCGCGGCGCGTTCGCAGCTGCGGGCGATGCGGGCTACGAGATTGCGATCAGCGGCGCAGACGAGCAGAAGGTGACGGCGAAGCACGTGATCGTCGCCACCGGTTCGACCGCGCGGGCGCTCCCCGGCGCGGAGTTCGACGAGGAGCGCATTCTCTCCAACGATGGCGCCTTGCGCATGGGTGGCGTGCCCAAGCGGCTCGGGGTCGTCGGCTCGGGCGTGATCGGGCTCGAGATGGGGTCGGTGTGGCGCCGCCTCGGCGCGGAGGTGACGGTGCTCGAGGCGCTGCCGAGCTTCCTCGGCGCTGTGGACGTGAGCGTCGCGAAAGAGGCGCTCAAGCTCTTCACGAAGCAGGGGCTCAGGATCGAGCTCGGTGTGCGCATTGATGCGGTCAAGACCGGCGAACAGGGCGTCGCGGTGAGCTATGTCGACGCCAAGGGCGCGACGCAGGCGCTCGAGGTCGATCGCCTGATCGTCTCGATCGGCCGCGTGCCGCACACTGCCGGCCTGAACGCGCAAGGCGTGGGCCTCGCGCTCGACGAGCGCGGCGCGATCGTCGTCGACAGCGAGTGCCGCACCAACCTCGCGAACGTATGGGCGATCGGCGACGTTGTGCGCGGCCCGATGCTCGCGCACAAGGCGGAGGAAGAGGGCGTCGCCGTCGCCGAGCGCATCGCCGGCCAGCACGGGCATGTCAACTTCAACACCATTCCGTGGGTGATCTACACCTCGCCCGAGATCGCGTGGGTCGGCCAGACCGAGCAGCAGCTGAAGGCAGAGGGCCGCGCCTACAAGGCGGGGCAGTTCCCCTTCCTGGCCAACGGCCGCGCGCGCGCCCTCGGTGACACGAGCGGGTTCGTGAAATTCCTCGCCGACGCGAAGACCGACGAGATCCTCGGCGTTCACATCATCGGCCCGATGGCGAGCGAATTGATTGCCGAGGCTGTGGTCGCGATGGAGTTCAAGGCGAGCGCCGAGGACATTGCGCGCATCTGCCACGCGCACCCGTCGCTGTCGGAAGCGACGAAGGAAGCGGCGCTCGCGGTGGACAAGCGGACGCTGAACTTCTGAGCCCGCACCGGCTCTGCGACGCGCGCGGATCGTGAGCGTCACCGACGCCTACCAACGACTCCTCGGCGAGCGCGGCTACACGAGCGACCCGGCGCAACTGCGCGCCGTCGCCGCGTTGCAGCGCTGCTACGACGAATGGGTGGACTACAAGGCGAGGCGCGCGAATGCGGTCACCAAACTGCTGCGTCACCCGCCGATTCCGCGCGGTGTGTACATGGTGGGCGGCGTCGGGCGGGGGAAGAGCTTCCTGATGGACTGCTTCTTCAACGAGGTGCCGCTGCTGCGCAAGACGCGACTGCACTTTCACGAGTTCATGCGCGAAGTGCACCGCGAACTGCAGGACCTGAAGGGCACGGTCAATCCCCTCGACGAACTTGGCCGGCGCATCGCGCGGCGCTTCAGACTCATCTGCCTCGACGAATTCCACGTCGCCGACGTGACCGACGCGATGATCCTGCACCGATTGCTCGTCGCGCTCTTCGCGAACCGCGTCAGCATCGTGACGACCTCGAACTTCCACCCCGACGGTCTGTATCCGAACGGACTGCACCGCGACCGCATCCTGCCCGCGATCGAACTGTTGAAGGAGAAGCTGGAAATCGTCGAAGTCGACAACGGCGTGGACTACCGGCGGCTGACGCTGCGACAGGTCACGCTCTATCACACGCCGCTCGGCGCGGCGGCCGACGCCGCGATGGAGCAGGCCTTCGAGTCGCTCGCCGAGGTGCGCGAGGACAATCCGGTGCTCAACATCGAACATCGCGAATTGCGCTCGCGACGCCGCGCGGGCGGCGTCGTCTGGTTCGACTTCGCACAACTGTGCGGCGGCCCGCGATCGCAGAACGATTACCTTGAAATCGCGAGCCGCTTTCATACGATGTTGCTGTCGGACGTGCCCGCGATGTCGCCGCGTCTGGCCTCCGAGGCGCGGCGGTTCACCTGGCTCGTCGATGTGCTCTACGACCGCCGCGTCAAGCTCATCATGTCGGCCGCGGTGCCGCCCGAGGGCCTCTACACCGACGGGCCGCTCGCGCACGAATTCCCGCGTACCGTGTCGCGCCTGAACGAGATGCAGTCGGCCGCGTTTCTCGATCTGGAGCGGCGAGTGGTCGATACTTCGCTGACATGATCCGCAAATGTCTCGCCTTTGTCTGCGCCGCCTGGCTGTTGTGGTGCAGCGCGGCGGTTTATGCCCAAGTGCCAGTCGACGAGGCCCAGCAGCGCGCCGCAATCCGAGCCGAGCGCGACGCGGCCGAGGCGCTGTTTCGCGAGCGCGAAGTTGCATGCAGCACGAAGTTCATCGTCTCGTCGTGCGTCGAGGAGGCACGTCAGCAGCACCACGACACAGTCAAGCAACTCGACCTGCGGCAGGCCGCTCTCGACGATGCGCGACGCGAAGCGCGTACGGCGCAGCGCCGTGCGGAAATCGCGAGCAAGGAGAGCGCCGCCGAAGCGCGCGACCGTGCCGCGCAGGCCAGCGAGCGCAGTTCCGAAGCGAAGCGCGATGCCGTCGTCAACCCGCCGCCGGCGTCATCCGCGCCCGCCGCGACGCGTGTACGTCAGGGCAAGGCACAGCCGTCACCCGCGGAGCGGGCGGCCGAAGAGGCGCGCGCGCGCCACGCCTACACGCTCAAGCAACTGCAGGCCGAGGCTCGGCGCCAGGAAGCCGCGCGCCGCAACGCGGAGCACGCGAGCAAGACGAAGCCGGCCGCGCCACTGCCGGTGCCTGGTGAGGAAGTGCCGGCGCCGGCGACGAAAGCATCCGGCCAAGTGCCGCAACACCCCGCTGCGTCCGCGCCCTGAGTTCGAAGCTCAGTCGGTGAGCGCCTCGATGCGCACGAGGGCGAGCGAGGCGTTGTCACCGGTGCCCCGAGCCCGCTGGCGCGCCTTGGAGATCAGCATCTCGCTTGCTTCGCGCGGCGGCAGTGCATGCACGATCGCGCCAAGCTCGCGCGGCGTGAAATAGTGCCAGAGGCCATCGCTGCAGGCGAGCAGGCTGTCGCCGAATTCAAGCGGTTCGATGCGCTTGACGGTCAGCGGCGGGTCCTGCTGCGTCCCGAGACAACCCGTCAGCAGGTTGGACTGCGCGTGCGCGTTGGCGTCGGCCTCGTCCAACGTGCCCTCGTCGACCAGGCGTTGCACGTAAGAGTGGTCGATCGTCCGGCTCACCATCTCGGCGCCGCGGAAGTGATAGACACGCGAGTCGCCGGCGTGGATCACCTCGCAACTGCGCGACGGGCCGATCAGGAACGCCGCTGCCGTGCTGTGCGGCTCTTCCTCGGAGGTGATCGCCGTCAGCTTGATCATCAGGTGGGCTTCCATCACGATCTGCGTCAGCAGGCTCTGCGGGTCATCGCGGTTCGGCGCGAAGCGCTCGAAGAGCTGCTGGGCGGTGAGGATCACCTGGTCGGCAGCCTTGCGCCCGCCGCTCTTGCCGCCCATGCCATCGGCCAGGACGGCGAGAGCACAGCCGGCGACGCGCGCATGTCCGAAGATCTGCACCTGATCCTGCTGGTACGCACGGTCCCCGCGGTGCATGCCGGTCGCGGCCAGCAGTCGATAGCCGGCGTCGCTTGCTACCTGGGCGTTGGACATGAGATATGGCGCCCGAAATTCGCGTCGAGGCTCGTGTGGTGCATGGGCATCAAGGATAATCGCAATGCGCTCACTTCCGGAGCCGACGGGCCCCCGCGAATCAATGGAAGACAACCTGCATTCGCCCCATCGTCGACTGATCGAACTCCGCATCGAGCATGCCGACCTGGACAATCTGATCGACCGCGCTGTGGCCGAGTATCCCGACGACGAGCTCGCGCTGCGGCGGCTGAAGAAGCGCCGCCTGCTGCTGCGCGACCAGATCGCCCACCTCGAGTGCGAGGTCGATCCGCCCGAGCCGGCATGACGCCGGCAGGGCCCGGCGCACTCGAACAGGCAGTCGTTGCAAGTTTTGCGCGGGAAGGCGCGCTCGCGCGCGCGGACCCCAGCTACGTGGAGCGCAAGGTTCAGCTCGACATGGCGCAGGGCGTCGCGCGGGCGATCGAGTCGCGCAGCGTGCTGGTTGTCGAGGCCGGCACCGGCGTCGGCAAGACCTTCGCCTATCTGGTGCCGACGCTGCTGTCGGGCGCGCGTGCTCTCATCAGCACGGCGACCAAGAGCCTGCAGGATCAGCTCTTCCTGCGCGACCTGCCGCGCCTGCGGGACGCGCTGCAGTTGCCGGTGACGCTGGCGCTGCTCAAGGGTCGTGCCAGCTACCTGTGCCTGCACCGCCTGACGCTCGCGCGCGAATCGGCCCAGCTTCCCGACCGCTGGGCGGTGCGGGCGCTCGCGCGCATCGAACGCTGGGCGCTGACGACGGTGAGCGGCGACCTGGCCGAGGTGGACGGGCTCGACGAGCGCTCGAGCCTGATCCCGCTCGTCACGTCCACGCGCGAGAACTGCCTCGGTGCCGAGTGCCCGCAGTACCGCGACTGCCATGTGATGAAGGCGCGGCGCGAGGCGATGGCGGCTGATCTGGTCGTCGTCAATCACCACCTGTTCTTCGCCGACATGAGCCTGCGCGACACCGGCGTCGCCGAGTTGTTGCCGAGTGTCGAGATTGCAGTTTTCGACGAGGCGCATCAACTCGCCGAGGCGGGCATTTCTTTTCTGGGTACGACGCTCGGTTCGGCCCAAGGCGTCGATGTCGCGCGCGACATGCTCGCCGCCGGGCTGCAGCACGCGCGCGGCCTGCAGGACTGGAACGGGATTGCCGGTGCTTGCGACCGCGCCGCGCGCGAATTGCGTATCGCCGCGGTCGGCCCGCTGCGCGAGGTGCGCGGTGCATTCAAGCTGCGTTGGGACGAGCGTTCCGGCCAGGCCGGATTCATTGCCGCGCTCGCCGGCGTGGAGCAGGCTTTCTCGACGGCCGCCGATGCCCTTGCTACGGTTGCCGATAGCGCTCCCGACCTCGCCAAGCTGCAAGAACGCAGCGCGGACTTCGCGGCGCGCGCGCAGCAGTTCGCTCAGGCTGCGGCGGCCGGCAAGGTGCGCTGGATCGATCTCAGTCCGCACCAGGCCAGGCTCGTCGAGTCGCCGCTGGACATTCGCGATGCGTTGCGAGAGCAGATCGCGCGCGCGCCCAAGGCCTGGGTCTTCACGTCAGCGACGCTCGGCGACGACGAGCGGCTGTCCTGGTTCACTGAACCGGCCGGCCTCGACGACGCGCAAACGCTGCGCGCGGGCAGCCCGTTCGACTATGCAGCGCACGCACGCCTGTACATTCCGGCCGGATTTCCGAAGCCGAGCGAGGCGTCGCACCCGCACGCCGTGGCCACGCTCGCTGCACGGTGCGCGCGCGTGCTCGGCGGGCGCAGCTTCGTGCTGACCACCACCTTGCGCGTGATGCAGACGATTGGCGATCGCTTGCGCGAAATCCTCGACGCAGAGGGCGACCCGATCCAAGTACTCATCCAGGGCAGTGCGCCCAAGCGCCAACTGCTGCAGCAATTTCTCGATCGTCCGGCGTCCGTGCTGGTCGGCTCACAGAGCTTCTGGGAGGGCATCGACGTGCCGGGCGATGCATTGCAGTGCGTTTTGATCGACAAGTTGCCGTTTCCACCGCCTAACGATCCGCTCGTCGAGGCGCGCGTGAAGCGGCTCGAGGCGGCGGGTCGCAACGCGTTCGCCGACTACTTCGTCGCCGAAGCGGCGGTGTCGCTCAAGCAGGGCGCCGGGCGGCTGATCCGCAGTGAAACCGACCGCGGCCTGCTCGTCGTCTGCGATCCGCGCATGGCCGGCATGAACTACGGACGCCGCTTGCGCGAAGCGCTGCCGCCGATGACGCGCGTGGCCGACGAGGCGGAGGCGCTGGCCTGGCTCGAAACGCTGAGGACCTGAGGCGAATGCCTGCGATGCGATGCGAGCGAGCCCACAACTTGCTGCCAGGCACCGCGCGCCGATGTCAGGGTGCGATACCCGCTACCAGAACTGCCACCACGCCGATTGACGCCGCCCGAGCCCGCCTTCGATGAATCGGCTGTTCGGGAAGTTTTGCTTGAGGACACGCTCGGCATCGGCCTGCAAATCGGTGAGGCCGAGCTTTTCGTAGCTCACCGCCATCAGGTAGAGCGCTTCTTCGACGGCAGGCGACTGCCGGAAGTCAATCACCGTCGACTGTGCCCGGCTCGCCGCCGCGACATACGCTCCGCGCCGGTAGTAGTAACGCGCCACATGCACCTCATAGGACGCGAGCGCGTTGATGATGTAGTTCATGCGCAACTGCGCATCGGGCGTGTACGGTGAATCCGGGAAGCGCTCGACGAGTTGACGGAAGGCCTCGTAGGATTCGCGCGAAGACTGCTGATCGCGCTCGGAGAGATCCTGCGAAGCGATGTTGCTCAGGAAGCCGAGCGAGTCGTTGAAATTGATCAGCCCGCGCAGGTAGTAGGCATAGTCGAGCGCCGCGCTGCTCGGGTTGTTCTTGATATAGCGGTTGATCGCGGTCAGCGCGTTCGCCTTCTCGCCCCCCTTGTAGAGCACCCAGGCGCGTTCGAGTTGCGCCTGCTGGCCGAGCAGGGTCCCGGCAGCTCGACCCTCGAGCTTCTCGTAGAGCTTGGCCGCCTTGTCGTAGCTGCCGAGCGTGGCCTCGTCCTTCGCCTCTGCATACAATTTCTCGGTGCTGACGTTGGCGTCGGGCTCGGACGGTGTTGACTGACAGGCGACGAGCACCAGCGACATCAGCAGCGCAAGGGTCAGAAGCGGTCGGCGACGCGGCGCTGGAGTCGGGGGCATGAACCTCACGGGCGTTGCACGCGCAACGCGTGTCGAAAGAGAGAAGGCGCCGATTTTATATGCCAGCACTGCCGCACGGCGGGACGACATCCGCAACAGCCCAGCCTCCAGACGATGTCGATGCGCAGCTGGACGTCGCACCTTGGGATGGAGCCGCCGAACGTCGCGACGTCCTGCTCGGCGCCGCGCAGCACGGCTCGCGGCTGGACCGGGCCCTGGTCGCGCTGGTGCCGGAGTTCTCGCGCAATCACCTGCAACATCTGATCGTGCAGGGCCACGTGCGGCTCGACGAGGGCGTCGCCGACAGCGCGTCGCGCAGGGTGCAGGCAGGGCAGCGGCTCTCGGTCGACCTTGTGCCGACCGCCGAGAGCCGTGCCTTCCGGCCCGAGGCGATGACGCTCGCGATCGTTCACGAGGACGATGATCTGTTCGTCATCGACAAGCCGGCCGGCCTCGTCGTCCATCCCGCAGCAGGCAACTGGCAGGGTACGCTGCTCAATGGCCTGCTCGCTCGGCACGCTGCCGCCGCGACGCTGCCACGTGCCGGTATCGTGCATCGGCTCGACAAGGACACTTCGGGGCTGATGGTGGTTGGAAAAACGCTCGCGGCTGTCACTGCGCTGACGCGCGCGATCGCCGCACGCGAGGTGCACCGCCAGTACCTCGCGCTCGCGCACGGCGCGTGGCCCGCAGACCTGACGCGAATCGACGCGCCGCTGGCGCGCGACCCGCGCTCGCGCGTGCGCATGGCGATCGTCGCATCGGGGCGTGCGGCACAGACGGACGTGCAGCGCGTGGCGGTGACGTGCGTGGAGGGCGCAGTGGTCAGCGCGCTGCGATGCACCCTGCACACCGGGCGCACGCACCAGATCCGCGTTCATCTCGCGTCGCGTGGCCACCCGCTGGTGGCTGACGCGCTGTACGGGGGCGTCCCGGCGCTAGGCATGCAGCGTCAAGCACTGCATGCAACGTCTCTGGCTTTCGCGCACCCGCGCACTGGAGAGGAAGCAGCATTCCACGCGCCGTTGCCGCAAGACATCGCGGAGGCCTGGCGGCGCGTTGCGGGGGGTTGACGGCTTCGCACCCCGCTTCGGTACAATGCGATAAAGTCCTCCGATGGCACGGTTGGAGCCGGGTGCTGCGCAGCTTGCAGCCCGACGACCGGCAAGTCCATGGCAGCGACAGCGCCCCGATGTTGCAAGGTAGCGGGCGCGAGGAAACGGTTGGCTGCGCGAAGCAATCCAGCCGGGCCCGGTTCAGTGAACCGCAGCAGGGACCATGCGCCGGAGCACTTGCCATCTACACGGCGCCGCGCAGGACCCGTTTGAGCCCCAAGTCGGGCAGACCCACATGCGAGCCGGCGCTACCGGCCGAAGACAAATTGGTCAAGTCATGAACACAAAGGATGCGAAGCGCGTCCTCGAGGCCGCCCTCATCTGCGCGCACCAGCCAATGCCGCTGCGCGACATGCGCACGCTTTTTGACGACGAGATCGGACCCGACAGCCTGCGCACCCTGCTCGACGAGCTCGCGCGCGACTGGGATGGTCGCGGCGTCGAACTCGTCGCGCTTGCCAGCGGTTGGCGCTTCCAGAGCCGACCCGAACTGCGCGAGTACCTCGACCGGCTCAACCCCGAGAAGCCGCCGCGTTACTCGCGCGCCGCGATGGAAACGCTCGCGATCATCGCGTACCGGCAGCCGGTAACGCGCGGAGACATCGAGGACATCCGCGGCGTCACGGTCAGCACCCAGATCGTGAAGCAGCTGGAGGACCGGGGCTGGATCGACGCGATCGGCTACCGCGAAGCGCCCGGAAGGCCGGCGCTGTATGCGACGACGCCCCAGTTTCTCGACGATCTCGGGCTTGCGAGCCTCGCGCAGTTGCCGCTACTCGACGAGCCAGGCGCTGCACCTCAGGCCTTTACCGAGCGCCTGGCAACGCATGGGGAGCCTCTCCAGGCCCAACTCGGGCTCGATGAAGAGGCCGACGCCGAACCGTCCACCCCGTCCGACCCCGATCCACCTGCCGAGACTGCCACTTCCATGGAACCGCAAGCATGAACACCCAGACCGAATCGTTGCCGCCTGACAGCCCAAGCGCGGAGACGGAACCGGTCAAGCCGGTCCGGCGCCGTCGAACGGCGAAGGCAAGTGGCGACGACGGCGCGGGCACGCCGCAGGGCGAAGGTGCGGACGCGGTCGAGGCGGCTGCCATGAGCGCAGCGCCGGACGAGCCCGTCGCAGCCAAGCCGGCGCGCAAGCGTCGCGCGGCCGCAAGCGCGGTGGAACCGGCGTCCGAAGCGGCGCCCGCCGAGGCCGGGGCACCGCCGGTGGCGACACCGGCGCCGACACAAGCACAAGCGCTGGACAGCGCGCCTGTCGAGGCGCCGTTCGCGTCGAGCGAGGCAGCAACGCCGGTTGCCGTGTCCGCCGCCCTTGCCGAATCGGCGACAAGCGGCGAGACAGATGTCGATGGCGGCGACACCCGCCCCGAACGCAGCCGTCGGCGCAACCGGCGCGAAAGGCAACGCGCAAACCGCGCCGCGGAGGCCGCGGCGCCGGGGGGCCAGGGGGCATCGCCGCAAACGCCACCGTTGGCGCCGCAGGCCGCCGAGCAACTCGGCGCGCTGTTCGCGCAGGTCGTATCGGGTGATTTCGATGTCGAGGACACGTCTGTCACCGACATCTCGACAGAAGCTGTTGCGTCTGCCGAGCCGGCATCTGATACGGCTCTCGGCGCCCCGGCAGATGTTGCAGCCGAAGGCGGTGCTGATGCGGGCTCTACCGAACCTGCGGAGAGCGGCGCCCACAAGCGCGTGCTCGCGCCCGACCCCGACGCGCCGAAACTGCAGAAGGTGCTTGGACAGGCGGGTGTCGGCTCGCGTCGCGACATGGAGGAACTGATCGCCGAAGGCCGCGTCACGGTCAACGGTGAGCCTGCGCACACCGGCCAGCGCATTTCCTGGGGTGACCGCATCGAGGTCAACGGCCGCGCGATCAAGTACCGCATCGCGCCGCCCCCGGCGCGCATCATTGCCTACCACAAACCGGTCGGCGAAGTCGTTACCCACGACGACCCGCAACAGCGGCCGACCGTGTTTCGCGGCCTGCCGCGGCTGCAACACGGCAAGTGGCAATCGGTCGGCAGGCTCGACATCAACACCGAAGGCCTGCTGCTGTTCACAACGTCCGGCGAACTCGCAAACCAGCTGATGCATCCGCGCTTTGGCGTCGAGCGCGAATACGCGGTGCGTGTGCTCGGCACGCTCGAGCCCGAGGCGCGACAGCGCCTGCTGCAGGGCGTGATGGTCGAGGGCCAGCAGGCGAGCTTCAAGGCGATCGAAGACGGCGGCGGCGAAGGAGCCAACCACTGGTACCGCGTCGTCATCACCGAGGGCCGCAACCGCGAGGTGCGCAAGCTGTTCGATACCGTCGGCCTGACGGTGAGCCGGCTGATCCGCATTCGCTACGGCAGCGTCGTCCTGCCGCGTGGCTTGAAGCGCGGCGTATGGGTCGACCTGGGCCAGGACGACGTGAGGCTGATCCGCCAACTCGCGGGCGGCGCGCGCAACAACGAGCGAGCTGGCGACGGCGGTGCGGAGCGCGGCGGGCGCGGCCCACAAGGCGCTGATCGCGGCCCGCGGCCCAACGACCGCGGCGGGCGCAATGATCGCGGCCCGCGACGCGACGTGCCTCCGGCGCACAGTCACGCGCAATCGATTCCGCAAGCCGACACCGCAAATCGCGATGGGGATGAGGATCTGGACTTCGATCCGATGCGCATCCCCAATCCGCTCGAACAGACATTCGACCGCCGCTTCGCGAAGAATCAGCGCTCGCCGTTCAGCGGACGAACGATGGCCCACGGCGGCGGTGGATTCGGTGCCGGCGGCAGCGCGCCGGACGCCGTCTCTCGAAACCCGGGGGGGCCGAAAGAGCCCGATCCGCTGCAGACCTCGCTGGGGTTCATTGGCGGCGATGCGTTTCACCGCAAGAGTGGCCGAGGTGGCGGGCAGGGCGGCGGGCCGGGCGGTGGCAACCGCGGCGGACAGCGCAGCGGGGGCAAGGGCGGGCAACGCCGACGCTGAGGGCGTCGGAATCGGGTGCCAGAGGCACCCCCAACGCTGGGCAACGAGGGCCGCCAACGAATGCCCGCCCGCTACAATTCAAAGCTTTGCCCAGACGGGCTTTCCGGAGTTTCTTCATGTCGCTCGAACGCACCCTTTCGATCATCAAGCCCGACGCCGTGGCGAAGAACGTGATCGGCCAGATCTATGCCCGCTTCGAGGGCGCCGGCTTGAAGATCGTCGCCGCGCGCATGGCGCAACTCTCGCGCGCGGAAGCCGAGGCGTTCTACGCGGTGCACAAGGCGCGGCCGTTCTTCAACGATCTGGTGTCGTTCATGATCTCCGGCCCGGTGATGATTCAGGTGCTCGAAGGAGCGAATGCGATTGCCAAGAACCGTGAACTGATGGGCGCGACCGACCCCAAGAAGGCCGACAAGGGCACGATCCGCGCCGACTTCGCGGACAGCATCGATGCCAACGCGGTGCATGGTTCCGACGCGCCGGAGACGGCGGCGGTCGAGATCGCGTTCTACTTCCCGGCGATGGCGATTCACAGCCGCTGAAAGCACGGGAGCCGTTCTGGCGATGACGCTCGTCAACCTGCTCGATCACGATCTCGAGGCGCTCGCCGTACTGTGCGAGCAGCAGGGCGAGAAGCGTTTTCGCGCGACGCAGTTGTTTCAGTGGATCCACCAGCGCGGCGTCGCCGATTTCGACGCGATGAGCGACCTGGCAAAGTCGATGCGTACAAAGCTCGCGCAGGTCGCCGAGGTGAGGCCGCTTGCGGTCGTGTCCGAGCAGGTTTCGACGGATGGCACGATCAAGTGGCTGTTCGACGTCGGCGCCGGCAATGCGATCGAGACCGTCTTCATCCCGGAAAGCGATCGCGGAACGCTGTGCATCTCCTCGCAGGCGGGTTGCGCGGTGGCCTGCCGGTTCTGTTCCACCGGTCATCAGGGCTTCAATCGCAACCTCACGACGGGTGAAATCGTCGCCCAACTCTGGCACGCCGAACATGCGCTGCGGGCGCGTGGTCTGGCGACGGGCGTTGGGGAACGCGTCATCAGCAACGTCGTGATGATGGGAATGGGCGAGCCGCTACAGAACTACACGGCGCTGGTGCCGGCGCTGCGCGTGATGCTGAGCGACCACGCGTACGGCCTTTCGCGCCGGCGCTTGACGGTCTCGACCTCCGGCGTGGTGCCGATGATCGATCGACTGCGCGATGACTGTCCGGTTGCCCTTGCGGTGTCGCTGCACGCGCCCAACGACGCCTTGCGCGACGACCTCGTCCCGCTCAATCGCAAGTACCCGATCGCCGAACTGCTTGCCGCGTGCCGACGTTACCTCGATGCCGCGCCGCGCGACTTCATCACTTTCGAATACTGCATGCTCGACGGCGTCAACGACAGCATCGAGCATGCGTGTGAGCTCGTCGCGCTCGTGTCCGAACGGCCGGCGACGCAAATCGCCTGCAAGTTCAACCTGATCCCGTTCAATCCGTTTCCCCAGTCCGGTCTGCGCTGCTCGCCGCGTGAGCGGGTGCTGGCGTTCGCGGAGGTGCTGCGGGCGGCGGGCATCGTCACCACCGTTAGACGCACACGGGGCGACGACATCGCCGCCGCGTGCGGGCAACTCGCTGGCGAGGTGCAGGATCGCACTCGCCTGCGGGAGCGGATCACCCGGCGGGCGGTGCGCATCCACCCATCGTCCGCGCAGTCGGCGCACGCCAAGGAGAGCGCATGACCCACCACTTCCTGCCGTGCGGACGCGGTCTGATCGTCGCGGTCGCCGTCGCGCTGCTCACCGCCTGCGCGACGCCGGCCGGTGAGTCACCCGGCAAGGACGTCAAGACCGCATCGGATCAGACGGACGCGACGCGTCGCGCCGCCATGCGGCTTGAGCTCGCGAGCGCCTATTTCACCAGCGGCCAGTACACGACGGCCCTCGATGAGGTGAAGCAGGCGATCACCGCGGAACCCAAGATGACCGAGGCGTACAACCTGCGCGGCTTGATCTATGCCGCGATGGGCGACGACCGGCTGGCCGAGGACAGTTTTCGCTACGCGCTGCAGCTCGACCCGAACAGTGGCGAGGTGATGCAGAACTACGGCTGGTATCAGTGCCTGATGAAGCGCTATGCGCAAGCTAACGAGTTGTTCGAGCGGGCGCTCGCCCAGCCACAGTACCGCGACACGACGCGCACCTTGCTGACTCAGGGTGTGTGCCAGGCGCGTGCGGGCCAGCTGGGCGAGGCCGAGAGCACGCTCAAGCGCGCGTTCGCGCTCGACCCGGGCAGTGCGGCCATCGCGATCAACTACGCCGACGTGTTGTACCAGCGCGGCGAATACGACCGCGCGCGCTTCTACGTCAAACGCGTCAATGCGGACCCGCAGCAGGTGAGTGCGCAGTCGTTGTGGCTCGCCGCACGTATCGAACACCGCGCTGGCAATCAGCAGGGTGCTATCGATTTCGGCAAGCAGCTGCAAGGCAAATTCGCGAAGTCGCGCGAGGCAGTTGCCTTCGAGCAAGGCAAGTTCGATGAGTGAAAGGCCGAGCGACGCGACGGCAGTCGCGGCGCCGCGCTCGAGTGCCGGCGCGATGCTTCGCGCGGCGCGTCAGGCGCAGGGCCTGCATGTTGCCGCGCTCGCGGCGTCGATCAAGGTGCCGCAGCGCAAGCTTGAGGCGCTCGAGGACGATCGGCTCGACGAGTTGCCCGACGTCACGTTCGCGCGTGCGCTCGCCAAGACGGTCTGCCGCGCGCTGAAGATTGACCCACAGCCCATCCTCGCGCTGATGCCTGATCTCAGCGACCAGGGACTCGAGAAGGTGCATCAGGGTCTGAACACGACGTTTCGCGACCGCCCGGATCGCGCAATGCCGACCGACCTCGGCGTGTTGAAGCGCCCCGCGGTCTGGCTGCCGCTGCTGATCGTGCTGGCGGCAGGCTTTGTGTTCCTGATGCCCCAACAGTGGGTCGCGCAGACCCGTCCGGCCGGCGGGGCAGCCGATGTTGCGGCGGTTGCGTCGGCACCCGTGGCGGCGGCAAGTGCGGCGGTGCTGATGCCGCCGACGGATGTCGCCGCGCCCGCAGCCGCGCCGGCATCCGAGTCCGCAGCGCCGGCATCCGAGCCCGCGTCGGCGCCCCCCGCATCGGAAGCGCCGCCTTCGGCGAGCGTTCCCTCCGAAAGCCTGATCGAACTCAAGGTCAGCGGCGAGTCGTGGGTCGAGGTGCTCGATGCGAATGGCGCGACGCTGTTGCAACGCAAGCTCGAAGCGGGTGAATTCGTCGGCCTCGATGGCACCCCACCATTCCGACTGAAGATCGGCAATGCCGCGGTCACGCAGTTGAACTTTCGGGGCCAGACGGTCGATCTGAAGCCGTCGACGCGCGACAACGTGGCGCGGCTCGAACTGAAGTAGTCATCGAATGGTCACTCCGGAACTCGACGATTTCATCGCACCCGCCGCACCGGCAACGCGCCGTTCGCGCCAGGCCACGGTCCGCTGGCGCGATCATGTGGTGACGGTCGGCGGCGACGCGCCGGTGCGCGTGCAGTCGATGACGAACACCGACACGGTGGACGCGATCGGCACCGCGATCCAGGTCAAGGAGCTGGCCCTCGCCGGCTCCGAGCTCGTGCGCATCACGGTCAACACGCCCGAGGCGGCGGCCGCCGTGCCCTACATCCGCGAGCAACTCGACCGCATGGACATCCATGTGCCGCTGGTGGGTGATTTTCACTACAACGGCCACCGCCTGCTTGCCGACCATCCGGCCTGCGCCGAGGCGCTCAGCAAGTACCGGATCAATCCGGGCAACGTCGGCAAGGGCGAAAAGCGCGACCGGCAGTTCGGTCAGATGGTGGAGATTGCGGCGAAGCTGGACAAGGTGGTGCGTATCGGCGTCAACTGGGGCAGCCTGGATCAGGAACTGCTTGCCGAGATGATGGACGAGAACGGCCGGCGCGCCGAACCGTTCGAGCCGCAGCAGGTGATGTACCGGGCCATCGTGACGTCGGCGATCGAATCGGCGCGATTTGCCGAAGAGATCGGCCTCGCTCCGGACAACATCATCCTGTCGTGCAAGATGTCCGGTGTGCAGGATCTGGTAAGCGTGTATCGCGCGCTCGCGCGTCGATGCAACTACGCGCTGCATCTCGGGCTGACCGAGGCGGGCATGGGAACGAAGGGCACGGTCGCCTCGACCGCCGCGCTCGCGCTGCTGCTGCAAGAGGGTATCGGCGACACGATCCGCGTCTCGCTCACGCCGCAGCCCGGCGAGCCGCGCACACAGGAAGTGGTGATCGCGCGCGAGATCCTTCAATCGCTCGGGCTGCGCTCGTTCAACCCGAGCGTGACGGCCTGCCCGGGCTGCGGGCGCACGACGAGCACGACCTTCCAGGAACTTGCCAAGCAGATTGACGACTTTCTGCGCGCGCAGATGCCGGTCTGGATCGAGCGCTACCCGGGCGTCGAGAAGTTGAAAGTTGCGGTGATGGGTTGCATCGTCAACGGGCCGGGCGAAAGCAAGCATGCCGACATCGGCATCAGCCTTCCCGGCACAGGCGAAGCGCCGGCCGCGCCGGTCTTCATCGATGGCGAGAAGGCGCTCACCTTGCGCGGCGGGGGGATCGCCGCCGATTTTCAGGCGCTGGTCGAGGCTTACATCGAGAAACGTTTCGCCCCGGCCGCAATCTCGCACGAAGAATAGCGGCGACCGGCGTTGCCGCGCCGACGTGGGCCGTGCAGAGTGCACGCCCGGCCGGGTTGACCCGCCGCAGGGCGCATCGGGACCGGCTAAGCTAAAGCTCTGCCGCAAGCGGGCGACAACGCACACATGGTCACTGTCTATCGAAAGAGCGCCAAAGGTCAACTCGAAATCGAGACCCGGGTAAACCGGCTGCATCCGCGGCTGCGCACCGTCCTCATCCTGATCGATGGCCGGCGCAATGACGACGAATTGCGCTCGCTGATCCAGGTCGACGCCGACGCGACCTTGCTCGGGCTGCTTGAAGGCGGCTACATCGAAGTCTCGCCCGGCCCCGCCGAAGCCGCTGCGAGCCCGCCGCCTCCCGTCAAAGCGCCTGTCGCGGGACCGGCGCCTGCCGCCCCGCATGCGATGCCCACGCGTACCGCGCCCGCGCCTGCGCCCGGCGGCGTGAGCGCCGCGGGCCTTGCCGAGCGGCGTCGCCTGGCCGTGCGACACCTGACCGACCGCCTCGGTCCGGTTGCAGAGCCGGTTTCACTGCGCATCGAGAAGGCCCGCAATTGGGAGGAGCAGCGCGCCGCGCTCGAGCTCGGGCAGCGCCTGTTGCAGACTGCGAAGGGTGGCAACGCCGCGGCCGAGTTCGCGTCCTTGTTCCTGCAAGCGCCGCCCCGCTGACTCGCACGACGCGGCCGCGGCGCTGATCGGCGTCGCTTTTGCCAGCTCGCCCCCGCTTCGAATCTTCTTGCGAAGGCGCGAACCGGCACGTCTGAGCGTGGCGCAGTGGCCCGCCCCGAACCCGGTGGTTGTGGCACTCGATAATCACGTCTTTCCGATCCACCGAACGCCGCTGCCATGTCCTCAGCCTCCCGCCCCGCCGCGCTGCAAGCCGTAAAGGGCATGAACGACATCCTGCCGCCTGATTCGGCGCGCTGGGAGTGGTTCGAGGCCAAGGTGCGCGCCCTGATGGCGCGCTACGGCTACGCCAACATCCGCACTCCGATCGTCGAGCCGACGGCACTGTTCGTGCGCGGCCTTGGCGAGGTGACTGACATCGTCGAGAAGGAGATGTACTCGTTCGAGGACGCGATGAACGGCGACAAGTTGACGCTGCGGCCCGAGGCGACGGCCGGCATCGTGCGCGCCGTGATCGAGCACAACGCGCTCTACAACGGGCCGTTGCGGGTTTGGTCGCACGTGGCGCTGTTCCGCCACGAACGGCCGCAGAAGGGGCGCTACCGCCAGTTTCACCAGATCGACGTCGAGGCGCTCGGCCACGCCGGTCCGGATGTGGATGCCGAGCAGATCCTGATGTGCCGCGCGCTGCTGCGCGACCTCGGGCTGATCGAAGGCCGGGATGTGCGGCTCGAGATCAACAGCCTCGGTCAGGCGAGCGAACGTCTGGCCCATCGGGCAGCGCTGATCGCACACTTCGAGCAGCACGCGGAACTGCTCGACGAGGACGCGCGCCGCCGCTTGCACAGCAACCCGCTGCGCATTCTCGACACCAAGAACCCGACGATGCAGGCGATGGTCGAGGGGGCACCGAGGCTGATGGACTTTCTCGGCCCGGACTCGCTCGCGCACTTCGACGGTGTGCGCGCGGTTCTCGATGCCGCGGGCCTGCCTTACCGCGTCAACACGCGCCTGGTGCGCGGCATGGACTACTACAACCTCACGGTGTTCGAGTGGATCACCGACCATCTCGGCTCGCAGGGCACGGTGTGCGGCGGCGGTCGCTACGACGCGCTGATCGAGCAGCTCGGCGGCAAGCCCGCACCCGCGGTCGGCTGGGGCATGGGCATCGAGCGCATGCTGTTGCTGCTCGAGGCGATGGGCATCGAGGCTACAGGCCCGGCCCCGGATGTGTTCGCCGTCGTTCCCGGTCCTGAGGCGCTGGCCGTGGCCATGAACACCTGCGAGGTGCTGCGTGCCGCGGGCGTTGCGGTGCAGATGCACGGGGCAGGCGCGTCCGCATGGGGCAGCATGAAGTCGCAGTTCAAGCGCGCCGACGCGAGCGGGGCCCGCCACGCGCTGATCTTCGGTGCCGACGAACTGGCTCGGGGGGAGGTGGCGCTCAAGGCGCTGCGCGATCCGACCGCGCCGCAGCGCAGTCTGCCGCTGAGCGGCGCGGCGCAGTGGGCGGCGGATCTGCGCAACGCATAATCGCAGCTTCGCCCAAAGCCCCCTGCGCATCCCATGGCCACCCATCTCGACCTCGAAGAACAGGAACAGCTCGACCAGCTCAAGGCCTTCTGGAAGCGCTACGGGAACCTCATCACCTGGACGCTGATCGCGGTGCTTGGCGCCTATGCGGCGTGGAACGGCTGGAACCTGTGGCAGCGCAACCAGGCGGTGAATGCGGGCGCGATGTATGACGAACTCGACCAGGCTTCGCAGGCCGGCGACGCCGATCGCGCGGCGCGCATCTTTGGCGATCTGAAGGACCGTTACCCGGGGACCGCTTACGCCGAGCAGGGCGGATTGCTGACGGCGAAGACGCAGTTCGACAAGGGCCAACTCGACAAGGCGCGCGCGACGCTCGAGTGGGTCGCCGAAAAGGCGTCGCAACCCGAGTACCAGGCGATTGCGCGCTTGCGGCTCGCGGGCATCCTGCTCGACGAGAAGAAGTACGACGAAGCGCTCAAACAGGTCGATGCGGTCAGCGCGAAAGAATTCGAAGCGCTCGCGGCCGACCGCCGCGGCGACATTCTGCTCGCGCAGGGCAAGTCCGACGAGGCCAAGGCCGCGTTTCAACGAGCGTGGAAAGCGATGGACTCCACTGTCGAGTACCGCCGCCTGATCGACGCAAAACTGACCGCGCTCGGCGCCGCGCCGGAGGCGCCGCCTACGCCAGGTCCCGCAGGAGAGAGCGTCAAATGACGTCCTGGCGTCGCGGTGCCGGCTGGCTCTCACTCGCCTTAGCGGTGACGCTCGCGGCCTGTTCGGGGACGCCCAAGCCCAAGCCGACGCCGCTCGAACCGCTGACGCCGCAGATCGGCGGACGACAGGTCTGGAGCCAGAACGTCGGCAAGGTGGACTTCGATCTGCAGGTGGCCGTCAACAGCACGGCATCGAGCGGCGGCACGTTCACCGTCGCAACCTCGGGCGGCACGGTGATCGCGTTGCAGGCCGAGTCGGGAAGCGAGCTCTGGCGGGCGAACGTGGATGCGCAGCTCAGCGCCGGCGTCGGCAGCGACGGGCGCTACGCCGCCGTCGTGACGCGCAACAACGAGCTCGTCGTGATCGACGCCGGGCGCGTGGCCTGGCGCGCGAGTCTTGGCGCGCGCGTCGCGACCGCGCCGCTCGTCGCCGGCGAGCGCGTTTTCGTCATGAGCGTCGACCGCGTCATCTCCGCCTTCGATGTTCAGGACGGACGCAGCCTGTGGGTGCTGCGCCGGCCCAGCGATCCGCTGACGCTGGCGAAGGCGGGAGTGCTCGCCAGCTTCAAGGACACTTTGCTCGCCGGCCAGGGCCCCAAGCTCGCGGGCGTCGATCCTCTTCGCGGGACGATGCGCTGGGAGGTACCCGTCGCGACGCCGCGCGGCGCCAACGAGGTCGAACGCTTGTCGGACCTGCTCGCGCCGATTGCACGGGTCGGCAACGTCGTGTGTGCGCGTGCGTTCCAGAACGCGGTGGGCTGCGTCAACGCCGACCGCGGCACGATCGTCTGGACGCACAATGTCGGCGGCAACCAGGGCATCGCGGGTGACGCGCAGGTCGTCGTCGGCGCCGATGGCTCCGACCGCATCACCGCCTGGAACGCGACGACAGGCGACGTCGTCTGGACCAACGACAAGCTGCTTTATCGCGAACTGAGCGCACCGCTGCTGGTCGGGCGCACGGCGATCTTCGGAGACATCGAAGGCAATGTGCACTTCCTGGCGCGCGAGGACGGTGCGACGCTGCTCCGCCTGACGACCGACGGCGGCCCGATCACGACTGCGCCGGCGTTGTCGGACAAGACCGTCCTCGTCGTGACCCGCAACGGCGGCCTGTTCGCGTTCCGGCCGGAGTGAATACCGCTCCCAAGCGCGCTGCGTTCGCACCTCCCCGAGGGGGCGCCCGGCCGGCTTGGGACGGCCCGGCGCCGGCCGGATGGCGCCCGGCAGCCCAGGTCGGAGAATGAAGCCCGTCATCGCCATCGTCGGCCGGCCCAACGTCGGCAAGTCGACGTTGTTCAACCGCATGACGAAGAGCCGCGACGCCATCGTCGCCGACTTCGCCGGCCTGACACGCGATCGGCACTACGGCGACGGGCGGCTCGGCGATCGCGAATTCATCGTTGTCGACACCGGCGGGTTCGAACCCGACAGCACGAGCGGCATCGTCAAGGAGATGGCGCGCCAGACGCGCCAGGCGGTGGCCGAGGCGGACGCGGTGATCTTCGTTCTCGACATTCGCAGCGGCCTGTCGGGCCAGGACGCCGATATCGCGCGCTACCTGCGATCGGTCAGCAAGAAGGTGTTCCTGGCCGTCAACAAGGCCGAGGGCATGGTCGATTCGCCGCTGCTCGCGGAATTCCACGAGCTCGGCATCGGCGAGCCGCATCCGGTGTCGGCGGCTCACGGGCAGGGCATCCGCAGCCTGCTCGATGCCGTACTCGCCGGCTTCGAGCCCGATGAGGAAATGGAACCCACGCCCGACGGAGCGCCGACCAAGCTCGCCGTCGCAGGGCGGCCCAACGTCGGCAAGTCGACGCTGATCAACACCTGGCTCGGCGAGGAGAGGCTGATCGCCTTCGACCAGCCGGGCACGACGCGCGACGCGATCAGCGTGCCGTTCGAACGCAACGGACAAATGTTCGAACTGATCGACACTGCCGGACTGCGTCGCAAAGGCAAGGTGTTCGAGGCGGTCGAGAAGTTCTCGGTCGTCAAGACCTTGCAGGCGATCGCCGACGCCGACGTCGTCTTGCTTCTGCTCGACGCCACACAAGGTGTGACGGATCAGGACGCGCATATCGCCGGCTACATCCTGGAGAGCGGCCGCGCGGTGGTGCTTGCCGTCAACAAGTGGGACGCGGTCGACAGCTATCAGCGTGAGATGCTGCAGCGTTCGATCGAGCAGCGCCTGGCGTTCCTGAAGTTCGCGCCGGTGGCGCACATCTCGGCGCTCAAGCGCCAGGGCCTTGCGCCGGTGTGGAAGGCGATCGCCGACGCGCATGCCTCGGCGGTGAAGAAGATGAGCACGCCGATCCTCACGCGCCTGCTGCAGGAAGCAGTCGAGCACCAGGCGCCCAAGCGAGCCGGTGCTTTTCGACCGAAGCTGCGCTATGCACACCAAGGTGGCATGAAGCCGCCGCTGATCGTGATTCACGGCAACTCGCTCGAGCACGTGACGGACGTCTACAAGCGCTATCTCGAGGGTCGGTTTCGGGCCCACTTCAAGCTTGTCGGCACACCGCTGCGTATCGAGATGCGCTCCTCGAAGAACCCTTTCAAGGAGCGGGCCTGAGTTGAGCCCATGCGGGCATCATCCCGCTCGCTGCTGTGTTAACGTGTCAGGACACTATTACTCATCACGGAGCATATCGTGAGCAACAAAGGTCAGCTGCTGCAGGATCCGTTCCTGAACCTCCTTCGCAAGGAGCATGTGCCGGTCTCGATCTATCTCGTCAACGGCATCAAGCTGCAAGGCCACATCGATTCGTTCGACCAGTACGTGGTCTTGCTCCGCAACACCGTGACGCAGATGGTCTACAAGCACGCGATCTCGACCGTCGTGCCGGGGCGAGCCGTGAACTTCCAGACGGCCGAAACGCCCGAAGCGACCTGAAGCCGCAAGACACGCGCCGCGCGGACGCGGCCCCTTCCATCGAATCGAGACCCGACGGCGATCGTGCTCGCGCGATCCTGGTCGGCGTCGACTTCGGCACCGCTGGTTTCGACGCCACGCTCGACGAACTCGCGCTGCTTGCCGAATCGGCCGGCGACGAGGTCGTCGATCGCGTCGTTTGCCGCCGCAAGGCGCCTGATGCCGCGCTCTTCATTGGCTCGGGCAAGGCCGACGAGATCAAGGCGCTCGTGCTCGGTCATGGCGCGCAGGCGGTGTTGTTCGATCAAGCCCTCTCGGCGGCGCAGCAGCGCAACCTGGAGCGCCACCTCGGTGTCGCGGTCGCGGACCGCACGATGCTGATCCTCGAGATCTTCGGCGAGCGTGCGCAGAGCCACGAGGGCAAGTTGCAGGTCGAGCTCGCCCGGCTGCAATACCTCTCGACGCGCCTCGTGCGGCGCTGGAGCCACCTCGAACGCCAGCGGGGCGGCATCGGTGCGCGCGGCGGCCCCGGCGAGGCGCAGATCGAGCTCGACCGGCGCATGATCGGCAGCCGCATCAAATCGGTGAAAGAACGGCTCGAGAAGGTCAAGCGCCAGCGCGGCACGCAGCGCAAAGCGCGCGAGCGCAGTGGGGCGTTTCGGATTTCGCTCGTCGGCTACACGAACGCCGGCAAGTCGACGCTCTTCAACGCGCTCGTCAAGGCCGACACTTACGCCGCCGACCAGCTGTTCGCCACACTCGACACGACGACACGCGCGCTGTACATCGAAGGCGCGGCGCGCTCGGTGAGCCTGTCAGACACGGTCGGGTTTATCCGCGACCTGCCACACAAGCTCGTCGAGGCCTTCGAGGCGACGCTGCAGGAAGCGGCGGATGCCGATCTGCTGCTGCATGTGGTCGATGCGGCGAGCCCGCAGCGCGACGAGCAGATCGCCGAGGTGCAGCGCGTGCTGCGCGAGATCGGTGCCGATCGAGTGGCGCAGGTGCTGGTCTTCAACAAGCTCGACAACCTTGAGCCGACGCAACGCCCGCGCGTGGCACGCGACGTGGTGGTGGCCGAGGGTGGCGTGCGCATGCCGCGTGTGTTCATCAGCGCACGCGACGGCGAGGGGCTGGCCGCGCTGCGTGCGCTGCTGGCCGCGGCGGTGGCCGGCGAGGTGCACGATACCTTGAACGTTTCGGCATCGGCCTCATCTGAGGAGTCCGACAGCGTCACTTCGTCCATCGTGGACAATCCGTCGGCGCGCTTACTTCAATCCCAAGCATGAACATGAGTTCACCTTTTCCGGCCTTGCCGGCCACTGTCGGACCCTGGTCGGCACTTGCACGGGCGACGCGCGCGCTCATGGCAGGTTGGCGTGACCGATTGTTCAACGCAGGGCGCGGCGACGGTCCGCCCGATCTGGACGAGCTCTGGCGCGACTTCAATAACAAGCTCGGCGGCCTGTTCGGCGGCAAGAAGTCGCACCGGTCAAATGGGGGCGGCGGTGACGGCGGCGGGGGTGGAGGCAACTTCCAGCCCGACATGAAGAGCGCCGGCATCGGCCTGGGACTGATTGGCGGTGTCGTGCTGTTGATCTGGCTCGGCAGCGGCTTCTTCATCGTGCAGGAAGGACAGCAGGCGGTGGTCACCTCGTTCGGCCGCTACACGGGCACCGTGGGCGCTGGCTTCAACTGGCGATTCCCTGCGCCGTTCCAGGCGCACGAAACGGTGCCGTTCACGCAGTTGCGCACCGTCGAAATCGGTCGCAACACTGTCGTGCCGGCGACCGGCCTGCGCGAGTCGTCGATGCTGACGCAGGACGAGAACATCGTCGACATCCGCTTCACCGTGCAGTACCGCCTGACGAATGCGCGCGACTACCTGTTCGAGAACCGCAATCCGGATGAGGCCGTGGTGCTCGCGGCGGAGTCGGCGGTGCGCGGGATCGTGGGCCGCAGCACGATGGATTCAGTGCTCTATGCTGGTCGCGATGTCCTCGCCGCGGACATGCTCAAGTCGATCCAGCAACAACTCGATCAGTTGAAGGCCGGCATCCTGATCGTCAACGCGAACATTCAGAGCGTGCAGGCGCCCGAGCAGGTTCAGGCCGCGTTCGACGATGCGTTCAAGGCTGGCGCCGACAAAGAGCGCCTGAAGAACGAAGGTCAGGCCTATGCCAACGACGTGATCCCCCGCGCCAGGGGCGCCGCCGCGCGACTGAGCGAGGAGGCAGAAGGTTACAAGTCACGCGTCATCGCGCAGGCCGAGGGTGATGCGCAGCGCTTCTCGAGCGTGCTTGCCGAATACAAGCGCGCGCCGACTGTCACGCGCGACCGTATGTACATCGACGCGATGCAGCAGGTGCTTTCGAACGTGAGCAAGGTGATGGTGGACGTGCGCAACAACTCCAATCTGCTCTATCTGCCGCTCGACAAGCTCCTGCAACAAACCGGCGCGACGACCGCCGCGCCGGCGGCCGAAGCAACCCCGGCGCCAGCGCCGACGCCCGCTGCCGGCGGTGCAATCGACATCCGCTCGCGCGATGGCCAGCGCAGTCGCGACCGTGACGGCCGCTGATTGACGCGCAGGACACCCACGCCATGAATCGAATCGGAATCATTGTTGCCAGCGCGCTGATCGCGCTGATGGTCGCGTTTTCGACGATGTTCATCGTCGATCAGCGGCAGTACGCCGCGATCTTCGCACTCGGCGAGATCAAGACCGTCATCACTGAACCTGGGCTCAACTTCAAGCTGCCGCCACCTTTCCAGAACGTCGTCTTCCTCGACCGGCGGATCCAGACGCTCGACAGCCCCGAGAGCAAGCCGATCTTCACCGCGGAGAAGAAGAGCCTCGTGATCGACTGGATGGTCAAGTGGCGCGTCACCGAACCGCGTCAGTTCATCCGCAACAACGGCGTCGACATCCGCAACGTCGAAGCGCGGCTGAGCCCGATCGTGCAGGCGGCGTTCAACGAAGAGGTGACTCAGCGCATCGTGCAAGCCATGCTCGCGACAGAGCGCGAGCTGGTTGTCAAGGGGGTTCGCAGGCGTCTCGAAGACGAAGCGAAATCCTTCGGTATCGAAATCCTCGACGTGCGCATCAAGCGCGTCGATTTCTCGGCCAACATCACCGACGCCGTCTATCGCCGCATGGAATCCGAGCGCAAGCGCGTTGCCAACGAATTGCGCTCCACAGGTGCGGCAGAGGGAGAGAAGATCCGCGCCGACGCCGATCGGCAGCGCGAGGTGATCATCGCCGAGGCCTACCGTGACGCGCAGAAGGTCAAAGGCGAGGGCGACGCCAAGGCGGCAGCGGTGTTTGGCGATGCCTTCGGCCGCGACCCGCAATTCGCGCAGTTCTACCGCAGCCTGGACGCTTATCGCGCGAGCTTTCGCAACAAGTCCGACGTCATGGTCATCGATGCGAACAGCGACTTCTTCAAGGCGATGCGCGGCGCCGGGGCGGCAACCCCCGCAGCGCCCGCGACGCCGAAGAAATAGCGGAGCGCGCGCCCTTGGGCGATATCCTGTTCGCTGCATTGGCGCTGATGCTCGTCATCGAGGGCCTGCTGCCGTTCCTCAGCCCGCGCGCCTGGCGCAGCGTGTTCGAGCGTGCCACGCGTCTGAGCGACGGACAGATCCGCTTCCTGGGCCTGACCAGCATGATCGCGGGCGTTGCGATGCTGCTGCTGTTCTGGCCCTGACGCGGCATGGCCGGACCGGGGCGGCCGATACAATCACCGCTTTAACCGCTGGCCCTTTTTCAATGCCGTCTGCGTGGCTCTTGCCCGAGCATGTCTGCGATGTCCTGCCCGCCGAGGCCAGGCGCATTGAGGAAATCCGCCGCGCCCTGCTCGACGTCGCGCGCGGCTACGGCTACGAACTCGTGATGCCGCCGCTGCTCGAGCATCTCGAGTCGCTACTGTCCGGCACCGGACGCGAGCTCGACCTCAAGACCTTCAAGCTCGTTGATCAGCTCAGCGGCCGGACGCTCGGTGTGCGCGCCGACACGACGCCGCAGGTGGCGCGTATCGACGCCCATCTGCTCAATCGCCAGGGCGTCACGCGCCTTTGCTATTGCGGCCCGGTGCTGCACACGCGCCCGGTCGGGCTGCATGCAACACGCGAGCCGCTGCAGTTCGGCGCGGAGGTTTATGGACACGCGGGGCTCGAAGCCGAACTCGAGGTGCTCGAGCTTGCGATCGATGCCTTGCAGCGCGGCGGCGTCGATGGCCTCGTCGTCGATCTCGGCGATGCGCGCATCCTGCGCGGCGTGCTTGCCGGCTCAGGTGCTGACGACGCATGCGCCGCGGCGCTGCACACCGCTCTCGCGGCAAAAGACGCCGCGGCAGTAGGCGAATCCGCACGTGGCCTGCCGCAAGTCGCGCGCGAAGCCTTGCAGGGGATGCTGCGCCTCTACGGTGGCGACGAGGTGATCGCCGCCGCGCGCAGCATACTGCCGCAGCGGCCCGCGGTGGCTGCTGCGCTCGACGATCTGGCCTGGCTCGCAATGCACCTGCGTCAAGCGTATCCGCGGCTGACGGTCGGTTTCGATCTGGCCGATCTCGGCGGCTATGCGTACTACAGCGGGGTGCGTTTCGCGATCTATGCCGCCGCGACGAGCGACGCCCTGGCGCGCGGCGGGCGCTATGACGAGGTCGGCGCGGTCTTCGGCCGCACCCGGCCGGCGGTAGGCTTCTCGGTGGATCTGAAGGAGCTTGCCGAACTCGCGCCGCGCCGGGAGCTGCCGGCCGCGGTGCGTGCGCCGTGGGGCGAGGATGCGGGGCTGCGCGCCGCGGTTCGGCGCTTGCGCGAACAGCGCGAGGTCGTGGTCTGCGTGCTGCCGGGGCATGAGCACGAGGGCCAGGAGTTCGAATGCGACCGCGAACTCGTCGCCGTCGCGGATGATTGGGTGGTGCGCGCGCTTTGACGCAGCGCAACGCCGAACAAGGGAATTGTCGAAGCATCATGCACAGCGCAGTCAAGGCGGACGGCGAACGCGGCGGTCGTAACGTCGTCGTCGTCGGCACCCAGTGGGGCGACGAGGGCAAGGGCAAGGTCGTCGACTGGCTGACGGACCACGCGCAGGGCGTGGTGCGTTTCCAGGGCGGTCACAACGCCGGGCACACGCTCGTCATCAAGGGCGTGAAGACGGCGCTTCAGCTGATTCCGTCGGGGATCATGCGCGAGGGCGTCGCCTGCTACATCGGCAATGGCGTGGTCGTCGATCCGGTGCACCTGCTCGGCGAGATCGAACGTCTCGAGGCGATTGGCGTCGAAGTGCGCTCGCGGCTGTATATCAGCGAGTCGTGCCCGCTGATCCTGCCGATGCATGTCGCGCTCGACAAGGCGCGCGAAGCGCTGCGCGAGACGAGCGGCGCCGGCAAGATCGGCACCACCGGCAAGGGCATCGGCCCGGCCTACGAGGACAAGGTCGCGCGCCGCGCGCTGCGGGTGCAGGATCTGAAGCACCCGGATCGATTCGCCAAGAAGCTGCGCGAACTGCTCGAACTGCACAACGCATCGCTTACCGGCCTCCTGAAGGCCGACCCGCTCGAGTTCGGGCCGACCTTCGAACTCGCGATGCGCGTGGCGGAAGAACTCAAGCCGATGCTCGCCGATGTCGGATACATGATCCACAACGCGCAGCGCGGCGGCGCGAACATCCTTTTCGAGGGCGCGCAGGGCACGCTGCTCGACATCGATCATGGCACCTATCCCTACGTCACCTCGAGCAACTGCGTGGCCGGCAACGCGGCGGCCGGCTCGGGCGTCGGGCCGGATATGCTGCACTACATCCTGGGCATCACGAAGGCGTACACGACGCGCGTCGGCTCGGGGCCGTTCCCGACCGAGCTTGCGATGGACGAGCCGGGCAGCGTCGGCCATCACCTTTCCACCGTCGGACAGGAGCGCGGCACGGTCACGGGGCGGCCGCGCCGTTGTGGCTGGCTCGACGCCGCGCTGCTGAAGCGCTCCACGATCATCAACGGCTTGTCGGGGCTTTGCATCACCAAGCTCGACGTGCTCGACACGCTCCCCGAGATCAAGGTCTGCGTCGGCTACGAGATTGATGGCCGGTCGGTCGATATCCTGCCGCTGGACGCCGACGACATCGTCGCCTGCAAGCCGGTGTACGAGAGTTTCCCCGGCTGGGAGGGCACGACCTTCGGCGCGACCGAGTGGGACGCGCTGCCGACGAACGCACAGCGCTATCTCAAGCGCGTCGAGCAACTCATCGGGGCACCGATCGACATGGTGTCGACCGGGCCGGATCGCGAGCACACGATCCTGCTTCGCCACCCCTACACTGCCCGCTAAGTCATTCCCCTTTCGGAGCCACCGCATGCTGACCGACGACGGCAAACACCTCTACGTCTCGTGGGACGAATACCACATGCTGATCGAGCGGCTCGCGCTCAAAGTGAGCTCTTCGGGCTGGGCGTTCGATCAGATCCTGTGCCTTGCGCGCGGCGGCATGCGCCCGGGCGACGTGCTCTCGCGCGTGTTCGACAAGCCGCTGGCGATCATGTCGACGAGTTCCTATCGCGCAGAGGAAGGCACGATCCAGGGCCGGCTCGACATTGCCAAGTACATCACGCTGCCGCAGGGCGAACTTGCCGGCCGCGTGCTGCTGGTCGACGATCTGGCCGATTCGGGCGTCACGCTCAAGGCGGTCGTGGAGCGGCTGCGCGGCATGCCTTCCATCGTCGAGTTGCGCTCGGCGGTGATCTGGACCAAGGGGGCGTCGTCCTACGTCCCCGACTACTACGTCGAGATGCTGCCGACGAGCCCCTGGATTCACCAGCCGTTCGAGGACTATGACGGCCTGCGCCCCGATGGGCTGGCCAAGAAGTTCGCGATTTGAAGGCGCGCGATTCGCGACCCATCGAGCCGGCGGACTCCTGCGGCTCAGGAAACAAAAATGGCCGCGAATGCGGCCTTTTGTCTGGTGCCCAGGAAGGGACTCGAACCCCCACGGAGTTACCCGCTAGTACCTGAAACTAGTGCGTCTACCAATTCCGCCACCTGGGCATTTCAGGAAAGGAAAATTCTATCATCACCAAGAACATGACCATCACTTCACCACCCGCCGACGGCGCTGCACTCATGAGCGAGGTCGAGGGCGTGGTCCAGGGCCATCGCGACGGCCACGGCTTCGCACTGCGCGCCGATCGGCAGCCCGACATTTATCTCTCGCCGCAGGAGATGCGCTCGGTGCTGCACCGCGACCGCGTCAAGCTGCGCATCATCCGCTACGACCGCAAGGGCCGCCCCGAAGGTCGTGTGCTCGAGATCCTGGAACGACGCAAGGCGCCGATCATCGGTCGCCTGCTGCACGAAAGCGGCATCTGGCTCGTCGCGCCGGAAGACAAGCGCTACGGCCAGGACATCATGGTGCCGAAGAACGGCTTGGCGAACGCCGCCGCGGGGCAGGTCGTCGCGATCGAACTGACCGAGCCGCCCTCGCTCTACTCGCAGCCGATGGGCCGGGTGACGGAAGTGCTCGGCGAGATCGACGATCCCGGCATGGAGATCGAGATCGCGGTGCGCAAGTACGAAGTGCCGCACCGCTTTTCGCCCGAGACGCTCGCGCAGGCCGCCGAGTTGCCGGACGCAATCCGCGCGGTCGACCGCAAGGGCCGCATCGACCTGACCGACGTGCCGCTCGTCACGATCGACGGTGAGGACGCGCGCGACTTCGACGATGCGGTCTATGCCGAGCCGTACAAGGAGGGTCGCGGCAAGAGCGCCATCGAGGGCTGGCGACTCGTCGTTGCCATCGCGGACGTGAGCCACTACGTCAAGCCGGGCGAGCCGATCGACGCCGACGCCTATGAACGCGCGACGTCGGTGTACTTCCCGCGGCGCGTGATCCCGATGCTGCCCGAGAAGCTTTCCAACGGTCTTTGCTCGCTCAATCCGGACGAGGACCGCCTGGCGATGGTGTGCGACATGATCGTCACGACAAACGGCGAGGTCCACGCCTACCAGTTCTACCCGGCGGTGATCTGCTCTCACGCGCGCCTCACCTACAACGAAGTCGCCGCGATCCTCGCCAACACCCGCGGTCCGGAGGCCGCCAAGCGCGAGGAACGGGTGGCCGATCTGCTGAACCTCAACGACGTCTACCGTGCGCTGCTGAAAGAGCGCGCGCGGCGCGGCGCAATCGACTTCGAGACGTCCGAGACGCAGATCGTGTGCGACGAGAGCGGGCACATCGAGCGCATCGTCCCGCGCACGCGCACCGAAGCGCACAAGCTGATCGAGGAGGCGATGCTCGCCGCCAATGTCTGCTCGGCCGACTTCATCGCGCTCGCCAAGCATCCGGCGCTGTACCGCGTGCACGAAGGGCCGACGCCCGAGAAGCGGACTTTGCTGCAAAACTACCTGCGTGCGCTCGGCCTCGGCCTGTCGATCAGCGACGATCCGAAGCCCGGTGAATACCAGGTGATTGCCGCTGCGACGAAGGACCGCCCCGACGCGCAGCAGATCCACACCATGCTGCTGCGTTCGATGCAGCAAGCGATCTATACCGGGGAGAACGGCGGCCATTTCGGTCTCGCCTACCCGGCCTACACGCACTTCACGAGCCCGATCCGGCGCTACCCGGATCTGCTCGTGCACCGCGTGATCAAGGCGCTGCTGTCGGGCAAGCGCTACTCACTCATCAGCGGCGTGACCGAGCTTGCTGGCAAGGCGAAGAAGGGATCCACCGCCGAGCAGGCGCAATGGGAAGTGGCCGGCGCGCACTGCAGTACCAACGAGCGCCGCGCCGACGAGGCCTCGCGCGACGTCGAGGCCTGGCTCAAGTGCCGCTACATGCGCGAGCACCTTGGCGAGGAGTTCGGCGGCACCGTGAGCGCCGTGACGAGCTTCGGCCTTTTCGTGCAGCTCGACGGCCTGTACGTGGAGGGCCTGGTGCACATCACCGAGCTCGGCGGCGAATATTTCCGCTTCGACGAAGTGCGCCAGGAACTGCGCGGCGAGCGCAGCGGCATGCGCTACGTTGTCGGCTCGCGCGTGAGGGTGCAGGTCAGCCGGGTCGATCTCGATGGCCGCAAGATCGACTTCCGCCTTGTCGAGGACGACGCCGAGCAGGCGCTGCTGATGCGCGCGCGGCGCGACAAATTCGGCGAGCCGTCCGACAAGAGTGCGGGCAGGCAGGGCAAGGGCGCGGTGGCCGAACTCGCCGCGGTGAAGAAGGCCGATCGGGCCTTGAAGACATCGGGCCGTGCGCGTGGCGGCGCCGGCGTGCACCCGGTGCGCGCCGCGAAGTCGGCGGCGCGCAAGGGTGCTTCGGGCAAGCCGCCGAAGCGCCGCTGAGCCGCCGGATTGTCGATTCGATGCAAGCGCACGCGCTCAATGCGGATCTGCACTGCCACTCGCTCGTCTCCGACGGCACGCTGAGCCCCGCGGCGCTCGCGCAGCGGGCGAAGGACAACGGCGTCGAACTGTGGTCGTTGACGGATCATGACGAGATCGGCGGCCAACGCGAGGCAAGCGCCGCGGCGGCGCGGATCGGCCTGCCATACGTGAGTGGCGTCGAGATCTCGGTCAGCTTTGCCGGGGCGACCGTGCACATCGTCGGCCTCGGGGTCGATATCGACAACGCCGCCTTGGGCGACGGTCTGCGCGCGACGCGCGGGGGACGCGAGGTGCGCGCGCGCGGCATGGCCGACGCCCTCGCGCAGGTCGGCATCGCGGGCGCGTTCGAAGGCGCGTTGCGATATGCGGGCAACCCGGCGCTGATTTCCCGCACGCACTTCGCGCGCCACCTCGTCGAGTCCGGCGTCTGCCGCGACACGCAGTCGGTGTTTCGCAACTATCTCGTGCGCGGCCGGCCGGGCTACGTCGAGCATCGCTGGGCGAGCCTCTCCGACGCGGTGCGCTGGATCACGCAGGCCGGTGGCGTTGCGGTCGTCGCGCACCCGGGGCGCTACAAATTCTCGGCCAACGAGGAGTTCGCACTCTTCTCCGAGTTCAAGGCACACGGCGGCCTCGGGGTCGAGGTCCTGACGGGCAGCCACTCCGGCGCCGATGCCGTCAAGTACACCGCACTTGCGCAGGAGATCGACCTGCTCGCGTCACGTGGTTCCGACTTTCACGCGCCGGGGGAGAGCCGCATCGATCTCGGGAAGCTGCCCGGTCTGCCGGGCGCACTCAAGCCCGTATGGGACGCGCTCAGCGACCGCGTACTTGCGCCGTAAGTGTGCAAAGGGTGCGCGCTCGGCGCGTCCCCTTTGCGCCTACTTCGCCATCGCCGCGTCGCCAGGGAGCGCGTGGTCGGTCGACTCGGCGGCAGCCGTCGGCTTCTTCACCCGCACCAGGTAGCTCCAGAGTACCGGCACGACGACGAGTGTCAGCAACGTCGAGGTGATCACGCCGCCGATGATCGCGCGCCCCATTGGCGCCTGGATTTCGCCGCCTTCGTTGAGTGCCAGCGCGAGCGGCATCATGCCGAACACCATCGCCGCAGTCGTCATCAGGATCGGGCGCATGCGGATCTGGCCTGCCTGCAGCAACGCTTCCGGTACCGACAGGCCCGCCTTCAGGCCGTGGTTGGCGAAGTCGACGAGCAGGATCGCGTTCTTCGTCACGAGGCCCATCAGCATCACGAGACCGATCATCGAGAAGATGTTCAAGGTGCTGTGCCACAGCAGCAATGCGAGCATCACGCCGATCAGCGCGAGCGGTAGCGACGCCATGATCGCGATCGGCTGCACGAAGCTGCCGAACTGACTCGCGAGCACGATGTAGATGAAGATCACCGCGAGCGCCATCGCGCCGACCATCGCGGCGAAGGCCTCCTCCTGATCGCGCGTCGCGCCGCCGACGTCGAAGCTGAAGCCTGGCGGCAGCGTCGTCGCCTTCACGAGCTTCTGCACGTCGTCGCCGACGTCGCCGGCTGGCCGGTCCTTGACGCCGGCGAAGATCGCCTCACGTCGCTGCAGGCTTTGGCGTCGGATCACCGCCGGGTTGTCGACCTTCTCGATCGTCGCCACCGATGCGAGCGTGATCGGCGTGCCGTCCTTCGCGAACGCGACCGGCAGGCTGCCCATCTGCTCGACGCGCTCGCGCTGAACCTCGGGCAGGCGCAGCAGCACCTCGACCTGTTCGCCGTCGGGCGTCGTCCAGTAGGTCGCGACATCGCCGGTGACGTAGGCGCGCAGGCTCGCCGACAGTTGCTGGGCGGTGAGCCCGAGCTCACGCGCGGCACCGGGCTTGACGCGTACCGCGTAAGTGGGCAGACCAGGCTTGTAGGAGAGTTCGATGTCGGTCGTGCCGGGGATCGCCTTGATCTTCTCCGCGAAGTCCTGCGACAGCTTGGCAAGCACGATCGGATCGCTGCCGAGGATGGTCACGAAGATCGGCCGGTCGAAGCCGACCGAGACGTCGATGCCCGGGATCTTCGCGATCTTTTCGCGGATCGCGTCCTCCACCTCCTTCTGCGAACGCTTGCGCTCGCTGCGATCGACGAGGCCGATGTTGAGCGTCGCCTGATTGCGCCCGACGGACAACCCCGACCCTTCGCCGCCGACGCTGGTCGCGATGTTCTTCACCTCGGGAAAGGTGGCAACGATCTCTTCCACCTGGCGCACCTTCGCGTCGCTGCGCTCGAGGCTCGCGCCGACCGGCATGCGGATACCGAGCTGCGTGAAGCTCTGGTCGGTCTGCGGCACGAACTCGCTGCCGACGAGCGGTGCAAGGCCGAGCGCGACAAAGAAGCTCGCGACGCCGACGCACAGGATCACGCCCCGAGGTGTGATCGTCGCGCTGCGCAGCACACGCGGCGCGGCCTTGTCGCGTTTGGCATGGGCGTCGAACGGATGTCCGTAGACGGGCAGCCAGACGCGAAAGCGCCTCTCGCTGAACGCCCAGTGGATCAGGCTTTCATAGATCCCGTGCATGCGATCGAGCCCGCGATCGGTGGCGCGGATCAGGTGGCCGATGCCCCACATCGTCTTCAGGTGCGTCGATGGCGGGTCCTTCCAGACGCTCGACAGCATCGGGTCGAGCGTGAAGCTCACGAACAGGCTGACGAGCACCGCGACGGCGACGGTGATGCCGAACGGAAAGAAGAACTTGCCGACGATGCCGCTCATGAACGCGACTGGCACGAAAACGGCGCAGATCGCAAAGGTCGTCGCCATCACCGCGAGGCCGATCTCTTCGGTGCCCTCGAGCGCCGCGCGGTGATGGTCCTTGCCCATGTGGAGGTGGCGCACGATGTTCTCGCGCACCACGATCGCGTCGTCGATCAGCAGGCCGATGCACAGCGAGAGCGCCATCATCGTCATGAAGTTCAGCGTGAAGCCGAAGGCATAGACCGCGATGAAGCTCGAGATGACCGAGATCGGCAGCGTGAGACCGGTGATGATCGTCGAGCGCCACGAGTGCAGGAACAGGAACACGATCGCCACCGTCAGCAGCGCGCCTTCGATCAGGGTGTGCTGAAGGCCGGTCAGCGATCCCTTGACGAAGTCGCTCGAGGCGTAGATCAGGCGCAACTCGACATCTGCCGGCAGGCTCTTGCGGATATCGGCCATCTGCGCCTTCACCGCTTCGCCGGTGGCGACGACATTCGCGTCCTGCTGCTTGAAGACGTTGAAATTCACCGCGCGTTGGCCGTTGATGCGCGCCATCGAATCGGGCTCGCGTTCGCGTTCGATCACCTGCCCGAGATCGGAAAGCGTCAGCGCAAGATCGCCGCGGTGGGCGACGACGACTTCGCCAAAGCGCTTCGGGTCCCGCACCCGGCCCTCGACGCGCAAGATCGTGTCTTGTGTCGGATTGCTCAGCAGGCCGACAGGCTGATCCGCGTTCGCTGCACTCAGCGCGCTTGATATCTCGCCCGGCGTGATGCCATAGGCGCGCAGTCGGGTCGGATCGAGATCAATGCGCACCTCGCGCGTTGCGAGGCCCGAGATGTCGATGCGCGCCACGCCCTCGACGCTTTGGAGGCGCTTGCCGACGACCTGCTCGCCGAGGATGGAGAGCTCGCGTGCGCTGCGTGTCGGCGAGACGAGCGCCATCGTGACGACGGGCTGGCTGTTCTCGTTGTCGAAGCGCGAGATCGTCGGCGCCTTCGCGTCCCGCGGGAAGGCGGACTGAACGACCGCGATGCGGTCCCGCACATCCTGCATCGCCTTGCCCATGTCGGCATTCAAGTTGAACTCGACACTCGTCTGGCTGCGGCCCTCGAAGCTGCGCGAGGTGATGCGCTTCACGCCTGCAATGCTGTTCAGCGCTTCCTCGATGATCTTGGTCAGCTCGCGCTCGACCGCCTCGGGCGAGGCGCCGGGATAGGAGACATCGACAAAGGCGACCGGCGCATTGACGTCGGGCAGCTGCTCGACGCCCAGTCGCATATAGGAAAAGATGCCCAGCACGCACAGCGCGACCATCACCATGGTGGCGAAGACGGGGTTGTTGACGGATACGCGGGTGATCCACATGCTTTGGTTCTCAGCGAACCGCGTTCGACGCCGCGGCGGATGCGGTCGGCGAAGTGCGCTCGACGACAACCGCCTTCGCGCCTTCGCGCAGGTTGTCGTAGCCTGCGGCGAGCACCTGTGTCGACGCGGTCACCCCGGCGAGTACCTCGACCAGGCCCTGCGCCTCGTCGCGCCGGCCGGTCGTGATCGCGCGCCGCACCAGCGCCCCGTTGTCGATCAACCAGACGTGGTCTTGCCCGGACACGTTGACGATGGCGAGTGCCGGCACCGTCAGGTGCAAGCCGCTGTCGGGGAGCACAACGCTCGCGAGCGCGTATTGCCCGGCGCGAAACGCCTCTTTCGGGTTGTCGATCGCGACGGTGACGCCGATGGCGCGCGTCCCTGCTTCGGCCGCAGGCGAGATGCGGATCAATTCCCCGGCGACCGGCTTGGCGACGCCTTCGACCCGCACCTCGACCGGCATGCCCGGCCTGAGCAGCGAGACCTCGTGCGTGCCGACCGCGCCGGCCAGCTCGAGCGAGCTCAGGTCGACGATCGTCAGGATCGGTTGCTCAAGGCTGAGCTTCTCGCCAGGAACGACGTTGCGCTTGCTGACGACTCCGCTGATCGGCGCGGCGAGGCTGGCCTCGCGCACGCCTATGCGCGCCGTCGCCAATTGAGCCTGCGCCGACTTGAGCTGCGAAGTCGCGGCATCGAGCTTGGATTGCGAAGTTTGCAACGCGGTCGGCGAGATGAATTTCTGCGCGGCGAGGCCGACAGCGGCGGTGTGCTGACGCTGCGCTTCGTCGAGCGCCACCTGCGCCGCTTCGACTGCTGCGGCGCGGTCCGTGACGTGCGACTGCAGTTCCGAGGTGTCGATGGAGCCGAGCACCTGTCCGGCACGCACGCGGCTGCCCTCGTTCACTTTCAGGTCAAGCAAGGTGCCCGAGGCCTTCGCGCGCACGATCGCCGTGCGCGGCGCAACCAGCGGCCCGGAGAACTCGATGCGCGTCGGCAGCGCGACACTCTGCGGATGCACCACCTCGCGGGTGGTGAACTCAAGCGTTGCCGGCACCGGATTGCCGTCTTTCTTATTGCCGCCGAACGGGCTTGTGGCCCCGGACAGCACTACGAAGGCAGCCCCCCCGGCGATGACCACGGCGGCGCCTCCCCACAGCCACAGCTTTCGCATGGCCTTCCTTTCCTGGTTCAAATCAAGCCCGCAAGTGTAAGCAGTCGGCGTGTCGCGGCAATGGGGGTGCGACGAACTGCTTGAAGTGAGGGTTTGAGTGCAACTTCGTGCGATACGCCGCGATCACGGCGGACCAAATGCGTGCGCAGCGTGGCTGCAGACGGCGGTTGCCTAGAATCGTGCCCTCGCTCGATGGCCGAGTAGGTTGCCGATGAAAATCAAGAGTCAGCGCGATTTCTGGTCAGGCCTGCTGTTCGTCGCTGCGGGGCTGGCTTTCGCCTGGGGCGCGACCTTTTATCGTCTTGGCGACTCCGCGCGGCCAGGCCCCGGGTTTTTCCCGCTCGGCCTGGGTTTGCTGACGGCGCTGCTCGGCCTCGTGATCCTGTTCAAAGCGCTGACGGTCGAGCGCGCCGATGGCGATCCGATCGGCGCCGTCGCCTGGAAGCCGCTCGGCTTCATCATCGGCGCGGTGGTGCTGTTCGGCTGGGCCCTGCCGCACCTGGGCCTCCTGCTCGCGCTGCCGATGCTCGTGGTCGTCTCGGCGCTCGGCGGTGACGAGTTCCGCTGGCGCGAAGTGCTCCTCAATGCGCTCGTCCTGACGGCGCTGAGTTGGGCGATCTTCATCTGGGGTCTGAGGTTGGCCATTCCCCTGCTGCCTGCGATGGCGGGCAGCTGAAGTCCGGCGCATGGATCTGCTGGCCAATCTGGCGCACGGTTTCGGCATTGCGTTCACGCTGCAGAACCTTCTATACGCGTTCAGCGGTGCGGTGCTCGGCACATTGATCGGCGTGTTGCCGGGGCTCGGCCCGGTGGCGACGATCGCAATGTTGCTGCCGTCGATCTACCAGCTCGACGCCACACCCGCCTTGATCATGCTCGCCGGTATCTACTACGGCGCGCAGTATGGCGGCTCGACGACCGCGATCCTGATCAACGTGCCCGGCGAGTCGAGCTCGGTCGTCACCGCGATCGACGGCTACCAGATGGCGCGCAAGGGCCGCGCCGGCGCCGCTTTGGCCGCGGCGGCCCTGGGCTCGTTCTTCGCGGGCTGCGTGGCAACCGTCGTCATCGCCGCGTTCGCGCCGCCGCTGACGGAGCTCGCGTTCGAGTTCGGTCCCGAGGAGTACTTCTCGTTGATGGTGCTGGGGCTGATCGGCGCGGTGGTGCTGGCATCGGGTTCACTCGTGAAGGCGATCGCGATGATCCTGCTCGGCCTGTTGCTCGGGCAGGTCAACACCGACCTCATCTCCGGCGTCGCGCGCTACAGCTTCGACATTCCCGAACTCACCGACGGCATCAACTTCGTGGCTATCGCGATGGGCGTGTTCGGCTTTGCGGAGATCATCGGCAACCTCGGCAAGCCGGCCGAGCACCGCGAGGTCTTCACGAAGTCGGTGAAGGGCCTCTGGCCGACGAGGCAGGATTTCAAGGACGCCTGGCCCGCGGTGGTGCGCGGCACGGCGCTCGGCTCGTTGCTCGGCGTGCTGCCCGGCGGTGGCGCGCTGCTCTCGTCGTTCTCGGCCTACACGGTGGAAAAGAAGATGCCCGGCCGGGCCGGCGAAGTACCTTTCGGCGAAGGCAACATCCGCGGCGTTGCCGGGCCCGAATCGGCGAACAATGCGGGCGCGCAGACGTCGTTCATCCCGATGCTCACGCTCGGTATTCCGCCCAATGCGGTGATGGCGCTGATGATCGGGGCGATGACGATCAAGGGCATCCAGCCCGGCCCGCAGGTGATGACGAGCAACCCCGATCTGTTCTGGGGCTTGATCGCGTCGATGTGGGTTGGCAACGCGATGCTGGTCGTGCTCAACCTGCCGTTGATCGGCATCTGGGTCCGGCTCCTCACCGTGCCCTACCGCTTCCTGTTCCCGGCGATCATGGTGTTCTGCTGCGTAGGCCTCTACACGCTGAACAACAACCCGTTCGATGTCTACGTCGGCGCAGCCTTCGGACTCGTCGGCTACCTCTTTCACAAGCTCGGCTGCGAACCGGCGCCGCTGCTGCTCGGGTTCATACTCGGGCCGATGATGGAAGAGAGCCTGCGCCGCGCGTTGCTCATCTCGCGTGGCGACTGGAGTACGTTCATCACGCGGCCGCTGTCGGCGAGCCTGCTTGTCGCGTCGGTGCTGTTGGTCATCATCGTCATGCTGCCATCGATCAAGAGCCGGCGCGAAGCTGCCTTTGCCGCCGAAGACTGAAAGGAAATTCGCCTTGCCCATGCACTTCGACTGGAGTTGCAGCTACCCGAGCACGCGCACGCCGGTGTTCGGCCGCAACGTCGTGTCCACGTCTCATCCGCTCGCGGCGCAGGCCGGGCTGCGCATGCTGCTCGCGGGTGGCAATGCGGTGGATGCGGCGATCGCGACCGCGGCGGCGATGACGATCGTCGAACCGTGCAGCAACGGCCTCGGCAGCGACGCCTTCTGCATCCTGTGGGACGGCGAGGCGCTGCACGGGCTCAATGCCTCGGGCCCGGCGCCGGCGGCGTGGACGCCCGACTACTTTCACCGCAAGTACGGCGCCGATGCACGCCAACCGCCGATGCGCGGCTGGGACTCCGTGAGCGTGCCCGGCGCGGTCGGTGGCTGGGTGGCGCTCAGCAAGAAGTTCGGCAGGCTGCCCTTCGGCGATCTGTTGCAGCCCGCGATCGAGATCGCGAGGCGCGGGTATGCAGTGCCTGTGATCGTGCAGCAGAAATGGACCGCGGCGGCCGAATTGCTCGCGAACCAACCGGGCTACGCGCAGGCCTTCATGCCGCGCGGGCGTGCACCCAAGGTCGGTGAGCGATTCCGCTTCGAGGCGGCAGCGCGCGCACTCGAGATCATCGCCGCGAGCGAAGGCGAGGCGTTCTATCGAGGCGAGATTGCCGCCGCCGCCGAGCTTCACGCGCAGGCCCACGGCGGCGCGATGACGGCGGCCGACTTCGCCGCCTATGTGCCCGAATGGGTCACGCCGCTCGCGAAGGACTACCGCGGCCACACGCTGCACGAGATACCGCCCAACGGGCAGGGCATCGCGGCACAGATCGCGCTCGGCATCCTGTCGCACTTCGATCTCGCTTCGATGCCGATCGACAGCGCCGCGTCGCAGCATCTACAGATCGAGGCGATGAAGCTAGCGTTCGCCGACGTCTACCGTTTTGTCGCCGAACCGGCGAGCATGGAGGTCACGCCGGCGCAGATGCTCGACGATGCCTATCTTGCTGCGCGCGCGAAGCTGATCGACCCGAGGCGGGCGCAGGACTTCGGCGCCGGCAATCCGGTCAAGGGCGGCACGATCTACCTCGCCGCCGCCGACGAGAGCGGCATGATGGTGAGCTTCATCCAGAGCAACTACATGGGCTTCGGCTCGGGCGTCGTCGTCCCCGAGTTCGGTCTCTCGTTGCAGAACCGGGGCCATGATTTCTCGCTCGACGCGGCGAGCCCGAATGTCGTCGCGCCTGGCAAGCGGCCGTTCCACACCATCATCCCGGCCTTCCTGACGAAGGACGGCGCGCCGGTCATGGCCTTCGGCGTCATGGGCGGCAACATGCAGCCGCAGGGCCACCTGCAGACGCTCGTGCGCATGCTCGACCACGGGCAGCATCCGCAGGCGGCCTGCGACGCGCCGCGCTGGCGCTTCAACCGGGGGCTCGAGGTCAACATCGAACCCGGCATGAATGCTGCCGCGGTACAGGGCCTCGCGGACCTCGGCCATCGCTTCAACCCGATCGAGGACAGCTACATGGACTTCGGCGCCGGCCAGTTCATCTGGCGCCTCGGCGACCCGGCCGAAGACGGCTACGTCGCGGCGAGCGACGCGCGGCGCGACGGGCAGGCCGCGGCCTTCTGAAGCCCGCCCCGATGAAGCCGGTCGATGCTCTCACGCTCGGCTGGCGCACCGAGCTGATCTTCCATCGCTTCGACGCGCAAGTCATCGAGCGGCCGGAGTGTCTGGTGGTGCGCACGCCGCACAACCCGACCTTCTACTGGGGCAACTTCCTGCTCTTCGATCACCCGCCGCGCGAGGGCGACGCGGCGCCCTGGCTCGCGCTCTTCGACGCCGAGATCGCGAGCCGGCAGCCCGAGTCGCGGCATCTCGCGTTCGGCATCGACGGCGCTGCACCGGGCAGCCTTCCGGCCGACTTTGCCGCGCTCGGCGTGGCGATGTTCCCGTCGACCGTACTGACGATGCGCCGCGAGCAACTGCGCGCTCTGCGCCGGCCCCTCGGCGCGCGGTTCACGCTGCGCGCACTGCGCCTGCCCGCCGAAGCGCCGAAGGCCGTGGAGTTGCAGGCAGCGAGCGACGCCCACGGGTACGAACCCGCCGGCTACCGCGTCTTCCGCGAACGCCAGATGGCGCGCTACGGCCGCATGGCCGAGGCGGGCCTCGGCCACTGGTTCGGCATCTTTGCTGCGACGGCGCAAGGCGAGCAACTCGTCGCCGACTGCGGCCTGTTCCGCGACAGCTTCGGTGCGCACGCGCTCGGGCGCTTCCAATTCGTCTCGACGCATCCAGCCTGGCGCCGCCAAGGGTTGTGCAGCGCGCTGATCCATGCCGTCTGCGGTCACGGCTTCGCCACGATGGGCCTCGAATCGCTCGTCATCGTCGCCGATCCGGCTGACGTCGCCATGGGTCTGTACGAGTCGCTCGGCTTCGTGCGCGACCATGACCTGTGGTACCTCGAACGCCGGCCGTCGGCCGACCGGAGCGAGGGCTGACGCAGCTCAGGCCATCGACTTCGCGCGCGCCGACAATGTGCGTCGCCAGTGCAGATACGGCAGCGATACCGCGGCTGACGCGACCACATAGGCGCCGATCAGCACGGTCGTGCGCGGCCCGGGAAACGAGGTGGCGACGAGCACCGCGATACCGACGTGCCGCGTGGCGCAAGCAATCGCCAGCGCCGTGCGGTCGTCGGGTGCCGGGCCGCCCAGCGCGTGGCCGATCGCGAGTGCGACCAGCAGCAGCGCGACGAGCGTCGCCATGCCTTGCCAGCGCACGGCGAGGAAGATGTCCCAGTGCAGCACCAGGAGCGTCAGCGCCGAGACCGCGAGCACGATGCCGGCGACCTGCAGCAACCGATCGGCCAAGCGTTCGCCAACCTTCGGCCAGAGCGCTCGCAGCGTCATGCCGATGGCCAGCGGCAGCAGGAATGACTTGGCGATTGCCGTCGCGACGACGAGCGGGTCGATCTCGGTATCGAGTCCGAAATGGCTGCCGAGCAGCGCCAACCACGTCGGCACGAGCACGATCGCGAGCAGCGAGGACGTGACGACCAGGCTGAACACGTAGGCCTGGCTGTCGAAAGTGCCGAGCTTGCGCGGCAGCAGCGGTGCGCCCGCCGAAACGGCGAGCACCAGCAGTGCCGCCTTCAAGCCGATGGTGAGCGGCAGGAAGGCGACCATCAGGAAGGCGGCGGCCGGCACGAGCACGTACATCGCGAGCAGCGAGCGCATCAGCAGCGCGGGCCGGCGCCACAGGTAACCGAGATCGGCGAAGGTCGCGCCCAGGCCGATGGCGAGGATCAGCAAGCCGACCGAGATTTTCAGCAGGATCGCCAGGATTTCGGTCATGGGGTGACATTGTCTGCTGCGTGGCGGCGGGCCACCATGGAGGCTCGACAGGACAAGGATGAGGCGCGATATCCCTCATGGCGGGCGGCATCCCATCGGTCGCCACCCCCCCCGGCAACTGGGGGGCGTTGGTCCGCATTCAGCGCGGGCGTGACGTGCGGGACTGCCCCTGGCGCTGCCGCTTGCAGCTCGCATTGATGACGCGCAGTTCGGCCAGCGTCTCGTCGATATGCGCTCGCTTGGCTTCGAGTTCGGCGATGGCAGTGTCGGTGCGCGCAATCACGTAGTCCAGCTGCTGCTTGCGTCCCTCGCCGTGGTTACCGTACAGGTCAAGGTAGTGCTTGATCTCGGCGAGCGGCGAGCCGATCGCCTTGGCGCGCAGGATCAGCGTCAGGCGGGCGCGGTCGCTGCGCGTATAGACGCGCGCACCGTTCAAGCGCCGCGGCGCGAGCAGGCCCTTGTCCTCGTAGAAGCGAAGTGCACGCAGCGTGACGCCGAACTCCTTGCAAAGCTCGGTGATGCCGTAGAGCTCGGCGCTGTCCTCGCTTCGGTGCGAATCGACGAACGCCTGCGCGTCGCGCGCGGCCTTCGCGCCGCCACGCGCGGCGCGTGCCGCTTTCCCGTTGCCGCGCGCGGCGTGACGCGTCCGGGTGGCGGCGGGCTGTGCGCTGGCGCTCACGAGGACAACCTGCGTTCTCAGATCACACGCTGCAGGCGCATCGCGACGCCCATGTCGCCCGACACCTTGAGCTTGCCGACCATGAAGCCGGTCGCCGGTTCGAGCTCGCCAGTGAGCAGGGCGTTCAGGTTTGCAAGCGTGATGCCGACAGTGCAATCGGCATCGCCGCTCGCGTTGGTCACCGTGTTGGGCGCGCTGCGGCCGTCGATGTAGATCGTGCCTTCGTCGCCGCAATCGAACTTGAGCGTCGCGCCGAGGCCGCTGTCGTCGCCCACCTTGGTGCGGATCGCCTGGGTGCATTCATCGAGGGTCATTGGTCGGGTCCTGTGTTGTGTCGGGAGAGCGCGTCCGCGCCGATGCTAGGGACTCATGCTGACGCGCGCCACCGTGTAATCACCAATACGCTAGTCTGTTGACGTTAACGGCATGCTGCGTTCCAATTCGGGCGCCATGCCACAGATCGCTTCCGTACTCGATCCACGCTCGGCCGCCTTCGCCGCCAATGCCGCGCGCATGCGCGAGAGGCTCGACGAAGTGGAACGCCTGCACGCACTGGTGATCACCGGGTCGCAATCCAAGCGCGAACGCTTCGACGAGCGCGGCCAGTTGCTGCCGCGCGAACGTGTCGCGCGCTTGATCGACCGTGGCTCGACCTTTCTCGAGTTGTCGCGTCTTGCCGGCCTGAACATGCATGACGACGACGGCAGGAAGACCGTGCTCGGCGGAGGCTCCATCGTCGGCATCGGGGTTGTTGCAGGCCGGCGCTGCGTCGTTTCGGCGAGCGACAGTGCACTGAAGGGCGGAACGGTCGCCCCGATGGGGCTCAAGAAGGCGCTGCGCGCGCAGGAGATCGCGCGCGAGAACAAGCTGCCGCTGATCTATCTTGTCGAATCCGGCGGCGCGAACCTGATGTACCAGGCGGAGATATTCATCGAGGGCGGGCGCAGCTTCGCCAATCAGGCGCGGCTGTCGGCGGCCGGCATTCCGCAGATTGCCGTCGTGCACGGATCTTCGACGGCCGGCGGCGCCTACCTTCCGGGCCTGTCGGACTACGTCGTCCTGGTGCGCGGACGATCGAGCATCTTTCTGGCCGGCCCGCCGCTCGTGAAGGCGGCCATCGGCGAGGATGCGACCGAGGAGGAGCTCGGCGGCGCCGAGACCCATGCGGAGATCACGGGTCTCGGCGAGTACCTCTGCGAGAACGACGCCCACGCGATCGCGCTCGCACGCGAACTGATGGACAAGCTGCAGTGGGACACTGCTACGCCAGCGGCCGACGCCGCTGCGCCGCTCTTCGCCGAGGACGAACTGCTCGGCATCGTCCCCGTCGACGAGCGTGAGCCCTACGACGTGCGCGAGGTGATCGCACGCCTCGTCGACGGCTCCGACTTCCTCGAGTTCAAGGCGCGCTACGGCTCGGAGACGGTCTGCGGCCACGCGCGCGTCGATGGCCACCTCGTCGGCATCCTCGGCAACAACGGTCCGATCCAGCCCGCCGGCTCGACCAAGGCGGCGCAGTTCATCCAGCTTTGCGACCAGAGCGGCACGCCGCTCGTCTTCCTGCAGAACACGACCGGCTACATGGTCGGCTCGGTCGCCGAGCGCGGCGGGGCGATCAAGCACGGCTCGAAGATGATTCAGGCCGTCGCCAATGCGCGCGTGCCGAAGTTCACCTTCGTCCTCGGTGGCTCCTTCGGCGCCGGCAACTACGGCATGTGCGGGCGTGGATTCGATCCACGCTTCATCTTCGCCTGGCCCTCGGCGCGCACCGCGGTGATGGGGGGTGCGCAGGCGGCGAAAGTCATGGACATCGTCAATCGCGCCAAGCTCGCGCGCAGCGGCGCCGAGGCGAACGAGGAAGCGCTCGCCGCCATGTCCGACGCGCTGAAGAACCGGCTCGACCGCGAATCGACGGCGCTCTTTTCCACCGCGCGCCTGTGGGACGACGGCATCATCGACCCGCGGGACACGCGCCGTGTGCTCGCGCTGTGCCTTGCGATCGCGCGCGAGGCCGACGCCCGCGTCTTGCGCCCGAACACCTTCGGCGTCGCGCGCTTCTGAGCGCTGCGCCGCCTGCAACGAGAAGGAGGACCCATGCAATTCACACCCGAACACGAACAGATCGCCGACACCGTCCGCAAGTTTGTCGCCAAGGAACTCAACCCGCATGTGGCCGAGTGGGAGGCGGCACAGCAGTTCCCTTCGCACGAGGTCTTCAAGAAGCTCGGCAACCTGGGACTGCTCGGCCTGAAGTACCCCACCGAGTTCGGCGGCATGGAACTCGACTTCAGCTATTCGATGGTGATGGCCGAGGCGCTCGGCGAGTGCAACTGCGGCGGCGTGCCGATGGCGATCGGCGTTCACACCGACATGTGCACACCGGCACTCGCGCGCTTCGGGTCCGACGAATTGCGCCGCGAGTTCCTCGCGCCGTCGATCGCCGGCGACGTGGTCGGCTGTCTCGGCGTGAGCGAAGCAGGTGGCGGTTCGGACGTCGCCGCCGTGAAGACACGCGCGCGACGCGACGGCGACGACTACGTGATCGATGGCTCGAAGATGTGGATCACGAACGGCATGCAGGCCGACTGGTGCTGCCTGCTCGCCAACACCTCGGACGCATCGCCGCACAAGAACAAGTCGCTCATCGTCGTGCCGATGGACGCGAAAGGCATCACACGGCAGAAGATCCGCAAGATCGGCATGGACTCATCCGATACCGCGCAGCTTTTCTTCGACAACGTGCGCGTGCCGGCGCGCAACCTGATCGGCCAGGAAGGCATGGGTTTCACCTTCCAGATGCTGCAGTTCCAGGAAGAGCGGCTCTATGCGGCCGCCGGCTCGCTGCGTTCGCTCGACCGTCTCATCGACCAGACGATCGAGTACACACGCGGCCGCAAGGCCTTCGGCGCAAGCATCCTCGACAACCAGGTCGTGCACTTCCGGCTTGCCGAACTGCGCACCGAGGTCGAGGCGCTGCGTGCGCTGACCTACCGCGCGGTCGAGATGTACGTCTCGGGCAAGGACGTGACCAAACTCGCGTCGATGGCCAAGCTGAAGTGCGGGCGCCTCTCGCGCGAGGTTGCCGACACCTGCCTGCAGTACTGGGGCGGCATGGGTTTCACCTGGGACAACCCCATCTCGCAGGCCTATCGCGACAGCCGGCTGATCTCGATCGGCGGCGGCGCCGACGAGATCATGCTCGGCATCATCTGCAAGCTCGAAGGCACGCTGCCGGGCAAGCTGAAGTGAGCGGCGCGACGGTGCTCGATCTGCCGGCGTTGGAGACCGTTGACGCACGCCTCGACGGTGCCGCTTTGCACCTGACACTCCAGCGCCCCGAGGTGCGCAACGCGATGTCGCTGCGCATGGTGGACGAACTGCGGCGTGCGCTCGCGGCGGCGGAAGCATCGGGCACGGTGCGCGTCGTCGTGCTGCGCGGCGCGGGGGGACACTTCTGCGCCGGCGGAGACATCAAGGACATGGCGGCGGCGCGCCTGATGCCAGCGGTGCAAGGCGAAGACCCCATCGCGATGGTGAGCGCGAAGTTCGGCGAAATCTGCGCTGCGTTCGCACGCACGCCGCTCGCGCTCGTTGCGGTGCTCGAAGGCACGGTGATGGGTGGCGGATTCGGTTTGGCCTGCATCGCCGACATAGCACTCGCCGGCGAGAGCGTCGCGTTCCGGTTGCCAGAGGTGACGCTCGGCGTCGTGCCGGCGCAGATCGCGCCCTATCTCGTCGAACGCGTCGGCGTTTCGCAGGCAAGAAGGCTCGCGGTCAGCGGTGCGAGGGTGGGCGCGGCTCAGGCGCTCGCGATCGGCCTCGTGCACGCGGTGCACAAGGACGCCGATCTCGACGCAGCGCTTGCCGCCGTGCTGCACGACGTCCTGCAATGCGCACCGGACGCCGTCGCGCAGACGAAGCGCCTGGTCACACTGTCGCGCCTCACGCCGGCCGCCGATCTGATTGCCCACGCGGCGACCGTGTTCTCGCGCGCGGTGCAGGGTACCGAAGGCGTCGAAGGCACGACAGCGTTCATCCAGAAGCGCAGGCCCTCGTGGGCGCCCATATGAGCTCCGGGACGGTTCTGGGCACCAACCGCGAAGCGCAGGGCGATCTGTCTGCGATGGAGGGGGCCGGTGTTTAGCAAGCTGCTGATTGCCAATCGCGGAGAAATCGCCTGCCGCGTCATGCGCACCGCGCGAGTTCTCGGCTACCGCACGGTCGCGGTGTTCAGCGACGTCGACGCCGACGCGCCGCATGTTCAACTGGCGGACGAGGCCGTGCACATCGGTGCCGCCGCCGCTGCCGGGTCTTACCTCGACACCGATGCAGTGATCCACGCGGCGCGTCGCACCGGCGCCGATGCAATTCATCCCGGCTATGGCTTCCTGAGCGAGAACGCAGCCTTCGCGCAGGCCTGCGGTGACGCCGACCTCGTCTTCATCGGGCCGCCGCCGGCGGCGATCGCGGCGATGGGCGACAAGGCGCGCGCCAAGGAGTTGATGCGCGGCGCCGGCGTGCCGTGTGCGCCGGGCTGGTCAGGCGCGGCGCAAGACGACGCGACGCTCGCCGAAGAAGCCGAACGACTCGGCTTCCCACTGCTCGTGAAGGCGGTTGCCGGTGGTGGCGGGCGCGGCATGCGGCTGGTGCGCTCGGCGAACGAACTGCTGGAGGGTATCGCCGGCGCGCGGCGCGAGGCGCAGAGCGCCTTCGGCGACGGAGCGCTGATGCTCGAACGGCTGATCGAGAACGGCCGCCACATCGAGATCCAGATATTCGCCGACGCGCACGGTCATGCAATCCACCTCGGTGAGCGCGATTGCACGGCGCAACGGCGCCGGCAGAAGGTGATCGAGGAGTCGCCGTCTCCGATCGTCGGCAGCGCGATGCGCGAGGCCATGGGGCGCGACGCGGTCGCCGCCGCGCTCGCGGTCGGCTACGTCGGCGCAGGCACGGTCGAGTTCATCGTCGATGCGGAGTTGAAGCACCACTTCCTCGAGATGAACACGCGCTTGCAGGTCGAGCATCCGGTCACGGAGTGCGTGACCGGGCTCGATCTCGTCGAATGGCAATTGCGCATTGCGGCGGGCGAACCGTTGCCGTTGCAGCAGCACGAGGTTCGCCTGCAGGGCCACGCGATCGAGGCGCGGCTGTATGCGGAAGACCCGTATGCGAAGCCAACGCCCTTCGCGCCGCAAACCGGCCGTGTGTGTTGGTGGCGGCCCGGACCCGTCGCCGCGCGCACCGGCCTGCGAGTCGACCACGGCATCGCGGAAGGCGACGACATCTCGCCGCACTACGACGCGATGGTCGCGAAATTCATCGCACACGGGCGTGACCGCGACGACGCGATTCGCCGCCTGCGCGCAGCGCTCGCCGATGCGCCGTTGCTCGGCCTGCGAACCAACGCGCGTTTCCTCAGCGATCTGCTCGACCATGCTGCGTTTCGGGGTGCGGCGCTCACGACGACGCGGATCGACGAATGGTTCGAGCAGCGCGGCGAAGCATCCGAGACCGCAGAGCCGCTCACGCAGCGGCAGGTGCCTGACGAAGGGGATTGGTGCCTTGCCGCCGCGTTGTTCGCAAAAGCCGACGCCCCGGCCTGGCGCTCACCCGGTGTCGCCGCATTCGACCTCGCGCTGTGCTGCGACGACGAGACGCGGCCGTTGCGCGTGCAAGCGCGCGGCAGTGGCTCTGCACGGGTGACGCTCGGGGCACAGCACCACGATATTGAAATCTTGGGACTTCAGCCCGGCGAACTGGGCTACGTGTTCAATGGCGTGCGCAAACACGCCGTCGCGGTGCGCGACGGCGGCAGGCTGCATCTGGCGACAGGCGGCGCGACCTTCACCTTCACCGAACCTTCGGCCCTCGCGCCGACCGCCGAAGGCGCGGCCGACGTCGGCCGCCTGTGCGCGGCGGTGGCCGGCACGGTCACCCGGCTTTCGGTGCGGGTCGGCGACGCCGTCGTCGCGGGCCAGCCCCTCGTCTGCGTCGAAGCGATGAAGATGGAGATGTGGATTGCCGCGCCGGTCGCAGCAAGTGTGGTTTCGCTGCAAGCGCGGGTCGGCGATCAGGTCGCGGCTGGCGCCGTCCTCATCGAACTCGAGCCGGAGAAACCGACATGACCACCAAGGCCATCCTGACCTGCGCGCTGACCGGCGTGCTGACCAACCCCCGGCAACACCCGGTGCCCGTCACGCCGGCGCAGATGGCGGCCGAGGCGCGCGACGCGTACAACGCCGGCGCATCCATCATGCATGTGCACCTGCGCAACCAGGAAGCCGGCCTCGGCCATCTGCCGAGTTGGGACCCGAACGTCGCCGCGGACGTCTGCGACGCGATCCGCGCCGCCTGTCCCGGCGTCGTCATCAACCTCACCACCGGCGTCATCGGCAAGGACATTTCCGGCCCTGTCGAATGCATCCGACGCGTGCGGCCCGAGATCGCGGCGTGCAATGCGGGCAGCCTCAACTACCTGAAGATCAAGGCGGACGGCACCTGGGCCTGGCCACCGATGGTGTTCGACAACCCGGTGGCGAAGGTCGAGCAGTTCCTCGCGGTGATGGGCGAGTGCGACGTGCACCCGGAGTTCGAGTGTTTCGACGTCGGGATCGTGCGCTCGGTCGCGATGTACGTGAAAGCGGGCCTGCTGACGCCTGCGATGGGGCGGCCCGAAGTCAACCTCGTGATGGGAGTCGCCTCCGGCATGCCGTGCGACGCCGAGCTGCTCGCGCTGCTGCCGCGATACATGCCTGAAGACGCAGTGTGGCAATCGACGCTGATCGGCCGCGCCGAAGTGTGGCCGGTGCATCAGAAGACGGCCGAACTCGGCGGCATGCTGCGCAGCGGGCTCGAGGACACGTTCTACCTGCCCGATGGCACGCGAGCGCCGGGCAACGGCGCATTGATCGCCGAACTCGCCACCTGCGCGCGCCGCGCGGGGCGTGAGGTGGCGAGCCCCGCCGAGGCGCGCGAGATGATGGGTTTGCGCGCTGGCGCGGCGGCCTGAAACGCGGCATCCTCGTGGTTCGTGGGCGCGGCGCGCGATGACGAAGCGCCAAGCGCCGATCGACGAAGGAGAAGACCATGCCCGACCCGTCCGCCGCTACCGCGACCCAGTTGCGCAACATCGAGGCCAAGACCGGCAAGAAGCTCGAAGACCTCTACCGCATTGTCGCTGAGAGTGGCCTCGCAAAGGTCAGCGAGCAACGCACGATGCTGATGGAGCGCTTCGGCCTTGGCTATGGCGACGCGAACGCCGTGGCGTTGCTTGCGAAGACTGCGGCCGCGCCTGCGCCGGCGAGCGACGACCCGCTCGACGCGATCTACGGCGGCACGAAGGCGCAGCTGCGCCCGCTGCACGATGCGTTGACGGCGGCGATCGACAAGCTCGGCCCACACGAGAAGGCGCCGAAGAAATCCACCGTCAGCTTGCGGCGCAAGAAGCAGTTCGCGTTGATCGGGCCGGCGACAAAGGAGCAGATCGAGCTCGGGCTGAACGTCAAGAGCCTGACGCCCGCGCCGCGCTTGAAAGTGCTGCCGCCGGGCGGCATGTGCCAGTACAGCGTGAGGCTCTCGAACCCGAGCGAAATCGACGCCGAATTGCTCGGCTGGGTACGCGCGGCCTACGACGCGGCCGGCTGAGCCCGGTGCTGCGGCGGGCGCACCCAGGCGGCGGAGCGGCTTCTGGTGCGTCACGCTTACCGGGTGGCGGGGCGCGGCGCTCCGTAGAATGCCGCGCTGATGAACGCCAGCGCCGACGCGGCAATCCGTCCCGTACCCTCTTTGCTGCCCGGTGTGTTGCTCGCGATGTTCGGCGCGATCGCCTTCTCGGGCAAGGCGATCATCGTCAAGCTGGCCTATCGCTACGGTGTCGATGCGGTCACGTTGATCACCTACCGCATGCTGTTCGCGCTGCCGATGTTTGCGCTGCTCGCATGGTGGTCCGGGCGCGGCAAGCCGGCGCTGACGCGGCGCGACCACTGGACCATTCTCGGCCTCGGATTCTCGGGCTACTACCTCGCGAGCTTTCTCGATTTCGCCGGCCTGCAATTCGTCAGCGCCGGGCTCGAGCGGCTGATCCTCTACTTGAATCCGACGCTAGTGCTCGGCCTTGGCGTGCTGCTGTTCGGGCGCAAGGTGCACCGCAAGCAGCTTGTTGCGCTGGGCGTGAGCTATCTCGGTGTCGCGCTCGTCTTCGGTCATGAGGTGCGGCTCGAGGGCACGGATGCTGCGCTCGGCGCGGGCCTCGTCTTTGCCAGCGCGATGAGTTATGCGATCTACCTGGTCTACAGCGGCGAGGAGGTCAAGCGCCTCGGCGCGCTGCGCCTGACCGGCTGGGCGACGAGTGTGGCCTGCTTGCTGTGCATCGCGCAATTCCTGCTGCTGCGACCGCTGTCGGCGCTCGATGTCGCGCCGCAGGTGGTTTGGCTTTCGGTGCTGAATGCGACGTTGTGCACTTTCGCGCCGGTGCTGATGGTGATGATGGCGATCGAGCGCATCGGCGCGCCGCTCGCCGCGCAGACGGGCATGATCGGGCCGTTGTCGACGATCACGATGGGCGTGTTGATCCTCGGCGAGCCGTTCACGGTATGGGTCGCCGCCGGCACGCTGCTCGTGCTGGCCGGCATTTGGCTGCTGGCGCGTTCGCGGCCATCATGAAGGTGCGCCGCGGCGCACGATTTCCACTGAAGGAGCTGGAATGGATCTGGGCATAGCAGGCAAATGGGCGCTCGTGTGCGCAGCGAGCAAGGGCCTGGGCATGGGCTGCGCGACGGCCCTTGCGCGCGAGGGCGCAAACGTCGTCATCACCGCCCGCGGCACCGAGGCGTTGGAGGCGACCGCTGCCGCGTTGCGCGCGCTGAAGACGGGTGGCGAAGTGCGCACCGTCGCCGGCGACATCACGACCGAGGCCGGCCGCGCCGCGGCCTTGGCCGCCTGCCCGCAGGTGGACATCCTCGTCAACAACGCGGGGGGGCCGCCGCCAGGTGACTTCCGCGACTGGGAACGCGACGCGTGGATCGCCGCGCTCGACGCCAACATGCTGGCGCCGATCGCACTGATGAAGGCGACGGTCGATGCGATGGCCGAGCGCGGTTTCGGGCGCATCGTCAACATCACCTCCGCCGCAGTGAAGGCGCCGATCGACATTCTCGGCCTGAGCAACGGTGCGCGCAGCGGACTCACGGGCTTCGTCGCCGGCCTGGCGCGCAGCCCGCTCGCTGCGAAGGGCGTGACGATCAACAACCTGCTGCCGGGGGCGTTCGACACCGACCGGCTGCGGACCACCCTGAAGGGTGCGGCCGCCAAGACCGGCCGCAGCATCGAGGAACTCGCGGCACAGCGCGCCGCGACCGTCCCGCTGCGCCGCTTCGGCAATGCGCTGGAGTTCGGCGCTGTCTGCGCCTTCCTCTGCAGCGCGCACGCGGGCTACCTGACGGGGCAGAACATTCTGCTCGATGGCGGCGCCTATCCGGGGACGTTCTGACGCCGCCCTAGCGCCTGCGCGTCCCGAGCCACATCACGGTCCCGACCACCATCAGGCCGCCGAAGACCTGCACCGGCGCAATCGCCTGCCCGAGCAGGGCCCACGCGAGCGCGAGCGCGAAGATGGGTTCGATGTTCATGATCGCCGAGTTGCCGACGACGCCGAGCTTGGGCAACACGGTGAACATGATCGTGAAGCCGGTGCCGTAGAGCAGCGTCAGCGCGGCCAGGCCCCACCAGCCCGGCGACGCATTGGGCAAGTGGAAGCCGCCCTGCGTCGCGACGCCGACGAGGGCGAGCAGTGCGACCATGCCCATCGTCGTCGCCGTGCGCAATCGGCCATCGAGGTCACCGGCCTCGTGCTGCGTCAAGACGAGCGCGAGGCCGAATGTCGCCGCTGCGCCGAGGGCGAACGCGACGCCACCACCAATGCGCGCCCACTGACCGGCCGCGCCGAGCCCGGAGGCGGCGCCGAAGACGTCGAGCGCAAGAGCCAAGCCGAAGAGCATGACCGGCATCGCGCGCAGAACGCGCGGTTCCGGCCGGTGCTGATAGACGAGACGCGCCCACAGCGCCGTCCACATCGGGAAGGTGTTGAAAGCGAGCAGCGCGAGCGCCACCGGAAGCCGCGCGACGGCCGAGTAGAGGCACAGGCTCTGCACGCCGACGAGCAGCCCGACGACTGGCAACACGCGCTTGTGGCGCGGCGTGAGGCGCACGGGCACCTGTTGCAGAACGAGCAGGGCGCTCACAGCCAACGCGGTGATCCCGCTGCGGAAGAAAACCGCGGTGGCGACGTCGACGCCGTGATCGAACGCGAAGCGCGCCGCCACGTGATTCGAGGCCATGATCAGCGCAATCAGCAGCAGGGTGGCGAATGCGGCGCGCGAAAGCGCCGAAGGCGAGAGGGAGTGCGACGACGACATGCCGCGATTGTCGGGTCTGACTGGCCGCGCGTAGGACGCCAACTACATGCGCTCGCGGCGCAGTCCGCTGCCCCTCAAAGTCCGCGCGAAGGACACTGGCTCCAGGTTCCCGACGCGCCTTGCGCAGGTAGCCATCCACCGGCACTCTTTTCAGGAGATCAACACATGAACACCACGAATCGAATTGCAGCAATCGCGGTATCCGCGGTGCTGGCGATGGGGCTCGGCGCTTGCGAGAACATGTCCTCGCGCGACAAGAGCACCGCGGTCGGCGCGGGGGTCGGCGCGGTCGGCGGCGCGGTGCTTACGGGCGGCAATGCGATCGGCACGGTCGGTGGCGCTGCGGTGGGCGGGCTGATCGGCAACCAGGTCGGCAAGGACAAGAACTAGCCCGCCGCTGCGCCCCGTCGCAGCCCTATCGAGCGCCGGAGCGTTGCGCCGTCGACACCACGATGCCGACGACGATCAGAGCGAACGCGATGGCGTGAAACACATGCGGCGTTTCGCCCAGCAACGCGGTCGACATCAACGCGGCGAACACGGGCGCGAGGTTGGCGAAGAACGCCGCGAGCGCCGGGCCACCTGCGGCGATGCCCAGTCCCCAGCATCGGTAGGCAATGATCGCCGGACCGATGGCGACAAAGGCGAGGGCGGCGATCACCCAGCCGTTCCACACGATCGGCGCGGCGCCGTTCAACTGCTCGACGCCAGCGGCTGCGCCCGCGGCGAACAGTCCGAAGACGGTCTGTAGCAGCAGCAGGCTCGCCCAGTCCCAGTCCGGTCGCAGTGGCGGGCGCATCGAGGGCGGCGGTCGGGCGAGCATCCAGCTGTAGAACGACCACGCGATCACTGCGATGACGATGTAGAAGTCGCCCGGCACAAAGCGCAATTGCGTCAGCGCGGCCGGGTCGCCGCGCGTCATCACGACCGCGACGCCAGCGAGCGAGAACACCGCGCCCCACAGTTGGCGCGACGACGGACGCTCGCCGAAGGCGAGGGCGCCGACCATGAGCATCCACACCGGTGTGCTGGCCGCGATCAGCGTGACGTTCACCGCGGTCGACGTGACGAGGGCGAGGTACTGGAAGGCGTTGTAGGTACCGACGCCCAGCACGCCGAGGGCGGCAAGGTAGCGCCAGCGCGCGAAGATCTCGCGCGGCCTCAGAAGCGCGCGCCAGGCGAGCGGCAGCAGAAGCAGTGCGGCGAGGGCCCAGCGCAGAAAGTTGAGCGTGACCGGGGGCACGCTGCCGACGAGAAGGCGGCCGACGACGGCATTGCCCGCCCACAGCAGCGGCGGCAGCGTCATCAGGAAGATCGTGCGACCCGAGAGGTGCGCGATCATCCGGTCGTGGTTTCGGGCATCTGCGCGCCGCAGTTCCAGCATTGCTCGAACGGGCCGTCGATCGCTTCGCGACAGCCGGGGCAGACCCAGCGCCGACGGGGCGGGTGACGTAACTCGTCGAGCAGCTTGCGCGCCGCGTCGAACTGCGCGGCGTCTTCGACCCAGATCTCGGGCAATGCCTGATCTGGCGGAATCTCGCCAGCGATACTGCTCGCGAAATAGCGCTGCACGGTCGACTTGATGCCACCGCTGGTGAGCATGTCGGCCCAGAGCGTCGCGATCGCGATATTGGGGGCGATGGTGAGGCGCTTCATGAGACGAGAAAGGAGATGGAGCGCGTCCGAGGCCGAAGGGGCCGATTGCTGGCACGATACCCTATCGCTTTCCCCTCCCTTGCTCCGGAGACTCTTGCCATGACCCAGACCAGTCCCACGATCCGCGTCGAGAAGTACGGCGACGCCGACGCCATGCAACTCGTCGACCTGCCGGTCGGCGAACCCGGCGCAGGCGAGATCCGCATCCGACACGAGGCCTGCGGCCTGAACTTCATCGACGTCTATCAGCGCTCGGGGGTGTACGCGCTGCCGCTTCCGCTGTCGCTCGGCATGGAGGGCGCGGGCGTCGTCGAAGCGGTCGGCGAAGGCGTGACGCACCTCAAGGCCGGCGATCGCGCCGCCTACGCGAGCCAGCCACCCGGCAGCTATTGCACGCTGCGCGTGATGCCCGCGAAGTGCGTTGTCAGGCTGCCCGATGCGATCGACTTCGAGACCGGTGCGGCGATGATGTTGAAGGGCCTGACCGCGCAATATCTTCTGAGGAAGACGCTGCCGCAGGGTGGCTTGCAGGCCGGCGACTTCGTACTCTTCCACGCCGCTGCCGGGGGCGTCGGCCTGATCGCCTGCCAGTGGGCAAAGGCGCTCGGCCTGCAGTTGATCGGCACAGCAGGGTCCGACGAGAAATGCGCGCTCGCCAAGGCGCACGGCGCTGCGCACATGATCAACTACAACAAAGAGGACTTCGCGGCCCGCGTGCGCGAGATCACCGGCGGCGCGGGCGTGAAGGTGGTCTACGACTCGATCGGGAAGGACACTTTCGACAAATCACTCGACTGCCTGCGTCCGTTCGGCCTGATGGCGGTGTTCGGCAACGCCTCCGGCGTCGCACCGCCCGTGGCGACCGGCGTTTTGGCGGCGAAGGGGTCGCTCTACCTGACGCGGCCGACGCTCTTCACCCACATCGCGACGCGCGAAGCGACGCAGGCGATGGCCGACGATCTGTTCGAGGTCGTCACCAGTGGCAAGGTCAAGATCCGCATCGACCAGCGCTATGCACTGAAGGACGTGGCCCAAGCGCACCGCGATCTGGAAGCGCGCAAGACAACGGGTTGCAGCGTGTTGCTGCCATGAGATCGCCTACGCAGGCGCGCAGCGCCCGTGCAGCCTAACGCCGATGCGAAGATGACCGACTCCGGCCCCAGCGCGTCACAGCCGTCGACCGCGTTGACCGATGCGCTGGCGCGCATCGCGCTCGGCGATCGTGCGGCCTTTGCCACGCTTTACCGACAGAGCCGCTCGCATCTCTTTGGGTTGATCCTGCGTATCAATCCTGATCGTGCCCAAGCCGAGGATGTGTTGCAGGAAGTCTTCATCAATGTGTGGCGCGCGCGCCTCGACTACGACGCCGCGCGCAGCCAGCCGCTGACCTGGCTGGGAAGCATCGCGCGCCATCGCGCGATCGACAGCTTGCGCCGTCGCAAGACCGAGGTCAGCACCGTCAGCGTCAACCTGGCGGACGACGACAGCGAGGCCGATGGCGATCGGCTGGCGGCGCTGCCGAGCGACGATGCCGGCCCGCTCCAGCTGTTGCAGCAAGCGGCGCAAGCGCGCGACATCGAACATTGCCTGGCCGAGCTTTCGGCCGAGCAGCAGCAATGCGTGGCGCTGGCCTTCTACCAGGGGCTGTCGCATGCCGAGGTGGCGCAGCACCTCGCGCAGCCCCTGGGCACGGTGAAAAGCTGGGTGCGGCGCGCGCTGCTCGCGCTGAAGGCCTGCCTGGGTCGAGTGCCGGCAACGACGACAGGGACGCGCTAGGATGAAACTGCCCCCACGTTCACTTCGTTCGCCGCCCCCGTGGCATGGTACGTGCCACTTCGTGGCCCTCGGGGCGCGTCAGCGCCTTCGGGCGGCCGGGCGGCGCTGACATGGACTACAGCCGTCGCGACCGTGCCGACCGCCTGGCGGCGGAGTACGTGCTCGGCACCTTGCGCGGGCCGGCGCGGCGGCGCTTCGAATCCTTGCTGCCTGCGCATCCGGCGCTGAGCGCTGCCGTGGCTTCGTGGCAGACGCGACTGCTGCCGTTGGCCGGCAGCGTGCCCGAAGTCGAACCGTCGCCTGCAGTTTGGCAGCGCATCGAGGCGCGGTTGTTCGCCGGTGCGACTCCGCAGCCGTTGCCGTGGTGGCGCCGCGTCGCGCCGTGGCGTGGTCTCAGCGCCGTCACGGGGCTCGCGGCGCTGGTGCTGGCCGTCGCACTGGTGCAGGGGCCGTCCGCGCAGGCGCCGATCATCATCGTCCTGGGCTCGAACCCTGAAGCGGCGCAAGCGATGAATGCCAGCTTCGTCGCCAGCGTGAGCGCCGATGGCCGCGCGCTGGTGTTGCGACCGCTCAACGACTTGACGTTGGCGCCGGGGCGGGCGCTGGAGCTGTGGGCCGTGCCCGCACAGGGCGCGCCGCGCTCACTCGGTCTGGTGCATGCCGAAGGTGCGACCACGCTCATCCGAGCACAACTGCTGCGCGACACCGCGGCTTTCGCGGTCAGCGTCGAACCGGCCGGCGGCTCGACCACCGGCGCGCCGACCGGGCCGATCGTGTCCCTGGGCAAAGTGCAGGCCTGAGCCTGACCGGCGTGCTTGCCTGCAGCGGCAGGCCATCGCGCGCGCCACCTATGTAGGACTTCCAGCGGTTCGAGTGGACTGCGAGCGATTGATGCCTTCGAGCATCGAATCCTGCATCCAATGGGTCACCCGCTGCGTATCTGATTCCTGACGCCGGTTCGCCGACGCCGAGCCCGGTGCCCCACAGGCGCCGCCCATGTCAGGAAGGAGCCCACTCATGAAGAACCGAAATCCCCGATATCGCGGCCTGGCCGCAGCCATGCCGCTTGCGTTGGCCGTGCTGTCAGGCGCAGCCGTGGCGTCCAGCCACCGCGAAGCGCCCTTCATCACCACCCAACCGAAGGTCGACGCAACGGACTTCTACATGTTCCGCAGCTACGAGGGCAACCGCGCCGACTACGTGACCCTGATCGCGAACTACCTGCCGCTGCAGGATCCGTATGGCGGACCGAACTATTTCTCGATGGACCCGAACGCGCTGTACGAGATTCACATCGACAACAACGGCGACGCCAAAGAGGATCTGACTTTCCAGTTCCGCTTCAGCAATACCCTGGCCAACAAAGGCGCCGGCGTCAACCTGAACATCAACGGCAAATCCGTCGGCATCCCGCTGATCCAGGCCGGCATGGTGAGTGCCGTCAACGACCCGAGCTTGAACGTTCACGAGACCTACACGCTCAGCGTGGTGCGCGGCAATCGGCGCACCGGCGCCGTACAGCCGGTGACGAACGCCGCGGGCGGTGGCACGACCTTCGACAAGCCGGTGGACAACATCGGCACGAAGACCATTCCCGACTACGCCGCCTACGCTGCCAAGCATCTCTACAGCGTCAACATACCGGGCTGCAAAATGCCGGCGCGCGTCTTCGTCGGCCAGCGCCAGGATCCGTTCGCGGTGAACCTCGGCACGATCTTCGACCTGGTGCATGCACCGGTATCGTTCATCACCAACCCGGCGCTGATCAATGCCGCGCCGAACCCGCTCGCCAACAAGAACGTCACCACGCTTGCGCTGGAGGTTCACAAGAGCTGCCTGACGCGCGACGACGACGTGATCGGCGGCTGGACGACGGCCAGCCTGCGTCAGGCGCGGTTGCTCGATGGCAGCCCGGCAGCGGGCCACCAGCTGAGCGAAAAGCCCGGCGGTGCCTGGGTGCAGGTGTCGCGATTGGGGATGCCGCTCGTCAATGAAGTCGTGATCGGCCTGAAGGACAAGGACAAGTTCAACGCGTCGCAACCGGCTGGCGACGGCCAGTTCATCGACTACGTGACGAATCCGACCTTGCCGGCGCTGCTCGAAATCGCCCTTGCGATCCCGAACACCGCGCCGACGAACTTCCCGCGCAATGATCTGGTGACGACCTTTCTCACCGGCATCAAGGGCGTGAACCAGCCGAAGAACGTCACCGGGTCCGAGATGCTGCGACTGAACACGGCGATTGCGCCGGTGGCCTTCGCGAACCAGAACCGGCTCGGGATCGTGGGCAACATCCTTGCGGGCGGCAACGACAACGCCGGCTTCCCCAATGGGCGGCGACCGAAGGACGATGTCGTGGACATCTCCCTCGTGGCGGTGATGGGTGGGCTGTGCGTGGCCAACGGCGACACCGACAAGCTCGGTTTCGGCGCGGCCTGCAAGCCGTCGGCGGTGCCGCTGGGCGCCACGACGTTCAATCTGCACGACGGTGTCGATCAGGCGGTGGTGCCCTTGCTCGGCAGCTTTCCCTACCTGAACACGCCGCTCCCGGGCGCACAGTGAGGAGCCGATCATGAACAAGCTCATTTGCTCTGCCGCTGCGCTCGTGGTGTCGGTCGCCCTGTTGTCGGCTTGCGGCGGGGGTAGCGGCGGGACGTCCGTCGCCATGCCGGCTGTCAACGAGGTGCCGGACAGCGCGCTGGCCTCGCCGGAGGCCTACACGCAGTACGTCGGCTCGTTGGCACCCGACGATCAGTCGGAGCCGTTGCGCCTCAAGGGCGTGGTGGCGCCGGTGTCCGACACCGCCAAGCCCATGCCGGTGGGCTGATCGAAGTTGCCCGCCGCATTGCTGCAACGGCAGCAATGCGGGTCGGGCGATGCCCTGCGTCGGGCGCCAACCGTTCCCGCGTCAGGACCCACGATCTTCGATCCCCCGAACACCATGATCGAGCGCTTCTCTCACCCTCGGCCGCGTGGAATCTTGCGAGCACTCGGCGCACTGCTGCTGACGCTGGTCGCAACCGTTGCGCAAGGCGCGCCATTCACGCCGTCCAGTGACGACGAAGTCGTGCAGCGACTGCCGCAGCGCCTCGACGCGGCTGCGCGCTCCCAGCGTGCGATCGCAGCACGCCACCCTGAACAACTGAGCCTGGCCACGGCCAACGCACGCAGCGCCATCGAGCGCGCCAGGCGTTTCGGCGACCCGCGCGAACTCGGGCTCGCGCAGGCCTCGCTCGCGCCCTGGTGGGCCCTCGCCGACCCGCCACCGCAGGTTCGACTGCTGCGCGCCATCATTCGCCAGAGCCAGCATGATTTCGTCGCCGCGCTGGCAGACCTCGAGGTGCTGGCGAGCGACGCCACGCCAGGAGTGCCGCTGGCCGTGCAGGCGCAGGCGGGCCTGACCCGCGCATCGGTATTGCAGGTGACCGGGCGGCTGCCCGAGGCGCAGGCCGCCTGTGAAGCGCTGCTGGTGCCTCGTTTCGCGCCGCTGGGTGTCGGCCTGTCGATTCCGGCACGAGCTTGTGTTGCCGAACTGCACAGCTTGCGCGGACAGGCGAAGCGCGCCGGCGTCGAGCTCGCGGCGCTGGGGCGCGAAGCCGGCGCCGACGGCTGGCTTGCGCTGCTGCGCGCCGAGCTGGCCGAGCGCGCAGGCGACACCGTCGCCGCCCGCAAGCTCTTCCGCGAAGCGATTGCGCTCGACAGCGATGTCTACGCCCGTGCCGCGTTCGCAGACTGGTTGATCGGCCAGGGGCGCGACCAAGAGGCCTTGGCACTGCTCGACGCTGACGACGCGACTGCGGATGCCGATGCGCTGTTGCTGCGTCGTGCGATCGCGCTGCGCCGGCTGGGCGATGCGCGCGCCGCGCCTGTCGCCGAGACGCTGGCCGCTCGCTTCGATGCGGCGATGCAGCGCGGCGAGAATTTTCACGCGCGTGAACAGGCGCGCTTCGCGCTCGACGTGCTCGGTCAACCGGCCCAGGCGCTGGCACTCGCGCGGACGAACTGGCAGCATCAGAAGGAACCGGCCGATGCGCTGCTGCTGGTGCGAGCGGCCGTCGCTGCCGGCGACGCCAGCGCCGCCGAGCCAGTGAACACGCTGGTGCGCGATGCCGGCTGGTCGGATGTGCGCCTGGCCGCCGCCATACGAGGCGTGCAGCAGTGAACTCCTGCATAACGCGGGAGAAGACGCCGATGCGCACGGGCGCTCATGTGCCAGCCTGGAGTCGCTGGCGCGCCGCCGCCGTGCTCGGAGCTGGCCTCATGCTGGGCGGCAACGCAGCGGCCCACAAGTCCAGCGATGCGTACCTCACCTGGCACGTCGAAGGCGCGCGCGTCGAGGAGCGTATCGACATCGCGCTTCGCGACCTCGACCGCGAGCTCGATCTCGACGCCGACGACAACCAGCGCCTCACCTGGGGGGAAGTGCGGCGCCGCTGGTCCGAGATCGAGCAACTCGCCGAAGGCGCGGTGCAGGTGCGGGCCGATGGTCAGACCTGCCAGGTCGTCGATCGCGCCGCGCCGCAGCTCGACGAGCACAGTGACGGGCGCTACGCGGTGCTGCTGCGTTCGCTGCGCTGCCCCTCCGCGGTTCGCCGGCTCGACGTCGACTATCGCCTGTTCGCCGCCACCGACGCCACGCATCGCGGCATCGCCCGCATCGTCACGGCTCACGGCGAGCGCAGTGCGGTGCTCGTGCCCGCCGCGGGCGCGCAGGCGTTCTTGCTCGACGGCAGCGACTGGCGCATCGAGCAGCGTTCGGAACCCAAACGCGACGCGCGGCAGCTTCGAATCGTTTGCCGGCTTCGTCGCCGAAGGCATGCACCACATTGCAGTCGGCGCCGACCATGTGCTGTTCCTGGTCACCCTGCTCATGGTGGCGGTGTGGCGCCGTCAAGGCGATGGTTGGGTGGCGCGCGAAAGCGCCGCTTCGGCGTGGCGCGAGACGCTGCTGCTGGTGAGCGCGTTCACCCTGGCGCACTCGTTGACACTGGCGCTGGCGGCCTTCGGCGTGCTGGCACCACCGTCACGCTGGGTCGAAACGGTGATCGCGGCGAGCGTGCTGGTCGCTGCGATCGACAACCTGTGGCCGTTCCTGAATGCGCCGCGCTGGACCATGGTGTCGGTGTTCGGGCTGGCGCACGGCTTCGGCTTTGCCGGTCCGCTGCAGGCGCTTGGACTGGAGCGCGGCAACCTGGCGTTGCCTTTGCTGGGTTTCAACCTCGGCGTCGAACTCGGCCAGTTGGCGATCGTCGCAGTGCTGCTACCGCTTGCGTGCGCACTGCGTGCCGCGCCCCTGTACCGCTTCGCGGTGGTGCGCGGCGGCTCGTTCGCGATCGCGACGCTCGCCACGCTCTGGGTGGTCGAACGCGGGCTCGATTTGAACTTGATGCCTTAGAAGGGCCAACTGATCACCGGGCCGTATCGCGGCGCCGGACAGACTTTGTGCCGGGGACCGTCACGAGGCTGCCGGGGACCACAATAACGGGATGCGGTGTGTCGAGTCCCATGTCGAAGAAGCATGGTCCCTGGGCCGAAGGAAGCTGAGGCGCTGATGGACGCCGACTTCATCGTCATCGGGGCCGGCATGGCAGGGCTGTCGGTGGCAGCCGAGTTGTCGCGCTCTGCGCGCGTCGCCGTCGTCGAACGCGAATCGCAGCCCGGCTACCACTCGAGCGGCCGTTCGGCGGCGCTTTTCAGCGAGTTCTACGGCAATGCCACGATCCGAGGCCTGACGCGCGCCAGCCGCTCGTTCCTCTTCGACCCGCCGGAGGGCTTTGCCGAGCTCGCGCTGGTGGCTCCGCGCGGCACGCTCTATTTCGCCGCGACGCACGAGATGGCTGCGCTCGATGCACTGGCCGAGTCGCTCGGCGCGGATTCGCTCCCGCAGCGCTTGAACGCCGCGCAGACCCTGGAGAGGGTGCCGGTCTTCAAGCCAGGCTACGTTGGCGGCTCGCTGTACGAAGAGGGTTCAGTCGATATCGACGTCGCAGCACTGCTGCAAGGCTATGCGGCAACGTGCAAGCGGCAGCGGGCAAGCCTTCATTTCGACAGCCCCGTGGTAGCCATCGAGCGCGAGGGTGCGAACTGGCTGGTGCATAGCGCGAAGACCACGCTTCGCACGCCGGTGGTCGTCAACGCCGCCGGCGCGTGGGGCGACGCGATAGCCGGGCTGGCCGGCGTGGCGCCGGTGGGGCTGGTGCCCAAGCGCCGCACTGCCGCGACGATCGACGTGCCCGGCGGCCTCTCGGCGCAGCACTGGCCAGCCGCGGTGCATGCGGCCGAGACCTTCTACTTCAAACCCGACGCCGGCCGGCTGCTGCTCTCGCCGGCCGACGAGACACCGAGCGAGCCCTGCGACGCGCAGCCCGAAGAGCTGGACATCGCCATCGCGGTGGACAGGTTCGAGACCGCCAGCGGCAGCACGGTGCGCCGCCTGCACAGCCGTTGGGCGGGCCTGCGCAGCTTTGTCGCCGACAAGACGCCGGTGGTCGGCTTCGACGCTCATGCGCCGGGCTTCTTCTGGCTCGTCGGGCAGGGCGGCTACGGCATCCAGACGGCGCCGGCGATGGCGCGCGCAGCAAGTGCGCTCGCGCAGCGCGTCGGCCTGCCCGCAGACGTGCTGGCACAAGGCGTGTCGGCAGATGCGCTGGCGCCGGACCGCAGCAGCTTGCATCGGGCCAGCTGACTCCGGCGGAGACCGTGGAGGGTCGGAGCGCGGGCTCGGTGATCAGCGCGCCGGCACCTCGAACACCAGGCAGGTGGTCGTGCCGTGCGCGTACAACTTGCCTTCGGCGTCGACGATGCGGCCCTCGGCGGTGGCAAGTTGGCGGCCGCGATGCACCACCGTGCCGATCGCGCGCAGCGGACCGCTGCGCGTGGACGCGGCGCGCACGATGTTCACGCTGAGCTCGGCGGTGGTGTAGCCCTGGCCCGCGGCGAGCGTCGTGTGGATTGCGCAACCCATCGCCGAATCGAGTAGCGTCGCGTACCAGCCGCCGTGCACGCTGCCCAGCGGGTTGTAGTGCTTGAGCTGCGGCGTGCTCTGGAACACTGCCTTGCCTTCCTCGGCGGCCACGATCACGAAATCGAGGGTTTCGGCGATGTGCGCAGAGGGCAGTTCCCCGCTCAGCATGCCCTGCATGATCTGCAGGCCGGTCTTGCCATGAAGAGCCTTCGGATCGGCCAGTCCAGGCTTGCCGCCGGCGGCGCGCACGCGTTCGCGAACGTCCTCGAATTCGCGGTTCCAAGTCTCGGCGGCAGAGGTGGATTCGGGCATTGTCGTTCCTTGCAGGATGTGTGGAAGGAGTGGCGCGCACTCGACGGCGACCGCAGCCGGTTCGTCATGTGCGCGAAGGAGCAGGCTTTTTGTCGCCCCAAGCCGTGTAGCGCACGGCGAAGGCCGTTGCCAGCCCGTAGCTCGCCATGCCGAGCGCGACCAGCGCGAAGATCGTCCAGGGTTCGGCGTGAGCTCGAGCCAGCAGCAATCCGCCGAGGGCCACCACGGCGAGCCGCAGCGTGCCCGCCAGCACCGGCCCGCCGACCCTGCCCGCGCCGAGCGATGAGAAGTACAGGCTCAGGCCCAGGCCGAACAGCCCATAGCAGGGTCCGGCCCAATGAAAATACAGGGCAGCAGACGCGACTACCGAAGGCTCGTCGGTGAACAACCGCGTCCACAGGTCGGGCGCGAGCGCCAGAACGAGGCCGAGCAGCCCGAGAACCGCGGTGGCAAGTGCCGCCGCGGTCCAGGCGACGCGCTTCGCGCGCCTCACCATGCCGGCGCCAACGGCCATGCCGACCAGCGGCACCGAGGCGACGCCGATTGCGAAGCCGATCGGCACGAGCAGGAATTCGAGCCGTGCGCCGATGCCATAGCCGGCCAGCGCCGTCGTGCCGAACTGCGCCACCAGCCCGGTCAGGATCAGGATCGTCAGCACCGATTGCAGCGGCGAGATGCACGCCAGCGCGCCGACCTTGAGAATGTCGCGCAGCAGTTCGCCCTGCAGCGGCGTTGCGCGCACCGAGAGGCGCATCTTCGAGCGACCGGTGTGAAGGTAGGCGTACAGGAACGCGGCGCCGCCCGCGAATGCGATCACTTGTCCTGCCGCCACACCTGGCATGCCCAGGCGCGGCAACGGCCCCCAGCCGAGCCCGAGCGCGCCGCCGATCAGCACCTGGGCCAGCGACACGAGCAAGAAGGTTGCCGATGGCACGACCATGTTGCCAGAGCCGCGCAGCACCGAGGCGAAGGTGTTCATCAGCCACACGCCGATGGAGCCGACGAAGGCGACGTTCGAATACGCGATCGCCTGGGCGAGCGCCTCGCCGCGGCCGCCGAGGCCTGCGTACACCGCTGGTCCGAGGCTGAGCATCAGGAGAGAGTTCAGCGCGCCCGCGCCCAGGCCGATCCACATGGCGTGAACGGCCAGTGCGTTCGCGCGTTCCGGTGCGCCTGCGCCCAGCGCACGACTCACAGCCGACGAAACCCCACCACCCATCGCACCGCCGGACAGCATCATCTGCAGCATGACCATCGGGAACACCAGCGCCATGCCCGCCAGCGACGGCACGCCGAAGCTGCCGACGTAGGCGGTCTCGGCGACGGCGGCGAGCGCGGTGGCGAGCATCGCCACCATGTTCGGCCAGGCGAAGCGCAGCACGGCCGGCAGGATCGGCGCGGTGAGCAGCGCATCGGCCGGGCGCGGGACTGCGGTGAGCGGGGGGGCGGCGGTGACGGCGGTCATGGGTGCGATCGGTTCGGCGGACGGGCCGTACTGAGGTGACAGCTTGCGCGATTATTCAGTGCATATGCAACAAATGCATATACAATCGTAGCATGAGTCAAACGAAACGCACCCGCGACGCACCCGCCGACCTGCCGCGCGGCTGCACGAATCTGCAGTTGCGCCAGCTGACGCGACGGGTGACGCAGCACTACGACGCCAGGATGAGCGGCGCCGGATTGAGGACGACGCAATACTCGTTGCTGTCGGCCGTGCTCAATCTGGGCCCAGCGCGCCCGGCTGATCTGGCCTCGGTGTTGAAGATGGATCCGTCGACCCTGACGCGCAACCTGCGGCCGCTGATCAAGGCAGGTTGGGTCGAGATGACGGCGGGTGATGACGACCGCAGCCGCGCGGTTTCGATCACCACCGCCGGGCGCGCCAAGCGTGCCGAGGCGCAGCGCCACTGGAAGGCGGCGCAGGAGAGCCTCAACGAGACCCTGGGCGTGGCGCGCGTGGCGGCGCTGCACGCATTGATCCAGGATTCCCTGGCGCTTCTGGCGCCCCACGAGCAGGAGCCAACCGATGACTGAGTCGGCACCAACGATTTCTCCCCGGACCTGGAGCGTCACGCTGGTGCTGCTGGCCGCGGCCGGCACCTTCGCATTGACGATGGGGACGCGTCAGACCATGGGGCTGTTCCTCGGTTCGTTGAACACCTCCACCGGGCTCGGCCTGGGCAGCATCAGCCTCGCGTTTGCCTTCGGGCAACTGTGGTGGGGGTTGACGCAGCCGTTCGCGGGCGCCATGGCCGACAAGCTCGGCACGGCCCGGGTGCTGCTCGTCGGTGTGCTGCTGATTGCCGCGGGTACCTTCATCACGCCTTACATGACGACCACGCTGGGCCTGATCCTCGCCATCGGCGTGCTGTCGGCGGGTGGCGCCGGCATGGCGGGGCCGGCGGTGCTGATGGCCGCGGCCTCGCGCCTGATTCCGGCCGACAAGCGCGGCATGGCGACGGGCATCGTCAACGCGGGAGGCTCGTTCGGCCAGTTCGTGATGGCGCCGGTCGCCGGCGCGTTGATCGTCGGCCTGGGGTGGTTCAGCGCGCTGCAGGTGATGGGTCTGCTGGTGCTGCTGTGCCTGCCGGCGGCCTTCGTGCTGAAAGGCAATTCAAGCCAGGTGACTGCGCCGGGGCAGAAGGTCGCTGGCACCGGCGAGGCGATCCGCACCGCGCTGCACGACCGCAGCTATCTGCTGCTGGCCACGGGCTTCTTCACCTGTGGCTTTCACGTCGCGTTTCCTGGCCACGCACTTGCCGGGGGTCGTCGCGTCCTGCGGGCTGCCGCTGCAGTACGGCGCCTGGGCGTTGGCCATCCTGGGTTTGTTCAACATCATCGGTAGCCTGGCCATGGGCTGGGCGGTCGGGCGCTGGCGCATGAAGTCGCTGCTGTCGCTGGTCTACGCTACCCGAGCGCTTGCCGTGCTGATCTTCGTGTTCGCGCCGAAGACCGGTACGGTCGTGCTGGTGTTCGCGGCGGTGATGGGCCTGACTTTCCTGTCGGTCATCCCGGCCACGGCAGGGCTGGTGGCCAAGTTCTTCGGCCTGGCCAACATGGCCACGCTGTTCGGCCTCGTGATGCTGACGCACCAGGTCGGCGGCTTTCTCGGCGCCTGGTTGGGAGGCAGGGTGTACGAAGCCACTGGCAGCTTCGACTGGATCTGGTACATCGACATCGCGCTGGCGACGGCCGCCGCGCTGATCCACCTGCCGATACGCGAAGCGCGCTTGCCGCTGCGCACGGCCGCGGCGTAGGCGCACAAGCCGCGCTTCAGCTCTTTTCGGGCGCTACTGCCGCGCGATAGGCATGCCACGTGGCATGCCCGAGCACCGGCCCGACGACGAGCAGGCCGAGGAAGGCGGGCAGCATCGCGAGCACGACGAGCAGCGTGATCAGCACGCCCCACAGCAACATGACGCCAGGCTGCTTGAGACACAAGCGAATACTCGTCAGGCCGGCCGAGATCGCATCCGTCTGGCGATCCAGAATCATCGGGATCGAGACCACGCTCACCGCGTAGATCATGCCGGCGAAGATGCTGCCGACGCCGGTGTAGGCGATGATGAATTCGATGTTCTCGGGATCGATGAGCTTCGTCAGCGAGCCTTTGAAATCGGGCATGCCGTCGAAGCTGAGTGCGAACACGACGAGCGACGCGCGCGCCCACACCATCTCGAGCACGAGCAGAACCGTGCCGAAGATCGCCATCGTGCCCATGCGCGTGTCCCACGCCGTGAGCGACTGGCCGAAATCGGGCTTCTCTCCGCGTTCGAGCCTGCGGCTCACGTCGTACAGGCCGAGGCACAGGAAGGGCCCGACGAGCAAAAAGCCGGCGCTCAATGCGAGCGTCCACGCCGGCGAGTACTCGAACACCTTGAGCAGCAACCAGCCCATCGCAGTGAAGCAGCCGCCGTAGAAGAGGCTGATGCCCGGCGCGCGCCAGAAGTCGCGCCAGCCGGCGGCGAGCCAGCGAAGCGGGTCGGACCACACCAACTCGTTGAGCTGGATGTCGAACACCGTGGGTGGCGTCGTTTCGGCGGTGGGTGAAACTGGCGCGATCGGTTCAGTGCCTTGATTCATGGGGCAATTTTGGGCGCTTCTCGCGCCGCCGCGCATCGGGCCGAACGCTACTCAAATGATGTTGCGTTCGAGCAGGGGACGCCCTTCGGGAACGCGCGCGGGTGCGAGCGGCGTCAGGTCAACGCCTTCCCATGAGCCGCGCGCGAGCCACGACGCCATGCTGCGGCCGACGGCCGGCGCCTGCTGCATGCCGTGACCCGAGAAACCGCACGCCATGTGGAGGTTGTCCCAGCCGGGCGCGGGCCCCGCGAGGCCGTTGTGGTCGAAGGTGTTCATCTCGTAGTAACCACCCCAGGCGCTCGCGACGCGAAGTGCTTCGAAGGCTGGTATGCGCGCCGCGAGCGCGGGCCAGATGACAGCTTCGAACAGGCCATGGTCGATTTGCTCGAGCGGAACATCGTCGCCATCGAAGCCGCGCGGCGGTGCGCCGGTGATGTAGCGCCCCGGCCGGCCCTCGGGCTTGAGCCAGACGCCGCTCGGGTCGATCAACAGCGGGCAGTCGTCCAGCACGGCGGGCGAATCGACGACGAACACGTCGCGTTTACGCGCATGCACGGGCATCGCGACGCCCGCCGTCGCCAGCAACGGGGCCGACCAGGCGCCGGCGGCAACCAGCACGGTGTCGGCATTGAACTGCTGGCCATCCGCGGTGACGACCGCGACGATCCGACCGTGGCTGCCGACCAGACGTGTTGCATCGGCCTTGACGAACCGCGCGCCGCAGGCGATCGCCTTGCGCCGGAAGGACTGCAAAACGGCGTAGCCGTCGAACCAGCCTTCGCCTGCCAGGCCCAGCGAGCCGAGTGCAATCCCGTCGGTCGACAGCCACGCGAAGCGCGACCGCAATGCCTCAGGATCGAGCAGCGCAACTTGAACCCCGTGCTCGCGCTGCAAGGCGTGGATCTCAGTCATCACGCTGGCATTCTCGGCGCCTGCCAGGTAGAGGTAACCACGCTCGACGAGGCCGATGTCTGGCGCTTGATCGCCGACTGCAAGCTCGCTCCCGATCCGCCGGTAGAACGCCATGCTCTCGCGCGACAGCGCGATGTTGATTGCAGTCGAGAACTGCTGCCGGATCGAACTCGCCGAGAGTGCGCTCGACGCGCGCGCGTAGCTCGGGTCGCGTTCGAGCACGGTGGCCGCAATGCCGTGGTCGCGCGCCAGGAAGCAGGCCGTCGCCGCGCCCATCACCCCGCCGCCGACGATCGTCACGCGAGAGGCCATGCGCCTGCGCTGCTACTTCGAGCGTCGCACGCGCAGCAGCTCGTCGAGGATCAGGCAGACCGCGCCGATCGTGATCGCGCTGTCGGCGACGTTGAAAGACGGGAAATACCAGCCCGCGTAGTGCACCTGGACAAAGTCAACCACATGGCCGTGCAGCAGCCGGTCGATCACGTTGCCGACCGCGCCGCCGAGGATCAACGACAAAGCCCACGCGAACAGCCGTTGCCCGCTGTGGCGCGCCAACATCCAGACGATGAAGGCGGCCGCCACCGCGCCGAGGCCGACGAAGAACCAGCGCTGCCAGCCCGACGCGCCGGCCAGGAACGAAAACGCTGCGCCCGTGTTGTGCGCGCGCACGATGTTGAGAAACGGCGCGACGGTGACGCTGTCGCCGAGTGCGAAGCGGGCGACGATCAGTGTCTTCGTCAGCTGGTCGAGCACGACGACGACGAGCGCGATGCCGAGCCACGGCAGCAGGTTGGCCGAGCGACGCGCGGCCATGTCAGTGGCGCCCGACCGCCCGGAGGCACTGGCGCTCCCGAGGAGAGCGAACGAAATGAGCCTGGGTCGGTTTCATTCAGGCGATGGCCCGCGCTTCGCCGCTGCCGAAGAGATTGCTCGTGCAGCGGCCGCAGATCGTCGGGTGGTCCGCCTCGCGCCCGACGTCGTCGCGCCAGTGCCAGCAGCGCTCGCACTTCTTCGCCGCTGTCGGCGTGACGTCGATCGCGAGTTCGTCGCTGTGGGCAATCGTCGCCTGCGAAGTGATCGTGACGAAGCGCAGATCGTCGCCCAGCGACGCGAGCAGCATGTGGTCGTCGGCCGATGCGGCGATGCGGACCTCGGCCTGCAGCGACGAGCCGATGCTGCCGGCCGCGCGCAGCGTCTCGATCTCCTTGTTCACGTTGTCGCGGATCTCGCGGATGCGCGCCCACTTGGCGAGCAGCGCGGCGTCCGGCGTGCCGAAGCTCCAGTAGGTCTCGGTGAAGATCGACGGCGATTTGCCCGGCGCGAAGACCTGCCACGCCTCCTCGGCGGTGAAGCTCAGGAACGGCGCCATCCAGCGCAGCATCGCGTGCGTGATGTGCCAAAGCGCGGTCTGCGCCGAGCGCCGCGCGAGCGAGGCCGGTGCTGTCGTGTAGAGGCGATCCTTCAGGACGTCGAGGTAGAACGCGCCGAGGTCTTCACTGCAGAACAGCTGCAGCTTGGCGACGACCGGATGGAACTCATAGACCTCGAAGTGCGCCAGCACCTCGGCCTGGAATTGCGCTGCGCGCGCGAGCGCCCATCGATCGATCTCGAGCATCTCGTCGAGCGGCACGGCTTCTGTCGCGACGTCGAAGTCGCTCGTGTTCGCCAGCAGGAAGCGCAGCGTGTTGCGGATGCGCCGGTAGGCATCGACGACGCGGGCGAGGATCTTGTCGTCGCCGGCGATGTCGCCCGAATAGTCGCTCGCCGCGACCCACAGGCGGATGATCTCGGCGCCGAGCTTTGCGCTGACTGCCTGCGGCTCGATGCCGTTGCCGAGCGACTTGCTCATCTTGCGGCCCTGGCTGTCGACCGTGAAGCCGTGCGTCAGCAGGCCGCGGTACGGCGCGCGGCCTTCGAGCGCGCATGCGATCAACAGCGACGAATGGAACCAGCCGCGGTGCTGGTCATGGCCTTCCAGATAGAGGTCGGCCTCGGGGCCGCTCGCGTGGTGGCTCGGCTGGTCGTCCGTGCCCCGGTGCGTGCCGCGCAGCACGTGCCTGAAGGTCGAGCCGGAATCGAACCAGACTTCGAGGATGTCGCTGCTCTTGATGTAGTGCGCAGCGTCGTCGGCGCCGAGGATGTCTTCGGCCGTCACGCGGCTCCAGGCTTCGATGCCGCCGGCCTCGACGATGTCGGCGGCCTGATCGAGGATCTCCATCGTGCGGGGATGCAGCTCGCTCGTCTCCTTGTGCAGGAAGAACGGCAGCGGCACGCCCCAGCTGCGCTGGCGGCTGATGCACCAGTCGGGGCGGTTCGCGATCATGTCGCGCAGCCGCGCGCGGCCGTTCTCTGGATAGAAGCGTGTCGCATCGATCGCGTCGAGCGCGGTCTGTCGCAGCGTCTTCTCGGCCTTGTCCTTCGTGAAGACACCTTCGCCCTCGTCCATGCGGATGAACCACTGCGCCGCGGCGCGGTAGATCACCGGCGACTTGTGACGCCAGCAATGCGGATAGCTGTGCGTGATCGTCTCGGTTGCGAACAGCCGCCCGGCGTCGCGCAGGGCCTCGATGACGACGGACGCAGCCTTCCAGATGTTCTGGCCGCCGAACAGCGGGAAGTCGGCCGCGTAGCTTCCGTTCGCCTGCACCGGGTTCAGGATGTCGTCGTAGGCGAGCCCGTGCGCGACGCAGGAGTTGAAGTCGTCCAAGCCGTAGGCGGGTGAGGAGTGGACGATGCCGGTGCCATCGTCGGCCGTTGCGTAGTCGGCCAGATAGACCGGGCTCAGCCGGTCGTAGCCCGGATCGACATGCGCAAGGGGGTGCTGGAAATTCAGTCCGCCAAGCTTGTCGCCGCGCGCGGTGGCGAGGACGGTGCCTTCGAGGCCGTAGCGCTTCAGGCACGATTCGACGAGCGTCGCCGCGAGCAGCAGTACGCCGCGCTCGGTGTCGACGAGCGCGTAGTCGAGCGCGGGGTTGAGGTTGAGCGCCTGATTCGCGGGGATCGTCCACGCAGTTGTCGTCCAGATCACCGCGAAGGCTTGCTTCGATAACGCAGGCAGGCCGAATGCGGCGGCGAGCTTCTCGGGCTCGGCGCACAGGAAGCCGACGTCGAGTGTCTGGCTCTTCTTGTCCGCGTACTCGATCTCGAATTCGGCAAGCGACGAACCGCAGTCGAAGCACCAGTACACCGGCTTCAACCCTCGATAGACGAAGCCGCGCTCGATGACGCGTTTGAAAGCGCGGATCTCGCCCGCCTCGTTGCCGGGGTCCATCGTGGCGTAGCGGTGCGCCCAATCGCCAAGAATGCCAAGGCGTTTGAAGTCCGCCATCTGCAGTGCGATCTGCTCGGTCGCGTAGGCGCGGCTCTTGGCCTGCATGTCGTCGCGGCTCAAGTTGCGTCCGAAGGCTTTCTCGATCGCGTTCTCGATCGGCAGGCCGTGGCAGTCCCAGCCCGGCACGTATTGCGCGTCGAAGCCGGAGAGCTGGCGCGCCTTGACGATCATGTCCTTGAGCACTTTGTTGACGGCGTGCCCCATGTGGATCTGGCCGTTCGCATACGGCGGGCCGTCATGCAGCACGAAGAGCGGCGCACCGTGGCGCGCGGCGCGCAACTGCTTGTACAGCCCCTCGTCGTTCCAGGTCTTGACCCAGCCCGGCTCGCGCTTGGGCAGGTCGCCACGCATCGGGAACGGCGTGTCGGGCAGGTTCAGCGTCTTGCGGTAGTCGGTGGCGGGCTGGTCGGCCATGGTGTGTCCTTGCGATCGGGTCGCTCCGGTGCGGTTCCGGAAGAGAGATACGGGTGCGGGTGATGCGACGCTGGTGGCGTTTCCCGCCCGGGCTGTGCCGCAGAGCGGTGCGGCAGCCGCAGGTCAAATTCGATCGCGTGTGGTCTGGCGGCGCTGCGCGGCGTGCGCGGCGAGATAGGCGCGGGCTTCGTCCACGTCGCGCCCGATCGCGTCGGTGAGGGCGTCGAGCCCCTCGAAGCGGGCTTCGTCACGCAATTTGTGCAGCAGTTCCACGCGGACGAGTTTACCGTAGCCCCCTTCGGAACCGAGCGCCGCGGGCCAGTCCAGGCAATACACCTCGAGCGTCACGCGACCGGCGGATTCGATCGTCGGCCGTACGCCGAGGCTCGCGACGCCTGCAAGCGGCTTGTCGGCCAGCCCGAACACCTTGACGACGAAGATGCCCATCGCGGCAGCGCGCGTGTGCGGGAAGCGCAGATTGAGTGTGGGGTAGCCGATGTCTCGCCCGAGCCTTCGCCCGCGCGTCACGTGGCCGCTGATGCTGTAGGCACGGCCAAGCAGCGCGGCGGCGTCTGCCATGCGGCCGGTCGCGAGCGCGTCGCGCACCGCCGAACTGCTCACGCGCAAGCCGTGGACCTCGTAGCTGTTCATGCGTGCGACGTCGAAGCCTTGACGCCGGCCGGCCGCGTCGAGCATCGCGTAGTCGCCGGCGCGCCGGGCACCGAAGCGAAAGTCGTCGCCGACGAGCACGTAGCGTGCATGCAGCCCGGTAACGAGCACGTCGTCGATGAAGGCCTGCGGCGACTGGCTTGCGAAGCGTGCATCGAAGCGCACCACGATGGCCTGATCGATGCCACAGCGTTCGAGTTCGCCGAGCTTGTCGCGCAAGGTCGCGATGCGCGCCGGGGCGAGCTCGGGTTTGCCGGCAAGCGTGGCGAAGTGATCGCGCGGATGCGGCTCGAATGTCAGCACCGAGGTCGGCAGGCTTCGATGCTCCGCCTCGGAGCGCAGCAGCGCCAGCATCGCCTGGTGCCCGCGGTGCACGCCGTCGAAATTGCCGATCGTGAGCGCACAGGCGTGCGCGATGCCAGGGTGATGGAAGCCGCGGAAGACCTGCATGCGGCGATTATCGGCCGCAGCGTCAGCCGAACTCGCGCAGTATCCGTCGGGGTCTCAGCGGGGTGAGTCTTCGCGCCAGAAGCGTTCCATCGAGAGATAGGCGTAGGACGCCGTCCAGCCGATCAGCAACAGACCGTTGAGCGCTTCGGTGCCGGCGAGCAGCCGCACAGGACCGACGGGAGTCAGGTCGCCGAAGCCGAGCGTCGTGTAGGTCTCGGCGGAAAAGTACAGGCAGTTGATGAGCGAAAAGCCGAGCGTCCCGTCGAGTTTGCCGACGCCCAGCTTGTCGACCAGCATGAACAGTGAACCGCCGTAGATGCCGATCTCGATCGCGTGTGCAATGAACGCCGAGAAGATGACGACGAGCAGCTTGCTGCGGTTCGGAATGCGCAACGCAGGCAAGCGTCGGCTGAGCGCGCGCAAGGCCTCGTAGTGGATGACCGTCGTCGTCGAGATCAAAAGCACGCAGGCGAGGACGACGATCAGCATGCGTCGCCTCCAAGGACGATGTGCGCGCCTTCGAGCCAGCGCCATTGTCCGCTCGCCAGGTCGGGCGGCAGTTGCAGCGCACCGAAGCGGCTGCGGTGCAATCGCGCTACGGTGTTGCCGGCTGCGGCGAGCATGCGCTTGACCTGGTGGTACTTGCCTTCGAGCAGTGTCATGCGCAGCGTGCGTTCGCCTGTCTGCTCACAGGCCGCGGCGCGCACCGGCAGCGGATCGTCGTGCAGCACGACGCCGCGCAACAGGTCCTCGATCTGGCGTGCGTTCACCGGATCGGTGGTTTCGATCTCGTAGACCTTGGGAACGTGCTTCTTCGGAGAGGTCAATCGATGGATCAGCGCGCCGTCATCGGTCAGCAGCAGGAGGCCGGTCGTGTCGGCGTCGAGCCGGCCGATCGGCTGCACGCCGCGCTGCCGCAGTGGTGGCGCTAGCAGGTTCATCACGCTCGGATGGTGCTTGGGCTTCTGCGAACACTCATAGTCCGCTGGCTTGTGCAAGACCACGAGCGCCTTGGCGTAGACCGGCCAGGACTCGCCGCGCACGTTCAATACGAGGCCCAGCGGATCGAACTCGGCCGCGGGATCGTCGATCGTGCGGCCGGCAACGGCGACGGCGCCGATAGCCACCAGCGCTTCGCAGTCGCGCCGCGTGCCGAAGCCCTGCGAGAAGAGGATTTGCGCGAGGCGCATGCCGAGCGGGACGCCTGGGCGTGCGAAAGCGACAGCGAGCGTGAAGGGCGCGACCCGCGTCCGCGAGCCGCGCTCTGATGCGCGCTGGCTATTTCGCCATCGCCTTGTCCCAGACGACGTTCGTCACCGCGTCGGGGCCGGGATCCTTCTTGATCACCGGCGCGCTGCCGCCCGAGAGCAGCACCTTGACCGTACGCTTGTACGCGGCAGGGTCGAGCTGGCCCATCTTCGGCGTGCCGGCGGTCGTGATCAGCTTGGCGACGTTCTCCAACTGGCGCTTCTGCACCGCGGCGGTGGACCCGCCCGAGGTGTCGGCGGCGAGCACGATCTTGACGGCTTCGTCCTGGTTCTTGATCGCGTACTCCCAGCCCTTCAGCGTGGCCTTCACGAATCGCGCCGACTTGTCGACGAAGGCGGGATCCTTCAGCTTCGGTCCCATCGCGTACAGACCATCCTCGAGCATCGCGACGCCCTGGTCTTCATAGAAGAAGGTGACGAGCTGGTCGGGCTTGACGCCGGCGTCGATGATCTGCCAGTACTCGTTGTAGATCATGGTCGAGATGCACGCCGCCTGGTTCTGCAGCAGCGGATCGACGTTGAAGCCCTGCTTGAGGATCTTCACGTCGGGGTTCGCGCCATCGGTCTTGTAGCCGAGGATCGCCATCCAGGCGAGGAAGGGATACTCGTTGCCGCCGAACCAGACGCCGAGTGTCTTGCCCTTGAAGTCCTTGGGCGTCGCGACGCCGCTCGACTTCTTGCAGGTGAGCATCATTCCGGAGCGGTTGAAGATCTGCGACACATTGACGAGTGGCGCACCGGCCTCGCGCGCGGCGAGGGCCGAGGGCATCCAGTCGACCGCCAGGTCGGCGCCGTTGGCTGCGAGCACCTGTGGCGGCGCGATGTCGGGGCCGCCCGGCTTGATCGTCACGTCGAGCCCGGCGTCTTTGTAGAAGCCCTTTGCCTGGGCCACGTAGTACCCGGCGAACTGCGCCTGCGGCAGCCATTTGAGCTGGACCGTGAACTTGTCGGCCGCCTGGGCCGAGCCCATCGCGCCGGCCAGCGCCAGCGACAGGCAGAACAATTGCTTTCTCATCGTCGTCACTCCTCGTTGTGGTGCCTTGCGGCGGTTGCCAGTGCGTGATGCTATCCCTTGCGCAGCGAAGGATGCCAGAACGTCACGCGCCGCTCGGCGAGCGCGAGGAACGCAAAGAATGCGGATCCCGACACTGCGGCAACGAGAATCGCAGCCCACACCACCGGCATGTTCAGGCGTGCCGCCTCGGTCGAGATGCGAAAGCCGAGGCCGGAGATCGGCGAGCCGAAGAATTCGGCGACGATCGCGCCGATCAGCGCCAGCGTCGAGTTGACCTTGAGCGCGTTGAAGACAAACGGCATTGCAACCGGAATGCGCAGCCACGCCAGCGTGCGCCAGTAGCCCGCGCCGTAGGAGCGCATCAGGTCGAGCTCCATGTGGCCGGCGGATTTCAGCCCGGCAAGCGTGTTGACGAGCATCGGGAAGAACGTCATCACCGCGACGACGGCCGCCTTCGAGTGCCAGTCGAATCCGAACCACATCACGGCGATCGGCGCGACGCCGACGAGCGGCACGGCGCTCGCCAGCGCCGACAGCGGCAACAGCCCGCGCTGCAGGAAGGGGCTGCGGTCGATCAGCACGCCGACCGTGAAGCCTAGGCCGCAGCCGATCGCGTAGCCGATCAGCACCGCATGGAGCACGGTCTGCACGAAATCGACGCCCAAGGTGCCCCCGTTGGCGAGCAGCGCTTGCCCGATCTGCAGCGGCGCCGGCAGCAGCACGCGCGGCACGTTGAAGGCGTCGATCAGCAGTTGCCAGAAGACGAGCGCCCAGGCACCGAACACTATTGCCGTAGCCTGATCGACCAAAGGCCCGCGCAGGTCGAGCGCCGCCACGCGGCGCACGCTGCTGCCCGCGAGCAACGCGAGCGCACACAGGTACAGCCACAAGCCCGCGTCCCACGCCGGCGGCGTCGCATCGCTCAGGCCGGTGTCGGGCTGGCCGGCGAGCAGCACGAGCGGCGCGATGGCGGCGAGCCCAGAGAGCAGCAGATGCACCGCGACCGCGCCGGCGCTGCGCAGCGGCCACAGGCCGACAATGGCGGCGGCGACCGCGGCGATCGCATACGGCAACAGGGAAGCCTGGTGGCCCCACTCGAGAACCTGCCCGCCCGCAACCCCGATCGGTCGCCACAACGCCTGCAGGACGAGAAACAGCGGCAACAGCGCGAGCAGGATGCGACGCGGTGCGGGCAGGGCGCGCGCGGCGTCGATCATCAAACCTTGCCTTTGACGATGAAGACGCGCTCGGCAAGCGACACGAGCGCGGTCAGTGCCAGGCCGAGCAGCGCCGCCATCACGAGCGCGGACCAGATCTGCACCGTGTTGCCGTAATACGAGCCCGTCAGGAGTCGCGCGCCCAAGCCGGCCTGCGCGCCGGTGGGCAGCTCGCCGACGATCGCGCCGACGAGACCGGCGGCGATCGCGACGCGCAGCGACGGGAACAGGAAGGGCATCGCCGCAGGCATGCGCAGCTTCCAGAAGGTCTGGCCCTTCGACGCGGCGTAGGTGTAGAGCAGCTCGCGCTCGAACACACCGGGCGAGCGCAGGCCCTTGACCATCGCGACGACGACCGGGAAGAAGCACAGGTACATCGAGATCAGCGCCTTCGGCAGCAGGCCGGTGAGGTTGAAGTGGCCGAGGATGACGATCACGATCGGCGCGATCGCGAGCACCGGCACGGTCTGCGACGCGATGATCCACGGGAACATCGCGCGCTCGAGCGTCGGCAGATTGACGATCAGCACCGCGAGCACCGCGCCGAGCAGCGAGCCGAGCACGAAACCGAGCAGCGTCGCGCCGCTCGTCACGGCGGCGTGATAGAGCAGGCTGCGCGGCGAATCGGGCGGCCAGTCGAAGATCGAATGGAACATGTCGAGTGCGATCTGGTGCGGCGCCGGCAGCACCGGGCGATCCATGCTCCAGGTGAGCGTGACGAGTTCGCGCCATGACCAGCCGGGCTGGCCGTCGAAGTTGCGTTCGATCACCTGCGGCGCGTTCAGCCAGATGGCGGCGCCGTACCAGACGAGCATCAGCCCGGCCAGCACGGTGAGCACCGGCAGCACGTTCTCGGTGAAGAGCGTGGTGCCGGTGACCTCAGTCTTCATGACTGGCGGCGAGGGCGACGCGCAGCCGGTGCGCAATGGCGAGGAACTCGGGCGTCTCGCGGATCTCGAGCGTGCGGTCCGCGGGCAAGGTCGACTCGATGACGTCGACGATGCGCCCCGGGCGCGCCGACATGACGACGATGCGCGACGACAGGAACGCCGCCTCCGGAATCGAGTGCGTGACGAAGACGACGGTGCGCTTGGCGCTGCCCTGGTCTGCGCGCCAGAGCTGCAGCAACTGCTCGTTGAGCCGGTCGCGCGTGATCTCGTCGAGCGCGCCGAACGGCTCGTCCATCATCAGCAGGCGCGGCTCGAAGCCGAGCGCGCGCGCGATCGAGACGCGCTGCTGCATGCCGCCCGACAACTGCCACGGGTACTTGCGCTCGAAACCCGCGAGTCCGACGCGCTCCAGGTGCTTGTGGGCCGTAGCGCGTGCCTCCGCGCGCGACTTGCCCTGGATTTCGAGCGGCAACGTCACGTTGGCGAGCACGGTGCGCCATGGAAAGAGCGCCGGTGCCTGGAACACGTAGCCGTAGGCGCGCGCGAGTCGCGCGTCGTGCGAGCTCATGCCGTTGACGAGCACCGTCCCCGAACTCGCCTGTTCGAGGTCGGCGATCACGCGCAGCAGCGTCGTCTTGCCGCACCCGGAGGGGCCGATCAGCGAGATGAATTCGCCCTCGGCGATCGACAGGTTGACGCGGTCGAGTGCGACGACCGGCCGATCTTTTGCGGGAAAGACGACGGAAAGGTCGGAGACCTCGACGGCGTTGGCGGGTGGCGAACCGGCAGCGACTGGACTCATCGGCTACGCGGCTTCGGGGGTCGCGGCCGACGGGTTGTTCGGGTGCGTCGTCCAGTTCGCGTAGTCACCGGAGACGACTTTGCCGGTGCGCGCATCGGTCTCGCCCGGCGCGAGCGCGCGCAGCGTGATGCAGTCCGGCACCGGGCAGACCGAGACGCACAGGTTGCAGCCCACGCACTCGGCGTCGATCACCTCGAAGTGACGCTTGCCGTCCTTCGTCGCGGTGATCGCCTGGTGCGAAGTGTCTTCGCAGACGACGTGGCAGCGCCCGCACTGGATGCACAGCCCCTGATCGATCACGGCCTTGTCGATGTGGTTGAGATCAAGGAACTGCCAGTCGACGATCGACGGCACGGCGCGCCCGCGCAGCGACTCGACGCTCGCAATGCGCTTCTCGTCGAGGTAGTTCGAGAGCCCATCGATCATGTCCTCGACTATTCTGAAGCCGTAGGTCATCGCCGCGGTGCAGACCTGCACGTTGCCGGCGCCGAGCGCGATGAATTCGGCCGCGTCGCGCCAGGTCGTGATGCCGCCGATGCCCGAGATCGGCATTCCAGCAGTCGCAGGGTCGCGTGCAATTTCGGCCACCATGCACTGCGCGATCGGCTTGACGGCAGGACCGCAATAACCGCCGTGCGATCCGGTCGCGCCGGTCGCGGGGTTGATGCGCAACGTGTCGAGATCGACGCCGATGATCGAGTTGATGGTGTTGATGAGGCTCACCGCGTCGGCGCCGCCGGCCTTCGCCGCGCGTGCCGGGTGGCGGATGTCGGTGATGTTGGGCGTGAGCTTGACGATCACTGGCAGTTTGCTGAACTGCTTGCACCAGCGCGTGACCATCTCGATGTACTCGGGCACCTGGCCGACGGCCGAGCCCATGCCGCGCTCGCTCATGCCGTGCGGGCAGCCGAAGTTGAGTTCGACGCCGTCGCAGCCGGTGTCCTCGACCATCGGCAGGATGCGCTTCCACGACGCTTCCTCGCACGGCACCATCAGCGAGACGACGAGCGCGCGATCGGGCCAGTTGCGCTTGACTCTTTTGATCTCCTCCAGGTTCAGCGGCAAGGGCCGATCGGTGATCAGTTCGATGTTGTTGAAGCCGATCAGCTTGCGATCGCCCGCGTAGAGCGCCGCATAGCGCGGGCCGTTCACGTTGACGATCGGCGGGTCCTCGCCGAGCGTCTTCCACACGACGCCGCCCCAGCCCGCCTCGAACGCGCGGTTGACGTTGTATTCCTTGTCGGTCGGCGGCGCCGACGCGAGCCAGAACGGGTTCGGGCTCTTGATGCCGGCGAAGGTCGTCGTGAGGTCGGCCATGGGCTGCGCTCCGTCGGAATGAGAGGTCAGGTCGCGCGCAGCGCGCGGTCGATCGAAAGCGCGGCGAGCTTGCCGTGCTGCACGGCCTCGACGGTCAGGTCGCGGCCACCGAAGCGGCAATCGCCACCGGCCCAGACGCCGGGTAACGAGGTGCGCCCGTCGGCGTCGGTCTTGACGCGCCCACCCTGCAGTTCGATGCCCGGCGCGCTTCGTGCGTCGAAGGTCTGGCCGATGGCCTTGAACAACATGTCGGCTTCGAGCGTCCAGGTCTCGCCGGTTTCGACCAGCGCCCCATCGCGCTCGGCGACCTCCGCAAACGTGGCCCAGGCGAGCCGTCCGTTCGCCGAATGGAGCGCCTGCAGCACGCCCCATGTGCGAATCAGGACGCCGTTCCTCTGCGCCCAATCCTGTTCGTGAGGCGAGGCCGGCATCCGATCCTGGCCGCGTCGATAGACGATCGTGACCTGTTCGGCGCCGAGCTTCTTCGATTGCACCGCGGCGTCGATCGCCGTCATGCCGCCGCCAAGGACGACGACGTGGCGGCCGACGGGCACTTCGCTCAGATCGTCGGCCTGGCGCAGCCGGGCGATGAACTCGACCGCGTTCTCGACACCGCGCAGGTCTTCGCCATCCTGACCCAGCGCGTTGACGCCGGCCAGCCCCACGGCGAGGAACACGGCGTCGTACTCGTCCCTCAGCGCAGCGAGCGACAGGTCGCGGCCGAGCGTCTGTTCGTGGCGCAATTCGATGCCGCCGATCGCCAGCAACCACGCGACCTCCTTCTGCGCGAAGTCGTCGGGGGTCTTGTAGGCAGCGATGCCGTATTCGTTCAAGCCTCCAGGCTTGGGTCGTGCATCGAACACGATGACGTCGTGACCCAGCATCGCGAGGCGGTGCGCACACGACAGCCCCGCGGGGCCGGCACCGATCACCGCGATCCGCTTGCCGCTCGCCGGCGCGCGCGTAAAGAGCGGTGCGCCGGGATGGGTCATCAGATGATCCGTCGCGTGCCGCTGCAGCGATCCGATCTCGACCGGCTTGTCCTCGTTCGTGTTGCGCACGCAGGCCTGTTCGCAAAGCACCTCGGTCGGGCAGACGCGCGCGCACATGCCGCCGAAGATGTTCTCTTCCAGAATCGCGTGCGCTGCGCCGCGAAGGTTGTCCTCCGAGATTCGGCGGATGAAGCTGGGAATGTCGATGCCGGTCGGGCAGGCGGCCACGCAGGGCGCATCGAAGCAGTAGTAGCAGCGCTCCGACTCGATGCGCGCTTGCACCGGCGTGAGGGGAGGGTAGGCGTCGGCGAAATTGCAGCCGAGTTGCTCGGCGGTCAGGCGCCCGCTGCGGACGTCACTCGTTGGCATCGGGCGCTCCTGGCAAGAGTGCGGCGTCGATGGTCACGCCGTGCGTTCGACCGCCTGCGGCGCGTGCTGTGCGGCCTGCCGCTTGAGCGCGTCGAACATCGGTGCGAAGGCGGGGCGCTTGAGATAGCGCCCGGCGCCGCGTTCGGCACGCAGGTCGCCGCGGTCGTAGACGACCTTGCCGTTCGCGACCGTCACGATCGGCAGGCCCGTCACGGTGCGCCCTTCGAAGATGTTGTAGCCGACCTTGGAGACCGACTTCGCGGTCGTGATCGTCTTGCGCGCGCCCGCGTCCCAAACCACGAGATCCGCATCGCTGCCGACCGCGATCACACCCTTGCGCGGGTACATGTTGAAGATCTGCGCCGCGTTGGTCGAGGTCACGCGCACAAACTCGTTCGGCGTCAGGCGACCGGTGTTGACGCCGGCGTCCCAGACCACCGCCATGCGGTCTTCGATGCCGGCGCAGCCGTTCGGGATCTTCGAGAAGTCGGCCGCGCCCATCGCCTTTTGTTCGTCGCAGAACGCGCAATGGTCGGTCGCTGTCGTGTGCAGGTGGCCCGACTGCAAGCCGGCCCAGAGCGCAGCCTGGTGCTTCTTCTCACGGAACGGCGGGCTCATCACGTGCGCTGCAGCGATGCGCCAGTCCGGGTCGCGATACACCGAATCGTCGATCGTCAAATGTCCCGCGAGCACTTCGCCGAACACGCGCTGGCCGGCGCTGCGCGCGCGGATGATGGCGTTGAGCGATTCTTCGTTCGACACGTGCACGATGTAGATCGGGCAGCCGATCACTTCGGCGAGGCGGATCGCGCGGTTGGTCGCCTCGGCCTCGACCGCAGGCGGGCGCGAGGTCGGGTGCTGTTCGGGACCGGTCAGGCCCATCGCGACGAGCTTGTTCTGCAACTGGAAGACGAGTTCGCCGTTCTCGGCGTGCACGGTCGGCAGCGCGCCGAGTTCGAGCGCGCGGGCGAAGCTGTTCACCAGCACCTCGTCGTCGGCCATGATCGCGTTCTTGTAGGCCATGAAGTGCTTGAAGCTGTTCACGCCGTGCTCGTGAACGAGCGTGCCCATGTCGCGGTGCACCGATTCGTCCCACCACGTCACGGCGACGTGAAAGCCGTAGTCACCGGCCGATTTCTCGGCCCAGCCACGCCAGTTCTGGAACGCCTCCATCAGCGGCTGCTTCGGGTTCGGGATCACGAAGTCGAGGATCGATGTCGTGCCGCCCGAGAGACCCGCCGCGGTGCCGGTGAAGAAGTCGTCCATCGTCACCGTGCCCATGAAGGGAAGCTCCATGTGGGTGTGGGTGTCGATGCCGCCGGGCATGACGAGCGCGCCGGCGGCGTCGACCACCGTTGCGCCGGGCAGGCGCGTCGATGTCGGGGCCGACCGCGCGGATCAGCCCGCCCTCGCACAGCACGTCGGCGCGCACGCTTGCGTCCGCGTTGACGACGGTGCCGCCTCGAATGATCACTGCTAGTCATGGCGATGCCTTCCTCAGGCAGTCACCGCTGCCGCGCCGGTGGTTGCGACCGCTGGAACTTCGTTCGCCTTCGTCAGCATCGCGTGCAGGAGCACGTTGCCGCCGGCGACGATCCACTCGGGCTTCGCATCCTCGATCTCGTTGTGGCTGATGCCGCCGACGCACGGCACGAAGATCATCGCCGTCGGCGTCACCTGCGACATGTAGCAGGCATCGTGCCCGGCACCGGAGACGATGTCGCGCGTCACGTAGCCGTGCGTTTTCGCGCCGGCGCGAACGACGCCGACGCAGCTTTCGTCGAAGTGCACGCAGTCGTACTGGAAGATCTGCTTCAGGTCGTGCTCGAGCCGGCTGGCGGCGGCGATGCGCGCGACGCCGGCCTTGAGTTCGGCATCCATGCGCAGCAGGTCTGCGTTGTCGGGGTTGCGGAAGTCGACCGTCAGGAACACGCTGCCGGGGATCACGTTGCGCGAGTTCGGGTAGGAATTGATCATGCCGACCGTGCTCACTGCGTTGGGCGCATGCGCGAGACCGATCTCGTTGACGAGCTGGATGACCCTGGCCGCGCCCAGGAGCGCGTCGCGCCGCACCGGCATTGGCGTCGGGCCGGCATGGCTCTCCTGGCCGGTCAGCGTCAGCTCGTACCAGCGCTGACCTTGTGCGTCGGTGACGATCCCGATCGTCTGCCCCTCGTGCTCGAGGATCGGGCCCTGCTCGATGTGCGTCTCGAAGAACGCATGTACGGGCCGGTTGCCCATCGGCTCATTGCCGAGGTAGCCGATGCGCGCGAGTTCCTCGCCGATCGTCTTGCCCTGCTGGTCGGTGCGCGAGTGACCGTACTCGAGCGTGAAGACGCCTGCATAGACGCCCGAGCCGACCATCGCCGGCGCGAAGCGCGAGCCTTCCTCGTTCGTCCACACCGAGGCTTCGACCGGGCGCTCCGTCTCGATGCCGTGGTCGTTCAGCGTGCGGATCACTTCCAGTCCGGCGAGCACGCCGTAGACGCCGTCGAAGCGGCCGCCGGTCGGCTGGCTGTCGAGGTGGCTGCCGGTGCCCACCGGCGCGAGTGCGTTGTTCTTGCCCGGGCGGCGCGCGAAGATGTTGCCCATCTTGTCGATCTCGAACCGTGCAGCCGGCCTCCTTGCACCAGCGCACGAAGAGGTCGCGGCCGTCGCGGTCGAGGTCGGTCAGCGTCAGCCGGCAAACGCCGCCCTTGGGTGTCGCGCCGATCTTCGCCATTTCCATCAGGCTCGCCCAGAGGCGCTCGCCGTTGATCTTGAGTTCAGCCATGGCCGTCTCCTGAAAGCGATTCAAGGAGCTGCCACTTTATTCGACTTCGCGCCGAGTAGGGAATCGGCCTTGCATCGAGTGCCCGGATCGGCCCGGCCCACTCGGTCTGGCAAGCGACCCTGGTTGCCGCTCAGCCTTGGCCATATCGGTCGCGATGCGCTGGCATGGATCGGCCGAGTCGGCACGCAGCTCGGGGCTGCCTGTTCAGTGCCCCAGGTCGCGCGCCGCGGGCAGCGTCGGCAGGCCCGCGCCGGCGAGCCCGTGCGCCTGCCGAACGGCGCTCAGCACCGCGCGTGCGGTCACTTCGGCAGCCGCCACGCCGAGCAGCGTGAGGTGCGGCCGTGCCGTGGCACGGCCGGTCGCGAGCGCGAACAGCGTGTCGCCATCGCTCATCGTGTGGACCGGATTGATGCAGCGCGCCAGGCCGTCGTGCGCCATCTGCGCGATCTTGGTCGCCTCGGCCTTCGTCAGTGCGGCGTCCGTGGCGATGACGCCGATCGTCGTCGCGCCACCGGCAACGAACTGCGGCGGGAGTTCGCCGCGCAGCAGCGCCTGTGCGCTGCCGAGCAGCGCCGTGCCGTCGGCGGTGCGGGCGCCGGCGATGACGGCGCCGCTGGCAGGGTCGATCACGTCGCCGACGGCATTGACGGCGATCAGCGCGGCCACGGTCACGCCGCCGACTGCGATCGAGGCGCTGCCGATGCCGCCCTTCATGGCGCGCTCGATGCCGAAGAGTTTGCCGACCGCGGCCCCGGCACCGGCGCCGACAGAGCCCTCGGCCGGCGGCGCTGTGCTCGCGGCCTGGCATGCGGCGTAGCCGGCCGCCGCGTCGGGCCGGATGGCGGGGTCGCCGACCCACAGATCGAAGAGGATCGCCGCCGGCACGATCGGCACGCGCGCCGGGCCGACCGGCGTGCCGATGCCGTGCTCGTCGAGCCAGCGCATCACGCCGCCGGCTGCGTCGAGGCCGAACGCACTGCCGCCGGCCAGCAGCACCGCATGCACCTGCTCGACGGCATTGACCGGCGAGAGCAGTTCCGTCTCGCGCGTTCCCGGCGCCGCGCCGCGCACGTCGACGCCGGCCACTGCGCCGCCTTCACACAGCACGACGGTGCAACCGGTCGGGCGGCGGGTGTCGGTGAAGTGGCCGACCTTCAGGCCGGCGATGTCGGTAAGGCAATCGTTGAGTGGCATGGCTGCGAGAGGCCGCTGGGGCGCAAAGCTTGGCGCTCAGTATGCCGCGCGACGCAGCCAGTCTTGGCGGGCTGTCGGTCGTCGTCCCGCCGGCGACCGCATCCATCCCGGCTATTCGATCCGCGCCTTCGAGCGCAGCTTCCCGCACAAGCTGGCATCGCACCGGGAGCTGATGGCGCGGGCCTTGCGCAGCTTGGGTTTGCCGGCGGGCGAAGGCTGATGATCACGCCCGATTCACGGGGTCGCGACCTCGCGGCCCGCCATCGCGCTCGGACCCTGGGCTGCACCCGGTCCGGCAACCGGCAACACTGCGGATGGCTCGCCTGGAAGCCGTCATGGGCGATCCTGCGGCCTGATCGACGCGCGGGCGCAGCTGATGCGCATGCATTCGCACAACCTTGACCCGCATCAACCCCCTCGCGCAGCGTACCCGCATCCTGTTGGCAGCGTCTCCGTCTTGGGGATGGAGATGTTTGCAAATGACAAGTCTGACCCTGGCCGAACGAACCCAGCGATTGCCGCACGAGCACCCACGCTGGTTCCTGTTGCTGGCCGTGCTGCTGTGGTGGGCGCTGTACCAGTCGCTGGCCCCGGCGTCCGAGGCACTCGTCGCGACCTTGCCGGTGGATCGCGAGAGTCATTTGGGCGGCGCGCTGCAGTTTTTCCTCTACGACACGCCCAAGGTGTTGCTGCTGCTCACCGCCGTCGTTTTCATGATGGGCATCGTGAACTCGTATTTCACGCCCGAGCGCACGCGCGCGTTGCTTGCGGGGCGCACCGAGGGGCTGGCGAACGTGATGGCCGCAACGCTCGGCGTCGTCACGCCGTTCTGTTCATGTTCGGCCGTGCCGCTTTTCATCGGCTTCGTGCAGGCCGGCGTGCCGCTGGGCGTCACCTTCTCGTTCCTGATCGCGGCGCCGATGGTCAACGAGGTCGCGCTGGCGCTGCTGTTCGGCCTGTTCGGCTGGAAGATCGCGCTGCTCTACATGGGCCTGGGCCTGACCGTGGCGATCGTGGCCGGCTGGGTGATCGGCCGTCTCAAGATGGAGCGGTACCTCGAGGACTGGGTGCACGACATGCCGCGCGTGCACGCTGCCGGCGACACCGATACGCCGACGCTGGCCGAGCGCATCGAGTCGGGGCTGGGCAGCGTGCGCGAGATCGTCGGCAAGGTCTGGCCCTACATCCTGGCCGGCATCGCCATCGGCGCGGCGATCCACGGCTGGGTGCCCGAGGACTTCATGGCGTCGATCATGGGCAAACAGGTCTGGTGGTCGGTGCCGCTGGCGGTGCTGATCGGGGTGCCGATGTATACCAACGCAGCGGGCGTGATTCCGATCGTGCAGGCGCTGCTCGCCAAGGGCGCGGCGCTAGGCACCGTGCTGGCCTTCATGATGAGCGTGATCGCGCTGTCGTTGCCGGAGATGATCATCCTGCGCAAGGTGCTCAAGCCGCGCCTGATCGTCACCTTCGCCGCCATCGTCGCGACCGGCATTCTGCTGGTCGGCTTCGCTTTCAATGCTGTCGTCTGAGCAGCATGACCGAATGGCAGTAGCGTCGCGTTCTGGCCACCATTGCTGGTGCACATGTGCCGAAGTCGAACGCCAATGAACCCTTTCAAACTCAAGGAGAACTCCATGGACGTCAAGGTCCTCGGCAGCGGATGTGCCAAATGCAGGAGCACGATCGCGTTGATCGAAGAGGTCGCACGTGACAAGGGTGTTTCCATCACCCTCGGCAAGGTCGAAGAGCCGCGTGAAATCGCCGGCTATGGCGTCATGTCGACGCCAGGCGTGGTGATCGACGGCAAGGTCGTGCATGCCGGTGGCGTGCCCGGGCGCACGAAGGTGGAACAGTGGATGGTTGCCACTGGGGCCCGCCCGCCGCGTCGTAATCCCCACCCGCTCCGCGGAACCGGACGAAGGACGCCCACGGGAAGCGGCAGCGTGGCCGCTCGGCACTCTCTCAGGCGAACACCCCCGCCGTGTCCTGCAGGCGCGCGCTCACCTCGCCGAGATGGTGCAGCGTGTCGCCGTAGGCAAGCTCGATCATCGTCAGGCGCTTGAAGCAATGGCTGCCGACGTACTCGTCGGTCATGCCGATGCCGCCGTGAAGCTGGATGCACTGCTGGCCGACGAAGCGCATCGAGTGGCCGAGCTGTACTTTGGCCTGCGACAGCGCGCGCCGCCGAGCTGCGGGCTGCTTCGCCGAGCTTGAGGCTCGCAAAGTAGCTCATCGACCGCGCGAGCTCGAGCTGAATCTTGACGTCGGCGATGCGATGCCGCAGCGCCTGGAAGGTGCCGATCGCGACGCCGAACTGCTTGCGCGTGTTCATGTACTCGACGGTCAGCGCGACGAACTTGTCCATCACGCCGACCGCTTCGGCGGCGACTGCAGCGATGCCGCGGTCGATCGCGGCTTCGAGGGCATCGAAGCCCTGCCCGGCGGGCAACAATTCGGTAGCCGGCGCCTTGTCCAGATGAAGCTCCGCCGCGCACGCGCCGTCCTGCGTCAGGTAGCCGCGCGTCTTGATGGTCGCGCCGCGTTCGACGAGGAAGAGCGCGATGCCCTGCGGATCGTCCTCGGCGCCGCTGACGCGCGCCGGCACGATGAATGCATCGGCCCGCTCGCCGGCCGGCACGAGGCTCTTGCTGCCGCTGACTTGCCATGCGCCGGAGCCATCGCGCTCGGCGCGCGTCTCGACCTTCGTCAGGTCATAGCGCGCACCGCGCTCCTGGTGTGCGAGGACGACGATCGCACTGCCGTCGGCAATGCCTTGAGCGCGTTTCGCCGCCTCCGGCGCCCCGCTCACGGCAAGCAGCGGCGCGGCGACCAGCGCCACCGCGGCATAGGGCTCGAGAACCATCCCGCGGCCGAGCTCTTCCATCACGACCATCGCCTCGACCGCGCCGAAGGCCATGCCGCCGCTCGCTTCGGGCAGCGCGAGGCCGAGCAGGCCGAGTTCCGCAAGCTCGCCCCAGGCTTCGCGCGAGAAGCCGCCGGCCTTCGTGATCGCGCGCCGGCGTTCGAAGTCGTAGCCTTTCTCGGTCCAGCGCGAAACCGCGTCGCGCAGCGAAGCCTGATCGTCGGTGAAATCGAAATCCATGCTCAGGCTCCCAGCGTGATCTGCGAGATGATGTTGCGCTGCACTTCGTTGCTGCCGCCGTAGATCGTCGTCTTGCGCAGGTTGAAGTACGTGGAGGCAAGGGGCGCGCACCACGCTGCGCCGACGCTGTCGCCCTGCCAGCCGGCCTCCATCGCTTCGACAATGTAGGGCGTGGCGAACGGGCCGACGGCGAGCATCATCAGCTCGGCGTAACGCTGCTGGATCTCGCTGCCGCGCACCTTCAGCAGCGCCGCGATGTCGAGGCTTTGCTTGCCGCTCTTCTCGGCCGAGAGTACGCGCAGCACGAGCATCTCGAGCGCGACGACCTCGACTTCGAGCTGCGCGATCTGATCGCGAAAGCGAGTGTCCTCGTAGACGCCTTCTGCCTTCGCGATGCGCTTCAGGCGCTCAAGTTCGCGCTTGGTGCGATTGACGTCGGCGATGTTGGTGCGTTCGTGCGCGAGCAGGTGCTTGGCATAGGTCCAACCCTTGTTCTCCTCGCCGATCAGGTTCTCTGCGGGCACTTCGACGTTGTCGAAGAACACCTCGTTGACTTCGACGCTGCCATCGAGCAGCACGATCGGCCGCACCGTGACGCCCTTGCTCTTCATGTCGATCAACAAAAAGCTGATGCCGGTCTGGGGCTTGCCATCGCTGCTCGTGCGCACGAGGCAGAAGATCCAGTCGCCGTACTGGCCGAGCGTGGTCCATGTCTTCTGGCCGTTGACGATGTACTTGTTGCCCTCGCGCACCGCGCGCGTCTTGAGCGACGCAAGGTCGGAGCCGGAACCCGGCTCGCTGTAGCCCTGGCTCCACCAGACGTCACCGCTCGCGATCCCGGGCAAAAAGCGCTGCTGCTGCTCGGCATTGCCGAACGCCATGATGACGGGCGCAACCATCACCGGCCCGAACGGCACGATGCGCGGCGCGCCGGCGAGCGCACATTCCTCCTCGAACAGGTGGCGCTGGACGACGTTCCAGCCCGGGCCGCCGAATTTCTCCGGCCAGCCATAGCCGAGCCAGCCCTTCTTGCCGAGGATCCGCGCCCAAGTCTGCATATCCTCGCGCGTCAAGTGCAGCGCGTTGTGTACCTTCTCACTGATCGCTTTCGGCAGGTTGCCGGCGACCCAGTCGTGAATCTCGGCGCGAAAGGCGAGTTCTTCGGGGGTGAAATTCAGGTCCATGCACAGTCTCCGGCAGCTCGTGGCCGCATTGCGCTTTTTAGCACGACCGTTTCATTCGGCTCTGTCCCGACAGTGACAACGGCGTCGCTATCCGGCGCCTGGGAGCGGAAGGATCGTGCCCTGTCAAGGCCGCTCGACGCGGCGCGCATCGGCCGGCAGCGCGACATCGCAGGTTTCGAGCGCGCGTGCCGCATCGCCACGCTGTAATCGGCTGCGTCAGGAAGGCTTCGCAACCGGCGAGCTTGGCTTGTACGCGCTCTGCGGCAACCTTGCGCCGCGACATCAATATTACCGGCGGTACTTCGCCGGCCACCTCGAGCACGCGCTGCTTGATCATTTGGCACAGCGTCATCCCGTCGATGCCGTCCTCATCCTCAACGTCGATGTCGACGAAGGCGGCAGCTAGCGGCGTGGACGCAATGGCGCCCATCGCCGCGGCGATATTGCGCACGCGCAAGACGCGAAACCCGAAAGCCTCGAGCAGAAAGTCAAGCGCTACCGGCTCTGTCGTAGCGTCGAGCAGGAGCACATCCTCTAGCTGGGTGCCGGCGCGGCGCGCCTGCGTTAGCCGAGCCGCGCGCGACTTGCGCCGCGCTGCCGCCTTGGCTGTGTGGCGTTCTTCTTCCGTCAAGCCGGCGGATCCTGCTCTCTTGCCGGGCGCCACGGAGGTTCCGGACGCCGGGCTCGAGTACGCCGGTTCAGGCGGCGGGGCCAGGGGGGCGGCTGGCAGTGGCGGGGGGAGGTCGCTCGGGTCGACCGGGGTCGGTTGCCCAGCCCTCTCGGCAACCGCGTCGATGTCAGTGAAGCGGACGGCGGTCGACTCATGGTGAAACGCAGCGGGCGTGGTCTCGACAATGTCCAACTCGCTCAGCGTCGGGAAATCGCTGTCGCTTGCCGGCATCGGCAGCACGATGTCGGGGCGCTCGCGCTTGAGCTTAGGGCCAGGCGGCGCGTCACGCGTGTTGGCCATGTCGTCGAGCGCGCGCAGGATGTTCTCGGGATCGATCGGGCGCTCGACGTGCGAACGGGCGCCGGGCGGCGCGTGCGCACCGACGAACAGCGTGTCCCGCATCCTCGGGCCGCGCGTGGCGCTTGTCGCGAGCACCTCGTGGCTCGCATCGGCGACGATGAAATCACTGTCGGCGAGACGTTCCACCTGTACATAGGCCGGCTCCCGCTGTGCCGCGTGCTTCAGGCAGAAGGCAAGCGCGTTGCGCTCGAATTCGCTGAAGCCGTGGAGCGCGACGCGGTAGCGCGCGGCGGGCGTCGCCGAGGGCTTGGCGGTGCGCTTCATGATGCGTTTCACCGTCGGATCCCCCGGGCATTGTCCGACCGTCGTTGAGCCGGCGTCATTTGCGGCCTTGCCTCCCCTGAGGGCAGCGAGCATCGAGAGCGTCGGGCCGTGTCATCTCAATCCCTGAAGTTGTTGAACGACAGCGGCACATCGGGCAGTTCCTTGCGCAGCAGCGACATCGCGGCCTGCAGATCATCCCGCTTGGCGCCGCTGACGCGCACGCTATCGCCCTGGATCGCGGCCTGCACTTTCATCTTGCTCTGTTTGACGAGCGTTTGCATCTTCTTCGCGACGTCGCTCTCGATGCCGCTCTTGACCACCACCACCTGCTTGACCTTGTCCCCGCCGATTTTCTCGATCTTCGCGCTGGTGTCGAGATAGCGTACATCCACGCCGCGCTTCGCGAGCTTGGCGAGCAGGATGTCCGTCACCTGCGCGATCTGGAAGTCGCTGTCGGCGAAGAGCGTGATCTCCTTGTCCTTGTGATCGATGCGCGCCGAGGACCCCTTGAAGTCGAATCGGGTGCCGATCTCCTTGTTGCTCTGGTCGAGCGCGTTGCGCAGTTCGACCAGGTTGGGTTCGATGACGGCGTCGAAGCTGGGCATGATGTTTCCTGGGCGCGAGCGAATGCAGCGTCAAATCGACGAAAATTCTGCCATGCAAATCGAGACAGGCGTAAGCCTGCGACCCTACAACACTTTCGCTCTGCCGTCGTCAGCGCGCAGCATGGTTCGCGTGACCAGCGAGGCCGACGTGCGCGCTGTCGTCGACCACCCGGATCTGGGCCGCGCGCCCAAATTCATCCTCGGCGGCGGCAGCAACATCGTGCTCACGCGCGACGTGCAGGCGGTCGTGCTCAAGGTCGAGGTGGCGGGCCGACGCCTGCTCGAGACGCGCGACGACGCCTTCATCGTGGAAGCCGGCGCCGGCGAGAACTGGCACGATTTCGTCGTCTGGACGCTGGATCAGGGCTTGCCGGGGCTCGAGAACCTGGCGCTCATCCCGGGCACGGTCGGCGCCGCGCCAGTGCAGAACATCGGCGCCTATGGCGTCGAACTGCAGGAGCGCTTCGAATCGCTCGACGCAGTGGATTTCGTCACCGGCCGAACGGTGACCTTGACGCGCGGGATGTGCCATTTCGGCTACCGCGACAGCGTCTTCAAGCATGCGCTTGCCGGCAAGAGCCTGATCACGCGGGTGCGCTTTCGTCTGCCGCGGCCCTGGCGCGCGGTGCTCGGCTACCTCGAACTCGAGCGCCGGATGGCCGATACCGGCATTGCCCATCCCGACGCACGCCAGATATTCGACTGGGTGTGCGCGATTCGGCGCGCCAAGCTGCCCGACCCCGCGCAGGTGGGTAATGCGGGGAGCTTCTTCAAGAATCCGTTCGTCAGCGAGGCGCAGTGTCGCGACATCATCGGCCGTGATCCGACGGTCGTGCACTACCCAATGCCCGACGGCAGCATCAAGCTCGCCGCCGGCTGGCTGATCGACGCCTGCGGTTGGAAGGGCAAGAGCGTCGGCCGCGCCGGTGTCTACGAAAGGCAGGCGCTGGTGCTCGTCAACCGCGGCGGCGCGAGCGGGGCGGAGGTCGTCACGCTTGCGCGGGCGATCCAGGAAAGCGTCTACGGACGCTTCGGCATTCGGCTCGAACCCGAGCCGGTCATCGTCTGAGGTTTCGCGGTCGGACGAGTCGGGTGCAAGGCGCCGACCACCCCTAAATGCGTACTTGTTCGCGCCATGCGCTCGCTGTTAAGGTCTGGTCTTGTCCTGTTCGCCGGCTGCGGCGGCACGATGACAACAACCAGACGCCGCCCTCGATGAAGCCGCCCGTCCCGAGAACCTTTGGGTTCGCGGTGAACCACAACGCCTGATGGACACTGCGCTTCGTGGAACTGCGTTCGACCGGTTGAGCGCCGCGTTGCGACGCGAGGATGGTCGCTGGGTGATCGACCTCGACGGACTGGTGCTCAAGAGCGTATTTCAGCCGATCTACAGCTTGTCGCACGGACGTCCGGTGGGCCATGAGGCGCTGGTCCGCGCGTTCGACGCGTCGGGCGCCGCCGTTGAGCCACAGAAGGCGCTGCATGGCGATGGCTCGTTCGAGTCGCTGCTGCGCGGCGATCGCGCCGCACGCACGATTCACGCGCTCAATTTCGCGGAAGGCGTCGGCCCCGATCCGCACTGGCTGTTCTTCAACATGCAATCGCAGGTGTTCGTCGCGATCAGACAGGTCGTGAGCGATGGCTTCCAGGACGCGTTGCTGGCGCGCAGCGGGCTGCAGGGCCATCAGGTGGTGCTCGAGGTGCTGGAGCAGCAGGTGCCGGGCGACGCTGACTTCGACAGTGGCGTGCGCGCCGTGCGCGCCAGCGGCGGCCTGATCGCGATCGACGATTTCGGCGCCGGGCACTCGAACTTCGACCGCGTCTGGCGCCTTTCACCCGAGATCGTCAAGCTCGATCGCAGCCTGGTGCGCCGCGCCGCGCTCGAGCCGCAGGCGCGCCGCGTCGTCACGCACCTGGTTTCGCTGCTGCATCAATGCGGCGCGCTGGTGCTGATAGAGGGTATCGAGACGCAGGAGGAAGCCTTTGTCGCGCTCGATGCCAATGCCGATCTGGTGCAGGGCGATCTGTTCGGGCGCCCCCAGCCGACGCTGGTCGGCGAGCGCGACGCGCCGCAGGCGTTGCAGAAACTGTGGGAGCAGCACGAGGCACGCCGCGCGGATGAACAGCGTCGCTCCCACGAAAACATCCGCCCGTACATCAACGCGATCGGTTATGCCTCGGCGCTGCTCGCCGACGGCAAACCGCTTGCCGAGGCGGTCGCGTCCTTCCTGCAACTGCCGCAGGCGGAGGTCTGCTATCTGCTCGGGCGCGACGCGATGCAGATTGGCGACAACATCTGGGCGTCGCAGCAGCACTACCGGGAGCCGCCGGCCTTCGCGCCGATGCGCGACACGCGCGACGCCCACTGGGCGCGCCGCCCCTACTACCGACGCGCGATGGAAAGCGTCGGCAGGGTGCAGGTGACGCGGCCTTACCGGACGCTGCATGGCGCACACCTGTGCGTCACGGTCTCGATCGCGCTGCACACGAGCGAAGGCCTGCGCGTCGTCTGTGGCGATCTCGGCTGGTCCGGCGATCTGGCGTGAACCCCGGCGAGGCGCACGGAACGGACCTGCCGCTCTCCGGCGTGCGCGTGGTCGAGCTCAGCCACATGGTGATGGGGCCGACCTGCGGCATGATTCTCGGCGACCTGGGCGCCGAAGTCGTCAAGATCGAACCGCTGGCAGGCGACAACACGCGCCACCTTCTCGGCTCGGGCGCCGGCTTCTTCCCCCTGTTCAACCGCAACAAGCTGAGCCTTGCGATCGACCTGAAGGACGCGCGCGGACTCGAAGTCGCGCACAGGCTCACGGCGAGAGCCGACGTCTTCAGCGAGAACTTCAAGGGCGGGGCGATGGCAGCCCTCGGGCTCGATTACGCGACCTTGTCAGCGCTCCAGCCGCGCCTGATCTACGTCTCGCACAAGGGATTCCTGCCCGGGCCCTACGAGCACCGCACCGCGCTCGACGAGGTCGTGCAGATGATGGGAGGCCTCGCCTACATGACCGGCCCCGAGGGCCGGCCGCTGCGCGCCGGAAGCAGCGTGAACGACATCATGGGCGGCATGTTCGGCGCGATCGGCGTGCTCGCCGCGCTCGCCGAGCGCGAAAGGACCGGGCGCGGCCAGGAGGTGCAAAGCGCGCTGTTCGAGAACAACGTGTTCCTCGTCGCGCAGCACATGCTGCAGTTCGCCGTGACGGGCGCGCCTGCGGCGCCGATGCCGAGCCGCATCTCGGCCTGGGGCGTGTACGACGTGTTCACCGTGCGGGACGGCGCGCAGGTGTTTCTGGCCGTCGTGTCCGATACGCAATGGGCCGAGTTCTGCGACGCCTTCGAGTTCGACGACCTGAAGGCGGACCCTCGTCTTGCCAGCAACAACCTGCGCGTGCAGGCGCGCGACTGGCTGATGCCGTTGCTGCGCGAACGGTTCTCCGAGCGCGCGGTCGGCGATGTCATGGCGCGCTTCGAGTCGCGCGGGCTGCCCTATGCGCCCATCACGCGCCCGCAGGACCTGTTCAACGATCCGCACCTCGCAGCGACCGGCGGCCTTGCAGAACTCACGCTCCCCGATGGCCGCCAGACGCGCGTGCCGCTGCTGCCGCTGACGCTGCACGGCGCGCGCCTGCCGCTGCGGCGCGATCCGCCCACGCTTGGCGAGCACACGGACGCTTTGCTGTCCTCGCTCGGCTATGCGCCCGACGAGATCGCCGAGCTTCACGCGCTGGGTGTTGTCGGCGGGCCTGTCGCGCAAGGGACAAAATAGGCGTTGCCCGACGTGGTGCAATCGCGCCACTCGCGCCCGCCGCACCCGTTTTTTCCCGGACCCACAGAGGAGCTTGCAGCCGTGACCGAAGCCGCCGTCCGACCCCATCACGCCCACTGGCCGCGCCGATTGCCGCGCGAACTGACCGTCCCCGAAACCTCGCTCTGGTTCAACCTCGAGGTCTCGGCGACGCGCTTTCCAAACAAGGCTGCCTACGTCTACTGCGGACAGGTGATGACGTTTGCCGAGCTCAAGCGTCAGGCCGAAAGCCTTGCCGGCTGGCTGCAAAGCGTCGGCGTCGAGCGCGGCGACCGGGTCGCGCTTTTCATGCAGAACTGCCCGCAGTTCGTCGTCGCCTTCTATGCGGTGATGCGGGCCAACGCGGTGGTCGTGCCCGTCAATCCGATGAACCGTGCCGACGAGTTCGCGCACTACATCACCGACCCGGACACGAGCGTCGTGATCTGTGCCGCCGATCTCGCGGGCATCGTGGCAAGCGCGAACGCCGAAGTGCCCAAGGGCCAGCGCCTGAAGCAGGTCCTCGTTGCGCGCTATGCGGACGCGTTGCCCGCAACCATTCCCGACGACCTCGCACCCTCTCCCGCAATGCTGCAATGGCTGCTCGCCGATCCGCCGCTGCCGGAGGGCTTTGTGCGATGGGACGAAGCCCTCGCCGCCGATGCTTCGCCGGGGCCGCATCTCGCACAGCCCGACGACCTGGCGATGCTGCCCTACACCAGTGGCACGACGGCGATGCCCAAGGGCTGCATGCACACGCACCGCACGCTGATGCACAACGCGGTCGGCGGCCAATGGGGTTGGTCGGGTGCGGAGACCGTCGCGCTCGCCGTGGTGCCGATGTTTCACATCACCGGCATGCTGTACGGCCTGCTCTCGCCGGTGGCGGGCGGGGCGACGATGATCCTGATGCCGCGCTGGGACCGCGAGCTCGCCGGCCGGCTCATCTCGCGCTACCGCGTCACGCACTGGACGTGCATCCCGACGATGATCATCGATCTCTTCGGCAGCCCCAACTACAAGAGCTTCGACCTTTCGAGTCTCATCTACCTGAGCGGCGGCGGCGCGGCGATGCCGCACGCCGTTGCCGAGCGGCTGCAGCAGGAGTTCGGCCTGACCTTCGCCGAGGGCTACGGCCTTACCGAGACTGCCGCGCCAAGCCACGCCAACCCGCCCGAGCGCGCCAAGCTGCAATGCCTCGGGATGCCGATCTTCGGCGTCGATTCGCGCGTCGTCGATCCGCTCACGTTGAAGGAGATGCCGGTCGGCGAGGTGGGCGAGATCGTGACCCATGGGCCGATGGTCTTCAAGGGCTACTGGAAGCACCCGGAGGCGACGGCAGAGGCCTTCTTCGAGATGGAGGGCAAGCGATTCTTCCGCACCGGCGACCTCGGGCGCATGGACGAAGAGGGCTACTTCTTCATCACCGATCGCCTGAAACGCATGATCAACGCGAGCGGCTACAAGGTCTGGCCGAGCGAGGTCGAGCTCCTGCTCTTCAAGTGCCCGCTGGTGCAGGAGGCGTGCATCATCGCCGCGAAGGACGCCTATCGCGGCGAGACGGTGAAGGCGATCGTCGTTTTGCGCGCCGAGGCACGGGGCACCGCGACCGAGCAGGACATCATCGCCTGGAGCCGCGAGCACATGGCGGCCTACAAGGTGCCGCAGAAAGTGCAGTTCGTCGAATCCCTGCCGAAGTCCGGTTCCGGCAAGGTGATGTGGCGCCTGCTGCAGGACGAGGAAGCCAAGGCCAACCCAGGCTGATGCCGCCGGACCGCTCTCAGAAGCCGGAGCCCGGCTGCTGCAGGAAGGCGAGTTCCTCCGGCGTCGAATCGCGTCCGAGAATTGCGTTGCGGTGCGGGAAGCGACCGAAGCGCGCGATGATCACGTGGTGGCGCCGCGCATAGTCGAGTAAATCTTCGAAGCCTTCTGCCGCGGCGCAAAGCCGGGTGAACAGGCGCAACGATTCGTCCTGCATCACGAGGTCCTCCGCATGTTCGAACGGCAGGTAGCCAAAGGCGCGTTGCCGTGGCGGCAGGTCGACGTCCGCTCCGCGAGCCACCATCGACCGCGCGGCTTCGAGCGCGAGGGCGTCGCCCGAGAAGGCGCGAGGGGTATCGCGAAAGACGTTGCGCGTGAACTGATCGAGCAAAAGGATGCGGGCAAGGGCCGTGCGTGGTGCGGCATCCCACTCGCGCAGACCACCAGCGAGGGCGCGCTCGATCAGCGGTGCGAAGCGCCGTTCGATCTCGCGATCGAACGCATCGCTCTTGCGAAACCACTCGGCGCGCGCCTTGCCGTCGGTCGCCGAGCCCGGCGCGCCGAACCAGAAGTCGAGCACTTCGCGCGCCTCATCGTTGATCGGGTCGGAAGTCATGCCATCAGCTCCAGAGTTTCAGGGTGACGGCGCATGTACGCCCTCACGTAACTGCAGATCGGCGTCACCTTCCATCCTTTTGCGCGCGCGTAGGCGAGCGCCGCCGCAACCAGCTTCTCCGCGATGCCGCGCCCTTCGAGGGGCGCCGGCACCAGGGTGTGCGTCATCTGCATCACAGCGTCCGCGAGCCGATAGTCGCAGATGCACGTCCGACCCTCGACAACCGCCTGGAAGCGGCCGCGCTCGGGCAAGTGTTCGATCGTCAACTCCATCGTTTCAGGGTGCAGGGTTGAGGCGCTCCGGCGTGATCTCGACAGATCCCGTCGTGTCGCTCAGGTAGACGGTACCGTCCTGAACGGACACCTGCAACTGCATCGAACGCTGCGTCAACGCGGCGAGCGCCTGGCTCTGCGCCGCCTCGATTCTGCCACACCGCGACGTTGCGCGCGCGTGTGATCTTGTTGGCGAGGTTGCTCCACCACACCGGTGTGCTGCCAGAGAAGCTGTAGACGGTGACGCGCTCGGCGCGCGGGCTGGCGCGAAGGATGCGGCGTTCGTCGGGCTGGCCGACATCGATCCAGTGGACGATCTGGCCGGTCAGATCCCTTTGCCACAGATCGGGCTCGTCGGTGTCCCACAGGCTCTTGGCGAGTTCGAGTGCGCCGTGCGAAGTGTCTGGCGGCGTGTTCAACGCGTACGCGAGCACGCGGATCATCATGCGCTCGTCCGTTTCCGACGGATGGCGCGCGATCGTCAGCGCATGCTCGCCATACACGCCGCGGTCCATGTCGGCGAGTTGCAGTTGGGCCTTGTAGATCGTTGCCTTGAGCGCCATTGGGTTCTTCGAGTTGCGCGGCGATTAGAGCATTGCGGCGCGCAGCAACGACAATCGCGCACGATCCCTTGGAGCGCTGACCCATGAGCATGAAGAAGACCGACCTGGAAAAGGTGAAGGCGAAGAAGATCGCCGGGCGACTCGGCAGCACTGCCGTCGCGCAGCGCTTTGGTGCCGGCGCCGCAGAAGTACCGGACCGCCGCGAGCAACGCCGCCGCGACGCTGCTGCGGGTCTCGTGCCCTTCGCCTGCAAGTTGCCGCAGGCGCTCGTCGATCGTCTGGCCGAGCGGGGTGCGAAGCACGAAGGCGGCATGAACGCGCTCGTCGCGGCCTTGCTCGTGGAAGCGCTGGGCTAGGGCAACGCCAGAGCCCACACGCACGGGCAACAAGCGACGCGCTTCAGCTTTTCTCGGCCACCGTCTTCAGGTTCGCCAGACCGCCCTCGAAGTCCGGCCCCATCATCGGTTCGGCGAAGAGCGCGAACCAGTGGTAAAGCGGGTTGCCACCCATGTTGCCGTCCATCGTCCAGCTCACGCGCGTGGCGTCGCCTTCGGGCGTGAAGCGCAGTTCGCCCTTCGAGCGCGCGTCTACGCCCCCGAGCTCGAGGTCGAAAGCGACGCGCCGGCCCGGCTCGAGCGAGGTGAAGGTCATCTTGCCGTCGCCCTCCGACTTGCTCTGCCACGACCAGGCGGCGCCAACCCCGCTCTCCGGGCCGCTGTAGGTGATCGCCATCGCCGGGTCGCGCTGGTTCCAGACCGACCATTGCTTCCAGCCGCGCGGGTCGGCGACGAAGGCGTAGACCTTATCGGGCGGTGCGTTCACAAGCACGCTGCGCGTCACGGTGAAGGCCGGGGAGAGCATCATGCCGCCGCCGACGAGGCCGATCGCGACCATCACGACGATGACTGCTGTCCACTTTCCGAGGCGTTTGATCAGATTCATGCGCGATGTTGCGGGGACGATGTCGGGCGCCGAGTGTGCCGCGATCCCGCGCCTTTGGGCAAGACCCTAGACAATGGCATCATTCACGCCCGATCCGACTTGCCGCCGGCTGACCGCCGGAATTCCCGATGAAGCGACTCGACACACTGATGCATGCCCTGAGGTGCGCTTTGCTCGCCGCCAGCGCTGGCACGCTGGCGATGCATGCCGCATGGGCGGCGGACAAGACGACGCCGGCCAAGTCCTCGCCGCCTTCGGCCAAGGCCGCCAAGGCGCGCGAGGGCAGTCTCGGCGGCGGCACGGCGAGCGGCCCGATGCTGACGAAGGACGAGTTGCGTCAATGCCTCACCGAGCAGGACCGGCTGAAGAACGAGACAAGCGAAGTCGTAGCGACCCAGAAAAAGCTGGCGAAGGATCGCGCCGAGATCGAGCGCGTCAGCGCCGAACTCGACGCTGACCGGCCAAAGGTGGACGTGAGCAACAAGGACGCCGTAGACGCGTTCAATGTCCGTCTGCAGGCAAAGGGCAAGATGGTTGCCGACTATCAGACGGCCGGACAGACTTTCAATCAGCGCGTCGACAAGCTCGACGCTGACGACAAGTCCTTCACGAAGGACTGCAAGGACCGCAGGTACTTCGAAGACGAGTACGACGCGATCAAGGCCGGCAAGTAGAGCACTGCTGCAGCACGGAGGAATGGGTATGACGAATCCTTTGCTTGAAGACTGGAAAACGCCCTACGGCCTGCCGCCGTTCGAGGCGGCCCTGCCGGCGCATTTCGCGCCCGCTTTCGAAGCCGCGTTCGACGCGCAGCGCGCCGAGATCGAGCAGATCGCCGCGAGCGAAGAGGCCCCCGACTTCGACAACACCGTCGCCGCGTTCGACCGCAGCGGCAGGCTGTTCAAGCGCATCGCCTTGATGTTCTTCAACCTCGCGAGCAGCGAAACCTCGCCCGCCTTGCAGGCCGTCGAGCGCGAGATCGCGCCGCGCATGGCCACGCACGAGAGCGCGATCTACCTGAATGCGGCGCTCTTCCAGCGTATCGACGAGGTGCATGCCCGGCGCGACGAGATGGGCCTGCAGCCCGAGCAGCGACGTCTGGTCGAGCGGATCCACCTGGACTTCGTGCGCGAAGGTGCGCTGCTCTCCCCGCCCGACAAGCAGCGCTATGCACAGTTGATGCAGGGCCTTGCGACACTGACGACACGCTTCGGGCAGAACGTACTGGCCGACGAGTCCGCCTTCCGCCTCGAACTGAATGGTGAAGCCGACCTGGCGGGTCTGCCCGATTTCGTCCGCGCCGCGGCACACGAAGCGGCGGTCGCGCGCAACCTGCAGGCCGACGGCGTGATCACGCTGTCGCGGTCGCTGATCGTGCCCTTTCTCACCTTCAGCGAGCGCCGTGATCTGCGCGAACAGGCGTGGCGCGCCTGGACCTCGCGGGGCGAGCATGAGGGTGCACACGACAACCGGCCGGTGGCACGCGAGATCCTTGCGCTGCGCAACGAGCAGGCGCGGTTGCATGGCCGTGCCTGCTACGCTGATTACGCGCTCGCCGACACCATGGCCGGTACGCAGGCCGCGGTGCAGCGCTTGCTCGCGCAAGTCTGGGGCCCTGCAAACGCCCGTGCCGCCGAAGAGCGCCAGGCGCTCCAGGGGCTGATGCTGTCACGTGGGGAGAAACATCCGCTCGAAGCCTGGGACTGGCGCTTTCTCGCCGAGAAGGTGCGGCAGGCGCGCTACGACCTCGACGAAGCGCAGATCAAGCCTTACTTTCCGCTCGATCGCATGGTCGAGGCTGTGTTCGATTGCGCCGGGCGATTGTTCGGCCTGCGCTTCGTGCTTCAGCCCGAGGTGCGCGCCTACCACCCCGACGTCAAGGTCTACGAGGTGCGCTCGGCCAACGACGCACTCGTCGGCGTCTTCCTGCACGACAACTTTGCGCGGCCGACGAAGCGCAGCGGCGCGTGGATGAGTTCGTACCGCAGGCAGTCGCGCAGCGGTGCGCCGGGTGGTGTCCTGCCGATCGTCGTCAACAACAACAATTTCGCAAAGGGCGCGCCGGGCGAGCCGACGCTTTTGAGTTTCGACGATGCGCGAACGCTGTTCCACGAATTCGGTCACGGACTGCACGGGCTGCTTTCGAACGTCGACTACGAGCACCTGTCGGGCACCAGTGTGCTGCGCGATTTCGTCGAATTGCCGTCGCAGATCTTCGAACACTGGCTCGAAGAGCCCGATGTGTTGCGCCGCCATGCGCGTCACTACCAGACCGGGGAGCCGATCCCGCAGGAACTTGTCGCGCGCCTGCTGCGCGCGCGGCGCTTCAACCAGGGCTACGAGACGGTGCGCTACGCTGCGTCGGCGCTCGTCGACATGGCCGCGCACGCGCGCACCGACGGTGCGCCGGAAGATGTCTGCGCCTTCGAGCGCGCCGAGCTTGAGCGCCTCGGCGCGCCGCCGGAGATCGGGCTGAACCACCGCCTGGTGCACTTCCAGCACCTGTTCTCGGGATCGAGCTACGCTGCCGGCTACTACGTCTACCTGTGGGCCGAGGTGCTGGAGGCGGATGGCTTCGACGCCTTTGTCGAAGCCGGTGATCCCTTCGACGCGGCGATCGCCGAGCGGCTCAAGCGATTCATCTACTCGTCGGGCAATTCAATCGAGCCGGGCGAGGCCTTCCGCGCATTTCGCGGTCGGGAGCCGACGGTCGACGCGATGCTCAGGCAACGCGGCCTGGTCGCGACGAGCGAGGACTGAGCGGCCGGCCGCGGCTTCACTGCAGTCGCGCATCGACTGCGAAGGTAGCGTCCAGCCTGGCAAGGAATTGCTTGAAGTCGATCGGCTTGGTCCAGTAGTCGTCGAAGCCGGCGGCGAGGGCGCGTGCAATGTCCTCCGGCAGCGCGTTGGCCGATAGCGCGACGCATCGCAGGTCGCCACCGCTTGGCGCGGCGCGCAGCCGGCGCAGCACCTCGAAGCCGTCGAAGTCCGGGAGCTGCATGTCGATCAGCACCAGATTGGGACGTCGCTCGAGCGCAAGCCGCACGCCCTGCGCCCCATCCTCCGCGCTCAGGAACTCGAGGCCCGGACGCAGCGCAACGATCTCCCGCACCAGCAGCATGTTGACGGCGTTGTCCTCGATATAGAGCACGCTGCCCGTGCGCGCCGGTGGCGCGGCCGGCGCAGGCGGATCGGTCTGCGCCAAGGCCTCTGCCGTCGCTTGCCGCTGCACCGGCGAGGCCGGCGCCGCCACCGGCAAAGTGACGCAAAAACACGCGCCTCGCTCGTGCGCACTCGTCACCGAGACACTTCCGCCCATGCGCTCGACAAGCGCCTTGACGATCACGAGCCCGATGCCGCTGCCCTCGATACTTTCGCGTTCGACGCCGAGCCGGTTGAACGGCTCGAACAAGTGTGCCATCTGCTCTGGTGTGAGGCCACGGCCGGTGTCGCTCACTTCGAGCGTCACCGATTCGGCGGCGGTGTGCGCGCGGATCGCGACGCTGCCTCGCGGGCGGTTGTACTTGATGCCGTTGGTGAGCAAGTTGGTCAGCACCTGACGCAATCGCGTACGGTCGGCGTGGACGACGCCCTCGATACCTTCGACATGCAAGGACACGCTGCATTGCGCCGCGAGCGCCTCGACCAACGGCAAGGTCTCCTGCACCAGAGCAGCCAGCGCAACAGGCTGCGGATCGAGCTTCAGTTCGCCGGTGTCGAGTCCCGTCAGATCGAGCATGTCGTTGATCAGAAGCAGCAGGTGTTCGCCGGCCGATCGGATCAGCGCGAGTCGCGTCCTGTGCGCGGTCGCGAGCGACGTTTCGGACTGCATCAATTGCGTGAAGCCGAGTACCGCATTCAGGGGCGTACGCAGTTCGTGGCTGACACGCGCGAGAAACCGCGACTTCGCCATGTTCTCGCGCTGCGCGAGCGCGCTCTCCTGGCGCGCGGCTTCGGCGAGCTTGCTTTCGGTGATGTCCCAGTTGACGCCGATGCGCCGGATCGGTCGCCCGGAGTCGTCGGTCACCGCGATCGAGCGCGAGGCGAGCCAGTGCTCGCTGCCATCGGGCCACCGCACCCGGAACTCGTACTTCGCCGGATTCGGATCCGCCCGGAGATCCGCCCGTGAATCGAACACCACCGGCAAATCGTCGGGATGCACGATCGCGAGCCGTTCGTCGCGCGTTGGAGCTGCGTCGCGCGGTACCAGTCCGCGCAGACGAAACATCTGTTCGTCCCAGCGCTGGTCGGCGTCAACGACGCCCATCTCCCAGGTGCCGACGCCTGCGCTACGGGTGGCGAGCGCGGCGCGTTCGTCAGCGCTGCGCAGTGCCGCCTCGGTCTTGCGCCGTTCGGTGATGTCGAAGGCGACGCCCGACAGCAGTGGCTTGCCATCGTGCATTTCGCGCCGCGCCCGATCCTCCAGCCAGCGGGTCTCGCCGCTTGGAAGGCGCACGCGAAAGCTGTGTACGAGGGTACCCTGAGCCGAAGTCACGAGCCCGGTCATCGCCGCCTCGATGTCGGCCCAGTCCCCCGGATAGATGATCTGGTGCTTCAACTCCCCGAGGGTGGGCGGCCGGCAGGCCGGATCGCGACCGACAAGCGCGAAGACTTGTGCGCTCCACTGCGCTTCACGCGTACCGAGATCGAACGTCCAGAAGCCGATACCTACGGCTGCCGCGGCCGCTTCCAGGCGACGCAGTTGCTCGGTCGCCAGACGCCGTTCCTCGGCCGGCCGCGTGACGTCGAGGGCAATGCCGACAAAGGCGACCGGCGTACCGTCAGCCGAGCGTTCGACCACGCGGCGCGTCATGACGGTGCGCCAGCGGCCCGCGCCATCACCGAAGCGTGCCTCGATATCGGTCGGCAGTTCCGAAGTCAGCGCTTGTGCCGCAGCGTCGGCAACGCGGGCGACGTCGTCGGGGTGGATGCGCGATCGCATGTCCTCGAGTGAAAGCTCCAGGACGCCGACCGGTAGACCGAAGACCAGGTGCGCACCTTCGCTGCAGGTGACGCGATCGGTGCGCAGATCAAGGCGCCAGATGGCGATGTTGCCGAGCTCGATCGCAAGTTTCAACTGGGCACTCGTGCTGCCGAGCGCCTGCGCCAGTTGATAGGCGTCGGTGTCATCCACCAGGATGCCTATCGCGTGCTCGGGGGAGCCGTCCGGCCCGGCTTTGACTTCCCACTGCGATTGAAGCCAGCGCAGGCTTCCGTCGGGGTGGATCAGCCGATAGCGCTTGTTGTGCCTGCCGGGCTGCACCTGCAGCGAGCCGTAAGAGAACTGGGCCCGATCTTCGGGATGGATGCGCGAAACCGCCTGATCGAGCGAAGGCAAGCCGTCTGCCGGATCGAATCCGTAGAGACGAAATACCTGCTCGTCCCAGTGCCCGCCACCGGTACGCAGGTCGCGTTCCCACACGCCGAGGCGACCGAATGATTGCGTCAGCTCAAGCAGTTCCTGCAGACGCGCAGCGGTTCGCGCGTGCCGCGCGGAATCGCTCACATCGGCCATCACGCACAGCCAGCGCGGCTCCGGCGCGTCTGCCGACGGTTCGACGCGGCGCGCTGTGATGCGCAGCCAGGCGGTTGCGTTGCTCGCTGCCCGCACTTCGAGCTCGATCGGACCGAAAGCCTCGCCTCGCGCCAAGCCCCGCACGGCCGCCTGCCAGGTCGGCACGTGATGCGAGGCAACGGGCAGCAACTCCACCAGAGGCTCGCCGACAAACGCGACTCGGCTGCGCGACAGGAAGCGTTCGAGCGGGGGGTTGCTCCACTGAACCCGGCCCAAGTCGTCGGCCAGCACGAGGAGTTCTTGCGTGGACGCGGTCCATGCCGTGACGACGCCACCGGGCGGGGCGTCAAAGGGATCGTCGCCATTGGGCGAGAGCATAGGTTGCTGGTCGAGTCGGGGTCTCGAGTCAGTGTAGTCGTGCCGTCAGGCAGCACAGGGTCGAAAAAAAACCGCGGCAAGCCGCGGCTTTCTTCACCACCGAAGGCAGTGCTTCAGAGCGGCTTGATGTTCGACGCTTGCAGGCCCTTCTGGCCTTGCTTCACCTCGAATTGAACACGCTGGTTTTCGGTCAGCGTCTTGAAGCCGGAGCCTTCGATGTCACGGAAATGGGCGAACAGGTCGGCGCCGCCAGCGTCTTGCGCAATGAAGCCGTAGCCCTTGCTTTCGTTGAACCACTTCACGGTGCCGGTTTGGGTAGTCATCTAACGTTCCAATCAAAACAATAAAACTATGCGCAGCGAATGCATGCGCATGCGGAAGGACACTCAAGCAACGGACCCGGGGATTTCTAGCGAAACCCGTCGCGAGAACCGCGGCGGGGTACCAAAGAAGGCCTCAAAGAACGAGGGACTTGCGTAATTCCGTGCGGGGATTGTACTCCAGTGCTCGGACTTCGAACCTGCCGGTACGCCGGAGCGCGGCCCCAGCACGCGCCGAGTAGGCTATCGTGCGGCGGACAGACGCGACTCATCGAACGAATCCGAAATGCGGCACATCGACTTCGAACTTCGCGGCGACTACATCACGCTCGACGCCCTGCTGAAAGCAAACGGACTCGCCACCAGCGGTGGCGCAGCCAAGGCCATGGTCGCCGCCGGCAAGGTGCAAGTCGATGGGCGCGAGGAACTGCGAAAGACGTGCAAGCTGCGCGCAGGCCAAGTGGTCGCCGTGCACGGCACACGGCTGCGTGTCGTCGCCGATCCGGCCGCTGCTATTTCTTCTTCTTGCCCCGCTCCGGAACCACCGTCGTGATCGGCGCAGCGAAGCCAGCCGGCGACACCGGCTTTTGTGCCGCGTCCTTCTTCGGTTTCTTCGCTTCCTTGTTGGTGCGCTGCTGTCCCTTGGCCATGCGATTGCTCCTTCAATGTTGCAGCCCAAAGTATCGCGCAGCGGCGGCGCATCCGGAATGCTCGCGTGAGCCCCGCGATGGGCGCGCGACCTGCAAGGCCGCGTTCGCTTGACGCCGGCCGAAGCTGGTCGCACCATCGAAGCACCCCGTGTTGCAGGGTGCGGAGCGCGTTGCTGCGCGAGGTGCCGCGGGTCAATCGACCGGACATTTGTACAAGGACCGCCATGTACCAAAAGATTCTCGTTCCGATAGACGGCAGCGTGACCTCCGGCCGCGGCCTGCAGGAAGCGATCAAGCTCGCCAAGCTGACCGGCGCTCGCCTGCGCCTGATTCATGTCGTCGATTCGATCTCGTTTGCCGCCGGCATGGAGGCCTCGATGATGGTGACGAACGAGATGCTTGGCCTGATGCGCGAAAGCGGCGAGAAGCTGCTCGCCAAGGCGCGCGCAAAGGTTGAAAAGGCCGGGCTGCGGGTGGACGGCGTGCTGATCGACAGCATGGCCGGCAGGGTGTGCGACCTCGTCGTTGCGCAGGCGGATTCCTGGCATGCGGGCCTCATCGTGCTCGGCACGCACGGCCGTCGCGGTGTCGGCCGCATGTTGCTCGGCAGCGACGCCGAGATGATCACGCGGCTTGCGAAGATGCCGGTCCTGCTCGTGCGCACCCCCGAGCCGACTGCCGGCTGAGCAGCACGCCGTGTCGCGCGGCGAATGTCAGGCGGACTGTGCGATGCCCGCGATTGCCCACTCGCGGCTGCCGTCCTGCGGCTTCACGAGGTGCCAAATCTCGTCGAAGGGGGCTGCCGGCGCGTCCTTCTCCTCACGGATCAGGCCGTGGAAGCGCACGCTGACCACCTGGCGCGCGTCGTCCTGTTCGAAGTCGACGAGTTCGGCGGCAAGCTGTACGACATCGGTCTGCTGCGCCGCGTCCCGGCGATCCTGCAGATCGAGCTTGAACACGGCGAACATCTCGGGCGTCGAGAACTGACGCAAGTCCTCGAGGTCGGCCTTGTCGTTGGCGGCTTGCATGCGGATGAAGATGAGTTTGGCGATGCGCTCGAACGCCGCGGCGTCGAAGCCAGCCGGGAGCGCGAAGGCGGTTTGCGCAGCATCGGACCCGGCCGCATGGACCGCCGCCTTCGCTGGTGACCCGCCTGCCGACGACCCGGGGAGGATCGGTGTTGGCTCGCGTGGTCCAGCAAGGCCAACGTACTGCATGCCTTGCGGCGCGCTGCGCGCCGGCTCCGGTGCGAAGCGGCGCGCGAGGAAGCGCACGAGCCAGAGTGCGGCTACGGCGAGCAGCGCGATCGTCAGGATGTTGGCCATCTCTTCGCCCAGACCGAGGTGGCTCATCAATGCGGCCAGACCGAGGCCCGCCGCAAGGCCGGCCACCGGCCCCATCCACGAACGGCCCGCGGCTGCGGCCGGCGCAGCACCTGTCGCACCTGGGGTAGCGGCGGGCGCCTGCTGAGAGGGCGGGGTTGCGGGCGCCGGCCGTGCCGGAGCACTGCGCTGCATGCCGGAGAAGCCGCCGCCGCCGAGCCGCTTGGCCTCTGCATCGGGAATTGCTATGCCGAATCCGGCAAGGGCCACGAAAACGCTCAAGAAGAAGTTTTTCACCCGGATCTCCTGACAACTCAACAACCAAGGACGGCTTTCCGCGCGCACGACCTGCGATCTTGCGACCGAATACTACATGCGGCCGATGGGCGCTGAGACAAGACGCGGCCAAGCGCGGCTCGTTGCTTGGTTGCCGAAAGGTATTGACAAGTTCCACGCGCGCATCGGACACTGCGCGCCTTCGCGTTCGCATCCCCCGCGGACCCTTCGCAACCCAACACCACAGGAGGCGTGCCATGAATCAATTCCATACCCCGCTCCTGTCGGCCGTCGCCTGAAGCGTCCAACCGCTCTCGACAGCTTGCGAACGCAGCCGCCGCGCCCGAACTGAACGGGCGCTGCACACGCAGCGAAGCTCCAGACCGATCCCGCCGCAGACCGCGGCCGACACCTTGCCAAGCCGGCTCGCCGCGCTGTTGCGCGCGTGCAAGCCTTTGGCCCGCTGCCGCCCCGCGGTGCGGGCGTCGAACCTGGATCCGAACCGAAGATGAAATCAATCGACGCCGAGCGCTTGCGCTCGATAGGAATGACGCCGGTCTGCCTGCAGCATGTTCAGCAGTCGCCGCGCGGCGAGGACGCCGATCTGGCGCCCGAGGACGACAGCCTCGAGCTGATGCGCCTGACCGAGGTGCATCGCGAGACGGTGCAACTGCACGATGGTGCGGCCGAACATGGGGCTCGCGTGCTGCCGCGCCTGACGCGCGCGCTCGCCGATCGCGATACGGCGCTTGCCGTCGGTGACTGGGTCCTCGCGCAGCGAGACGCCCACGGCGACTGGTGGGTGCGGCGGCGCATTGCACCGCTGACGCACCTCGTGCGCCGAGATGCCGACGGCCGGCGCCATCCGGTCGCGAGCAATGTCGACACCGCCTTGCTCGTGATGGGCCTGGACGACGACTTCAACCTGCGCCGTCTGGAGCGCTATCTGGCACTCGTGCAGTCGAGCGGTGTGCTGCCGGTGATCGTGCTGACCAAGGCGGACGCCGCGCCGCCGGGGCGCATCGCGTCGGCTATCGACGAGATGCGCGGGCGTGTTGCCGCAACGATCGATCTCGTGATCGTCGATGCGCGATCGGCCGATACCGCAGGGCTGCTCGCGCCTTACCTCGGTGTCGGGGCAGACGCTGGTGCTGCTGGGCTCTTCCGGTGCTGGCAAATCGACGCTGACGAACACCCTCGCCGGTGCGCAACTGCAAGACACCGGCGCCGTGCGCGAACACGACAGCCGGGGCAAGCACACGACGACCTCGCGTTCGCTGCACCGGTTGCCGGGCGGTGCTTGCGTGATCGACACGCCGGGGTTGCGCGCCTTGCGTCCGGACGTCGACGAGGCGACCCTCGGCGCCAGCTTCTCCGACATCGAGTCGCTTGCGTTGCAATGCCGCTTTCGGGATTGTCGTCACGTCGAGGAGCCCGGCTGCGCGGTGCGCGAAGGCGTGCCGCCGGACCGGCTGCGCAACTTTCACAAGCTGCTGCGCGAGGCGCGCCGCGACACGATGACGGTGCTCGAGCGTCAGCAGGTCCTCGCGCAGTGGAAAGCGCGTGGCCGCGCCGGGCATGACCGCGCAAAGGCCAAGCGCGAAGGCCCCTGAGTTGAACGCCAGGTCAGGGGCAGTTGCAGCCCTTGTCGAACAGGATCCGCCACACGCCGGGCGCTTCACGCCGCCAGATCGACGTGAAGCTCGCGACCTTCTCGCCACCCGGCGCGAACACCGGCCCGCTGCTGATCGCGAGCGACCCGGAGGGCAACACCTCGACCTGTTCGGGCGCCCAGGAAAACGGCGCTTGCGGGCCTTCGAAATACGGCTTCCAGGCTGCGATCACGGCGGCCTTGCCTCGGATGGCGCCCTTGCCGCCGAAGAAGACCGCCTCGTCGGCAATGAAGGTCGAGAACGCCGCGGCGTCGCGGTCGGCCATGGTCTTTGCGAAGGCGCGTTCAGACGCCCGCACCTCTTGTTGCCAGGCGTCGAGCTCCGCAGTGGTAGTCGCCGCCGCCGGCGTGGACTCGTGCGCAGATGAGGCAGTGGCAGGTGCAGCGCATCCCGCGGCGAACATCAGCGCGCCCATCAGCCCGGCGAGAACGAACGCAAGCACCGGGCGCGCCAGCACGGCCGTGCGGCCCTCAAGCATCGCGCACATCGGCGACCGGCTTGCTGCCGAAGTCCGCGCGTCGCAGATAGGAGAGAACCTTGGCCGCGGCAACGGCGGGGGAGTCGAGTTGCCCCGAAGTCTTCATCTGCACGAAGCGTGCGTGGTCCGGGAACTGCGCCGGGTCACCCGCACGCAGTTGCGTTTGCATGTCGGTCTCGATCACGCCCGGCGCGAGCGAGACGATGTGAGCTGGATGCGCGGCGTGCGTCTGGTCGAGCGCGACCGAACGCGTGAAGTGATCCATACCCGCTTTCACCGCGCAATAGCTCGCCTGGCTCGCCATCGCGGAACGGCCGAGGCCGGATGAAATGTTGAGCACCTTGCAGTGCCCGTCGCGCCGTGCGCGCCAACCCTGGGTTGCGCGCAGGAAAGCTGCCGTCAGCAGCAGCGGCGCTTCGAGCCCGACGCGCAAAGCGCGCACCAGTTCCTCCGGATCGCTCGCTTCGAGCGGTGTGATCCGCGTCAACGCGGCCGCGTTGTTGATCAACGTCGCACTGTCGAAGGTCTCGGCCGGTTGTGCGGCCAGCCAGTCTTCGACGCGCCGTGCGGCGGCTTGCGCGTCCGTCAGGTCGATTGCCCATTGCTCGAGCGTCGCTCCGCCAGATGCGGCCTTGGCCGCGAGTTCAGCGTTCATCGCTCGCGAAATGCCGATGACGGTGTGACCGGGCTGGAGCAACTGTTCGGCGATTGCTGCGCCCATGCCGCGCGACGCGCCGGTGAGGATCGTGAGGTGCTTGTTCATTCGGCGCAGTGTAGGGCTTGCGCCGCTTGACTCCTCGCTGCGCGTCAGAAGTCCGGCGCGCTCGTGAACACCATGCGCTCGCCATGCATCGGATGGGACAACGCGAGGGAACTCGCGTGCAGCAGCAAGCGCGGCGCGAGAGCGAGCACCTCGGGCGGCGCGTACAACGCATCGCCAGCGATCGGATGTCCGATCGCCATCAAATGCACACGCAGCTGATGCGTGCGGCCGGTGATCGGCTGCAGCTCAAGACGCGTCGTCACGCGTGCGGCGTCATGCGCGAGGACGCGGTAGCGCGTGTGCGACGGCTTGCCGCGCTCGGCATCGACTCGCTGGCGCGGCCGGCGCGGCCAGTCCGCGCCGAGCGGCAGCTCGATGTCGCCCCAGCCATCGCCGCTTCCCGGCGCTTCGAGCGTGCCGGCGACGATCGCGACGTAGCGCTTGTCGACCTCGCGTCGCGCGAAGGCCATGCCCAGGCTGCGTTGCACCGCAGCGCCGAGCGCCATCACCATCAACCCCGAGGTCGCCATGTCGAGCCGGTGCACGACGCGTGCCTCGGGGAACGCGCGTTGCACGCGCAGCGCCGCGCAATCCTGCAAGAGCGCGCCGCGTCCGGGCACGGCAAGCAGACCGCTCGGCTTGCACAGCACGATCAGCGCATCGTCGCGATGGACGATGGGCAGATCGTCAATGTCATTCTGTTCAGAACGAATCGACGAGCCCTGCCTGAAGCGCGGATTGCGGATTCGATCCGGCCGCGAGAACCTGCTGCAGGGCCTGCTCGCGCGGCACGCCCAGGCGCTTGAGCAGACAGGCGGCGACGGTGCCGGTGCGTCCGATGCCGGCCGCGCAGTGCAGCAGCACGACTTCGCCGGACTGCAACTGGGTCGCGATGTCTTCGACGCCGGATCGGAAGTCGCGCAAGTTGTCCGCAAGCCCGAAGTCACGCATCGGCAGATGCAGCCAGCGCGTGGGCAGCGTGCCCTGGCGCAGCGCAGCGTCGTACGCGGGCGACATCGACGCAACTTCGTGGCGCGGCGTGAGGCAGACGGTGAGCGTCAACGCCGCGCGTTGGGCCTCGGCGACGAAGGCATCCCAGCGCTCGAGCCGGCCCGGCATCGAATGCAGCCAGACGGCGCCGGAGACAGACGCGGGCAAGGGCAAGGGGCGAAACGGCATGGGAGGGAGGCGGGCGCGCTTGCATGCTACCGCCGCGGCACGGCCGGGGAAGCTTCGGCGTGCATGGGAATGGGATCGGGCTAGCGGTGACGGGTTCCGGATGCCGCCCAGTGCTGCGGTCGGTTTTCAGCCTCGATTGCGTCATTGTGCAGCGCCCGTGTTCCGACGATCGCTGGAACAGCGCCCGGATCACGTGCTATTCGGTCGCACCCGCCAGTTCGGCTCAGCCAAGCGCATCGCGCAGGCGCGCCGTCTGGTGCCCGATTTCGGATTGCGCCTCGGCGCCGATTTCGCGGGCTATCCGCTCGGCCTCGGCCAGGGCGTCACGGGCGGCCTCGCGTGCACCGTCCGCGAGCTCGATGTGCCCGCGCACGCACAGCAGTTTGGCGAGGTCCAGCGGGTCGGCGATCTCTCGCAGCAGGGCCTCGCCGGCGTCGAGCGTGCTGCGCGCCTCGGCGTGGTGGCCCCGCCGCTGCAGCAACGAAGCCAGATTGGCCAAGGTCTCGCCCTCGAAGCGCCGGTTGCCGATCTCCCGATGGATTGCGAGGGCCTGCTCGTAGTGGTGCTGCGCCTCTTCGAGTTGATCGTGGTACTCGTAGAGCCCACCCAGGCCGCCAAGCATGACACCCATTTCGCGTCGGTCGCCGAGTTCTCTCGCGATCGAAAGTGCCGTTTCGTAGTTGATCCGCGCGTCGTCGCGCCGACCTTCGTCGGCGGCGAGTTTCGCGAGGTTGCCGAGCGTGACCACTTCGCCGAGGCGGTCGCCGATTTCGCGGTGGATGACGAGCGCGGCCTCGTAGGTCGCGCGGGCCGGACCGAGTTGCCCTCGATCGTTGTAAAGCGTGCCGAGGTTGCCGAGCGTGATGCTCTCGGCGAGCCGGTCGCCGACCTCGCGCAGCACCACGAGCGCCGCTTCGTATTGCGTGAGCGCTGCGTCCAGCTCGCCCTGGTCGTGATGCAGTATGGCCAGATTGGTCAGTGCGCCCCCTTCGCCGCGACGGTCGCCGATCTCGCGGTGACTCGCGAGCGCGGTCTCCATGTGGACTCTGGCCTGGTGCAAATGCCCTTGGACGTGGTCGAGGTTGCCGAGGTTTCTCTCGAAGCCGCCCGCCCATCGACGGTCCCCCAGCTCGAGGGCGATTGCGAGCGCTGCCTGCACCGCGGTCCGCGCTTCTTCCATCATCCCCATGTGGCTCTGCAGCATGCCCAGCTGTCCGAGGCTGATCGCTTCGAGCAGGCGGTTCCCTCCGGCCTGCGCCAGCCTCAGCGCGTTCTCGAAGCCGGCCCTGGCCTCCGGGATGCGGCCGATGCGGCGCAGCGCGAGCGCATGGACGAGGCCCGCGGCGGCGGCGTCGGCGGCGTCCAGGGCGTCGAGTGCACACACTTGCGCTCCGAGGTCGATGCCGATGGAGACCGGTCCGCGACGGTCCAGCACCTCCCAGGCGGCGCGCAGCGTCGCGACCGCAGTCGCACCGTCCCTGCGGGCCACTGCGCGGCGGCAGGCGCCGACGAGGTTGTCGATCTCGAGCGCGATCGCGGAAAGCCTTCTGCCGCCGCCATCGCGCACCAGCGCATCGAGGGCGGGCGCGCTGCCGAACTGTGCAAAGTAGCGGCCGTGCAGCGTCTGCGCGGCGAGGGTGGACGCCGCCGACGCTTCGAGCTTGCGCGCCGCGTACTCGTGGATGCTCAGGTACATGCCGAAGTACGGTTCACCGAGATCGAAGCGGCCGAGCAGCGGTGGGCTCCAGGTGCGCAGCAGGCTCTTGTCGACCAGGGACTGGACCGCATCCATTGCGGGCGGAGCGTCAGGCCATTTCGAGAGGTCGAGCACGGCTTCGGCGGCTTCGAGCGAGAAGCCGCCGTCGAACACCGAACACTGTGCGAGTGCAGCCTGCTCCCACGCCGCGAGAAGGTCCCATGACCAATCGATCGCGGCCTTCAGCGTGGACTGGCGAGCCGCGGCGCTGCGTGCGCCGGAGAGCACGGCGAAGCGGTCCTTCAGGCGCTCGACGAGCTGGGCCGGCGACAACACACGCAGGCGCGCGGCGGCAAGCTCGATCGCGAGCGGCAGGCCGTCGAGCAGTCGGACCACCTCGGAGACGTCGTCGCGATTCGTCGCGTCGAGCTCGAACCCCGGGCGCTGCGCGGCTGCGCGTGCGGTGAACAGTTCGATCGCATCGCCTGCCAGCGGCAGCGGTTCGACTTCCAGGACAACCTCGCCCCGCAGATGCAGTCGCTCGCGGCTGGTTACCACGAAGTGGGCATCGGCCGCGCGATCGAGCCAGGCGCCCACCGTGGCCGCGGCGAGTGAGACGATCTGCTCGAAGTTGTCGAGGATGAGCAGACAGCGTCCCCGGCCCGCGATGGCGTTGCCGAGTTGCACCACGGGATCATCCTTGCCGAGCGGCACGCCCAGCGCGAGCGCAACCGCGTACGCCAGGCCGTCATAGGTGCGGGCCTCGGAGAGGTCGCAGAAATAGACGCCGCCCGGCCAGTCGCCCAACCACGACAGGCCGTAGCGGCGGACGACGCGCGTCTTCCCCGTGCCGCCTTGGCCGAGCAGCGTGAGCAGCCGCTGGCCTGAATCAAAGTGGCGCGCGATGGCGCGCAATTCGGCGGTGCGGCCGACGAAGGCGTCGCGTTCGGGCGTCAGGTTGTGACGGACCTGACGCACCGGCGTCCAGAGTGCGCCCGTGCGCACGACGCGGTACCCTTTTTCGGCATCCCGCGGTGGCTCGAAGCGCGCATGCGGGTGCTGCCCGAGCTCGAAGACCTCGGCTGGCTGTTCGATTCCCTTCAGCCGATAGTGGCCGTGGCTCACGATCTCGCTTTCCGCGGGCAGGTCTTCGCCGAGCGCCGAGCGCGCCGCGGCGCTGAGCAGCGTCTGCCCGCCCCGGGCCAGCGCCATGATGCGGGCGGCGAGCGGCTTTGCGATGCCTTCGACTTCGAGCGGCTTGGCGCCGCGGGCGACATCCTCGGGGCCAATCTCGCGCAGCGTCACCTCGCCGACATGCAGACCGGCCCGGGCCTTCAGCCCGAGTTCGTCATTCGCGCGGTGGTAGGCGAGGGCAAATGCGGCAGCGTCGGGGGCGCTTTTGAACAACAGGAAGAAGCCGTCGCTGCGGTCGATCTCGCGACCGTTGTGGCGCGCGAGCAGGTCGCGCGCAAGTCGGTCATGGCGGGACCAGACTTGCGCCGCGCGTGCGTCGCCCAGCCGCTCCACGAGCAGCGTGCTGTCCACGATGTCGGTGAATAGCAGCGTGTGCAAAGTGGCCCTTCGGTAAGCCCGGCAACCGACACGCGGTCCGATGGGCTGATGTCAGCGCCGCTTCCTGGCACCGGGCGCGTCGGTGGTGCGCAGCGTATCAGTTCGACGCTGATAGCGTGCGGACTTGCGCGGCGCCGATGCAGATAATCGGCGCATGACGCCATCGCTACCGCAATCGCTATCGCCGACGCTGCACATCGTCATCAACGCTGGTTCGGGCCGCCAAAATGCCGATGCGACGCAGGCGGTCATCGCCGGCGTACTCGAACAAGCCGGCCGCGCGTATCGCTTCCATCGCGCCGATGATCCGGCGGCGTTGCCGGATATCGCACGTGTCGCGGTCGCCGCGGCGCAGGCCGATCGCGGCGCCGTCGTCGCCGCCGGCGGGGATGGCACGATCAACGCCGTCGCGCAGGCGGTACTCGGCAGTGGCTGTGACTTCGGTGTCCTGCCGCAAGGCACCTTCAACTACTTCAGCCGCACGCACGGCATACCCGCCGATACCGCGCAGGCGGCACGCGTGCTCATCACCGGCACCGCGCGGCCGGTGCAGGTCGGCCTCGTCAACGACCGCGTGTTCCTGGTCAACGCAAGCCTGGGCCTGTACCCGAAGTTGCTCGAGGATCGGGAGGCGTTCAAACGCCAGTTCGGCCGCAGCCGGCTTGTCGCCTTCGGCGCCGGGCTCGTGACGCTGTTTGGCGTCCACCGCAAGCTGCGCCTTCAGATCGAGTATGGCGAGCTCGCGCACAAGGTGCGCACGCCGACCCTCTTCGTCGGCAACAACCGCCTGCAGATGGAGCAGATCGGCGCTGCGGGCGCGTTCGAGCGCGGACACCTGGCGGCGATCACGCTGCGCCCGGTCGGCACCTTCGGCATGCTTGGCCTGCTGCTGCACGGTGCGATGAGTCGGCTGGCCGACGCCGACAACATCGAGAGCTTCGGTTTCGACAGCCTTTCCGTGCGCCCGTCGCGGTTTCGACGGGTCAAGCCGATCAAGGTGGCGACCGATGGCGAAGTCTCCTGGCTCGAGCCGCCGCTCGAGTTTCGCGTCTCGCCGGTGCCGTTGCAGTTGCTGACACCGACTCCTGCGGTCGACGCCACGCGCAGCGCGCCATGACGCTGGTGGCACAGATCTCCGACCCGCATTTCGGGACGGAGCAGGCGCCGGTGGTCGAGGCGCTCGTGCGCTTCGTGCGCGAACAGGCGCCGTCGCTCGCCATACTGTCGGGCGACATCACGCAGCGTGCGCGGCGCGCGCAGTTCCAGGCGGCACGTGCCTTCGTCGATCGTCTGGCGGTGGCGAACACGCTCGTGATCCCCGGCAACCACGACATTCCGCTCTACAACCTGGCGGCGCGCGTGGCGCAGCCGTATGCAGCGTTTCGTCGCGCCTTCGGCCGTGAACTGGAGCCCGAGTTCGAGTCCGACGAGTTGCTGGTGTTGACGCTCAACACGACCCGCGCCTACTTGCACGAGAAGGGCGTCGTCTCCCCGCGCCAGATCGAGCACGTCGCGCGCCGGCTCGAACGTGCGAAGGCGACTCAACTGCGCATCGTCGTCACGCACCAGCCGGTGAGCGTCACGCGCCGCGAGGATCGTGCCGATCTGCTGCGCGGCCACTCGCGCGCCGTGCGGCGCTGGGCGATCGCGGGGGCGGACCTGATCCTCGGCGGGCACATCCACCTGCCCTTTGTGCAGGCCTTGCACGAGAGCCGGCGCGGTCTTGCGCGCAAGGTCTGGGCGGTGCAGGCAGGAACTGCGGTCTCGTCTCGCGTTCGACACGATGCCGGCAACTCGGTCAATCTCATCCGCTGCGCGACGCCATCGACGCCCCGGCGCTGCAGCGTCGAGCGATGGGACTACGACGCGGCCGTGGATCGATTCACGCTCGCCGCGCTTGACGAACTGGTGTTCGATGACGACACCCGCTGATGCGCCGCTCGTCGCGCTGACTGCGACGCTCGGCGCGCACGCGCTCGCCGGCTTCTGTCTCCTGCTTGCGGTCTTGCTCACCGGCATCGCGCTGGTCGGCCTGTCGATACGGCGCATCTCGCGGCGCCGGCTGCGTGCGAAGGCGCATCCGTTTGCGATGTTGTTTCTCAGGCTGTTGATTGGCTTCGCGTTGATCGTCGGCGCGGCGTTCGCATTTGCCGAGATCGCGGAAGAGATCGGTCCGGGAGAAGAACTGGCGCATCTCGATCAGGTCTTCTCCGACGCAGTGCGCGCCGGTACGCCCGAAGCGGCGCGGACTGTGTTCGGCTGGGTCACGCACCTCGGCGATCCGTGGACGCTCACGCTGCTCGGTGCTGTGGTCGCGCTGGGTCTGCTGCTGCGCGGCGAACGCTTGCTCGCGTTCGCCTTCGTCGCCGCGATGGGGGGCAACGCCTTGCTCAACACTGCGCTCAAACGCGCGTTCGAGCGCGCCCGGCCGTTGCACGCGCTGGAGCCGGCCCCGTTCGACGGCTACAGCTTTCCGAGCGGCCACTCATCCGGCGCGCTCGTCGCCTACGGCATGTTGGCGTATGTACTGATGCGCACGCTGCCGCGCGGCTGGCACCTGCCCGCTGCGATGATCTGCGCGGCGGCGGCCTTCTCGGTCGGTGCGAGCCGCATCTTTCTGCAGGCGCATTTCGCGACGGACGTGCTGGCCGGGTTTGCGTCGGGCAGTGCCTGGCTCACGATCTGCATCCTGAGCGTCGAGTGGGTGCAGCGTGAGCGACGCGTGAGCTGACGTCCCCCCGCCTTTCAGCCTCCCGAGAGGCTCGTCGCGTCCTCACTCAGTTCACCTTGCAGATGACGCGTGCAGTCGAGTAGCGAGACGTCGTGCGGCGGCTGCGCCCGTAGCCATGGTGATCGAGGTGTTGGCGATGCGCGCCGGCAACGCGGCGCCTTGCGGCAGCGCGAGGTGGCGCGTGAGCAGCCCCCGAATCACGAGGCCATGCGTGACGATGGCGAGTGGCCCGCCGAGCGTTGCGCGCAATGCGAGGACTGCAGCGAACGCCTGCGCCACGCGCGTCTCGAAGTCCATCATCGACTCCCCGCCGGGTGGGGCGTCGTTCGACGTCAACGCGCCGATGCCAAGCGCGTCGTAGCGCAGGCCGCGCAGATCGCCGAAGTTGCGCTCTTCGAGCAACGCGAGCGGCGTGATCGGCAAGCCGGTCGTGGCGGCGATTGCTTCGGCTGTTCGCCAGGCGCGCGGCAGGGGACTGGCGACAATTCCCGCCACACCGAGTTGCGCCACGCGCTTCGCAAGCGCATCGGCCTGCCGCAGCCCGCGATCGCTCAGCGGCGTGTCGGCGGGCTGCATCACGCGCGCCGCATTGAGCGCTGTTTCGCCATGGCGGATCAGGACAAGGGACATCGGGATGCCGGTGCAGTGGCAAAGGTGACGAATGCGGCGAATGTGACGCGTGGAGATTGTCGGCGACCGGTGGCGGCGCTGCACTTCGCCGCTGGCCCTTCTGCGCAGCGCCAAGCACCCTCGGAATAGACTTCGCGTCGACCCCACGCAATCGGCCCGGAGCGAAGCCCCATGACGCACACTTCCCACGTTCGACGACGTCGCCGCGGCGGCGCGGCGCCTCGCCGGTCATGCGCATCGCACGCCGGTGCTGCGCTCGCGCACCGCCGACGCGATCCTCGGCGCCGAGGTCTTCTTCAAGTGCGAGAACCTGCAGCGTGCGGGCGCATTCAAGTTCCGCGGTGCATTCAACGCGCTCTCGCGCTTCGATGCCGCACAGCGCCGCGCCGGCGTCGTCGCGTTCTCTTCGGGCAACCACGCGCAGGCGGTCGCGCTAGCGGGGCGCGTGCTCGGCATTTCGGCGACGATCCTGATGCCGCAGGACGCGCCGCAGGCCAAGGTCGAGGCGACGCTCGGCTACGGTGCCGAAGTGGTCCGCTTCGACCGCTACCGCGAGGATCGCGAGGCGATCGGTCGGCGGCTCGCGCAGGAACGCGGGCTCACGCTCATCCCTCCTTACGATCATGCGGACGTTATCGCCGGGCAGGGCACGGCAACGCTCGAGTTGATCGAAGAGGTCGGCGTGCTCGACGATCTGTTCGTCTGTCTCGGCGGCGGCGGTCTGCTCAGCGGTGCGGCGCTCGCGGCGCGGGCGTTGGCGCCGAACTGCCGGCTGCACGGGGTCGAACCGGAAGCGGGCAATGACGCTCAGCAATCGCTCGCGCAGGGTGAAATCGTGCACATCGAGACGCCGCAGACGATTGCTGACGGCGCCCAGACGCAGCATCTGGGTGAACTCACTTTTGCGATCATCCGCCGCGACGTGGACGACATCGTCACGGCGAGCGACGCGCAACTGGTGCAGGCGATGCGCTTCTTCGCCGAGCGCATGAAGCTCATCGTCGAGCCGACCGGCTGCCTTGGCTTCGCCGGCGCCTGCCATGCAGGGCTGCCGCTCGCCGGGCGACGCGTCGGCGTGATCCTGAGTGGTGGCAACGTCGATCTGAAGCGCTTCGCCGACCTGATCGCGTGACGCGCGGCGGGCGCGAATTCGAGAGCTCTGTCTAGAACGCAGGCGGGATTTGGGTTTCGCTCCCTAGGGTTTGTGCGGAGACTGGCCCCATCGTCGAAACGCGCAACGCAACAAGATCGTTGAACGGATCGAGCGAAGCCATATTCACCTCAACTCCGAAAGCAAAGACCATGACCGTCCAGACCCTGAGCAGCGTCACGCTGGAAACGATCGAGAACTACCGCAACGCCGCCATGTTTGCCGTCAACGCGTATCGCGTCGGCAGCTTGCGCCTGATCGACGCCGTCAACGGCGGCCTCGACAAGAACGTCTATCCGCGCACAAGCAAGGTCGCGCCGCAATTGACGAAGACTGTCGCGCAAGTTCGCGGCGACCTGTCGGACATCATCGTCAAGGGCGTCGGCGAAGTCGCCGTGCGCACCGACAAGGTGATCGAGGTGTCGTCCAGCGCGATGGCCGGTGGCGTCACCAAGGTGGCCGAATTCGCTGCCACGATCGACAACCCGATCGTCGTCAACGGCCTCGAGGCTGCGGTTCGCATCAGCCTGCCGGGCGCGCAAGTCGCGCGCACCGTGTCCGCCAAGGTTGTCGAAGGTGCCGATGCACTGGCGCGCGTTGCTGGTGGCAAGAAGGCCACGGCGAAGAAGGCTGCCGCAACTGTGAAGAAGGCGGCCACGACCGCCAAGCGCAAGGTCGTTCGCAAGACGGCGGCGACCAAGACCGCAGTTCGCAAGGCCGCGGCGCCGCGCAAGGCGGTTGCAGCGACGAAGAAGGCGCGCGCCAAGCGCCAGGCCGCCGTGGCTGCCTGAAGCGGCAACGCGGAATAGCAAGCGACGTCGTCTGGCGTCGCTCTGCAAGCAAGGGGTTCGACGAGAGTCGAGCCCCTTCTGCATTGGACGGCCCTCGCGTGTCATCGCGCGTGGCGGGACGGCTCGCCATGCCGTCGATCGCCGGGGGTCGGTCTGGTACAAGGGCCGGTGCTGGCGCCTCCAGGCGCGCAAGGATGAACCGATGAACCCACCCCAGATCGCACCCTACGGCAGTTGGCGATCGCCGCTTTCGGCGCGCGAGATTGCGGCCGGGTCGAGGCCGATCGGGTCGCCGCAGGTCGACGGCGACCAGGTCTATTGGCTCGAAGGCCTGGCCGATGAAGGTGGACGCGTCGCTGTCGTGCGCGCGGCCGAGGGCGGTGGGCGCACGATCGTTACGCCGGCGCCGTTCAACGTGCGCAGTCGCGTCCACGAGTACGGCGGCGGCGCCTCGCTGGTTGTTGGCGGCGCGATCTACTTTTCCAACTTCGCCGACCAGCGTGTCTACGTGCAGCACGGCGACGCCGCGCCGCGCGCGCTGACGACCAACAGCGCGCATCGCCATGCCGATTTCGTGCTCGACGTCCAACGCGAGCGGTTGATCGCGGTGCGCGAGGACCATACCCACGACGGCCAGGGGTCGAGCAACACGATCGCCGAGATTGCGCTCGGCGCCGCAGTCGGCACCGAAGGCGAAAACCGCGTGCTCGCGAGCGGGTTCGATTTCTACGCCGCGCCTCGTCTCTCGCCAGACGGCCGGCGACTCGCCTGGCTGTGCTGGAACCATCCCGACATGCCGTGGAACGCGACCGAACTGTGGCTTGCCGACATCGCCGCCGACGGCAGCCTCGCAGCGGCGCGTCGGGTCGCCGGGGGCTCGGGCGAATCGCTGTGCCAGCCGCGCTGGTCGCCGCGCGGCGAACTGTTCGTCGTCTCCGATCGCAGCGGTTGGTGGAACCTGTACCGCGTGGACGCCGAGGGACTCGTTGCGCTGTGCCCGATGGAGGCCGAGTTCGGCCAGCCGCAGTGGGTCTTCGGGCAGTCGAACTACGTCTTCGTGGGCGACGACGAGATCGCCGCCTGCTGCATCGAGCGAGGGCAGAGCCGGCTGCTGCGGATCGACGTACGCAGCGGCGCCGCGGAGGAGATGGCGACTCCGTTCACCAAGATCGACGACGTCGTCGCAGGCTCCGGATGCGTGTTCGCAATCGCCGCGTCAGCGAGCGAGGCGGATCAATTGGTTCGAATCGATCTCGCGACGGGCGATTTCGAAGTGCTCGCGCGCAGCCTCGACGCCTTGCCGGACGCGGGTTATCTCTCGCCCGGCGAACGCATCGCCTACCCGAGCCACGGCGGGCGCACCGCGCACGCCTTCTTCTACCCGCCACACAACCGCGACTTCGCCGCGCCCGCGGGCGAGCTGCCACCGTTGATCGTGTTCAGCCACGGCGGGCCGACGAGCATGACCACGAGCGCCCTGCGCCTGGCCTATCAGTACTGGACGAGCCGTGGCTTCGCCGTTCTCGACGTGAACTACGGCGGCAGCACCGGCTTCGGGCGCGCGTACCGCGACGCCCTGAAAGGCCAGTGGGGGGTGGTCGATGTCGAGGATTGCGTGGCCGGCGCGCGCTATCTGGCCACAGCCGGCCGCGTCGACGGCGAACGCATGGCGATCCGCGGCGGCAGCGCGGGCGGCTTCACCACGCTGTCGGCGCTCGCCTTCCATCGCGTCTTCAAGGCGGGTGCGAGCTACTACGGTGTGAGCGACCTGAAGGCGCTCGACGACGATACCCACAAGTTCGAGTCGCGCTACACCGAATGGCTGGTCGCGCCGCCGCCGGAGCGTGACCGGCTCTATGCCGAGCGTTCTCCCGCACAGCACGCGTACCGGATCGAGTGCCCGGTGATCTTCTTTCAGGGCATGGACGACAAGGTCGTGCCGCCGGCGCAGTCGCAGATGATGGTCGCCGCCCTGAAGGCGCGTGGGATACCGGTTGCCTACATCGAGTTCGAAGGAGAGGGTCATGGCTTCCGGCGCAAGGAGACCGTCCAGCGCGCGCTCGAGGCCGAGGCGAGCTTCTACGCCCAGGTGTTCGGTATCGAGCTTGCCGATGAGGTCGAGCCGGTGGAGATCACGCCTGGCCGCGAGGCCGCGAAACAACACGATTGATCTGACGCAACGAAGTCGCTGCAAGGCCGCGGCGCCTGTTCCACCTCCGTTGCACGTGCATAGAATCGCGCGTCCTCGACATCCCGACGCGGGTAGGTGCAACGATGCGAAGAGTCATGATGACCGTCTTCATGGCCGGTTTGCTAATGCTGGCTTCCGGTTGCGCGACGATCACCAAGGGCACGAGCCAGACGGTGACGGTCGATACCGACCCGGGCGGTGCGATCTGTCGCCTCACGCGGGACGACAAGCCGCTCGCAGTCGTGAACCCGACGCCAGGCTCGATATCCATAGGCAAGAGCTCGGGCGTGATCGCCATTGCTTGTACGAAGGACGGTTTTCAGGAATCCGCCGGCAGCCTGGCAAGCGAGTTCCAGGCCATGACCTTCGGCAACGTGCTTTTTGGCGGACTGATCGGCGTGGTCGTCGATTCGGCAAGCGGTGCGACGCACGAATATCCGCCCCTCGTCAAGATCACGCTGATTCCCGTCGAGTTTCCGACAGCGCAAGCGCGCGATACCTTCTTCGACAGGATGCGACAGGACCTGCTGCGCGAGTCGGGCGAGGTCAAGGAGCGCATCCGCAAACAGTGCGAATCGAATTGCGGGAATAGGTCTGTGCAAGAGTGCCAGCCCGGTTGCACAAGCCAACTCGAGGCGGCCGATGCTGGAACGAAAGCGAAGCTCGCGGAGATCGAGGAGAAGCGGGCGCTTGCCAAGGTGAGCGGCAGCTGACGCGGGCCGCAGGTCAGCGCGGGTGCCGATCGCGGTGCAATGTCCACGCCATGTAAGCGACGACGACGGCGTTGAGGGCGAGTGCGCACAGCTTGAACAGCGTCACGCCGGCCGCGAGCCCAGCGAGTTCGAACGGGATGTAGATGCAGCCGCTGGCGATCGACAGCCACTTCGCCCAGGCGCGGGCCAGCCACAAGCCGGCGGCCTCCACGAATCGCAGCACTGAATAGGCGATCGCGCCAAGCGCGAGCAGGCGGAGTTCCCGGCTCGACGTGTCGCTCATCGCTGCGATGAAGATGCGCGGGATGCCTTTTGCCGGATTCAGGTGCAGGTGGTGGACGAGGGCATCCGCGAAGCGCGCCGCACCGTCGTCGAAGATCGCGAGCGCGCCGAAGCCTGCCAGCAACACGACGATCCCTTTGCTGGCTTCGAACGTCGCAATCACGCGCAGGCCGCGCGGCGCTGTCGTCATCGGAGCGTATGCGTCGCTTGCGGACGCGATGCCGACCGGCAGACGCGTCGCACGCTCAGATGCCGCCCGCTGCGACGCTCATTTTGAGAAGGACTCCCTCAGCGTCGCCGTCCGGTTGAACACGAGCCGCTCCTCACGGTGGTCGATGCGGTCGGCAACGAAGTAGCCGTGGCGTTCGAACTGGAACTTGTCGTCGGGCCGCGCCGTCGCAAGCGTGGGTTCCACGATCGCCGAAACCACGCGCAGGCTGTCCGAATTCAGGCTTGCCTTGTAGTCGCGCCCGCCGGCGTCGGGCTGCTCATCGGTGAAGAGCTTGTCGTAGAGACGAACCTCGGCGGCAACGCCGTCGTCAACGCCGACCCAGGTGATCACGCCTTTGACCTTGACCGCATCGGCGCCCGGCGTGCCGCTCTTGGTGTCGGGCACGAGCGTGGCCTGGACTTCGACGATGCGGCCTTCGGCGTCCTTCGTGCAGCCCGTGCATTCGATCACGTGGCCGTACTTGAGGCGCACCCGGTTGCCGGGGAAGAGGCGGAAGTAGCCCTTCGCAGGCTGTTCCATGAAGTCGTCGCGTTCGATCCAGACCTCGCGCCCGATGCCGAACGCGCGCCGCCCGCGCTCGGGCTGCGCCGGGTGCACCGGCGCGCCGCAGGTGTCGATCGTGCCCGCGCCCATCAGCGCATCCCAGTTCGTGAGGACGAGGCGCAGCGGGTCGAGCACCGCCATTGCACGTGCAGCCTTCGCGTCGAGGTCCTCGCGCAGCGCGATGTCGAGGCTCGCATAGTCGGTCCAGCCACCGGCCTTGCTCGTCCCGGCACGCTCGCACATCATGCGGATCGATTCCGGCGTGTAGCCGCGCCGGCGCAAACCGGCGATCGTCGGCATGCGCGGATCGTCCCAGCCGGCGACGATGCCCTCGTCGACCAGCGCCCTCAGCTTGCGCTTGCTCGTGATGACGTGGGTGACGTTCAGGCGCGCGAACTCGTACTGGTGCGGGCGCGGCTGGGCGAGCAGGCCGAGCGTGCACAGCGTGTCGAGCAGCCAGTCGTAGAACGGCCGTTGATCCTCGAATTCGAGCGTGCAGATGCTGTGCGTGATGCCTTCGAGCGCGTCCTCGATCGGGTGCGCATAGGTGTACATCGGGTAGATGCACCAGATGTCGCCGGTGTTGTGGTGCGTCGCGCGCTTGATGCGGTAGAGCGCCGGGTCGCGCAGGTTGATGTTGGGGCTCGCCATGTCGATCTTCGCGCGCAGCACGGCGGCGCCATCGGCCAGCTTGCCGTCGCGCATCTCGCGAAGGCGCGTCAGGTTCTCGGCCGGCGTGCGGGCGCGAAACGGGCTGTCGGTGCCGGCCGTGTTGAAGTCGCCGCGGCTTGCCCGCATCTCGTCGGCGGTTTGCTCGTCGACGTAGGCATGGCCGGCCTCGATTAACGCTTCCGCGGCGCGGTACATGAAGTCGAAATAGTTGCTCGCGTAGTAGAGGTGCGAGACGCCGTGCGCCTGCCAGTCGAAGCCGAGCCAGCGCACCGCATCGAGAATCGCGTCGACGTACTCCTGCTCCTCCTTCTCCGGGTTCGTGTCGTCGAAGCGCAGGTGGCACACGCCGTCGTAGTCCTGCGCGAGGCCGAAATTCAGGCAGATGCTCTTCGCATGGCCTATATGCAGGTAGCCGTTGGGCTCGGGCGGGAAGCGGGTGCGGATGCGTGCGGCATCGATCGGGCCGGCCGCGTGATGCGCGGCATCGCCGGGTGTGCCGGCGAAATGGCGATTGGCGTAGGTGGCGGCGGCGAGATCGCGCTCGATGATCGCGCGCAGGAAATTGCCTGCCTTGGGTTCGTCTTTCGGGGCGTTCATGTGGCGGAGCGCGCGAAGGGAGGGCGCACCTCTGGGGTGAAGCGCCGGATTCTATCGACGCGCTGTGGGGCGAACCGGTTCAACCCTTGCGCCGAAGGCGCTCGATCTCGTCCTTGAGCATGCGCTCGCGCATGCCCTCGCCGCTCAGATTGAGAAAGGTGACGATGCCGTGAATCGCCAGGCCGAGCCCCCAGCCCGCGAGCGGCCAGATCGCCCAGTGATGCCCGCCCTTGACCGTGTTGATGGCGAACAGGCCGAGGTTGACGAGCACGTAAACGAGGGCGTGGATGTAGAAGCCCATCTTCATGCCGACGCGGCGACGCGCGCGGGCTTCGATGTCGTCGGGTCGGTCGGGGTGGTTCATGCGAAAGCTCCTCTTGGGTTGGGCGATGGGTATTCCGAAACGTTGCGATGTGAACGGCTACATGGCCTTGAAAAGGTGCGCATACAGCCGGCTCGCGACGAGCTTGTCGGGCGAACCGCGCAGAGCTGAGCGTGAGCTTGCCGGACTCTTCGCGCACTGCGGTTGCGATCGCGTCGGCACGCACCACGGTGCCGCGATGCACCTGCCAGAAGCGCTGCGGGTCCAGCTGGGGCATCAGTTCGCGCAGCGAAGTGCGGATCAGGTGCTCGCGCTCTGCCGTGACGACGCGCACGTACTTGTCTGCGGCCTCGAAGTAGATCACCTCGTCGATCGGCACCAGATGGATAGCGGTGCCGACGCCGGCCTGGATCACGCTCAGCCGCTGTGCGCTGCGCGCTTGCCCACCGGCACCGGTCGCCGCGAGCACGTCGCGCAACTGCGCAAGCGTCTCGTCGATCTCCTGCGGCGCACCGGCACGCGCGGCGAGCACAGTTTGCAACCGGGTGCAGGTCCGCGCCAGACGATCGGCCTGAACGGGCTTGACCACATAGTCGAACGCCGCGCGCTCGAAAGCTTGCAGCGCGTACTGGTCGTAGGCGGTAACGAAAACGATCAACGGGAAGGCAACGCCCTCGGGCCAGTCTTCGGCGAGCGCCTGGGCGGCTTCGAGGCCGCTCATGCCCGGCATGCGAATGTCCAGAAAGAGCACCTGCGGCCGCAGCGCCAGGGCCTGCTCGACGGCCGCTGCGCCGTGGGCGACGCTCGAGACGACGCTAAGCCCGGCCACAGTCGCGCCAGATCGGCCTGCAGTTCGGTGCGAAGCAAGGCCTCGTCTTCGGCGATCAGGGCAGTGGCGTTCATTGGGATACCTTCGTGCTGGGTGCGCGGGAATTCGCCCCGGCACGGTCAATCGCGTGCCTTCAACGGCAGCCGCAGCGTCGCCACCGTGCCGCCTTCGGCGTCGATCGATGCTTCGAGCTTGAGCGAGGCGTCCGCACCGTGCAGCGCCGCCAGACGTGCGCGGACCTGCGAAAGCCCAAACTGCGTGCCCGCGGTCGTAGCCTCACCCGGGCCGGGGCCGGTATCGCGAACGCGCAACACGAGTTGCGCGCCTTCGCGTGCTGCGCTGACCATGATGCGCCCGCCGGTGACGCTCGGCTCGAGCCCGTGCTTGATGCTGTTTTCGACCAGCGGCTGCAGCAGCAGCGGTGGCACCGCGGCGTCGGCGAGTTGCGGCGGCAGGTCGAAGTCGTAGCGCAAGCGCTCGCCCATGCGCACCTGCATCAGTGCCAGGTAGTCGGCCGAGGCGCGCGAACTCGGCTGCGAGCGAATGCGTGCCGGTGCGCGAAGCGGCCAGCGTCGCGCGCAGGAACGCGATCAACTGGTCGAGCATCGCCTGCGCGCGGGGCGGGTCGGCGGCGATCAGCACGCGCAGGTTGGCGAGCGTGTTGAAGAGCATGTGCGGCTCGAGTTGCGATTCGAGCAGGCGCAACTTGTTTTCGGCCGCTTCGCGCTGCGCCGTCAGGGCGCGCGCTTCGGTCTCGGCGATGCGCGCGCGTGAGCGGAAGAAGTACGTCACTCCGATCCCCGGCACGAGAGCGAAGGCGAGCATCGCCAGCGCCTGGCGCGGGTTGCTCGTCAGAGGCCCCGCTGAATCGAAGCCGAGCACAAGGTTGGCGACCGCATTGCCGAGCGTATAGCCGAGCACGGTGCCGACGGGGAGGACGACCACCATCGCGCCCCAGCCTGGCCAGTCGCTGCGCTCGTCGACCGGAACAGCGCGCTGTAACCAGCGCGCGGCAAGCACGAGCCCGCTCTGGATGAAGAACCAGCAGCCGGTCCCAATTGACATCGAATAGACGAACCCGATCCAGAAGCGCTGCGAGAACAAGAATGCGATCGCGAGCGAGATGACGACGAGCAAGGTCGCGATGCGCAGCGCGCGCCGCCAGAAGCGATTCGAATTGGCTTGCGCTGCCTTCGGGAGATTGGCGGCGTTGTACATGGGAAGGGATTCTCGGGCGGATAAAGTCAGGTTCGCGCGGCCAGCCGCCGCAGGGCGATCGCCCGCGCCGCGAACAGGCCGCTGAAGACGCCGTAGGCGAAGGCGACACCCGACTTCGAATGGCGTGTTCGAGGCCAGGGCCGGTGTGATCGCGAGGCTGACGCCGACGCCGTACTTGATGCAGAAGAGGCCGAGGATCAGACCCAGCGGTAGCCAACTTCCGGGCAGCTCGAATCGTGCCGCCTGAGGCGTCCAGCGCGCGCCGCGCGGGGCGACGGCATCGAGCCCGAGGACGACTGCGAGCGCGATGCCGGCCGCCCAGGCGGCGAGGGCGAGGGGCCGCGCACCGAAAGTGCTCGCCACGCCGGCCAGCGAGAGCGCGAGCATCACGCCCGGCACGATCAGGACGCGGCGCGCGCTCACGCGGCGCGGCATCGATTGCCAAACGCCGAGGGTTACGAGCAGTGCCAACAAACCCCACACCCAGACGGGCGTCCCCTGAAGAATCTGGATCAGCATCGAAGCGCTCCTGTGGCTCGGCCGGATCGGCCAGGCAGCCACTGTGCCGGCATCTTCGAGAGCGTGCCAGTGCGACGCGACGAACGGCTGGCTGGCTGCGCGAAGCGTGCGCTGTGCGGCGCGAGATGTCGGTGCGAAGTGACGGGGCGAGGCGTCCGCGACGATCCGGCCCCGCCTGGCAGTGGGGCTATTGCGTTGCGTGGGAGCGGATGCGTTCGAGCTTGGCAGCGTAGAGCTCGCGGTCGCTGCGCGTCGCGCTGGACGCCATCGCTTCCTCGAGCTGCTGGCGCGCCGCGGGTACGTCGCCGAGCTTGGCGTGGGCCACCGCGAGCCAGTAGTGGAACTCAGGGTTGTAGGGCACGCGATCGACTTCGCGCTGGAAGAGGTCGCGCGCTGCCTTCGCGTCGCCGTTGCGCAATGCAAGGCGGCCGCGATCGAAGTAGCTGAAGGGGGCCTCCGGCTGCAACTGTGCGAGGCGCGTGCGCAGCGTCTGCGCCTCGGCGATGTGCCCCTGGTCGGAAAGCACCTGCGCGAGGTTGAACACGATCTGCGGATTCGAAGGCTGCTGCGCGTAGGCGGTTCGCAGCGTCCGCTCGGCCTCGGCCAGGTCACCGTGGCGGCGGTAGACGACGCCCAATGTGTTGAGCCGCCCGAACGAATCCGGGATCCTGCACGATGGCCTCCCGCGCCCACCAGTACGCGTCTTCGACGCGGCCTTGCGCGAGCGACTCGGCGGCGCGATTGTTCATGTACATCGCGAGCACGGTCGCCTCGCTGAGCACGTATTGCCTCTGGCCGCGCAGATCCGCGGGCGGCAGGAAGTCGATCGTCACCGCCTCGGTGAATCGCCCAGCCCATATCTGCCCGCCCATGCGCTGACCGAGCGTGATGTTGATGTGGTCGATGACGAAGTCGATGTCGCCGTTGCGGCCCCACAACTCATCGGTCACGACACTCTGGTAGCGCACAGGGATGCCGAGTTCCTTGGCGAACGCAGCGGTCATGATGACGAGGGACAGGCAGTTGCCGGAGCGCGCGGCGAAGGCCTGCGCGGCGTTGCGCGTCATCACCGAGTCGTACTCGAGCCTCAGTTCGCTCTTCTTGTAGAGCGCATCGACCAGCACCTCGGTGCGTCCGTGGCTGCTCAGCCGGCCGGCGATGCCGCCAGCGAGATAGGCCTTCATCTCGGGGCTGAGCGCGAAGACTTCTTCGGCGCGAATCGGCTCCGAGGCGGGCGCGAACTTGGCGTCGGCGAACAAGGAGGCGTCGGGCTGTGGCGCGGGCGCCGTGGCGCAGCCGCCAAGCAGCGCGCACGTCATCGTCAACATCGCGGAAAGACTCTTCATCGCGCTCTCCGGAGCATCGGGGGTGGCGCGTCATGCGCGCCACAGTTGTCTTTCCCCATAGTAGTCGCAATCCTGCTGCGTGTCAGCCCGGCGTCGCAGAGTGACACGCCCCGGCCGCTCGGCACCGGAGGCGCCAGCGGGGCACGCCTGCACGCGGCGGCGCCGCGAACTAGCGCCTGCGCGAGCCGCCGAGCAGCGAGCCGAGCACGCCGCGCACGATTTCGCGGCCAACCGACGAGCCCATGCTGCGCATGGCCGAGCGGGCTGCCGATTCGGCGAGTCCCTCGTGCTTGCCGCCGCGCGGGCCGGTCGAGCCGAAGAGGACACCCTTGAGCTCGTCGAACATGCCGCCGCCGGTCGGCGTGTTGCCCGCACCGCCCGCAGTGGGGGTGGGCGCGCCGGCACCTCGTTCGGCATCCGTCGGCGCGCTGCCGGCGCCTGCCGTTGCGCGCGACTTGAGGATTTCGAATGCCGACTCGCGGTCGACCGCCTTCTCGTAGGTGCCGGCGACGAGTGAGTTGGCGAGCAGGGTCTGGCGCTGCTGTCGGGGTGATGGGCCCGATCTGGCTGCCGGGAACGAGCACGAAAGCGCGCTCGGTCGGGCACGGCCGGCCCTTGGCGTCAAGAAAGCTCACGAGCGCCTCGCCGACGCCGAGTTCGGTGATCGCCGCGCCGATATCGAGTCCCGGGTTGGGCCGCATCGTGTCGGCGGCCGACTTGACCGCCTTCTGATCGCGCGGCGTGAATGCTCGCAGGGCATGCTGCACGCGGTTGCCGAGCTGGCCGAGCACGGCGTCGGGGATGTCGAGCGGGTTCTGCGTCACGAAATAGACGCCGACGCCCTTGCTGCGCACGAGCCGCACGACGAGCTCGATGCGCTCGACGAGTGCCGTCGGCGCGTCCTTGAACAGCAGGTGCGCCTCGTCGAAGAAGAACACCAGCTTTGGCGCCGGAAGGTCGCCCACCTCGGGCAGCGCCTCGAACAGTTCGGACAGCAGCCACAACAGGAAGGTGGCGTACAGGCGCGGCGCGGCGAGCAGCTTGTCGGCGGCGAGGATGTTGACGACGCCCTTGCCGTCACTCGTCTGCATGAAGTCGGCGATGTCGAGCATCGGCTCGCCGAAGAACTTCTCGCCACCCTGTTCCTCGATCTGGAGCAAGCCGCGCTGGATCGCGCCGATGCTCGCCGCGCTGACATTGCCGTAGCTCGTCTTGATCTGCGCGGCGTTGTCGCCGACATACTGGAGCATCGAGCGCAGGTCCTTCAGGTCGAGCAACAGCAGGCCGTTGTCGTCGGCGACCTTGAAGACGAGTTGCAGCACGCCCGCCTGCGTCTCGTTCAGCGCGAGCATGCGCGCGAACAACAACGGACCGAGATCGCTCACCGTTGCTCGGACCGGGTGGCCTTGCTCGCCGAACACGTCCCACAACGTTGTCGGGCAGGCGACGGCCAAGGGTGGATCGATGCCGCGTTCCTTCAGTACCGCTGCAAGCTTGGGCGGGATGCTCCCTGCCTGGCTGATGCCGGTCAGGTCGCCCTTCACATCGGCCAGGAAGACCGGCACGCCCCGCAGGCTGAAGCCCTCGGCCAGCGTCTGCAGCGTGATCGTCTTGCCGGTGCCGGTGGCGCCGGTGACGAGGCCGTGCCGGTTGGCGAACGCGGGGAGCAGTTCGCACAGCGTCTGCTCGCGCTGCGCGACGAGGATGGGTTCGGACATCGCGGCACCCCTTGGTTGGGAACGTAAAATTGCAGTCTAGCCAAAGTTCTCGCCGCAAGCGGCATCGCACCCAGGAGCACTCTTCGATCATGGCGGGACATTCCAAGTGGGCCAATATCCAGCATCGAAAGGGCCGCCAGGACGAGAAACGCGGCAAGGTCTGGACCCGCATCATCCGCGAGATCATGGTTGCCGCGCGCCAAGGCGGCGGCGATCTGGGCATGAATCCGCGCCTGCGCCTCGCCGTCGAGAAGGCGAAGGCGGCGAACATGCCCGCCGACACGATCAAGAAGAACATCGACAAGGCGACCGGCAACCTCGAGGGCGTGAACTACGAGGAGATCCGCTACGAGGGCTACGGCATTGCCGGCGCGGCCGTGATCGTCGACTGCATGACGGACAACCGCGTGCGCACGGTCGCCGAGGTGCGTCACGCCTTCAGCAAGTACGGCGGCAATCTCGGCACCGACGGCTCGGTCGCCTTCCAGTTCAAGCATTGCGGTCAGTTCGTGTTCGCGCCCGGCACGAGCGAGGACAAGGTGATGGAGGTCGCGCTCGAAGCGGGCGCCGAGGACGTGCTGACCGACGGCGACGGCGCGGTCGAGGTACTGTGTGCGCAACCGGACTTCGAGGCCGTCAAGACTGCGCTCGAAGCGGCGGGCCTGAAGCCGGAGCTTGCCGAGGTGACGATGCGCCCCGAGAACCCCGTAGAACTCGCCGGCGACGACGCCGCGCGCATGCAAAAGCTGCTCGACGTGCTCGAAGACCTGGACGACGTGCAAGAGGTTTATCACAACGCCGAATTGCCGGCATGAAGGTCCTCGTCATCGGCGGTGGGGGACGCGAACACGCACTGGCGTGGAAGCTTGCCGCGTCGCCGCGCGTGCAGAAGGTGTTCGTCGCGCCCGGCAACGGCGGTACGGCGCGCGATGTACGCCTGCAGAACGTGCCGATCACGGACGTGCGCGCGCTGGCCGACTTTGCGCAGGCCGAGAAGATCGCGCTCACCGTGGTCGGACCGGAGGGGCCGCTCGCAGCCGGCGTGGTCGACGAATTCCGCGCCCGCGGATTGCGCATCTTCGGGCCGACCCGCGCGGCCGCACAGCTCGAAAGCTCGAAGGCGTTCGCGAAGGATTTCATGCAGCGCCACGCGATCCCGACCGCGCTGTACGCGACCTTCACCGATGCCGCAGCTGCGCATGCGCATGTGGCGAAGGTCGGTGCGCCGATCGTCGTGAAGGCCGACGGCCTGGCCGCCGGAAAGGGCGTGGTTGTCGCGGCAACGGTCGACGAGGCGCACGCTGCGATCGACGCGATGCTGCAGATCAACTCGGCGGCCGGCGTTCAGCACAACGCGGAAGGTGCACGCGTGGTGGTCGAGGAATGCCTGGTCGGCGAGGAAGCGAGCTTCATCGTGCTGTGCGATGGGCAGCACGTGCTGCCGCTCGCGACGAGCCAGGACCACAAGCGGCTGCTCGACGGCGATGCCGGCCCGAACACTGGGGGAATGGGAGCGTATTCGCCGGCGCCGGTCGTCACGCCCAACGTGCATGCGAAGGTGATGCACGAGATCATCTTGCCGACCATCGCCGGCATGGCGCGCGACGGCATCCCGTTCACCGGCTTTCTCTATGCAGGGCTGATGATCGACGCACGGGGTCAGGCGCGCACGCTCGAGTTCAACACGCGGCTGGGCGACCCCGAGGCGCAGCCGATCCTGATGCGCCTGAAGAGCGATCTGTTCGAGGTGCTGATGCACGCGACCGACGGCACGCTCGATCAGGTCGAATTGCAGTGGGACCGGCGCGTCGCGCTCGGTGTCGTGATGGCGGCGGCCGGCTATCCGCAAACGCCACGCAACGGCGACGCGATCAGCGGACTGCCGGCGGACGACACCGATCAGATGGTGTTCCACGCCGGCACGGCGCAGCGCGAAGGCCAGACAGTCACCGCCGGCGGACGTGTGCTGTGCGTCACCGCACTCGGCGATTCCGTCAAGGTCGCGCAGCAGCGCGCTTACGACGCGCTGTCGTCGATCCGCTTCGACGGCGCACAGTACCGCGGCGACATCGGCTACCGCGCGATCAGGCATTGAGCGCCTTGGACACCGAGTCGGTCCGCGTCTACCTGCTCGGCTTGCAGGCCGGCATCGTCGACGCCTTGGAGGCAGCGGATGGCAAGGCTTTCTTGCGCGACGCGTGGATGCGCGAGCCGGGCGACAGGCTCCAGGGTGACGGCATCACCCGGCTCGTGGAGGACGGTGCGCTCTTCGAGCGGGGCGGCTGCAATTTCAGCCATGTGCGTGGCACGGCGATGCCGCCTTCCGCGACGCAGCATCGGCCCGAACTCGCCGGCGCGCCTTTCGAAGCGCTCGGTGTTTCGCTCGTGCTGCATCCGCGCAACCCCTTTGTGCCGACGGTGCACATGAACGTGCGCATGTTTGCCGCGCTGCCCGAGGGACGCGAAGCGGTGAGCTGGTTCGGCGGCGGAATGGACCTGACGCCCTACTACGGTTTCGAGGAGGACGCGATTCACTTCCATCGGGTGAACCGGGAAGCGCTCGCGCCACTTGGAGACGAGCTGTACCCGCGCTTCAAGCAGTGGTGCGACGAGTACTTCTTTCTGAAGCACCGCGCCGAACCGCGCGGCATCGGCGGCGTGTTCTTCGACGACTTCGCCGACGGCGGATTCGACAACGGCTTCGCGCTGATCCGCGCGGTCGGCGACGCGTTCCTCGGTGCCTACCTGCCGATCGTGGGACGCCGTCGCGAGATGGTGTTTGGCGAGCGCGAACGTGACTTCCAAGCCTACCGGCGCGGACGCTACGTCGAGTTCAATCTGGTCTGGGATCGCGGCACGCACTTCGGATTGCAATCCGGGGGGCGGACCGAGGCGATCCTGATGTCGATGCCACCGATCGCGAAGTGGCGCTACGACTGGCAGCCCCAAGCGGGATCGCCCGAGGCGCGGCTCTACAGCGACTTTCTGCGTCCGCGCGACTGGGCGAACGAGCAGCGACGCGGTGACTGAAGCGCGACCGGCAGCCGGGCGCCGCGCGGCGCAGGTTGGAATCTTCGGCGGCAGCTTCGATCCGGTGCACAACGCGCACCTTGCGCTCGCGCGCACTGCGATGAAGGGCCTCGGACTGGATGAACTGATCTGGGTCCCGACCGGCAACGCCTGGCAGAAGACGCGCGTGCTGACGTCTGCGGTGGACCGCGTCGAGATGTTGCGGCTGGCGCTCGCGGGCTCGGACCGCCAGCGGATCGACCTCTGCGAAGTCGATCGCGAAGGGCCGAGCTACATGGTCGACACGGTGCTCGAGTTGCAGGGCCGCCAGCCGACGGCTCGCTGGTGGCTGCTGCTCGGGCAGGATCAACTCGCGAATCTGCCGACCTGGTATCGCTGGCGCGAGCTCGTGTCGCAGGTTGCAATCGCTGTCGCGAATCGCGCCGGTGTGGTACCGGTGGTGCCCCCCGAATTGCGCGCCGCCGGTGTTACCGTGGAAGAGGTGCCGCTTGCGCCGACAACGATCTCTTCGACCGAGATCCGACAGCGCATCGCTGCGGGGCAGGGCATCGCCTCGCTGGTGCCCGCCCCGGTCGCGCGCTATATTGCCGAGCACGGGCTTTACGACAACCTCCCCAGGAGCTGAATGGACATTCGAAAACTGCAACGCGCCATCGTCGATGGGTTGGAACAAGTGAAGGGCCACAACATCGTCGTCTTCAACACCGAACATCTGTCGCCGCTGTTTGAACGCGTGATCATCGCGTCGGGCACGAGCAACCGGCAGACCAGGGCCCTTGCGGCCAGTGTGCGCGATGCGGTGAAGTCCAAGGGCTTCGGTCATTCGCGCACCGAGGGCGAGGACAACGGCGAGTGGATCATCGTGGACTGCGGCGCCGCCGTCGTGCACCTGATGCAGCCAAGCATCCGCGACTACTACCACCTCGAGGAGATCTGGGGTGACAAGCCTGTGCGCTTGAAGCTCGACGGCACGCCTGCACGGCTCGTGAAGGCTGCTGAACCCGAACCAAAAGTCGCCGCCACATCGCGCAAATCGAAGCCCGCCGCCGCCAGGGCGAAGCCTGTTCCGACGCCCAAGCGTGCGATTTCAGCAGCCCCGCGCAAGCGTGCGGCTTCGACCGCGGCACAACCAAACGCGTCCATGCCGGCAGCTGCGAAGCGTGCCGCGCCGCAGCGAAAGGTCGTGACGCGCAGTGTGGGGGTGAAGCGGGCATCGACTGCCGCAAGCGCCTCCGCATCACGCCCGGCGCCTGCGACCAAACGTGTCACGCCAGCAACCAAGACCGTTCGCCGCAAGGTATGAAGCTCTGGCTGGTCGCGGTCGGCCAGCGCCAGCCGGCCTGGGCCGCTACCGCGTACCAGGAATTCGCAAGACGCTTTCCGCCCGAACTCAGGCTCGAGCTCAAGGCCTGCAAGGCCGAGCCGCGCAGCGGACGCAGTGCGGCTCAGTTGATGGCAGCCGAGGGGGAACGCATCGAGGCGGCCATTCCGCGCGGTGTGCGCCGCGTCGTGCTGGACGAGCACGGTCGATCCGTAACGACGCAGCAGCTTGCCGGAAGACTGCGCGCCTGGATGGCTGACGGGCGCGACGTGGCGCTCGTGATCGGCGGCCCAGACGGCCTGGGGGCTGCGGTCAAGGCGAGCGCAGACGAGACACTGCGCCTTTCGGATCTGACCTTGCCGCATGCGTTCGCACGCGTCCTGCTCGCGGAGGCGCTCTACCGCGCATGGTCGGTGACGACCAACCATCCGTATCACCGTGAATGAGGTGCCCCCGACACGTCGTCCGCCTGGGCGCTGTGAAAGCAAGAGTGGGCGGACTGAGCCGGAGGCGGTCATGACGCCTCGCAGCGCGCGCCACGGCTTCATCTACCTCGCCTCGCAGAGCCCGCGTCGACGCGAGTTGCTCGACCTGCTCGGCGTGGCCCACGAGCCGCTGCTCGCGGACGCCGACGAGGATGTAGAAGTGCTAGAGGCGACCCGCGCAGGCGAGTTGCCGAAGGCCTACGTCGAGCGTGTCACCCGCGCCAAGTTGGCGGCTGCCCGCCGGCGCCTCGTGCGCCGCGGGCTGCCGCCCGCGCCGATCCTGTGCGCTGACACGACGGTTGCGCTCGGCCGACGCATTCTCGGCAAGCCGGCCGACGCCGCCGAGGCGCTTGCGACATTGCGCCTGCTCTCGGGCGGCAGCCATCGCGTGTTGACCGCGGTCGCTGTGGCGGAGGGTCGCAGAACGAAGCTTTTGACGAATGTTTCCGTTGTGCGATTCTGCGATCTGCCCGTTGATGAACTGAGCCGCTACGTCGACGGTGGCGAGCCCTTCGGCAAAGCTGGCGCCTATGCAATCCAGGGCGGCGCGGCACGCTGGATCACCCGCATCGAAGGCAGTCACTCCGGTATCATGGGTTTGCCCCTTCACGAGACTGCTCTGCTGCTTCGACAGGCCGGCGTGGGTTTCTGAGAAGGCCCCGGGACGACGACGAACGAACGAGACGATCGCCAGGCTCCCATGCAAGACATCCTCATCAACTGGACGCCGCAGGAGACGCGGGTTGCGGTCGTCGAGAACGCCGCGGTGCAGGAATTGCACATCGAACGCTCCGCCGCGCGAGGCCGCGTCAGCAACATCTACACCGGGCGCGTCGTGCGCGTGCTGCCCGGCATGCAGTCGGCGTTCATCGACGTTGGCTTGGAGCGCGCGGCCTTCCTGCACGTGGCCGATCTGCAGATCAACGGCACGGCGCGCGGCGCTGGCGGCGCGACGGCGCGAGGCGAGAACGGCACGTCCAATGGGGTGCCGCCGCTGCCGATCGAGAAGCTCGTGTTCGAAGGCCAGACGCTGATGGTCCAGATCCTGAAGGACCCGATCGGCAGCAAGGGCGCGCGGCTTTCGACGCAGATCAGCATCGCAGGGCGCCTGCTCGTTTTCCTTCCTCAGGACGATCACATCGGCATCAGCCAGAAGATCGGGTCTCAAGAACTGCGCGAGGAGCTGCGCGCGCGCGTGCAAGCGCTTGCCGGCGAGGGCGGCGGCTTCATCCTGCGCACCAACGCCGAAGAGGCGACCGATGCGGAACTCGCGGAGGACATTGACTACCTGCGCAAGACCTGGGCCGCGGTGCGCGAACGCAGCTTCAAGTCTCCGCCGGGCACCTTGCTGCACCAGGACCTGAGCCTTGCCGAACGCGTGCTGCGCGACCTGGTGAACGACGTGACCCAATCCGTGCGCATCGATTCGCGTGAGCAGTTCGAGCGCCTGCGCGCCTTCGGTGCCGAGTTCACGCCGACCTCGGTCGCGAAGCTCGAACTCTACAGCGGCGAGCGACCGATCTTCGACCTGCACAAGATCGACGAGGAGATCGCGTTTGCTCTCGCGCGGCGGGTCGAGCTGAAGTCCGGCGGCTACCTGATCATCGACCAGACCGAGGCCCTGACGACGGTGGACGTCAACACCGGCGGCTACGTCGGCGCGCGAAACTTCGACGACACGATCTTCAAGACCAACCTCGAAGCGGCGCAGGCCATGGCGCGCCAGCTGCGCCTGCGCAACCTGGGCGGCATCATCATCATCGACTTCATCGACATGGTGCGCGAGGATCATCAGTCCGCGGTGCTCGCCGAACTGCGCAAACAGGTCGCGCGCGACCGCACGAAGACGACGGTGAGCGGCTTCACGCAACTTGGTCTCGTCGAGATGACGAGGAAGCGGACGCGCGAGTCACTCGCCCACATGCTGTGCGAACCCTGCCCGACCTGCGAGGGCAAGGGCCAGGTGAAGACCGCACGCAGCGTGTGCTACGAGATTCTGCGCGAGATCCTCCGCGAAGCGCGCCAGTTCAACCCGAAGGAGTTCCGCGTCGTCGCCGCTCCCGCAGTGGTCGAGATGTTGCTCGACGAGGAGGGCGCGCACCTCGCCGGACTCTCCGAATTCATCGGCAAACCGATCTCGCTGCGGGCTGATCCGGTGGGGTCACCGGAACAGTACGACATCGTGTTGCTGTAGTGCCGTTGCGGCGCGATGAGGCTCTTGCGGCTGCTACATTTCGCGCCATGATCGAATGCCGAGCGCCCACGCCATGAACGAGAGCCAGGAACTCGCCGGCCGCCATGTCGTGCTCGGGCTCTCGGGCGGCGTCGCCTGCTACAAGGCGGCGGAGCTGACGCGCCGGCTCGTGAAGGCGGGCGCGACGGTGCAGGTTGTGATGACCGAGGCGGCGGCGCAGTTCATCACGCCGGTGACGATGCAGGCGCTGTCGGATCGCGCGGTCGCGACCAGCCAGTGGGACGCGCGCGAGCCGAACAACATGGCGCACATCAACCTCTCGCGCGAGGCCGACGCGATTCTTGTTGCGCCGGCGAGTGCAGACTTCATTGCCAAGCTAGCGCACGGTGTGGCGGACGATTTGCTGAGCCTGCTGTGCCTGGCGCGACCGATCGAGCGCTGCCCGCTGCTGTTTGCGCCGGCGATGAACCGCGAGATGTGGTCGCACCCTGCCACCCAGCGCAATGCGGCGCAGGTGCGTGCCGATGGCGCAATGCTGCTCGGCCCGGGCAGTGGCGATCAGGCCTGTGGTGAAGTCGGCGATGGCCGCATGCTCGAACCCGAAGAACTGCTCGAAGAACTGATCGCCTTCTTCCAACCCAAGTTGCTCGTCGGCCAGCGCGTGCTCATCACCGCCGGGCCGACGTTCGAGCCGCTCGATCCGGTGCGCGGCATCACCAACCTGTCGAGCGGCAAGATGGGTTTCGCGATCGCGCGCGCCGCCGCCGAGGCGGGAGCCGCGGTGACGCTCGTCGCCGGCCCGGTACACCTGCCGACGCCGCGCGGCGTGCGCCGCATCGACGTCACGACGGCCCAGCAGATGCACGACGCGATCCTGCCGCAAGCAGCGCGTCACAGCGTCTTCATCGCGACCGCTGCGGTCGCCGATTGGCGTCCGGTCTCGGCTTCCGAGCGCAAGGTGAAGAAGCAACTCGGCGAATCGGCGCCGGCCCTCGCGATGGTCGAGAACCCCGACATCCTCGCTGCCGTCGCGCGGTTGCCCGATGCGCCCTATTGCGTCGGCTTTGCCGCCGAGAGCCACGATCTGATCAAGAACGCGCGTGACAAGCGCGTGCGCAAGGGCGTGCCGCTGATCGTCGCGAATCTCGGCCCGGCCACCTTCGGCCGCGAAGACAACACGCTGACGCTCGTCGATGCGGACGGCGAGCGAGAACTGCCGCGTGCAGACAAGCTCACACTGGCGCGCGCGCTGGTGGCCGAGATCGCCGTGCGCCTCGCATCGCCCGCCGCATGACCGTCATCGACGTCAAGGTGCTCGACGAGCGCATGGCCGCCGAGCTGCCCGCTTATGCGACGCCGGGCAGCGCGGGGCTCGATCTGCGCGCGTGCATCGACGCACCCCTCGTGCTCGAACCGGGTCAGACGCAACTCATCTCGACGGGCCTTGCGATCCACATCGGTGATGCGGGGCTGGCGGCGATGATCCTGCCGCGCTCGGGTCTTGGCCACAAGCACGGCATCGTGCTCGGCAACCTCGTGGGCCTGATCGACTCGGACTACCAGGGGCCGCTGATGGTGAGCTGCTGGAACCGCGGTGCGAGCGCGTTCACGATCCGACCGATGGAGCGCATCGCGCAACTCGTCATCGTTCCGGTGGTGCAGGCGGCTTTTCGGCGGGTCGCCGACTTCGATGTATCCGACCGCGGCAGCGGCGGCTTCGGGTCTACCGGGTCAGCCTGATCGATCGGTCAGTGTCGCAGCGCGCCGTCAGCGCCGCCGGACTGCACCATGAAGGACACCTCGCCGACGCTGCGGCGCTCGATTTCCTCGCTGCTTGCCGCGCGAACGTCGCGTACCGTCAGGTCCAGCCGCAGCGCGATACCGGCGAGCGGGTGGTTGCCATCGAGCACCACATGGTCAGGATAGAGTTCAGTGACGGTGTAGATCGTGTCGGCCGGCATGCCTTCGGTGGCGCATCCCGCGGGGAGTGACTCGAACCGCATGCCGATTTCGATCTCCGGCGGGAACAGCGCGCGGTCCTCGAAGCAGACGAGAGCGGCGTCGTAGTCACCGAAGGCGTGCTCCGGCTCGAGCTGGATACGGGTGTGAAACCCCGCTTCCTGATCGGCGAGCACTTCTTCGACCTTTGCGAGCAAGTCATCGCCGCCGTAGAAGAACTCGACCGGCTCCTCGAGCTCGTCGATCAGGTTGCCCATGGTGTCTTCGAGCCGCCAACTGAGCGTGACGACGCAGGGTGCGGTGATCAGCATGCGTCGATGATCGCACAGCGGTCTTGGCGCGCCACGCGTCGCGGCACAATCCCGCGATGGACAACGACCAGCCGATCGCGCTGCTCGGCGGGCTGTCGCCGGCGCGCTTCATGCGCCGGCATTGGCACAAACGGCCGCTGCTCGTGCGCCAGGCGATACCCGAGTTTGCGCCGCCGCTTTCACGTACGGCGCTGTTCGCGCTCGCGCAGGACGACGCGGTCGAATCCCGCCTGCTGGTGCGCGACGGTGCGCGCTGGCGGCTGCGCCACGGGCCGATCCCGCGCCGTGCATTGCCGCCGCTGTCCCGCCCCGGGTGGACGCTGCTGGTACAAGGGGTCGACCTGCATGTCGAAGCGGCGCGCGCGTTGCTCGACCGCTTCCGTTTCGTCCCTGAGGCGCGGCTCGACGACCTGATGATCTCGTATGCAAGCGATGGCGGCGGGGTCGGTGCGCACGTCGACTCCTACGATGTGTTTCTGTTGCAGGCGAGCGGCCGACGCCGCTGGCGGATCGGACGCCAAGGCGACACCAGCCTCATCCCCGATCTGCCCCTCAAGATACTGCGTCGATTCGAGCCCGAGTTGGAGTGGGTGCTCGAGCCTGGCGACATGCTCTACCTGCCGCCCGGTTGGGGCCACGATGGTGTTGCGCTTGGCGCGGACTGCGTGACCTGCTCGATCGGCATGCGCGCGCCGGGTCGCGAGGAGCTCGCGCGCAGCGTGCTGCAGCGCGCGCTCGACGAGACCGAGGCGCCGGAGAGCGACGCGCTCTACCGCGACCCACGCCAGCCCGCGACCGAGGCGCCCGGCCGCATTCCACCTGCTTTGTTGGCGTTCGCGACTGATGCTGTCGTGCGCTTCGTCAGCGATGCGCCGGCGCTTGCGTGCGCGCTCGGCGAAGTGTTGAGCGAACCCAAGCCGCGCGTGAGCTTCGACGCGGGTGGGGCGGTCGTGCTCGATGGCGGCATCGTGCTCGACCGGCGCAGCCGCATGCTCTACGACGATTCGCGCATCTATCTGAACGGCGAGTCCTACCTCGCCGGTGGTCGCGACGCCCGACTCATGCGCAGCCTGGCCGACTGCCGCGAACTCGGTGCAAAGGAAATGCAGCGTCTGACTCGCGACGCGCGCCGGCTGATCGAGGAATGGGCGCGTGCTGGTTGGCTGCACGGCGTCCCCAGGGACGGCTTAGGGGCTTGAAGATGGAAGTTGCAGACCTGATCGATGGACGCAAGAATTTCGAGGCCGCGTTGCGCGCGGGCCTTGCGGAGGCCGCAGGCGCCGGCTGGCGGGAGCTGATCCTGTGTGATCCGGACTTCGCGCAATGGCCGCTCGGCGAGCGCGCCGTGGTCGACAGCCTGACGCAATGGATCGGCGGCAACCGACGACTGACGCTCGTTGCGGTGCACTTCGACGAGGTGGCACGGCGCCATTCGCGCTGGGTGCGCTGGCGCAACCAGTGGGCACATGTCGTAAGTTGCCGGGCCGCCGCCGAAACGCCGGCCGACGACATGCCGGTGATGCTGCTTGCGCCGGGGGCGTTAACGCTCCAACTTGACGATCCGGTACGCTGTCTCGGGCGGCTGTCGCGCGACCCCGCGGCCGCGGTGGTCGCGCGCGAAAGAATTGATGCAATTTTGCAACGTTCGGTCGAGGCGCTGCCAGTCACGACGCTCGGTTTATAGGGAATTTCCCTTGCCCCGGTATACTCTCCGGCTGGTTGCAGCGAGCCACTTAGAGCGAGAGCTGCGATCCCTGAATGCTGGGCTCAATGCTGCAAAGAGTTCCACAACGGCCGGTAAATACCTATTTTTGATTGAGGATGAATATGAACAAGTCGCATCTGTTGGCTTCCCTGGTTGTTGTCGTTGCCCTCGCGGCCTGCGGCAAGAAAGAAGAAGCTGCCCCTGCCCCGGCCCCCGCGCCGGCCCCTGTCGTCGTCGCCGCACCGGCTGCTGACATGGCCGCCTCGGGCGCTGCCGACATGGCTGCTTCCGCAGCGTCGGGCGCTTCCGACATGGCCGCTTCCGGTGTGGACGCCGCCGCGGCTGCAGCCGCTGCTGCCGCCGGCAAGGCTGCCGACGCTGCCGCGTCGGAAATGAAGAAGTAAGCACCGAACGAGTCAGAGGGCGGTCCGGATCGCGATTCGGGCGTGCCTTCTCGGTTCTCGCAAGCCGCCTTCGGGCGGCTTGCCTCTTTTTGCGCGGGTGGTCAGTGCGGTCGGCGCAAGTCAATCGAGCGCCAGCCACGGCGTGCCGCCGCGGGCCGTTGCGACGATGATGTCCTCGGCTTTGCCGCCGCAGGCCCCAGCAAGTGCTTCGGCGGCGTGCGCCGGCGTGTTGTTCTCGGCGCTCAGATGTGCAGCGACCACATGGCGCAGCGCCGCGTGATCACTTTGCGCGAGGATCCGCGCCGCGGTCTCGTTCGACAGATGGCCCAGTGCACCGCCGATGCGCGCCTTGAGCGAGGCCGGATAGCGTGACCGCGCGAGCATCTCGCTGTCATGATTGCATTCGAGCGCAAGCGCATCGCAGCCTCCGAGTTGCGCCAGCAGATGGGCCGTGCAGGAACCGACGTCGGTCAGGATGCCGAGCCTGCGCGCGCCGTCACTACAGCTCAACTGCAGGGGCTCCTGCGCGTCGTGCGGCACGGTGAAGGGGCGCAATTCGAGCGCGCCAATAGCGATCGGCTCGCCGTCGCGCGCGAAGTGGAGCCGATCGTCTGACAGAGCCTCTTCGCCGAGCGCGCGCCAAGTGCCGCGGCTCATCCAAAGCGGAATGCGGTGGCGACGCGAGAGTCCGAGCGCGGCGCCGACGTGATCACCATGCTCATGCGTGACGAAGATCGCGTCGATGTCCTCAGCAGCGAGGCCGGCGCGCGCAAGGCGCATATCGAACTCACGCAGGGAAAAGCCGCAATCGACGAGCACACGGCTTGCAGATCCGCCGCACCGGGATTCGACCACCCATGCGTTGCCTGCGCTGCCGCTACCCAGGCTGCAAAAGCGCATCACTGCGGCGCTACTGGAGGTCCTTCAGCAGCATCGCGAGAATGCTTTGCCCGGCCTCGCCGAGCGCAGGAATGCCCTGGTTATCGAGCACGGTGACGTAACTCGCCTTGGTGTCGGACTTGACCGTGACGCGGTAGCGCACTGGCTTGGCGCTCTCGGCGTCCTTGCCGCTCGTGAACAGCTTGGTGAAGAAGTTCGGCTCTTCCTTGCCCGCCATTTTCGGATCGACGTAGCGGACAAAGTAGATGCCTTGCGCCCGATCCCTGTCCTCGACCGTGAACCCGCTGCGGTCGAGCGCGACGCCGACACGCCGCCACGCGCGATCGAAGGTGTCGTCCACCTGGAGAGTCGGCGTCGGGGTGCCGGTCATCATGCGTGCGCGTGGCGGCGTGGGCGGCACGCTTGTGACGAGCGCGGCGGCATTTGTCGGTGCCGAAGCGCCGGCCGCCTGCGGCAGTGTCTTGGCGGTGAGCTTGAGCAGCAGCCGGCCGAGCATTTCGGCCTCGATCTGCGGATCAGCCGGCCGCGGCTGCCAGACGGTATTGGTCTTGTCCGCCGTGTTGTAGACCTCTTCCATGCCGCGCATCGTGATGAAGACGTCCGATCCGACCGGCGTGCGCTCGACGCGGGTGCGGAACTTGTCGCGTTCCCCGGTCGAGTAAGCCGAGTCGAACACCTTGCCGATCGTCCCGCGAATGATGTCCTGCGGGATCTTGGCGCGGTTCTCGGCCCAGTCGGTTTCCATCACGCCCGCTTCGGGTAGATCGACGGCGAGGGCAAGTCCGCGCTCCTGCCAGAACGCGCGCAGCTGCGGCCAGAGTTGCTCGGGCGTGAGTGGCGTCGAGAGCCAGCGTTCATTGCCCAGGCGCTCGATGCGTGTGTCGTCGACCGCGTTGACGGCCACCACAGTCGGCTTCGCACCACCGCCGACCGCCGCCGCAGGTAACGAACTCTGCACAGCATTGGCGCTGACGGCGGCGCCCTGCGGAGCATAGCGAGGGTCGCGCGAGAGCTGCGTCAGATCGGGTGGAATGTCGAGTGGCGCCGTCTTGTTGCCCTGCGTACGGTAGTCGACGCTGTCGCCATTCGTGAGCTGATCGAACGAGCCGCAGCCCGCGAGGGCAAGCGCGATCGACAGGCACAACGGCCGCACGGAAGAGGGAAAGGTCACGTGAGAATCTCCGGAAGGGCGCGCGTCACGCGCCGAAGCAGTCAGGGCGCGTTGCGTGGGTCAGGCTCAGCGTAAGCACGCTACAGGACGCCGGCTTCGCGCATCGCCTGCTCGACGCGAGCCTGACCGGCGACGCTGAGCGGCGTGATCGGCAGACGCATCGCATTCGCGCCGCGGCCCAGGCGCGACAAGGCCCACTTGGCGGGCGCCGGGCTCGGCTCGACAAAGAGCGCGCTGTGCAAGGCGAGCAGCCGCAAGTGGATTTGCGTTGCCTCGCGCACCCGGCCTTCGAGCGCCGCGACGCACAGCTCATGCATCGCGCGCGGTGCAACGTTTGCAGTGACGCTCACATTGCCCTGGCCGCCGAGCAGCATCAGCGCGATCGCGGTGCCGTCGTCGCCCGAATAGATTGCGAAACCGCGCGGCGCATGCTTGATGAGATACGCCGCCCGCTCGATGTCCCCGCTTGCCTCCTTGATGCCGACGATGCCGGGCAGCTGGGCCAGACGCAACGCGGTGTCGGGCTGCATGTCGGCTACCGTGCGGCCGGGCACGTTGTAGAGCACCATCGGCAAGTCGCAGGCTTCGGTGATCGCCTTGAAATGCAGATAGATGCCTTCTTGCGACGGCTTGTTGTAGTAGGGCACAACCGAGAGCGTGCAGTCCGCGCCGACCTTTGCCGCGTAGCGCGCGTGCTCGATCGCTTCGGCCGTCGAGTTGGCGCCGGTGCCGGCCATGATCGGGACGCGGCCACGCGCATGCTCGACAGCGACGCGGATCACCTCCCAGTGCTCTTCGACGTTCACCGTCGGCGATTCGCCGGTCGTGCCGACGACGCCGATGCAGTCGGTGCCTTCGGCGATGTGCCAGTCGATCAGTGCGCGCAGCGTGTCGTGATCGACGCTGCCGTCCTCGCGCATCGGCGTGACGAGCGCGACGATGCTGCCAACAATCGGATTCATGCGGGTTCCTCGGAATCGGCCGATTTTAGCCGCGCCGCCGCGCTCGGCCGGCGCTACAGCGGGTAGCGTGCCGCCGCCGACTGTGTCCCGGGCTCGCGTACCGCGGCGATGCGCTGCACGAAACGCTGCGGCTCTGATTCGACGAAGCCGTCTTCATAGGCAACCACGCGCAGACCCGCGACGACGACCAGAAGTTCCCCAGGCTCGAGCAGGTACGCCGGATTCGAAGGCTTGCCGACGCTCGCGTTGCCGCGGGCGAAGGTCTCGTAGAGCAGCACGCCACGCTCGTCAACGCTGTCGACAAGGGTCCGCAACAGCGGCCGCCAGAGGTAGTTCGTCACGACGACGGCGTCGAAGCGCCGGCCGGTCAGCGGCCAGGGCGCGTTTTCGATGTCGGCTTCGATCACCTCGACGCTGCTGCCGCTCAGCTCGCGCAGCGGCGCGAGCGCAGCAACGTCGCGATCGATTGCGGTGACCTGCGCGCCGCGCGCGGCAAACCAGCGCACGTGTCGACCCGAGCCGCAGGCGACATCGAGCACGCGCGCGCCCGACGGCACGAGGGACGACCAGCGCTGGACCCAGGGCGATGCGGCGATCGAAGCGTGCGGCGAGGCCATGCGTTGCGTTGCTAGAAGCAACTCCACAACTGGTTTGCGAGCGTGACAGCCAGATCGGGCCGGGCGTAGAGCGCGAACACACCGGCCAGCGCGAGCAGCCCGACCACCCAGAGCGCAACGCGGTGAGTTGGTCGCATCGCCATCACGCGGCAGCCAGCGCCGGGCGCGCGATCGGGTCCTCGCGCACCGGCAGGTTGATCAGCGTGGCGAACACACCGAGCGCGACCGCGATCCACCACACCACGTCGTAGCTGCCCGTGCTGTCGTAGAGCCGGCCGCCGAGCCAGGCGCCGAGGAAGCTGCCGATCTGGTGGGCCAGGAACACGAAGCCGCCGAGCATCGACAGATAGCGCACGCCGAAGATCTGCGCCACGAGCGCGTTCGTCGCGGGCACGGTCGACAGCCACAACAGGCCCATCACCGCCGAGAAGATGTAGACGCTGGCAGGTGTCAGGGGCGCGAGCAGAAAGACGACGATCGCGACTGCGCGCAGGCTGTAGATCGCCGACAGGATGTAGCGCTTGGGCATGCGCTCGCCGAGCGACCCGGCGAGGTAGGTGCCGAACACGTTGAAGAGACCGATCAGCGCCAGCGCGTAGGCCGCGACCTCGGGGCCGAGGCCCTTGTCCTTCAGGTAGCTTGGCAGGTGCACCCCGATGAAGACGACCTGGAAGCCGCACACGAAATAGCCCGCCATCAGGAGGCGAAAGCTCGGGTAGGCGAAGGCTTCGCGCACGGCCTGGCCGATGCTCTGCTGCGGCCCCGTCTGCGCCGCCTGCGCACGCTCCTTCAGGCCGAAGGCGAGCGGCGCGATCGCGAGCGCCGCGCAACCGAGGACGATCAGCGCCGTCTGCCAGCCGAGTTGGCCGATCAGCGCGTTCTCGATCGGCAGCATCAGGAACTGGCCGAACGAGCCGGCAGCGGCCGTCACGCCCATCGCCCACGAGCGCCGCTCCGGCGCGACGTTGCGGCCGACGACCCCAAACACGATCGCATACGTCGTCCCGGCCTGCGCCATCCCGAGCATCACGCCGGCACTGCCGGTGAAGCCGGCGACGGTCTGCGAGACTGCCATCAATGCAAGCCCGCCGCCGTAGAGCAGGCTGCCGACGATCAGCACGCGCCAGGCGCCGAAACGGTCGGCGACCATGCCGGCGAACGGGCCCGTCAGGCCCCACATCAGGTTTTGCACTGCGAGCGCGAAGGCGAAGTTCTCGCGCGTCCAGCCGCGATCCATCGTGATCGGCTGCAGCCACAGGCCGAAGCCGTGGCGGATGCCCATCGAAAGCGTCACGACGGCGGCGCCGCACAGCAGCACCTGGGTCATCGACAGCCGCGAGCCGGCAGAAGTCGTCATTGCCGCACTGTAGCCAATCGGCGGCCCGACGGAGGTGCCTGCCTAGAATCCGCCTATGGCAACCAAGCAAGGCAAGTACGAAGAAGCATCGATTCGCGTCCTGAAGGGGCTCGAGCCCGTCAGGCAACGCCCGGGCATGTACACCCGCACCGAGAGCCCGCTGCATTGCATCCAGGAAGTGATCGACAACGCGGCCGACGAGGCGCTCGCGGGCTTCGGCAAGCGCCTCGCGCTGACCCTGCACGCCGACGGTTCGGTGAGCGTCGACGACGACGGACGCGGCATTCCGATCGGCCTGCACCCTGAGGAACAGGTGCCGGTGATCCAGATCGTCTATACGCAGTTGCACGCGGGCGGCAAGTTCGACAAGGGCGCGGGCGGCGCCTACAGCTTCTCGGGCGGGCTGCACGGCGTCGGCGTGAGCGTGACGAATGCACTCGCGAAGCGCTTGCAGGTGACGGTCCATCGCGACGGGCAGGTGGCGACGATCGGGTTCGCGCAGGGTGATGTTGTCGAGCCGTTCGCGCTGCGCAAGGCCGCGGCAGGCGACCGCAAGCAGGGAACGACGGTGCGCGTCTGGCCGGAGCCGAAGTACTTCGACAGCGTCGACCTGCCGCGCGCGGAACTGACGCACCTGTTGCGCAGCAAGGCGGTGCTGATGCCGGGCGTCAGCGTCACGCTCAGCGTCGAGAAAGCGGGCCGCGCGGAGGCCGAGACGCAGACATGGCTCTACAAGGCCGGTCTGCGTGACTACCTGATGCAGACGCTGCAGGCCGACCCGCTGATCCCGCTCTTCGAGGGCGAGCAGTACGCGACCGGCGGCGAGACCGAGAACGTCGCCGAAGGCGAGGGCGCAGCGTGGTGCGTCGCTTTCACGGAAGACGGCGCTCCGGTGCGCGAAAGCTACGTCAACCTGATTCCCACGGTCGCCGGGGGCACCCATGAGTCGGGGTTGAAGGATGGCTTGTTCGGCGCGATCAAGAATTTCATCGACATGCACGGCCTGCTGCCCAAGGGCGTGAAGCTGATGCCTGACGACGTGTTCTCACGCGCGTCGTTCGTGCTGTCGGCCAAGGTGCTCGACCCGCAGTTCCAGGGCCAGATCAAGGAGCGGCTGAACAGCCGGGACGCGTTGCGCCTCGTCAGCAACTACGTGAAGCCGCCGCTCGAGTTGTGGCTGAACCAGCATGTCGAGTTCGGCAAGAAGCTGGCCGAGCTCGTGATCCGACAGGCGCAGACGCGCCAGCGCGCGAGTCAGAAAGTCGAGAAGCGCAAAGGCTCGGGCGTTGCCGTGTTGCCGGGCAAGCTCACCGATTGCGAGAGCCGCGACCTGAACCTGAACGAGTTGTTCCTGGTCGAGGGCGATTCCGCCGGTGGCAGTGCCAAGATGGGGCGCGACAAGGAAACGCAGGCGATCCTGCCGCTGCGCGGCAAGGTCCTGAACGCGTGGGAGGTCGAGCGCGACCGCATCTTCGCCAACAACGAGATCCACGACATCGCGGTCGCGGTCGGCGTCGATCCCCATGGGCCGGACGATTCACCCGACTTCAGCGGCTTGCGCTACGGCAAAGTCTGCATCCTTTCGGACGCCGACGTCGACGGCTCGCACATTCAGGTGCTGTTGCTGACGCTGTTCTTCCGCCACTTCCCGCAGCTCATCGCACGCGGCCACGTGCATGTGGCCAAGCCGCCGCTCTTTCGCGTCGATGCGCCGGCGCGCGGCAAGAAGCCCGCCGCCAAGCTCTACGCGCTCGACGAGGGCGAACTCACCGCGATCCTCGACAAGTTGCGCAAGGAAGGCTGCCGCGAGGGCGCCTGGAGCATCAGCCGCTTCAAGGGCCTCGGCGAAATGAGCGCCGAGCAGTTGTGGGAGACGACGCTCAACCCCGAGACGCGACGCCTGCTGCCAGTCACCTTCGGCGCGCTCGACGTGGTCGCGACGACCGCGTCGTTGACGCGCCTGATGGGGAAGGGCGAAGCTGCTGCGCGGCGCGAGTTGATGGAGCTCCACGGTGATGCGATCGAGGTGGACGTTTAGCGTGCTGTCGACCAGCTGCGGCCGGTCGGCGCGCTCGATCGATGTCAACGACGAGCTGTCGGCAATCGCTGTCGCAAGCACTTGGTCAGACACCGCCGCCCAGATCAACTTTTCAGAAGCAGCGAACGGGAGCACTGCCTTGGATTCACGCCTTGTTGCAGCAAGTTTGTCCGCCATTGCGCTCGCGACGCTCGTCGGCTGCGGAGGCAAGGAGCCCGAACCTGCAGCGCCGGTGAAGGTTGCTGCGGATGACACGGTCACGACGGCGGCCTCCGCGGCCCCGCCTCGGCCGCGGTGTCGGCAGCGTCCGCGGCCGCGCCGGCCCCCGAGGCCGCGCCGCAGCCCAATCCGGAGCGCAACGCCTACTTCGGCGAGACGCACATCCACACCAGCTGGTCGGTCGACGCCTGGGTGATGGGCAACCGCATCACCGGCCCGGACGACGCCTACAAGTACGCCCAGGGCGAGACCATCAAGCACCCGATGGGCTTCGACATCAAGATCGACACGCCGCTCGACTTCATGGGCGTGACCGATCACTCGGAGTACGTCGGCGTCACCAAGGAGGCCAACACCCCGGGCTCCTACGTCAGCAAGCTGCCCGCGGCGCAGCCGATGATCATGAAGGATCCGAACAGCCAGGCAGAGCAAACAGCGAGTCTTCTCGTACCTGCTCAAGCTGACCTCGAGCGCGCCGGTGAAGGCGTTCATGGACCCGAAGATCACCGTCCACCGTGTGGAAGGAAAACGTCCAGATCGCCGACGAGAACAATCATCCCGGCAAGTTCACCGCGTTCTGCTCGTACGAGTGGACGTCGATGCCGGGCAACCGCAACCTGCACCGCAACGTCTTCTTCCGCGACTGCGCCAAGGTGCCGGACTATGCCCTTCAGCTCGCTCGATTCCAAGCATCCCGACGGAGCTGTGGAACTGGATGGACGCGCAGCGCAAGGCGGGCAACGAGCTGCTCGCGATCTCGCACAACGCCAACGTCAGCGACGGCTGGATGTACCCGGTCGACGTCGACAGACCACCGGGCGGCCGATCGACGCCGCCTGGGCGGCCTCGCGCGACCGCAACGAGCGCCTCGTCGAGATCAAGCAGGGCAAGGGGCAGTCGGAGACGCATCCGCTGCTGTCGCCCAACGACGAGTTCGCCAACTACGAGCTGTATCGAGGCGATCCTCGGCCTGCCGGCCGACGTCGGCCGCATCGACCACATCACCGGCAGCTACGCGCGCCAGGCGCTGAAGGACGGCATCACGATGCAGGACACGCGCGGCTACAACCCGTACAAGTTCGGCATGGCCGCCGCGCTCCGATTCGCACAACACCGGCAGCCCCTACCGGCAGGACAACTTCTACGGCCTGCACGCCGATGCGGACGGCACGGTCGAGCGGCGCCTTGCCGGCGTCCTGATCGGCGGCACCATGGACGTGCGGCTGGAGAACCCCGGCGGGCTGACCGGCGTGTGGGCCGAGGAGAACACGCGCGCTTCGCTGTGGGACGCGATGTACCGCAAGGAAACCTTCGGCGTCAGCGGCCCGCACATCAAGGTGCGCTTCTTCGGCGGCTGGGGCTACGACAAGGACATCCTCAACGCCAAGCGACTGGGTGCAAGCAGTCCTATGCCGGCGGCGTGCCGATGGGCGCCGACCTGCCGCCGATGCCGTCCGGAGGCAAGGGCACGGCCCCGAGGTTCGTCGTCTGGGCGGTGAAGGACCCGACCTCGGCCAATCTCGACCGCATCCAGGTCATCAAGGGCTGGACGCAGAACGGCCAGAGCTTCGAGAAGATCTTCGACGTCGCCTGGTCGGGCGACCGCAAGCCCGACAAGTGGTCCGGCCGGGTGCCGGCGATCCAGAGCACGGTGGACCTCGAGAAGGCCACCTACACCAACGAGCGTCGGCTCGGTCGAGCTCAAGACGGTCTGGACGGACCCCGAATTCGACGCCAGCCTGCACGCCTTCTACTACGCGCGCGTGCTGGAGATTCCCACGCCGCGCTGGACGCTGATCCAGGCCGTGAAGGCCGGGCTGCCGCCGCCCGACATCGTGCCGCTCACCGGGCAGGAACGCGCCTGGAGCTCGCCGATCTGGTACACGCCGTCGGCCGAGGCCCGCAAGAGCGCGCCGGCGGGCATGACCGTCACCGAGCTGAAGAAGAAGGGCGCAACGGCGCTGAACGACGCGCAGCTGAAGGCGCTCATCGTCGGCAAGGCCTTCTGGCTGCGCAACAACGTCACCGGAGAGCAGTTCAGCCAGAACTTCACGGCCGAGGGTCAGACGATCATCTTCCGCGTCGGCAACGAACGCCACCATGCCGAGCGCGCTTCGGCAACGTCGTGCGCGACGGCTACCAGGGCACGACCACGCCCTACAAGATCGAAGGCGGCAAGCTCGTCATCGCGGTGGCGCAGGAGCCGTATGCGTTCACGTTCTACAAGCTCGGCGACACGTACCTACGCCGCGCGCAGCAACGAGTTCGGCTATGCCAACTACGAGATCGTTCCGGCGCCGCAGTCGCGGTCGAACCCGCTGACCGACCTGTCGAACCAGTTCTCGATCGAGCTGAAGCTGACCGAGGAGCAGAAGAAGCAGATCGTTCCGCTCCTGCAGCAGGAGATCAAGCAGCTTGGCGAGCTGAAGAAGGACACCAAGCTCAGCGGCCGTGCAGAAGGTGGAGGCGTTGCGCAAGCAGGCGTCTCCTTCGACGAGAAGATCTCGCCGCTGCTCAATCCCGATCAGCAGCAGAAGTTCCAGGCGCATGCGCGAGCAGCTGCGCGCATCGGATGATCGAGAGATGGCGGCCGGCGCGCAGACAGGCAGCGTGCGACGAAGTGCACAAGGCAGATGGCTGCCGGCGGATGGTGTCGAGCCGACGTTGCACACGGTAACGTGCTGAGCCTGCGCCAACAGCTGAGGCTCGGGCCGCGAATGGCAGTCATCGCGGCCTGCGCCGAATTCGCTTGCGAACACGATGAGACGCTTCCTCCGCGAGCCGCTGGTCCACTTCCTGCTGATCGGCGCCGTGCTGTTCGGCCTCTACGGCCTTGCGCCAGCCGGGGCATCCGCGGCGACCGCGCCGTCGAAGGAGATCCGGCTGTCTGCTCGAGCGAGATCGCCCAGCTCACCCAGCTGTTCCAGTCGCAGTGGCGCCGCCAGCCGACGCCGCAGGAGCTCGAGCAGCATGGTCGAGAACAAGGTCCAGCAGGAGATCCTCTATCGCGAGGCGCTCGCGATGGGGCTCGACAAGGACGACGAGATCGTCAAGCGCCGCATGGCGCAGAAGATGCAGTTCCTGGCCGAGGACGTCGCCGCCGCGCACGAGCCGACGACGGCCGAGCTCAAGAGCTGGTTCGAGAAGAACAGCGCCAAGTTCGCGCAGCCGCCCGCGGCTGAGCTTCCGGCATCTCTACTTCTCGCCCGACCGGCGCGGCGACCGCGCGCGCGACGATGCGGCAGCAGGCGCTGGCGAAGCTCGCCGGCCAGCCGGAGGACGCGAAGGTCGCCGAGCTCGCTCGCCGATCCGTTCATGTTCCAGGACTATTACCGCGATCGCGCGCCCGACTATCTCGGCAAGGAATTCGGGCCGCAGTTCGCGCTCGCCGTCGGCCAAGCTCGCGCCGGGCTCGTGGCAGGGGCCGATCGAGTCCGGCTTCGGCTGGCACCTCGTGTTCGTCGACACCGTGATTCCCGGCCGCGTGCCGGCCTTCGAGGAGATCGAGCCCGACGTGAAGACCGCGTGGCTCGGCGAGCAGAAGGCGCTGGCCTGGGAGAAGGCGTACAAGGCGATGCGCGCCAAGTACACGGTGCTGCTGCCCGGGCCGCCCGAGGTCGAGGCTCGACCGCGAAGTGCAGCGCCGTCTGGCGCGGCGCGAAGTGATCGGCAGCGCGTCGCGTTCGCGGTGGCGTCTGCATTGCCTGGCTCGCCGCGCTGCTCGGCGGCGCGCGCTCACGAGTCGCGGCCCGCCTATCTGGAGATCAAGGAAACCGCGCGCCGGCCAGTACAGCGCTGCTGTGGCGCACGCCGGTGCTCGCGGGCATGCGCCTGCCCTTCGCACTGAGCCTGCCCGACGGGGTGAAGGACCTGAAGCCGCCGGTCATCCAGGAGCTCGACCGACTCCCTCGTCGAGCGACGCTGGATCGACGCCGGGCCCGACGGACTCGCGGGCAAGCGCATCGAGATTCCCGGGCCTGCAGTTCACGATCACCGACGCGCTGGTGCGCTTCGAGACTGCTCGACGGCCGCACGGTGCAGACCATCGTGCGCCCCTCGCAGCCCTGGGTCGAGATCGCGGCCTCGCAATCGTGGTGGGAGGTGGCGGGCACCTACGTCGTCGAGGGCATCCGGCACATCCTGTTCGGCGCCGATCACCTGCTGTTCGTGCTCGGCCTGCTGCTGATCGTCGCGGCATCGCTGGATGCTGGTGAAGACGATCACCGCCTTCACCGTCGCCCACAGCATCACGCTCGCCGCTCGCGACGCTCGGCTACGCGCATGTGCCGGCGCTGCCGCTGAACGCGGCCATCGCCCTGAGCATCCTCTTTCTCGGCCCGGAGATCGTGCGCGTGTGGCGCGGCGAGACCGAGCTTCACCATCCGCCACCCTTGGGTGGTGGCTTTCGCGTTCGGGCTGCTGCACGGCTTCGGTTTCGCCAGCGCGCTGACCAGTGCCGGGCTGCCGCGCGGCGATCTGCCGTTGGCGCTGCTCGTACTTCAACGTCGGCGTCGAGATCGGTCAGCTCGGGTTCATTGCGCTCGTGCTCGCGCTCGAACGCTCGTTTCGCGTGCTGCAGATGCGCTGGCCGCGCTGGGTGCGAACTGCTTCCCGGCTACGTCGTCGGCGGCGATCGGTCGCTTCTGGACGTTCAGCGTGCGCTCTGTCGCCGCACTGAGATGAGATACCCGACTTCGCCTTCGGCCGGCCCAGGTCCTTGTTGTCGCGACGCTGTGGGCTGCCGACGCGCGTTCGCGCATGTCGGCAAGGGCGAGGCCGTACGGTTTCCTGACCGGCTTCCTGCATCCGCTCTGCCGGGCTTCGATCACGTCCTCGCGATGGTCGCTGTCGGGCTGTGGGGCGCGCAGCTCGGCGCCCCTGCGATCTGGGTGCTGCCGCGTCGCATTTCCGCTCGTGATGGCGGCGGGCGCGCATGCTCGGCTTTCTCGGCGTGCCGGTGCCCGGCGTCGAATACGGCATCGCCGCGTCGGCGATCGTGCTGGGTGCGGCAGTTGCGTTCGAGGTGCGGCCGCCGCTCGTCGTTGCAGGCCTGATCGTCGGCGCGTTCGCGATCTTCCATGGCCATGCGCACGGCACGGAGCTGCCGCCCGGCCAGAGTGCAATGCTCTACAGCATCGGATTCGTGATCGCGACCGGCGGCCTGCATGCGCTCGGCATCGGCATCGGCGCCGCCCATCTGCGTCCTTGGGGTCGCAAGCTGCTGCGCGCTGCCGGCACCGTGGTGGCGGGCGGCGGACTGTTCTTCCTGTGGAGGGCGGTGGCGTGAAAGCGAATCAAGGACGCCGGGTATGAGAGTTCTTCTTGCGCTGACGGCGGCCGCAGAAGCCGCGACGGGTCTGATCGTGCTGGTCGATCCTTCGCTCGTGGTCACTCTGCTGTTCGGTGCCGAACTCGCAGGCGCCGGCGTGCTGGTGGGGCGCTTTGCCGGAATCGCCTTGCTCGGCCTCGGAGTCGCCTGCTGGCCCGGCGGCTCAGCGAAGCAGCCGCTTGTCGGCATGCTCGTGTACGGCGTACTTGCCACGCTGTACTTTTTGTACCTCGGCGTTGCCGGCGGCGGGGGCGGTGTACTCCTGTGGCCTGCCGTCGCGATTCACTTACTGATCGATGGCGTGCTTGTCTCGGCACTGCGCAGGAGGGGTGGTTCGTGAATAGCGATCGCGCCACGTGTGCCCACGTAGGTCGTTGCATCTCTACCCGCGGCGCGGGGCTCGCGCGATTCAATGTCGGCATGGTCGGTTGCCTGCTGCTGTTCGCTGGTTCGTCTGCCGAGGCGCATCTGAATTCGACCGGCATGGGCCCGGTCTACGATGGTCTGACGCACTTTCTCGACCAGTCCGGAGGACCTCGTGGCGGCGCTCGCGCTGGCGCTGCTGGCCGGGCTGCGCGGTGTGCAGTACGGCCGGCGCACCGCGTTCGTGCTGCCTGTGGCGTGGCTGCTCGGCATGCTGTGCGGACTGAACGCCGCCGCGACCGCCGGCGGGGCGCTTGGCGCGGCAGTCTCGCTCGCTTGCGCTCGGGGGTCTCGTCGTCGCCGACATCAAGCTCTCGCTCCGGTCGCTGACGGCGCTCGGCGCCTTGGTCGGAGTCGTGCATGGCTACCTGAACGGCAGCGGCATGGGGCTTTCGGCGTCGTCGATCCTTGCTGCGCTCGGGTCGCGAGCGCGGTATTCGTGCTCGTCGCGCTGGTTGCTGCTTTCGTCGCGGCGCTGCGCGCGCAGTGGGCGCGCATCGCCGTGCGCGTCGGCGGCAGTTGGATCGCCGCGAGCGGGCTGCTGATGCTGGGGTGGTCGATGCGTGGCGGATAACCCGAAACTTCGTTTCGCGCCCTCGGCCGAAGGCGCGGGCGGTCTGGCTATGCGCGCGTGCCCGGCGAGATTGAACTGCAGCGCGAGGCTGCGAGCGCGTGTGCTTTCTTCGACCGTTCGAACAAGGAGTGAGAAATGAACAAGAGTGCATGGATGTGGGTCGCGGCGCCGGTGTTGGTGGCTTCGGGCGTGGCGCTGGCGCAGTATCCGATCATGGATGCGGTAGCCAACAAGGTGATCGCCAAATACCAGGGTTCGAGCTGCGAGCAGCTCTGGGAGAGGAAGTCACAGCCCAAGACGCCCGAGGAACAGCGCGTCCTCAAGTTCCTGAAGGAGGACCCCGCGATGCGGACCGCCTTCCTCAACAAGGTCGCGGGACCGATCGTCAACAAGATGTTCGAGTGCGGGATGGTGCCCTGAGCGGTCCACCTGGCGAGAGGCACCAACGCACTGCGGAGAACTGGACCCTGTCGGGCGGGGCGGCGGCGTGCCGCGGATCGCTTCTCCGGCGCGCCGACAATCGTGGCCGACATGACCGCTTCGGAACCGCCCCTGCTCCTGCGCCTGCGCCCGACCATGCTGTCGGACCTCGACTTCGTGCTCAGCGTTGAACGCGACGCCGGCAACCTGCCGTTCATCACGCCGTGGGAGCGGACGCAGCATGAGGGTGCGGTGCGCTTCCCGGACTTTCGCCACTTCATCGTCGAGTCCGGCACCGGCACGGACGCGACCGGTTTCGTCATCTTGCAGGGTTGCCGCAGCCCGCATCGCGCGGTCGAGTTGAAACGCATCGTGTTGCAGGCCAAGGGCCAGGGTCTCGGACGCGCCTGCGTGCGGCTGCTCAAGCAGATGGCGTTTCGTGATCTGAACGCACACCGCTTCTGGCTCGACGTGAAGGCACGCAACCTGCGCGCGCAAAGCCTGTACGCAAGCGAAGGTTTCGTCGTCGAAGGCACGCTGCGGGAGGCGGTGCGCCTCGACGAAGGCTACGACTCGCTGATCGTGATGTCGATGCTCGAGGCCGAGTACGCTGCACGCTGCGCCGACGCCCTCGAGAACGCCTGACTTGCAGCCGCCGCGACGCGGCAGGAGACCGACGATGCACAGCACCATGATGGACGTTCCGCTGTCGCTGAACCACCTGCTGGAACGCGCGGGCGGGCTGTTCGGCGCGAACACGATCGTTTCGCGCTTGCCCGACAAGTCGCTGCGCACACAGACCTACGCGGACTACTACCGCCGCACGCGTGCACTGGCGTCGGCACTGCAGCACCTCGGTCTCGCGGCGGGCGACCGCGTCGCAACGCTGTGCTGGAATCACCATGCGCACCTGGAGTGCTACTTCGGCATCCCCGCCGCAGGCGGTGTGATGCACACGCTGAACCTGCGCCTCGCGCCAGATGAAATCGGCTGGATCGCCGGCGACGCGAAGGACCGATTCCTGATCGTCGACGACATCCTGCTGCCGCTGTACCGGCAGTTCGCGCATCTGCATGCGTTCGAGAGGGTGATCGTCTTTCCGTTCTCGGGGGCGCCGGTCGCCGCCGAGTTCCTCGACTACGAGGCGCTGCTCGCCGACGCCGATCCGGATGCGTTCGAGTACGCGCCGCACGGCGAGAACGACGCAACGTCGATGTGCTACACGTCGGGCACGACCGGCAAGCCCAAGGGCGTCGTCTATTCGCATCGCTCGACGGTGCTGCACACGCTCGTCGGTTGCCTGGCCGACTACTGGGGGCTCAAGGGCACCGACAGTCTGCTGCCGGTGACGCCGATGTTCCACGCCAACTGCTGGGGTATTCCGTACGCCGCCGTGATGATGGGCGTGAAGATTGTCTTCCCCGGGCCGCATCTGCACCCGGACGATCTGCTCGATCTGATGCAGCTCGAGCCACCGACGCTCTCGCTCGGTGTGCCGACGATATGGATGGGCCTGATCCAGTCCTACGAGCGCGCGCTCGACGAGCAGCCTGGGCGTTGGAAGCTGCCCGAAGGCCTGCGCTCGATGGTCGGCGGCGCGGCCGTTCCCGAGGCGCTGATCCGCACCTTCGCAAAGCACGGCGTGACGATCGGCCAGGGCTGGGGCATGACCGAGACTTCTCCGCTGGCGACCGTGTCGTATAGGCGTGCCGAACTACAGGGTGCGTCCGAGGACGAGCAGTTCCGCCGCGCGGCCATGGCCGGCTGCCCGGTCCCGCTCGTCGACGTACGGGTGCGCACCGAGGACGGTGTCGATGCGCCGCGCGATGGCTGCTCGCCGGGCGAGATCCAGGTCCGCGGGCCGTTCATCACCGGCTCGTACTACGAAGTGCCGGTCACCGACGACAAGTTCACAAGCGACGGCTGGCTTCGCACCGGCGATGTGGCGACGATGGACGAACTCGGCTTCGTGCGCATCACCGACCGCACCAAGGACTTGATCAAGTCGGGTGGCGAGTGGATCAGCTCGGTCGATCTCGAGAACGCGCTGATGGCGCATCCGGCGATCGCCGAGGCGGCGGTGATTGCGATCCCCGACCCCAAGTGGAGCGAGCGGCCGTTGGCCTGCATCGTGGTCCATCCTCGGCAGAGCGCCTCGCCGGAGGAACTGGCGGCCCATCTGCTGCGACATGGATTCGCGAAGTGGCAGCTGCCGGACCGCTACGAGGTCATCGACGCCATCCCTCGCACCTCGACCGGCAAGTTCTGGAAGTTGAAGCTGCGTGAACGTTTCCCCCGCTGACGCCGCAATCCTGCATGCCCGCTGGCCTATGGTCATGGCCGAGAATCCGATCCGTACTGAATGAATCAACAATTCGATCTCCTGACCGCTGACGGCGACGCCGACCCCATCACGCTCGCCCATTACGCCGAGCGGGCCTACCTCGAATACGCGCTGTCGGTCGTCAAGGGCCGCGCCTTGCCCGACGTGTGCGACGGGCAGAAGCCCGTGCAACGCCGCATCCTGTTTGCGATGGAGCGCATGGGCCTCGCGTTCACGACCGCGAGCGGGCCGCGGGCGGTGAAGAGCGCGCGCGTCGTCGGCGATGTGCTCGGGCGTTTCCATCCGCATGGCGACCAGGCCGCATACGACGCGATGGTGCGCATGGCGCAGGACTTCAGCCAGCGCTACCCGCTCGTCGACGGGCAGGGCAACTTCGGCTCGCGCGACGGTGACGGCGCGGCGGCGATGCGCTACACCGAGGCACGCCTGGCGCCGATCGCGCGACTGCTGCTCGACGAGATCGACGAAGGCACGGTCGACTTCATCCCGAACTACGACGGCTCGACCGAAGAGCCGCGCCTGCTGCCGGCACGGCTGCCCTTCGTGCTGCTCAACGGCGCGAGCGGCATCGCAGTCGGCCTCGCGACCGAGGTGCCGAGCCACAACCTGCGCGAGGTCGCCGCGGCCGCCGTCGCGTTGCTGAAGGACGACAAGCTTTCCGACGATGCGCTGTTCGCGTTGTTGCCGGCGCCCGACTATCCCGGCGGCGGCCAGATCATCAGCAGCACCGAAGACATCCGCGCAGCGTACGCAAGCGGTCGGGGATCGCTGAAAGTCCGCGCGCGCTGGAAGATCGAGGAGCTCGCGCGGGGTCAATGGCAACTCGTCGTCACCGAATTGCCCCCCGGCGCGAGCAGTCAGCGCGTGCTCGAGGAGATCGAGGAGATCACCAACCCGAAGGTGCGCGCGGGCAAGAAGGCGCTCTCGGCCGAGCAATTGCAGCTCAAGGCGAGCGTGCTGGCTGTGCTCGACGCGGTGCGCGACGAGTCGGGCCGGGAGGCTGCGGTGCGTCTGGTCTTCGAGCCGAAGACGCGCGCGGTCGAGGTGCAGGACCTGGTGGCGACACTGCTCGCGCACACGAGCCTCGAGAGTTCGTCGAGCATCAACCTGACGATGATCGGCGCCGACGGCCGGCCCACGCAAAAGAGCCTGCGCCAGATGCTCGCCGAGTGGCTGGGATTCCGCCAGCAGACGGTCGAGCGGCGCACGCGGCATCGGCTCGCGAAGGTGCTGGATCGCATCCACATCCTCGAAGGGCGGCAACTGGTGCTGCTCAACATCGACGAGGTGATCCGCATCATCCGCCAGGCCGATGAGCCGAAGCCCGCGTTGATCGAGGCCTTCAAACTGAGCGAGCGCCAGGCCGAGGACATCCTCGAGATCCGGCTGCGCCAGCTGGCGCGACTCGAAGCGATCAAGATCGAGCAGGAACTGAGCAGCCTGCGCACCGAGCAGGGCAAGCTCGAGGACATCCTCGCCAGCCCTTCTGCGCTGAAGCGCACGCTTGTCAAGGAGATCGAGGCCGACGCCAAGCAGCACGGCGACGAGCGCCGCACGCTGGTGCAGGCGGAGAAGCGTGCGGTTGCCGAGATCCGCCTTGTCGACGAGCCGGTGACGGTCGTCGTCAGCGCCAAGGGCTGGGTGCGCGCGTTGAAGGGGCACGAGCTCGATCCGGCAAGCCTCACTTTCAAAGCCGGCGATGGGCTCTACGGCCATTTCGCCTGCCGCAGCGTCGATACGCTCGTGGTGTTCGGCAGCAATGGGCGCGTGTACTCCGTTGCGGTCGGCGCGCTGCCCGGCGGGCGTGGCGACGGGCAGCCGATCACGACGCTGATCGATCTGGAGACAGGCACGCAGCCGCTGCACTACGCAGCCGCCGGCGCCGATCAAATGTTCGTGCTGGCCGGCAGCGGCGGCTTTGGCCTGCTCGCGAAGATGGGCGATCTCCTGACGCGCCAGCGCGGCGGCAAGACCTTCCTCGCGCTCGAGTCGGGTGAGACACCGCTCGCGCCGAGTGCGGTGCCTGCCGGCGACCTGCTGGGCCAGCAACTCGCCTGCCTGTCTGCGGGCGGCCGGTTGCTTGTCTTCGCACTCGACGAACTCAAGCACCAGCCCAAGGGCGGGCGCGGGTTGACATTGATGGACCTGGACGCGAAGGACACGCTCGCCAGCGTCGCCGCCTTCACCCAGAGCTTGCGTGTGATCGGCAGCGGCCGTGGCCGGCAAGATCAAGGACGACGTGCTGAAGGGCGCGGTGTTGGCGCTGCACGTCGGCAAGCGCGCACGCAAGGGCCGCGCGGTGCAGGGGATGAAGGCGCAGCGCGTGCTGGCGGGTTGAAGGCGGGCCGCACACAGGTACGGCGCATTCCGGCGCGCGATTCCAGGGGAAGCCTTCCGCGGGCACTCATTCGCGAAGGACCTTCTGCAGCGCTTTGCCCTTCGCAAGCTCATCGACCAGCTTGTCCAGGTAGCGAATCTTGCGCATCAGCGGGTCTTCGACTTCTTCGACACGAACACCACAGACCAGGCCTGTGATCAATGCTGTGTTCGGGTTGAGGAGCGGCGCCTGCGCGAAGAAGGTCTTGAAGTCAATTTCGCGCAGAAGCAGTTGCTGCAATTCGGCTTCGCTGTAGCCCGTCAACCAGCAGATGACGCGATCGACCTCCTCCTTCGTTCGCCCTTTGCGCTCGACCTTCTTGACGTACAGCGGATACACGCTGGAGAACTTTGTGGAGAAGATGCGGTGCTCTGGCATTTGATGCTCCACGGCGCCCCAGTGGCCAAGTGCCACGCCGGTGCGAGTCGGCTCCGGCAAAGGGTCAGGGCGCACTTTGATAGATGGCCGGGAAGTACCGCTCCATGAATGATGCCGGCCTGGCGGGAGAGGAGAAACCGAACTGCGCATAGAGTGCATGTGCGTCACTCGTGGCCAGCATGAAGCGCCTGAGCCCCTGCAACTGAGGGTGTGCCACGACCGCCTGCATGATGAGTTTGCCGTAGCCGAGACCTCGGTGGCTCGGCAAAACGAAGACATCCACGAGATTTGCAAATGTGGCGTAGTCGGAGATGACTCTGGCAAAGGCCACTTGAGCCTCCCCAATGAAGCCGCCGAAGCACAGGGAGTTCTCGATCGCGCGCTCGACTATGGGTCGCGGAATGCCTCTGGCCCAGGTGGACTGCTGTGCGAGGAACTCATGAACCAGCGAGACGTCGAGTTCTGCTTTGTCGGTGCTGACGCGTAGCATTTCGGTGCGCCCTAGCGTTTGAGCTGAGCCGACCACGGAGGCAAGGGCCACTGGCCGACAAGGGCAACATGCTACTGCGCCCTGGGCGGCCAGTGGGCCTTGCCGGAGCGGGCCGGCTCGAGCGAAGGGTTAGGCGTCGTCGCGCAACACGGTGCCATGCTTGCTATGAGCTGCGCACTACTCTTGCGTAGCAATCTCGTCATAGCCTTTGCCAAGGAACTGAACGAGGCAAAAACCATGGCCGAACGGGTCCGCCATGAGCGCCAACTTTCCCCAACTGGAAGTGCTCACGGGTTTTTCTACCGTCGCACCGGCGGACACTGCGCGCGCAACTGCCGCGTCGATGTCTTCGACAACGATGTCCAGGTGAACCGGCGTCCAATGTCTTGTGTAAGCTCGAACGCTGGGAGCGTCCGGGGTGGCAATCGTTCCGGAATCCTTGACCAGCAGATAGATCGGCGCAGAGCCGCCCACGAGTTCAACGCCTTCGTCGCCAAAGCGCCTACCCTGCTGAAGTTGAAACGCTGTTGTGTAGAAGTCGATGGCACGATCAATGTCATCGACGTCAATATTCACTAGAAGTTGCACCAACGCTACCTCCTACGACGCCTAACGTTCGAGTTAACCGGCCCGCGGAGGCAGGCACCGTGAGGCCGGGCTGAGATGATGCACCATGTGCCTCAGCCCGGCCTTACGGTGCCTGCCGTAGCGGGTCCGGTTGAACGAGGGGTTAGGCGTCACTGGGCAACCCGCTCAGCTTGCGTTGCATTGAATCAGCAAATCCGCGGTTTTGCTGCTCAGGCTCTCGTATGACTGACGGATGGCAGGCGTGTCGTCTTGCGCACGCCAACCTGCTTCGATCCTGGTTCTGTTCTCTGAAGCGGATGAGATGTGAAGTTGCATCCTTGGCACTTGAGAGAACTCAACGATTAGTCCTCCGAGCGAGTCGTCTTTCACGTGCACCTCGCTGCCCAGAGATCGTAGCTTCTCTACGCCGCAGGTTCGCATCCTCGTCTTCGACAAGTAGATGTCGAGTTGAGTTGTCTCTACGAACTTGCCTTTCAGCACTCCTTCCCAAGCGTAGACGCCGCCGACAATTAGGAGCAAGGGCAGCGAGGCAGCAAGAAGATGAGAGCGAACGGACATGGGTGTGTGTGACGCCTAACGAATGAAAGGGACTTCCCCGTCCCGAGCTAGCCGCGTAGCGGCGACCGGCAACGAAGTGCCACGATGGGAAGTGCGAACTCTCATCAACTCACTCGGAAGGGGAAGTCATGGCCATTCTGTACGTTGGCATCGATCTCGCCAAGAACGTCTTTGCGGTGCACGGCGTGAACGAGGCGGGCAAGCCCGAACTGGTGCGCCCGAGCGTGGCGCGCGCCAAGCTGCATGAGCTGTTGCCGGCCTTGCCGCCGTGCACGATCGGCATGGAAGCGTGCTCCGGCGCGCACCACTGGGCGCGGCTGTTCGCCGCGCACGGCCACACCGTGCGCCTGATGGCGCCGAAGTTCGTCACGCCGTACCGCATGAGCGGCAAGCGCGGCAAGAACGACGCGGCCGACGCCGCGGCGATCTGCGAGGCGGTGCAGCGCCCGAACATGCGCTTCGTGCCGGTCAAGACCGAGGAGCAGCAAGCGCGGCTGATGGTGCACCGCGCGCGCCAGGGCTTCGTCGAGCAGCGCACCGCCACGCTCAACCGCATCCGCGGCCTGCTCACGCGAGTTCGGCATCGTGCTGCCGCTGAAGGCCGCCACCGTGCGCCGCGAGGCCGGCGCCAGCGCTGGAAGACCTGCCCGGCTGGGCCAACACCGTCGATCGGCGATCTGCTCAGCGAGGTGCACCGGCTGGACGAGCGCATCGCGCAGTACGACGCGCACATCCGCACGATGGCCCGCGAATGACGAGCGCGCCAGGCAGCTCATGCGCTCTGGCGGGCGTGGGCGAGACCACCGCCACGGCGATGCTGGCGATGATCGGCAACGGCCACGAGTTCGAAGTGCGGCCGCCAGTTCGCCGCCTGGCTGGGCCTGGTGCCGGGCCAGTACAGCTCGGGCGGCAAGACGCGGCTGGGGCGCATCACCAAGGCGGGCGACGCCTACCTGCGCACGCTGCTGGTGCTGGGCGCCAGGGCGGTGCTGAACGCGGCCAAGAACAAGACCGACAGCGTGAGCCGCTGGGCGGTGGCGCTGGCCGAGCGGCGCGGCTACTGGAAGGCGGTGGTGGCCATCGCGGCCAAGAATGCGCGCATGGCCTGGGCGGTGCTCACCAAGGGCGAGAGCTTCGTGTTGCCGGCCTGAGCCGACATAGCCACCGGGCAACGCCAAGTGCAGGAGATAGCGCAAAGCGAATCCATCTCCACCACCGCGTGACGGCCAAGCGTTGATGAGTCAAGGTTGGACCTGCGCGGGGAGTGCCTGATTAACTCGAGGAGGCGGCATGCGGCCGATCCTCGGCTAACGAATGAGGCCCCCGCGCGCGTCTTGCATCAGGGTCCGCAGCAAACGAGGCTGCATCAATGACCGTTTGTAGTTTGTCCGTCCGCACCTTGTCTCGAAGACTCGACGCGATGCGCATGAGCGCGGTGAAGTAGTTAGGCCGACAGGCAAAGACCAGAAATGAATCGAGCCGCTGCGCGGCTCGATCGATCTCTCTCGCTTGACAGATGGGGAAGCCCTTGTAGTTTGAGCTACGCGAGCCACTTCGGTCTCTACCTCCAAGTAGGCTCCCTTCTTCGCGCGAATCAGCAGTGCCTCACCAAGAACTCGGTGCTCGATTCGACGGCCGTACTTGGAGCGGATAGATGCGCTGGAAAAAGCCCATGTTCCGACGCCTAACGTGTTTTCGGGCGCAGGGATGATGGATAACGCATTGAGCCGCTCCCTAATCTGGCGGTGCCTACCGGGCCGCAAGGCCCATGAACTCTGGCTTGCAGGCCCGTGAACTGTACATGCATAAGGGGTATCCACTTAGCTCCAGCACCCGCTAAAGACTGGATATTCATCCAGTACATACTACTCGCTCGGAGTCGGTGAAGACAAGCCCTTGATGACGCTCTGATACGTCACCGGCGCGGTCGCGACGGCCTGCTGCATCAGTCGGTAGAACAACATGCCACGCGAGGTAGAGGTGCGCCGGTTGAAGCGAAAGACGAACTCGTCGAGGTAGGCGTCGAGGTGGCCGGGTTGGACCGAGCCATGATGCGTGCCCAGGATCCAGCGCTTGACCAAGGAGGCCACTCGGTGCACGCCGGGCATCGTGACGTGGGCCGGTGACTCGGCGCCCAGCATGATCTGGCGGTTGTGCTCGAAGCCGATCTTGCTCAACGAACGGTAGGCCGCCGATCCGTCGGTGCGCACCCGCGCGCCGGGCTCGATGTTCTCCTTCACGAAGGGCACCACGCAGGCGTCGGAGTCGTCGTCGATACCGGCGCAGCCGGATCCGACCGAAGCCCTTGGGCTGGTGGATCTCCACGGCGATGGCCACGAGGATCTTGCTCGTCTTGTTCTTGCGCCCCTGGCTGGACAGCGGCTTGTCGCGGTCCGAGATCGCGAGATAGGTCTCGTCGACTTCCACCTCACCCTTGAGCAGTTCGCGCTCCTCGCGCACCATGGCTCGGCGAAAGCGATGCAGCATCGTCCAGGCCGTCTCGTAGCTGCCCAGGCCGAGCACGCGCTTCAACCCCAGCGCACTGACCCCCAACTTCTGGTTGGTCACGTACCAGGCCGCCGCCAGCCAAACTCGCAGCGGTGTGCGCGTCTTGTCGAAGACTGGTTCCAGCGGTCGCTGAACCCTGGTGTCCGCAGCCGCGACACATCAGCCGTGCACGACTCGAGCGGTACGGGTTCACCAACCACCCCACAGGCCGGACAAACGAAACCGTCCGGCCAGCGCAGCTTCTGCAGATACGCCAGACAGGCCTGTTCGTTGGCGAACCAGTCGAGAAACTCGCTCCAGTTGCGCGGGTAGTCTTTACCCGCAACTGGCACTGCGATATGCTGGATATCCATCCAGTAACTCTAGCCTAGCTGGAGCTAAGTGGATACCCCTTACATGCATACAGTACTAAACGGCCGTGAAAAGCAGCAACCGCTTCGGCTCTTCGGCCAGAGCATACGGACCGGGCAGATCTGCGTCCATCGGGTCCGCGCCTGCGTGCGCCTGAGGGCGCGCGCCCGGCAGACGGCGGCGCGCAGCGGCTAGCATCGCCGAAAGGAATTCGTCTGCCTGACTCATGAGCGAACCCAAGCGCGGCTCGAAGAAGCGTCGCAACGCCGTTCGATCGACCCCGCCGCCTGCCATGCCGCCGTCGGCATCCGCTGCCGCGCAGCCGCCGGCATCGGCGCCCGCGGATCATTCGGTGCCGCCGCCCGCCGGACGGACGCGCAGGGTCTGGGCGCTGGGCCTGCTGGGGCTGGCGGGTGCGGCGCTCGCAGCCTGGTGGCTGCAGGGCCGGGCGCCCGCCGAGCCGGGTGCAGTGCCGGCCGCGGCGCCGGCGTCGGCGGTCGTCGCGCGCGTGGCGCAGGTCGGCCCCGCGTACGTCGACAACCAGTCGTGCGTCGGCTGCCACGCCGCGGCCGGCGAAGCGTGGCGGCAGTCGCATCACTTCATGGCGATGGCGCCGCCGACGCCCGAGACGGTGCGCGGCGATTTCGGCAACACGAGCTTCAAGCACCAGGGCGTGACGACGCGCTTCTTCCGGCGCGACGGCAAGTACTTCGTCAACACCGAGGGGCCGGACGGGAAGATGGCGGACTTCGAGGTCGCCTACACCTTCGGCGTCGATCCGCTGCAGCAGTACCTGATCGCCACCGACGGTGGCCGGCTGCAGCCGCTGACGATCGCCTGGGACACACGCAAGAAGCGCTGGTTCCACCTCTATCCGCACGAGAAGGCGCCGCCCGGCGACGTGATGCACTGGACCGGCCGCTACCAGACGGCGAACACGATGTGCATCGCCTGCCACACCACCGGCTACGAGAAGCGCTACGACGCCGCCACCGATACCTTCGACACGCACTGGAAGGAGCCGAACGTGAGCTGCCAGGCCTGCCACGGCCCGGGTTCGGCGCACGTCGCGTGGGCGAAGGATCGGCAGCAGGGCGAGGGCGGGTATGGCGCGTCCGGCGCGTCCGGCGTTGCACCGCCCGCCGCCGGCGCAGCGAGCGCGCCGCGCTTCGGCCTGACGATGGACTTCGCGACGCAGGGCCACGCCGCGCAGGTCGAGGTCTGCGCCGCCTGCCATTCGCGACGCAGCGAACTGACCGGCACGCAGACGGCCGGCACGCCGCTGCTCGACGAGTTCATGCCGGCGCGGCTCGACCCTGGGCTCTACTACGCCGACGGCCAGCAGCACGACGAGGTTTATGTCTACGGCTCGTTTCGCCAAAGCAAGATGTACGCGCACGGCGTGCGTTGCTCCGATTGCCATGACCCGCACACGCTCAAGCTGAGGGCTGAAGGCAACGGCGTGTGCCTGCAATGCCATCGCGAAGCACCGAACCCGCGTTTTCCAGGTGCGGCGGGCACCTTCGATTCGCCCGCGCATCACCATCACAAGGCCGGCAGTGCGGGCGCGCAATGCGTGGCGTGCCACATGCCGAGCGCGACCTACATGCAGGTGCACGCACGGCCGGACCACAGCCTGCGCGTCCCGCGGCCCGATCTCGACGCCGCGACCGGTTCGCCCGATGCCTGCACCGGCTGCCACGCGGGCAAGCCGCCGGCGTGGGCCGCCAAGGCAATATCCGGCTGGTTCGGTGGGCAGCGCAAGCCCCACTACGGCACGACTTTCGCTGCTGCACGGGCCGGCGCGCCCGGGGCGGACGCGGCGCTCGCGACGCTCGCGGGCGACGCCAGCCAGTCCGCGATCGTTCGCGCGACCGCACTCGGCGCGCTGCGCGGCTATCCGCAGGGCCACGAGGATCTCAGCGTCCAGGCGACGCACGACGCCGACGCGGAGGTGCGTGCCGCCGCGGCGGACAGCCTGGAGGCCGCGGAGCCCGCGTTGCGCGTGCGCGCGCTCGCGCCGCTGTTGACCGACCCGGTGCGCGGCGTGCGCACGAGCGCGGCGCGCAGCCTCGCGGGCGTCGATCGCGCGCTCTTCGACGCGGCGCAGCTTCACGCCTTCGATGCGGCCCTGGCCGAGTACATCGCCGCCCAGCAAGCCGGGCTCGACATGCCGGGCGCCCGCTTGAATCTTGCAGTGATTTACCAGCAGACTGGCGAACCGGCCTTGGCCGAAGCGAACTACCTCGCCGCGCTGAAGATCGACCCCGACTTCACACCGGCGCGCGCCAATCTCGCCCAGTTCTACAGCGCACGCGGCCAGCCCGAATCTGCCGAGCGAGTGCTTGCCGAGGGCGTCAAGCGCCTCCCGACGCAGGGCGAGTTGCAGTACTCGCTCGGCCTGGTGCTCGCGGAGCAGGGCAAGCTTGCGGAAGCTGCCGCCGCACTCGAGCGCGCCGCGAAGTTGTTGCCCGAACGGGCGCGAGTGCAATACAACCTCGCGCTCGCCCTGCAGCAAACCGGCAGGCCGCGCGAGGCCGAGCGCGCGTTCATCCAGGCGCGACGCCTGAACCCGCAGGACACCGCGGCGGCGTATGCGCTGGCCGTGTTCTACGCGCAACAACAGCGCTACGCCGAGGCGCTCGCGGCCGCGCAGCAAGCCCAGCAGCTGTCGCCGGGTGACCCGCAACTGAGGCAGTTGGTGCAGCAGTTGCAGGCGCACGCCCGACCCGGCGGGTGAGGAGGGATTCGATGAAACGCACCGCACCAAAACCCCGGCAGACCGCCCTCGTCACCGGCGCATCGTCGGGCATCGGCGAGGCGCTTGCACGTTGCTTTGCGCGCGATGGTGTGAACGTGGTGCTGGTGGCGCGCAGTGTCGACAAGCTCGATGCGCTCGCCGCCGCGGTTGCAGACTGAATTCGGCGTCAAGGCCATTCCGATCGCCGCGGACCTCGCCCAGGCCGACGCCGCGCAGACGCTTGCGGCGACGTTGCGCCGGCGACGCATCGCGATCGACATGCTCGTCAACAGCGCGGGCGTGCTCGAACAGGGTGGCTTCGTGAAGATGGCGCCTCGGCGCGTGCAGCCGATGCTCGACCTGAATGTCGCTGGTCTGACGGCGATGCTCTCGGCCTTCGTCCCCGCCATGGTCGAACGGGGGCGAGGGCGCGTCTTGAACGTGGCGTCGATCGCAGGCTTCCAGCCGGTGCCTTCGCTCGCGGTCTATGCAGCGACCAAGGCCTACGTGCTGTCGCTCACCGAATCGCTTGCCGAGGAGTTGCGCGGGACCGGCGTGACGGCGACTGCGCTGTGCCCCGGAATCACCGCGACGCGCATGCTCAGCGCTGCAGTCGAGACCAACGCGCGACTCGCCAGGCTGCCGGCCTTCGTGATCGGCGACGTCGAGGCGGTGGCCGCCGAGGGCTATCGCGCGTGCATGCGCGGGGATGTGATCTGCGTGCCCGGTGCCGTCAATGCCGCGGCGACTCTAGCGGGCCGCGCGGTCCCGAAGTGGCTGGTGCGCCGCCTCGCGGGAGCGATCGGCCGCAGCGCAATGTGAGGGCTGCCGGCCCTCAGGTCTTGAACCTGATCAGCAGATTCAGCAGCTTGCTCGCGCGCCCCGCGTAGGGCGGCAGGAACATCATCTGGATCGCCGAGAACGGCCCTTGGTAGAAGACCGGGCGCAGCTTGGAGAAGGTGTTGAAGCCCTCGCGCGCGTGGTAGTGGCCCATGCCGCTGGCGCCGACGCCACCGAACGGCAGGTCGTGCTGGCCGACGTGCAGGAGCGCCTCGTTGACCGAGACGCCGCCCGACATCACGTGCGAGATGTAGAACTGTTGAAGGTCGCGGTCGTTCGTGAACGGATAGATCGCGAGCGGCCGGTCGCGCGCATTGACGTAGTCGGTGACCTGCTGCTTGTCGCGGTAGGTGCGCACCGGCAGGATCGGCCCGAAGATCTCGCGCTGCATCAGCTGCATGTCCTCGGTCGGGTCGAGCACGAGATGCGGTGCGAACTTGCGGCGCGACGCGTCGGGCGTCTGCCCCTCGGCCAGATTCACGAGCGTCGCGCCCTTCGCGCGGGCGTCGTCGAGCGCGCCTTGCAGGCGGGCAAACGAGCGCTCGTCGATGATGGCTGTGTAGTCGGCGCCATTGAGGTCCGGGTAGCGCTCGGCGACCAGACGCTTGCAGTGCTCGACAAACGCCGGCACCGCGCCCTCGGGCAGGAACACGTAGTCGATGTTGGTGCAGATCTGCCCGGCGTTGAGCATCTTCACCCACATGATGCGTTCGGCTGCGGTCTTGAGCGGAAAGTCGGGGCCGACGATCGCTGGCGACTTGCCACCGAGTTCGAGTGTCACTGGCGTCAGGTTGCGCGCGGCACTCGCCATGACCGCACGGCCGGTCGCACCCGACCCGGTAAACAGCAGATGATCGAAGGGGAGGGAAGAAAACGCCGGCCCGCGGCCGCCGCCGTCCTCGAAGAACTTCAGCTTTTCCTCGGGGAAATACTGCGGGCTCAGGCGTGCGAGCAGCGCCGCGAGATGGCGCGAGTTCTCGGACATCTTCACCATCGCCCGGTTGCCGGCGGCGAAGATCGCGGCGAGCGGCGAGAAGCTCAGGTTGAGCGGGAAGTTCCACGGCACGATGACGCCGACCACGCCGAGCGGCTGCGGGATGACGCGGTTCCTCGCACCGGGGTAGGTCATGAAATCGATGTGGCGCTTCTGCGGCTTCATCCAGCGCTTGACGTTCTTCGCCGCGTCATTGATCGTCTCCAGCACGACGTAGTACTCGGTGAAGAGTGTCTCGAAGGCGGAGCGGTTGCCGTAGTCCTGGTTGATCGCGTCGACCACCGCGTCGCGGTTCTCTTTGAGCAGGCGCGCCAGCGCCTGCAAGTCCGCGCGGCGCTCGGCGAGCGTCGGTTCAGGCTGCGCGAGGTAGGCCGCGCGCTGCGCGTCGAAGCACTGCCTGAACTCGGCCGGCATCATCACTTCGTCCAAGTTGAAGACGGGTGCGTTCATGGTGTTCTCCGGTGTTCGGTGGACCCCGCCATTGTGACCGCTTGCTCCAGGTCGTGCCCCGTCTCGCTTGGCACCAAGGGTCAATCGGTGTCTTCCCCATCGCTGTTGCATCCCCCGAATCCGGGGAGGGTCGCGAAGCGCAAGAATGGCGCTGGGCTTAGACTCCACCGGCGCCGCGGGGCGCACGCTGGGCCGCCTCAACCAGGCGACGAAACGGCGTGGCACGGTCCAGGAGACTTCGTTGCAACCCACAAACATTGCCGATCCCGCCTATTTCCACAAGGTCGTCGATTGCCAATGGGCCTGCCCGGCCCACACCCCGGTTCCCGAGTACATCCGCCTGATCGCAGCGGGCCGTTACGCCGATGCGTACATGGTGAACTGGGTTTCGAACGTCTTTCCCGGCATCCTCGGCCGCACCTGCGACCGGCCGTGCGAGCCGGCCTGTCGGCGCACACGGGTCGAGGAGAGCGACGGCGCGAAGCCGGAGCCGGTCGCGATCTGCCGGCTGAAGCGCGTCGCGGCAGACAACAAGGGTGATGTGTTCTCGCGCATGCCGGCCGTGTCGTCACGCAAGGGCAAGCGCGTCGCCTGCATCGGTGCCGGGCCGGCGTCGCTCGCCGTCGCGCGCGACTTGGCGCCGCTCGGCTACGCGGTGACTGTGTTCGACGCCGAGGCGAAGGCGGGCGGCTTCATGCGCACCCAGATCCCGCGCTTCCGATTGCCCGAATCGGTGATCGACGAAGAGACGGGTTACATCCTCGATCTGGGCGTTGAGTTCCGTGGCGGCGAGCCCATCGATTCGATGAAGGAATTCCTCGCGCGTGGCGAGTGGGATGCGGTCTTCGTCGGCTGCGGCGCGCCGCGCGGGCGCGATTTGCAACTGCCGGGCCGCGACGAGGCGAAGGCCAACATCCACATCGGGATCGACTGGCTGGCTTCGGTCTCGTTCGGCCACATAGAGGCTATCGGTTCGCGCGTCATCGTGCTCGGTGGCGGCAACACCGCGATGGACTGCTGCCGCTCGGCGCGCCGACTCGGCGCGAGCGACGTGAAGGTCATCGTGCGCAGCGGCTTCGAAGAGATGAAGGCGTCGCCGTGGGAGAAGGAGGACGCGCAGCACGAGGGCATCCCGATCGTGAACTTCCACGTGCCCAAGGCCTTCGTGCACGAAGCAGGCCGGCTCGTCGGCATGAGGTTCGAGATCGTGCAGGCGCGCTACGACGACGCGGGCCGGCGCTCACTCGTGCCGACCGGCGAACCCGACGTGTTCTTCGCGTGCGACGACGTGCTCGTCGCCGTCGGCCAGGAGAACGCCTTTCCCTGGATCGAGCGCGACAGCGGCGTCGACTTCGATCGCCACGGCCTGCCGGTGCTCGACGCAGCGACGCTGCAATCGTCGCGGCCGGATGTGTTCTTCGGCGGCGACGCGGCGTTCGGGCCGAAGAACATCATTACCGCCGTGGCACATGGGCACGAGGCGGCGGTGTCGATCGACCGCTTCCTGAACGGCGAGGATGTGCGAGTGAGGCCTGCGCCACACGTGAACCTGATGTCGCAGAAGATGGGCATCCACGAGTGGAGCTACGACAACGCGATCTCGAACGACCTGCGCTCCAAGGTGCCCTGGGCGGCTGCCGAGAAGGCGCTTGCCAGCATCAGGATCGAGGTCGAACTCGGCTTCGACGCCGCGACCGCGTTCAAGGAGGCCGAGCGCTGCCTGAACTGCGATGTGCAGACGGTGTTCTCCGAGCCTGCCTGCATCGAGTGCGACGCCTGCGTCGACATCTGCCCGATGGACTGCATCACCTTCACCACCGATGGCGACGAAGCGGATTTGCGCGGGCGCCTGAGCGCGCCCGCCTTGAACGCATCGCAGGACTTGTACGTTTCGGCGCAGGTGAAAACCGGTCGCGTGATGGTCAAGGACGAGGATGTCTGCCTGCACTGCGGCTTGTGCGCCGAACGCTGCCCGACAGGCGCCTGGGACATGCAGAAGTACCTGTTCCAGGGGACCTACGCCGGGCCTGCCTGCCGGGATCCCAAGGAACCGCGGAAGCGCAAGGCGAGGGCTGCGGCATGAATCGCATCGAGGCAGTCAACGACTTCGTCATCAAGTTCGCCAACGTCAACGGCTCGGGTTCGGCGTCGGCCAACGAACTGTTCGCCAAGGCGATCCTGCGCATGGGGGTGCCGGTCAGCCCGCGCAACATTTTCCCGAGCAACATCCAGGGCCTGCCGACCTGGTACGAGGTGCGCGTGAGCGAGCAGGGTTACCTGGGGCGGCGCGGTGGCCTCGACATGACGGTGGCGATGAACCCGCAGACCTGGGCGCAGGATCTGGCCGAGATCGAGCCCGGTGGCTACCTGTTCTACGACAGCACGCGGCCACTGCCACCGAGCGCGTTCCGTGAAGACGTGAACGTGATCGGCATGCCACTCACCGCGATCTGCAATGCGACCTACGAGGATTCGCGGCAGCGCCAGTTGTTCAAGAACATCATGTACGTCGGTGCGCTGTCGATGCTGCTCGACATCGACCCGCAGGAGATCGAGGCGCTGTTCTCCGAGCAGTTCCGCGGCAAGGAAAAGCTGCTCGATTCGAACGTGCGCGCGCTCACGGCGGGGCGCGAGTTCGCGCGCGACCATCTCGCGCCGATCGGCCTGAAGGTGCGCCACGCCGAGCGCGTCGGTGACGCGATCTTCGTCGACGGCAACAGCGCGACCGCGCTCGGTTGTGTGTATGGCGGCGCGACGGTTGCCGCGTGGTACCCGATCACGCCTTCGACTTCCGTGATCGAGGCCTTCCAGAAGTACTGCGCAAAGTACCGGGTCGACCAGGCGACCGGACGCAACAACTACGCGATCGTGCAAGCCGAAGACGAGATCGCCTCGATCGGCATGGTCATCGGCGCGGGCTGGAACGGCGCGCGCGCCTTCACCGCGACCTCGGGGCCGGGTATCTCGCTGATGACTGAGTTCATCGGCCTCGCGTACTTTGCCGAGATTCCAGCGACGATCATCAACGTGCAGCGCGGCGGGCCTTCCACCGGTATGCCGACGCGCACCCAGCAGGCGGATCTGCTCGCCTGCGCGTACGCATCGCACGGCGACACCAAGCATGTGTTGCTGTTCCCGGAGGATCCGACCGAGTGCTTCGAACACGCCGCCGCGGCGCTCGACCTCGCCGATCGATTGCAGACGCCGGTGTTCGTGATGAGCGACCTCGACATCGGCATGAACCAGCGTCTGTGCGCGCCCTTCCAGTGGGACGAGGCGCGCAGCCTCGATCGCGGCAAGGTGATGAGCGCGGCGGAGCTCGAAGCCGGGCGCGAGTTCGCGCGCTACAAGGATGTCGATGGCGACGGCATCGCCTGGCGCACGTTGCCGGGCACGCACCCGACCAAGGGCAGCTATTTCACGCGCGGCTCGACGCGCGATGCGCAGGCGCGTTACTCGGAGGCGGGCCACGACTACCTCTACAACGTGCAGCGCCTGCTGAAGAAGTTCGCCACTGCCGCGACGCTCGTACCGCAACCCGTGTTGCGACCGGCGCCGAAGAAGACGCGCCAGGGAGTGATCTACTTCGGCTCGACGAGCCCGGCGATGCGAGAAGCGCTGGACACGCTGACCGAGACCGGCGTTGCGCTCGACGCGCTGCGGCTGCGCGCCTTCCCGTTCCCGGCGTCGGTCGCGGAGTTCATCGAGGCGCACGACATGGTGTTCGTCGTCGAGCAGAACCGCGACGCGCAGATGCGATCGCTGCTCGTCAACGAACTCGGCATCGATCCGGCGCGCCTGATCGCCGTCCTGCACTACGACGGCACGCCGATCACGGCGCGCTTCATCACGGGCGCCATCCGGCAGAAGGTTGCGGCGATGAGCGTCAAGCCCAAGCGCCGCAAACGGCTGTTCGCCTGAAGGGTATTGCCCTGACATGACCTACATCACCAAGCCCCGGCTGCACCATCCGACGCTCGCGCGCAACCGCGTCGGCTATACGCGGCGCGACTACGAGGGCAAGATATCGACGCTGTGCGCCGGTTGCGGACACGACTCGATCTCGGCGGCGATCATCCAGGCCTGCTGGGAGCTCGACATCGAGCCGCACCGTGTCGCCAAGCTCTCGGGCATCGGCTGCAGCAGCAAGACGCCGGACTATTTCCTCGGTGCATCGCACGGCTTCAACACGGTGCACGGGCGCATGCCCTCGGTGCTGACAGGCGCCTACCTTGCGAATCACGATCTGCTGTATCTCGGCGTGTCGGGTGACGGCGATTCGGCGTCGATCGGTCTCGGCCAGTTCGCGCACCTGATGCGCCGCGGTGTCGACATGACCTACATCGTCGAGAACAACGGCGTCTACGGATTGACCAAGGGTCAGTTCTCGGCAACTGCGGACAAGGGTTCGAAGTCGAAGAAGGGTGTGAAGAACGCCGACAGCCCGGTGGACATGGTGGGCCTCGCGTTGCAGCTCGGCGCGACCTACGTAGGGCGCAGCTTCTCGGGTGACAAGGAACAGCTCGTGCCGTTGATCAAAGGTGCGATCACGCATCGCGGCGCAGCCTTTCTCGACATCATCAGCCCGTGCGTCACGTTCAACAATCATGCCGGCAGCACGCGCAGCTATGACTTCGTGCGGGAACACAACGACGCGGTGAGCCGGATCGACTTCATCACGCCGCGCAGCGAGATCACGGCAAGCTTTGCACCCGGTGAGTGCGTCGACGTCGAACAGCACGACGGTACGGTGCTGCGTCTGCGCAAGCTCCACGCCGACTACAACCCCTGCGATCGCGTCGCCGCGATGGCGCAGGTGCAGGCGCTGCAGGCGCGCGGCGAGGTCGTGACCGGGTTGCTCTACGTGTCGGCCGATTCAGCTGGCATGCACGACGCGCTCAACACCTCGCGTGTGCCGCTGAATGCGCTCGACGAGACCGCGTTGTGCCCGGGCATCCAGGTGCTCGACAAGATCAACGTCGGGCTGCGCTGATCCCGCGACCGCGCATGTCTGACGCGGCAGAGTTCGACTACGTTGTCGTCGGAGCCGGCACCGCTGGCTGCCTGCTCGCGAACCGGCTGAGCGCCGACCCTGCCAAGCGCGTGCTGCTGGTCGAGGCCGGTGGGCATGGACAACTACCACTGGATCAAGATACCGGTCGGCTATCTCTACTGCATCGGCAACCCACGCACCGACTGGCTCTATCAGACCGAGCCCGACGCGGGCCTGAACGGCCGGAGATTGCGCTATCCGCGCGGCCGGGTTCTCGGCGGCTGTTCGAGCATCAACGGCATGATCTACATGCGCGGCCAGGCGCGCGACTACGACGCGTGGGCGGCGGCGTGCGGTGACGACGCCTGGCGCTGGGATGCCTGCCTCCCGTTCTTTCGTCAGCACGAACGGCACCACGCGGGCGGGGACGCCATGCACGGCGCCGGCGGCGAATGGCACGTCCAGCGCCAGCGCCTGCACTGGGACGTGCTCGATGCATTCGTCCAGGCCGCGCAGCAGGCCGGCATCCCGGCGACGAACGACTTCAATCGCGGCGACAACGAAGGCGTCGGCTACTTCGAGGTCAATCAGCATCGCGGCTGGCGCTGGAGCGCGGCGGACGCCTTCTTGCGGCCGGATTGCATCAAGCGGCCGAACCTTACGCTCTGGACTGGTGCGCACGTGAAGCGTCTTCGGGTCGAGCGCGACCTTGACGGTTCAGCGCGCTGCGACAGTGCCGAAGTGATGACGCCAAGCGGCTTGCGCACCGTGCGTGCGGCGCGCGAACTTGTGCTCGCCGCCGGTGCGATCGGTTCGCCGCAGATCCTCCAGCTCTCGGGGATCGGGCCGGGGCCGCTACTGCAGGGGCTGGGCTTGAGGTTGGAACACGAACTCCCCGGCGTCGGCGCGAATCTGCAGGATCATCTGCAGATCCGGTCGGTCTATGCGGTGAAGGGTACGCGCACCCTCAACACGCGCGCCGCAACGCTGTGGGGCAAGGCGATGATCGCGCTTGAGTATGCGGCGAGGCGCAGCGGGCCGATGAGCATGGCGCCTTCGCAACTCGGCGCGTTCACACGCTCGTCGCCCGAACATGCGTGGCCTAACATCGAGTATCACGTGCAGCCCTTGTCCCTCGACGCGTTCGGAGAACCGCTGCACCGCTTTGATGCGATCACCGCGAGCGTGTGCAACCTGAACCCGACGAGCCGCGGGACCGTGAACATCCGTTCCCCGCGCGCCGAGGATGCGCCCGCGATCGCGCCGAACTACCTGTCGACAGCCGAAGATCGTCGCGTCGCCGCCGATTCGCTGCGCGTCACGCGTCGCATCGTCGATCAGCCGGCGCTTGCGCCCTATGCGCCACGCGAGGTGAAGCCGGGCGTCGAATTCCAGAGCGACCAGGATCTCGCGCGCCTCGCGGGCGACATCGCGACGACGATCTTCCATCCGGTGGGCACTTGCCGCATGGGGCGCGCGGACGATCGCGGCGCGGTCGTCGATTCGCGGCTGCGTGTTCGAGGACTGCGCGGCCTGCGCGTCGTCGATGCCAGCGTGATGCCGGCGATCACGAGCGGCAACACGAACTCGCCGACGCTGATGATCGCGGAGCGCGCAGCACGCTGGATGATCGAAGAACATCGGGAATGAGTCTGCTACGCTTCGCTTGGAAACTTTCGAGACAGATGTCACGTATCGCGGCAAACGCCTGGGCGCGGCCGAAAGCTGGTTTCCGGCCCCTCACTGGCCCGCTTTCTCGCGGCCTGGCACGAAATCTGCGGGTTCCCCCTCAACCCTTTCCCGCTGTCATGGAGCACATTGACAGACTCTCCATTTTCCCAAAAGAAAGGCTTCACCCATGAAGATTCCGGCCATCAAGACACTCCTGCTGACCCTCTCCACCACTCTTGGCCTGCTGATAGCCATGCCTGCACAAGCCGGCAAGACCTTGGACGCCATCAAAGCTCGCGGCCAGTTGATCTGCGGCGTCAACGAAGGCTTGGCCGGCTTTTCGTCGGCCGACAGCCAAGGCAAGTGGTCCGGCCTCGACGTGGATGCATGCAAGGCCATTGCCGCAGCCATCCTCGGCGACGCGAACAAGATCAAGTGGGTGCCGCTGAATGCGCAGCAACGCTTTACGGCGCTGCAGTCGGGTGAGATCGACATCCTGTCTCGCAACACGACGTGGACCCTGACGCGAGACGCATCGCTCGGCCTGAGCTTCACCGGCGTCACCTACTACGACGGCCAGGGCTTCATGGTGCCGGCCAAGCTCAAATTGAAGAGCGCCAAGCAACTCAAGGGCGCGACCGTCTGTGTGCAGTCGGGCACCACGACCGAGAAGAACCTGACCGACTTCTCGCGCGCCAACAAGCTTGACATCAAGCCGGTCGTGTTCGAGAAGCAGGAAGCGGCAACCGGCGCCTATTTCTCCGGCCGTTGCGTGGCTTTCACCACCGACGCCTCCGGCTTGGCGTCGATCCGCAACAAGGAAGCCAAGAACCCGGCTGATCACGTGATCTTGCCCGAGCTGATCTCCAAGGAGCCGCTAGGCCCCGTCGTGCGCCGCGGCGACGACGAGTTCTTCGGCATTGCCAAGTGGGTCGGCTTCGCGCTGATCGAGGCCGAGGACTACGGCATCACCCAGGCCAACGTCGACACGATGATGAAGAGCGACAACCCGGCCGTCGGTCGCATCCTCGGCAGCACGGAAGACACCGGCAAGCTGTTGGGCCTGGACAAGAGCTGGGCTGCCAACGCCATCAAGGCCGTCGGCAACTACGGCGAGATGTTCGAACGCAACGTCGGCCCGAAGAGCCCGCTGGGCCTGCCGCGTGGGTTGAACAATCTGTGGAGCAATGGCGGCATCATGTACGGGCCGCCGATCCGTTGATGTTCGTGCGCGGGCGGGTCGGCCTCGATCCGTCTGCGCCGCCTGCCTGAGAAGACAAGACTTCCACGAACTGCCCGCAGGGTCAAAGGACACGCACGATGACGGCTCCGGCGACTGCTCCGAGAACCCCGCCCACCCAGCGCGACTGGTCCTGGCGCAGTCGCCACGTGCGTGGGCTGATATACCAGGTCGTGGCGCTTGGTCTGATCGGCCTGGCGCTCTGGTACCTCGCGAACAACACGCTGACGAACATGCGTGTGCGTGGCATCCAGAGTGGCTTCGACTTCCTGACCTCGCCCGCCGGATTCGACATTGGCGAACACATCATTCCCTACGAGTCGAACGACCCGTACTGGATGGCGTTCCTGGTCGGCATCCTCAATACATTGCGCGTGGCCGTCGTCGGCATTGTGCTCACGACCATCCTAGGCACGCTGCTGGGCATCGGCCGATTCTCGAACAACGCGCTGGTGCGGGGGCTGTGTTACGCCTACGTCGAGCTGTTCCGCAATGTGCCGATCCTGCTGCAACTGCTGATGTGGTACCTGTTCCTGATCCAGGCACTGCCGTCAGCTGGGGAACCGAAATCGATACTGGGGATGTTCTACCTCGGCGCCGGCGGCCTGACCTACCCGGTGCCGGTGTGGGGACTCGGTCAAGGACTCGCGGCGGTGGGCGCGCTGGCGGGCTTGGTGCTGTCGTATGTGTGGGCTCGCAAGGCGCGTCTGCGCTTCGAGCAGACCGGGCAGCCGCGGCCCGTGCTGCTGCCAGCGATCGGGCTCGTGCTCGGCTGCGCCTTGGTCGGCTGGGTGCTGGGCGGGGCGCCGACGGCGTGGAACGTTCCCAAGCCCGGCGGTTTCGCGATCGAGGGCGGCAACTCGGTGTCGCCGGAGTTCATTGCCGTGCTCCTCGGGCTGACGCTGTACACGGCCTCGTACGTCGCCGAGGTGGTGCGCGCCGGCATCGCGTCCGTGCCGCGTGGGCAGGGTGAGGCTGCCAGCGCGCTGGGCCTGTCCAAGGGTCAGCAGATGCGGCTCGTGGCGCTGCCGCAGGCGCTGCGCGTGATCATCCCTCCGCTGACCAACCAGTACCTGAACCTGACGAAGAACTCGTCGCTCGCCGTGGCCATCGGCTACCCCGACGTGGTCTCGATCGCCAATACGGCCATCAACCAGACCGGGCGCGCGGTGGAGTGCATCGCGATCATCATGCTGGTGTACCTGACGACGTCGCTGGGCACTTCGGCGCTGATGAACTGGTACAACAAGCGCGCGGCCATCAAGGAGCGGTAGATGTCGACGCCCAGCTCCATCTTCCCTGACCAGCCGCCCGTCACCGAAGACGGCCGCCTGGCCTTCGAGCCCATCGCGCCGCGAGAAGCACCGAATCGCACCGAGGGCGCGCTGCCCTGGATCAAGCGCAACCTGTTCGGCAATCTGCCGAGCAGTATCGCGACCCTGGTTCTCCTCGCGCTGGCCGTCTGGTGGGTGCCGCAACTGATCAACTGGGCTCTGATCAAGGCGGTGTATGCACCGAGCTTTCAGGAATGCCAGGCCGCTCGTGGTGTCGGCGCCTGCTGGGGCGTGATCACCGAGAAGTACCGCATCATCATCTTCGGACGCTACCCGTTCGAGGAACAGTGGCGGCCGCTGATCGCGACGATCGCCATGGTTTCGGCGCTGATCGCGAGTTGCGTGCGCTACTTCTGGAAGCCCTGGCTGGCGCTGCTGTGGGCCGCGATGCTGGTGCTGTACTTTGGTCTGATGTTCGGTGGCTTTGCCGGCATGACGTTCGTGCCGACGGACCGCTGGGGCGGCCTGCCGCTGACGGTGTTGCTGGCCACGCTGTCGATCGTGCTCGCGTTTCCGCTGGCGGTGGTGGTGGCACTTGGCCGTCGCAGCAACCTGCCGGCGATCAGAACCGTCTGCGTGATCTACGTCGAACTGATCCGCGGCGTGCCGCTGATCAGCGTGCTGTTCATGGCGAGCTTCATGTTCCCGCTGTTCATGCCGCCGGGCACCAGCATCGACGTGCTCGTGCGGGTGCTGGTGGGCATCACGCTGTTCTCGGGCGCCTACATGGCCGAGATCGTTCGTGGCGGCCTGCAGGCCATCCCCAAGGGCCAGCAGGAAGCGGCCGACACGCTGGGCCTGGGCTACTGGCAGGCGCAGCGCAAGATCATCCTGCCGCAGGCGCTTGGCGCTGGTGGTGCCGGGCATCATGAACAACTTCATCGCCATCTTCAAAGACACCTCGCTCGTCACCATCGTCAGCCTGTACGAACTGACCGGTGCGATGGGCTTGGCGCTCGCTGACTCCGACTGGCGTCCGTTCAAGATCGAGGCCTATTTCTTCATTGCCGCGATCTATTTCATCTTCTGCTTCTCGATGAGCCGCTACAGCCTGTGGATCGAGAAGCGCCTGTCGCTCAGCAAGAACCGTTGAGAGCACCTATGCCTGAATCGATCATCACCTTCGACAAGGTCAACAAGTGGTACGGCAACGCCTTCCACGTGCTGCGTGACATCGACCTGACCGTCACCAAGGGCGAACGCATCGTCATCTGCGGCCCCTCGGGATCGGGCAAGAGCACGCTGATCCGCTGCATCAACCGGCTCGAGGAGCATCAGCAGGGACATCTGATCGTCGACGGCACCGAACTGACCGACGATGTGAAGGCGATCGAGCGGGTGCGCAAGGAAGTCGGCATGGTCTTCCAGCAGTTCAACCTGTTCCCGCACCTGACGGTGCTCGAGAACCTGACGCTGGCGCCGATGTGGGTGAGCAAGCTGCCGAAGAAGGATGCCGAGGAACGCGCGATGCAGAACCTCACCCGCGTGAAGATCGCCGAGCAGGCGGGTAAGTATCCGCTGCAACTCTCGGGTGGCCAGCAACAGCGTGTGGCGATCGCGCGCGCGCTGTGCCTGACGCCGAAGATCATGCTGTTCGACGAGCCGACGTCCGCACTCGATCCCGAGATGATCAAGGAGGTGCTGGATGTGATGACGGAACTGGCCAATCAGGGCATCACGATGCTGTGCGTGACGCACGAGATGGGATTTGCGAAGGCGGTGGCGGACCGCGTGATCTTCATGGACCAGGGCCAGATCGTCGAGGAGAACACGCCGCACGAGTTCTTCGACAATCCGAAGAGCGATCGGACGAAGGACTTCCTGTCAAAGATCCTCGGGCACTGACTGCCCGCCGGCGAAGCGCCACGCGCCCTTCGCCTCACGGCGTCCGCGCGGCCTGCGAGGCCCAGCGATCGACCGATAGAGCCGCCTCCTAGTCCACGCGCACCCGTACGCTGCGCAGCGCGAGCACTGCTGCGCTGATGGCGAGCAGTGCGAAGAGCGTGAGACTCCAGTATTCGAACGGCACCCCGAGCAGCGACACGGCTGCCTCGGCGCAGGTTGCGGTGACCTTGAACATCGCCGGCCACAGCGTTTCGAGTCGGAGCGCCGTGACGACCGTGTCGGCGAATGTCAGGTTGCAGGAGAACTGCTTCGCAGCGACCTCATGCTGGTAGACGGCGGCGAGGATGCCGCACGAGGCGAACATGAGGATCGCCACGCTCGCCGTCAGGCGCGCGCGCCGCCATGGGATGAAGGCGCAGACGATGCAGAGCACTGCGATGACGAGATAGATCAGCCGCTGCAAAACGCACCAGGGGCAGGGCCGCATGTCCCACACGTGCTCCGCGAACAGTGCGAAGGCGACCGCGAGCACGCAGGCGAGCGCCATCGCGAGCGGCAGGCGTCGCGAGGTACGCTTCACGAAGCCGAGATTCATACCACCTCTGCAATGAGTTCGATCTCGACGCAGGCGCCCATCGGGATCTGCGCCACGCCGAAGGCACTGCGCGCGTGCGCGCCCTTGTCGCCGAAGACCTCGCCCAGCAACTCCGAGCAGCCGTTGGTCACCAGATGCTGTTCCGTGTACTCGGGCGTGCTGTTGACGAGGCTCATCACCTTGACGATGCGAGTGACCTTCTCGAGGTCTCCCACCGCTGCCTGCAGCGTGCCCAGCAGATCGATCGCGATCGCGCGCGCCGCCGCACGCCCCGCAGCGGTGTCGGTGTCGCGGCCGAGCTGCCCGACCCACGGCTTGCCGTCTCGCTTGGCGATATGGCCAGAGAGGAACACCAGATTGCCGCTGCGCACGAAAGGCACATACGCGGCTGCCGGCACGGCGACGGGCGGCAATTCGATGCCGAGGGATTTGAGGCGGTCTTTGACTGACATGAAGTGCGTGCTCCTTGCTTGAGCGAGCCGTCGCGCCCGGGCTTCCCGGGGTCGGCATTCGATCGTCTGTCAATCCTACACTGCCGCTATGCCGCCCCCCACCCTCGGCGCGCTGCTCGCGGCGCTCGGCCTCGCCTGGCTCGCGGGCGTCGGGTTGCAACTGCAGCAGGCCGAGCTCTGGCAGATCGGCGCGTACGGCGCCGGCGTCATCACCGCCGGGCTCGCGTTTGCCGTTGCCGCACGGGTTCGCGCACGCCATTTCGTCGCTTTGCTGTGCGTGCCGGCTGCGGCCCTTGCTGGGTTCGGGTTCACCGGGCTGCATGCGGGATTGCGCCTCGCGGACAGCCTGCCGATGGCGATCGAGGGGCGCGACCTGCTGGTCAGCGGGGTCGTCGCCGGCATGCCGCAGCGGGGCACCACCGGACTGCGCTTTCGCTTCGAAGTCGAACATGCAAGCCTCGACGGCGTCGAAGTACAGGTGCCGGGACGCATATCGCTCTCGTGGTACGCGCAGCGCGATGGCGCTGATGATGCAGCCGCGCAGCCGGGCAGCGAACTGCGCGCGGGCCAACGCTGGCGCATGCTCGTCCGACTGAAGCAACCGCACGGCAACGCGAACCCGCACGGGTTCGACTATGAGCTTTACCTCTTCGATCAGGGCGTTCGCGCGACCGGCTATGTGCGCGACGGTATCGCGCCCGCAACTGCTCGCCCCGGCGGCGGGATACTGGATCGCCCGGTGGCGCCAGGCAGTGCGCGACCGGTTGATTTCGACGGTGGGCGATGGCCACGCCGCCGGCGTTCTCGCCGCTCTTGTGGTCGGCGATCAGGCGGCAATCGAGCGCGAGGATTGGGCGGTGTTTCGCAACACCGGTGTGGCGCATCTGATGTCGATCAGCGGCCTGCACATCACGATGTTCGCCTGGCTCGCCGCCGCGCTCGTCGCGCCCCTGTGGCGGCGCAGCACGCGCGCGATGCTCTGGCTGCCAGCGCAACGCGCGGCGGCTTGGGCGGGGGTTGCCGCCGCGCTCGGCTATGCGCTTCTCTCCGGCTGGGGTGTTCCTGCGCAGCGGACGGTATGGATGCTCGCGACCGTGATGTTGCTGCGATCGCTCGGCCGGCGCTGGCCCTGGCCGCTCGTGCTGCTCGCAGCGGCGGTCGTCGTGACCGCGGGCGACCCCTGGGCCCTGTTGCAGCCAGGCTTCTGGTTGTCGTTCATGGCGGTCGGCCTGCTGATGTCTTCAGAGCCGGTTCGCGGCGCGAGCATCGAGCCGGGTGTGCTGAACGCGTCTGGGCGCCAAGGGCCGCGTCCCTTGCGCTGGCTGCGCGCACTGTGGGGCCACGCGCACGCGGGGGTGCGCACGCAGTTGATCGCGACGATCGGGCTGGCGCCGCTCACGCTTGTCTTCTTCGGCCAGGTGTCGCTCGTCGGCTTCGCCGCCAACCTGGTGGCGATTCCGCTCGTCACGCTCGTCATCACGCCGCTCGCGCTGCTCGGCGGTCTGGTCGCGCCGTTGTGGATGCTCGCCGCAGGGGTCGTCGATGTTCTCGTGGCCTGCCTGCAGTGGCTGGCATCCTGGCCGTTTGCGGTCTGGGGGGTACCCGCGGCGCCGCCTTGGGCGCAGGCCGCCGCCTTGCTCGCCGCCCTCCTGCTCGTGTTGCCGTTGCCGTGGCGCATGCGCCTGATGGCGGTGCCGCTCGCGCTGCCGCTGCTGCTGCCGCCGCGCGTCCTCCCGGTCGAGGGGCAATTCACGCTGACGGTCGTCGACGTGGGTCAGGGCACCTCAGTGCTGCTGCGCACGGCGACACATCTGCTCGTCTACGACGCGGGACCGCAGTACTCGCCTGAAGCGGACGCCGGCGAGCGTGTCCTGCTGCCGCTGCTGGCTGCGAACGGAGAACGGCGCATCGACCTTCTGATGCTGAGCCACCGCGACAGCGACCATGTGGGCGGTGCTGCGGCGCTGATCGGTGCGCTGCCGGTGGACGCCATTTCGAGTTCGCTCGAGGAGGCGCATCCGCTGCGCCGGGCCGGTCCCCCGCAGCGACGTTGCGAAGCGGGGCAAAGCTGGCAATGGGACGGTGTGGCGTTCGAAGTGCTGCACCCGCAGCCGCAGGACTACGAGCGTGCGCGCAAGTCCAATGCGATGTCGTGCGTGTTGCGCGTCCGGGGGCACAACGCGAGCGTGCTGCTGGCAGGCGACATCGAGCGGGAGCAAGAAGCAGCGCTCGTTGCGATGCACGGTACGGCGTTGAACAGCGACGTGCTGCTCGTGCCGCATCACGGCAGTCGCACGTCGTCGTCGGCTGCGTTCATCGATGCCGTCCAGCCGCGCGTTGCCGTCATCCAGGCCGGCTACCGCAACCGCTTCGGTCACCCGGTGATCGAGGTTGTCGAGCGCTATCGCGAGCACGGCGTGCACCTTGTCGATACCGCGCATTGCGGCGCCTGGACGATGTCGACCGGTGTCGAAGCGAACGCGCTCAAGGGCCGATGCGAGCGCGACGCGCACCGACGCTATTGGCAACACGATGCAGCGCCGTTGACGCCAGCTGCGGCGGGCAAATGATCGCGCCGTGCGGCGCGGTCCGTTTAGCGGTCCGGAATTTGCTACCCTTCAACACACAGTATTCCGGCGCGACAAGGGCTCCGCAATGAAATCCAGCTTCGATGAAATGCAGATTTCCTCAGACCGCGTCCGTGCGCACTACGCCGCGTACGAGCGTTGGCTCGCGCGCCAGCCGAACGAGACGATGCAGGCGCGCCGCGAGGAGGCGGAGATGATCTTTCGTCGCGTCGGTATCACCTTCGCCGTCTACGGCGAGAAGGACGATGGCGGCGCGGGCACCGAGCGACTGATCCCGTTCGACCTCATCCCGAGGGTCATTCCGGCCCACGAGTGGGTCGAGATGGAGCGCGGGCTGAGCCAGCGCGTGACGGCACTGAACCGCTTCGTGAACGACGTGTACCACGAGCAGGAGATCCTGCGCGCCGGCATCGTGCCGGCGGATCAAGTGCTCAAGAACGCGCAGTTCCGGCCCGAGATGATGGGCGTCGACGTTGCCGGCGGCGTGTATTCGCACATTGCGGGCGTCGACATCGTGCGCGCCGGCAATGCCGACGGCAGCGGCGACTACTACGTGCTCGAGGACAACCTGCGCGTGCCGAGCGGCGTGAGCTACATGCTCGAGAACCGCAAGATGATGATGCGGCTGTTCCCGGAGCTGTTCAGCGAGCATCGCGTCGAGCCGGTCGCGCACTATCCCGACCTGTTGCTCGAGACGCTTCGCGCCGTGGCGCCAGCTGCCGCCAGCGATGCGACGGTGGTCGTGCTGACGCCCGGCATGTACAACAGCGCGTACTTCGAGCATGCCTTCCTTGCCCAGCAGATGGGCATCGAACTCGTCGAGGGGCAGGACCTGTTCGTGAAGGACAAATTCGTCTACATGCGCACCACGCAGGGCCCCGTGCGGGTGGACGTGATCTACCGCCGGCTCGACGACGATTACCTCGACCCGCTCGCCTTCCGCCCCGATTCGACGCTCGGTTGCGCCGGCCTGCTCGCGGCATATCAGGCCGGCAACGTGACGCTCGCCAATGCGATCGGCACCGGCGTCGCCGACGACAAGTCGATCTACCCTTACGTGCCGAAGATGATCGAGTTCTACCTCGGCGAGAAGCCGATCCTCAAGAACGTGCCGACCTACCTGTGCCGCGAGGACGACGACCTGAAGTACGTGCTCGACCATCTCGCCGAACTCGTCGTCAAGGAGGTGCACGGCGCGGGTGGCTACGGCATGCTCGTCGGGCCGGCCGCGACGAAGCAGGAGATCGCGGACTTTCGTGCCGCCTTGATCGCCGACCCGAGCCGCTATATCGCGCAGCCGACGTTGTCGCTGTCGACCTGCCCGACTTTTGTCGATAGCGGCGTGGCGCCGCGCCACATCGACCTGCGGCCGTTCGTCCTTTCGGGCACCGAGGTGCAGATGGTGCCGGGCGGGCTGACGCGCGTCGCGCTGAAGGATGGTTCGCTCGTCGTCAACTCGTCCCAAGGCGGGGGGACCAAAGACACCTGGGTTCTCGAAGCCTGATCCGGAGCACACGACATGCTTTCACGCACCGCCGATCACTTGTTCTGGATGGCCCGTTACATGGAGCGGGCAGAGAACACCTCCCGCATGCTGGACGTCAACTACCAGACCGCGCTGCTGCCGCAGTCTGCCGAGGCAGCGCTCAACGGCTGGAAGGGGCTGCTCAGCATCTCCGAACTGAGCGCCGACTACGCGCGACGCTACGGCGATGTCAATGCGCACGACGTCATGAATTTCATGGTGCAGGACGAGAAGAACCCCTCGAGCATCGTGAGCTGCCTGCGCGCAGCGCGCGAGAACGCGCGTGCCGTGCGTGGCACGCTGACGACCGAGGTGTGGGAGACGCAGAACCAGACCTGGCTCGAATTCAAGCGGTTGCTCGCCGCCGGCAACTACCAGGAGGACCCGAGCGAAACCTTCGAGTGGGTCAAGTTCCGCTCCCACCTGTCGCGCGGCGTGACGATGGGCACGATGCTGCAGGACGAAGCGTTTCACTTCCTTCGCATCGGCAGCTTTCTCGAGCGGGCCGACAACACGGCCCGATTGCTGGACGTGAAGTTCCACGCCGTCGAGAGCGAATTCTTCGGGCCCACCCCGGGGGTGGCGGTCGAGGGCATCACCGAGGGGCCGGACTACGACTTCTATCACTGGTCGGCGCTGCTGCGCTCGTTGTCGGGCTTCGAGGTCTATCGCAAGGCCTATCGCAGCGTGATCCGACCCGAGAAGGTCGCCGAGTTGTTGATCCTTCGTTCCGACATGCCACGTTCGCTCGCCGGCTGCATGAACGAGTTGTACGGCAACCTTCGCATGGTCGCCAACGCGCAATCGAAGGAGACGCTGCGCCACGCCGGACGGCTACGCGCCGACCTTCGCTTCGGCCGCATCGATGAAATTCTCTCGACCGGGCTGCATGCCTTCCTGACGCAGTTCCTGGATCGGATCGGCGTCGTCGGCGTGGGCATCAGCCGCGATTTCCTCGTGCCGACGACCTGATCCCTTCTACCGCCTGCAGTCCACGAAAGCCGCCATGTCGATCCACGTTGCGCTCAATCATGTGACGCACTACCGCTACGACCGGCCGATCAACCTCGGCCCGCAGGTCGTGCGGCTGCGCCCGGCGCCGCATTCACGCACGCGCATCCTGAGCTACTCGATGCGCGTCACGCCAGCGAAGCATTTCGAGAACTGGCAGCAGGATCCGCAATCGAACTACCTCGCGCGCCTCGTCTTCCCGGACAAGACAAGCGAGTTCCGCATCGAGGTCGATCTCGTCGCCGAGATGGCGGTGCTGAATCCTTTCGACTTCTTCCTCGAACCGTCGGCCGACCACTTTCCTTTCGAATACGACGAAGCCCTGTCGCGAGAGCTTGCGCCGTACCGCATCAAGCTGCCGCTGACGCCCGAATTCGAGAAGTACGTCGCCAGCATCTCGCGCGAAAAGACGCCCACGAACGACTTCCTGGTCGCGTTGAACCAGAAATTGCAGCGCGACATCGCCTACCTGGTGCGCATGGAGCCGGGTGTGCAGACGCCGGAGGAAACGCTGGTCAAGGCCAGCGGCTCGTGCCGCGATACGGGCTGGCTGCTGGTGCAGGTCCTGCGTCACCTGGGCCTGGCGGCGCGCTTTGTCTCGGGCTACCTGATTCAGTTGAAGAGCGACGTCAAATCGCTCGACGGTCCCAGCGGGACCGAGGTTGATTTCACCGACCTCCACGCCTGGTGCGAGGTCTACCTGCCGGGTGCCGGTTGGATCGGACTCGACCCGACCTCGGGTCTTTTCGCGGGCGAAGGCCACATACCGCTCGCCTGTTCGCCCGAACCCGGCTCGGCCGCACCGGTGAGCGGATCGATCGACGATTGCGAGACCGAGTTCGAGCATTCGATGTCGGTCACCCGCATCTGGGAGGCGCCGCGTGTGACGCTGCCCTACACCGATGCGCAATGGGCCGAGATCGAAGCCCTCGGCCACCAGGTCGACGACGACCTGCGCAAGAACGACGTCCGCCTGACGCAAGGCGGCGAGCCAACCTTCGTCTCTGTCGATGACCGCGAGGGCGGCGAGTGGAACACCGAGGCGATGGGGCCGACCAAGCGCATGTTGAGCGCGGACCTGATGGACAAGCTGCGCGCCAAGTACGGCGACGGGGGCCTGCTGCACTATGGACAGGGCAAGTGGTACCCCGGTGAGCAGCTGCCGCGCTGGTCGCTGAACCTCTTCTGGCGCAAGGACAAGGAGCCGATCTGGGCTCATCCGGAGATGTTCGCCAGCGAACACAAGGACTACCAAGCCACCGACATCGAGGCGCGCGAACTCCTGGTCGGCGTGGCCAAACGGCTCGGGCTGGACCCGCAGTACGTCTTCCCTGCCTACGAAGACGTGTGGTACTACCTGTGGCGCGAACGCAAGCTCCCTGTCAATGTCGACCCGCTCGACGCGCGCCTGTCCGATCCGATGGAACGAGACCGGCTGCGCAAGATCTTCAGCCAGGGGCTTGAAAAGGTCGTCGGCCACGTGTTCCCGGTTGCGCGCAATCCGTCCGGGGCCGGAAGCTGGCAGACCGGCCCGTGGTTTCTTCGCGACGAGCGTTGCTACCTGATTCCGGGTGATTCGGCGATGGGCTACCGCCTGCCGCTCGATTCGCAGCCCTGGGCCAAGAACACGGATCTGCCGTGGATCTACCCGCCCGACCAGAGCCAGTCGTTCGCGCCCTTGCCCAGTCGCCAGAGCCTGCGCTTTGCAGACTATTCGGCTGACCGGTTGGCACCGCAGGCAGGCGGCACCGGCCTGAAACCGACCGGCAGCTCGTCAGCCGCCGCGCGCGCGCCCGGGCCGTTCGAGTCGGCGGCTTACCTCACCCGTACCGCGATGAGCGTCGAGCCGCGCGGCGGCCGGCTGTACGTCTTCATGCCGCCCGTGTCCACGCTGGAGGACTACTTGGAACTCGTCTGCGCGATCGAGGACACCGCGCTCGAGATGAAGATGCCGGTGATCCTGGAAGGCTACGAGCCGCCCAAGGACCCGCGCCTGGCGACGCTGCGCGTGACCCCCGACCCCGGCGTGATCGAGGTCAACATCCACCCGGCGCACAGCTGGGAAGAACTGGTCGACCAGGCGACGCACCTCTACCAGTCGGCGCACGAGACGCGGCTCTCGACCGAGAAGTTCATGCTCGACGGGCGCCACACCGGTACAGGCGGCGGCAACCACTTCGTGCTCGGCGGGGCGACGGTCAACGATTCGCCGTTCCTGCGCAGGCCCGCGCTGCTGACCAGCATGATTGCCTACTGGCACAACCACCCGGCGCTGTCGTATCTGTTCTCGGGACTGTTCGTCGGGCCGACGAGCCAGGCGCCGCGGATCGACGAGGCGCGCAACGACTCGGTCTACGAGATCGAGATCGCATTCGCCGAGCTGAAGCGCATCACGGCCCCGGGGCAGCCTCCATGCCCGCCTTGGCTGATCGACCGCCTCCTGCGCAATCTGCTGATCGACGTCTCGGGCAATACCCACCGCGCCGAGTTTTGTATCGACAAGCTCTACTCGCCGGACGGCCCGACCGGGCGCCTGGGCCTGCTGGAAATGCGCGCATTCGAGATGCCGCCGCACGCCCGCATGAGCCTGACGCAGCAGTTGCTGATGCGCGCGCTGGTGTCGCGCTTCTGGCAGAAGCCGTACCAACCGGACCGCCTGAAGCGCTGGGGTACCGAACTGCACGACCGCTTCATGCTGCCGCACTTCGTGGCCCAGGATATGGCCGACGTGCTCGAGGAGTTGAACGACTTCGGCTATCCGCTTCAGGCCGACTGGTTCGCGCCGCACCTGAACTTCCGCTTTCCGCGCCTTGGCGAGTTCAATGCGATGGGTGTCGAGGTCGAGCTGCGCCTCGCGCTGGAGCCGTGGCACGTCATGGGCGAGGAAGGCACGGCCGGGGGCGCGGTGCGCTTCGTCGACTCGTCGGTCGAACGCGTCCAGCTCTACGTCACAGGCCTCGTCAGCGACCGCCATGTGCTGACCTGCAACGGCCGCGCGGTGCCACTGCAGCCGACCGGCAGGGTCGGCGAGTTCGTCGCCGCCGTGCGCTACCGTGCATGGCAAGCGGTGTCCGCGTTGCATCCGACGATAGACGTACAGGCACCGTTGACCTTCGACCTGGTCGATACCTGGATGGGCCGCTCCATTGGTGGCTGCCAGTACCACGTGGCGCACCCTGGCGGACGCAGCTACGACACCTTCCCGGTGAACGCCTACGAAGCCGAGGCACGCCGCTTGGCGCGCTTCTTCCGCATCGGCCACACACCTGGCAAGATGCAGGTACCGCACGAGGAGCGCAACCCGAACTTTCCGCTAACCCTCGATTTGCGGCGGCCGGCCTGACGGCAGCACTGGATCGCCGATTACTTCCGAGCAATCACGCGCCGCAGGGCGGTGATGCGTGCCGGGTCGGCGTTCGCGCTGACGAAACGCTGCGGGTGGTCGGCGAGATAAATTCCTTGCGTCGCGCCACCCTTGGCACGCAGCAGCCACAAGCCCTTCTGTCCGCGTTCGAAGTTCAGTTCACTGCTCGAGCGCAGCGACCCGGTAGTGGGCCGCTGCACGAGGGCAAAACCGGGCTCGCGACTGCCTTTGAGCACCTCCGTAACGGCGACAACGCCTACGCCTTCACCGCTCTTGCTGCCTTCCAGCGCAACCTGCGTCTGGCCCAGCCACTCCCCCAGAACGATCAGTTCCGAACTTGCGACGAGTTCTTCGTCACTCATCTGTGCCCACATGGCGATGCCCGTCCGTGGCAGAAGGAACGCGACGACGCAAAGGCCGGAGACGAGTAGACGCAACAGCGGGCTGCAAGCGGCGCCTGAGGGCACCGGGCGCAGCCCGTGGAGGAATGGCCTCAACGGCCTGGCTCGGCTACTGCTTCGCAAGACGCCGGCGACTCAGGGCCAGCGCAACAAGGCCAAGCCCGAAGAGGGCGTAGGTCGAGGGCTCGGGAACGACCGGTGCCGGCCCATAGATGAACTGCATGCCGGCGATGTCGTCGGCTTGCGGGCCCATGAAGCTTTCCGTGTAGAACGGATTCATCAGCGAGTTGGGCACCGGGCTGTGATCGAGGCCGAGCGCGTGGCCGAGTTCATGGGTCAGCACCTGATAGATGTTGAACCCTGGGCCGCCCCATCCGAGCTTCCAAGTTTCCGCGGTGTCGAAGTGAATGTCGCCGGCCGCAGTGTCGCCATTGGCAGGCGGGTAGTAGCCGTGCGCCAGCACGCCAGAGGGGCCATCGAACGCATGGCCACCCAGGCGGATGTCACCGCTCGTGCCGGGCGCGTTGAATGCCTCGCCACCGTCGGCGACTTGCACGAAAGTCAGGTCGGCAACCGCTGCCCAGGCAGCGAAAGCGGCATTCACGGATGCTTCGAAGCCTACCGGCATGAAGCTTGCAAACGAAGAGCAGGTGCCGCCGCCGTCGGCCGAGCAGTCGATCGTGCCGCTGTAGCTCCAAGTGACGGTGGCGCCGGTGCCGAACACCGGCGAACCCCATTTGCCCGGGGAGGTCGGTCCGAGCACATAAGCCGAAGCCGCCATTGGCACGGCAAGTGCGCCAATCACGGCGAGTTTCAGGAGAGTGGACTTGAACATGAGGGCTCCTCTGTCAGTAACCGTGCGTCGCAACGCCGGCGTCTTGCCGCCAATCGAAGACCGCCATCTCAATGGAAACAGCGAACGGACGCTCGCATTTGCAAACGGTGCCGCGATTAGGAGTGAGCGAGGATGATGGCGCAACCCCTAAATTCGGGGGGCCAGTTGCGTTTCGTCCACGAGAAACGGTTCGTCTGGGTGTCGGGTTGTTCGTCATTGCACTTGCCAGCCTTCGCCTGCAGCCCTTGTGACACACTGCCGTCGATCCGATTGCCGCTGTGATGCCTCAACGCCTGCTTCGCGACTACACCGTCCCCGCCGACCGCTTCGACGAAATGCTCGCTGCGCCCGGTGCGCCGCGGCCGCACTGGGACGCCTTCTTGCGCTCGCTCGCGGCGCGACGCGAAGCCGAGGTGGGCGACGCGCTGGCATCCATGGAGCGAGAGATCCGCGATAGCGGCATCACCTACAACGTCTATGCCGACCCGGAAGGTGCCGATCGGCCCTGGCAGGTCGATCCCCTGCCTCTGCTGATCGAGCCCGCGGAGTGGTCGCAGATCGAGGCTGGTATCGCGCAGCGCGCGGAGTTGCTCAACCGCGTGCTCGCTGACCTGTATGGCGCGCAGACGCTGCTCTCGAGCGGGGCGGTGCCGCCTTCGATCGTGTTCGGCCACAGCGGCTTTCTGCACCAGGCGCAAGGCATCCGGCCGCCCGGCGGCGTGCATTTGTTTCACTACGCAGCCGATCTGGCTCGCTCCCCCGACGGCCACTGGTGGGTGTTCGACGATCGCACGCAGGCGCCCTCGGGCGCGGGATACGCGCTTGAGAACCGATTGATCGTCTCACGCGTCTTCCCCCGGCTCTTCCGCGACTTGCGCGTGCAGCACATGGCGTCGTTCTTCGATGCGTTTCGCGATTCGCTGCACCAATGGGCGCCGCGTGGCGACGGCGAGCCACTCGTCGCATTGCTCACCCCAGGGCCGTACAACGAGACCTATTTCGAGCACGCTCTGCTCGCGCGCTACCTCGGTTTCGCGCTCGTCGAGGGCGGTGACCTGACCGTGCGCGACGGCAAGGTGTGGCTCAAGTCCGTCGAGGGGCTCAAGCGCGTGCACGCGCTGCTGCGCCGGCAGGACGATGACTATTGCGACCCGCTCGAACTACGGTCGGACTCCGCCCTGGGTGTCGCTGGCCTCACGGATTGCGCGCGGCGCGGCACGGTCATGCTCGCCAATGCGCTCGGTGCCGGCGTGCTCGAGTCGGGTGCGCTGCTGGGCTACCTGCCGCAGCTCGCCGAGCGCCTGCTCGGCGAGCCGCTCAAGCTGCCGTCTGTCGCCACCTGGTGGCTTGGCGAGCCGGCAGCGTTCGACGATGCGTGGGAGCGACTGGACCGCCTGCTCATCAAGCCACTGGATCGCGCCTCGGGCATGCGCGCGCTGTTCGGCGCCGACCTGTCGGCTGCCGAGCGCGATGCCCTGCGTGCGCGCGTGGCGATGCATCCCCAGCGCTACGTCGCGCAGGAATGGGTGCGTCTGTCGCAGGCGCCGGTGCTCGACCGCGTGCGGGGTGTCCCCCAGGGCGCGCCGCGCGACCGGCTGAGCGCGCGCACTGTCTGCCTGCGCGTCTTGGCGGTCGCGACGCCTGGGGGCTACCGCGTGCTGCCGGGCGGGCTGACGCGGGTGGCGAGCGACAGTGACGCACGCATCATCGCGATGCAGCGCGGCGGCCGCTCGAAGGACACCTGGGTGCTGTCCGACGCGCCGGTCAATGCATCGTTCTCCCTGCTGTCGAGCCGCGTCAAGGCGGAAGAACTCGGCATGTCGCGCGCCGGCGTGTCCTCGCGTGCGGCGGAGAATCTGTTCTGGTTCGGGCGCTATGGTGAACGCTGCGACGCCACCGCGAGACTGTTGCGCGTCGCGATCGCGAGCGTTTTGGGCGACGATGCGCGCTCGGGCGAGGGCGACGCGCCGGCGGTCGTGCTTGCGCGCCGCCTGATGCTCCTGCCCGAGTCGGATCAAACGGCCACCGCCTTGCTGCAAGCCGCGACCCAGCCGGACACGGGCCTCGGCGCGAACCTGCAACAACTCGCACGCGTCGCCCACACGCTGCGGGATCGCATGTCGGGTGACAACTGGCGCGCGCTCAACCAGTTGAGCGCCGATCCGATCTTTCGGCGCGACTTTTCGTCGCCTGCACAGTTGCCGATTGCGCTCGCCTGGCTCGACCGCGCGGTGATGACGATGACGACCCTGTCGGGATTCGTGCTCGACGGCATGACGCGAGGCATCGGTTGGCGCTTCCTGTCGATCGGCCGGCGTGTCGAGCGCCTGACGCAGTTGTGCGCCGCGCTCGACGTGGCGATGCATGAAGGCCGCACCGGCGGCCTCGACTGGCTGCTCGAACTGACCGATTCGGCCATGAGCTACCGCGCGAGCTATCCGGTGGCGCCAGAGTGGATGCCGGTGCTCGATCTGATCGTGCGCGACGCGACGAACCCGCGCGCGATCGCGTTCCAGCTCAAGGGCCTGCTCGAGTACGTCGACAAGCTCGAGCGGCTGCACGGCCGCTTCGCGAGCGACGTGCTGGCGCCGGCACGCGACGCGCTCGATGGCCTGAGGCCAGGCGATCTGCACCCGGAGAGCATGGCGTTGTCGGCACTCGTCTCGCAGCTTGCGGAGGTCGGGCGCCAACTGTCCGACGAGCTGACGCTCAAGTTCTTCTCCCATGCGGCCTCGCGCAGCGTGCTCTCGCTCGTCGCGTGAGCGGCTGCGAACAGATCATGCGCTACCAGATCGAGCACACGACACGCTACGACTACGCCGAGCCGGTCGCCCGCTCGTGGCAGCTGGCGCGGCTGCTGCCGCGCGCGCTGCCCTGGCAGCACCTGGTGTCGCACGCATTGCAGGTCGATCCGCCAACCGACGAGCGCCATGACGTGATCGACAGCTTCGGCAACACCGTGACGCACTTCTCGCTGCACGGTGCGCACCGCTGGCTGAGCGTGCGGATGCAGTGCACGGTCGATGTCGGCAACCGTCCCGCATCGCCCGCAGCTGGAGAGATCGCGTGGGAGCGCGTCCGGGACGCGACGAGAGACGCGGCTGGCAACGCTTCACTGCCGGTCGATCTCGACGCCGCGCGCGCAAGCGAGCCGACGCCACTCGTGCCTCTGTCCGACCCGGCGCGCGAGTTCGCTGCGGCTGAGTTCGCGCCGGGACGCGACTGGTTCGCGGCCGTGAGCGCGCTGATGCGTGCAATCCACGCCGGATTCATCTTCGACGCCGAGGCGACAACTGTCAGCACGTCGGTCGACGAGGTCCTGCGCGACCGGCGCGGCGTCTGCCAGGACTTCGCGCACCTGATGCTGGCCTGCTTGCGGGCGCACGGTCTGCCGGCGCGCTACGTCTCGGGATACCTGCTGACCGATCCGCCGCCGGGCCAACCCCGGCTGATGGGCGCCGATGCGTCGCATGCTTGGGTCGCGGCACACTCGCCGTGGCACGGTTGGGTCGAGTTCGATCCGACCAACGATCAACTCGCCGACGAGCGCTACGTCACGCTCGCCTGGGGCGGCGACTTCGCCGACGTGGCGCCGCTACGGGGCGTCATCCTCGGCGGGGGCGAGCAGACGCTAGAGGTGTCGGTCAGTGTGCTGCCGATCTGAGGAGCCAAGAGAGCCGCAGCCCAATAGGCGCGCCGCCGATGCAAAAAAAAGCGCGGCGTCCCCGGAGGTCCGCCGCGCAGTGCCGTTCGCGGTCCAACGCGATCAGCCTTCCACGAGGAGAATTTCAGATCGCTTCGGCGCTGCGCAAGGCCTGTGCCGTCGCAGTCCCGCGATGCGCGGTGACGACGACGCGCGGCAGTTGCTGTACTTCGACATTCGCTACCGACTCGCGCCGCGCAGTGACGAAAACCGTCGGCAACTGAACGACGGCGCGGCGGGCCTCGACGGCGCGCGGCGCGGCGAGTGTATCGATCCCGGCCAGCTCGATCCCGGTGGCGAATACCGATGCGATCGCGATCAGCATGACGGTCTTGACGGGGGTGGATGCGTACATGGCGGGCTCCTTGATTCGAGAGACTTCGACGGCGCTCTTCGCTGTCGATGGGACTCAGTATCGGTAGCTCGCCGACGCGTTGCATCCCCAAAGCGACGGATCGGGAGATTCGGCCGACGAACTGCACCCTGCGCCGATGGGCGGCGGGCCAGCCGGGCCCGATCGGGCCTGATCGGGCTCAGCGCACCGTGCCAATCTGGCGCTTAACCGCCTCACCGAGCTCGATCACCGCCATCGCGTAGTAGCTGGACCAGTTGTAGCGCGTGATCGCATAGAAGTTCGCCGTGCCGGCGACGTAGCTCGGCGCGGCGTCCCCGTTCTGCAGTTCGACGAGCGCGAGCAATCCGGCGTGACTCTGCGCTTCAGGAGGCAGCTGCGCGCCGCGCTCGGCAAACTGCGCCGCGCTGAAGCTCGGCACGATGTCGGGTACGAGCAGCAGGGCGCGATCGGCGGCATCGACCGGCACGGCGACTTCATAGCGCGTCGGCATGCCACGCTGCCAGCCGAACGCCGACAGGTAGTGCGCAACGCTGCCGATCACATCGGCGCTGCTCTCGCTCAGGTCGATGCGGCCGTCGGCGTCGAAGTCCACCGCGTACTTGTTGACGCTGCCTGGCATGAATTGCGGCATGCCTTGCGCACCTGCGAAGCTGCCTTTTGGGGTGAGCGGATCGCAGCCGGAATGTTCGGTCGTAACGCTGCACTGAACGAAGAGCTGCTCCAGTTCATCCCGGAAGAACGCGCTGCGGTCCTTTCGACCGGGCGGGAAGTCGAACGCCAGCGTCGTCAGTGCGTCCAGCACTCGAAAGCTCCCCATCTGCTCGCCGTAGATCGTCTCGACGCCGATGATGCCAACGATGATCTCCGGCGGCACGCCGTAGACGTCCTCTGCGCGCAACAGCCAGCCTTCGTTCGCGCGCCAGAACGCGACGCCGGCGCGGATGCGCCGCGGCTCGACAAAGCGGTCGCGGTAGGCGGCCCAGTTCTTCGCCGTGCCGGCCGGCGGCGGCATGATGTATTTGACGACGCTCGGCTGATAGCGCGCTGCTGCGAGCGCAGTAAGCACCCAGGCCGGGTCGAGCCCGTTGCGCTCGGCGATCTCGGCGCCGAAGCGCATCACGTCCTCGCGCTGCGCGTAGCTCGGCTTGCTGTCTGCGGCATCGGTCTTGGCCGGCGCGCTGTGGGGCGCCTTGGACTTCTTCGCCTTTGCCGCCTGCTGCGCCTTCTTCGACTGCTTCGTGGCGCCTTCGGCAGGCGCGATCGCCAGCGCCAGCGACAGCGCGACCGTCGCCGCCCCGGCGGCGATCAGCAGGCTTGGCAAACTGCGCGACCTCATGCCGCCGATTGTCGCCGTGCGAGGCGCCGTGCCTCGGCGCGCAGATCGCGCAGAAGCGCGAAGCGGTGGATCGTGCTGCGCGCTTCGCCCGTAGCGCTCGAGCTCGAGGCGCGCCAGCAACGCTGCGAGCGTCGCACCGGTCGCGCCATACCGCGACGCGACGCGCTGCGCGATCGCACCAGGCGACTCGTGCGCGGCGGCGTCGATGCCCAGCGCGCGCAAAGTTGCGCGCAAGCGCGCAAGTTCGCGCGCCCAAGGCTCGACGCGCTGGCGCTCCCACCAGGCCCAGGCGGCACCCGCGAGACTCAGGCCGCTGAGGGCGCCGATCAGCAGCAGCGCGAGGTCCTCCCAGCTCGGCGCGCTGAAGCCGATGTCCTTCAGCAGGTCCAGCTGCTGCCCGCGCGAGTAGTTCAGCACCCACTGGTTCCAGCGGTTGTTCATGCCCTCCCAGCCGCTGCGCAGGCGTGCGAGCAGCGCCGGGCTGACACCGCCGATCGCACTCGCGACGAGGCCAGGCGCCGGCTGGAGACGCAGGCTGCGCACGATGCGATCGGGTGCGACGGCCGCGGTCGGATCGGCACGCAGCCAGCCGCGACCTTCCTCCCAGTACTCGGCCCAGGCGTGGGCATTGCTCTGGCGCACGATGTGAAAGCCGTCGACCGGCTCGGCGTCCGCCCCCTGGTAGCCCGTGACGACGCGCGCCGGCACGCCCATCGCGCGCATGACGACGACGTAGGCGGCGGCGTAGTGCTCGCAAAAGCCCTGCTTTTGGTCGAGCCAGAACTCGTCGATGCCGTTCAGGTTGCCGTCTTCGGCGTAGATCCCCGGCGTCAGCGTGTAGACGAAGCCGGCGCTGCGAATGTGATCCAGTACAGCCGCCGAGAGTGCTTGCGCGTCCGCCTGCGCATGGCGCGGCTCGGCGCGCAGGGCCTCCGCCCAGGCGATGGTGCGTGGATTCGCGCCCGGCGGCAGCTGCAGGTAGGCGCGCAGGCTGGGTACCGTTTCGAGCGGCCCGAGTTCGAACCTGAGCCTCGCCTGCGCCTTGAACCGCACGCGCTCCGCGACCGGGCGGTTGGTGCGCCATTGCAGATCGTCGGTGCCGGTGACGCGCAAGCCGTCGATGCGCGGTGCCTCGGGCGTCGCCTCGAGCAGCGGCAGCAAGGCAAGGCGTGACGGCTCGAGCGTCATCTCGTAGTCGATCGAGCGGCCCGCCACGCGCAGCTCGGCGGGCGCGCGCTGCCCCGCGGTTGGCGCAAGGGGCAGCCACTCGCGGCCATCGAAGCGGCCGAGCACCGGGCCGCGAAAGTACAGCGCCTCCGGCGGCGGCGCGGCGCCCGCGAAGCGTATTCGCAGCGCAACGCTGTCGTCAGCGACGAGCTCCGCGATCGACCCCATCTGCATGCTCATCGACAGCCCGGTCGTCGACAGGCCATCGTTGGGCACGCCCCACAGCGGGCCGATGCGCGGGAACAGCACGAACAGCAGCACCATCACAGGCGTGCCGAGCAGCGCACATCGCGCGGCGAGCGACGCCGCATGGCGCAGCGCCGGCTGGCCGACCGGCATGTGCGCGAGCACGAGCGCCGTCAGGAGTCCCCAGACGGCGACGAGCATGGCTACCGCCACCGGCAGCGTCTGGGCGTAGAGGAACTGCGTCAGCACGACGAAGAAGCCGAGGAAGAACACGACGAAGGCATCGCGCCGTGCGCGCAGCTCGAGTGTCTTGAGCGCCATCAACACGACAAGCATCGTCACGCCGGCCTCCTTGCCGAGCAGCGTGCGGTGCGTCCATAGCGTGAGGCCGGTAGCGACGCACAGCACGACGATCAGCAACCAGCGGCTGGGCAGCGCCTCGTTCGCGAGGGCAAGGCGCGCTCGCCACAGCAACACGACCCCGGTCAGCAGCGCGCACCAAAGCGGCAGGTGGCCGAGATGCGGCAGCACCGTCCAGCCGATCACGCCGACGAGGAATAGCGTGTCGCGCGCGTCGCGCGGCAACTGTCGCCAGCCAGGCCATGCTGGCGGCCGACGGAGAGGCGGCGCGGTCACTGCCACAGGGCGAGCGCCTCCAGGCAAGCGCGGCGATGCGCATCGCCCTGCGCGAGCGGCAACTCGACGCCGGGCAGGCGCAGCCCGAAATCGACCCCCGAGCGATGCGCGACCAGCACCCAGGCGGCAAGGCGCGACAGGCGCTCCTCTGCGGCCAGCGCGCCGCACTGTTCCCAGGCGAGCCACAACTGCAGAAGCGCCGAGTGGCTCGCCTCTCGGCTGACGAGTTCACCGCCACCGGCGAGTGCGCGCGCGGCCTTCTTCCACACGACTTGCTTGGGTGCGTCGCCGCGCCGGTAGGCACGGATGGCGTCGAACTCGGCGCCTTCGCCGCGACGTGTTGTCGCCGACCCACCGGGTACGGGACTGGCCGGGGGCAGCGGCGCGGCGGGTTGTTCGGGTCGCGGGTAGGCGAGCACGCGCGCGGCGGGCCGCCAATAGGCCCACGCGCGAAACAGGCCGAGCGGGAATCGCGTCTCGGCGACCAGCACGGGGACGTCGTGCCAGCCGCGATGCGGCGGCACGAAGCTCAATTGCGCGGCCGCCTGGCCGCCCTGGGGCACGTCGATCCAGGTCAGCGTCGCGGCGGGCGCCGTTTGCAGGCGCAGGCCGATGCCCCAACGTGCCGAACCCGGCGTCGCGAGAACGACGTCGAACAATGCCGCGTCGCCCGCATGCACCGCCACGACCGGGTGCAGGTGCAGTGTCAGCGCGCGCAGCGTGGCGTGCGTCAGGTGCATCGACACGATGCCGGCGCCGGCGAGCACGAACGTCAGCAGGTAACCGAGGTTGAGCTGGTAGTTGATCGACGCGAGCAGCAGCACGACGAGTGTGGCCGCGAACAGCAACCCCGCACGCGTCGGCAGGATGTAGACGTTGCGCTGCGTGAGCAGCAGGGTGTCGCTGCGCGGCGCGCGCGCCTGCCACCAGGCGCGAAAGCGCTGGCGTGCGCTCCAGCCAGGCGGTGCGGTGAGTGCGGGGGAGTCCAAGCGAGGCTGACTTGACTTGAAGCACGGCAGTAGGCGCAGCCCGCGATCAGGGCAGGGCGACCGCCTCGATCATCGCGCGCACCTGTTCCCTGCGACCGCGCCCCGCGCCAGCGGCTGGAACGAGCCGGTGCGCAATCGTCTGCGCGAGGATCGCCTGCACGTCGTCCGGCGCGACGAAATCACGCCGGGCGAGCAGCGCATGCGCCTTCGCAGCGCGCAGCACGGCGATGCCCGCGCGCGGGCTCAGGCCCTCGACGAACCAGCGCCCCGACCGCGTTGCGGCGATCAGCGCCTGCAGATAGTCGAGCAGCGCGTCCGACGCATGCACCGCAAGCACCGCCCGCTGCGCGGTGATCAGATCCTCGGGCGACATCACGCCAGCCAGGTGCGCGATCGCCTCGCGCCGGTCCTCGCCGGCGAGCAGCGCGCGTTCGGACGCGGTGTCGGGGTAGCCGAGCGTGATGCACATCAGGAAGCGGTCGAGCTGCGACTCGGGCAGCGGATAGGTGCCGATCTGATCGCTCGGGTTCTGCGTTGCGATGACGAAGAACGGCCGCGGCAACGCGCGCGTCTCGCCCTCGACAGTCACCTGCTGTTCCTCCATGGCCTCGAGCAGCGCGCTCTGCGTCTTCGGCCCGGCGCGGTTGATCTCGTCGGCCAGCAGCACCTGGGCGAAGATCGGACCGGGGTGGAAAACGAACGCCTCGCGCCCGCGCTCGTAGATGCTGACGCCGACCAAGTCGGTCGGCATCAGGTCGGCGGTGAACTGTGTGCGCGAGAACCGCAGGCCGAGCGAGACGGCCAGCGCGTGCGCCAGCGTCGTCTTTCCGACGCCCGGCAGGTCCTCGATCAACAGGTGTCCGCCGGCGAGAAGGCAGGCGACACAGTCCTCGATCTGCGGGCGTTTGCCGACAATGATCGTGCTAACCTGATCGACGAGGCGGGTGAGTTGCAATGCGAGCGGGTTTGTCATGCGATTCACAATACCCGAAAACCGGGCCGCGTCGAGGTCCGATCAGTCCGCCTCTTTCCCCCGCTTTTCGCCGCTTGCACCGATGGTCACTGCAATCTACAGCCACCCCGACTGCCGTCTGCACGACATGGGGCGGCACCACCCCGAGTGCCCGCAACGGCTGGATGCGATCAGCGACCATCTGCTTGCCTCGGGCTTGCTGGACGCCCTCGACGCGCGCGAAGCGCCGATCGCGCAGACGGCCGACCTGGCGCGGGCGCACGAGAGCCGCTACGTGAGCGAGCTGAAGGACTTGCTGGAACAGATTACCGCGAGCGGCGAGTCGCGCCACATCGATCCCGACACCGTCGCTTGTCCCGCCACCTGGCGCGCCGCGCTGCGCGCCGCCGGCGCCGCAGTGGCGGCGACCGATGCCGTGATCGACGGCGAGATCGAGAACGCGTTCTGCGCGGTGCGACCGCCAGGGCATCACGCGACACGCAGCCAGGCGATGGGCTTCTGCTTTTTCAACAACGTCGCCGTCGCGGCTCGCCATGCGCTCGACGTTCGCGGGCTGCAGCGCGTCGCGATCGTCGATTTCGACGTCCATCACGGCAACGGCACCGAGGACATCGTCGCCGGCGACGAGCGCATGCTGATGGTGAGCATCTTCCAGCACCCGCTGTACCCGAACAGTGGCGCGGTTCCGATGGGCACGAACATGTGCAACGTGCCAATTCCACCGTATACGCGTGGGCCCGAGGTGCGCGACATGATCGAGGCGATGTGGATGCCGCGGCTGGAGGCATTTCGGCCGCAGATGATCTTCATCTCGGCCGGTTTCGACGCCCATCGCGAGGATGACATGGGCCAGCTCGGCCTCGTCGAGGCCGACTACGAATGGATCACGCGGCGTATCAAGGCAGTCGCCGATCGCCACGGGTCCGGGCGCATCGTGTCGTGCCTCGAAGGCGGCTACGCGCTCGATGCGCTTGCCCGCAGCGTCGCCGTCCATCTGCGCGTGCTGGCCGATTTGTGAGAGCTCGAGTGGAACAAGGCCCTGGGCGCCGCGACGAACGGTGCCCATCGGTGACGAGGCCCGCAGAGGTCGGCTCCGTGTCGGGGAGCAGCTGAGGTGAACGGGTCCACGCTGTTCCCGGTGCTGAGCGACCTGATCGCGGACATCACGCGCGCGAGCGTGCTGCAGGAACTCGGCGCGCTTGCCGCCTGCCTGCTGGTCGCGTGGCTCGTCACATGGCAGCTGCGGCGGATGCTTGCTATCGATGGCGATGTGCTGTTCGGCAAGCGCATCTTCGACGGCGTCCTCTTTCCTGTGCTCGCGCTCGTGCTGGCGCTGCTGGCGCGCGAGATGTTGCGTGGCGCGACCCATCTGGCGCTGTTCAAGGTGATCGTCCCGATCCTGATCTCGCTGGCGGCCATCCGGCTCACGGCGCGCGTGCTGCGCGCAGCGCTGCCCGATTCGCGCTGGGTGATCGTCATCGAGCGAACGGTGTCGTGGGCCGCCTGGATTGCGGTCGTGCTGTGGGTGCTCGGCATCCTGCAGCCGCTGCTCGATCAGCTCGATGAGATCAAATGGCGCATGGGCGGCGAGCAGGTCTCGCTCGGCGGCGTCCTCCACGGCGTGCTCGTCGGCGGGCTCGTCATCATGCTGATGCTGTGGCTGTCATCGGTCATCGAACGCAGGCTCACGCGTGGCGCCGCCGCGTCACTGTCGACGCGCAAGATCGTCGCCAATCTGGTGCGCATCCTGCTGCTGTTCGTCGGCCTGCTCGTGACGCTGTCGTCGGTCGGCATCGATCTCACGGCCCTGTCCGTGCTCGGTGGTGCGATCGGCGTCGGCGTTGGCTTCGGCTTGCAGAAGATCGCGGCCAACTACGTCAGCGGCTTCGTCATCCTCGCCGAGCGTTCGCTGCGCATCGGCGACATGGTCATGGTCGACAACTTCGAGGGCCGCATCACCGACATCCGCACGCGCTACACGGTGATCCGTGCGCTCAGCGGACGCGAGGCGCTGGTGCCCAACGAGTTGCTGATCACGCAGAGGGTCGAGAACCTGACGCTTGCCGATCGCCGCGTGCTGATCAACGCGCCCCTCCAGGTGGCCTATGGAACCGACGTCGCCACGTTGATGCCGCGCCTCGAGAAGCTGATCGCGCAGGTTCCGCGCGTGCTGAAGGACCCCGGTCCTTCGGTGCAGTTGAAGGGCTTCGGCGCCGACGGCCTCGACCTGCTGCTGTACTACTGGATCGGGGACCCGGAGAACGGGCAGGGCGCGGTGCGCTCGGCGGTCAACATGGTCGTGCTCGCCGAGCTGAACGCCGCGGGCATCGAGATCCCGTTCCCGCAGCGCGTGCTGCGCCACCTTGCTACCCCACCGGCGCCGCCGGCAGAGTGACAGGACTGCCCGCGCGTTTCACTGGGAGATGTGGATCACGTCGCGCACGACGGGGTAGATCTGCTGCGACCAGCGCCGGCCGCTGAAGACGCCGTAATGGCCCACGCCTGCCTGGAGATAGTGGGTGCGCATGTAGGGTCGCAAATGCGTGCAGAGGTCGTGGGCGGCGAGCGTCTGCCCAGGCGCGCAGATGTCATCGCGTTCGCCCTCGACCGTCAACAGCGCGGTGCGGCGAATGGCGCCCGGATCGACGCGTCGGCCGCGAAACGTCAGCTCACCGCGCGGCAGCCGGTAGTCCTGGAAGACCCACTGCACGGTCTCGAGATAGAACTCCGCAGCCAGATCGGCCACCGCGAAGTACTCCTCGTAGAAGTTGCGCGTGGCTTCGACCTTCTCTGTTTCGCCGGCCAGCAGGTTGAGGTACATCTCCTTGAACGAGTTGACATGGCGCTCCTTGTTCATGCTCATGAAGGCGCTCAGCTGTACAAAGCCGGGATACACGCGTCGCCCCCGGCCGGCGAAGCGCCAGGGCACGGGGCTGATCAGGTTCGCCTCGAACCAGGAAATGGGCTTGGTCGTGGCGAGGTGATTCACGGATGTCGGGCTGATGCGGCAATCGATGGGGCCGGCCATCAGCGTGAGGCTGGCCGGCGTCGCGGGATGCTGGTCTTCCGACATGATGGCCACGGCCGCGAGCGACGCGACGCAGGGCTGGCAAATCGCCATCAGGTGCGCACCTGCGCCCAGCGTGGCGAGGAAGTCCATCAGATGCTCGATGTACTCGTCCATCCCGAATCGCCCCTCCTCGAGGGGCACCTCGCGCACGTTGTGCCAGTCGGTGATGTAGACGTCGTGATCGGCGAGCATCGTGCGCACGGTTTCACGCAGAAGCGTCGCGAAATGGCCCGACATCGGCGCTGCGATCAAGACCTTGGGCTGGGGTGGCATGCCGAGCTCTGCAAGGCTGGGCTTCGCGAAGCGAAGCAGCGTGGCGAAGGGCGTTGTGCGAACGACCTCCTCGATCACTTCGACGTCGTTGCCGGCGACATCGGCCCGCGTGATGTTGAAGGGTGGCCTGCGGTGCGTCAGCTCCGTCAACGCGAACACCTCGCAGGCTGCGGCCAGCTTGCGCGCCGGCTGGAGAGACAACGCGCCGAACCGGGCCTGGTTGAGCACTGGAATGCTGGCCTTGGTGCTGGTGCGCAGCGGCCACATCAGATCGGACTGGGCCTGGTAGGCGTGATACAGCATGGCGTCTCCGGAACTCGGTCGTTGCCTCGGCCTACGCAACTTGCGCGCCAGGATGCCCGCCGCACCGTGTTGGCACAACGCTTGCGACGCAACTCACGCATCAATCCCCGGAGACAAGCGCCATGGCTATCGCGACAGCCCAGCCGGCGGCGGCACGGACCGCCCGGAAATCAGTGGCAGGCCCCGCGCGGGCAGGTCGGTCGCCGGCGCGGAAGGCCTCTGCGCCCAAGCCGAAGGCCGCCACGCTCAGCCTGAGCAGCAAGAACTACTCGTCGTGGTCCCTGCGCGGCTGGCTGCTGGCGCGGTTTGCCGGGCTCGAATTCGAAGAGCTGATGGTTTCGCCGGATGATGCCGATGCGCGAAAGGAACTGCTGTTGCTGGCGCCCTCCATTCGGGTGCCGTGTCTCACGCACGACGGCGCCAGGATCTGGAACACGCTGGCCATCGCGACGTATCTGGACGAGATCCGGCCCGACGCCGGCCTGATACCTGCCGACCGCCTCGCGCGCGCGCACTGCTGGTCGATCAGCGGCGAGATGAACTCGGGCTTCGCGAATCTTCGCTCGTCGCTGCCGATGAACCTCAAGGCGCGCCATTCGGGCTACAAGGTCTGGGCCGGCGCCCAGCCCGACATCGATCGCATCATCGAAATCTGGACCGAGTGTCTGGCCCTCTATGGCGGCCCCTTCCTGTTCGGCAAGCAACGCAGCATGGCCGACGCGATGTACTCGCCGGTCGTGACGCGCTTCCTGACCTACGGCGTCAAGCTCGGCAAACCCTGTGTCGAGTACTGCAAGACCATCATGGCGATGCCGGAAATGCAGGAGTGGGTCGCCGCCGCAAAGCTGGAGCGCGACGATATCGAAGAACTCGACATGGAGTTCTAGGCACCCCGACCCCGAACTGGCGGCTTCGCCGCATCGCGCCCCGAAGGGAATTGTGCCGGCCGCCGCCTGAGGCCTACTTCCAAGGTGTCGCTGGCGGGATCTCGCAGGGCCCCTCGACATCGATGGTCTTGAAGTCGGCCGGGCCGACGACCTCAAGATACTCCATGTCGGGCGAATAGTCGTACAGGTAATGCACGATGCCCGGGCGCTGATGGACGCAGTCGCCGGCGGCGACGAGCGTTTCCTTGTCTTCGTACATGAAGCGGGCCCAGCCCTTGAGCATCAGCACAATGTGGAAATCCGCCTCATGGCGGTGCCAACCGGTGCCCTTTTCCGGTGCCATGTTGGCAGTGACGATCTGCGCCAGCACGCGCCCGGCGGTGGCCGCCTCGACGCCGAGGTCGCGATAGAGAAAGAAGTCGCGCAGACCTTCGCCGCGCGCCTGGGTATCGCCCGGCCTGACGTGCGAGAACTTGGTGGTTGTGATGTCGAGCATGTTGGATCCTCCCAATTCGCGCCGAAGTGGCACACCGCGGCAAGCAGGATTCGTTCCAATTTCCAGGCGGCGAGGCCAAGGCAGGGTGCAGGGGATGCGGCCCCGGTCGGGATGCCACCGCGCGGGTGGAATCGTCTAACATCGACGCAGCGTCCAACCGCGTTCTTCGACGACGTGTAGCGCCTACATTGAGAAGGAATCCGTAGATGATGAACATCAAGCACTTGCTTGGGTGGCTGGCCGCCGCCGCAGCAACGACCCTGACGCTAGGCTGCGCGACGCCCGCGACGACACTTGACGCGCAATGGGCCAATCCCGCGTTCGTCGGCAAGAAGGCGGTGCGCAACGTGATGGTGATGTCTGCGGCGCGGGATTCGACGAATCGCCGAATCTTCGAAGACCAGATGACTGCGGCGCTGAACGCTGCGGGCGTGAAGGCCGTGCAGGCCTACAAGTTCATCCCCGAGGACGCGCAGGTCAGCGCGGCGCAACTGCGCAGTGCCGTCGCGCAGGCCGGCGTGCAGCAGGTGATGGTGACGCGCATCATCAATGTCTCGACCCAGGTCAACGTCTCGCCCGGGATGGTGATGGGCCCGGCGTGGGGTCCGGGTTGGGGCCCGGGGCCGGGTTGGGGCGGAGGGTGGGGCGGGTTCGCCGGTTACCACAACTCGATGTGGGCGACGTCCATCCCCCCGCAGGTGACGACGACACAAAACGTGAACGCCGATACACGGGTGTTCGATGCCAACGATTCGGAAGTGATCTGGTCGGCATCGACGACGACGGCGGCCGGTTCCAGTCCGTCGGTGCCGCAGCTGATCACGCAGTTCGTCGACCTGATCGTCGCGACGATGACGAAGGACGGCATGCTCTGAAGTCTGCCGCAATCGGGGCCGCCAAGGTCGCCGGCAGCAAGCTGAAGTTTCGCCGCCGCGCGCCGGCGGCGCCTTTCACTCAGGGTCGATCGAGTTGTGCCGTGGCAGGGGGGAGTGCGCCCTTCGGCGGCGCATCCTCGCCTTGCGCGGTGGCCGTGTCAGTGCGACAAAGCTGATCCGCCACAGTCGCTGGAACGCTGCGCAAATGCAGCTCGCGTTGAGGCAGCGGCAGCTCGATGCCGGCTTGCACCAGGCCATCTCGAACTCTCACCGCCAGGTCGCTGCGCACCTTGAGCCAGTCGCCGCGGTCGGTGGTCCAGGCGCGCAGATTGAACTCCAGCACCCCGGTGGCGAGGCCGGTCATGATGGCCGCCGGTGCCGGCACTGTCGCCACGCCGTCGACCGAACGTGCGATTTCGACGAGCAGCTCGATGGTTCGCTGCGGGTCCGCCGCATGCGTCGTGCTGACGTCGATGTTCACGCGCCTGCGCGTGCCGCGCAGCGTCCAGTTCACGAGCTTGTCGGCCAGCAGCATGCCGTTCGGGACGACGACATCGGCACCGTCGAATGTCGTGATCGTCGTTGCGCGCAGGCCGATGTCGCGCACGGTGCCCGTCAGCTCTGCCACCTCGACCGTGTCACCGCGCTGGATCGGGCGTTCGAACATCAGGATCAGGCCGGCGACGAAGTTCCTCACCACGTCCTGCAGGCCAAAGCCAATCCCGACGCCGAGCGCGCCGAAGACGAGTGTCAGCTGACCGACGTGGAATCCAGCCGCAGCGAGGGCGGACAGCAGGCCGAGAAAGAGGATGACGTAGTAGCTCAGGGACGAGATGCTGTTGCCTACGCCGCGCGGAAGCGAAAGCGACGGCAGGACGTCCTCGGCAAGCACGCCGCGTATCGTCCTCGCAAGCCAGAACGCAGCCCAAGTTGCTGTGCCGAGGGCGACCAGGCTGCCCAGGCTGAGCGAGAGTTCGCCGATCGAGAATTCGTAGGAGAGCACCGAAACCAGGAAGTTCGCCAGCGGCCGGTAGATGCGGAACGATTGCAGCGCGAAGATCAGCCAGACGAGGACCAGGACGAGTCGCCCGAGCCTGCCAACCGCCGGAACCAGCGATGCGGCGTGGCGCTTGGCGAGGCGTGACGCGGTGGGCCCGGCCAGCAACACCTGGACGAGCGAAAGGACGACGATGGCCGCGGCATAGATCGCGAGCGCGCCGTAGCTGCTGTTGAGCGTCGCCGTGATCAGCATGCCGGCGAGGGACGCGTTGCCGAGAATGTTCGACGCCGCTGCGACGATCAACACGCCGCAGGCCACCCAACGCGCGCCCGCCCAGATTTGCGCCGGCAGCGGGACTTCATCGAGATTCCGGTCGTCGCCGCGCGGACGAGCGATGCTCCAGCCGAGCGCGGCCAGCATCAGCAGGTTGATCGCGAGCAACAGTACGCGGTACAAGAACAGATCGCCCACCAATTGCGACACGACGGCATTGAGCAGGTAGAAGATTGCATTGAAGTACGCCCAACGGCCGATGAGCTTCAAGACCCGACCCTTGAGCAGCACCAGCAGCGGGATCCACGCCAGCAGCATCACGATTTGCTGGCGGATGATCGGCCCCTGGAAGTTGTAGAGGACAACCGCCCCGGCCAGCAGCAGCATCCAGGCCGCCCAGGGGTGGAACAGGGCCTGCATCGCACCGGCGTCGGCTTGCCCGGCGGCGATCAACCGGCGCGCCCGGCGGCGAAGCAAAAACAGCATCGGCAGCAACAGCACCGCGCCGGCGATATATGCAGGCATCAATCGCTCTCGCGACGCGTCGTAGTCGCGTCCGAAGGCGGATTCGATCGCGAGGCTCGTGCGCAAGCTGGAAGCGATCGGCTCGGCGTTGCCTTCGGCGCGCGACGCGCGCCACAGGGGCGGCGCGTCCATAGTGACGAGGCGTCGGTCCTGAGCCTCGACTTCGCGCGCCAGTACGCCCATGCCGATCTGCACCTGCGCCAGCATCGAGGCGCTGACGCGACCGAGGTCGAGCATCTTGGCCAGCGGCTGTGCGAGGACGAGTTGCGCGCTCTCGATCTGTGCCACGAGTTCGTCGGCGCGTTCCTTCAGGGCGGTTGCCAGGTCGGGCTCTTCGCGGGTGGCGATCCATGCTGCGCGACGCGTCGCCAGATGAGCCGCGTCCTCGGAGGCTGCATTGGTGGCTCTCGCGAGTTCAGCGCGCGTCTGCCGGATGGCGCGGTCGTGCAGCAACCAATGCCGCTCGAGGCTCTCCAGCCGGAGCACCGACAGGCGCGAGAGATCACCGTCAGCCGTCAGGTCGGCGAGCTGCGTCAAGGCCACCGCCTGCCGAGCCAGCTGACGCTCCAATTCCTCCACCCTGTCGTTCACTGTCGCGCGGTGCAAAGCGGCCTGGACGAACTTCTCGTCAACGTCGGCAGTGGCGGGTATGTACGCCGCGGCTATCGCCGCGGTGCGCGCCTCGGTCGGAGTCTCCGAGCTGTCGGCGCGCGAAGGCAGCGCCATGCACAGACCCAGCAGCAGCGCCGTGATCGAGACACTCGAGGCGCGGCGCAGTGTGGCGACGCTCATCACGGCTTGGCTGCGGTTGCGGGCGAGGGTGTCTCGATCCCCTGCGCCACTCGATCGAGCATGTAGGGCAGGAAGGGGTTCCAAGACAGACGCACCAAGGTATCGAGGTTCACGATCAGCATCCCGACCTCGCCCCGCCCCGCCAGGCTGCCGAGGTTGATGCCGAACTCCTCGTGGGCGCCGGCGGCAGCCTCGATGCCATAGAGCGGATCGTTCGCCGGAAACGGCAGGGCGATGTGCGAAAGGGAAAAGACACCCCGCGGATACTCGAGCGAGAGCGGGCGCGTCAGCGCTTCTGTCGCCCCGGGTGCGGTACTGCGCTCGACGACGGCGTCGGACTCTGCGCTCGCGTTGGCGATGAGGGTCAGGCGATAGTTGTGTGGCGGCGCCGGCACGATGCGATCGAGCGCCGTCCACGAGCGCGAGCGCAGCAGGGGACTCAGCTTCGCATGGCGATTGACGTCGAAGAGCACCAGCTCGCTGCCGTTGGCAGGCAACTTGGCGTAGAGCGAGTCCACCACTGCCTTGGTGCTGACGGTGAAATCAACCACCGATTGAAACGTCAGGATGGGCGGCAACGCCGCGATGCGCTTGCTGCGCACGGCTTCCTCGATCTCGCCTTGCAGTTCGCGCGTGAGCAGCGAGGATTGGCGCGCCCCGTTGATCGGAAACGAGTTGTACTTGAAGGGATTGAACTCCGGCACCACGCCCAACCATGCGGCGTTGGCGAAGGCAGGAAACACGGCGGGCCAGCCGAACACACCGGCAAAGCGGGCGAAGGCGGTAACGCCGATCATGGGTGAGATGAGCACCACCCGCGCGGGCCGGACGAGTTGCGGATCAGCCAGCGCATCGAGCGCGTACTGCGTCGCCAGCGCGCCTCCGTTCGAGTAGCCGACAAGGTGCAGTGGCAGTGAAGGCCCGATGCGGCGCTGCGCTTCGCGCACTGCAAGGCGCGTCGCCTGCGTCCAGTCTTCCCAGTGCGCCTGGGTCAATCCCGCCGGCACCGTGCCGTGGCCGGGCAGGCGGATTGCGATGGCGACGAAGCCGTGATCGCGATAAAGCTGCGCGACGGTGCGCATGCTGTAGGGCGAATCCGTCAAACCATGCAGCAAGACCACGGCGCCAACCGGTGCGCCGGCTGGCTCCATCACGAAGGAGCGGTTCCAGTCGGTCGCGAAACGGCCGGGGTAGATCGGGCTGTCTTCGAAATAGCGATTGCTGCTGACCCGCTCGTCGGGCTCGATCCCCTGGACGACCTGCGTGCGCACTTCGTCGAAAACGACCTGTTCTGCCTTCATGTAGCCGGCCCAGTCCAGCGCGGCAATCTCGTCGGCTTTCAGATCATGCGGCACATGCGTGTGCCAGACGGACAGCGGCGGGCCACGCTGGATGTCGTAGGTGCGGATTGCAATGACCGCGAGTACGGCAACGACGAAGAGCGCCGCGAGAAACGTCAACAGGCCGATCAGCTTCCTGGTCATGGGAGTGCTGCCTTGCCTGCGTGCGCCTGGTCCTGGGTGCGCCGTGCGCGTCAGCCCGGCCTGCCGGGCCGACGGCTATCGTGGCAACGCGCGGGGCCCGGGCCGCACGATGCGGCCCGGCAGCACGCGGCGCTGACTCGCATCCGGCCTACTTGACGACGACCTCGACGCGCCGTGCCTCGGCGGCATCGCCGCCGTTGACCTGCTCGGGCTTGCTCATTTCGATGCGCGATTCGGCGACGCCATTGGCTTTCAGCGCCTCGGCCACGGCCATCGCGCGCTGCTTGGCGAGCTCCGCGTTCATGGCGACATCGCCGCTCGCATCGTGGTATCCGCTGACGACGAGGTGAATCCCGTCGTTCGTCTTTACGACCGCGATCACGCGCGCGAGCGTGGCCGGCGCGTCGGCCGGCAGATCAGCCTTGCCGACCTCGAAGTAGAGCTTCGCCGTTTCAGGAATCGCGATCGCCACGGCCGCTGGTGTCACAGGCGCTGCATGCGGCGCGGCGCTGCTCATCGACGCGCCGACCGGCAGCAACGGCACGATCAGCAACGCAACGATGTTGATGATCTTGATCAGCGGGTTCACGGCCGGACCGGCGGTGTCCTTGTAGGGGTCGCCCACGGTGTCGCCTGTCACGGCGGCCTTGTGCGCTTCGCTGCCCTTGCCGCCGTGATGGCCGTCTTCGATGTACTTTTTCGCGTTGTCCCAGGCGCCGCCGCCGGTGCACATCGAGATCGCGACGAACAGGCCGGTGACGATCGTGCCCATCAGCAGGCCACCGAGGGCCGCCGCGCCGAGCGTGAGGCCGACGACGATCGGCACCACGACGGGCAGCAGCGACGGGATCATCATCTCCTTGATCGCCGCCTTGGTCAGCATGTCGACCGCGACGCCGTACTGCGGCTTGGCGGTACCTTCCATGATGCCCTTGATGTCACGGAACTGGCGTCGCACTTCGACGACGACGCTGCCCGCTGCGCGGCCAACCGCTTCCATCGCCATCGCGCCGAACAGGTAGGGGATCAGGCCGCCGATGAAGAGGCCGACGATCACCTTCGGGTCCGAGAGGTCGAAGCTCACGCTCATGCCGCGGCCTTCGAGCGAGTGCGTGTAGTCGGCAAACAGCACGAGCGCTGCCAAGCCGGCCGAGCCGATCGCGTAGCCCTTGGTCACTGCCTTCGTCGTGTTGCCGACGGCGTCGAGCGGATCGGTCACGTCGCGCACGCTTTGCGGCAGCCCCGACATCTCGGCGATGCCGCCCGCGTTGTCGGTGATCGGGCCGTAGGCGTCGAGCGCGACGACGATGCCGGCCATGCTCAGCATCGAGGTGGCTGCGATCGCGATGCCGTACAGGCCGGCAAGGCCATAGGCGACGATGATCGCGGCACAGACGAAGATCACGGGCCAGGCGGTCGAGCGCATCGATACGCCGAGGCCGGCGATGATGTTGGTGCCGTGGCCGGTCGTCGAAGCCTGGGCGATGTGCTGCACGGGCTTGTATTGGGTGCCGGTGTAGTACTCGGTGATCCAGACCAGCGCGGCGGTCAGCACCAGGCCGACGGCGCAGGCGCCGATCAGGCGCATGTGGGTGTTGGCGCCGAGTGCGTCGGCTGGCATGAAGAAGACAGTCACTGCGTAGAACGCGACGAGCGAGAGCACGCCGGCGACGGCCAGGCCCTTGTAGAGCGCGGGCATCACGTTCTTCATGCCCGGCGAGGCCTTGACGAAGGAGCAGCCGATGATCGACGCGATGATCGAGACCGCGCCGAGCAGCAGCGGATAGACCACCGCGTGCATGCCGGCACCGTGCACCACGAGCGCGCCAAGCGCCATCGTCGCGATCAGCGTGACGGCGTAGGTCTCGAACAGGTCGGCCGCCATGCCGGCGCAGTCACCGACGTTGTCGCCGACGTTGTCGGCGATCACCGCCGGGTTGCGCGGGTCGTCCTCGGGGATGCCGGCCTCCACCTTGCCGACGAGATCGGCGCCGACGTCCGCACCCTTCGTGAAGATGCCACCGCCCAGTCGGGCGAAGATCGAGATCAGCGAAGCGCCGAAGGCGAAGCCGAGCATCGGCTTCAAGACCTGCGACAGGCTCTTGTCGGGCGTCAGGTTGCCGTTGCCGCTGATGAACATGAAGAAGATCACGACGCCGAGCAGGCCCAGGCCCACCACCAGCATGCCGGTGATTGCGCCGCCCTTGAACGCGACGTCGAGCGCCGGGCCGATGCCCTTGGTCGCAGCCTGCGCAGTGCGCACGTTGGCGCGCACCGAAACGTTCATGCCGATGAAGCCGCACGCGCCCGAGAGCACCGCGCCGATCACGAAGCCGGCGGCTGTCGTGCCGTCGAGAAAGATGCCGATCAGCACCGCGAGGACGACGCCGACGATCGCGATCGTCTTGTATTGGCGCGCAAGGTAGGCGGCGGCACCCTCCTGGATCGCCTTGGCGATTTCCTGCATGCGGGCATTGCCGGCGTCCTGCTTGAGGATCCAGCTTCGCTGGAGGAAGCCGTAGATCACTGCGGCCAGGCCGCATGCCAGCGCAAAGTTGAGCGCCATCGTCGTGGACATCAAGGGTCTCCTTCTGGGGTCTCTCGTGGATTTGAAATCGCTTGTTTTGTCGCGTCTCGCGCAGGCGCGAAGCCGGTTGCGGACTGCCGCGGCAACCGGTGGGGCGGCTTGGGGCAGCGCGCATTGTATTTCGTTGCGCGCGGCTCTCGATCCTGGTTGTCAGTGCCTCGCAAGACCGCTCCGTAGAATCGTCCTCATCTTCAGGCACCGATCGCCCATCATGAGCTTGCACCATATCCATCCCGGCCCGCTCGTCCCCGACGAGTTCAATGTTGTCATCGAGATCCCGATGAACGCAGATCCGGTCAAGTACGAGGTGGACAAAGAAAGCGGCGCCCTTTTTGTCGATCGGTTCCTGACGACGTCGATGCACTACCCGTGCAACTACGGTTACATCCCCGATACGCTGGCCGACGATGGCGATCCGGTGGACGTGCTTGTCATCACGCCTTATGCCTTGACGCCCGGCGTCGTCGTCACCTGCCGGGCGCTCGGCGTGCTGATGATGGACGACGAGGCCGGCGGCGACGCCAAACTGCTCGCCGTCCCCGTCGACAAGGTGCTCAAGATCTACAGCCACTGGCAAAAGCCCGAGGACGTGAACGAAATGCGGCGCAAGACGATCGAGCACTTCTTCGCGCACTACAAGGATCTCGAGCCCGGCAAGTGGGTCAAGATCAAGGGCTGGGAGGGCCCGGACGAGGCCAAGCGCGAGATCCGCGCTGCCGTCGAGGCCTGGAACAAGGCCAAGTAGGCCGCTGCGAGCGGGCAGCGTCGTTAAGCCGGCGTTAACCGCGCCGGGTTGGCGGAACATCGGCACGGTATCGGGCTCTACACTGCCGGACTTTCTCCTGGGCCCCTCCATGTCGCACCGTCTGCTGAGCCTCCTGTTGTTCGCCTTCGTGGCGCTGGGGGCGAGTGCTGCGCCGCTGCCACAGGCCGTGCGGTCGGTCGAGGGCATTACCGAGTACCGGCTCGACAACGGCCTGCAGGTCCTGCTCGTGCCCGACGATTCGAAGCCGACGACGACGGTCAACATGACCTACCACGTCGGGTCGCGCCACGAGAACTATGGCGAGACCGGCATGGCGCATCTGCTCGAACACCTGATGTTCCAGGGTTCGACGAACTATCCGATGCCGATGCTCGGCGAGTTCACGAAGCGTGGTTTGCGCGCAAATGGCACGACGAGCTTCGACCGCACGAACTATTTCGCCAGCTTTGCCGCGAACCCCGAGACGCTGAAGTGGTATCTCGACTGGCAGGCCGATGCGATGGTCAACAGCTTCATCGCGCGCAAATCGCTGGACAGCGAAATGACGGTGGTGCGGAACGAGATGGAAAGCGGCGAGAACAACCCGCAGCGCATCATGATGCAGCGCGCGATGAGCGAGCTCTTCGATTGGCACAACTATGGCAAGAGCACGATCGGTGCGCGCAGCGACGTCGAGAACGTCGACATCCCGCGCCTGCAGGCTTTCTATCACGAGTACTACCAGCCCGACAACGCGACGCTCGTGATCTCGGGCCAGTTCGACCCACAGCAAACGCTCGCGTGGGTTCAGCAAGCGTTCGGCAAGATCCAGAAGCCGACGCGCAAGCTGCCAGTGCTCTACACGCTCGATCCGGTGCAGGACGGCGAGCGCAGTTTCACGCTGCAGCGCAGCGGCGGCGTGCCGATGTTGCTTGCCGCGTATCACGCACCTTCGGCAGGCGACCCCGACTACGCGGCGGCCGAAGCGTTGGCGCTGATTCTTGCCGACGAACCTTCGGGGCGACTCTATTCGGCCCTCGTGAAGACGGGGCTCGCGGCATCGATGTGGGGATTTGCGTGGGACCTGGCCGATCCCGGTGTGATGATGTTCGGCGCCGAACTGGCACCCGGCCAGGACGTCGACAAGGCGCGCCGCGCTCTGCTCGACACGCTGGGTTCGTTCAAGGATCACCCGGTGACCGCCGAGGAACTCGATCGCGCGAAGGCGCGCTGGCTCAATGACTGGAAGCGCGGGTTCACGAATCCTGAGGGGGTCGGCGTCGCGCTCTCGAGCGCGGTCGGGCAGGGCGACTGGCGGCTCTACTTCCTGATGCGCGATCGGGTGCGCGACCTCAAGGTCGAGGATGTGCAGCGCGTTGCCGTGTCCTACCTTGTGCCTTCGAACCGCGTTGTGGGCACCTATCAGCCAACCGAGAACCCGGTTCGGGCACCGGCGCCCAAGCGGGTCGACGTAGCGGCCGAACTCAAGGACTACAAGGGCGACGCGGCGACTGCGCAGGCCGCCGGCTTCGACCCGACACCTGCCAACATCGATGCGCACACGATCAAGTTCACGCTCCCAAGCGGCATGCAAGTCGCGCTGCTGCCCAAGGGCGCGCGCGGGCAGGCCGTGAAGGCGCGCCTGACGCTGCGTTACGGCGACGAGAAGTCGCTTTTCGGCAGCGGGGACGTGCCCGAATTCACTGCCGCGCTGCTTGATCGCGGCACCCCGACGATGACGCGCCAGCAGATACAGGATCGCTTCGAGGCGTTACAGGCCGAGGTGGGCTTCGGCGCGAGTGATACCGCAACGACGGTCGCGATCACGACGACGCGCGAGAACCTTCCGGCGGTGATTGCGATCGTCGGCGACATTCTGCGCAACGCGAACTTTCCGGCAGCGGATCTGGAGGAGTTGCGCCAGCAGACGCTGAGTGCGATCGAGTCCCAGCGCAAGGAACCCGATGCGCTCGTCGCGGCGGCGCTGGCCCGCCACGGTGACCCTTATCCGCGCGGCGACGTGCGCCACGCGCGCAGCTTCGACGAACGCGAGGCAGACGCGAAGGCAGTGACGATCGAGCAGGTGCGTGCCTTCCACAAGCGCTTCTATGGCGCGAGCCACGCCCAGTTCAGCGCCAGTGGCGAGATGGATGCCGACGCGGTGAAGACGACGCTCGACAAGGCGTTCGGCGACTGGAAGTCGACCGCGCCCTACGCGCGCGTGCCGACGCCGCTCGTCTCCGTCAGCCCCGAGCGGATCGTCATCCGCACCCCTGACAAGCAGAACGCGACGATGCTCGCGATGCTCGCGCTGCCGCTCACCGACAACGACGCCGACTACGCGACATTCACGCTTGCGAATGCGATGCTCGGGCGGGGCGGCAGCTCGCGCCTCTGGGAGCGCGTGCGCGAGAAGGAGGGCCTGTCCTACGACGTCGGAAGCGGCGTCTCGTGGAGCAGTCACGAGCCGAACTCGATGTGGCAGGCGTGGGCGATCTTCGCGCCGCAGAACCAGCCAAAGGTCGAAGCGGCATTCCGCGAGGAGGTCGCGCGTGCGCTGAAGGACGGCTTCACCCAGAGTGAGCTCGACGAGGCGAAGAAGGGGCTGCTCAGCGCGCGGCGGCTGGCGCGCGCGCAGGACGCTGTACTTGCTGGAGCGCTCAACAACAACCTCTACCTTGGCCGCACGTTCGCCATCTCTCAAAAGGTCGACAACGAGATCGCCGCAGCATCGCTCGATAGCGTCAACGCTGCGTTGCGCAAGTACCTGAAGCCCGACGCCTTCGTGGTTGGCTTCGGCGGCGACTTCAAGCCTTGACAGCGCTGCGGCGCGCGCGGCGGGGTGGGGCGTGATGGCGCATTGCATACTCGCGCCGTCGCCACTCGCCGCCCACTGCGCCAGCCGGTCATGAAGTCGTCTCTGCAATCAACCGCCGTCGTCGGTGCCGGCGCGGTCGGCAGCTTCTATGGGGCCATGCTTGCCCGCAGCGGCCACGGCGTCACACTCATTGGCCGCGCCGCGCACGTGCAAGCCATCGAGCGTGACGGGTTGCAACTCCACCGGGCTGGCCGCGTCGAGGCCGTGCGCGTCAGGGCGACGACTGAACTCGATGCGGTATGTGACGCCGATCTGGTGCTCGTGTGCGTCAAGTCTGCCGATACCGACGAGGTCGCCCGCGCGATGGCGCCGCTGCTCGCGCCAGGCGCACTCGTGCTGAGCCTGCAGAACGGTGTCGACAACGCCGACACGATCGCGCGTCATGTGAGCCAGACGGTGCTGCCGGCCGTTGTCTACGTCGCGGTAGCCATGCCCGAGCCCGGCGTTGTCAGGCACTATGGGCGTGGCGATCTGGTGATCGGCGCGCGAGTGGCGGAGATGGCCGGTGCGGCCGAGCCGTCGCGTGAAGCGCTCGCGTCGCGCATGGAGCAGGTGGTCGAGTTGTTTGCCTCCGCCGAAGTGCCGGTGCGCGTGTCGGACGACGTGGTCGGCGAGCTCTGGAGCAAGCTGCTCGTCAACTGTGCTTACAACGCGATCTCCGCGTTGACGCAACTGCCCTATGGTCGCCTGGCAGCAATGCCCGAGATTCGTGCGAGTCAGCTCGCAGTGGTGCGTGAGGTGTTGGCGGTTGCCGAGGCGGACGGCCATCCACTCCCGCTGGCGGCCTCGATCGAAGCGATGGAGCGCATCGCCGCCGCGATGCCGGCACAGTTGTCATCCACCGCGCAGGACCTGGCGCGCGGCAAGCCGACCGAGATCGACCACCTGAACGGCTACGTTGCACGGCGCGGCGTGGCGCATGGCATCCCGACGCCGGTGAACCAGACGCTGCATGCGCTGGTCAAGCTGGCCGAGTCGGCCCGGTGGCGCGCCGTGATGCGGCCGGCGTGTGGGGTACAGCGGCCCCCGACCCGTCGATGAGTGAGCAAACGCAAGCCGTGCCGCCCGAGTTCGCGCAGGCGTTGCGCGAACTCGGCCTCGCCAATGGCGACATGCTCACCGGTGAAGCGCTTACCGGCGGCGTGTCGTCCGACATCTGGCGCATCGACAACTCGCTGCGCGGGCCGGTCTGTGCCAAGCGCGCGCTCGCCAAACTGCGCGTCGCAGCCGACTGGCGGGCGCCGATCGAACGCAACCTCTACGAGGCACGCTGGATGCAGACGGCCGACGCCGCCGCGCCGGGATGCACGCCGCAGGTTCTCGGGCAGCACCCGGCGCTCGGCGTCTTGGTGATGAGCTACCTGCCGGCGGTCGATCATCCGGGCTGGAAGGGCCTGCTGCGCGACGGTCACGCCGATGCGACTACGGCCCATTCGGTGGGCGAGATGCTGGCGCGCATCCACGCCTATTCGGCGGCCCGGCCGGCGCTTGCTGCGCAGTTCGACACCGACGCGATCTTCTTCGACATCCGGCTCGAACCTTACCTGCTCGCGACGGCCGAGAAGCATGCCGACTTGGCGCCTCAACTGCGCGCGCTCGTCTCGCAGACGCAAGAGAACAAGCGTGCGCTCGTGCACGGCGACGTGAGTCCGAAGAACATCCTCATCGGCCCGCGCGGGCCGGTGCTTCTCGATGCCGAGTGCGCCTGGTGGGGCGACCCGGCCTTCGACATCGCGTTCTGCGCCAATCATCTGCTGCTCAAGTGCCTGTGGAATCCTGCGGCAAGCGCGGCGTTCCTGGCCTGCTTCGAGGCGCTCACCGTCTCCTACCTCGCGGGTGTCGACTGGGAGCCGCGCGAAGCGGTCGAGCGGCGCGCTGCCGCGCTGCTGCCCGGCCTGATGCTGGCGCGGGTCGATGGCAAGTCGCCGGTCGAGTACATCACGACCGAAGCGCAACGCGAGACCGTTCGCCGTACCGCGCGCGCGTTGCTTGGCGCGCCGGTGAGCCGGCTCGCCGATGTGAGCGCCTCGTGGCGAGGGGAAGTCGAAGCATGATGAGTGAAACCGAGATCCGCGTCGTCCACGCGCGCCGTGTGTGGGACAGTCGGGGCCGTCCGACGGTCGAGGCCGAAGTGCACCTGGCCGGAGGCGCGAGCGGACGCGCGATCGTTCCGGCCGGCGCAAGCAAGGGGTCCCGCGAGGCGCTCGAATTGCGTGACGGCGGCGCGGCGTTCGGCGGACTCGACGTGCAACTCGCCCTTGCGCATGTGAACGGCGAGATCGCGCGCAGCGTGATCGGCATGGCGGCGGACGATCAAGCCGCGCTCGACGCGCGTCTGATTGCGTTGGACGGCACGCCGAACAAGTCGCGACTCGGTGCGAATGCGACGCTCGCCGTGTCGATGGCCGCGGCGCATGCCGTGGCCGCCGCGCGCGGCGTGCCGCTTTACGAATCGCTCGGCGGCGCCGACGCGACGCTGCTGCCCATGCCGCAGATCCAGATCTTCGGCGGCGGCGCGCATGCGGGGCGGCGCGTCGACATTCAGGACTTCATGATCGTCTGTCCGGGCGCGGCGAACTTTGCGCAGGCGCTCGAATGGACGGCCGAGGTGTACGCCCGGGCTGGCGCACTGATGCGCTCGCGCGGCGCGCTCGCGGGCGTCGCCGACGAGGGCGGTTGGTGGCCGGCGTTCGACACCAACGAGGAAGCGCTCGAGACGCTCGTCGCCGCGATCGACAACGCCGGCTTCGTGCCCGGCGAGCAGGTCGGCATTGCACTCGACATCGCGGCGAGCGACTTCGGGCGCGACGGTCGCTACCGGCTCGGGCTGGAGCAGCGCGAGCTCGACAGCGACGGCCTCATCGAACTGCTGCTGCGCTGGTGCGAGCGCTTTCCCGTCCTGAGCATCGAGGACCCGCTCGGCGAGGACGACCCGCAGGGCTTCGCACGCTTCACGCGTGCCGCGCCGCGAGGCTTGCAGATCGTCGGCGACGACTTCCTCGTCTCGAGTGCCGACCTGTTGCGCGAGGCCGCTGCCGCGGGCGCGGGAAACACCGTGCTGATCAAGCCGAACCAGCGCGGCACGCTGACCGAGACGAAGCAGTGCTGGGATGCGGCGCGCGAACTCGGGTTTGCGGGCATCGTTTCGGCGCGTTCGGGCGAGACGGAGGACACGACGATCGTCCACCTCGCAATCGGCTGGCAGGTCGGTCAGCTCAAGGTAGGCTCGTTTGCGCGCAGCGAGCGCATGGCGAAATGGAACGAAGCACTGCGCATCGAGGAGCGCCTCGGCGCGCGCGCGCGCTTCGCCGGCGCGGCGGCGTTCGGCGGTGGTGACGGACGCGGGTGAAGCGCAGTCGTGTTGGGGGGGCGACTGGAGCACTTCGACATTCGTCGAACGCGCGTGGTCGGCGATGCGCGCCGCTGTCGCCTCGGGCTGCGACGCGATCGTGGCGTAAAGTAACCGCTCAACGCAAACGCAGGAGGCGGGCAAATGAGTCTGATGTCGTTCATCAAGGAAGCGGGTGAAAAGCTGTTTGGCAAGGGCGAGGCCAAGGCCGCCCAGGACGCCGTCGCTCAGGCACCGACGCCGGAGAATGTCGCCGCCCTGAGCAAGGCTGCTGGCGACGCGATCGCGCACTACATCGAGACGGTCGGCCTGAAGGTCGATGGCCTTGCCGTGGGCTTCGACGCCCCAACGTCCACCGCGACCGTCTCGGGGACGGTTGCCGACCAGGCCACCAAGGAGAAGGTGCTGCTGTGCTGCGGCAACGTCGCCCACGTCGCAGCCGTGAACGACATGCTTGTCGTCAGCGAGCCGCAGCCGGAGTCGCAGTGGCACGCAGTGGTCAGCGGCGACAACCTGTCGAAAATCGCGAAGAAGTTCTACGGCGATCCGAACAAGTATCCGGTGATCTTCGAAGCAAACAAGCCGATGCTGACGCATCCAGACAAGATCTACCCGGGCCAGATGCTGCGCATCCCTCCGCTGTAGGTTGGCTGCGGTGGGGCCTGGCAACCGCCGCCCGGCCTCAGCAGTTCGATCACTTCCGCGCGTGCGAGACCGCGCTGCGCGAACAGGCGCGAGACGGGCCAGCAAGGCCACGTCGGTGGAATCGCCAATCGTCGGAATCCGCCGTCGTACATTGCGACGCCTCGCCGCAGAATTGCCGGCGCCTAAAACTTCGCCTTCAGCCCCACGGCGACACCGTGCGGAAGCAGTTGAATCGAGATCGGGGTTTCCAGGCTGTGCGAGAGCCAGCCCGACAGGCCACCGACGGCCCAGCCGGCGAGCACGTCTGTCTGCCAGTGGTCCTGATTCTTGATGCGCCCAACGCCGACATACAGCGGCAGCAGCAACAAGGCATAGACTGCCGGTTGATCGGCGCCGTATTCCATGACATAGGGCGTGACGAGGGCGGCGGCGACCGATGCCTCGCCGCTCGGAAAACTGTAGTTCGACCCGCCCTGGAACCAAAGGCAGGGGTTGCCGCCCTCGTTCGGACGGGCGCGCGTGAAGATGTACTTGCCGACGGCCGCACTCGCACCGCCGATGACCTCGGCCTCTGCGCCTTGCCACATCGTCTTGCCGAGACGCGTTTCGGAACCTTCCCAGATGGCGCCGCCGAGGCCGGCAATGCTCAGGCCGCCGACGATGCTGCGATAGACGTTCGGGTTCCACATGCCCGATGCGTCATAGCTCACCACATGGTCGACGCGAGACCAGCCGCAGGTCTGCGCGCCGCAGGGCACCGCGGCGAGCGCAAACGCCGCGAGCCACAGGGCACGCCATGTCACGGTCGCGGCGGAGATTGATTGGCTGGGCACGCGCCATGGTGGTACTCGCCAACTTAGTTTCGACTTAAGCCGAACGACCCCAAGATGCGAGTCTCTCCGGGACACCTCGAGGCTTGAACCGTCGAGGCCGCACTGCATCTCGCGTCGCTCGCGCCTAAGTCGTCCTTAAGTCGCATTGCTCCACATTCCATCGCGATGTGCCCCATGCCGCTGCGGCATGCAACCCGACCGGCCAGCGATGAACAACCATTACCTCTTCGAAATTCTGAACGCAGGGCCCGGCCTCGGTCCGTTGCCCCTCGCGATTGCGCGTTTCATGGCGATGGAACTGAATTCGCTTGTCCTTCTGGTGCTGGCCTTCGTATGGGTGCGCGGCGGGCATGCGGTCCGACGTGACCTGCTCGAAATGTTGCTCGGTTGCGCGGTGGCATCCGGCCTGGCGCAACTCGTGCTGCACTTCTGGCCGCAGCCGCGTCCGTTCATGCTGAATCTGGGTACCCAGTACCTGCAGCATGGCGCGGCGCCTGGCTTGCCGAGTCACCACGTCACCTTCTTGTGGGCCTTGGCGTTTACGGCGTGGGGCACGCGGCGTCTGAGGGCGTTCGCGCTTCCGCTGTTCGTGACGGGGCTGGTCGTGGGGTGGAGCCGGGTGTTTCTTGGCGTTCACTTTCCGTACGACGTGCTGGCCGCCGCGCCGGTGGCATTGGCGGGCGCGGTCGCCGCGCGCCTGACGCGAAAGCCGGCGATGCTGCTCTATTCGCCGGTGCTGCATGGGTACGATCGTCTGGACAAGTGGGTCGCGGCCGGATTGATGTCCGCGCGCCATACTTGAGCATCGACGCGATGACGTCGAATCGGGTCGTTTCGAATGCGGATACTGCTTATCGAAGATGACGAGATGATCGGCAAGGCGGTGCGCCGGGGCTTGGCGCAAGCCGGGTTCACGGTGGACTGGGCTCGTGATGGGCGTGACGCTGAGCTGTCGCTGGCCAATGGCGTCTACGACCTGGCCGTGCTCGACCTCGGGCTGCCGAAGAAGGACGGCATGGACATACTCGCCACGCTGCGAGCCCAGGGCGATTCCATGCCGGTGCTGATCGCGTCCGCGCGTGACACGGTCGGCGACCGGATTGCGGGGCTCGAAGCCGGTGCCGACGACTACGTGCTCAAGCCCTTCGACCTCGATGAACTGATCGCGCGCGTGCGCGCGCTCCTCAGGCGTCATGCCGGGAGCGGGATTCCAGTGTTGAAGTACGGTTCGCTCACGCTCGACCCGGCACACAGGACGGTGACAAAGGACGATCATGGGGTCGAGCTTTCGGCCATGGAGTTCGCTGTGCTCGAGGCGCTGATGCAGCGCCCCGGTGCCGTGCTTTCGCGTGAGAAGCTCGAGGAATCCGTCTACGGTTGGGGGCAAGAGGTCAGCAGCAACGCGATCGAAGTGCATTTGCACAACTTGCGCAAGAAGCTGGGCAGCCAGTTGATCAAGAACGTTCGCGGGGTTGGCTATCGCGTGGCCGAAGGCTGAATGCGCTCGATAGAGCGCTACACGCTGGCTTGGCTGCTCGGGGCCTTGAGCCTCGGCACGCTCGTCGTGATGCTCGTCACGTACCTGGTGACGCTCGACGAGATGAACGAAGTCTTCAATCGCGATCTGAGACACGTCGCCGAGTCCCTGGGCGGCTACCACCATGTGGGCGTGGCACTTGGCACGGGCACGGAGGCGCGTCTCCCAACGAGCACGGATGAACCCGGGGCCGACGAAATCGTCACCGCGACATGGACCGAAGAGGGTGCCCTGGCGTACTCGTCCAATCCAAGAGTGCGGTTGCCGTTCCTGCGGACCGAAGCGCTGAACCAGGTCACGGTCGGCGGCGAGCAATGGGTCATGTACACCGATGTCAGCCCGAACGGCATTGCGCAGGCGGCGCAGCGTGTGGCTGCTCGCGGTGACGCCGCGCTGGAGTCGGTGAGCAAGATCCTGCTTGCGATCATCGCGATGTCCGTGCTGATCGGGGCGATGATGGTGTTCGCGTTGCGGCGTGGCCTGCGGCCGCTCGATCAGACTGCGCGCGACGTCGCGGCGCGCAGCGCCGTGTCGCTCGCACCGATGTCGACTGAGACCGTCCCTGCGGAAGTCTTGCCGCTGGTGCGGGCGATCAATTCTCTGATGGGCAAGTTGGCCGAATCGATGTCCTTGCAGCGGCGTTTCCTGGCCGACGCCGCCCACGAGTTGCGCACTCCGGTGACGGCGCTGCGCCTGCAGGTGCAATTGCTCAAGCGCGCGCCGGATGAGGAATCGCGGCAGGAGGCCATTGCTGAGTTGGAGTACGGCATCGCACGATCCGCGCATCTGGTCGAGCAGTTGCTGCAGGTGGCGCGCTCGGGGCCGGACGGCCAGCCGGTCCGGATCGAGTCCGTCGAACTCGGTGCGCTGGTGCGCTCCGTGGTGGGTCGAATGAGCGTGAAGGCGGACGACAAGCACATCGACTTGGGCGCGCAGACCGGCAACGAACTGCGGGTCGATGGCGACCCGCAAGCGCTGCTGGTGCTGCTCAACAATCTGGTCGAGAACGCATTGCGCTATACCCCCGTCGGTGGAACCGTCGACGTTGGTGCGGTGCTGCGCAACGGCCACGCCGTGCTCTACGTGGCGGACGACGGGCCGGGCATTCCCGCGGACGAACGGCCGCGCGTCTTCGACCGCTTCTACCGCGGCGCCAATTGGACCGCTGGAGGTTCCGATGCAGGCGGCAACGGCCTGGGTCTTGCGATCGTGCAGGCGATCGCGCAACGACATGGTGCGCAAGTCAGCCTCCATACCCCGGCCTCCGGACAGGGGCTGGAAGTTCAGGTCGTATTCCCTGTGGCACAGCGCTGAGCCGCCTCGAACGGCGAGCCTGCAGGCGCGGCCGATGCGTGGTGGGCTAAGTCTTCATTAAGCCCCATGCGCCCACACTGGCGCCACGCTGCATCGGTTTGCCGAAGCGGTCTCACGGCGCTGTAGCCGGTGATCTCTTCGCAATCCTCGCCGCGGTGGGTTACATGACTTTCACACGATTCGATGCGATGGATACACCCAAGGAGGGTGTCCTGGTATGAACCTCGGAAATGGGCAAGAAAGGCGAGAGCACCTGCAGCACGGCCTGACGAAGGTGGCCGCGGTCACGCTTGGCTTCTGGATCATCAAGATCCTTGCGACAACTCTGGGCGAAACCGCCGGCGATGCGGTCACGATGTCGATGAACCTCGGCTACGCGACCGGCACCGTGATCTTTGCCGTGTTCTTCGCCATCGCCGTCGGTATGCAGATCGCGGCGAAGAAGTTCCATCCGTTTCTGTTCTGGACCGTCATCGTGGCCACGACGACAGTGGGCACCACGCTCGCCGACCTGCTCGACCGCTCGCTTGGCATTGGCTACGCGGGCGGGGCAACGATCCTGATTGTGCTGCTGCTCGGCACGTTGGCGCTGTGGCACCGTACGCTCGGCTCGGTGTCGGTGTCGGACATCGAAACACGCAGGGCCGAGGTGTTCTATTGGGTGACGATTCTTTTCTCCCAGACACTCGGCACTGCACTCGGCGATTGGATGGCGGACGACAAGGGCGGGCTCGGCCTGGGCTACGGCGGTGGCGCGCTTGTGTTCGCTGCTGCGCTGGCCCTGGTTGCGGCTGCCTATTTCTGGACCCGGGTGTCGCACACCGCGCTCTTCTGGGTGGCCTTCATCCTCACGCGGCCACTGGGTGCGACGGTGGGCGACTTTCTCGACAAGCCGCAAGCCAGTGGCGGCATGGCACTCAGTCGCTACGTCGCGTCGGCCATCCTGCTGGTGTTGATCGCGGGCTGCATCGTTGGTCCTCCCGCAGCGTGCAGAGGTGCGCCGGGCACGCAGGGTTGACTCGAGACGTGCGGACCCGGGCGGGCGCGCGCACGCGTCGTGAGCCCGTGAGGCAAGCGCTATCGGAAGTAGTCGAGCATGCGTTCCAGGGCCATCGTGAACGGCGTGCCCATCATCGGCAGTGTCAGCAGCATGCCGATGAGACCGACCGAGAGCGAGATCGGGAAGCCGATCGCGAACACGTTCATCTGCTGGGCGACGCGCGAAACGATGCCGAGCACGAAGTTGACGAAGAGCAGCATCGCGACGAGCGGCAGTGCGATCCACAGACCGAGGCTGAAGATCTCTGCGCCCCAGACCTGAGGTTGCACCGCGCGCAGGAATGCGAATGGCTCGGGGCCGACCGGGAAGACTTGGAAGCTCTGCACGATCGCAGCGATCAGCAGCAGGTGCCCGTTGATGACGATGAACAGCCAGGACACGCTGACGCCGAAGAAGCGGCTCGCGGCCGTGCCCTGTCCGCCGGAGCTCGGATCGAAGAACCCGGCGAAATTCAGGCCCATCTGCAGGCCGATGACTTCGCCTGCGAGTTCGATCGCGGCGAAGACGATGCGCACTGCGAAGCCGAGCGAGACACCGATCAGCACCTGCTGGACGACTGCGAGCACGCCGGCCGCCGTGTCGAGCTCGATCACCGGCATCTCGGGCAGCGAGGCCTGCGCGGCGAGCGCAATCAGGAACGCAAGGCCGACGCGCAGGCGCATCGGCACGCTGCGCTGTGCGATCAACGGCATCGAGCCGAAGAGAGCAAGCAGACGCAGGAAGGGCCAGAGCAGCGGGGTGACCCAGGCCAGCACCTGGGCTTCGGTGAACGTCAGCATTGCCCGGCCGCGGCGGGTCGCTTCAACCGACGACGGTCGGGATCGATTGCAGCGTGCGCTGGATGTATTCGACGAGCGTCGAGAGCATCCACGGCCCGGCGAGCGTGAGCACGGCAACGGCTGCGACCATCTTCGGCACGAAGGAGAGAGTCACTTCATTGATCTGCGTTGCGGCCTGGAAGATGCTGACGACAAGGCCGACGACGAGCACCGTCAGCAGTATCGGCGCGGCGACCATCAGCAAGAGCGTCAGGCCCTGCTGGCCGAAGGTGAAGACTTGTTGCGGGTCCATGCGGATGGGGATGGTGTGTGGTTTGGCGTCAGCTCGAGAAGCTCGCGGCCAGCGAACCGAGCAACAGGTTCCAGCCGTCGGCAAGCACGAACAGCATGAGCTTGAAGGGCAGGGCAACGAGCACCGGGCTCAACATCATCATGCCGAGGCTCATCAGCACGCTGGCGACGATCATGTCGATGACGAGGAAGGGGATGAAGATCAGGAAGCCGATCTGGAACGCGCTCTTGAGTTCGCTCGTGACGAACGCCGGCACGAGCACCTTGAACGGCACGTCCTCGGTCTTCACCGTGGGGTCGACCTTGGCGAGCTTGGCGAACAGCATCACGTCTGACTGCCGTGTCTGCTTGAGCATGAATTCGCGCATCGGCGTCTCGCCGCGCTTGAGAGCCTCGTCGAACGCGATGCGGTTTTCGTTGAAGGGCTGGTAGGCATCGGTGTAGACCTTGTCGAGTGTCGGCGACATGACGAAGAAGGTCAGGAACAGCGAGAGGCCGACGATCACCTGGTTTGGTGGCGCGGCCTGCGTGCCGAGCGCCTGGCGCAGCAGCGAGAGCACGATGACGATGCGCGTGAAGCCCGTCATCAGCAGCAGCACCGCCGGAAGGAAGGACAGGGCGGTGAAGAACAGCAGCGTCTGGATCGGCACCGAATAGCTGGTGCCCGATGCGCCCTGGCCGACAACGAGCGGCAGGCTTGCGCCGGCCTGCGCGAAGGCGACTTGATGCAGTGCGAGCGTGGCAACGCCCGCGAACGAGAGCCCCCGGATCAGGCTGCGCATCTTGCGAAGGAAGGTTCCGCGCTCAGGCCTTGGCATCGCGCGCGCCATCGCCGCGCGTGCGGCTGAGGAGCTGGGCGAATGCCGATCCGGGCGTGGGGCCAAGCGTTGGAGCATCGCCTTGCGCCGCCATGTCGCGCAGCAGCGTGACACTCTGCGGCGATACGCCGAGCACGAGCCAGCGCCGCTCGCTGCCGCTGCCGACTTCGACCGTCACCACGCGCTGACTTGGTGAGAGCGCGAGGGTCGCAACGCTGCGCAGTCCGCCCTGCGCCGCCATCGCACCGACCGGGGTGCGCTTGAGCAGCCACAGCGCGACAGGTATCAGCGCGATGATCGCCACGAACCACAGCAGTGGGGCGAGACTCGAAGGCATCGGTGTGAGGCGATGGTGCGGGCGGCGCGAGCGGTCGCTCAGCCCTTGCTGAGCCGGCGCATGCGCTCCGACGGCGTGACGATGTCGGTCAGCCGGATGCCGAACTTCTCGTTGACCACCACCACTTCGCCCTGCGCGATCAGGTAGCCGTTGACGAGCACGTCCATCGGTTCGCCGGCGAGCGCGTCGAGCTCGACGACCGAGCCCTGCGCAAGCTGCAGGATGTGCTTGATCGGAATGCGCGTGCGGCCGAGTTCAACCGTCAACTGGACCGGGATGTCCAGGATCATGTTGATATCGTTCGCCGCAGCCGGGCCGGCACCCGCCGGGAAGTTCGTGAACGCGGCCGGCGAGACCTGGTCTCCGCCGTTCTGCAATTCGCTCGCCGCTTCGGGTTTGGACTCGGCCAGCGCGGCGGCCCATTCGGCGGCCATCGCGTCGTCGTCGCTCGCGCCCACCGCTTCGGATTCAGACATGTGATTCCCCCAGCCAGCCCGTGCTCGAGCTGGTCAACAGTTGATCGACCTTCAACGCGTACTTGCCGTTGGAGGTGCCGTAGTGGCATTCGAGCACCGGCACGCCATCGACGGTGGCCTGGATCGCGTGCTGCAGATCGAGCTCGATGAAGTCGCCCGGTTTGAACGACAGCAACTGCTCGACGGTGGCCGGTGCATGCGCAAGCGCGGCGACGAGCTCGACTTGCGCCGCCTGGATCTGCGACTTCATCAGGTTCACCCAGCGCCGGTCGGGCTCGTTGGCGTCGCCCTGCGCGCTCGAATACAGCACGTCGCGGATCGGTTCGAGCGTCGCGTACGGAATGCAGAAATGGATCGTGCCGGAGGTGTCCCCGATCTCGACCGTGAACGAGGTCGCGACGACGACTTCGCTCGGCGTCGCGATGTTCGCGAACTGCGGCTGCATCTCCGAGCGCTGGTATTCGAGCGCGAGCGGATACACGCCTTGCCATGCCTTGCAGTATTCAGAGGTAATGACGTCGACGAGGCGCTGGATGACGCGCAGCTCCGTCGGCGAGAAGTCGCGCCCCTCGATGCGCGTGTGGTACTTGCCGCCGCCGCCGAAGAGCGCGTCGATGACGGCGAAGACGAGCGTCGGATCGCACACGATCAGCCCGTTGCCACGCAACGGTCGCACCGAGACGATGTTGAAGTTCGTCGGCACGACGATCTCGCGCAGGAAGGCGCTGTACTTTTGCACCTTGATGGCGCCGATCGCGATCTCCGGGCTGCGTCGCACGAAGTTGAACAGGCCGATGCGGATGTTGCGTGCGAAGCGCTCGTTGATGATCTCCATCGTCGGCATGCGCCCGCGCACGATGCGCTCCTGGTTTGCCAGGTCGTAGTCGTGCACTCCGCCGGCGGCGGTTGCCTGCTCGGGCTCGAGCTTCTGGCTCTCGCCGGTGATGCCCTGCAACAGCGCGTCGACTTCGTCCTGCGACAGGATGTGTTCGTTCATGGCGCTACTGGACGATGAAACTGGAGAACAGCACGCCCCGCACAGGGTTTGGCTCCGCTGGCGGCTGCCCGCTGATCGGCTTGCCGTCGCGGCCGACGGCCGACCCGATCTCGATACCCATCGGCCGCACCGATTCGCGCATGATCTCGGCTGCCAGTGCCTCCTTGCCGGCGCGGTCGAGCAGTTCGCCGGCGGTCTTGTGCGCGAGGATCATCAGGATCGCGTTGCGGATCGCCGGCATGTAGAGCTTGAGTTCCTCGGCGAACTTCGGGTCGTCGACTTCGAGCGTCAGTCCGATCTGCGCATAGCGCTCCGCGTCCTTGTCGGCCAGATTGACGACGAAGGGTTCGAGCGGGACGAAGGTCGGCGGCCCGTGCGGCTTCTCTTTCTCGTGCGCGGCCTGGGCCACCGGATGGCCGTCTTCGTCTAGCGCGGCCTCAGCTGCGGCGCGGTGCTTGAGGAACCAGATCGCGCCGCCTGCGAGCAGGAGCACAACGACCAGCACGATCGAGATCAGGATCAGGAGCTTCTTCTTGCCGCGCGTGGGCACCGGGATGTCTTCCGTCTCCGGGGTGACGGCAGCTTTGGCGGCGGCGGCTGACATGGGTCGGTGCTCCTTCGTTCGAGTGTTCGGCGCAGCGCTGCCAGGTGGCAGCGCGCGACACTCGGGCGTTGAAGCAAATTATGAAAAGCGAGCCGCATTCGCGAAGCGGCGATAAGCGGGGCAAAGCCGGGCTGTCTCGGCCCGGGCTCAGGCGTACAGATCGACGCCGCCGCGTTGCGCCGCGATCGTGCGGGCGCGTGCTGCCGGCGCGATGCTGTCGGCCGTCGTCGTCTCGCTTGTGACCTGGCGGGCACCACGGGTCGCGCGCGCCGCCTGCGCGGAAGGGGTCTCGGCCTCGCCGCGCTGATCGGGCGCGTGCTGGAACACACCACCGCCCGACAGCGTCAGACCCTGCTCGCGCAGCGCGGAAGCGAGCTCGGGCAGGCCCCGCTCGATCACCTGGCGCGTGGCCGCCGCGTCGGCCGCGAAGTCGATGCGAGCATGCGCGCCTTCGATGGCGATCTGAACCCGGATCGGCCCCATGTCGGCGGGGGTGAGCTGCAGTTCGGCCTGCGCCAGGCCATTGCGCGCGAACAGGCTGACCTGCGCGCCGAGCGCCTTGGCGAAGTCGGGTGCGTGCAGCGGCGTCGGCAGCGTGACGGGTGTCGTCGCGCTCGCCTCCGCGCCGCGCGGCGCGATGCCGCCCGCGTGACCGACGATGCCGGACGACGCTTCGATCGTTGGCGGCACACGCTGCGGCGGCACGAAGCGATCGGCAGGCGAAGTCAACGCCTTGTCGGCCCGTGCAATGGCTTCGGACAGCCGGCTTGCAGCGTGACCGTCCTCCGCGTCGTCGTCGGTGTCGCCTCTGCCCCGGCCGCCCGCGCTCGCGTCACCGGCCGCGCCACGGCCCACGGCCACCGACGCGAGGGTCGCGCCGGCGCCAGAAGCGGTGCGGGCATCGGGTCCGCCACCGCCGGTGGCGCCGAGTGCATCGGCCGCCGTCGTTGCCGGGGAGAGGCCAGGGCCGCCCGACAAGCCGGGCATGAACGGCGGCGCAGCGATGGGCGCTTCGGGTGTCGCCGCGACGTCGTCGGTATCAACACCGTCGTCGCTGGCGCCGTGTTTGCCGAGGTCGACAGGCAACTCGCAGTAGGCGTCGGGACTCGCTGCCGAGTCGGACGCACCGATCGCCGGATCCACGGGTGGCGCCTCGGCGATCGGCTTCTCGCGCGGGGATTCCGGCGGCAGCCGAGCGGGCCAGGTTCTCGCCCCGCAGCCGGCGGACGCCTGCAGCATCGAGGTGGCCGCCGACGTGCCATCCGCGGCGCCCTCTGTCGGCGCGTTGCCGCCGCCCTGTTCGTTGCCTACGTCGTCCTGCGGCGAGGGTGTCTTCGGCGCCGCCTTCGATTCTGCGTTGGCCGGTGAGGTCTTCGCAGGCGGCTGCGACTGCTGGCGCTGCTGGAGCAGCGTGGCGAATCTGTCGGAGGGCGGGGGCGCCTCGGGCTGCGGGGGGTAGCGGTTCGGACCGATCGCCCTGCCGGCTGGCGTGTCGGGCGCGATGGTCGTCAGTGTCGTGAACATGTCGGTGCCTTTCGAGTGGCAGAGGATCTGGGCGTGGCTGCGCGCGACGGGGCTCAGGCTGGTGCGAGCCGGTCGCCGTGGCGATCCCACGCCATGCGCGAAGCCTGCTCGTCGAGCAGCTTCTGCTCGCGCCGTCCTTCGAGGCTGCGCAGTTCCACGTTGCGCCGGCCGATCAGCTTGCCGACCGAGGCGACCCGCAATTCGTGATCGCGCCAGATCTTCTCGGCGTGCTCGAGCCGCTGGGCCGCCGCCTGTGCAATGCGAACCTGCTGGTCGATCGCCTGGCCGAGCCGGGTCACGAAGCCTTGGTAGCACTGCACGATCGCGATGCCGCCGCTGCGGCTGAACTCGCCGCTCCAGCGCTGTTCGTATTCGCGCCGGTAGGTCTGGAGCTGCTCGGCCTGGGCCTGCGCGTTGCGCTCGTTGATCTGACAGCGGCGAAGCTCGGCAAGCGCCGCGTCTCGCTCGCGCTCGGCGTGGGCGAGCAGGGTGAGAAGGGATTGCATCGCGTCCATGAAGGGCTTTCTGCGCTGGTGAATGAAGTCAGGCTTTCAGGCTCGCGTGCAGGCCCTGCACGCTGTCGGCGAGCGTCGCGCGGCTGTACATGTCCTGCTGGAGCAGCGCGCTCATGCGCGGCGCGAGCGTGACCGCCGTGTCGAGGTCGGCGTCGTGTCCCGGTGCATAGGCCCCGAGCTGGATCAGGTCACGCGCCTTCACGTGGCGAGAATGAAGTTGGCGAAAGCGCCGCGCCGCCTCGCCGTGCGCGGGGGCGACGACGCTCGTCATCACGCGCGAGATCGAGCGCTCGACGTCGATCGCCGGAAAGTGCCCGGCCTCGGCCAACTCGCGCGACAGCACGATGTGGCCGTCGAGGATGCCGCGCGCCGCGTCGGCGATCGGGTCCTGCGGGTCGTCGCCCTCGGTCAGCACGGTGTAGAAGGCGGTGATCGAGCCGACGCCATGGATGCCGTTGCCGCTGCGTTCGACGAGTTGCGGCAGCTTCGCGAAGCACGATGGCGGATAGCCCTTGGTGGCGGGTGGCTCGCCGATCGCGAGCGCGATTTCGCGCTGCGCCATCGCGTAGCGCGTCAGCGAATCCATCAGCAGCAGCACGTGCTGGCCGCGGTCGCGGAAGTGCTCGGCGATCGCGGTTGCGTAGTTCGCGCCCTGCATGCGGGTGAGCGGCGGCGCATCCGCGGGCGCGGCGACCACGACGCTGCGCGCGAGGCCTTCGGCGCCGAGGATGTCCTCGATGAACTCCTTGACTTCGCGGCCGCGTTCGCCGATCAGGCCGACGACGATCACGTCGGCCGCGGTATAGCGCGCCATCATGCCGAGCAGCACCGACTTGCCGACGCCGGTGCCGGCGAACAGGCCGATACGCTGGCCGCGGCCGACGGTGAGCATCGCGTTGATCGCGCGCACGCCGGTATCGAGCGGCTCGCGGATCGGGTCGCGGTCCATTGCATTGATCGGCCGGCGCACCAGTGGCTCGTTGTGAACGTCGGCGAGCGGCCCCTTGCGGTCGAGCGGCTCGCCCTGCGAATCGATGACGCGGCCGAGCAGCCCGTCGCCGACCGCGAGGTGCAGCGTGCGGTCCTCACGCCGACGCCATGGGTGACGCGGCGCGGCGAGCGTGAGCGCGACGATCGGCGAGGCCCGCGGCACGACCCGCGCGCCGCTCACGAGGCCGTGCACTTCACCGCTGGGCATCAGGTAGGCACGGTCGCCCGAGAAGCCGACGACCTCGGCTTGGACCGGCGCTTGCCCGGGCATGCGGACTTCGCAGACCGAGCCCACGGGCACGCGAATCCCCGCCGCCTCCAGCACGAGGCCGGCGACACGCACCAGCGTGCCCTGAGATTCGAGCGCTATCGGTTCGGCCGCGAAATCCTGCATATCGACGATGAAGCGCCGCCAGTCTGCCGACAGCGCGGTGGCTTCCGAAGCGGGCGCAGTCATGGCGGGTCCTCCGTCCATGGTGCTTCGCACCCGAGCGCTGCCGCGGCACGCGCCCAACGCGTCGCGAGCGTGGCATCCACCGCGCCGATGTCCGAATCGACGCTGCAGCCACCGCGCGGCATCGCCGTATCAGAGATCAGCCTGGCGCCGCGTGCCGAGAGCACGTCGCCGGCCCCGAGCGTGACGAGGGATTGATCGTCCGGATGCACGCGCATCGTGATGTGGCGCGCGCTCGTCAGCAGGGTGTCGATCGCTTCCTGCGCGACGGCGGCGATCAGCTCCGGGCGCGTCGCGAGCTCGCTGCGCACGACCTGGCGCGCGACGGCGGCGGCGGTCGCGGCAACAGCCTGTGCGAGCTGCTCGCGCAGCGTGTCGAGCTCGGCGTGATAAGCCTCGGTCAGCGTGCCGACTTGCGCGGTGAGCTGGCTGGCGTAGCTTTGCTTGAATGCGTCCAGCGCGACCAGGCCATCGCGGTAGCCGTCCTGGTAGCCGGACTGTCGCGCGGCGCGCAGCTGAGACGCGAGCGATTCGGCCGCGCCGGCCGCATCGCCGGCGGCTCCGGCCGCGTCTGTCGCGCGTCGCAGCGGTCTCGGCGGCGGCACGCCGCCGGAGAGCGCATCCGGGCTCCAGGCGGCAAACGCACCGAGCTCCTCGCGCGGAATGAAGCGCGTGTAGGGCGAGGTCTTCTGGCCCGCGCCGCCGGAGGGCGGCGGCACCTGGCGCGGGGCACGCCGCGCGTCAGACGAATTCGTCATCCGACGCGCCTCCGAGCACGATCTGGCCTTCGTCGGCCAGCCGGCGCACGACCTTCAGCAGTTCCTTCTGTTCGGCCTCGACCTCGGAGACGCGCACCGGGCCGCGCGCCTCGAGGTCCTCGCGCAGCGTTTCGGCGGCACGCGTCGACATGTTCTTGAAGATCTTCTCGCGCAACTCCGGCGTCGCACCCTTGAGCGCGATGACGAGCGACTCCGACTGCACTTCCTTCAACAGGGCCTGGATGCCCTTGTCGTCGATCTTCTCGACATCGTCGAAGGTGAACATGTTGTCCATGATGCGTTGCGCGAGGTCGTTGTCGGCGTCGCGTACGTAGTCGAGCACCGCGGTCTCGAGGCTCGCGCCCATCAGGTTGATGATCTCTGCGGCGGTCTTGACGCCGCCGAGCGAGGCCTTGCGCAGCTTCTCACCGCCTGCGAGCACCTGCGACATGACGTCGTTCAGGTCGCGCAGCGCGGTCGGCTGGATGCCGTCGAGCGTCGCGATGCGCACGACGACCTCGTTGCGCTGGCGCTCTGCCATCGCCTTGAGGATCGACGAGGCCTGGTCGAAGTCGAGGTGAACGAGGATCGCAGCGACGATCTGCGGATGCTCGTTGCGCAGCAATTCGGCCACGGCGACGGGGTCCATCCACTTCAGGCTCTCGATGCCGTTCACGTCGCTGCCTTCGAGGATGCGATCGATCAGCAGGTTCGCCTTGTCGTCGCCAAGCGCCTTGCGGAGCACGGCCTTGACGTACTCGTCGGTGTCGGCCACCAACATGCTTTGTTCGCCGGCGATGGTGCGGAAGCGCTCCAACACGCGATCCACGCGCTCGCGCGGCACGGCTTTCAGGCGGGCGATCGTCTCGCCGAGCTTTTGCACATCCTTCGGCGCAAGATGCTTGAAGACGCCCGCGGCCTCCTCTTCGCCGAGCGACATCAGGAGGATCGCGGCGTCCTCGACGCCGCTCGCCTCACCGGCATCGGCGCCTGCCTTGCTGTTCGGGTCGTTGGCCATCGTGAGGTGCTGCGATGCGCCTTGTCAGGCGGCCTGGCCGGCCGCGACCCAGTCGCGCACGATCCCCGCGACCGCGGCCGGGTTCTGCTTGGCAAGCTGGCGCGCCTGTTCGAGGTGCGCGTTCGAGCGCGGCGCTTCGAGCACCGGCAGCGCACTTGCGCTGCCGATCGGCAGCGGCTCGGCGTCCTCGGCGACGGCATGCAGGCGCTGGCCAGGTGCCGCCGCAGCCGACAGCCCGCGCAGCGCAGGGCGGATGAGGCCGAAGAACACGAGCAGTGCGACTGCAGCCAGCGCGCCGGGGACGGCGAGCGTGCGCACGAGGTCGATCGCTTCGGGCTGCTTCCAGATCGGCAGCTCGACGTTGCTCGGCGTCTCGACGCGGAAGGGCGCGTTGATGACCTTGACCGAGTCACCGCGCTCGGCATTGAAGCCGACGCTTTCCTTCACCAGCGCGCTGAGCTTCTCGATCTCGTCCGGCGCGAGCGGCTGGGTCGTCGTCTTGCCCTTGGCGTCGGTCACGCTGCGGTTGTTGACGACGACGGCCGCGTTCAGGCGCTTGACGCTCCCGGTTGCATTGCGCGTCACGCGCACCGTCTTGTCGACCTCGTAGTTCGTCACGCTGTCGCGCCGCGAATTGCTGCTACCGCCGCCCATCTGCGCCGCCTGCAAGGGCCCGGCGGAGCCGGTGATCGGCGCGGTCGCCTGCTGTGGCGGTTGGTTCGATGCGGCACCCGGCACGCCCGCAGGTGCGGCGGCGGTGCTGCCGCCGACCTCGGTGCTTTGCTGGCTGCGAACGGTCTTCTCGGCTTCCGCGCCCTGATTCGGCTTGAACAGTTCGGAGGTCGATTCCGTCTGCGAGAAGTCGAGCTCGGCGGTGACGCTTGCACGCAGGTTGTCGCGGCCGACGACGGGTTCGAGCAGGTCGAAAATGCGCTTCGTGTAGCCCTGCTCGATCTGGCTGACGTATTGCAGCTGTTGAGCGTCCAGGCCGCTCGTCGCCGTGGCGTCGTTGCCGCCGGTGAGCAGCGTGCCCGTCTGGTCGAGCACGCTGACGGCCTTCGGGTTGAGCTCGGCGACGCTGGACGCGACGAGGTGCACGATGCCCGCCACCTGGGTCCGGTCGAGCGTGCGCCCCGGGTAGAGCGTCAGCACGACGGAGGCCGAGGGCTTCTGTTGCTCGCGAAAGAATCCGTTCTGGTTCGGCAGCGCCAGGTGCACGCGCGCCGCCTGCACCGCTGCGAGCGCGGTGATCGAGCGCGTCAGCTCGCCTTCGAGTCCGCGCTGGAAGTTCAGCCGTTCGCCGAACTGCGTCAGGCCGAAGCGCGCGGTGTCCATCAGCTCGAAGCCGACCACCGAGCCCTTGGGCAGGCCGACCGAGGCGAGCTTGAGGCGCGCGTCGTGCACCTGCGAGGCCGGGACCAGGATCGCGGCGCCGCCGTCGGCGTGGCGGTAGGGCACGTTCATCTGCGCGAGCTGCGCGATGATCGCGCCGCCGTCCTTGTCCGACAGGTTCGCGTAGAGCACCTTGTAGTCGCCCTGGCTGCTCCACAGTGTCAGCGACAGCACGACCGCGGCGAGCGCCGCAAGACCGAGTGCGAGCGATGCCTTCGAGCGCAGCGGCAGGTTGACGAGGCGCGTGGCGAAGTCGACGGTGACGGGCTTGGCGGGGGTTGCGATCTGGCGTACGACGGCTGTTTCCATGAATGGGGCTGTTGCGCGCAGGGCGACCCGCGGAGGTTCCGGATGGAGTCGATTATTCGGATGGCTCGTGCGCCGTATGCAGGAAACAAGCTGTCAAAGGTGCGCCAGTTCACCTGTCCGCGTCGGACGCCTCGCGGCTACGATGGCGCAACGCTGAAGTTCGCCATCACGCGCCCTTTCGGGCCCCTTGGTGGCGCGGCGACCACGACGGAGTCGAGCCCATGAACGTCACCTTGAAGCCCTTCGATTTCGCGCAGGCCGTTGCACGTGCCGGCCTCACGACACAAGGCGAGCCGATCGCCAAAGGCAAGGCGGTGCAGGGCGGGGGCTTCGCACAGGCGCTGACGCAGGCGCTCGGCGCGGTCAGTGACAGTCAGACCGAGGCGACGCGACTGCAGCGCGAAGTGCAGCTCGACAACCCGACGGTGAGCCTTGAAGAGACGATGGTCGCGATGCAGAAAGCCCAGCTCGGCTTCCAGGCCACATTGCAGGTGAGGAACCGCCTGGTGCAGGCCTACAGCGACATCATGAACATGCAGGTGTGAGGCGCGCCCTTTGAGCGTGGCGGCGCCTGAGCCTCATTTGAGCCCCATCACCCGCCGGCGCTTTTGCGTCTGGTCGACATAGCGCTGCAGCGTGCGCTCTGCCTCCTGCGAGAGGCGCACCATCTCGCAGCCGAGGCGTACGCCGCTCGATTCGGAGTGGATCGACGTCACGTGGTGCAGCCGCAGGCCGGTCTCGAAGCGGGTCGCGGCGTCGAGCTCGAGCTGCACGCGGTTGACGAGCACGCCGGGCTCGAGCATCGGCACATCCTCCGGCAGTAGCAGCGCGCAGCCGCCGACGCTGAGGTCGAGGACGCGCAGCGCGAGCGCCATGTCGGGGATCATCGGGTGGGCGAAGCGCGCGATCGGCGCGTCGCGCAGCAGCGGGCGCACCCGGTAGCTGTCACGGCGCTGGAAGCGGAAGAGTTCGCGCGGGTAGGTCGTCTTGAGCGCGCAGCTGCGTGCGCCGTGCACGAGCACGAGGTGGCCCACATCGAACTGGATCTTGACGTTATCGAGATAGGCGACGACGACCGCCTCGTCGCCCTGAAGCACCGCCTGCAACTGCGGGTCGCTCGCGTCGGCGGCGAAGCTCAAGGCACCGCGGTCGGCGTCGGCAGTCCAGAGCGACGTCGTGTAGACACCGCCGTGCGGGGCGTTCAGGTTGACCAGCACGCTCGCGTCCTGCAGCCCTCGCAGCGCGGTCGCGATGTCGCTCGGCGCCGTCAGGCGAAATGCATCGAGGCCGCCGTTCTGGGCGGCCATCGACTCGAGGGGCATCGGTTGGGTTTCCATCGCCGCGCGTCGCTACTCCGCTGGATCGGAGCGAGGTCGTTTCAGTGCAGTGTCTTGGGCCGGCCGGCGAGCAGATCGTCCAGATCTTCCAACCAGGGCTCGGCGAGGTGGCGCAGCTCGGCGTCGTTGAGCAGGATGCGCTGCATGATGCGCGACTTGATCTTGGCCTCCTCGGGCCCGAGCTTGTTTTCGGCGGCGGCGTGCTTGAGCTGAGAGATGAGGAGCGCGCACGCGCCCTCGAGCTTGACGACGTGGTCCCAATTCCCGGTGCGGGCCGCTTCCAGCATCTCGTGGCTTGCCTGCTCGATGGCTTCGTAGTAGTTCAGCAGCGCGGAATTCATGCAGGCTCCAGGTGTGGGGTTCGGGGCGTCGCGGCCGGATCTCACTGCGCCGCCGGGGCGCGCGTGGGGTCGATGGCGAGCCAGGCAGTCTTCACCGGCTCGATCAGCTCGCTGCATTCCTGCAGGGCTGCAAGATCGTTCCTCAGGTTCGCATGCGTCAGGCGCAACGCGACGTAGCCGTAAAGACGGTTCAGGTCCGCGGCGACCGTGCCGCCGTCCTTGAGGTTCAGGGAAGAGCGCAGGCCTTCCTCGACGATGCGCACCGCGTGGCCGATAGCGGTCCCTTTGTCGGCAATGCGGCCCGCGATCATCGCACCGCGCGCTCTTGCCAGCGCATCACTGAGGCCCTCGAAAAGCATCGTAACGAGTCGATGCGGTGAGGCACTCGACACGCTGGTTTCCGTGCCTACGGTGCGATAGGCGCTTGAGGGATTGCGGGAGACTGCGTTGGCGAACATTCGGGAGGGCTTCCGATCGTGGCGGGTGCCTTGAATATCGGCGAGGGCCTAGCTGACTTGAGCGGGCGCGTCAGGGCGCTTCGGGTGTATCCAGCCGCCCATGCGCGGGCTATGGATTGCGCCCGCAAGGATGGCGGCCGCATCACTCGGGCGTGCCGCGGAGGTCCGGGCGCGGCCGCGTCACAACAGCAGGGGTCGGCGCGTGCTGTTTGCCGACCGCACACGTCACTTGTTGTTGTAGAGCTTGCTGTTGTTCAGCATCGCCATCTGTTGCGTGACGTAGCTGCTGATGCCGCTCAGGCGGCCGAGCGTCGTGTCGAGCGCGGTGTACTGCGCCCGCAAGCGCTGCTCGACCTGACCGAGGCGCAGCTCGAGGCGGTCCTGGTCCGACTGGTTCGTCTCGATGCGCTTGCGCAGGCCTTCGGTGCGCGTCGTCAGCGCGCCGTCGATGCCGAGCATCGCCTGAGCCATGTCGCTGAACTGCCGTGCCATGCCGTTGTTGGCCGGCACCGCGATGTCGTTGTTGGCGAACAGCTTCTTCAGCTCGGGCAGGTTCGCGAGCGCCGCGTCGAGCTTGCCGGAGTTCACCTTGACACTGCCGTCGCGCTGCATCTCGAGCCCGACGTCGGACAGGCGCGTGAATACGCTCGAAGCGCTGGCACTCGAACCCATCAGCGTGCGCAACCGGCGTTGCAGGCCAACGGCGCTGCTGTCACCCTGCAACGGGCCGGCCGTCTTGCTGCCGGCGTCATACTTGATCTGCTTGGCGATCAGTGAGCTCAGCGCGTTGTAGGCATCGGCGAAGTCCTGTACCGCCTGCTTCAACGCCTCATTGTCCTGCACGACTGTGAGTTCGACCGGGTCGGTTGTCACCTTGCCGAGCGTGAGCGTGATGCCGTCGACCAGATTCGCGAGCGTGTTGCTCTGCGAACTGATCGCCAGGCCATCGATCGTCGCCGCGGCGTTGGCGGCGGCCTGTGTCTGCGTCATCGTGGCTGAACCCGACGAGGGATCGAAGGCGAGGGCGGTCATGCCGCTGGTGCGAAACGCGCTCTCGCTACCTGTTGCAGTCGATCGCATCAGCAGGCGCGCGCCGTTGCCGTCGTTGAGCACCATCGCGGTGACGCCGGCGTTGGCCGCGTTGATCTTGTCGCGCACCTGCGCCAGCGTGTCGGTGGCCGCGATCGTGATGTCGACCGCGGTCGCGCCGCTCTTCGGCGTGAACGTCGACTGGCCGGTCCCCCAGCTGCCGAGTTCGATATGCAGCGTGCCGGCGCCAGGCGTCTCGTCCGACGAGGAAAAGACCTCCGAGGCGAGCGACTGGGCAGCCGCGAGTGACTGCACCTGCACCGAATAGCTCCCCACCGCGGCACCGCTCGCAACCGCGATGCCCACGGCGGCCGAATTCGACGAGTTGCCGACGGTCTGGCCCCAGGTGGTCGTGCTCGTCAGGGCCGAGGCGGCATCGCGAAATGTCGAGGTCAGGCTCTGCAGCTTGCCGTACTCGGAGATCTGCGCCTGGATCTTGGTCGCCTTCGTCTGCAGGTTGACGATCGGCTGGCGTTCGATCGCGAGCAGCTGGGTGATGATCGAGTTGACGTCGAGCCCGCTGCCGATGCCGGGGGAGCTGATGGTGGTCATGGTCGTGCGGTTCCGTGTTGGGTGGGCGGAGCCTTCGCTGCGCGCGATTCTGTACGGCGCAAACGAAAAGCCCGAAGCCGCGGGTTCATCGCTGAACCGCGTTCATCGGGTTTCGGATGTGCGCTGCGGAACTTGAGTGCGCGAAGGATCAGTTGCGCAGCAGCGCGAGGACGTTCTGCGGCATCTGATTGGCCTGGGCGACCATGGCGGTGCCGGCCTGCTGCAGGATCTGTGCGCGCGACAGGTTGGCGGTCTCTGCCGCGAAATCGGCATCCATGATGCGACCGCGCGCCGCCGAGGTGTTCTCCGCCGACACCTGCAATTGCGTGATCACGGCCTCGAAGCGTCCTTGCAGCGCGCCGGACTGGGCGCGCGCGGTGTTGACAGTGTCGAGATCGTCGTCGAGGTTGTCGAGCAGGGCCGAGGCGGCGGTGGCGCTCGTGATGTCGGCCGCGCTGTAGGCGTTGAGGGCGGTCATGTCGAAGGCCGGCGTCACGTCGATCGTGTCGCCGCTGTCGGCGCCGATCTGGAACGATGCCGACGAGAAGGTGGAATCGAGCAGGTTGACGCCGTTGAACTTGGCACCGTCGGCGACGCGCGCAATCTCTTCGACCAGCTGGTCTGCCTCGGTCTGCAGCATTGCGCGGTCAGCATCGGAGATCGCGCCGTTGGCCGATTGCACTGCGAGCTCGCGGATGCGTTGCAGGTTGTCGGTGATCTTGCCCATCGCGCCTTCCGCGGTCTGGAACAGAGAGATGCCGTCGTTCGCATTGCGGATGGCGACGTTCATGCCGCGCACCTGGGCGTTCATGCGTTCGGCGATCGCGAGGCCGGCGGCGTCATCCTTGGCCGAGTTCACGCGCAGGCCCGACGAAAGGCGCTGCATCGAGATCGCGAGCGAGGACTGCGAACTGTTGAGGTTGCGCTGCGCATTGAGCGAGCTGACGTTGGTATTGATGGTCTGGGGCATGGTGGATGGCACTCCTGAAGGGGTCGGCGATCGCCGGCCCGATGCCGGCAGTTCAGGCGCTAAGGTGATGCAACCTGTGAAGCGAGTGTCCAGCCGGAGAGTTCATGCCATTGCCGGGAAAAGACCCGGCTTGTGCCGCCAGTTCGCTGCGCCGACGGATGCCGGGCGACGCCCGTCCGCCGCAGCGCGGCGTGTCGCGCGGAAACGAAAATGCCGCCCCGAGGGGCGGCATTTGCGCAAGGCGTTCCCCGTGTTCAGCGCAGCAGGGTCAGCACGTTCTGTGGCATCTGATTGGCCTGGGCGACCATGGCGGTGCCGGCCTGCTGCAGGATCTGTGCGCGCGACAGGTTGGCGGTCTCTGCCGCGAAATCGGCATCCATGATGCGACCGCGCGCCGCCGAGGTGTTCTCGATCGAAACCTGGAGCTGTGCGACGACCGCTTCGAAGCGCCCTTGCAACGCACCGGACTGGGCGCGTGCGGTGTTGACGGTGTCGAGATCGTCGTCGAGGTTGTCGAGCAGCGCCGAGGCGGCGGTGGCGCTCGAGAGGTCGGCCGCGCTGTAGCCGTTGAGCGCAGTCATGTCGAAGGCCGGTCGTCACGTCGATCGTGTCGCCGTTGTCGGCGCCGATCTGGAAGTCGATGCCGACGAGAACGACGTATCGAGCAGGTTGACGTTGTTGAACTTGGTGCCGTCGGCGACGCGCTTGATTTCCGCGACGAGTTGGTCGGCCTCGGTCTGCAGATTGTCACGGTCTTCGTCCGAGATCGCGCCGTTGGCCGATTGCACCGCGAGTTCGCGGATGCGCTGCAGGTTGTTGGTGATCTTGCCCATCGCGCCTTCGGCGGTCTGGAACAGCGAGATGCCGTCGTTCGCGTTGCGTATCGCGACGTTCATGCCGCGCACCTGGGCGTTCATGCGCTCGGCGATCGCGAGGCCGGCGGCGTCGTCCTTGGCCGAGTTCACGCGCAGGCCCGACGAAAGGCGCTGCATCGAGATCGCGAGCGAAGACTGCGAGGTATTGAGATTGCGCTGCGCATTGAGCGAGTTGACGTTGGTGTTGATGGTTTGTGCCATGGTAGAGATAACTCCTTACGGTTGAAAAGATTCCCGGCGTGGCTGCCGGCGTCTAGCAAACAGAGCGCAGTGGAGGGCGATCCTCTCGCCGCACTGTTGTCCGCCTCCGGCAGCAATTGCCGTCTCGGGTAACGCCCGCACCGAGTCAACCGCTGTGTCCTGCAGCCCTTCTCGCTGCCCCACCTTCGGCCGGCCAACCGGACCACGACCCAAATTTCAGGTACGTTGCGGTGCATATCGGAGCGCCCACTTCGGGACTTGAGAGAAATAGTTGCAGTTTCTGGTCAGCACATGCGCGGACGACTGTCAAGCACTCGTTGAAACAGCGGGTGTCCGTACCCGCATTTCGTCGCGGAAAGGCGGTCGTGTAGGAATTTGCCTTACAGCGCCGATGGACGAAGCGGGACTCAAGCGACAGAAGCACCCTGATGTTGCAGCCTTTGGCCGGTCATCACAATCGGTTTCACGTTGGGGCCATGGCCCTGGCGACACAACCCCCGAGACCGAGCAGACAACCGAGGACATCGACATGAACGCAGACCAGATCCTGAGCGAAATTCGCGAAGCCAACCTCTCCTACTTGATGCTGGCTCAAAGCCTGATCCGCAGCGACCGCGAACAGGCGCTGTATCGCCTTGGCATTTCGGAGGAATCTGCGGAAATGATCTCCATGCTGGCGCCGTCGCAGATGATGAAGATCGCATCGGGCAACACGCTGCTGTGCCGCTTCCGCATGGACGACGACCTGGTCTGGGGCCTGCTGACGAACCACGGCAAGTCCGCCGCGAATGACGTCACGACCCGCCTTCATGCCAGCATCCTGATGGCCGGCCGCCACCAGGAAGCAGCCTGAGCGGAGCCCGTCATGGCACGCAACAAGAGCATCCTCACCGAAGCCAAGCAGATCGACCGCGCCGTCACGCTGATTCATCTGGGCGCACGTCTGCAGGTGCTCGAGTCCGAGACCGATCTGTCCTATGAACGCCTGCTGCGCCTGTACAAGGAAGTGGCCGGCAAGTCGCCGAGCAAGGGGCAGCTGCCGTTCTCGACCGACTGGTTCATGACATGGCAACCGAACATCCATGCGTCGTTGTTCTTGAACATCCATGAGTACCTGAACAAGGTGGCCGAGATGGACGAGATCGACAACGTCATCAAGGCCTATCAGCTGTACAGCGAGCAGACCACCGCGCAGGGCCTGGAGCCTTTGCTCTCGGTGACGCGCGCCTGGCGTCTCGTCAAGTTCATCGACAACGGCATGCTGACGATGACCAAGTGCTCCAAGTGCGGCGGCCACTTCGTGACGCATCCGCACGAAATCGCGAAGCACTACGTCTGCGGGCTGTGCTCGCCGCCGGCACGTGCTGGCAAGGGCCGCGCGGCAGGCTCGATCCAGGTTCACTGAACTTTCCCGCCGCGAGCAACTCTCACCTCAAGTCGCGTCCGTCCGCGCCGATAGTGCAAAGGACGGGCAACGTTTTCTTGCTAGTCTCCTCCTGGCACCTCAAAGTGTCATTTCGAAGCGGGTCCCTCGGGACCCGCTCTTTTTTTTGCGCGTTCGGCGCCGGCACGGGTGGGAGCCCGAGGAATGCAAGCGGTCGTCGCTGGCACTCAAGCGCCCGCGCAACGGGCCGATAAATGTCGTAACGAGAGCTGTCAGGCGCGACGGCTTGGAAGAAGCCACGGAAATCCCGCGACATGGTCGTCCTCATCGGTTACGCGATTGCCTTCGGGTGCATCTTCGGCGCGTACATCATCCACGGCGGGAACATCACCGTCATCCTGCACGCGATCCCGACCGAGATGATGGCGATCGCCGGCGGCTCGCTCGGTGCCTTCGTCGTCACCAACCAGCCGCGCGTGCTGAAGGCGACGTTGAGCGCGCTGCCCAAGCTCCTGAAAGCGTCCAAGTACACGAAGGCGCGCTACATGGAGATGATGGCGCTGCTCTACGACATCCTGCAGAAGGCGCGCAAGGAAGGCTTGATGTCGATCGAGAAGGACGTCGAGGAGCCGCACGATTCGCCGCTCTTCCAGAAGTACCCGACGATCGGCGGGGACCACCACGTTGTCGAGTTCATGACCGACTACCTGCGCATGATGGTCTCGGGCAACCTGAACGCGCACGAGATCGAAAGCCTGATGGACAACGAGATCGACACGCATCACGCCGAGGCGCACGCGCCGGCGGCGGCGATCCAGCGTCTCGCCGGCGCGCTGCCGGCGTTCGGCATCGTTGCCGCGGTGCTCGGCGTGGTCAACACGATGGGCTCGGTTGGCCAGCCGCCTGCAATCCTCGGCGGGATGATCGGCTCGGCGCTGGTCGGCACCTTCCTGGGCATCTTGCTCGCGTACGCGGTCGTCGAGCCGCTTGCGGGCTTGATGGAGCAGAAGATCGACGAAGGCTCGAAGGAACTGCAGTGCATCAAGGTCACGCTGCTCGCGAGCATGCAGGGCTATGCGCCGCAGGTTGCCGTCGAATTCGGGCGCAAGGTGCTGTATTCGACCGAGAGGCCGACTTTCGGCGAGCTCGAAAGCCACGTTAAAGGCAAGAAGGCGTAAGCATGGCGGGCGACTCGAAGAAACTCCAGCCGATCATCGTCAAGCGCATCAAGCGCGGCGGCCACGCGGCGCACGGCGGCGCGTGGAAGATCGCGTATGCCGACTTCGTGACGGCCATGATGGCCTTCTTCCTGCTGATGTGGCTGCTCGGCTCGACGACCGAGGGTGACCGCAAGGGCATCGCGGACTACTTTCAGTCGCCGCTGAAGGTTGCGCTACTCAGCAACGGCAGCGGGTCGGGCGACTCGTCGAGCGTCGTCAAGGGTGGCGGAACCGACCTGACGCGCAGCTCCGGTCAGGTCAAGCGCGGCGAGATCGAAGCAAAGCGCAGCACTTTCACGCTTCAAACGCTCAAACAGGAGGCGCGCCAGGCCGAGGCCTCCCGGCTGCAGGCGCTGCAGGAGAAGATGCGCGAGACCGTCGCCAACAACCCGCGCCTTGCGGCCATGAGTTCGCAGATCCGCCTCGACATGACACCCGACGGCCTGCGCATCCAGATCGTCGACGAACAAAGCCGTGCGATGTTCGACAGCGGCAGCGCGATGGTGAAGCCCTACATGCAGGAACTGCTGCATGAGATCGCGCAGGTGCTCGCCGAGGTACCGAACCGCCTGACGATCGAAGGCCACACCGATGCCACGCCGTTCGGCAGCGGCGACCGCGGCTACAGCAACTGGGAGCTTTCGAGCGATCGTGCGAACGCGTCACGGCGCGAACTTCTGGTTGGCGGCCTGCCGGAGACGCGCGTGCTGCGCGTGCAGGGCCTGGCATCGAGCTCGCTCTACGACCGCGAGGCCCCGCAAAGCCCGGTCAACCGCCGCATCAGCCTCATCGTGATGAACCGCGAGGCCGAGGACCGGCTCCTGGCCGCGGGCGCCGAGTTGCGCGAAGAGCCGCCGCCGCCTGCCTCAACTTCGGCCGCCACCACCCGATAAATCCGCTATTGCGAGCCCATTGCCCCATGAAGACGCTCACCGACATGCGATTCTTGATCGTCGACGACTTCTCGACGATGCGCCGCATCATCCGCGGCCTGCTCAAGGAGATCGGCTACCTCAACGCCGAGGAGGCGGAGGACGGCGTCGCCGCGCTCGACACGCTGCGCAACGCGGCGTTCGATTTCGTGATCAGCGACATCAACATGCCCAACATGAACGGCTTCGAGTTGCTCTCGGAGATCAAGAAGGACGAGACGCTCAGGCATCTCCCGGTGCTGATGGTGACCGCCGAGGCGCGCAAGGAAGACATCGTGCGTGCCGCGCAGGAGGGTGCCGCCGGCTACATCGTCAAACCTTTTACCAAGGCCACGCTCGAGGAGAAGGTGGCCAAGGTCATGCAGAAGCTTGCGGCCACGGTCTGAGGGCACGGCGATGAAGATGGAACACGAGAACCTGCTCGCGCCGCAGCGCGAGGTCGGTGCGTCGCCCGAGATCTACCGCCAGCTCGGTCAGCTGACGCGGCTGCTGCACGACACGCTCGAGCAGCTCGGCGTGATGCCGCAGTTGCAGATGGCCGCCGACGGCCTGCCGGACGCGCGCAGCCGCCTGAACTACGTCGCCCGCAAGACCGGGGAGGCCGCCGAGAAGGTGCTCAACTCGGTCGATGCAGCCAAGCTCGAACAGAACCGCATCGCCGTCCAGGCGCGCCGCATCGGCGAGGCGATCGTCGCCGATCCGACGCGCGCGCTGAGCGCCGGCGCGCTGATCGACTTCGTCAGCGAGATCGATGGCGCCAGCGCGCGCATCGACCGCCACCTGACCGACATCATGCTCGCGCAGGACTTCCATGACCTCACCGGCCAGGTCGTCGCGAAGGTCGTGACGCTTGCCGCCGATCTTGAAGACAACCTCGTCAGGCTGCTGCTGCAGGCCGCTCCGACGGATCTGCCGCCGCGCCTTGCCGAGCCTGCCGGACCGCAGGGGCCGGTTGTGGACGCGACGGGGAGGAGCGACGTCGTCAGCAGCCAGGGCGAGGTCGACGACCTGCTCGCGAGTCTCGGCTTCTGAGGCGCTTTCCTGCCGCGTGATGCGGCAAATGTGACGCGCCGCACGGTCGACGCCGGCGTCACGGGTACAGCGCCGAACTAGGCCCACAAGCCCCCTCTTTTCGGGCTCAGGTTTTCGCGGCCGACGGGAACAATGGCATCGCCCCTGCATCGGGCGACACCGCTTCCCCATGGCCGACCAAGACGCACAAGACCGCAACCTGCCAGCCTCCCAGCGCAAGCTGGACAAGGCACGCGAGGACGGCCAGGTCGCGCGCTCGCGCGATCTCGGACACTTCGCCGCCGTTGCCGCGGGCGGTGCGGCGCTCGCGCTGATGGCGCCGACGCTCGCCGATCTGCTCTCACACATGGTGCGCCGCGCGTTCCGGTTCGACGTGCACTCGGTTGTCGAGCCCGGCTTCATGGCCGAGCGCCTCGGCGAACTCGCGCCGACGCTGCTGATCGTCGCCGTGCCGCTCGGCGTGCTGCTCGCGCTCGTCGCCTTCGCCGGCAGCGCGATCTCCGGCGGCTGGGCCTGGAGCCTGAAGCCGATCAAGCCCAAGTTCGACAAGTTCAACCCGCTCACCGGCCTCAAACGCATGGTGTCGAAGCAGCAACTCGTCGACACCTTGAAGGCGAGCCTGCTCGCGGTGCTGCTCGTCGGCATCGGCGCCGCCTATCTGCGCGCCCACCTGGACGAATTCAGCGGCGCGCTCGGCCTGCCATTGCCCGCTGCGCTGTCGCACGTCGGGCGCACGCTCACGACCGGCCTGACGCTGCTCGTGCTGCTGCTCGGCGCGTTCGCGCTCGTCGATGTGCCCTGGCAGCGCCATCAGCACAAGGTGCGGCTGAAGATGAGCCGCCAGGAGCAGAAGCAGGAGTTCAAGGAGCTCGAGGGCAACGTCGAGGTCAAGAGCAAGGTCAAGGCTCGCATGCGCGAGCTGGCCAACCGCCGCATGCTGGCTGCGGTGCCGCGCGCGGACCTCGTCGTGATGAACCCGACCCACTATGCCGTCGCGCTCAAGTACGACGAGGCGAGCATGGGCGCGCCGCGCGTCGTCGCCAAGGGCGCCGACCTGATGGCGATGCGGATCCGGGACAGCGCAAAGGGCGCGCAGGTGCCGGTGCTGCAGGCGCCGGTGCTCGCGCGTGCGCTCTACGCGCATGCCGAGATCGACCGCGAGATCCCGGCCGTGCTGTTTGCTGCCGTGGCCCAGGTGCTCGCCTACGTCTACCAGCTGCGCGCGGCGATGCAGGGCAGGGCGCCGATGCCGGGCGATCTGCCCGAGCTCGACGTTCCCGTCGATCTCGACCCCCACCATGACTTGCCTTCGGAAGCGGCGATCGCATGAACCTCGTGATGCAACGCCTGCAGGCCTGGCTCGGGCCGAACGCTTCCGCGATCAAGGCGCTGGTGGCGCCAATCTTCATCATCCTCGTGCTGTCGATGATGGTGCTGCCGCTGCCACCGTTCGCGCTCGACATGCTGTTCACCTTCAACATCGCGATGGCGCTGATGGTGATGCTGATGGCGGCCTACATGATCAAGCCGCTCGACTTCTCGGCCTTTCCGGCGGTCATCCTGCTGACGACCCTGCTGCGCCTGTCGCTCAACGTCGCCTCGACGCGCGTCGTGCTGCTCGAAGGGCACACCGGCACGGCGGCGGCGGGCAAGGTGATCGAGTCGTTCGGGCACTTCCTGATCGGCGGCAATTTCGCGGTCGGCCTGATCGTCTTCGCGATCCTCGTCGTCATCAATTTCATCGTCGTCACCAAGGGCGCCGAGCGCATCGCCGAGGTCGGCGCGCGCTTCACGCTGGACGCGATGCCGGGCAAGCAGATGGCGATCGATGCCGACCTGAACGCCGGCCTGATCGACGAGAAGGAGGCCAAGCGCAGGCGCGCCGAAGTCGGCGAGGAGGCGGAGTTCTTCGGCTCGATGGACGGCGCGAGCAAGTACGTGCGCGGCGACGCGATGGCGGGGCTGCTGATCCTCGTCATCAACATCGTCGGCGGCTTCGTGATCGGCGTCGCGCAGCACGACCTCTCGGCGTCGGACGCGGCCAACAGCTACGTGCTGCTCGCGGTCGGTGATGCGCTCGTCGCGCAGATCCCGGCGCTCTTGATCTCGGTCGCGGCGGCGATGGTCGTCTCGCGCGTCGGCAAGGAGCATGACATCGGCGGCCAGGTTGCGCGCCAGTTGTTCGACTCGCCGCGCGCCTTTGCCATCACCGCCGGCGTGATCGGCTTGCTGGGCGTCATTCCGGGCATGCCGCACGTCGTCTTCCTCCTGATCGCGGGCGCGCTGGCCGCGCTGTCGCAATGGATGCACCGGCGCAACAAGCGGGCCAAGGACGCGCCGCCCGCGCCCGAGCCGATGCCGGACGCGAACGCCGAGGCGAGCTGGGAGGATCTGCGCCCGGTCGACACGCTGGGCCTGGAGGTCGGCTACCGCCTGATCGCGCTCGTCGACAAGGAGCGTCAGGGCGATCTGCTCTCGCGCATCAAGGGCGTGCGCCGCAAGTTCGCGCAGGAGGTCGGCTTTCTGCCACCGCCGGTCCACATCCGGGACAACCTCGAGCTGAAGCCGAGCGCATATCGCCTCACCTTGCGCGGCGCGATCGTGGGCGAGGGCGAGGCCTTCCCCGGCATGTTGCTCGCGATCAACCCGGGCGGCGCGACACAGCCTCTGATCGGCACCGCAACCACGGATCCCGCATTCGGCCTGCCGGCGGTGTGGATCGAAGAACGCCAGCGCGAGGCCGCCCAAATGAGCGGATTTACGGTCGTTGATTGCGCGACCGTCGTGGCGACCCATCTTTCACACTTGATGCAACTGCAGGCCGCACGTTTGCTCGGCCGCGTAGAGACCCAGCAACTCGTCGAACACGTGACGCGGCTGGCGCCCAAACTGATCGAGGACGTGGTGCCCAAGATGGTCGGAATCGCGAGCCTTCAGAAGATCCTGCAACTGCTGCTCGAAGAAGGCGTGCACATCCGCGACATGCGCTCGATCGTCGAGAGCCTCGCCGAACACGCCGCGATCGTGACCGACCCGGCCGAGCTGGCCCGCCGCATCCGCGTCAACCTGGCGCCTGCGATCGTGCAGCAGATCTACGGCCCGACGAAGGAGCTCGACGTCATCGCGCTCGAGCCCGAGCTCGAGCGCATGGTGTCGCAGGCGCTCAATTCGCCGCACGGCGCGGCGCTCGACCCGGGCGTCGCTGACACCCTGTCGCGCAGCGCCGCAGTGTCGGCCAAGCGCCAGGAAGACCTCGGTTTGCCGGCATGCCTCCTCGTTCCCGATGCGATCCGGGTGCCGATGGCGCGATTGCTCAAGCGCGCCGCGCCGCGCCTGCGCGTGCTCAGCCATAGCGAGATCCCGGAGACCCATTCGATACGGATCGGCTCGGTGATCGGAGCGGGCGCATGAAGGGCGAACGGGTGATGCAGGCGAGCGCGTCCGGTTCGACCGAACGGTCTGGCGCCGCACGCGACGGGGAAGACATGGATCGGGTTTGCGGAGGCAGGCAATGAACGTCAAACGCTATACGGCGCGCAACTCGCGCGATGCATTGAAGCTCGTGCGCGAGGCGCTCGGCGTCGATGCCGTCGTGCTCTCGACCAAGCCATGCGCCGAGGGCATCGAGATGCTCGCGATGGCACCCGACGCCCTCGAGCAGATCGCGCAGGGCGCGCGGAGCGCAGCCCTGGGTGCCGAAGCCGCCATTACCGCGCCGCCGCTTGCCGCGCCAATGACAAGCGCGGCGGCCGCCGTCGCGCAGCCCACGCAAGCCACCGCCGACGCCGCATCAGCGCCGACACGCGTCGTCGCAGCCAAGACTCCGTCTCGGCCGGCAGAGGGCAGGGTGCCGCGCGAGCGCATCGAGCCGACGCTGGACGAGAACATCCCGGTCGAGGCCGACGTCGCGCGCCTCACGATGAGCACGCTGTCGTTCCAGGACTACGTGCGCGAACGCATGCTGCGCAGGCGACAGGCCGAGATCGAGGCCGATGGTGCCGCGGTGAAGTTGGCATCCGGCGCGCGACGCGAGGCCGAGGCCGAAGCCGCGCCTGCGGCGCTGACCGTTCAGCCCGTCGCGGCGCGGCGCGCGCCGCCGGTGTTGCGCGAGGAACTCGCCAAGCCTGAAGCGCCATCCGCGCGCCGCGAGGCCGAAACGCACTGGGACGAAGCCCCCGCGCTCTCTGACGACGCCGTCGCGCCGACGCGCCGCGAGCAGCACGACGTGCTCGACGAGATCCGCGCGATGAAGGGAATGATCGAGGAGCGCTTCGGCGCCCTCGCGTTCATGGAAAAGCTCCAGCGCCAGCCGGCGCAGGCGCGGCTTGCACAGCGGCTGCTCGACGGCGGCTTTTCGCCGGCACTGATCCGCAAGCTGTCGGCCGGCTTGCCCGCTGACGTCGCCGACGACGCCACCTGGGCCGAGGGTGTGCTCGAACGCAATCTGCTGACGGGCGAGGCCGACAGCGCGCTCGAAGACCAGGGTGGCGTGTTTGCGCTGGTCGGCGCGACCGGCGTCGGCAAGACGACGACCACAGCCAAGCTTGCCGCCGCGTTTGCGACCAAGCACGGGGCGGCCCAACTCGGCCTGATCACGCTCGACGCCTACCGTGTCGCGGCGCACGAGCAGCTGCGCGCCTATGGCCGCATTCTCGGCGTGCCGGTGCACACCGCACACGACCGCAGTTCCCTCGAGGACCTGCTCGATCTGCTGTCGGCCAAGAAGATGGTGCTGATCGACACCGCCGGCATGGCGCAGCGCGATGCGCGCACGCGCGAACTGCTGGACATGCTTGCGCACCGGAGCGTCAAGCGCCTGCTCGTCGTCAACGCGAGCGCGCAAGGCGAGACGATCGAGGACGTGTTGCACGCCTACCGCGCAGCCAGCTGCGAAGGCGTCGTGCTCTCCAAGCTGGACGAAGCCGTCAAGCTCGGCCCGGCGCTCGACGCGATGATTCGCCACAAGCTCAAGGTCGTCGGTGTCGCCAACGGCCAGCGCGTGCCGGAGGATTGGCACCGTCTGTCGGCCCACGCGCTGGTGCACCGCGCGTTGCGCGCCGTGACCGGCGCTGCCTACCGGCTCGAAGCCGGGGAAGTGAGCCTCGTCTTCGCAACCCCGCAGCGTGGCGGCTTGCAATCGGCCAGCGCCTTTGCCGCCTGAACGCGGTCGAGCCCTCACTTACGATTCCGATGAACGCCTCGCGCAAGCAAAGATCCGAACTTGCCGCGCCGACGCCGCCCGATCAGGCGCACGGCCTGCGGCGGATGTTCGCTCACGGCGGCGTGCGACTGGTGCCGCTGGTCTCGAACCCGCACGTGGCGTTCTCGGGCGCGCTGCTCGAGCGCCTGTGCAGCGCGTTTGCCGACGAGGGCGCGAAGACGCTGCTGGTCGATGCCTGCGAGCGCGCTCCGGCGCCGGACGAACTGACCGTGATGGGCCTCGCG
>CAWBXT010000008.1:0-393848 GCA_963792765.1 uncultured beta proteobacterium | reverse complement strand
GAGGGCTACGACGAGGTCCTGCAGCGGGAATGGGCGCCAGGCACGGCACTCGAATCGCACGCGCATCCGTTTTCGGTCAGGGCGGTCGTGGCCCAAGGCGAAATGTGGCTGAGCGTTGGCGAAAGTTCGCGCCATCTCGGCGTCGACGGCAGCTTTGAACTTGAGCGCGGCATCCTGCACGACGAACGCTACGGCCCTCATGGATGCACGCTCTGGGTTGCGCGCCGCCATGCTCCCGAAGCGGGCTGACGCGTCTGCCACAGCGCTGGTGATCAGAACATTGAAGCGCGCGCAAGAGCGCTACGACGCGCGCAAGTGACGCGCTACGGCGCCAGCGGCTTCTTCAGGGCTCGGCTCGAGGGCGCGAGCTGACGAGACGCCAGCTCATTTCGTCGCGGCGCGACGTGCTCGCGCTGCGTGGACAACGCGCCAGCCGAGCAACACCGCGACGATGGCGGCGTAGACCGCGACCTCGGCGAAATTGTTCTTCCCCGCGCGCATCCAGAAGAAGTGCAGCAGCCCGAGCAGTGCTATCGCATACACGAGCTTGTGCAGTGTCTGCCAGCGCTTCGCGCCGAGCATCTTGATCGCCCGGTTGAACGAGGTCGCCGCCAGCGGAATCATCAGCACGAACGCAGCGAAGCCAACGAGGGCGAACGGCCGCTTCGGGATGTCGCGCGCGATCGCCTGCGGATCGAAGCCCATGTCGAGCCAGGCATAGGACAGGAAGTGCAGCACGAGATAGAAGAACGTGAAGAGGCCGAACATGCGTCGAAAGCGCGCCAGTTCGGGCCGGCCCGTCCATTGCCGCAGCGGCGTGACGGCAAGCGTCACGCACAGCAAGCGCAGCACCCAGTCCCCAGTTCCACGGATCAGCGCCTCGGCCGGGTTCGCGCCGAGCGAATCCGTCAGCGCACCGTAGAAGAGCCAAGCAAACGGCAGAAGGCAGACCGCGAAGACGATGGGTTTGGCGGCCGCGTGCAGCAGCGCGCTCCTGCGGCGAGGCGGTTGCGCGGCGCGCTCGTATGGGCTCAGCACGTTGGCGGTGTTCATCCGGCGGCGAGGCCTGCGAAGCTCAGTAGTACTTCTTCAGGTCCATGCCGGCGTAGAGCTGGCCGACCTGCGCCTCGTACCCGTTGAACATCAGCGTCGGCCGCTTCTTTGCGAACAGGCCGTCCTCGCCGATGCGGCGCTCGCGCGCCTGGCTCCAGCGCGGGTGATCGACGTTCGGGTTGACGTTGGAATAGAAGCCGTACTCGTTCGAAGCGGCTTCCTCCCAACTCGTTTTCGGTTGCTTCTCGACGAAGCGGATCTTCACGATCGACTTGGCGCTCTTGATGCCGTACTTCCACGGCACGACGAGGCGCACCGGCGCGCCGTTCTGGTTGGGCAGCACCTCGCCATAGAGACCGAAGGCGAGCATCGCGAGCGGGTTCATCGCCTCGTCCATGCGCAGGCCCTCGACGTAGGGCCAGTCGAGGATTCGCGAGCTGACGCCGGGCATTTGCTTCGGATCGGCAAGGCTGACGAACTGCACGTACTTGGCGTTGCCGGTCGGCTCGACGCGCTTGATCAGCTCGGCGAGCGAATAGCCAATCCACGGCACGACCATCGACCAGCCTTCGACGCAGCGAAGGCGGTAGATGCGTTCCTCTTGCGCGCTGAGCTTGAGCAGCTCTTCGATGTCGAAGACTTTGGGCTTCTTCACCTCGCCCTCGACGGTGACCGTCCACGGCCGCGTCTTGAGCGAACCCGCGTTGCGCGCCGGTTCGGATTTGTCGGTGCCGAACTCGTAGAAGTTGTTGTATGTGGTGACGTCCTGGTAGGTGGTGGGCTTCTCCATCAGCATCGCGCCGGGTATGGTGCTGTGCACCCCGGGCAGCGGCGCAAGCTTGCCCGGCGCGGGCGTCTGCGCGATCGCATCGCGCTGCGCCCAGCCGGCCAGCGCCGCGCCCGCCGCGCCGCCGGCGATGAGCCTGAGCAGTGCGCGGCGCTGCTCGTAGACGGCGCGCGGCGTGATCTCCGAACCGTTACGGTGCTGGAATCCCTTGTCGATGTGCGATGGCATGGCGTGGCGGGAGCAGGTTGGCGTGGATGTTGATGGAGTCGTTGCGGGGCGCGAAGTTCTTACCGCGTTCGCTCGGCCGTCGGCGCGCAAAAGACAAAGGCCGGTACGCGACCGGCCTTTTGCAACTGCTTACGCGACACGGCGTCAGCGCAGGCCGGCCATGTAGTCAGCCAAGGCCTTGATCTCTCTGTCGTTCAAGCGCGCGGCAACGCCATTCATCATCGGGCCGTTCTTGCGCGTGCCGTTGCGAAAGGCGATCAGCTGCGCCTCAGCGTATTCTGCGTGCTGACCGGCAAGGCGCGGAAACTGCGCCGGAATGCCCGCACCGTCAGGTGTGTGGCAGCCGGCGCAGGCCGGAATTTGCCGGTCAGCAATGCCGCCGCGATAGATGCTCTCGGCGAGGCGGACGGTGTCCTTGTTCTTCGCGAAGCCCGGCTTGGCTTGCTTGGATGCATAGAACGCCGCCACATTGCGCATGTCTGCTTCGCTTAAGGTCGACGCCATGCCCAGCATGATCGCGTTCGCGCGCTTGCCGGACTTGAACTCCGTCAGCTGCTTGACGAGGTACTCCGGATGCTGGCCCTGCAGGATCGGGTTGGCCGGCAGACCTCGCGAGCCGTCGAACGTGTGGCACGCACCGCAGACCTGGCTTGCGATCGCCTCGCCGCGTGCCGGATCGGGCTTGGCCGCTGCCTTTTCCTCGGCGCCGAACGCGGGCGCCGAGATCGTCGCCGCGACAAGGGCGGTCGCCAGCAGGCGGGGCAGCAAGGGGGCGATGGACTTCATGGGTGGATGTGCTCAGGCCGCAAAACCCGAAGATTTTACAATGACCGATTTGGTGCGCCGAGATGAACGACAAGAAGACCGAGAGAACGTCGTCGCGCGAGCCGGCGCGCCCCGCGCCGGCGGCCGATCCGGCGCCGACGCCAACGAAGGCTGCGCTCGCGTGGACGCACACCGCGCGCTTCGTCACGACCGCGAGCCGGCTCGCCGAGCTGCCCGTGAACGAGCTGCCCGAGATCGCATTTGTCGGCCGCTCCAATGCCGGCAAATCGACCGCGATCAACCGGCTGGCGCAGCAGAAGCGCCTCGCGTTCGCCTCGCGCACGCCCGGGCGCACACAGCACATCAACCTGTTCGCGCTCGGCCCGAAGGATTCGCCCGATGCGCTCTTCGCCGATCTTCCCGGTTATGGCTACGCGGCGGTGGCGCGAGGCGCGAAGCTGCGCTGGCAGCAGGTGATGGCCGACTATCTCGAGCAGCGCCGCAGCCTTTCGGGGATCGTGCTGATGGTCGATTCCCGCCTCGGCGCGACGGATCTCGACCGTCAACTGCTGGCATTCATTGCGCCACGCATCGCCAACGGCGCGGTCAAGCTGCTGGTGCTGCTGACCAAAGCCGACAAGCTCAACCGCCGCGAGGCGCAGGCTGCACTCGCTGCGCTGCAGGCGGTGCTCGGTGAATATGCAACCGACGAGGCCGATGTGAGCGTCGCGCTCTTCTCCGCGCTGAGCGGCGCCGGCATCGACGACGCCGCGCTCGTGCTGCACGCCTGGACGCAGGTATCGGCCGGGTGAGTCCATTCGCCTGCTACGGAGGAGGGCATCGATGATCGAGACATTTCAAGCCGCGTTGCCCCATGGCATCACGCTGTCGTGCCGCGCTGCGGGGCCGCTGGATGCGCCGCTCGTGATCTTCCTGCATGGTTTCCCGGAGGCCGCTTTCGTTTGGGACGAGATGCTGTCCCGACTCGGCAGCCGCTACCGTTGCGTCGCGCCGAATCTGCGCGGCTATGAACAGTCGAGCGCGCCGGTCGAGGTCGAAGCGTATCGGCCGAAGCAACTCGTCGCCGACATCGAAGCGCTTGCCGCGCATTGCAACCGGGCCGCAGGCCGTGCCGAACGGGCGCCGCTCGCCGCGCTTGTCGCGCACGACTGGGGCGGCGCGCTCGCCTGGAACCTTGCAGCGCAGCAGCCGGCATTGCTCGAACGGCTGGTGATCATCAATTCACCGCACCCGGCGACATTCCTGCGCGAGTTGCAGCACTCACCGGCACAACAGGCGGCGAGCGCCTACATGAACTTCCTGTGCCGCGACGACGCCGCCGAACTGCTTTCGGCGAATGACTTCGCGCGGATCTGGCCGTTCTTCAGCGCCAGGACTGAGCGCGGCACACCGGCCGCTGCGCCCGACTGGCTGACGGACGGGGTGAAGGAGCAGTACCGCAGCGTCTGGCGCGCCGGGCTGCAGGGCGGGCTCAACTACTACCGCGCGTCACCGCTGCGCCCGCCCTCGTCCGCCGACGACCCGATCATGACGCTCTCGTTCCCGCCCGGCTTCGCGACGGTGCACGTGCCGACGCTCGTCATCTGGGGCGAGCGCGACATCGCGCTGCCGCCCGCGTTGCTCGACGGGCTGGACGCCTACGTGCCGCGGATGCGCGTCGTTCGCGTGCCGGACGCAACCCACTGGATCGTGCACGAACAGCCGGCGCTCGTCGCACGCGAGATCGAAGCGGCGCTGAACACTTGAATCGCGCCTGCAACGCGCGCGAGCTCAGCGCGTCGTGCGCTTGTCTGCCAGCCGGCGGCGCAAGCTCTCGGCCGCGCGGACGACGACGGCGCGCTCGACGAATGGGCGGATCAGCTTTTCGGCGCGCAGCCGCAGCAGCGTGGCGTGCTCGAAAGCATCGTTGCGTTGCGGATGCGGGCTCGCGAAGAGCCAGCGCGTGCGGGCGTCGCTGCACCACAGCAAGCGCATCACGCTCCAGCGGCCGCGCAGAAACATGCGGTACCAGGCGCCCGGCGATTGCGCCTCGAGCCATGCGGCCGCCGTCTTGTCGGCATCCGGATCCTTGTTCGCATCGGATCTGTCTGCGTCCCTTGTCGAAGTGACGAGCAGATCGGCCGGCACGGTGTCCATCGTGCCGAGGTCCATCGCGATGGACACCGGCGCGTTGCGGGCGAGTGCGTCGATGTCGCCGGCCGCCTGCAGGACCTGGGCGTTGAACTGCGCCGCCGAATAGGCATCGAGCTGCGCGACGCAATCTCGATAGAGCTCGGCACCTTGCAACGGGGCGCGCTGCAGCGTGGCGACCAGCTCGGTCGCATAGCCGATCCAGGCGCGCAATTGCGGGTCGGCCGACTCGGGGTGCGTTGCGCTCTGGTATGCGAAGCGGTCGAGCAGGGCCCACAGCGGATGGCTGGCCGATTCGAGCAATTGCGGATCGTGCGCCGCGAGTTCGATCGCGCTCGTGTGCAACGAGGCGGTGAGCGCACGCAGCGCCGGGTGCATCTGGCTGCTCTGCACGATGGTGTCGAACAGGTCGTGCAGCAAGCCGCGCGTTTGTGCGTCGAGTGGGACCGTCGCCTGCTGCGCGGGGGAGGTCGCCTGCGCCGGCGCAGCGCCTTCAAGCAGGCCCGCCAGCAAGCTTGATCGCGTCGCCTCGGCCTGGGGTGGCACTGCGGTGCGGTACAGGGCGGGCTGCACGCCTTGCGCCTCCAGGCGGGTGCAGGCAGACGCGAACTCCCGCTTCAGCGCTTCGGCGAGGGCCATGCTTGCGTGGCGAAGCAACAGCACGGCGTCTTGTGTCGAACCGAGGGCGCAGGCGGCCTGCCATAGCGCGTGCGCAAAGGCGTCGGGTGGCAGCGGATTGGTCGAGACCGAAACGTAGGGCAGCCCGCACAAGGCCGATGTAAAGGTCTGCAGTTCGCGCAGTTCCCATTCCGCGACGCCGTCGATCTGGGTTGCAACGCGGGCCATCTCGATGTCCGCGTTGTGCGTCGATTCGTCTATCAGCGCGAGGCCGCGCGCGGTGGCAGCTTGCGCTGTGCCTGCGGCGTCTCCGCCCTGCACGCGCCGCGCGAGGGCAGCGACAAACGCTTCGACGAATTGGCGCGACTGCGTCTGCAGAAGTTGCGCGAGCTCGTGGCGCTGCAGGCGCTCGGCCGCTGGCGGCGTGCCCTGCCGCGCATCGCGCAGCGCATCGACGGCCTGGCGCAGTACCTGTTCGACGAGCACCGGCATGCGCTCCATTTCGTCATCGACGAAGCGTTGCAGCGCGGCGGCAAGGGTCATGAGATTCCGAGAAACGGCGCGCCCGATGCGCACTGCGGGCAATTATCCGCCCGCGACGATTGTGTGCCGCGACGTGCCACCGATACGTCGGCCCGCTGATCGAAGCCTGCGCCGGGCAAAGAAAAAGGGGCTGCATCCCTGCAGCCCCTTTCGCGGCAAACCCAACCGGGCGCGAGGCCCGGTTGCGACATTACATGTCCATGCCGCCCATACCACCCATGCCACCCATTCCGCCCATGCCACCAGGCATACCGCCGCCGGCAGCTTCGTCCTTCGGCGCTTCGGAGATCATCGCTTCGGTCGTCAGCATCAGCGAGGCGACCGATGCCGCGTTCTGCAGCGCAGTGCGGGTCACCTTGGTCGGATCCAGGATGCCCATCTCGATCATGTCGCCGTACTCGCCGTTCTGCGCGTTGTAGCCGTAGTTGCCCTTGCCGGCCAGCACCGCGTTGACGACCACGCTCGGCTCGTCGCCGGCGTTCTGCACGATGATGCGGATCGGCTCCTCGACCGCACGCAGGACGATCTTGATGCCGGCGTCCTGGTCAGCGTTGTCGCCCTTGACCTTGCCCGCGGCCTGCTTGGCGCGCAGCAGCGCAACGCCGCCACCCGCCACGATGCCTTCCTCGACGGCGGCACGGGTTGCGTGCAGCGCGTCCTCGACGCGGGCCTTCTTCTCCTTCATCTCGACTTCGGTCGCAGCACCGACCTTGATCAGCGCAACACCGCCGGCCAGCTTGGCCACGCGCTCCTGCAGCTTTTCCTTGTCGTAGTCGCTCGTCGCTTCCTCGATCTGCACGCGCACTTGCTTGACGCGCGCCTCGATGTCCGCCGCGGCGCCGCTGCCGTCGATGATCGTGGTGTTTTCCTTCGCCACTTCGACGCGCTTGGCCTGGCCCAGATCGGCCAACGTGACCTTCTCGAGCGTGAGGCCGACTTCCTCGGCGATCACCTTGCCGCCGGTCAGGATCGCGATGTCCTCGAGCATCGCCTTGCGACGGTCGCCAAAGCCCGGCGCCTTGACGGCAACGACCTTCAGGATGCCGCGGATCGTGTTCACGACCAGCGTCGCGAGCGCTTCGCCTTCGACTTCCTCGGCGACGATCAACAGCGGACGGCCGGCCTTGGCGACGGCTTCCAGCGTCGGCAGCAGGTCACGAATGTTGCTGATCTTCTTGTCGAACAGCAGCACGAACGGATTCTCGAGGATCGCGCTCTGCTTCTCAGGGTTGTTGATGAAGTAGGGCGACAGGTAGCCGCGGTCGAACTGCATGCCTTCGACGACTTCGAGCTCGCTGTTCAGGCTCTTGCCGTCTTCGACGGTGATGACGCCTTCCTTGCCGACCTTGTCCATCGCTTCAGCGATGATCTTGCCGACTTCGTCGTCGCTGTTGGCCGAGATCGTGCCGACTTGAGCGATTTCCTTGCTCGTCGTCGTCGGCTTCGATTGCTTCTTGAGCTGTTCGACGAGCGACAGCACGGCCTTGTCGATGCCGCGCTTCAGGTCCATCGGGTTCATGCCCGCGGCCACGTACTTCATGCCTTCGCGCACGATGGCTTGCGCCAGCACGGTTGCGGTCGTGGTGCCGTCACCGGCGATGTCGCTGGTCTTGGAAGCAACTTCCTTGACCATCTGCGCGCCCATGTTCTGGAGCTTGTCCTTGAGCTCGACTTCCTTCGCGACCGACACGCCGTCCTTGGTCACGGTGGGGGCGCCATACGAGCGCTCGAGCACCACGTTGCGGCCCTTGGGGCCGAGCGTGACCTTGACGGCATTGGCCAGGATGTTCACACCCTCGACCATCCGCGCGCGGGCTTCGCCGCCGAAAACTACGTCTTTTGCTGCCATTTTGAATTCTCCAGTGCTGGGTTTACTTCTTCTCGACGACGGCGAAGAGGTCTTCCTCGCGCATCACGAGCAGTTCGTCGCCGTCGACCTTGACGGTCTGGCCGCTGTACTTGCCGAACAGAACACGGTCGCCGACCTTGATGTTCAAGGCGACGAAATCGCCCTTCTCGTTGCGCTTGCCCGGGCCGACAGCCAGCACTTCGCCCTGATCGGGCTTCTCGGCGGCGTTGTCGGGGATGACGATGCCCGAGGCGGTCTTGGTTTCCTGTTCCAGGCGCTTGACGATCACGCGATCGTGCAACGGACGAAGTTTCATGGAATCTCCTTGATTCAGGGTGAACAACAAATGAACTTTGATGGATAGGCTGCGCCGCAGTATGTGGTCGCTGACTTTCCGACTTTGGCGGCGTCACGGCATGGCACCACCTCGGATCGTTAGCACTCAACATAAGCGAGTGCTAGCAACAAAGATTATAGGGGTGACAGCCTAGCTTTCAAGTGGTCGACCCGCGCTTTCAGCACCGAACCATGGCGGGCGCCGTCGCTCGGACCTTCGCCCGGCGCGACCCGTCCAGGTCGTGCAGCGTCCCGAAGGGGGCGGAGAATGGCGCCCTTTCAGGCTTCGGCCAGTGCCGAGATGCGCTGCCTCCGAATGACACTCGACACCCGGGCGGACCCCGAAGCTATCCCTCGCGGCGCGATCATTTGCCTTGCGCTGGCAGCGTTCGCGAGCGCCATGTCCTTGCGCGTCAACGATGCGCTACTGCCCAAACTTGCGACCGAGTTCGGCGTTTCCCTGGGCACGGCCGCACACGTCATCAGCCTGTTCGCCACGGCCTACGGCCTGGCGCAACTGTTCTTTGGCCCCGTCGGTGACCGCTTTGGCAAATATCGCGTGATCGCCTGGGCGACGCTGGCTTGCGCCGCCACCGCGCTCGCCTGCGCCGCTGCGCCCGGCTTCGACTCGCTGCGCATCGCCCGCGCGCTGGCGGGCGCGACGGCGGCCGCGGTGATCCCGTTGTCGATGGCCTGGATCGGCGACGTGGTGCCGTACGAAGATCGCCAGCCGGTGCTCGCGCGCTTCCTTATCGGCCAGATCGTCGGCCTGTCCGCAGGCGTCTGGCTCGGCGGTTTTGCGGCCGATCACCTGTCTTGGCGCGCGCCGTATCTCCTCATCGCAGCGTTGTTCGTGGCGATCAGCGCAGCACTGTTCGCCCTCAACCGCCGCCTGCCACCGCGAGCGCGAACCATGAAGCTCGCGAGCGGCCCGGTGTTGCGGCGCATCGCCTCCGAGTTCGCCGGCGTCCTGTCGCGCCCCTGGGCGCGCGCGATCCTGTCCCTGGTGTTCCTCGAAGGCATGTTTCTGTACGGCCCATTCGCTTTCATTGCGGCACATCTGCACCAGGCTTTCAACATGTCGTTGTCGGCGGCGGGTGCGATGGTGATGCTGTTCGGCGCCGGCGGCTTCGTGTTCGCGGTCATGTCGCGCCGCCTCGTCGTGCTTCTCGGCGAGCCCGGTCTCATACGCTGGGGCGGCGCCTTCATGTGCATCGCGCTGCTCACGGTCGGCTTCGCGCCGGCGTGGGGCTGGGCGCTGGGCGGCTGTCTCCTGCTCGGGCTCGGCTACTACATGCTGCACAACACCTTGCAGGTCAATGCGACGCAGATGGCGCCGGAACAGCGCGGCGCCGCGGTGTCGGCCTTCGCATCGTGCTTCTATCTCGGCCAGTCGGTGGGCGTCTCGCTCGGTGGCCTCTGGGTCGGGGTGATCGGCACGGACGGCTTCCTCGCGATCGGTGCGATCGGCGTGCTTTGCGTGGCGATTGCGTTCAGCGTGCTGCGCAGCCGACATCGGCTGGAACCTGCGACGGCAGTGAACTGAGACGCGCCGCAACACCAGGCCCGGATTGCATTCGGGTGACGACGGCACGCCTTCCTACAATCAAGGCCGTTACCGATTCCGCCGAGCGACCTGCCATGCCTGTCAATCTGACCGCACCGTCCCCGCAATCGATAGGCGTCGTGCCGGGTGTGCGACTTGGCACGGCGATGGCCGGCATCAGGAAAGCGGGGCGGCGCGACGTGACGGTGATCGCGCTAGCCGCTGGCAGCCGCGTCGCCGCGGTGTTCACGCAGAACCGCTTCTGCGCCGCGCCAGTGCAGGTCTGCCGCAAGCATCTGGGGGCGGGGCCCGACATCCGCGCGCTCGTCATCAACACCGGCAACGCGAACGCCGGCACCGGCGAGCCGGGCCTGGCCGACGCTCAGGCGACGTGCGAAGCGCTGGCCGCGCTGCTCGGCGTCGAGCCGCACCAGGTGCTGCCGTTCTCGACCGGCGTGATCATGGAGCCGCTGCCCGTCGATCGCCTCGTCGCCGGTCTGCCGGCGGCGATCGCAGACCTCGACACAGCGCATTGGACGCAAGCGGCCGAAGCGATCATGACGACCGACACCGTGCCCAAGGCCGCGTCGCGCCAGGTGAAGATCGACGGTCGCGTCGTCACCGTGAGCGGCATCAGCAAGGGCGCCGGGATGATCCGACCGAACATGGCGACCATGCTCGGTTTCGTCGCGACCGATGCAGCGATAGACGCCACGCTGTTGAACGCGCTCGTGAAAGAGGCGGCCGATTGTTCCTTCAACCGCATCACGATCGATGGCGACACTTCGACCAACGACTCCTTCGTGCTGATTGCGAGCGGCGCCGCGGGCAACGCGCCGATCACGCAGTTCGACAGCGCCGACGGCGCGCTCTTGCGTGATGCAGTGATCGAGGTCGCCGAAGAACTCGCGCAGGCCATCGTGCGCGACGGCGAGGGTGCGAGCAAGTTCATCACGGTGCAGGTCGACGGTGGGCGAAGCGAGGCGGAGTGTCGCCTGGCTGCCTACGCAATCGCACACTCGCCGCTCGTGAAAACGGCGTTCTTCGCGAGCGATCCGAACCTCGGGCGCATCCTCGCCGCGGTGGGCTACGCCGGCATTGCGGACCTCGATCAGTCGCTGATCGACATGCACCTCGACGACGTGCTCGTCGTCGAACGCGGTGGACGCCATCCGGCTTATCGCGAAGAAGAGGGCCAACGGGTGATGAAGCAAAGCGAGATCACGGTGCGCGTGAACCTGCACCGCGGCGAAGCGCAGGCGTCGGTGTGGACCTGCGACCTCAGCCTGGACTACGTGCGCATCAACGCCGACTATCGCTCCTGATTCCTTGCGGGGGCAAGCGCTACGGTCTACCCCCTAAGTCCGGCTGTTCGTCGGTTGCGCGCAACGCAACGGGAGTCGCGGGGCTTGAGCGCCAGCAAGGCCCGCTGATACGATCGCGCCCTCGTCTCCGAGAAAGCACGACCGATGAAACCACGCCACCCGAATCGACCGCTGCCCGCCCTGTGCGGTGTTGCCGGCGTCGGCCTGCGTGGACGGCCGGTGCCGCGGGCGCGTTCGATGATGAATGCCCTGCTCGCAGCCTCCCGCCTTGGCGGCGTCGCTGCCCGAATTTAGCCCTCCCAGCGTCAAGCACCTTCGGGTCGCCTCTCCGCTGTGAGCACAGCGGAGAGTCCATCGAACCCGACCCGCTGACTTGAATGCAATACGGCCCGGCCCACAAGGCGCGCGGCCTGCCCCGGCCCCGAAAGGGGGCCGGGCGTGATGGGAGAAGAACGTGAACATCAAGACCTTGAGCCTGAGCCTCACCCCCTGGTGGCTGGCGCTTTGGAATGCCGTGCCGACGTCCCTGCGCCGCCGCTTGCGCGTGCCGGCTGGCGACCTGCTGCGCGACGCAACCTACCGCCGGCTGTGGACCTCGATCCTGATCAGTTCCTTCGGCGGCCAGGTCACGATGCTCGCGTTGCCGCTCACCGCGGCCGTGCTGCTGCATGCGTCGCCCACGCAGATGGGCTGGCTGACCTTCACCGAGATCCTGCCCTTCGTGCTGTTCTCGCTGCCCTCGGGCGTGTGGCTCGACCGCGTGCGCAAGTTGCCTGTCTACGTGGTGGGCGAAAGCGTGCTCGCGTTCATCGTCGCCAGCGTGCCGCTCGCGTGGTGGCTCGGCTGGCTCACGATGGGCTGGCTGTATGCGGTCGCCTTCGTCATTGGCACCGTCTACACGGTCGCTGGGACGGCGGCGCAGATCGTGCTGACGCAGGTCGTCGCGCGCGACCGGCTGGTCGAGGCGCACGCGAAGAACGCGCTCGCCTCGTCAGGCGCCGAGGTCGCCGGGCCGGGTCTCGCCGGGGCGCTCATCAAGGCGCTCGGCGCGCCGCTCGCGCTGCTTGCGGACGCGCTGTTGCTGCTCGTCTCGGCGGCGATCTTGCGCGGCATCAGCATCGACGAGCGCCGACTGCGTCGCGCCGATGCCCACTTCTGGCGCGACCTGCGGGCCGGTGTGCAGTTCGTCCGCGGTCACCGGCTGCTGGTGTCGCTTGCGGCCGCGGTCGGCGGCTGGCAGATGTGCCACAACGCGGCGATCGTCGTCCAGATCCTGTTTGCGACGCGCACGCTGGGGTTGTCGGCGCAGGCGATCGGCTTGAGCTACGTCGGCATGGGCGCGGGCACGGTGCTGTCGAGCCTGTTCGGGAACCGCATCTCGCGGCGCCTGGGGCCGGGGCCGTGTCTGGTGCTCGGCATCGGCGTGTGCGGCGTGGGCTGGCTCGCGGTTTCGATGGCGCCGGCCAACGGGTGGGGTGTGGCGATGTTCGCGCTGATGCTGGTGTGCTTCTCGTTCGGCGCGGTGCTCATCTTCATCAACTTCCTCGCGCTGCGCCAGGCGGTGACGCCCGAGCCGCTGCTGGGGCGCATGACAAGCACGATGCGCTGGCTGATCCTGCTGCCCGCCGGCCCCGGCGCGCTGCTCGGCGGCTGGCTCGGCGAGCACTACGGCCTGCGCAGCGCACTCGCGGCTGCCGGCGGAGCGGCGATGCTGCTCGCGCTCGTGGCGTGGCGCCATCCGGTGATCCGCGGCGTGCGTGAACTGCCACGTGCCGAGTCGCCGGACGACGCGCTCGGCGCCGAGGCCGCGGTGCGCACGCCAATCGCGCAGGGATGAGGCGCGGCGTTCGTCACATCGAAGGAGGCTTCAGTCGCGATGGACCCATTGCTGATCGACATCCCCGAGCGCATCGTCACGCCGCGCCTCGCGCTGCGCTCCCCGCGGCCCGGGGACGGCGTCGCGCTGAATGCGGCGGTCTGCGCCTCGATCGACGACCTGCGGCCGTGGATGCCCTGGGCGCAGACGGCGCCGACGCTGGCGGAGTCCGAGGCCTACTGCCGACGCATGGCGGCGCGCTTCGCACTGCGCGAGGATCTCACGCTGTTGATCTTCGAACGGCAGGCCGACGGCAGCGAGGGCGAACTGATCGGCAGCAGCGGCCTTCACCGCATCGATTGGTCGGTGCCGCGCTTCGAGATCGGCTACTGGTGTCGCACCGGCTACGGCGGGCGAGGCTTCGTCGCCGAGGCGGCGCGAGCGCTCAACCGCATGGCGTTCGACAGCCTCGGCGCGCGCAGGGTCGAGATCCGGATGGACTCGCACAACGAACGCAGCGTGCGCGTCGCCGAGCGCGCCGGTTTCACGTTTGAAGGTGTCCTGCGATCCGATGCCATCGCGCCGGACGGCACGCCGCGCGACACGCGGATCTATGCGCGCGTTCGAGGCGTCGAGGAAGCCTGATCCTGTTGCGCGCTCAGGCAACGAAGCGCTGCCAGAGCGCGGTCAGCCATACCGCACCGCACAGCACGAGGGACAGGAACACTGCCGCGCTCGCATAGTCCTTTGCGCGGCCGGAGAGTTCGTGCAACTCGAACGAGATGCGATCGATCGCCGCCTCGATGCCGGAGTTCAGCAGTTCGACGATCAGCACGATCAGGACCGTGCCAGCGAGCAGAACGACTTCGATCCAGGTGCGACCGAGCCAGAACGCTGCCGGGATCAGCAGCACTGCGAGCCAGCACTCCTGCCGGAACGCGCTCTCGTGGCGGTAGGCGGCGCGCAGCCCGGCGATCGAATTGCCGGTTGCGTGCAACACGCGCGAGAGTCCGGTGCGTCCCTTGTACGGATTCGTCATCCGGGAATTTTGCCGCACGGCCCCGCGGACCCGCGCGGCACGGCTCAGTCGAACACCGCGTCGGTATCGGTCGACGGCGAAAAGCGATCGACGCCATCGGTGATGATGCCGTCGATGCCGAGCGCAAGCAGCCGCTGCGCCTCGGCCGGATCGTTGACCGTGTAGCACAGCGCGCGCAGACCGGCACTGTGCAGGCGCTCGACGACACCTGCATCCATCAGCGGGTAGGCGGTCACGACGGCGGCGCAGCCGAGTTCCTGGGCAAGCTCGAACCAGCCCGCTGCCAGCCCGTCGAGCAGCAAGGCGCGCGGCAGGGCCGGCACGGCGTCGCGCGCTGCAGCGAGCGATGGCGCCTCGAAGGAACTCATCAGCGGCGGGACGCTACAGCCGCGCCAGAGTCGTTCCACCTCGCGCGCGACGATGCGCCCCGTCTCGACTTCGAGCCCGTGCGTCGGCTTGATCTCGATGTTGAGCGCATAGCCGTTGCGGCGGACGAACGCGGCCACCGCTTCCAGACTTGGGATGGGCTCTCCGGCGAAGCTGCGGCTGTGCCAGCCGCCTGCATCGACACGCGACAGCTCGGCCCAGGGTCGCTCACCCGCGACACCCCAAGCGGGCGTCGTGCGCTGCAGGGTGTCGTCGTGCAACAGAAAGGGCACGCCGTCGGCGCTGAGCTTCACATCGCACTCGAACGCGCGGTAGCCGTAGCCAGCCCCCGCGCGAAACGCGGCCAGCGTGTTTTCGGGCGCAAGCTGCCCGGCGCCGCGGTGCGCGATCCATAGCGGATAGGGCCAGGGTCGTCCTGCCAACGCCTTCGCGTTCATTCGATGCGCGCTCTCGTCTGCGGGTCGAACCAATGCAGGTGATCTGGTGCGGGGCGCAGCAAGAGTTGCGTGCCAGGACGCGGCGCCGCCAGCGTGCTGTCGACCCGCAGCGTGAACGCCGCGCCGCCGACCGTGCCGTGCACCAGGCGCTCCGCACCGAGCATCTCGACGGTTTCGACCTGCATCGGCCACCCTGACCCCGGCGCGCCATCGAGTGCGACGTCGCGCCCACCATGCTCGGGTCGCAGCCCGAGAATCAGATCGCCTTCGCGTGGCGCGGCGAGTGGCAACTCGAGCGCCAGCGCGCCGACCTGAAAGCGCCCGCCCTCGGCGCGCCCGGCGAGCAGATTCATCGGCGGCGAGCCGATGAAGCTCGCGACGAAGGTGGTCGCGGGGCGCGCGTAGACGAATTCGGGCGTGCCGATCTGCTCGATACGTCCCGCGTTGAGCACGAGCATGCGCTGCGCGAGCGTCATCGCCTCGACCTGATCGTGGGTGACGAAGAGCGAAGTGATGCCGAGCTCGCGGTGCAGTTTCTGAATCTCCAGCCGCGTCTGCGCGCGCAGCTTCGCATCGAGGTTCGAGAGCGGCTCGTCGAACAGGAACGCTGCCGGTTGCCGTACGATCGCGCGGCCCATCGCGACGCGCTGGCGCTGGCCGCCCGAGAGCTCGCGCGGCCGGCGCTTCAGGTAGGGACCGAGCTCGAGGATCGCCGCCGCCTTGTCGACTCGCGTGCGGATTTCGGCCGCCGGCAATTTGCGGATCTTCAGGCCATAGGCCATGTTGTCGAACACGCTCATGTGCGGGTAGAGCGCGTAGTTCTGGAACACCATCGCGATGTCACGGTCGGCAGGCTCGATCTCGTTGACGACCTTGTCCTTGATCGCGATCTCTCCGCTCGTGATCTCTTCGAGCCCGGCGACCATGCGCAACAGGGTGCTCTTGCCGCAGCCCGACGGGCCGACGATGACGATGAATTCGCCACTGTCGATCTCGGCGCTGACGCCGTGGATGACCTCGACGGCGGTCGCACCACGCCCGTAGCGCTTGGTGACGTTGCGGATGGATATCGCTGACATCGGGTGCCTACTTCTCCGTATCGACCAGTCCCTTGACGAACCACTTCTGCATCAGCAGCACGACGAGTGCCGGCGGCAGCATCGCGAGGATCGCGGTCGCCATCACGAGTTGCCATTCGGTCAGCGCATCGCCGCCGACGATCATGCGCTTGATGCCGATGACGGTGGTGTACATCGACTCGTCGCTCGTGATCAGCAGCGGCCACAGATACTGATTCCAACCGTAGATGAACTGGATCACGAACAACGCAGCGATCGTCGTCGCCGACAGCGGCAGCAACACGTCGAAGAAAAAGCGCATCGGGCCAGCGCCATCCATGCGTGCGGCCTCGAGCAGTTCGTCGGGGACCGACATGAAAAACTGGCGAAACAGGAAGGTCGCGGTGGCGGACGCGATCAGCGGCAGCGTCAGGCCGGCGTAGCTGTTGAGCATGCCGAGATCCGAGACGACTTTGAAGGTCGGGATGATGCGCACCTCGACCGGCAGCATCAACGTGATGAAGATCATCCAGAAGAAGGTTCTGCGCAGCGGGAAGCGAAAGTAGACGATCGCGAACGAACTGATGATCGAGATCGCGATCTTGCCGAACGCGATGACAAGCGCCATCACGAGGCTGTTGAACATCATCTGCCCGACGGGCGCCGCCGATCCGCGCGTCGACCCGGAACTCAGCACCTGGCTGTAGTTGGCCCAGAACTGGTCGCCGGGCACGAGGCGCATCGGCACCTCGAGCACCTGGTCGAGCGTGAGGGTCGAAGCGACGAATGTCACGTAGAGCGGAAACGCGATGACGACGATGCCCAGCGCGAGGCCGATGTGCGTCAACACGGTGAGCAGCGGGCGGCGTTCGACCATGTCGGGTCTAGTAGTTGACCTTGCGCTCGACGAATCGGAACTGCACCACGGTGAGCGCGATCACGATCAGCATCAGGATTGCCGACTGCGCCGACGAGCCGCCAAGGTCGGCCGACTTCACGCCGTCGACATAGACCTTGTAGACGAGGATCTGCGTCGCGCCTGCGGGCCCGCCCTCGGTCGTCGCGTCGATCACGCCGAAGGTGTCGAAGAAGGCGTAGACGACGTTGACGACAAGCAGGAAGAACGTGACCGGCGACAGCAGCGGAAACACGATCGTCCAGAAGCGGCGCATCGGGCGCGCGCCGTCGATGGCGGCGGCTTCGATGAGCGAGCGCGGGATCGACTGCAAGCCGGCAAGAAAGAAGAGAAAGTTGTACGAGATCTGCTTCCAGATCGACGCGATGACGACGAGCGTCATCGCCTGGTCGCCTTGCAGCACCCAGTTCCACTCGATACCGAACTGCCTGAGCCAGAACGTGACGATGCCGATCGACGGCGCGAACAGGAAGCCCCACAGCACGCCGGCCACGGCTGCCGCCACTGCATAAGGCCAGATCAACAGCGTGCGGTAGACGAGTGCGCCCTTGACCACCCGGTCAGCCATGACCGCCATCAGCAGTGCGATCACGATGCCGCCGAACGCAACGAGCAGAGAGAAGACGGCCGTCACCTCGAACGACTTGAGATAGCTCTCGTCGTTGAGCAGGTAGCGGAAGTTCTCGAGGCCGGCGAACTCGGCGTTCATGCCGAATGCATCCTGGCGTTGGAAAGCGAACCACAGCGCCTGCCCGGCGGGCAGGAAGAAGAAGACGATCGTGATCGCGAGCTGCGGCGCCACCAAAAGGTAGGGCAGCCAGGCGGACCGGAAAACGACGCGTTTTTCCATTCGGGCTCAGGGCAAGCGAAGGCTGCCGGCGCAACGCGTCGCCGGCAGCCTTCGAGCGTCTTAGGTCACTCTTCCTTCACCGTCGCCTGGAACTTGCGAAGGATGTCATTGCCGCGCGAAACGGCGTCGTCCATTGCGGCCTGCGCACTCTTCTTGCCTGCGAGCGCCGCTTCGATCTCTTCCTCGATCACGGTGCGGCCCTGAACGAAATTGCCGAAGCGAAGGCCCTTCGAGTTGGCGGTCGGCGGATGCAGGTTGAGCTCCTTCATCGCCACGTCGGCGCCCGGATGCGTCTTGTAGAAGCCGGACTTCTCGGTCAGCTCGGCCGCTGCGTAGGTGATCGCCACATAGCCGCTCCCCTGGTGCCATTTGGCCTGCAATTCGGGCTGCGACAGGTAGTTGAGGAACTGCGCGACGCCCTTGTATTCGGCCGGCTTCTTGCCGCCCAGCACCCACAGGCTCGCACCGCCGATGATCGCGTTCTGCGGCGCGCCCTTGATGCTGTCTTCATACGGCATGAAGTTGACCGAGAACGGGAACTTGGCGCTCGCGTTGATCTTGTCCAGCGCTGAAGAGCTCGAGGTCAGCATCGCGCACTCGCCGCTGAAGAACTTGGCCTCGGCCTGGTTGGTGCGCCCGGCGTAGGTGAACCAGCCGTTCTTCGCGAAGTCGACGAGCATCTGAATGTGCGCGACGTGTTCCGGCGAGTTGATCTTGAACACGGTCGAGAGGCCGCCCATCCCGTTTTCGAGCGTGCCGATCGGGATGTTGTGCCAGGCGCTGAAGTTCTCGACGTGCACCCAGCTCGGCCAGCCGGTCGTGTAGACGCATTCCTGCCCGCTCGCCTTCAACTTGCCGGCGACGGCGGCGAACTCCTTCCAGGTCTTGGGCGCCTTCTCAGGATCGAGGCCGGCCTTCTTGAAGGCGTCCTTGTTGATGTAGAAGACGACGGTCGACGAGTTGAACGGGAAGGACAGCATGTTGCCCTTGCGGTCCGTGTAGTAGCCGGCGACCGCGCTCACATACTGCTTGGGGTCGAACTTCTCGCCCGACTCCTTCATCAGCTGATACACGGGCTTGATCGCGCCCTTGGCTGACATCATGGTTGCCGTGCCGACCTCGAACACCTGCACCAGGTGAGGCGCCGCACCCGCACGATAGGCGGCGATCGCGGCCGTCATCGACTCCGCATAGCCGCCCTTGTAGACGGGCACGACCTTGTATTCCTTCTGGCTGGCATTGAAGCCGGCCGCCATCTCGTTGACACGGTCGCCGTTGCCGCCAGTCATCGAATGCCACCACTGAATCTCGGTTTGTGCCCGGGCGGGCAGGGCGGTCAGTGCGGCGGCGGTGATCGCGGCCAGCGCAAGGGGCTTCAAATTCATGTTTGCTCCGATTCGGGTGGACTGCGGGGAAAAGAGAATTTTCCCCCGTGTTTGTGACAGTCCCGTTTCTCGCACCGACCACGTCCGCAGGGCAAGCGGGATAACCCGCTCGCAACCGGGTGGAAATGCTGCACTGCGGTAGCATCCTCCGCCCACCATGAACGCACCGCTTCATTCCATTGCGTCGCACGCGCCGGCCGCGTCGCCAGCGGCGAACGCCGCGCCCCGTCTGCGCGAGATTCCCTACAACTACACGTCGTTCTCCGATCGCGAGATCGTCATCCGCCTGCTCGGCGACGCGGTGTGGGACCGGCTCAACTGGCTGCGCAACGAACGTCAGACCGGCCGCTCGGCGCGGATGCTCTACGAGGTGCTGGGCGACATTTGGGTCGTGCAGCGCAACCCATATCTGCAGGACGATTTGCTGGACAACCCGCGCCGCCGCGCCGCACTGATCGAGGCGCTGCATCACCGTCTGCGTGAAGTGCAGTCGCGCCGCCGGCCCGAGACCGGCGCCGAGCGCGACGATGCGGTCGGCGAACTGTTGGCCGCCGCGACCGGCGCGGTCGACGACTTCGCAAGGCGCTTCGACGACGTGGCCGATCTGCGTCGCCGCGCCACGCGGACGCTGCGCCGCGTGACGGCCAAGGACAACATCAAGTTCGATGGCCTGTCGCGCGTCTCCCACGTGACCGACGCGACCGACTGGCGCGTCGAGTACCCCTTCGTCGTACTGACGCCAGACACCGAGGCCGAGATGGCCGGCGTCGTCGGTGCCTGCATCGCCCTCGGCCTGACGATCATTCCGCGCGGCGGCGGTACCGGCTACACCGGTGGCGCGATACCGCTGACCTGGCGCAGCGCCGTCATCAACACCGAGAAGCTCGAGGCGATGACCGAGGTCGAGCACCTCGCGCTGCCGGGCGTCGAGCAATCGGTCGCAACCGTGTGGAGCGAGGCTGGCGTCGTCACGCAGCGCGTCGCTGACGCTGCCGAGCGCGCGGGGTATGTGTTCGCGGTCGATCCGACGTCGGCCGAAGCCAGTTGCATCGGTGGCAATGTGGCGATGAACGCTGGCGGCAAGAAGGCGGTGCTGTGGGGTACTGCACTCGACAACTTGGCGTCGTGGCGGATGGTGACGCCGGAGGCGAAATGGCTTGAGGTCGTGCGGTTGAACCACAACCTCGGAAAGATTCACGATGTCGAGGTCGCGAGCTTCGAACTGCGTCATTTCGAGGCGAATGGCGCAGTCGACTGGTCGCGCCCGGTGCGCACCGAGCGGCTCGACATCCCGGGCCGCGTGTTCCGCAAAGAGGGCCTCGGCAAGGACGTGACGGACAAGTTCCTTGCCGGTCTGCCGGGCGTCCAGAAGGAAGGCTGCGACGGATTGATCACCAGTGCGCGGTGGGTCGTGCACCGCATGCCGGCGCATGTGCGCACCGTCTGCCTCGAATTCTTCGGCAACCCGAAGGACGCAGTGCCTTCCATCGTCGAGATCAAGGACTACATGTTCTCGCTCGCCAGGGGCGGCACGAACCTCGAGTCCGGCGCGCAACCTGTCCTGCTTGCCGGCCTCGAACACCTTGACGACCGCTATCTGAAGGCCGTCGGCTACGCCACCAAGAGCAAACGCGGCGGGCTGCCGAAGATGGTGCTCGTCGGCGACATCGTCGGCGACGACGCCGATGCTGTCGCGCGCGCGACGAGCGAAGTGGTGCGCATCGCCAACTCGCGCAGCGGCGAGGGGTTCATTGCGGTGAGCGCCGACGCGCGCAAGAAGTTCTGGCTCGACCGCAAGCGCACGGCGGCGATCAGCAAGCACACCAACGCCTTCAAGATCAACGAGGACGTGGTCATCCCGTTGCCGCGCATGGGCGAGTACACCGAGGGCATCGAGCGCATCAACATCGAGCTCAGCCTGCGCAACAAGATCGCGCTGGCGGATACGCTCGAGGCGTTCTTTGTCTCCGGCAACCTGCCGCTCGGCAAGGGCGACGACGGGGGCGAGGTTGCGTCTGCCGAACTGCTCGAAGACCGGGTGCAGCAGGCGCTCGCGCTGGTGCGAGAAGTGCGCGCACTGTGGCAGCACTGGCTCGACGACCTGGACGCGACCGACCCGGTCAGCGGGCGAACCTTCTTCGCGCAGTTGCAGGACCACAGCCTGCGCGCGTCCTGGAAGACGCAACTGCGCGCGCCGCTGCAGGCGATCTTCGCCGGCTTGGCGCTGGCGCCGATCGTCGAGGCCTGCGTGGCGATCCACAAGCAGGTGCTGCACGGCCGCGTCTGGGCTGCATTGCACATGCACGCCGGCGACGGCAACGTGCATACCAACATCCCCGTCAACAGCGACGACTACGAGATGTTGCAGACTGCGCACGCGGCGGTTGCGCGCATCATGGCGCTCGCACGCGCACTTGGCGGCGTGATCTCGGGCGAGCACGGCATCGGCATCACGAAGCTGCAGTTCCTGAGCGATGAAGAGATCGCCGGCTTCACCGCCTACAAGCAGCGCGTCGACCCCGAGGGGCGCTTCAACAAGGGCAAACTGCTGCGTCAGCCGGGCGTGAGCGCCGACCTGACGAATGCCTACACGCCGAGCTTCGGCCTGATGGGCCACGAGTCCCTGATCATGCAGCAGAGCGACATCGGCGCGATCGCCGATTCGGTCAAGGATTGCCTGCGCTGCGGCAAATGCAAGCCCGTCTGCGCGACGCATGTGCCGCGCGCGAACCTGCTCTACAGCCCGCGCAACAAGATCCTCGCCACCTCGCTGCTGGTCGAAGCGTTCCTGTACGAGGAGCAGACGCGCCGCGGCATCTCGGTCAAGCACTGGCACGAGTTCGAGGATGTCGCCGAGCACTGCACCGTCTGTCACAAGTGCCTCGCGCCGTGCCCAGTGAACATCGATTTCGGCGACGTGACGATGAACATGCGCAACCTTTTGCGCAAGATGGGGCAGAAGAGCTTTCGCCCCGGCAATGCCGCCGCGATGCTGATGCTCAATGCGACGAGCCCGCGCACGATCAAGCTCATGCGGGCCGGCATGGTCGGCGTCGGCTTCAAGGTGCAGCGCTTCGCAAACGGGCTGCTGCGCGGTCTCGCAAAGCGCCAGACCGCCGCGCCGCCCGCGACGCTCGGTGCCGCGCCGCTGAAGGAACAGATCGTCCACTTCGTCAACAAGAAGTTGCCCGGCGGGCTGCCGAAAAAGACCGCTCGAGCGCTGCTCGACATCGAGGACAAGAACTACGTGCCGATCATCCGCGACCCGGCCGGCACCAGCGCAGACAGCGAGGCGGTGTTCTATTTCCCCGGCTGTGGCTCGGAGCGGCTGTTCTCGCAGGTCGGCCTCGCGACGCAGGCGATGCTGTGGCACGCTGGCGTGCAGACGGTGCTGCCGCCCGGCTATCTGTGCTGCGGCTATCCGCAACGCGGCTCGGGCCAGTACGACAAGGCCGAGAAGATGATCACCGACAACCGGGTGCTCTTCCACCGCGTCGCCAACACACTGAACTACCTCGACATCAAGACCGTGGTTGTGAGCTGCGGCACTTGCTACGACCAGTTGGCGGGCTACCAGTTCGACAAGATATTCCCCGGCAGCCGCATCATCGACATCCACGAATATTTGCTCGAGCGAGGCATCACGCTGGGCGACGCCGGGGGCGGGGGCTACCTCTTCCATGATCCCTGCCACAGCCCGATGAAGCTGCAGGAGCCGATGAAGACGGTGAAGGCGCTTGTCGGCGCCAACGTTATCGAGGCCAAGCGCTGTTGCGGCGAGAGCGGCACCCTCGGCGTGACCCGCCCGGACATCGCGACGCAGGTGCGCTTTCGCAAGGTCGAGGAGTTGCGAGCCAACGAAGCGGCCTTGCGCGGGCTCTTGGATGGCACCCAGGGCGGTGCCGGAGCGGTCGGCGCGACAGGCCCGGTGAAGATTCTTACCTCGTGTCCGAGTTGCCTGCAGGGCCTGACGCGCTATGGCGACGATCTGCATGGCGGTTTGCTCGAGGCTGACTATGTCGTTGTAGAGATGGCTCGCCACATCCTCGGCGAAAAATGGCTGCCCGAATACGTGGCACACGCGAACGCGGGGGGTATCGAGCGCGTGCTTGTTTGAACCTATGCCGTTTGCCTGGATCGGATCGTTTTCGCGGTACTACACTGCGCGTTCTCTCGAGAGACAACCCGCAACGACACCATGGCAGGACTGACCGCAAGTTCACCTCAACCGACGGCGATCACCGTGCATCAGGAATCGCGCGTGCTCGAGGTTGGTTTCGACGACGGCAGCCTGTTTCGCATTCCGTTCGAGTTGATGCGCGTTTTTTCTCCATCGGCTGAGGTCCAGGGCCACGGCCCGGGACAGGAAGTGCTGCAGACCGGAAAGCGCCGCGTGGGCATCGAGGCGCTCGAGGCCATCGGCAACTACGCCGTACAGCCGACCTTCTCGGACGGCCATTCGAGCGGCATCTTCTCGTGGGACTACCTGCACTATCTGGGCACGCAGCAGGACGCGCTCTGGAAGCGCTATGAGGAGCGCCTGGTCACCGCGGGCGTGGATCGTGACGCGCCGATGAGCTCCACCGCTGCGAGCGGCGGCAGTTGCGGACACAAGCACTGATCGCGCGACCGCCACGATGACGCAAACCCACTTCGGCTACCAGACGGTGGATGAGCGCGAGAAGATGGTGCGCGTGCGTGGCGTGTTCGATTCGGTCGCGTCGCGCTACGACGTGATGAACGATCTGATGTCGGCCGGACTGCACCGGGCCTGGAAGGCCTATACGGTCGCTGTTGCGGCGCTGCGCGAGGGTGAACGTGTGCTCGACATCGCCGGTGGCACCGGCGATCTTGCGCGCGCCTTTGCACGCCAGGTCGGCAACGGCATCGTCGTGCACACGGACATCAACGAGGCGATGCTGCGCCAGGGCCGTGACCGCTTGCTTGACGAAGGCCTCGTGCTGCCCACCGCGCTTTGCGACGCCGAGACACTGCCCTTTGGGAGTGCGAGCTTCGACCTCGTGAGCGTCGCTTTCGGGCTGCGCAACATGACGCACAAGGACCGCGCGCTGGCCGAGATGAATCGAGTACTCAAACCCGGCGGCCGCCTGCTGGTGCTCGAGTTCTCGACTGTCGCCAAACCGCTCGCAAAGGCCTATGACTGGTATTCGTTCAAGGTGTTGCCGCTGATCGGCAAACTCGTCGCCGGCGACGCCGAGAGCTATCGCTATCTGGCCGAGTCGATCCGCATGCATCCAGATCAGCAAGAGCTCAAGCAGATGATGAAACAGGCCGGCTTTGGCCATGTCGACGTGCACAACCTGAGCGCGGGAGTTGTCGCGCTGCATGTGGGGATCAAATGCTGATCGCGAGTCTTCACGCCGGCATGTGATTTGCGCACGATTTGGCTCGTGTTTACAGCCCTTTGCCCCGGGCCAGGGGGTTGCCGACTGGCCCCGCTTCACCGCTACACTCGTGCAGTTTTTGAGCAAGCAGTAGATAGTTCATGTTAGATCCGATGGGAGTGAGGCCCGAATGACTTCAGGAATTCATGCAAGCGCGATCGGCCCTGGAAGGGTCCTGGCGATCGCCGCGATGGCGACCGCGCTTGTGCTCGCGGGATGCAGCGGCGACAAGAAGGACAAGGCCGCGTCGCAGACGGCGGCGAAGGTCAACAAGGAAGAAATCACGGTCCACCAGATCAACTTCGTGATGCAGCAGCAGCGCGGCCTCAAGCCCGAGCAGGCAGAAGCCGCGTCCAAGCAGATCCTCGAGCGACTGATCGACCAGGAACTTGCGCTGCAAAAGGCCGAGGAGCTCAAGCTTGACCGCGACCCGCGCGTCGTGCAGCAGCTCGAGGCCGCGAAGCGCGAGATCATTGCCCGCGCCTACGTCGAGAAGACCGGCGAGGCTGCGGCGAAGCCGACGCCGGAGGCGATCAAGGCCTACTACGACGAGAAGCCTGCGCTCTTCAAGGAGCGCCGCATCTACAGCATCCAGGAGGTCACGATTGAGGCCACGCCGGAACAGGTGCCTGAACTGCGCGAGCATCTGCAATCTGCCAAGTCGATCAGCGACTTCATCGAATACCTCAAGGCCAACAATTTCAAGTTCTCCGGCAACCAGGCAGTGCGGGCTGCCGAGCAACTTCCGCTCAACATGCTCGACTCCTTCGCGAAGATGAAGGACGGCCAAGCCGTACTGGCGCCGACGCCCACCGGCGCGCAGGTGATCGTGCTCGCCGGTTCGCGCACCGAGCCAGTTGACGAGACGCGTGCGCGTCCGGCCATCGAGCAGTTCCTGTGGAACGATGCCAAGCGCAAGATGCTCGAGGCCGACATGAAGGCGATGCGCGCGGCAGCGAAGATCGAATACGTCGGAAAGTTCGCGGAAGGAGCGGCTTCGGCGCCCGCGGCCGCGCCGGCCCCGGCATCCGGAGCGGCGTCTTCCGCCGACAATCTGGACGCCAAGGCGCTCAACAAGGGACTCTCGGGACTGAAATGATGAAACTGCTCAGCAAAGTATTTCTCCTTCTGACCCTGGCGGCGGGCCTGGGTGTCGCTCAGGCTCAGACGCCACCGCGCAGTGGCGGCGACTACGTCCTCGGCGCCGGCGACGTGGTCCGCATCACGGTCTATCAGAACCCCGACCTGTCCCTCGAAGCGCGCATCGGCGAGTCCGGCGTGATCAGCTATCCGCTGATCGGCGCCGTCAAGCTCGGCGGACTTCAGGTGCCAGATGCCGAGAAGCGCATCGCCGATGGCTTGAAGGGCGGCAACTTCATCAAGCAGCCGCAGGTGAGCATCCTCGTGACGCAGGTTCGCGGCAATCAGGCGTCGGTGCTCGGGCAGGTCCTGCGACCGGGACGTTATCCGCTGGAGCAGGCGAACATGACCCTGAGCGAATTGCTCGCGATGGCTGGCGGTATTGCTCCGAGCGGCAACGACATCGTGACGCTGACGGGCAAGCGCAACGGCAAGCCGATGCGGGTCCAGGTCGACTTCCCGACGATCTTCATTGGTGACACCAAGGACGTGCCCGTGGCCGACGGCGATGTCGTCTACGTCGATCGCATGCCGACGGTCTACATCTATGGCGAAGTCCAGCGTCCCGGGCCCTATCGCATCGAGCGTGGCATGACTGTCATGCAGGCGCTCGCGACCGGCGGCGGCACCACGCTGCGTGGCACGGAAAAGGGCATGCGCATCCATCGCCGCGACGCCGAAGGCAAGATCCAGGTGGTGGAGCCGAAGATGGACGATGTGGTCAAGGACGGCGACGTCGTGTACGTCAAGGAAAGCCTGTTCTAGGCCCCGATAGGAACCTTCATGTCATTCACCCAGTTTCTACTGATCCTGCGGGCGCGCTGGAAGATCACGGTCGCGACGCTTGTGATCATCTCGGCGATCGTGATCGGCGTCAGCCTGATCCTGCCCAAGCAGTACACCGCGACGTCGGCGGTGATCCTCGATTTCAAACCCGATCCGATCAGCATCGCCTTCAACGGCGGCGCGATGTCGCCCGCCTATCTGGCGACGCAGATCGACATCATCAACAGCACACGAGTCGCCCGCAAGGTGATCCGCGGGCCTGAAACTCACCGAAAGCCCTGATACGCGCCAGAGCTGGATCGACGCGACCGGAGGCACCGGCGACTTCGAAGGTTGGCTGGCAGACTCCCTGGGGCGCAGTCTGGATGTGCGGCCCTCGCGCGAATCGAACGTGATCAGCGTCAGCTTCAGCGGCGCCGACCCGCGCTTCGCGACGATCCTGGCCAACGCCTTCGTGCGGGCCTATATCGATACCACGCTCGACTTGCGCGTCGATCCGGCGAAGCAATATTCCAGCTTCTTCGAAGATCGGTCCAAGCAACTCCGGGAAGAGCTCGAGGCGGCGCAGACCCGACTGTCCAAGTTCCAGAAGGACAAGGGCATCATCGGCGCCGACGAACGTATCGACATCGAAACCGCTCGGCTCAATGAGCTGGCGTCGCAAGTCGTCGGCGCGCAAGGCGCGATGGCCGATTCGAACAGCCGCCAGGCCTTGGCGCGCACGTCGGCCGATCAGATGCAGGAAGTGCTGAACAACCCGGTGATCTCGGGGTTGAAGAGCGATCTGAACCGCACGCAGGCCCAGTACCAGCAGTTGAGCGCGCGTTATGGTGAGAACCACCCGCAGCTCGCCGAATTGCGCGCGTCGATGGCGGAGCTCAAGGCACGCATCGATGCCGAGACGAGGCGCGTGACGAGCGGCGTCACGGTGACCAACAGCATCAACCGCGGGCGCGAGGCGGAGATTCGAGCCGCGCTCGAAGCGCAGCGCGCCAAGGTTCTCAGGCTCAAGGACACGCGCGACGACTTGCAGGTGCTGCAGCGCGAAGTGGAGAACGCGCAGCGCGCCTACGACGGCGTGCTGGCCAGACTCAACCAGACTTCGATGGAGAGCCAGACGACGCAGACCAACGTCTCGGTGCTCACGCCCGCCGTCGAGCCTTCGAAGCCGTCGTCGCCGCGGGTGGTACTCAACGGCGTCCTCGGCATCTTCTTCGGCTTGCTGCTTGGCATCGCGTTTGCCTTGCTCGCCGAGTTCCGCAACCGCCGAGTGCGCAGCCCGGTCGATATCGTCGACGGCCTGGGCCTGCCGATGCTGGGCATGATGCTGCCGCCGGACGCGAAGCCCAAGTTCGGTCGGCGTGCGCAGCAGCCGCTGCTGATGCAAAGAGTTCTCGGGCAACTGCCTGCGCCGCAACCGAAGGGGGCATGACGGTGGCCAAATTCAGGGATTCCTCGCTCCACATCGACGAAGCCATTCCGGCCGCGCCGCCGGTCGATCCGGGCGCGACGCCGGATGTCGGCTCGGTCGTGCACGACCGCAGCATCGGCGACATCATCCGCCAGACCAACAATCTGACCGCCGATCAGGTCGAGCAGATCCTTGCGCACCAGCGCGAGAACAACATGCGCTTCGGCGAGGCGGCGATCGTGCTCGGCTTCGCGAGCGAGCGCGATGTCCTGTTCGCGCTGTCGCTGCAGTTCCACTATCCGTATTCGCGGGATCCGGCAAGCTCGCTGAGCGATGAAGTGGTGATGGCGAGCAAGCCCTTCTCGCATCAGGCGGAATCGTTCCGCGTCATTCGCAGCCAGTTGTCGATGCGGGTTTTCAGTGCCGAGGGGCCCAGAAGCGCGCTCGCGGTCGTGAGCCCGGAGTCAGGCGATGGCAAGACCTATTTCGCCGCCAATGTCGCGGTGGCGCTGTCCCAACTCGGCGGACGCACGCTGCTGGTCGATGCCGACCTGCGCGGCCCGCGCCAGCATTCGGTGTTCCGGGTCGACAATTCCTCTGGCCTGTCGGGCATTCTGGCCGGGCATACCGAGCGCAACGTGATCCAGCAGGTGCGCGATTTCTCGAGCCTGTATGTGCTGCCGGTCGGCACGATTCCGCCAAATCCGCTCGAACTGCTCGATCGCCCCGCATTCGGGCTGCTGTTGCGCGATCTGAACAACAAGTTCGATCACGTGATCGTCGATACGTCGGCGGCGCAATATGGGTCGGATGCGCAGATCGTCGCCGCCAAGTGTGGCGCCGCGCTGCTGGTGGCGCGCAAGAACACGTCCCGCCTTGCGGCCCTGCACGATCTGCTTGGCTCGCTGGCCTGCGCGCCGATCAAGGTCGCCGGCGTCGTGCTGAACGAATATTGAATTCAGGGATCGTACGCTGCGGCCCTCGTGCGAGCGGGGTGGACAACCCGGCGAAGACAACCTCCACACGATGGCCAGCCTGACCAAGCCCAACCACTTGTCGACCCAGGCATTGCCCTGGCTGCCGATCGCAGTTGCGCTGCTGCTGCTGTTCGTCCCAACCTACTTCGAGTTCGCGACGACTTTGTGGGATACCGAGGAACAGGGGCACGGGCCGCTGATCCTTGCGGTGTCGGCCTACTACGCATGGGTTCAGCGGCACGCGTTTCTCGCGAGCGAGGTGCGCCCGCGTCCGTTGCCAGGGGCCCTCGCGCTCGCCGTCGGCTGCCTGCTCTACATCGTCGGCCGTTCGCAGGGGTTGGCGTATCTGGAGGCGTCGTCGGTCATCTTCATCCTGATCGGCGTTCTGCTCGTGGTGCGCGGGGTCGCAGCCGTGAAGGCGATGTGGTTCCCGCTCTTCTTCCTCGTGTTCTCGGTGCCGTTGCCGGGGATGATCGTGGACCTCGTGACGCAGTCGCTGAAGAACTGGGTCTCGGTGGTCGCCGAATCGCTCCTCTACAGCGCTGGCTACCCGATTGCGCGGGTCGGTGTGACGCTCTCGGTCGGCCAGTATCAGTTGCTGGTGGCGGACGCCTGTTCGGGGCTGAACTCGATGTTCTCGCTCTCGGCGATGGGCATCCTGTATCTGTACATGATGCAGCACAAGAGCTGGCTGCGTAACGCGATCATCCTGGCCTCCATCCTGCCGATCGCATTTGCGGCAAACATCGTGCGCGTGATGGTGCTCGTGCTGATCACCTACCACTTGGGCGACGAGGCGGGGCAGGGCTTCATGCATGGCTTTGCGGGCATGGTGCTGTTCGTTGTCGCGCTCGCGATGCTGTTCGGGCTCGATGGCCTGCTGGGCTTCGTGTTCCGCCGCCGCCCTGCTCCGACCGCTGGAGGCTGACGTCATGAACTCGACTGCAACGATTGGACAGCCCCAAGGCTCGGGCCGCGTCATTCCGCTGCGCGTGTGGGTGGTGAGCCTGGTACTGCTGGTGAGCGCCGGGCTCGCGCACTACATGACGCCAGTGCAGCGCGACATTCCGATGCCGAATCTCGAGACGATGATTCCCAAGACTTTCGGGGACTGGCGCATCGACGGCTCCATCATCCCCGTCTTGCCGAGTGCCGATGTCGAGGCGAACCTGAATCTCGTCTACGACGCGACGTTGGCGCGAACCTACATCAATTCGAAGGGCGAGCGCATGATGCTGTCGCTCGGCTATTCGGCACAGCAGGCAGGCAAGGCCAAGCCCCACTGGCAGGAGATCTGCTATCGCGCCCAGGGATTCAAGGTCAGCGGCTTGACGAGCGTCCCGTCGAAAATTGCCGGCCGAGATCTGCAAGTCAGTCAGTTCGTCGGCCAGATGCGCAACCGCACCGAACCGGTGACGTATTGGTTGACGCTCGGCGACCGGGTGATCACGGATCGCTACGCGCGTTTCGGCCATCTCCTGCGCCTCAGCTTGAATCGCGAGACGGCGGATGGCTTTCTGGTTCGCGTCTCCAGCCTCGACGCCGACACCGAACGTGCCTTCAAGAAGCAGGCCGAGTTCATGGACGAATTGCTCCTGGCAATGTCCAAAGCCGATGCCGTGCGCCTCGCCGGGCGCACCTGATCGGGGCTGCGGCTCGGCACCACCTCGAAACGCCCCGAGGGTGCCGCGGCACCCGATACTTTCATGAAGAACCTGCGGCGCAATGCCGCCTTCAACGTCCTCGGCTGGGCGCTGCCGACACTGATCTTCCTCGGGCTCACGCCCGTGATGGTCAACAAGCTCGGCCTCGAAGCATTCGGCATCGTGTCGCTGATTCAGGTCGTCACCGGCTACATGAACGTGCTGAACTTCGGCTTCTCCGAAGCCATCATCAAGCAGGTCGCGGCGAGCTTCGAGAAGGACCGGGCGCCATGCGGGCCGCGTCGCCTGGGTCGGGTTCCAGTTGTTCGCGGCCTTCGGGGCGCTCGGCGCCGTAGTGATCTTCCTGTGCGCGAACTGGCTGGCCTACGACCTGCTGAAGGTCGAGGTTGCGCTGCAGGCCGATACCGCCGCTGCGCTGCGCGTCGCCGCCTTGATCTTCCTGCTGCAGATGGTGGCCGAGTTCTACCGCGGCGTTTCGATCGGCTGCCAGCGCTTCGACGTGCCCAACCTCTCGCGCGTGCTGCGCATCTCGCTGTCGGGCGTGTTCATTCTCGTGGCGCTCCATATCGGACACCGGCATCGCCGGCGTGATGTGGGCAAGCCTTGCCGGGTTGGTCGTGGGCCTGGTGGTCAACGCCTGGTGGATGGAGCGCGTGTTGCCGCTGCGACGCGCGTCGGGCGAACTGACGCTCGATCCGGCGCGAGGTCTTCCACTACAGCAAGCATGTGTTCACGATGCGGCTCGCCGGCATGCTGTCGACCAACCTCGGTCAGTTGTTCCTGGGCGCACTGTCTTCTGCTGCGAGCGTCGGTCTCTACCAGGTGCCTGTGCGCGTCGCCGAGACGGGCTCCGTCTTTCTCGGACCGCATCCTCCAGGTGTTCTTCCCGGGCTTTTCGGCGATGGATCTGGTGGCCGATGGTGAGCGCATTCGCTCGATCTTCCGATCTGCCTTCTCGCTGCAACTGCTCTTCACGACGCCCTTCTTCCTTTGCATGGTGCTTGAGGGGCCAGCGCTGCTGGCGGTGTGGATCAATGCCGATTTCGCGCGCGAGTCGGCCGGCATCATCCTGATCGTCGGCGTGACCTATTGGCTGTCGTCGCTGACCAACCTGCCGAGCTTTCTAGCGCTCAGCTTCAACGCGCCTGATGTGCTCTCTAAGGCATCGCTCGTTCGCATGGCAGTGACACTGCTACTGGGTTATCCACTGGTTCTGAACTACGGACTGGTCGGCGCCGCCATGCTGCAGTTCCTGGCCGGACTTCAAGGCTTCTGGTTCATTCACCAGTCCGTCGTCCGCACCATCGGCCGCGAATCCGTCGCGACGACTTTCCGGCCCATGGCTTTGCACGCCGGGACCGCCGCGGTGCTGTATTTGCTCTACAACTTCTGGTGGCGCGGCAGCCCCTTGTTCACGCCGTGGGCGCTGCCGCTTGTGGCCATTGCTCACTTGACCATCGTCGGGTCGATGGGGGCGATCGGGCCGGACGAGCGCCGCCGGCTCTCGCGGCTTTTCGCGAGGCACTGAGCATGTCGCGCACCGTGCTGATGGTGATGCTCGACTCGCTGCGGCACGACTATGTGCGGGCCGAGGATGCGCCATTCCTGCACGGTCTGGCGTCGGATGGCACGCGCGGTTCGCTCGCGCCATCGTTCGGCTTCGAGCCGGATGCCGCCTACTTCGCCGGTCTGTCGCCGCAGGAATGCGATGGGGGCGCGCAATTCTGGCTGCGTCCGGGCGAGCGACTGTTTCATCTGACGCCCGTCTTCGGCGCTCTCCACAGTCTGCCCATCGCGGCCTGGCGACGCTTCATCCGCAAGGCCACGCGCGCCACCGCGCAAATACTCGCGAGCGAGCCGCTGCCGCGCCGGATGGCGTCGCCTGCCTTCATTCCGTACGACCAGTTGGCCCGCTTCAGCCTGTCTCTCTCTCGCATGCCAGACGATCCGCTGGCGATGCACGGCGCGAGCCTGTTCGACATTGCGCGTCGGCGCCGGCTTCGAACGTACGTGCACTGCTTTCCGCAGTTCAAGGTGAAGACCGACATCGTGCGCGAACGCTATCTGGCCGAGGATCGCGGCCAGAACGACTTCGCTTTCTTGTTCTTCGGCGATCTTGACGGTGTCGGCCATCGTCATGGGCCCAACAGCCCCGAGCGTCGCGCGACGCTGGCGCGCATCGACGCCGCACTCGCAGACATATGGCGGCATGCGCGAACTCAGTACGATGAAGTCGCGATCGTTGTCTTTGGCGATCACGGCATGGCCGACGTGCGCGGAGCGGTGGACGTGCGCGGCGCCATCGCGGAAGCCGGCCTGAACATTCAGCGGGACTCATGGTTCATCGACTCCACCTTCGCCCGCTTCTGGGTGCCTGACGCCACGCGCCGCCAGCGCCTGCGCGAGGCGCTCACGCAAGTTCGCGGCGGCCGGCTCGTCACCGACGCAGATCGCGACGCCTGGCAGATACGGTGGCCTCACAACTACTTCGGTGACGAGATCTTCGCCGTCGACGACCATCTGCTGCTGCATCCGAGCTTCTATGCCGAGGACGCACCGCCGCTCGGCATGCACGGCTACCTGCCGGGCTGCCGTGACAACGAGTCCGCCTTCCTGATCGCGGGCGACGGCGTGCCGCAGTTGCCACCGCGAGAGCGCGCCGACATGCGTCGGCTCTTCCACACCGTCGCGGGCATGCTCGGGGAATCGACCTCGCCTGCGCCGGGGCTGGAAAGCCTGCTGACATGAAGGCGCTGACCGCGTGGAACGACCCGGCCGTGGATGCGCGGATCGAGCGCATGCTCGATCGCATCGTGCAGGCGGTGAGGGCGCAGATGGGCGGCGATCTCGATGCGCTCATCCTGAGCGGCGGGTTCGGCCGAGGTGAAGGCGGGGTGCTGCGCCGGGACGACGGCGGATTTCACGTCGTCAATGACTTCGATGTCGACGTGATCTATCGCGAGCCGCTCGGGCGCCTGGCTTCCAAACTCAAGGTGCAGTTCACGCACCGACGCGCGCTCGCCGCGTTGGCGGAGGAACTGGCCACCGAGTTCGACATGAAGCAGGTCGACCTGACGCTGCGCGGACGGCGGTCTCTCGCCGTCGATAGACCGCGCCTTGTCGACTTCGATATGCGCTACGGTCATCGCCTGCTGTGGGGCGCGTCGGACCCGTGCGACGCCATGCGCGCCTTCCGTGCGGAAGAGATCGACGCCTTCGAAGGCACCTGGTTGCTGCGCAACCGCGCGGTCGGCCTCGTGTTGGCGCGGTTGTACTTGGACCAGTCTGAGGCGCTTCGCCCCGAGCATCGCGAAAACTTCTACATCGAGATCAACAAGTCGGCCCTCGCGATGGGCGACGCGCTCTGGATACTTTCGGGCCGGTACGACGTGAGCTATGCGGTACGCAAAGCCGGTTTCGCGAGCCTGAAGCCGCTCGGCTATCCCGGCTTCGACGAATTGGCAGCGATGTACGACCGGGCCGCCGAGTACAAACTGCGGCCTGTCGAACACCAGTACGCGGGCGAGACGCCGCGAAATCTGTGGCAACGGATGGCCAGCGCCCACGTGCGGCTGTTTCTCTGGTTCGAGTCGACCCGTGTCGGAAAGCGATTCGACACTCTTCATTCATGGTGCGCGTGGTCCGACGCGCAACCCAGAGGGTCGTCAGGCGGTGCGCTTCGGCGCTGGGTGGATCGCTACCTGGGTGCTTCCGGAAGTGTTCCTCCACGCATGGCCGCACTGCGCCAGGACAAGCTGGGCAGCGTGGCGTGCGCGATCGGGCTGCTTGCGGCGCATTCGGAACTGTCGGTGATGCCTTGGCCAGTGTTGGCCCGATGGCGCGATCCGGCGACCAGCGAAGCGACTGCTTGGCAAGGCATGGCGCGTGGCCTGCTGGATGTGCTGCACCCGGGTGGCGAAGTCGGCCGCTTTCTGCACGCAACGAGGAGCGCCGCATGACGATCCGGGCGCTCGTGGTGGCCAACCACTATCGCGCCGACCACGATCGCGCGATGCGGCCCTACCGGCGTCTGAACCCCGCCGCTTCGAGCTGGAACACCGCGCTGTTCGAGGAACTCGGCAAGCTCGATATCGAACTTCACATCGTCCAGTTTCTGCCTGTACGTCGCTATCACCGCTTCGTCGAAGGGGCTGTGACGCACCACTACCTGCCCAAGCTGCCGTGGTTGGACAACTTCACTTCAGTTTTCAAACGCTGGCGTGTGCGTCGCTTGGTGCGCAGGCTGTCCCCGGACGTGGTGCACGGCATCGGCTCGGAGCACGGTTACGCTTGGGCCGCCGTAGGTCACGGCGTTCCCTCCATCATCACCATCCATGGCTGGTTGCACGTCATCAACACGCTTTCTGGCCACACAAGCCTGCTCAAGCGATGGTTCCTGGTGCGCGAAGAGGCCCGCGCCTTGCGACGGGCCGATCGGGTGATCGCGATCAACGAGTACATGCGTGACCGCTTCGTCAACGAAGGTGGGTGCGCGCTCGAAAAGACTGTGGTGATCCCGAACGCGCTGAACCCGGTCTATCTGCAGGACTGGACCGAAGGCCCGCGCCCGATCGACATCATCATGGTTGGTACGCTGCATCCGCTGAAGAACCAGCACGTTGCGCTGGAGCTCTTTCACCGGCTCGCACGCGACCACGACCTGCAACCGCGCGTGGTCATCGTTGGTGACGCGACAGTGGAATCGGCCGCCTATCGCGATCGGCTTCACGCCACGCGCGACGAGCTTGGGCTTAACAATGTGGAGTTTGTCGGCAAGAAGTCGCCCGCCGAACTGTTCGACTTGTACCGGGCGAGCCGCTTCCTGCTACATATCTCGGAGTTCGAAGCAGACCCGACTGTGGTTGCAGAGGCCCTTGCGTGTGGGACGTTGCCCATCGTCAATCCAGTAGCGGGGCTGGCGTATCGGGTGGAAGACGGGCGCAATGGCTGGCACATCGGTATCCGTGAGCCTGAAGGCTTCGGCAGAATTGCTTGCAGAGACACTGTGCCAGGATCTGAGCCGAACCGAGTTGTGCTTGGCCGGACGCGCGGAAGTGCAGGCGAGTCGGGTTCCGCATGCTGTCGCGCAACAATCGTTGCGTACGTACAGGGAACTGGCCATTGCGGTCACGTTGAAGGGACACTAAATGGGATTCCTCGCCACACTTTTGCTTTCGGTCATATTCGGGATACTAGGTGTCGTGAGACCGCGCCTCGCCGTATATCTAATTTTGGCGCTATTCGTCTTCTTTGATGAGTTTGGACCAGGCTTCACGACCTATCGCGGCTCGTTCATGTTCAACGCCTTCTTCGTCGGATTCTATGGACTTAGACTGGTCGAGGTCTTGACACTCTCTGCCTATATTCCGATGCTGATCATGGCGACGCCATCGCGCCGAAGCGTCACTGCCGTTCCGTCGCGGAGCGTGCAATGTCCCTTCTCTTCTTTCTCTGGATCGCCGTCCTCCTCGCCGTTGAATTCGGTATTTCCGGCAAGGTATCCCACAGCGACTGGCGGCTCATCGTCACCGGCGCGATGCAGTTCCACATGTTCGTTCTGATGTTCCGTGATGAAGCCGCCGTGGAACGACTTGTGCGCGCTATTTCTGATCCTGCTTGCCCTAAAGGCCGCGTACGGACTCGGAATGTATGCGGCCGGGTTTGGCACGATGACTTTCCGCGGCAGGCTTCCATTCTTTTGGGATAGTCGGCAGGTCGAAGCATTTGGACTTGGCGTCGTGATACTGACGGGATATCTATTGAACTATGTCTCGTTCACCGTCAAGCATCGGATGCTCCCATTCGCGCTAGCGCTCCTGATGTGGGTCATCCTACTGATCGCAGTTGGGGGATCTATCCGTCGATCAATCTGGGTCAGCACTTTCTTCGGGATGTTTGGTGTCATGCTCCTGTCCCGCCGCACGACTGTAATTCACTATTTTGTCGTTCTGTTCGTTGGTGCTATCACCATAGCCGGCCTGCTCCTTGCCCCGGGCCTCGATAACTTTAGAGATCACATGGGAAAGTATGTTCAAAGTCTGAACTTGTTCGATGATCAGCAACTATCAGGAAACGATGAGAATGCAGTTCACGTCTACAACGTAGAGCAGTACTACAAGATGGTAACCGAAAAAACGGATATACTTGCTCTCGGGCTTCATGGCCCGTCCGGCACTCGCAGCCGAAGGTGGCCTGAGAGAGGAATACACGGAGGGATCCAATCGACTTGGCTTGGCGCACAACGGTGTCCTTCGTTCTGTCCTTTTCTTTGGAATCATCGGAGGGTGCTCTACATAGGTTTCTTCGCAGTCGCGATCGCTAGAACTTGGCGGATCTACTGGCATGCGAATGAAGATCATGTACTGAAGCACATTGGCATTGCCTGCGGCGTTTACTTGTTTATGGTCTTCGCACCCTCATTGCTATTTGTTCCGCCATTCTACACAAGCAGCAAAGGTTTGTTTTATATATTCCTCGCAGCGTTCATAGTAGGATCGGTTGCTCATCATTTATTACCTCGAGGTCGATCTATGTATGGTGCGAGTAGACATGAAGCTTGGCCCAAGGCACAAGCGAGGCTCCAGCCGGGAGCCTGCTCCCCCCGAGTTCACCTTAGCTGTCCTTTCAAATCGTGGCTCAGCATGCATGCTTCCTGATTGCCCACTCTTTGGCACGCATGGCACGCATGGCACGCATGGCACGCATGGCAAGCATGGCACGCATGGCAAGCATGTCACGCATGGCACGCATGGCACGCATGGCACGCATGGCGTGGCGTGCACAAGGCACCCTTGCCTGTCCCAAGCTAAGGACGTGGGTCAACGGGTATGCCGCAAGATGGAGATCGCCGAGCCTGGCGGGATCGAATGAGATACCCGGCTCGAACTCAAGCGCATGATGATTGGATGACCGGGTCTGCCTTGAACTAGTTGCCTTTCAGTTCGACGAGGTGGCTAAGCTGCTGCCCGTAGACATCACGGAGTTGGCTAAAATGAAGAGAACGGCACTTCTAGTGTTCGGGGGCATCATTGGCTTCTCTGTTCATCTCACTTGTTGCGCTTGATCTTCTATTCTCGATGAAGTCGATTGAAAACCTTTGACTTTGGAGGCCGAATCTGGATTCATCATGCTGATTCAAGAGAGGATCTAATAAGGATAGTTGATGCCGGCCACCAAGGAATTGAATGCGATATATATTACAGCGACAAAGTATGACGATATTATCGTTACTCATGATTTGCCTTACAAGGAAGCCAGTTATTTCTCTTGAAGACTATTTTCAAGTATCTGCAATATTCGGAAACCATATTATGGCTCGATCTGAAAGAAGCTAACTTATGGCATATTACAAAGTTGAGCGCAAAATTGAAAGGAACTTGAGCAAAGATATAGATTTGAAAATCGTTATTTCGTTGAGTCCCCCAAAAAAATCCATCAAATACTTCTTTCTCGGCAAGGCTTCAATACAGTATTATGGCTTAGTTCACTTGGATAGTCACGTCCATAGCTTTCTACGGGCGAGAATATGATTAAATAAGGCCGCAATCGTGCTAGGAGACTTCATTGCCGTTTCATTGCCGTTTGAGGTCTATAGTGAAGAGGTACGAAATACAACGTATGGCAGTATTTACAAGCTGATCTTTACTGTTAATGATATAGAACTAATCGATAAATTGAAAAAAGAAGACAATATCAAAGTCATTTTGAGAGATTTTTGAGCTGGTATTGATAGTCTGACACCGACTGATGGTTGATCCAGGAGACGCGCAGGTAGGCGACGGCGAGGACTTCTCTCTCGCTCATTTCGCGGAAGCCATGGCGTCATCGCGGCAACGCTCTAATAGCCGGGCTCGTCCCGATAGCGCAATTTTTCGTCGGCGTGGCTAGTACTCAATTCGGCGCTCTACGGGCTTGCGTTCGCCGAGGCATTTCAAGTCGGACTGCCGGTTTACGAGTTTGCACGGATAGGGGTGCGGCTTGCGGCGAATCTGTTTTGGGGTGCCGCGCTTGCTGTCATATTTGTGACGCTTCCGAGGTTGGTCGGTGTATTGCTGCTTGGAGCAAGCGGTCTAGTGGTATGTGTCTTCACGACAATATCCGTTTATCACTTCTTGAGTTACGGGGAGCCAACCGGTCTGACATCTCTATTGGCGATCGCGGATTCAAATACCGCGGAGGCCGTGGAATTCATGGAGGGCACCGCAAGTTCGTTGCATATTGTATCGGCCCTCGCGGCGGGCGTCGTTTTGGTGGGTCTCACGCTTTTCTGCATATGGCGGCTGAGGCAGATTGGTGCGAACAAGTGGAGTCAATATCGGATGGACGATATTAGCAGTCATCGTAGTTGGTGCTCTTACGAAGTTCGGTGCCAATGACCCTATATTCAGCACCAATAACCCTCTATTGTTTCTTGCCGATTCGGGGTCAAAGATTCTATACGGCGTACAGTGAATTGAAGAAATTGCATCGAGATAATATAAGGAAGACCGGTGCAACGGGTAATAATGGCAGGCGCCACCCATATCATTATGATGGGTGAGTCTGTGACGTCTCGGCATATGTCGATTTATGGGTATGAGAGGAATACCACTCCCGAGATGAGTATTCCGCGAGGCCACCTTCGCAGATTTGTGATATCAGACGTGTGTTCGACCGCTTCTGGTACTGCACCGGCTCTTCAGGATATCTTCACAGGCGGCACGCGAGGTGAACTCATAGAATGGAAAAGGCCTAATCTTTTGTCCATTGCGGCTGAAGTCAACCTTGCGAACATATTGGATTTCTAACCAATCGTTGATTGATGATTCGAACACAATATCTTCTGCTTGGGGTACCCTTTCCGATGAACGCAAGTATTTGACGCAGAGAGGTTGGAAGAATACTCAGTCCTTTGACCAAAGGCTGATCCCTGAGCTTCAACGCGTGCTCTCTGAGGGCTCGGGATCGAAGTTAATTATTCTACATATGATTGGTGCTCATCCCTACTATGTTAACAGGTATCCGAAGGAATTCAGGATCTGGGATGATGATGCCAGTCCTCCACTTGGGTGACTCGCCGGAATGAAGGTTCATTTCGAAGTAATAAATTTAATCAGTATGATAATGCGGTTAGATATACAGATTATGTGGTAGGGAAGGTACTTGACCTTGCAGAGCGCTATGGTGTTGCGAGCGTAACTTTCCTTTCCGATCACGGTCAAAATCTTGGTGAGCTGAGCGATCACTGGGGGCATAGTATGCCAAGTGGGCCGCGACAAGGATTTGAAGTGCCACTGATATTCTGGGTAAGCGATAGATATACTTAAGTGAGTCAAAAGCTGGATGTCGGTACTTTGGAAGATAATTCTCGAGAAGCCGATTTCAGACTGATGACCTACTATATACTTGGCTGGATTTGTACGGAATTTCATCTCCGAGGTGCCTCGATGGATCGCAGTTTATTCGCGCGAAGTAAAGACTGAAATGGCCGAGAAGATGCGACACAATGAAGTATTAGTAATACGAGGAGTCTGATAAATGGCTTCGATGTTTTGCTGGCTGCTCTGTCTATTGAGTTGCTCGATTCGGGGTCTTTGCTGCTTGAGACGCTTCGCCGAGACGATGTTTGAGTTTGTCGACCGCATCCGCCATCGTCCATCCATTCGGTGGCTTGTCAACTTCGTGGGGTATTTCTACCTCGCGCTGTGGAACCATCTCTTCGCGCGCGTGCCGCTTTACTGGTTCCGACACTTCGTGGTGCGCAATCTCTACGGTCTGCGCATGGGCCGCTCCAACCTGCATCGCGCCGTCTTCCTGCTCTCCCCGTGGCACATCCGCGTCGGTGACAACGTCAACATTCAGATGGACTGCTTTCTCGATGGCCGCGGCACGATCACGATCGGCAACAATGTGGACCTGACCCCTGGCGTGCGCATCCTGACGGAGCAGCACGACATCGACTCGCCGGACTACGACACAGTGAAGAAGCCTGTAATCATTCACGACAATGTTGTCGTCGGCTCATGGGCGCTGATCTTGCCTGGCGTCACAATTGGCGAGGGCGCTGTCGTGGCGGCAGGCAGTGTCGTGACCAAGAGCGTGGAGCCTTACACGATGGTGGCTGGCAACCCGGCTGTGAAGAAGCGCGATCGGGCCAGAGCACTCAACTACAACGTTTACTACCGGCGTCCGTTCCATTGAACGCGAATTTGAATTGCCGCCGTCGGGTACTCAACGTCGAGGTTGACAACCTCACGATGGAACAGTTCCTGCGCGCGTTCGATTCGGGCATGTTGGTCACGCCGAACACCGATCACATGCTCTTGCTCCAGGAGCATCAGGAGTTCTTGAAAGTCTATCGCGAGGCCGAGTTCGTAACCGTAGATAGTCAAATTCTCAAGTGGGCCATGCGCTTTCTGGGGTCGCCTGTGCACCAGAAGTTGTCAGGCTCAGACATCTTCCCTGCGTTTTGCGAGCACCATCGCGAGAACCCTTCAATGCGCCTGTTTCTCCTTGGGGGGCGGGAGGGCGTGGCCCGCACGGCGATGAACCGAATCAATACACGGCTCCGCCGTGAAGTCGTCATCGCAGCGCATTCGCCCACGATGCGAATCTGCGAGGACGAGCGGGAAATCTCCGAGGTCATCGACCTCGTCAATGCTTCCGGAGCGACTGCACTGGCCGTCGGGCTGGGTGCGCCGAAGCAGGAACTGTGGATTCACGCCAACCGCAGCCGCATGCCGCAGGTGCGTTGGTTTCTGGCGATTGGGGCTGCACTGGACTTTGAAGCGGGTAGCCTAAAGCGCGCTCCGGCATGGGTCAGCCGCGTTGGTTTCGAATGGCTGTATCGGCTGACGCAGGACCCCAAGCGCCTTTGGCGACGCTATCTTCTTCGTGGGCCGCGATTCCTCCTGCTCGTCCTGCGCCAGAGGACGGGGCTCTATCGCTCCCCGTTCTAGGCTAGCCACAGGCGATGCGGTTTCTGGTCTTGGGGGATACAAGTCGCTTGCTCGATGAAGGCGCAAAGAATGTTGCCAGCAACTTGACACGCGAGATCGCGTCGCGGCATGAGGTTCTGTCGATCTATCAACGCAAACTCCTGTCACCGATCAATCTTTGGCACGCGATACGCTTCAAGCCTCACCTTGTGCTCTCAGTGCAAGGGCCATCGGCCAAGACAGTGGGACTTCTCTTTCTGCTCAAGCTGGTCTGCCGATCATCGAGAACCGCCGCCATCGGCGCTCAGCCCGTTGCAGATGCGTCGCTCTTTCGCGCGCTAAGGTGGTTCGGACCGGACCTTCTCTTCGCACAGTCCCAGCGTTGGCATGATCGATTTGCCGCGACTGGCGTTCCAGTGAGTCGCCTCGGGAACGGGGTGGATATCCACAAGTTCAAAGCCGTCGCAGATGGTGATGCACTCGCCGCACTCCGTGCCGATCTCGGCCTCGCCCCGGGGAAGAAAGTGGCACTTCACATCGGCCCGCTCAATCGGAACCGCAATCACGAACTGCTGATCCGGCTTCAGCGAGAAGGCGATTGGCAGGTTCTGGTCGTGGGCTCGACCACCGCGCCGTTTGTGCCCGAAGTCGAGGCGGCGCTTGTCGACGCGGGCGTCATCGTGGCGCGGCGCTACTTCGAGGACATCAACCTCGTCTATGGGCTCGCGGATGTTTACGTGTTCCCGGTCACCGATCCGAATGGCAGCATCGAATTCCCACTCACCGTGCTCGAGGCAATGGCCTGTGACAAACCAGTTGTGAGCACTCGGTTTCTGGCGCTGCCCGAGTATCTCGACGAAGGGCCGGCATTCGCCTACTTCGACGGGAGCTTCGAGTGCTTGAACGCCTCATTGGCGCGCGTGGCGGGCCGTACCGGAAATCGCGAGCGTGCGAAAGCGTTTGCATGGGACCTCGTGGTGACGCAACTGGAAGCAGAGTTCACCGATGTTCGGGCGTGACGCGATGGGCCGCGTGATCACGCTGATGGGCATCGACGGCTGCGGCAAGAGCACGCTCAGCCGTGCCCTGCAAGCCGAGCTTGCCGCGCGCGGCGTGCCTGCGGTGGCGCGCTGGGCGACGCTGCGTCCGGTGCTGCTCAAGCCCTGATCGCAGCGGCGAAATTCCTGCTCGTGCGCAAGGCACCCAAAACGGTGGACTACGAAGCGCACATGGCAGCCAAGCGCAAGGGCATGGGCAAACTGCGCTTCGCGCACGGCATCTATTTCTGGGTGATGGTGCTCGACTATTTGCCACAGGCATGGTGGAAGGTGGGCTGGCCGCGGCTGCTGGGCAAGATTGTCATCTGCGACCGCTACTACCAGGATCTTGCGCTCGACTACGCCGTCATCGTGAATGGCGACACCGATCGCATGCTGCGCGCGTTGAAGGTGCTGGAGAAGTTGGCACCGACCCCTGATCTGGAGTACTTCGTCGCGATCGCACCCGAGGTCGCGCTGTCCCGCAAGGACGACGTACCGTCGATTGCCTACCTTCAGGAACGTGATCGCTTCTATCGCGCGCTGGCTTCGGCAAGCACCGCAAGGCAACTATCAGGCGACGCTCCGGTGGCCGACAACTGCGCGCGCTTGCTACGCGACCTGAACTTGAACCAAACTTGAAACGATGATCGACAACCCGACCCGCTCGCTCTTGCGCTACATCGGATCGCCGCTTGCTGCCGGGCCGCGCGCCGGACGAACCCATCGAAGACGAAGCGCTGTTTAACGTGGCCTTTCGCAACAACGTCGAGATGCTGTACTTCGAAGCTTTGGAACGCGCCGGCAAGCTCGATCGGCTGGCACCCAAGCGCGATGAGATCAAGGCGCGGCAACTTGAAACGCTGATCACCATCGTCAGACTCTCCACGGTGCTGACGCAAGGCGGCATCCCACACGCCGTGACGAAGACGCTGCGGCCGTATCGAGGAACGCCGAACGACATCGACTGCCTCTACCTCGGCGACCTGAAGGACTACCAAAAGGCGGGCGACTACCTGCTGGGCCAGAACTACCGCTTGACTGGCCCGAAGGACATGCAAAACGAGTTCTTCGATGAACTTCAGGGGGGAGAGTTCTTCAAGGACAAGGCGGGAGGGCGCTTCTACATCGACTTTTATCGTGAGCTCGCGGCCGACCACATGCCCTATATGGACTCGGCACTGCTGCGCGACTACGTGACGGACGCGCACGTCGAGGGTCACGAAGCGCCGGTGAAGGTATTCAAGCCCGAGGCGGAAATGGTCGTGCTGGCGCTGCATTCCGTGCTGATGCATCGCATCGTGCCGCTGGAGGTGTTCTACACCTACGCCTATCTGATGCAGGCGATGGACGAAGCGGGGCTCGACAAGGTCGTCGCCGTCAGCAAGGCGAGCCATGCCGGGCCGGGCATGCGCACCATACTTTCCCTGATGGAGGCGCTGCATCAAGACTGCTTCGGTGAAGTGCCGGCCAAGTTGCGCTACCTGCTCGACCGCATTGGCCGCCGCGAAGGCGAGGCCGCGGCGCTGCGCGCTTCGGGGATGAAGGCACCGCATGTGGTGAACCTGTCCACGTTCGTCGTCACGGTTTTCGGCAAGATCCGCGGCAAGCGCGCAAGGCAGGGCTTCTTCAAGGAACTGGCGCACATGCTCAACCCCGTGTTCGCGGTAGAGGTGCTGTATCACATGCTGTCGAAGAAATACATCGACAAGCATTCGGATCACGTATGCGGTGCGCCTGTCGGGGCGCCGTGATTCTTGGCGACACACCCGCACGGAACGGCGGTGGATGGATGCCGGGTGTGCCCCGCCGAGTGCGCGAGGCGACTTCTTTAGATGCGACTTCGAGTGATTTTGTTCGCCTTCAAGCAGATGCACTTCGGCGGCGGCGCCGAGAAGAACCTGATCGACGTCGCGCTGCATGTGGCCAAGCGCCATCCGGTTGGCTTCTACATTGCCGGTGGCTTCATCGATCCACGCATGGCGGCAGCGGGGCCGGTGTTCACGATGCCTGGGCGCGGGCGATTCTGGCTTGCGCCACTCGACCTGCTGCACTTGGCGTGGGTCGTGTATGCGCCATCGTGTTCGCCTGATGCATGCGCACCACCGGTATCCCGCCTTCATGGCCAGCATCGTGCGCTGCTGTTCCGCTGCGTCTGATCACGACGGTTCACAACCGCTTCCCTGATCGCGCCAAGGCCAGTCTTTGGGGAGACAGGGCGATCGCGGTCAGCGAAGACATTGCGCATTGGCTTCGCGATGACTGCGGCACACCGGGCAGCCTGATTCGCGTGATTCACAACGGCATACCGGAGCCCCACGTATCTGCACCGCCCAAGCACGAAGTGCGTTGCGTCGCGAATGCCAGGTGCCCGACTCCGCGACGCTGCTGTGCGCGGTGGGGCGCTTGTCCGAACAGAAGAACTTCGGCCTGATGCTGGACGCGCTGGCGCTCATCGAGGACGCGTCCTGGTGCTTGCTTCTCGTGGGCGAAGGAGAGGAACGTCAACGGCTCGAACGCCACGCCGTCGAGTTGGGCATGGCAGATCGGATTCGCTTTCTGGGTCGTCGGTCCGATGTCCCATGCATCATGCAGGCAAGCGACATCCTCTTGATGAGTTCGTCGTGGGAGGGCTTTCCCTACGTTGTGGTCGAAGCGCTTGCGAACGGACTCCCGATCGTGGCGACCGATGTGGGCGGAGTGCGCGAAGGGGTGATCGACGGCGTGACCGGCAAGCTGGTTGTACCGGGCGATGCGAAGCAGTTCGCCACCGCGTTGCGGGTACTGATGGACGACGCGTCCGGGCGTGCAGGCCTGGGCCGGCAAGGCCGTGTTCTCTTTGAGAACCGTTTTCGCGACGACGCGATGTTTGCGCTTATCGACGAAGAGATCGAGTCGGCGCTGGCACATTGAAGCCGGTGCCGTCCACACTCATTCGGTCCCAGGCCAGGATGCGCGGCGTGGCTAGAACAGCCCGGCGCGCGCCGTGTCGTAAATCTTCAGATTCCGAATCGCCCCGTAAGCAGGGTTCTGTCCCGCCAGTGAACCCAAATACTGTGTTCCGGTCCCGATGCCGAGAGTCGTCGTTCGGGTGAGGCTCTCTACCCCGTTGACCGCTATTCGCATGCGGCCGGCAGAAACCGTGGCCTCTACCAGCATGGTCCCGAGCGCCGTCTCGATCTCAGCCACATCCTCTTTGGTCGCGGACTTGAGCACAAACTGCAACTTGCTGCCGATCATCGCAATCTCGGCATACGAATTGGCGCCACCGTAGATCGTCCACAGTGTCTGCCTGTCAGTTGACGCGAAGGAGGGGGTGAATTCGAATGCGATGCGTGCGTTGTTCAGGGCCTGATTCCATGGCCGCGACGCGGTGGCAGGTGCGCGGAGGCCGGGTGAGCCTCGCGTCCCGATGACGGACGATGCGTTGGCTTGTCGACCCGCGGCGGCCTGCTCGACCTGCGGGAGCGCGACCTGAACCGTTGTGTTCGCAGGAACGAAGACGCGCAGATTTCCGGTGCCGTTCAAGCTGACGCCGCGCCACTCGACGCGCTCGAATTCGAAGTTGGTGAACGGCACTGCGTCAGGGTGCGACTGGAGCATCAGGAGGGGCTTGCCGCTGCCCGCCACGCGCCTCACCACGGCGCTCGCCGAGGTTTGTCTGCCGTAGGTCCCCGCCGCGCCCGTGAAATCGAACACCGTATTCCCGCTCGACGCTCCTTTGAGCTCGTAGACCAGCCCGTTGTAGAGTTGGAATCCGAACCCGGCCTCGACAACCTTTCTCCATTCTCGAGTTATCCAATAAGTCCCCGCCGGGCCGCCGTTGCTGGGCTTCGCGGCTATCGTGATGTCAGCCCGGGAGTAGTAGTAGACGGGTTGATTGTTGTTGCTGCTCGCGTTGCCGCCGTGGATGCCATCACTCGGCATCGCGTCGTCCAGCGTCACCATCACCGACAAGTGCTGGTGTCCGTCCGGGTCGGTCGACTGCGGAATTGCCGGCAACACGACCGAGGCGACAGTGCTGCGATGGTTTGATCCGTCGTTGCGCACGATCAGTATGTCATCACCGCGATTCGGAATGCGGGCCAGATTCACGAACTGCCCGACGGGCTTCGATATCAATTGACCCGAACTCGTGAAGACCACTTCGTGTGGACTCACCGATGCGATCACGAACGGTCCTTGTACGCCGCCGTCGGCCGCGCCAGCGCGCGACTCCGTCAAGAACAGCCAAGCTCCCATGCCGGCTCGCCAGCCTTGCGCAATGAAGTCGGTGGTAGACGACCTGAGCCGGTCTGCGCCACCCGAAACGAGTGCGATGTCCTTCGACTTCCAAGTGAACCGGCCCGAACGCGGGTCGAGAAAGATGTCGCTCGATCCGGCTTCGGCCGGCGCGACGAAGCTGTAGTTCTTGGAACGCCCGTCGAGTACCGCCACACCGACCTGACCCAGCCCGCTCCACAGAACCAGATTCGTGGCGGCGCCTTCCAGCATCAAGCCTTTAACCTCGACAGCGGCGCCCTTGCCGTCGAGCAGATCGCCTCCGGCGCTAACGGCTTGGTTCGCCGAGTTGAAGGTGCCGTAGGTCGGGTTCCACGCTGAGCAGCATGTGCGCTGGGTGCCTTTCGTCGTTTCAAACCACCTGATACCTGGCTGGCTGCCACTGGGGACATACTCGCTGGACCATTCCTTGCCCGCCTTGAATCCCGTGACGTCTTCGAACTGCATGTGTGCGATATCGAAACTTGCCGCGCTCCCCAGTACCGTTTTCGGCGCCTCCACGATCCAGCCGGGATGCTGCTCGTACAGCGGGATCGTCTGCGATGTGGTTTGCCACGAGCCGTTGGTCAGACTGAGCGAGGTCCGCGGGCTGTTCGATTCGGATCCGATGAACTGCCCGTGCGTTCGACCCTGATGCGTCCACGACAGCCCTGTCGCACCTTCGGTCTGCCGAAGCATGAAGCGCGAGCTGAACAGTCCCGGCGAGCGATTCCCGGGCTCGGGGCTGAACGGCTGGATTACGTAGGGTGCGCCCGTCTGGCCCTCGGCATGGCGCACACGCAGCACTCCGATGGTCTTTCCTTCGAATGCCGCTGTCGCGCTGCTGTCGTAGGAACTCGCCCCATCGGCCAAGAGCGTCCACCGTGAAGGCTGCTCCGAATTGAGAAACTCGTTCTTGACCCGTCGTCCGCCCGCAAAGCCGGGTTCGCCTACCGCCAGCGGGAGATTCACGCCGTCGTAGTCCAAGACGGTCGCCTGAGAGGCCCGCAGATAGGAAAATCCGTCGAGGCCGGTGCGCAAATCCGCCGAGAAGATCAACTTCCCGGTCGTACTTGCCAGCGCAGACGCACCATTCGCCGCGGACAACGGCGATTCGTCGCCGTCTTCGCCGCGGCCGCCACAGGAAACGAGCGTCGACGCGATCGCCACCAGGGCCGCAGTCCTCAATGCGGAGCGAGCGAGCCGCGTGGTGTCACCGCCAGCGAGCCCTTGCGAGCCAAGTGTTGCCGCGCTCATTCGATTGCACCGGGAAGTGAGCCGGCATCGTAGTCGGATTTGGCGCCCTCACACCTCCCGCCGGGTGTGCAATCCCCCGAATGCGGGGGTACGCAACCACGCAGCACTTCGTTCTCAGCGGGCAGCGAGCGACCTCGCGGGAAAACAGCGCTTCCTGCGATCCAACGCCGCGCGACAGCGGTCAGGCCATGAAGCCGAGATTGCGCGTGCCGAAGTTCGCTAGGTTCGGGAACACGTCGCTCATCTGACCGTCGGAAACACCGAACCAGCGCGCCAGCGTTGCGCCGTACTGGTCGACCGACAGTTGCGGCAACAGCACGCCGTTGAGCAATTGATCGGCGCTTCCGTCGAAGTGGTTGTCGGTGCGGTTCTTTGCGCCAGCACCGGGAAGCGCCCATAGATGTCGCCGCCCTTGACAGCGCCGCCCATCACGAACTGGTGCCCGCCCCAGCCGTGATCGGTGCCGTCGCCATTGCTCGTGAAGCTGCGGCCGAAGTCCGATGCGGTGAAGGTTGTCACCTTGTCGCGCGCGCCCGAGGTTGCCGAGCGTCGTGTCGAAATAGCGCAGCCCGTGCGCCAGCGCGGCCATCAGTTCGGCGTGGCTCGCGTTCTGGCTCGTTGTGGGTGTCGAAACCACCGATGCCGACGAAGAATACCTGCCGCCGTGCGCCGATACCGGACGCGCCGCTTGCGTCGATCATGCGCGCCACGACCTGCAATTGCTTGGCAAGCAGGCTCACCGTCGCGCGGCCAGAGATCGGACTGATGTATTGCAGCTTGGGATCTGCATTCGGGTCGTAGGTGCCCGACACCGGCGTTCCCCAGATCGAGTTGCTGCCCGGCTTCAACGCATTGCGCATCACCAGCTCGGCGTCCATCGATCGCTGAGTGAGCGCCGCGTAGTCCTGTTCGAACAGATGGTTTGTCGTCGGGTGGCTTGCGATGCGTTGCAGCGCGTGCGCCGATGTCGTGTGAGCCGTAGAGGCTGCCGCCAGTGTCGACGCCATAGAGAATCGCGCCGTTCGTGTTGACTTGATACTGGCGGACCGTCTGCCCCGAGAGCCAAACGGCATTGCCGCCGGCCGAGATTGCGCTGAAAGTGGCGTTCGAATTCATCGACGCCAGCAAGTCCACCATGCGCCCGCCCCATCCACGGGTGCTGCCTTCTGAAGCGAAGGACTGCCAGTTGCTCTGCTGATCGTTGTGCGAGAACAGCCTTGGCGGGCGAGGGTGCGTGATGCTTGCGTACTGCGCCTTTGTCGTCGGCATGACGAGCGGCCCCACGTTGGCGACGATGGCGAGGCGTCGGTCGTTGTTGAACATCGACTGCAGCGACGCGAGCTGCGGATGGAGCGCGAAGCTCCTGCCTTGCGGGTTCGTGGGCGCGATCGGCAGCACGCCGCCGAGCCGCGCAGGAGATCCCGCGGCCGCGCCCGGATTGGGCGCTACACCGGGCGAAAGCAACGCGATCGACTCCGGCGCCTGGTTGCGAACGGCGGTGTAGTTGTTCCACGACGTCGTGTCGGTCGCGAGCACGGTGTTGTACGCGTCGTTGCCGCCGGAGAGATAGACGCAGACGAGCGCCTTGTAGTCGCCCCCGCTCATTGCCGCGGCCGATCCCATGGCCGCCAGGTTCAGCGCAAAGGGTGCCGCGGAACTGCCGAGGAAGGAGAGCGCGCCGGCTTGGCGCAGGAACAGGCGTCTTGAAGCGTTGCTGGATGTCATTTGAATGGCTCTGCGTGTCACTTCTGGACGATGAACTCAGGTGAAGCAAGCGTGAACAGCAGCGCGCAATGCACGCGGGTGCGCTTTGCTTCGTCGACCGCTGCAATGTTGCTGTGATCGCTCTTGAGCGCCGGAATCGCGATCTTGCCGAGCGCGTTGCGGATCTCGCTCTTCAGGTTGCTGCTCATCAGGCCGCCCGTAAGCTTAGTGTTCAGTCGCTCGACGAGATCGGTCGGCTTGTCGGCGAGTGCGATCTCGGCGCTGTAGTTGGGCTGCAGATCTCGCTTGCCGGTTGCCGGATCGATGCCGCCGACACCGCGCTCGATGTTCCAGCGCATGTAGTTCACGTAGCCGGGGACCGAGGCCTCGTCGGCGATCTGCATCTCCGGCGTCACCAGTCCCTGCGCCGCTGCGAGCGTCCCCGGGGCGACATAGCCAGGTCGGTAGTAGTTGAATACGGATGGCGAGTAGAGGGGGCTCTGCGCCAGCTGTGAACCCGCACTCGATCGTACTGCCGACACCGTAGACGCCGGAGGACGACGTTGCGCGGAATGCGCGAAGAAACGCGGTCAGCCGCAGCATCGGCTCCCGAACCTTGCCGCTCGTCGACGACAGTGCGCTCGCCTCGGGATGCGTCAGGATCGCCTTGACGACGGCCTTCAGGTCGCCACGAACACCGCTGCCGTTGTTGGCGAAGACTGCAGCGACGGCGCTGACGTAGGCCGGGCTCGGGTTGCTCGTCACCAGGCGCTGGATCAATTGCCTGGAGATGAACGGCGCGGTGTTCGGGTGGTTGAATAGCGTGTCGAGTGCGATCTTCAAGTCGCCGTCTGGGTCCGCCACCGTTTGCGCCGGGATCGTGACGCCCAGGAAGCGCTTTTGCTCGATGCTGTGAAATTGTGGATAGCCGACCATAGGCTTGAAGCCAGTATCAGGATCGCCGGAGCTTCGGGGCGAGCCGGCGAGGAAACAACGATCGGTCGGCCCCGAATGAGCAGCGCCAGCTCCAGCCGGTGAACACCTTGGCCAGCCCGGCAACGTCGTCTGCGGAGTAGGTCTCGATCGGCTGGCCTTTGCCATCGAGCTTCTGTCGTGCCATCCGGATTGAGCTGATACAGACCGATAGTGAACAACTGCATGACCTCGCGCGCGAAGTTCTCGTCGGCGACGCGACCCGTCTCCGGGTTTGCCTTCTCGCTGCCCAGATGCGACAGGTAGCCCCCCATCATCGGATGCAGCGCCACCGACTGCAGCAGGTCACGGAAATTCCCGAGCCCCTTTTGCGTCAGCGTGTCGAAGTACGCCGCAGCCGCGCGCGGCTCGCTGTGAATCGCGCCGTCTATCGAGCGAGATGACGAAGATCTCGGACCAGGCGAGGCCGACGCGAATGCGCAGCTGCGCCGGGTCGGCGATCATGAGCTTCCAGATGCCGTTCATGACGTCGCCTTGGCCCACGGACCGCGAGCGGGCCATCGCCTCGACATAGGCGCGAGCCGTCCAGGGCGTCTTCGCGGCCTGCTCGTTGATCCAGTTCGTGTAGCCGATCGACATCAGTCGGTCGATGTCCGCATCCGTCGGACCGAAAGTCGATCGTGCGAGAAAGCGAACGGCGTCGCCCCGCACAGTGGGCACGTCACCCGATATCTGCGTACCGCTCACTCCCACTGGCGAGGCGTCCTCAACGACGCTCTCGTCGGCGGAAGGCGGAGTGACTATCGCTCTGTCGGTACCGTCGACGCCGATCGCGGTGGCCGTGGCTGATGAATGTGCAGCAGCGCTGGTTGTGCTGTCGGCAAAGGCACCAGCTTTTGGAGCTTCGCCGCCGCCATCGCCGCCACCACATGCCGACAGAACGCCGATGCTCGCAACAAGACACAACGTCAGCGCCGATTGGCTGGCCGATCGCCCTCCCGCGCCTTGACAGTGGCGCCTCCCGATACCCGATCGCATGTCCGATTCCTGAAGCTTTGACGCCAGAGTTGACGTTGGTTGCCGATATTTTCGACAGCCGAGACTCGATGCCTAAGCACTCTTACGGGGACTTACGGGGCGTAGCCTTTGTCAACGATTTGCGCAGCGTTCGAAGATGCTAGGTGTGATAAGGGAGGGGGCCTACTTGGCGCGGGTCTCGATCAGGTACCAGCCTGTGTCGTAGGCGGGGCCGGTCACGAATTCGATCCGGCCATCCCTGCGCACGACCGGAACGTCGGCCTTGCGCGCGCCGGTGGCGTCGAGCGCTGTGACCACTACATCGGCATTCGTCGAAATCCGCACTGTCGCCGGCACGGCCTCGATGCGAGGCGTGTCGTCACCCCACGAATAGCGTCGATCGCCCGGCTTGCGCGGATACTCGCCCGGCACGGTGAAGTAGCCCGCGATGCTGAACAGCATGCGGTTCGAGGGCAGCACTTCGGCGTCGTTCAGCGAAGTCAGCGACACGACGGCGTAGTTGTTCATTGTCTCGCCGACCCTCACGTCGACGCCAGCGCCCAGCTCACGTCAGTGTTGCGGAAGTAGCCGACCGCGGACCGCGTGCGCGGCGTGTCCACCGTGATCCGGTCCTGCGGCCTCCAGACGATCTGGCCCGTCGTGCTGGTGAATGCTCCCTCTACCGCTCGTCCTCCGGCTGACGATCTGCTCTTCCGCCGGTGAGTTCACGACCTGCACGTACATGTTGCGCGTGACTGGTGCACGCGCGTCGCCGCCGAAGTCGAAGTTGACTGCGTCATCGATCGCTTGGCGGCCATCGCATCGAGAAACGATTGCCGGGTCTTCTTCAGGATCTGTGGCGCCCCGGGCGTCAAGTCACCCCGGCGGAACGACAGCGCGGCAGCCACGCGTGTGACCGCGTTGACTGTCGTGTTGTACCAACCCGGATAAGTGTGCCGGATCAGCGTTGTAGTTCATGCCGTGGTAATTGAACAGGAAGATCGCATCCAGATCCTGAAATCCGGCGAACGCGGACATCAGCGGCTCGGCTTCGGCCATGTATTGGTTGCCGTCGCGATACGTGTATTCGGTGATGATGTTGGGCTTCCATCGAGCGACTTGCTCTCGAAGTTGCCGTAGTAGCCGGCCTTCCGAACATCGTCGAACGGCAAGCACGGACTTGTTCTGAACCTCGAAGACCGGCCGCCCGTTGCCCGGAGAGTTCGTCAGTCCGGTGTTCGTCCCGAGATCGCCGAAGTAGCTGTGAATGTCGCTCACGTCCATGCCATCGCGGCTGAACGGTTGGTTGTAGTTGGCCTGCGTGCCGTAGACGAGCGCCTGCACGCCCAGCGTTCGCTTTAGGTAAGCGGACATGTCCTGCTTGTATGCCGACTCGGTATCGGCCATGAATTCGATCCAATCCTTGTACAGCTGCACCGGCAGCGTCAATCGCTGCGACCGCAGTGGGGCTGTCACATCCGACCACGCAGCTGACGGTCTGGCCCCAAGCGGCGCCGGCAGCAGCCGGGCGTCGCGTACTTGCGCTGCGCCCAAGCGCGCCACAAGCTCTTGCAGCGGCTCCCCATACTTGGCTGCGAACGCGGGTCTCAGTCAGGTAGCGGTCGATCGTTCCGTTCGCCCACCGGTGCGTCAGCGAATTCTCGTTGTTGATCTCGTAGGTCCAAACGCCCGGATCGTCCTTGTATGCGAAGCCGGTGTATGGGTTCACGTGATTCAGGAAGGCAGCCGCGAACGCCTTCTGCTCGACTGATCAGTGACGGCAGGTAGTTGTCCAGTCCTTCGCACCAGTCGATGCAGTCGGGCGCTGCCAGATATACTTGTGGCTCGCGTGCAGCGGGAAGGAAACGTAGAGGCCGGCGCGCTGCAACTCGATGGACGAAGTTGTCGAGTCTGTCCATCGCCTCGGCGTTGAGCGTGTTGTCCGTGTTGAGCACCCCTGCTGCTTGTAGGTGACCGTGAACGTGTTCGGTGACGCGAGCAGGGATGTCGAAGCCGAACAAGCGCACCGCATTGAACCCTTCCTTCGCCAACCGCGCGGCAATCACCGGCGCCTCCTCCTTGCTCGGCATCGTCGCGCCGAGCGGCATGTTGATGCCGTAGAGCCGGATGCGCTGACCGTTCAGCGACAGATGCCCGCCGGAGACGGTGATGCGGCCCTGTGAGCCGGCCGGCACCGAGTTGAGATAGGCCAGACTGATCGGTGTCTCGGCGGTCTCGATGTCCGGAAATGAATGCCGGATGAAGAAGTTGCCCACCGCGCCGGGGGTCCGCGGGTCGGCGCCGGGCACGGGCGATGGGGAGGGCGGCGGCGCTGGGGCGGGCGGCGGAGGCGGAGTCGGTGCCGGTGGCGGCATTGGCGCGGGAGGCGGCGGCACCGGATCGGGTGCCGGCACGGGAAGAGGAACGGGCCGCGGCAGTGGCGTATCGCCTGTAGGGGGAAGCTGCGCAATCACCGGCGGCGTTGCAGGTGCGGGTGCGGGGATGAACTTCGGTGGCGCGGGGCGAACCGACACGGGGGTGATCATCGGCACCGTGGCGGGTGCTGGCGCGGGAACGAAAGGTGGTGCCGCGCTCAGCGGCATCACATTCGGCGTTGTCGAAGCGGCCTCGGCTTCCGTCTCCTGCGGCTGCAGCTTGGGAACGAACGCGCCTTCACGTCCGCTACCAGCCTCGAACTTCGCCAGCGTGACACGGCCTTGCGACTGTTCCGTCGCCGCGTTCGGCGTCGCGATGTCGGCTGGATCCTCGCCAGGCCCGCAGGCCGAGAGCATCGCGATCGCCGCGAGAAGTGCAACGCTCACTTGGAGTCTTTTCGGTTGTGCCGGCGACCCGATTCGGGCCCAAGGGGCAAGCTTCATGTTACGCGCTCCGCAGACGTGGACTGGCACCGCGCAATCGCGGTTTGTGCCGGTCTTGTCGGTCGCAAGCGCGCGCGACTTGAAGTATCAGAACGGGGTCGTACAGCTCTTACAAGTGCACACCGCGGGCCAGTCACCCGCCGCAGGCCGGTGCGCGCAGGGCAAGCCTGCCGAGGGTCAAGACACGACTACGGTGCCGTGAAATGCGTCACGATTTGCACGCCTCGCGGTGCGCCGAGCGTCGCGACCGCGGCCGCGAAGCCGGGTGGCGACGCGAGCGAGCGTACCGATGCGACCGATGCGCGCGCGCCGAAGCCGACGCTGCTCCAGTCTTCGGTGTCCCATCCCACGTGCACGGTCGCTGGGGGTAGCGCAAGGCCAACACCGGCGGCCTTGAGTGCGCTCTCCTTGCGGGTCCAGAGGCGGTGGAAGGCAGCTGGGTTGCGCCGCCCTATCGTCGCGCGCTCGGCAAGATGCAGCGCAACTTCGAGGAACTCGGCGTCGAGTACCAGGTACGGGTCGATGCGCTCCACATCGACGCCGATGCGTGTCGCCTTGGACAAGGCCACCGCGGCGAGTCCTGCAGTGGCGCTGCGGCTCGCAAGATGTCCGGGAAACTGCTCCAGCAACCCCTTGCATTGCAGCCGAGAGACGCTCCGCGCAGCGGCGATCGGACCTGATACGGTTGTCAGGACGACGACGATATCGCCCTGCGACAGGCAATCTTGCCAGTCCTCATGCGACGGCGGCCAGCTCAGCATCGCAGACCTGCTTGGCTTTGATCGAGTGGCTGCATCTCCCGAACGTCGTCTGCGATCAGTTGCGCCACCTTCGGCGCCGCACCGCGCCTCAACTCGTTGTGTTCCACGTCGAAGTCGATCACGCGCAGTTGCGCGAAGGCGCGCGGGTCGAAGCCGTTCGTTGCCGCGAACCTCAGCAGGCCGGAGCGACGTTCGGTCACGCGCGAGTGGACGAGTGTCGCCGCCACCGACCGCGTCGGCGCATTGCCTCTCGCCGCATAGTCTTCCAGCAGCGATCGCCAGCGCGGGCCGTCGAGCTCGGCCTCTGCCTGTGTCGCTTTGGAGGACGACTGGGTCCTGCCCCACCATTCGGCGGCGTGTCGTGCCGCCTCGATCGGGTGCCGCAGCGCGCTCGCCGCGGCACGCCTGAGCTTCGCACCGCGCCCCATCTGCATCATGCGCGGCGCATAGGTGTCGATCATCCACAGGGGTGCCTTGGCGCGCTCATCGGCATCGTGCAGCAAAGCCAGATCGATGCCCATCAGCCCGCCGAGGGAGAAGCCGACGACGCCACCGAGCCGGGAGGATCCGATGTCGAGCGCGATCTGCCGCAGTTGCTGCGCGAAGAACCAGGGGCGCTCCGCCTCGGGCGCCCGCTGCATGATTGCGTGCATGTCCACGATGCCGACCGACCAGTCGCGCGGAAGCCGGCGATGCAACTCGTCGGCGAGGCGAAACATGCCAAGCGCGCCGCCGCGCGCGCCGGGCAGCACGAGCATCAGCCGTCGATAGTCGCGCGGACCGAGCAGCGTGAGGGCCGGCACGTCGGCGATTCGTGCCGGTTGCGCCAACTGGGCGCACAGTGCCCCGAAGCGCGGACGCGCGAGAAAGGACGCGACGTCGATCGCGACGCCGCTCTGACGCCGCAGCGCCGCGGACATTCGCATCGCGGTCAGCGACGAGCCGCCGTCGCGCAGGAAGTCGGCTTCATCGTCTTGCGGAGCGCGCCCGAGCCAGTGCGTCCACGCAGCTTCGGCCTGCCGTCGTGCCGCTACTGCGCCCGCCGGCACGACAGGCTCCGCAGAGGTGCGCTCCGACTGTGCGACGCCGGAGGGCTGTAGCGTGGCAGCGTCCCCAATCTCGCAGACGATTGTGAGCTGCCGAACGAACGCTGCGGCGACCGCGTCCACCCTTCCGGCATCGAGCGCTTCGCGCACGAATTCGAGCCGGGCGCCGATGCCATCGGCACGGCTGAAGGCGTGCAGCGTCAAGCCGAAGCGCGCACCGAGTTGTGGCACGGCGCGCAGCCGTGCACGCGTTTGCCCAAACGACATTTCGCGCTCGGGTTCTTGGCGCCAGGTGATCGCGAATTGCGTCATCGCCGGGCGCAATGCCGGGTCGATTGCGGTCACCGCGTCGGCGACGAGGTCCACCGAGCGAATGTTCGAGCGTTGCGCATCGAGCAACTCGTGATGCACGCGTGCCAGTGCGTGTGCCGCCGATTCGTCCGCGCGCGTGCCGGCCTCGATCAACCGCAGATCGAGCAGGAAGCCCAAGGGTTCGAGCAACTCCGGTTCGGTGCGTCGCGAGAACGGTGCGACGACCCAGGCCCATTCCAGCCCGAAGACCTCCTGCAGCGCGCGCCCCCAGGCGTGCATCAGCGGTGTGAAGGGCGTGCAACCCCAGCGGGCTGTTGCGGCGTGGAGTGCGGCGACAAGTTCGGCGCTGATGGGCAGGTCGCGCTCGGCGCCGGGGCGTGGCGGCGCTGGCAACGGCGGCTTGTGGCCTGCGAGGCGCATTGCGATCTCCGCCGCCTGCTGTCTCGCGGCCGGCTCGTCGGTCCACGCGCGCTCGATCGCGTGAAAGGCGAATGCCGAGCCGTACACCGGCTCGAGCGGCGCGTTGCGCAACAACGCGTCGAGTTCAATCAGCGCGCGATCGATCGCGGCCTCGTCGATCGCGAAGTGATGCACTGTCCAGACGCATAACGTGCCGCCTGTCGGGAGCGTCCAGGTCTGCACACGGGTCGGCCCTGCGGTACCGAGCGCCAACGGGCGGTTGAGTTCGCGCATCACTGCGTCCGGCCAGTTTCCCTGCTCCGGTCGGGCGGCGAGCGACTGGTGTTCGATCCACCAACCGGCAACCGGCGCTGCGGGCAGGCCCGCTTCGATGTGTTCACCCTCGAACGCAACGCGCACGCGCAACATCGGGTGGCGCGCGATCAGGCGCTCGAAGGCGCTGTGCAGTGCGCCTCTCGTCAATCCAGCGTCGATCTCGATCGCGACATGCACGAGGTAGGCGCACCCGCTCGCGTCGAGTCGGGAGGCCTGGATCAGTGACCGCTGCGCCCGCGTCAACGTCAGCGCCGAGCCGTTGTCTGCGTTCGCCGATGCGCTCGCCGGCCCGCTCGCGTCGATCAATCTCGCCTGCGCGGCCAACACCGGGTGCCTGAGCACGTCGATCGGATCGAGCGCGCGGCCCAGCGTCCGTGCAACGTCGGCGGCGATGCGCAGCGCCAGCAAGGAGGTGCCACCGAGCGCAGTGAAATCCGCATCGCGATCGATGCGGGCGCCAGGCAGACAACGCTCCCAGATCTGCGCCAGCGCGCGTTCGGTGTCGGTTCGCAGCGGGGCATCGGGAGCGATCTCATCCGTTGTCGTCCCGGCAGCGATCATCGCCTCTATCGCACGGCGATCCACCTTGCCGCTCAGGTTGATCGGCGGTTGCTGCATCGGATGCAGCACGTGCGGCACGGCAGGGGGTGGCAGGCGCGCGGCGAGCCACTCGCGCACATCGACGACCGACGCAAGGGTGGAACCGGCGGGTCCGTAGGCCGCGGCCAAGTGGCGCGAACCCGCATCGGCGTCTGCGCCGAGCACGAGCACGACGGCATCGCCGACTCCTGGGCAGGCGCCGAGCACGCGCTCGACCTCGTCGAGCTCGATGCGGTGGCCTTGCAACTTGACCTGGCGGTCCAGCCGGCCGCGGAATTCATGCACCCCGTCGGGCCGGCGGAGCACCTTGTCGCCGGTGCGATACCACCGCATGCCCGCGTGATCGACAAACTTCGCGCGCGTGAGGGCTTCGTCGCCGAGGTAGCCGAGTGCAACGCCTCGCCCAGACACCCACAGTTCACCAAGCTCGCCATCCGCCGCATCCGCACCTTGATCCGTCACGACGCGCGCGACCGTGCCGGCGATCGGTCGGCCGATCGGAAGGTCTCGGCCGCTCATCACGTCGGCTTCGCCGATCGGATGGCAAAGGCTGAAGGTCGTGTTTTCTGTGGGGCCGTAGCCGTTGATGAGCTTGAGCCTCGGATACTGCGCAAGGCAGGCGCGCGCATGCGCTGGAGATACCCGCTCGCCTCCGGTGAGCAGTTGGCGCAGCCCGCGCAGCGCATCCGGCCGGTCATCGACGACGGCGTTGAACAACGCCGATGTGAGCCACAGATCGGTGATCTCGCGGTCGATCAGGAACGCGGCCAACTGATCGAGCGACGGCGCAGGCGCTTCCTGGATCACGCAGCACGCACCATGCATGAGCGGTGCCCAGATCTCGAGCGTCGAGGCATCGAAGCCGAGTGACGACACCTGCGCCCAGCGCGCGTCGGCGCGAAACTCCGCGTAGTCGGCGCCGATCACGAGGCGCTGAACAGCGCGGTGCGGCACGACGACGCCCTTGGGGACACCGGTGGAGCCGGAAGTGAACATCGCGACACAAGGCGTCTCGTCGGACACCTCCGGCCATTGCGTTGGCGCATCGGAAAGTGCGGGCGCCAGCGCATCACCGACATCGAGGACGCGACGGTTGGCCGACAGACTGGCCTCGGCACTGCCGTCGACGAGCAGGACGGGGCTGTCCAGCACGTCGAGCATCGCCGCCTGGCGCAGTGCGGGGCTCGCGATGTCGATCGGCGCATACGCCGCGCCACAGCGCAGCACAGCGAGCATCGCAACGACGAAGCGCGGCGAGCGGCACATCAACAGGGGCACGATGTGACCGTCGCGGACGCCGTGTTCCCGCAGCCTGGCGGCCAGGCGACGCGACTCGCGATCGAGATCGCGGTAGCTCAGGATCCAGCTCGCGCCTTCGACCGCGATGCGGTCAGCATGAACTGCAAGGCTGTTGCGCAGTTCCCGAATCAGACCGCTGGTCATCTTGTCGCGAGCAGGGGGCGTGCAGGAAGCTGTCGTGCCGGGATTGTGGTCGCGCAAGGCACGCGTCACCACCCCGCGAGCCGGTGAGCGGCGCACGAATCAGGCGCAAGCGTCGAATTTGTCTCGCCGTGCGGCCGTCAACCCGGTGTGCGGCCGTAGTTGTCCTCGAAGCGGACGATGTCGTCCTCGCCGAGGTAGCTGCCCGACTGCACCTCGATGATCTCGAGCGGCAGCTTGCCGGGATTGGCCAGACGGTGCACCGTGCCGAGCGGAATGTAGGTGCTCTGGTTTTCGGTCAGCAGGATCACCTGGTCGCCGTTCGTCACTTCGGCCGTGCCGCTGACGACGATCCAGTGCTCGGCGCGGTGGTGGTGCTTTTGCAGGCTGAGCGAGGCACCCGGCTTGACCATGATGCGCTTGACCTGGAAGCGCGGGCCGTGGTCGATGCTGTCGTACCACCCCCAAGGACGGTGCACCTGGCGGTGCACGGTATGTTCGCTGCGTCCGGCCGCGCCGAGCTGGGCGACGATGTGCTTCACCTCCTGGCTGCGTTCGCGGTCGGCGACGAGCACCGCGTCGGACGTCTCGACGACGACGACGTTGTCGAGGCCGACGACGCCGACCAATCGATTCGTTGCGTGCACCAGCGTGTTGTGGCTGTCGCGCAGCAGCGCGTCGCCGCGCCAGGCGTTGCCGTCGGCGTCCTTCTCGCTCACCTGCCACACGCCGTCCCAGGCGCCGAGATCGCTCCAGCCGGCGGCGAGCGGCATCATGCGGATCGGGAACTGCGCTGAGGCCGGGCACTTCTCCATCACCGCGTAGTCAACGGACTCGGGCGCGATCGCCTCGAACTCGGCGCGTCCCGGCCGCACGAATGGCGGGTCGACGGCCCGGGCACCCCAGGCAGCGCGCGTTGCATCGGCAATGTCACGCCTGAACGTGTCGAGCGCGGCCAGCCAGACCGACGCGCGCATCACGAACATGCCGCTGTTCCAGAAATAGTGACCTTGCGCCAGATAGCCTTGCGCGGTCGCGACGTCTGGCTTCTCGACGAAGCGCTGCACGGCGTAGGGCGCCGCGCCCGACGTTTCGGCCTGGATGTAGCCGAAGCCGGTTTCGGGGCGCTCGGGCACGATGCCGAGGATCACGATGCCGCCGCCGGCTGCGCTGCGCACCGCCGCCTGCAATGCCTGCGTGAAGGCCGCGGCATCGGTGACGGTCTGGTCGGCGGGCGTGACGACGAGCACCGGATCGTTGCCGGACTCCTGCGCGTGCAGCGCGGCAAGCGTCACTGCCGGCGCGGTGTTGCGGCCCGTCGGTTCGAGCAGCACGGTGCAGCGCTCGCGCGACGATTCCCCCGAGACTTCACGCAATTGATCGAGCACGAGGAAGCGATGCTCTTCATTGCCGACGATGCATGGCGGTGCAACGGCGATGTCGTCTGCAGCCAGCGCACCGAGGCGCGAGACGGCCTGCTGAAAGAGGCTGCGGTTGCCTTGCAGGACGAGAAACTGCTTCGGATACTGCGCGCGTGAAAGCGGCCACAGCCGGGTGCCGCTGCCGCCCGCCATGACGACAGGCAGGATGGCGATGGGTTCGGTCTTGGTCATGTTGCGGGGCGCAGTGCCTGCTGCGCGTGGGTCGCCTCTGCGGCGAGGAAGTCGCGATACGCAGTGCGCAAACCATCGGTCAGCGTCGTGGTTGCCTTCCAGCCGGCGCGCTCGAGCAGGCTCACGTCGAGCAGCTTGCGCGGCGTGCCGTCGGGCTTCGTCGCATCAAACACGATCTCGCCCTCGAAGCCGGTGACCTGCTTGACGAGCAGCGCGAGCTCGGCGATCGTCAGATCGTGCCCCACACCGACGTTGACGAGCGGCGGTTCGAATCGCCCGGTGAGGGACTCGTCGCTCCCGAGCAGGGCGTCGAACTTCGCGTCGGGCAGGTTCATCAGGAACACGCAGGCCTCTGCCATGTCGTTGCTGAACAGGAACTCCCGGCGCACGGTGCCGGTGCCCCAGACGATGACCTTGTCGGCGCCGCTTTGCCGCGCTTCGTGGAACTTGCGCAGCAATCCCGGAATGACGTGGCTGTTCTGCGCGTGATAGTTGTCGCCGGGACCGTACAGATTCGTCGGCATCGCGGCCAGAAAGCGCGTGCCGTACTGTCGGTTGTAGCTCCAGCACATCTCGATGCCGGCGATCTTGGCGAGCGCGTAGGGCCGGTTGGTTGGCTCGAGTGGCCCGGTGAGCAGCGAAGATTCGCGCAGCGGTTGTGGCGCGAGCTTGGGGTAGATGCAGCTTGAGCCGAGGAACATCAGCCGCTTCACGCCGCTCTGCCACGCTGCGTGAATCACGTTCGTCTGGATCGCGAGGTTGTCGCGGATGAACTCGGCCGGATAGGTGTTGTTGGCGACGATGCCGCCGACCTTGGCCGCGGCAAGGAACACATGGTCGGGCCGCTCGGTGGCGAAGAACTCACCTACCGCTCGCTCGTCCGCGAGGTCCAGTTCCGCGTGGGTACGCAAGAGCAGGTTCGAGAAGCCCGCGCGCTCGAGGGTGCGGACGATCGCCGAACCGACCAAACCACGGTGGCCGGCGACGTAGATGCGGGCGTCGCGTTCCATCGCGTGCCTCACTCGTTGTAGTCGTAGGCCTTGAAACCGGCCATCTTGACGAGGCTGTCGCGGCGCGCCGCGGTGTAGTCGGCCTCGACCATCTCGCGCACGAGTTCGGCGAAGCTCGTCGTCGCCGTCCAGCCGAGTTTGGTCTTGGCCTTGCTCGGGTCGCCGAGCAGTGTCTCGACCTCGGTCGGGCGGAAGTAGCGCGGGTCGACGCGCACGATCACGTCGCCGACTTGGCACTTTGCCTTGATTTCACCGCCCACCGGCTCGACGCGCATGACGGTGCCGATCTCGTGTTCACCCTCGCCGCTGAAGGCGACCGTGACGCCGAGCTCGCGCGCCGCAATCTCGACGAACTGGCGCACGCTGTACTGCACGCCAGTGGCGATCACATAGTCCTCGGCCTGTTCTTGCTGCAGCATCAGCCACTGCATCTGCACGTAGTCGCGCGCATGGCCCCAGTCGCGCAATGCGCTCAGATTGCCGAGATACAGGCAGTCCTGCAGGCCGAGCGCGATGCGCGTGATCGCTCGGGTGATCTTGCGCGTGACGAAGGTCTCACCGCGCAGCGGACTCTCGTGGTTGAACAGGATGCCGTTGCAGGCATACATGCCGTAGGCCTCGCGGTAGTTCACCGTGATCCAGTAGCCGTAGATCTTGGCCACCGCGTACGGGCTGCGGGGATAGAACGGCGTCGTCTCCTTCTGCGGCGTCTCCTGCACGAGGCCGTAGAGCTCGCTCGTCGAGGCCTGATAAAAGCGCGTCTTCTTCTCCAGGCCGAGGATGCGGATGGCCTCCAGCAGGCGCAGCGTGCCGATCGCATCGGCGTTCGCCGTGTACTCGGGCGTCTCGAAGCTCACCGCCACGTGGCTCATCGCCGCGAGGTTGTAGATCTCGTCGGGTTGCACCTGCTGGATGATGCGGATCAGATTCGTGCTGTCGGTCAGGTCGCCGTAATGCAGCGTGAAGCGCTGATGGTCGACATGAGGGTCCTGGTACAGGTGGTCCACGCGATCGGTATTGAAGAGGCTTGCGCGCCGCTTGATGCCGTGCACCTCGTAGCCCTTGTCGAGCAGCAACTCCGACAAGTAGGCGCCATCCTGTCCCGTGACGCCGGTGACCAGTGCGACTTTGTGCTTCGTTGACGTCATAGGTGGACTTCGGTAGCAAGAGGGGCCGGCTCGAAGCCCCGAGGGTTCATGCGCTGCCAGCGCCAGCTGTCTTCGCACATGGCGTCGAGGTTGCGCGCGGCCTGCCAATCGAGCATTTCGCGCGCGAGTGTCGGATCGGCGTAGACCGCGCCGACGTCACCGGCGCGACGCGGCGCAAAGTGATAGGGGACTCGCTGCCCGCTGGCCTTCTCGAAAGCGCTCACGACTTCGAGCACGCTGTAGCCGCGGCCGGTGCCGAGGTTGACGGTGAACGCGCCTTCGTGCGAAAGCAGGCGTCGCAGCGCGGCGACGTGGCCCTCGGCGAGGTCGGTCACGTGGATGTAGTCGCGCACGCCCGTGCCATCGGGCGTCTCGTAGTCATTGCCGAACACTTGCAGCGACTCGCGCCGGCCGACCGCAACCTGCGCGACATAGGGCATCAGGTTGTTGGGCGTGCCGCGCGGGTCCTCGCCGATCAGCCCGCTCTCGTGCGCGCCGACCGGGTTGAAGTAGCGCAGGCAGGCGGTCTGCCATTGGCTGTCGGCAACGCCAAGTTCACGCAGCAAAGATTCGCCGACGAGCTTGGTCGAGCCGTAGGGGTTGGTCGCCGCAAGCGGAGCGTCCTCGCGGATCGGCAGGTTCTCCGGCTTGCCATACACGGTCGCGCTCGAGCTGAACACGATGCGCTTGCAGCCGTGGCGTTGCATCGCGGCGCACACTGTCGTCAGGCCGCCGACGTTGTTCGCGTAGTAGGCCAGCGGCTTGGCGACCGACTCGCCGACTGCCTTGAAGGCTGCGAAGTGGACGACGGCGGCGATGCGGTGGGCGCCGAAAATCCGATCCATCGCCTGCGCGTCGCAGACGTTCGCCCGCTCGAAGGCGGGTGCGCTGCCCGACAGGCGGCGCAGACGTTCGAGCACTTCTGGCGAACTGTTGGAGAAGTCGTCGACACCGACGACGCGAAAGCCTGCGGTTTCGAGCGCCAGCCAGGTGTGCGATGCGATGTAGCCGGTCGCGCCGGTCAACAGCACCGTCTGTCTGGAACTCATTGAAAGACCAACTGCCCCGAACAGTTGACGCTCGACGAGTTGTAGGGATAGGACATGCGATAGCGTTCCGCGTTGTCCGACACCGAGCGATCGGTGTACGAGAAGTTGCAGGACAGTGTGCTGTTTCGTGTCGGCGCATAGTTCACGCCGAGCGTGCCCACCGTGACGAGGTCCGATCCGTCCTGGGTGAAGCCGAAAATCGTCTGTGTCAGATAGTCCTTCGTCAAGCCGAGACTCGCGTTAAACGTTGTCTTGCCGGTCGCGAGATAGGTGCCGCTCCACCTCAAGGTGCGCGCGAAACGGCTGTTGTCGATCCGGACCGGCCCGCCGTCGAAGGCGTAGAAAGTCGACGCATAACCTGGCTCACCGATGAAGGACAGCTGAGACTGGATCTTTCCGGTCGGCCGCCAGGTCCAGTTGAGCGCGCCGTTGAAGCCGTTGAAGTCGCGCGAGGTATTGACGTCGTAGGCTAATATCGCTGTAGCTCAGGCGTACATCCACCGTGCTCAGGCCATTCGGGATCCACTTGGCCGTCAGGTCGAAGTTCTTGCCGTCGCCCTGATCGCCGAGTTCGCGGCTCGGAAACGGATGGGGGTAGTACGGGTAGTCCGTGCGGGTGAAGCGAAAGCCCGCACCGAGGTTCCAGATGCTGTTGCTGCCGTAGGACAGGCCGATATTGACACCGTTCTGGTTGTATTCGTTGTCCGCGTAGTCCGTGGCGGAGAAGTTCACCTTGCGGTACGTGTAGCCGAGATTCAAGCCGATGTCCGGGGAGATGCCGTAGCGCCCGGTCAACTCGGCCTGGCTGACGTTCTGAATGTTCTTCTGCTGGAGGTCCGGCGCACCCGCAACGTTGTAGTACACAAGGCTTTGGTTCGTCGTCAATCGCGCCGTGCCCGACAGCCGCTCGATGGTCTGCCAATCCCAGCCCAGGTTCAGTCCATAGCTGTTGCTGTTCAGGACCCGGGCTTCCTCGTTGAAGAAATAGTTGTAGCCGAAGTTGCCGCTGCCGTAGAAGCGCTGGCGTCCCACGGGCTGGTCGAAGCCGCCGACGATGCTGGTCGTCGACAGCCCGCTCGCGAGTTCGTTCGTCTGGGATGAGTACAGGTTCGACATGTAGCCGAAGGACTGACTGGCGCCGATGTAGTACGGGCTCGTCTCGGCGATGGCGCTTCCAGCGGCGGCCAGTCCGAGGCACAAACCAAGGGTCCGAGCGGTGTGAGTCTGCATGCGTGTTGTCTCCGCGTGGGAAGGTGAGGCGCTCCGGTCAGCCCGGGCATCAATAGGCGTGTCGGTCGAAGAAGACCACGCGAATGGTACGCACAATGATCTGCAGGTCCAGACCGAGCGACCAGTTGCGAAGGTACTCCAGGTCGTATTCGACGCGCGCCTTCATCTTGTCCAGTGTGTCCGTCTCCCCGCGGTGGCCGTTGACCTGCGCCCAGCCGGTGATGCCCGGCTTGACCTTGTGGCGCACCATGTAGGCCTTGATGATCTCGCGGTACTGCTCGTTGTGCGCCACCGCATGCGGGCGCGGCCCGACGATGCTCATCTGGCCCTGCAGCACGTTGATGAACTGCGGCAGCTCGTCGAGCGAAGTGCGTCGCAAGAAAGCGCCGAAACGGGTGATGCGCGGGTCATTCTTCGTCGCCTGCACGACGACCGGGCCGTTGTCCTGCGACGTCATCGAGCGGAACTTGTAGACGATGATCTCCTCGCCGTCGAGTCCGTTGCGGCGCTGCTTGAAGATCACCGGGCCCGGCGAACTCAGTTTGACGCCGATCGCGATCGCGAGCATCAGCGGCGAGATCAGCACCAGGATGATCGTCGCCAGGACGACGTCGCTCACGCGCTTGATCAGTTCGTTCGCGCCGGTGAACGGCGTCTCGCAAATGCCGACCACCGGCACACCGTTCATGTCCTGCAGTCGGCCCTGGATGATGCTGATGCCGAACACGTCGGGCACGAAGAACAGCGACGCGGTCGTGCCCTGCACCTGTTCGAGCAGCTCGACGATGCGCGGCTGCGAGCCGAGCGGCAGCGTGATGAACACTTCGCGAATGCCATGGGCGCGAATGTAGCCGGCCACATCGGCGAGGCCGCCCAGTCGCTGACCTGCAGCTTCCGCATCGACCCTGCCATCGGTGCGATCGTCGAAATAGCCGACGAAGTCGATCCCGCTTTCCTGCCCGCCGAGTGCCTTCGCGACCTTCACACCGAGCGGGCCGGCGCCCACGATGATCGCGGTGCGTCGGTTGCTCGGAAGCGCCGCACTCGCGCGCACGATCCGGCCGCCGACCCAGACTGCCGCCCATTGCAGAAACGGCGTCACGAGCGCCCAGGCGAGCAGCACTTCTTCCTCGAAGTATTTCAGGCTGAAGGTCGCGTACCCACAGAACGCGAGGATCGCGAGCAGGGTGACCCATGAGGTCACGATGTCGACGCCGGCCGCGATCAGGTTGTCGCGAAAGCGGTTGCGTCCCGGGAAGGTGAGCGCGAAGACGAGCAGGCACAGCGTGAGCGCCGGGCGCTGGATCGGCTCGTCGAACTCCAGGCTGATCGCGATATACGCGAGCACGATGATCGTCGGCTCGAGAAATGCCGCGACGAGCGACGTGACCGACTGGGGTGCGTTGTAGAACGTTCGCTTGTAGGTGCGATCTTCAAACATGCAGGTGGGAAGGGCGCAAAGTCGCCGCGGCCATTTTCGGGGCTACCGTTGACGTGTGATCGCAATGGCAACGAGGGTTTGAAGGGTCAGTTCGAGGCGGCCGACGATACAGCGGCGCATGACAAGCAGCTTTCACGCCACCGCGGCGCGCGGCGAGTCACGAGGGGATTCTCACCCACAAACGCGACCCCGTGCGGCCCCGAGCCGCGGGGGTTGCGGTGCGACGTTGCCTACAATCCGTGCATGTTTCACGCGCTCGCCTCGTCATTCGGTATTTCGCTGGCGCAACGTCTGACACTGCTCGCCAACCATGTTCTCGCCGCCGAGCCGCTGGCCACGCGCAAACTTGCCGCACACAGCGGTCGCAGTCTGCGTTTGCAATTCGAGGGATGGCCGGCCGCCGCTTCCGCCGCTGCCCGATCTGGCTTTTCGCGTGACACCCGCCGGGCTGCTCGAGTGGTGCGGGACCGACGCGCCGGCGGTGGTCGATCTGCACCTGCGACTCGCGACCTCGAACCCGGCCCTGATGCTGGCGCGGCTTGCCTCCGGCGAGCCGCCCGAGGTGGAGGTGCAGGGGGACGCGCAGTTCGCCGCTGATTTGAGCTGGTTGATGGACAACCTGCGCTGGGACGTGCAGGACGACCTGGAGCGACTCATCGGTCGCGCACCCGCCCACGAGGTCACCCGCATCGGTCGCGGCCTCGCGTCCGGGCTGCGTCAGGCGCTGGGGGCGCTTTCGGGCTGGGCCGCGCGCGCGCCGACGAGCGGGCACAAGGCTGCGTCCGGCCCGCGATGAGGCACTTCGCCAGGCTCATCCTCATCGTCTTCACCGTCCTGCGCTATGGCATGGACGAGCTTGCGCTGTCGGGCTTTCGCCAGCGCTGGGTGCGCGCGCTGGTGCGCGTGATGACGATCGGCCGCCGGCTCGACGCGCCGCGTGGCGAGCGCATGCGATTGACGCTCGAGCGCCTGGGGCCGATCTTCGTCAAGTTCGGGCAGGTGCTTTCGACCCGACGCGACCTGTTGCCGACTGACGTCGCAGACGAGCTGGCCAAGCTGCAGGATCGCGTGCCGCCGTTCCCTGCTGCGCAGGCGCGCGGCCTCGTCGAGCAGGCCTTCGGCCAACCGATCGAGGTGCTCTTTTCGCAGTTCGAGGCGGAGCCGGTTGCCAGCGCGTCGATCGCGCAGGTGCACTTCGCGGTCCTGAAGGACGGCCGCGAAGTCGCGGTGAAGGTGCTGCGGCCCGGCATGCTCGACGTGATCGAGGACGACCTCTCGCTGCTGCGCACGCTCGCGCGCTGGGTCGAACGCTTGAGCGTCGACGGCAAACGCCTGAAGCCGCGCGAGGTCGTCGCCGAGTTCGACAACTACCTGCACGACGAGCTCGACCTCGTGCGCGAGGCGGCCAACGCTGCGCAATTGCGCCGCAACATGCAGGGGCTGAACCTGATCATGGTGCCGGAGATGGTGTGGGAGCTTTGCACCAGCGGCGTGATCGTGATGGAGCGCATGTACGGCGTGCCGATCAGCCAGCGCGCGCGGCTGCGGGAGGCGGGCGTCGACATCCCAAAGCTTGCGCGCGACGGCGTGACGATCTTCTTCACGCAGGTGTTTCGCGACGGCTTCTTCCATGCCGACATGCACCCCGGCAATATCCAGGTCAGCGTCGCGCCGGAGACGTTCGGCCGCTACATCGCACTCGACTTCGGCATCGTCGGCACGCTCACGGAGGTCGACAAGGAGTACCTGGCGCAGAACTTCATCGCCTTCTTCCGCCGCGACTACAAGCGGGTCGCCGAATTGCACGTCGAATCCGGCTGGGTGCCGCCGACGACGCGCGTCGATGAACTCGAAGGCGCGATCCGCGCCGTCTGCGAACCGCATTTCGACCGGCCGCTGAAGGACATCTCGCTCGGCAATGTCTTGTTGCGTCTGTTTCAGACCTCGCGTCGTTTCAATGTGCACATTCAGCCACAGCTCGTGCTGCTGCAGAAGACGTTGCTCAACGTCGAAGGGCTCGGTCGCGACCTCGATCCCGATCTCGATCTGTGGAACACGGCCAAACCGTTCCTCGAGCGCTGGATGAACGATCAGGTCGGCTGGACCGGTTTTGTGGAGCGGCTGAAGAACGAGGCGCCGCGCTATGTCCAGCTCATCCCCGACCTGCCGCGGCTCGTGCACCGCGCACTGCAGCAGCCGCTGAACACCGATCCGCGCCTGCTCGAGGCCCTGCTCAAGGAGCAGCGGCGAACGAATCGCCTGTTGCGCGGCATCACTTACGCCGGTGTCGGCTTCCTGCTCGGGCTCGTCGCGATGCAGTTGATCATCGCGTTGAACTGAGCGGCGCGGGTCGGGTTCGCGCGCTCAGCGCCCCGCCTTGAAGCTCGTGAAGGTGCGCGTCTGCACGCGCCGGATGTCCTGCGGCAGGCTGTCGGGCGCCGTCATCCCGCTCAATTCGTCGGCGCTGAGGAAGATCGTCTTGTTCTCGGCCACGTCCTTCTTCACGAACTTCATCGATGCCTTGTTCGGGTTCGCGTAGAAGACCTTGTTCGTCAGCGACGCATGCACTTCGGGGCGCAGGATGTAGTTGATGAACAGATGTGCATTCTTCGGATGCGGCGCATCGGCGGGGATCGCCATCGTGTCGAAGAACAGGGTCGCGCCGGTCTTCGGCACGAGCGCCTCGATGTTCTGCCCGTTCTTCGCTTCGATTGCGCGCGCGCGGGCGATGTTGATGTCGCCCGAATAGCCCATCACGACGCACAGCGCGCCGTCGGCCAGGTCGTTGATGTAGCCCGAAGACGAAAAGCGCGTCACGTAGGGCCGGATTTTCTTGAGCATTGCGGCAGCGGCGGGATAGTCGGCCGCATTGCGGCTGTAGGGCGGCTTGCCGACGTAGCCAAGCGCAACCGGCAGCACTTCGGAGGCGGAGTCGAGAAAGCTCACACCGCAACTCTTGAGCTTCGATGCGTACTTCGGATCGAATATCAGTGACCAGGGATTCTCCGGCATGGCCAGGTCACCGAGCGCCTTCTTGACCTTGTCGACATTGATGCCGACCGTGACGTAGCCCCACATCCAGTCGACGAGATACTGGTTGCCGGGGTCGACCTTCGCGAGTTGCGCCAGGATCGCCGGATCGAGATTGCCCCAGTTCGCCAACTGAGCACGATCCAGTTTTTGCAGCAGGCCGCCCTCGATCTGCAATTTCGCGAAGTGCGCGCTCGGCACGACGATGTCGTAGCCCGTCTTGCCGGCGACGAGCTTGGCATGCAGCACCTCGTTGTTGTCGTAGTTGTCGTAGTGGACCTTGATGCCGGTTTCCTTCTCGAAATTCTTGATCGTGTCGTCGGCGATGTAGTCGGACCAGTTGTAGATGTTGAGCACTTTGGGCTCGGCGTCCGCCGCCGAGGCGCTCAGCGCGGCGCCCAGCAGCAGCGCGGTCGCGGTGGACAGGAATATCTTGAAAGGGCGGAACATCGCGTCATTCTCCATGTGGGCTGCACGGCTAGCAGATATCGGGCCGTTCGCGGCGCGGTCATTCTAGAGTCTGCTCGTCGCGACTCGTTCCCTGCGCACCGTGTCGCGCACCGCATCGCGTTGAAGCCGCTCAGCATCTGCCTTCGGCCCCGTATAATCAAAAGTTTTCCTTTTGAATCAAAGGCTTAGCCATGCCGATCTACGCCTATCGCTGCGAAGCGTGCGGCCACGCGGTGGACCTGCTGCGCAAGGTTTCGGATCCGCCGTTGTCGGTCTGCCCGGCCTGCGGTGCCGACGCGTTTCGCAAGCAGGTGACGGCGGCCGGCTTTCAACTCAAAGGCTCGGGCTGGTACGTGACGGACTTCAAGGGCGGGCCGCAAGCTTCGAAGCCGGATGGCAAGGCCGAGGCCAAGCCTGAAGCCAAGTCAAGCGCTGAGTCCGGCAAAGGCGCCGACGCCGCGCCGCCAGCCACTGCCAAGACCGATTCGCCCGCTCCGGCTCCGGCCCCGGCCGCGCCGGCCGCATCGCCTGCGCCTGTACCCGCCGCAGGCGGTTCGTCGGGCAAGGCAAAGTAGTCCGACCCTGGCGCTCCAAGTGAAGAAGTACCTCATCACCGGTCTGCTCGTCTGGCTGCCGCTGGCCGTCACGATCTGGGTTCTGCATTCGATCCTCGGCGTGCTCAACGGCGTGTTCGACGCCGTGCTTTCAGCAACGCAGGCGCTCTTGCCGGCGGCGGCGAGCGCGCCGATCGAGTCGATCCGCCGCATCCCGGGCCTCGGCGTGCTGGTGCTCCTCGCCGCCTTGCTCCTGACCGGCGCGTTCGCCGCCAACATTTTCGGTCAATGGTGGTTGCGCCAGGGCAATCGGGTGCTCAACAAGATTCCGATCGTCAAGTCGATCTACAACTCGGTCAAGCAAGTCTCGGACACGCTGTTTTCAAGCAGCGGCCAGGCGTTTCGCGAGGCAGTGCTCGTGCAGTACCCCCGCCAGGGTGTGTGGACGATCGCCTTCGTGACAGGCAAGCCGAGCGGCGAGGTGGCGAGCCACCTGGGCCAGGACTTGGTGAGCGTTTACGTGCCGACAACGCCCAATCCCACCTCGGGATTCTTTCTGATGATGTCGCGCGCCGAAGTGGTGACGCTGCAGATGAGCGTCGACGAGGCCTTGAAGTACGTCATCTCCATGGGTGTCGTCGGACCGGGCGGACCGGCCGGTGCACCGATCGCAAGCCCAGCCGCGGTGACCACCGCGGTGCGGGCGACGCCGCGAAATCAGCTCGGTTGACGCCTGGCAAGCGATCAACCCGCGCGGTAAGCACCGCCGACCAGCGCCTCGAAATCAATGCCGGCGGATCCCGCATCCGGCGGCAAATCCATGAATTGATACGGAGTCGATAGCATGAGAACCACATACTGCGGCCTGGTCAGCGAAGCGCTGATGGGTCAGAGCGTCACACTGATGGGCTGGGCGCATCGCCGCCGCGACCACGGTGGCGTGATCTTCGTCGATCTGCGCGACCGCGAGGGCCTGGTGCAGGTCGTCTGCGATCCGGATCGCGCCGAGATGTTCGCCATCGCCGAAGACGTGCGCAACGAGTTTTGCCTGAAGGTCACCGGCGTCGTTCGCGCGCGCCCGGCGGGTACCGTGAACGCCAACATCACGAGTGGCAAGGTCGAGGTGCTGTGCCACGAGATCGAAGTCCTGAACCCGAGCGTGACGCCGCCGTTCCAGATGGACGACGACAACCTGTCGGAGACGACGCGCCTGACGCACCGCGTGCTCGATCTGCGCCGCCCCGAGATGCAGCGCAACCTGATGCTGCGCTATCGCGTCGCGATGGAAGTCCGCAAGTTCCTCGATGCCAACGGCTTCATCGACATCGAAACACCGATGCTGACGAAGAGCACGCCCGAAGGCGCGCGCGACTACCTGGTGCCGAGCCGCGTGCATGAGGGCGCATTCTTCGCGTTGCCGCAGTCACCGCAGCTCTTCAAGCAGTTGTTGATGGTCGCGGGGTTCGACCGCTACTACCAGATCGTCAAGTGCTTTCGCGACGAGGATCTGCGCGCCGACCGCCAGCCCGAATTCACGCAGATCGACATCGAGACCTCGTTTCTCACCGAGGGCGAGATTCGCAGCATGTTCGAGGGCATGATCCGGAGCACCTTCGAGCACGCGATCGGCGTTGCGCTGCCGGCTTTCCCGGTCATGACCTATGCCGATGCGATGCGCCTGTACGGCTCCGACAAGCCCGACCTGCGCGTCAAGCTCGAACTCACCGAGCTGACCGACGCGATGACCGACGTCGACTTCAAGGTCTTCGCGACGCCTGCGACGAGCAAGGACGGCCGCGTCGTCGCGCTGCGCGTTCCGGGCGGCGGCGAGATGACACGTGGCGAGATCGATGCCTACACCGAGTTCGTGAAGATCTACGGTGCCAAGGGCCTCGCGTGGATCAAGGTGAACGACGTCGCCAAGGGCCGCGAGGGCTTGCAAAGCCCGATCGTCAAGAACCTGCACGACAAGGCGATCGCCGAGGTGCTCGCCCGCACCGGTGCTCAAAGCGGCGACCTGATCTTCTTCGGCGCCGACAAGGCGCGCATCGTCAACGACGCGATCGGCGCGCTGCGGGTGAAGGTCGGTCACAGCGATTTCGGCCGCGCCAAGGGCCTCGTGCAAGGCGAGTGGGAACCGCTCTGGGTCGTCGACTTCCCGATGTTCGAGTACGACGACGCTGCCCGGCGCTGGAACGCCGTGCACCACCCGTTCACGAGCCCGAAGGACGGCCACGAGGACTGGCTCGAGACCGACCCGGGTCGCTGCATCGCCAAGGCCTACGACGTCGTCCTGAACGGCACCGAGCTCGGCGGCGGCTCGGTGCGTATCCACCGCGAAGAGGTGCAGAGCAAGGTGTTTCGGGCGCTCGCGATCGGGCCCGAGGAAGCGCAGCTCAAGTTCGGCTTCCTGCTCGATGCGCTCAAGTACGGTGCGCCGCCGCACGGCGGCATCGCGATCGGGCTCGATCGCTTCGTGATGCTGCTGACTGGCGCCGAGTCTCTGCGCGACGTGATTGCCTTCCCGAAGACGCAGCGCGCGCAATGTCTGCTGACGAACGCGCCGAGCCCGGTCGACGAGAAGCAGTTGCGCGAGCTGCACATCCGGCTGCGCAATGCGCAGGCGGTCGCGGCGACGGCCTGAGGCACGGGCAGAACGTCGGGGCCGTGGATCGCAGGCGCATGGCAACGCCCGCTTCCGCGCCACGACCGTTCAAGATTCCGGAGTCGGTGCTGGTCGTGATCCACAGCGCCGATGCCGAAGTGCTGCTGCTCGAACGCGCCGACATGCCCGGTCATTGGCAGGGCGTCACGGGCGCCAAGGATCGCGCCGACGAACCGCTCTTCGAGACAGCGATCCGCGAGGTGGCGGAGGAGACGGGGATCGTCGTCGGTTCGGTCGCCGTCCCGCGAGCGCGGCTCGTCGCCTGGCAAGTGCGCAATGTCTACGACATCTACCCGCACTATCTGCACCGCTACGCGCCGGGCGTGACGCGCAACATCGAACACGTGTTCGGCCTGTGCGTACCGCGCGACGTGGCAATCACGTTGGCCCCGCGTGAGCACCTGAATTGGCGCTGGTTGCCGGTACTGGAAGCCGCCGATGCTTGCTTCTCGTCGTCGAATGCCGAGGCGATCCTGCAATTGCCGCGGCGCCTGCAGGCCTGCACGCAGCCGGGCGGTGATGTCTAGACCCGACGCTATGCTTGGCGCGATGCAACGCCGGCCTCACCCCGACCCGAGCACGAGCGCCGATGGCTCGCGCATGCGTGTGGCCACCTACAACATTCACAAGGGTGTGCGTGGCGTCGGCCCGAGGAAGCGCCTCGAGATCCACAACCTCGGCCTGGGCATCGAGGCGCTCGACGCTGATCTGGTCTTCCTGCAGGAGGTGCGCCACTTCCATCACGGCGAGGCCCGTCACTTCAAGCGTACGTCGTTCGGCTGGCCCGAGCAGCCGCAGGCCGACTTTCTCGCGCCCGAAGGTTACGAAGTCGCCTACCGCACGAACGCCTTCACGCGCCACGGTGAGCACGGCAACGCGCTGCTGTCACGCTGGCCGCTGGGCGAGGTCGGACATCACGATGTGTCGGATCATCGCTTCGAGCAGCGCGGCCTGTTGCATGTCGCGGTCCGGTGGAACGGCGTCACCGTGCATGCGGTTGTCGCCCATCTCGGGTTGATGCATTCGGGCCGGGTCCGCCAGGTCGATCGCATCGCCGACTACATCGCGGCCGAAGTGCCGGCAGGCGAGTTGCTCGTCGTCGCCGGGGACTTCAACGACTGGGGCGTGAAGCTCGATGCGCCCATGCGCGAGATCGGCCTGCAGCGTGCGGTGGGCGCGTCGCAAGGCGCGCTCCAGCAGCGCACTTTCCCATCGCGCGTGCCGGTGTTCTCGCTCGACCGCATCTATACACGCGGCTTCGAATGCCGCCTGACGTTGGTGCCGCGCGGGCCGGCATGGGCGCGCATGTCGGACCATTTGCCGCTGGTCGCCGAGCTGGAGCTCGCTTGAGCGGGCGCTCCGGGGATGGGTCGCCGCCGGCGCCCGAAACGCAAGCGATCGAACCCGCCCCTCACGGCCGGGTGTCCTACAGCGGCGGCAACGAGGTCACGCTGCTGCGCGGCGGCGACGAGCTGTTCCCCGCGATGTGCGCAGCGCTTGCCGCTGCGCGCCACGAAGTCTGGCTCGCGAGCTACATCTTTCACCATGACGCATCGGCGGCGACGGTCGTCGACGCGCTCGCGGCTGCGGCACGCCGCGGCTTGATGGTCAACGTCGTGGTCGATGGCTTCGGTGCCGACGCCACCTGGCCCGCCATCGAGGAACAGCTGCGCGCGGCCGGCGTGAACGCCGCACTGTTCCGCCCGCTGAACCGCTGGTGGAGCTGGTTCCAGCCGGGGCAGCTTCGCCGCCTGCACCACAAGCTGTGCGTGATCGACGGCAGTGTCGCCTTCGTCGGCGGCATCAATCTGATGGACGACCGCTTCGATCCGCGTCACGGCTGGAGCGAGCAGCCGCGGCTCGATTTCGCGGTGCGCGTGCACGGGCCGGTCGCGAACGCCGCGCACCGCACTGCGCGCGCGATGTGGATGCGCGCGACGATCGGCAAGGCCTGGCGCGAGGAAGTGCTCGCGCTCGCGCGCAGCGCCCAGCCCGTTGCGCGCGCCAAGCGCCTGCTCGACCGTTTGCGATCGAACCCGCGTCAGCCAGCGGGGGACGCCGATCTGCGCCCGATGCGTGCCGCGTTCGTTGTGCGCGACAACCTGCGCCAGCGCAGCGGCATCGAGCATGGCTACCTCGAGGCGATCAATCGGGCGCGCCACAGCATCGATCTGGTTTCGGCCTACTTCTATCCCGACCGATCCATACGCCACGCGCTGCGTGACGCGGTGCGACGCGGCGTGCGGGTGCGCCTGCTGCTGCAGGGCCAGTGGGACTACCGCATGGCGGAGATCGCCGCCTATGCGATGTGCGACGAGTTGCTGTCGCGCGGGGTGCAGATCTTCGAGTACACGGCCGCTTTCCTGCATGCGAAGGTGGCGGTGATCGACGAGGAGTGGGCGACGGTGGGCAGTTCCAACATCGACCCGCTGTCGCTGTTGCTCAACCTGGAGGCCAACGTCTTCGTGCGCGACCGCGCGTTCGCGGCGCAGTTGCGCCACGAAATCGAGATCGCGCTCGCGAGCGCGGTTGCAGTGACAGCACACAGCGTGGGCAGCGGCACCCGACGCCTATTGCGGCGCGGCTTCGTCGCCTGGTGCGCGCGTACCTACCTGCGACTGGCGGGCGCGACCGGACGCTATTGATCTGACCGGAGCAGCAACGGCGACCGCATGCGCCAGCTTGGCGGCAGAGCAGCGTCCGGCAGACAGGCGGGCAGGCTGCCAACTACGCACGCATCGTGCATCCGCAGCTCGCGATGCCCGCCAAACGCGACCCTAGAATCGCGTTGCCCATCCGGTGCATGCGATGCATCTGTAGGCCGCCTTGCATTCCCCTGACCGCCGCCCCACGCTGATGCAGCGCAAGATTCCTCGACCATCACGCTTTCTGGAACGCCGCTCCGGCGAAGATCGCCGATGCGTCGAACTGGAGCGCCAGGGCCGGCCCGAGCGCCGCGTCCGGGTCGAGGCGCGCAAGCCCGAGGTGATCGAACTCATCCTGTCGGACTCCGAATGGCAGGCGCTCGATCCGGCGCCCGCCGCGCGCAAGACCAAGTAGCACGGCGGCTTGAAGCCGCGCCGTGCGGCAGCCTCAGACCATCGCCTCCTGCGCCGCACGCACCTCGACGCGCACCTGCTCGGTCAGCTCGGCTTTGAGTTCGGTGAATGTCGGGCTGGTCTTGACTGAGTAGTGGCGCGGGTGCGTGAGCGGCACCGGCAAGTCCAGCTTGATGCGGCCCGGCCGCGCGCTCATGACGACGACGCGGCTGCCCATGAAGACGGCTTCGTCGATGTCGTGGGTGACGAAGAGCACCGTCTTCTTCTCGGCCTCCCAGATGCCGAGCAGAAGCTCCTGCATCAGCTCGCGCGTCTGATGGTCGAGCGCGCCGAAGGGCTCGTCCATCAGCAGCATGCGCGGGCCGTTGGCGAGTGCGCGCGCGATCGCGACGCGCTGCTGCATGCCGCCGGAGAGCTGCTTCGGGAAGTGGTTCTCGAAGCCGCGCAGGCCGACTTTCGTCAGGAAGGCTTCGGCAAGCTCGAGTTGCTGCGCACGCGGCATGCCACGCTCGCGCAGGCCGAAGCAAACGTTGTCGCGTACGGTCAGCCAGGGAAACAGCGTGTAGCTCTGGAACACCATGCCGCGCTCGGCGCCTGGGCCTGCGATCTTGCGGTTCTCGAGCAGCACCTCGCCCGAAGTCTGGCGATCGAGCCCGGCGACGATCCGCAGCAGCGTGCTCTTGCCGCAGCCGGATGGACCGAGGATGGTGATGAAGTCGTTCTCGGCGACGGCGAGATCGGTTGCCTGCAGCGCGACGGTGGGCGCGCCGCCACGCGCCGTCGACGGGAACGTGCGCGAGACGCCGCGCACGCTGAGAAAGTTGGCTGCGTCCATCGCTACGCTCCTATCGGCCCAGCTGCGCCCAGGGGAAAAGGCTGCGGTTCGCCCACTTGAACCCGAGGTCGCTCACGAGCCCGATGACGCCGATGACGATGATGCCGAAGATGATCTGGTCGGTCGCGAGCAGCGCCTGGCTGTCGGTGATCATGTGGCCGATGCCGCTGCTTGCGCCGATGAGCTCGGCCACGATGACGTAGGTCCACGCCCAACCCAGCACCATGCGCAATTGCTCCGCGATCTCCGGTGCCGCGCCGGGGATCAGCACGCGGCGGATCAGGCTGCCGTCACCGACGCCCAGCGTGTAGGCGGCCTCGACCAAGTCGCGCCGCGTATTGCCCACCGTCACGCTGATCATCAGCACCAGGCTGAAGAAGCTGCCGATGAAGATCACCGCGAGCTTTTGCGCCTCGCCGATGCCGGCCCACAGGATCAGCAGCGGGATGAAGGCAGACGCCGGCAGGTAGCGCGCGAAGCTCACGAAGGGTTCGAAGAAGGCCTCGATCGGCTTGTAGGCCCCCATCAGCACACCGAGCGGCACCGCCAGCACCGCAGCGATAGCGAAGCCACCGAGCACACGCCATACGGTCATGCCGATGTCGTGCGCGAAACCCATCTCGGTCAGCAACGTCCAGCCGCTCTTGAGCATCGTCCACGGGTCGGCCAGGAACAGCTTGTTGACGAACCCGCTGTAGGTGACCGCCGACCAGAAGGCGACGAACACGACGAAAAACGCGATGCCGAGCATGACGCGCATGCCCGGCGCCACCGGGGTCAGTGGACGCATCACTCGACTTACTTGACGTACTGCGGATCGGCCAGCTTGCTCATGTCCGGCAGCTGCTTGATGATGCCGGCTTCCATCAGCAGCTCGGCGGCTTCCTTGCTGAACTGGGCATGCTCGGCGGCGAAGAACTTCTGGTTCGCGGCGCGGTCCTGCCAGCGCAGGTTCTTCTGGCTCGCCTCGAACTTGTCCGCCGACTGCTTGACGTCGGCGCCCATGATCTCGAAGCTCTTGGCGGGATCAGCCTTGATCATCGCCAGCGCGTCGAAGTAGGCGTCGGCCAGCGCTCGCGCGGCTTTCGGGTTCTCGGCCAGGAACTTCGGCGTGCAGCCGAAGGTGTCCATGATCATCGGGTAGTCGAGGGTCGTCGCGATGATCTTGCCGGCCTCGGGTTTCTCGCGCACCGCGGAGAGGTAGGGCTCGTAGGTCATCGCCGCATCCAGGTTCGCAGTGCCCGCGATCATCGCGTTGGCGGCGGCCTGCGGCTCGAGGTTGACGACGGTCACGTCCTTCACCGTCAGGCCGTTCTTCTTCAGCATCCAGGCGAGCGTGAAGTACGGCGCCGTGCCGGGCGCGCTGGCGGCCACGGTCTTGCCCTTCAGGTCGCTGATCTTGGCGATGTTGGGCTTGACCACCATGCCGTCCGCGCCATAGCTCTTGTCGAGCTGAAAGATCTGCGTCGTCGGGATGCCGTTGGCGGTCCAGACGATCCAGGTTTCGACGGTCGTCGCCGCGCATTGGATGTCGCCGCTCGCAAGCGCCAGGTGGCGATCCTTCTGCGGGATCTTCTTGATCGTCACGTCCAGTCCGTGCTTCTTGAAGAGGCCCGCTTCCTTCGCCAGCGTGAGCGGCGCGAAGCCTGTCCAGCCGGACATGCCAATCGTGACCGGTGTGACGGGGGTCTGCTGGGCCTGCGCAAGCGTCGCGATTGCGGCGGCGGCCAGGGCGATGAGGGACTTCTTCAGCATGGGGTTCTCCAGGTGGGGTGGGTGTGTCGAGATCAGGTCGGAATCCAGAGCGCCGGCAGCGCGGGAAGGCTGCGCAGCGTACGCGCGAGCGAGCCGTCGGTGACGAGTCGCGTCGCGCGTTCGATGTCGGGTGCGAGGTAGCGGTCGCTGGGCATCGCCGGGCACTGCGTGCGAAGCAACTTGTGTGCCGCCTCGAGCGCGACCGAGCTCTGCAACGGTCGCAAGAACTCGATGCCCTGCGCCGCGGCCAAAGCCTCGATCGCGAGGATATGGGCGACGTTGCGGATCATCGGCTGCAGGCGGCGCGCTGCGAAGGTCGCCATCGAGACGTGATCCTCTTGGTTCGCCGAGGTCGGCAGCGAATCGACGCTCGCCGGATGGGCCATCGACTTGTTCTCGGACGCGAGCGCAGCCGCCGTGACGTGCGCGATCATGAAGCCCGAGTTGAGGCCGGCGTCTGCCGTGAGGAAGGGCGGGAGGCGCGAGACGCCGGCGTCGATCAACATCGCGATGCGACGCTCGGCGATCGCGCCGACCTCGGCAATTGCACAGGCCATCGCGTCGGCGGCCAGCGCCACGGGTTCGGCGTGGAAATTGCCACCGGAAATCATCATCCCGTCCTCCGCAAAGACGAGCGGGTTGTCCGTCACCGCATTCGCTTCGCGCAGCAGCACCAGCGCGGCGTGGCGCAGCTGGTCGAGGCACGCGCCGACGACTTGCGGCTGGCAGCGCAGCGAATACGGGTCCTGCACGCGATCGTCGCCCGTTTCATGGGAACGGCGGATCTCGCTGCCGGCAAGCAGCGCGCGGTAGTACTGCGCGACATCGATCTGTCCCGGCTGGCCGCGCAGCGCGTGGATGCGCGGATCGAACGGCCCATCACTGCCACGCGCGGCGTCGACAGTGAGCGCGCCGACGACCAGCGCCGCTTCGAGTACCGGCTCGAACGACAGCAGCGCGTGCAGCGCGAGCGCGGTCGAAGTCTGCGTGCCGTTGATCAGCGCCAGGCCTTCCTTCGCGCCGAGCGTGAGCGGCGCGATGCCTGCAGCCTTCAAGAGTGGCGCAGCCGGCTTGCGCACGCCTTGGGCGAGCGGTTGGCCGGGCTCGACGACGAGCATTTCGCCCTCGCCCATCAGCGCGAGCGTCATGTGCGCGAGCGGCGCCAGGTCGCCGGAGGCGCCGACCGAGCCTTGCGCCGGCACCCACGGCACGAGGCCGGCGTTGTGCACGGCGATGAGCGTGTCGATCACGACCTCGCGCACGCCCGAATGGCCACGCGCAAGGCTCGCGGCCTTCAGCGCGAGCATCAGCCGCACGACTTCGGGCGCGAGCGGTTCGCCGACGCCGACGCAGTGCGAGCGGATCAGGTTCAGCTGCAGGGTATCGAGCTGCCCCTGACTGATGCGCTGGTTTGCGAGCTTGCCGAAACCTGTGTTGACGCCGTAGACCGGCGCGTCACCCTGCGCCGCGCGCTGCACGACCGCTGCGCTCGCGAGGATGCCCGGGCGCGCCGCCGCGTCGATCGCGAGCGCCGCACCGCCGGCGTGGATCGCCTGCAGTTGCTCCAGCGAAAGCTGGCCGGGATGCAGCGTCAAGGTCGGATTCATTGGCCGATCATCGGCAGCTTCAGGCCCTGCTCGCGCGCGCAAGCCACCGCATCCTCGTAGCCTGCATCGGCATGGCGCATCACGCCGGTTGCCGGGTCGTTCCACAGCACGCGCTCGATGCGCTTGGCGGCGGCTTCGGTGCCGTCGCAAACGATGACGACGCCCGCGTGCTGCGAGTACCCCATGCCGACCCCGCCGCCGTGGTGCAGGCTGACCCAGGTCGCGCCGCCCGCGGTATTGAGCAGGGCGTTGAGCAGCGGCCAGTCGGACACCGCGTCACTGCCGTCGCGCATGCTCTCGGTCTCGCGGTTCGGCGAAGCGACCGAGCCCGAGTCGAGATGGTCGCGGCCGATCACGATCGGTGCCTTCAGTTCACCGCTCTTCACCATTTCGTTGAAGGCCAGGCCTGCGCGGTGGCGCTCGCCCAGACCGATCCAGCAGATGCGCGCTGGCAAGCCCTGGAAGGCGATGCGCTCGCCCGCCATGTCGAGCCAGCGGTGCAGGTGTGCATCGTCGGGAAACAGCTCCTTCAACTTGGCGTCGGTCTTGCGGATGTCCTCCGGGTCGCCGGACAGCGCCACCCAGCGGAACGGCCCCTTGCCGCGGCAGAACAGCGGCCGCACATAGGCTGGCACGAAGCCGGGGAAATCGAACGCGTTCTTCACGCCTTCGTCGAACGCCACCTGGCGAATGTTGTTGCCGTAGTCCACTGTCGGGATGCCCATCGCCAGGAAGTCGAGCATGGCCTGCACGTGCATGACGCATCCCTTGGCGGCGGCCGCGCGCAACTCGGCGTGCTTGGACGCATCCGCCGCTGCCGCCTGCCAGCGGTCGACCGTCCAGCCCGGCGGGAGGTAGCCGTTGACCAGATCGTGAGCGCTGGTCTGGTCCGTCACGAGGTCGGGCTTCATCCCGCCCGCGCGTGCTCGCTTCACCAACTCCGGCAGGATCTCTGCCGCGTTGCCCAGCAGCCCGATCGAGACCGCCTGCTTCGCAGCGGTGTACTTCGCGATGCGCGCGAGCGCGTCGTCCAGGCTCGTCGCCTGCTCGTCGAGGTACTTCGAGCGGAGCCGGAAGTCGATGCGCGACTGCTGGCATTCGATGTTCAGGCTGCAGGCACCGGCAAAGGTGGCCGCCAGCGGCTGCGCGCCGCCCATGCCGCCGAGGCCGGCGGTGAGGATCCACCTGCCCTTCAAGTCGCCACCGTAGTGCTGGACGCCGGCTTCGACGAAGGTCTCGTAGGTGCCCTGCACGATGCCCTGGCTGCCGATGTAGATCCACGAGCCAGCGGTCATCTGGCCGTACATCATCAGGCCCTTGCGATCGAGTTCGTGGAAGTGCTCCCACGTGGCCCACTTGGGCACGAGATTCGAATTGGCGATCAACACGCGCGGCGCGTCCGTGTGGGTCTTGAACACACCGACCGGCTTGCCCGATTGCACAAGCAGCGTTTCGTCCTCGCCCAAGCCCTTGAGCGCCGCGAGGATCGCCTCATAGCAGTCCCAGTTGCGTGCCGCCTTGCCGATGCCGCCGTAGACGACGAGCGCGTCGGGGTTCTCGGCCACCTCGGGATCGAGGTTGTTCTGGATCATCCGATAGGCGGCCTCGATCAGCCAGTTCTTGCACACGATCGCGCTGCCACGTGGCGCGCGCACGGGGTGCGGCTGGGCGAAATGATGAGCGGCGGACAGATCGGTCATGGCGGCCTCGGCGACAAGTGGAACTGCGAGATGCACTCCAGCGATTCGCACTGTACTTGTCTAGACAAGTAAAGACAAGTGACGTTTCTCATGGTTTTCCCTCAGGTTCAACGGCGCTTGCGTACTTGTCTATACAAGTGCTTGCGGCTAGCATCCTGGCATGTCCGCAAACGCCGCCGCACTCGCCCCCTACGGCCGCGTCAAGCAGTACCTGCTCGATGCTCTCGCTCGCGGCCGCTGGGCGCCCGGCGAGCTGATGCCCTCGGAGGCCGATCTCGTCACCCAGTTCGGCGTCAGCCGCATGACGGTCAATCGCGCGCTGCGCGAGTTGCAGGCCGAAGGCCTCATCGATCGCGTGCAGGGCGTCGGCACCTTCGCCGCTCCGCTGCATCGCGTGTCTTCGTCTCTCACGATCCGCGACCTGCACGCCGAGATCGTCGAGCGCGGCCATCGTCATCACGCCGAGGTGCATCTTGCGCGCAGCGAGCCGGCGCCTGCGGCGCTCGCGCACCAACTCGGCCTTGCCACTGGAGTGCCCGTCTATCACAGCCTGATCGTCCACTTCGAGGAGGGCGTGCCGCTGCAGTGCGAAGACCGCTACGTGAACCCGGCGTGCGCGCCGGGATACTTGGGCGTGGACTTCACCCAGACGACGCCGACGCACTATCTCTTCGAGGTCACCGCGTTGTGGCGCGCGCAGTACTCGATCGAAGCCGCACTGCCGACCGCGCAGGAGGCGGGGCTGCTGCGGATCGCGCAGAGCGACCCCTGCCTCGTCGTCGTTCGCCGCACCTTCACGACCGACGCTGCGATCACGATCGCCCGCCTCGTGCATCCCGGCGCGCGCTACGCGCTGCATGGCGAGTTCGCGCCATGAACGCGCCAGCGCTGCTGAGGCACGTACGCGTCGCCGACGCGCCCCCACAGGCGTGGCGAAACGGTGGCGGCAGCACGCGCGAACTGCTTGCCTGGCCGCCCGGCGCCGACTGGCGCGTGCGCGTCAGCGTGGCCGAGATCGGCGCCGACGGACCGTTCTCCGCCTTCGACGGCATTGAGAGGTGGTTCGCCGTGCTCAGCGGTGCTGGCGTCGTGCTCACCTTGTCAGGTGTCGAACATCGACTCACGCCAGCAGGCGCGCCGTTGCAATTCGATGGAGCCAAGGCTCCAAATTGCTGTCTGATCGACGGCGCGACGAGCGACCTGAACCTGATGCTGCGCGCCGGCACGCGGGGAGTGCTGAAGCGCGCGCTGAGCGATATGTCGTGGACAGATGATTGGCGCTGGCGGGCTGCCTTCGTTGCGGATGCTGCGCGACTTGAGGGGGCCGACGGCTTGAGTGCCGAACTCGAAGCCGGTACGCTGCTGGCGCCGCTGCCACCCGGACCCTGCCGGCTCCTCGCCGCCCATGCTGGCGCACAGTTGTTCTGGATCGGCGTCGATGCGGATGTGGAGGGCTGAATGGCAGACATCGGCAAGCTTGCTCTCAGCGTTCAATGAGAAAGACGACGCGGTGACTTCGACCCCCACACGCACGCTGTGGCGCAACGCGAAGCTCGCAACGCTGGGCGGCACGGCGCCCTGGGGCCTGATCTCGCGCGGCGCGCTCGTCAGCGAAGGCGAGCGCATCGTCTGGGTCGGTGAAGCGAGCGAACTGCCGGCGAGCCTCGACGTGACGGCGGAGCGCGATCTGGGCGGCGCACTCGTCACGCCGGGCCTCGTCGATTGCCACACGCACCTCGTCTACGGCGGGCAGCGCGCTGCCGAGTTCGAGTTGCGACTGCAGGGTGCGAGCTACGAGGCGATCGCGCGTGCCGGCGGCGGCATTCGCTCGACGGTCGCCGCGACGCGCGCCGCGAGCGACGACACGCTCTACGCCTCCGCACGCGGTCGCGCCCTCGCGCTGATGGCCGAGGGCGTGACAACGCTCGAAGTGAAGTCCGGCTACGGCCTGTCGTTGGCGGACGAAGCGCGCTGCCTCGGTGTGGCGCGGCGCCTCGGACGCGATCTGGCGCTCACCGTGCGTGCAACCTTCCTCGGCGCGCACGCGCTACCCCCCGAGTTCGAGGGGCGGGCCGACGACTACATCGCTGCCGTCTGCGAGTGGCTGCCCGAGTTGCACGCCCGAGGTCTGGTCGACGCGGTCGATGCATTCTGCGAGTCGATCGGCTTCACGCCGGCGCAGACGCGGCGCGTGTTCGAGGCCGCGCGCGCACTCGACATCCCGGTCAAGCTGCACGCCGAGCAGTTGAGCGACCAGGGCGGGGCAGCGCTCGCCGCCGGTTACGGCGCACTCTCCTGCGATCACCTCGAGTACCTGAGCGATGCCGGCATCGCCGCGATGGCGCCACGTGGGGGTCATCCGGGCACGGTCGCTGTGCTGCTGCCGGGCGCGTTCTACTTCCTGCGCGAGACGAGGCTGCCGCCAATCGCCGCGTTGCGCGCCGCGGGCGTGCCGATCGCGATCGCGAGCGATCACAACCCGGGTTCGTCGCCCGGCTTGTCGCTGCTGCTCATGATCAGCATGGCGTGCACGCTGTTTCGCCTCACACCCGAAGAGGCGGTGCGCGGCGTCACCGTCAATGGCGCGCGCGCGCTGGGCCTCGCCGACCGCGGCGTGCTGGCGCCGGGGCAGCGCGCCGACTTCGCGGTGTGGGATCTCGACCATCCGAACGAACTCGCCTACTGGTTCGGCCACAACCCCTGCCGCCGTGTTGTCGTCGGCGGCGAGGAGAGAGCGCGATGAGCACCGACACCGTTTTTGAACTGCATCATGGCGACGCGCCGCTCGTCGTCAGCTTTCCGCACGTCGGCACGCTGATTCCGGAGGACATCCGGCCCCGCCTCCAACCCTTCGCGCTCGACGTCGCGGACACCGACTGGCATCTCGAACCGCTCTACGCCTTCGCGCGCGAGCTCGGCGCGAGCCTGCTCGTGCCGCGCTTCTCGCGCTACTGCATCGACCTCAACCGCCCGCCCGAGAACACGCCGATGTACGCCGGCGCGAACAACACCGAGCTGTGCCCGACGCGCGCTTTCACCGGCGAGCCGATTTATCGTGAAGGCGAAGCGCCTGGTGATGCCGAGATCGCGCGCCGTCTGCAACGCTACTGGCGTCCGTATCACGACGCGCTGGCCGGTGAACTCGCACGCATGAAGGCCGAGCACGGCCACGCACTGCTGTTCGACGCGCACAGCATCAAGTCCGAGCTGGCGTGGTTGTTCGAGGGCCAACTGCCCGATCTGAACCTCGGCACGGCCAGCGGTACGAGTTGCGAACCGCGCGTGCGCGACGCGCTCGCACGCGTGCTGCAGTCGCAGACGCGCTATACGCATGCGGTGGACGGTCGCTTCAAGGGCGGCTACATCACGCGCCGCTACGGCCGGCCGAGCGAGGGCGTGCAGGCGGTGCAGCTCGAGATGTGTTGGCGCTGCTACATGGCCGAGACGCCGCCCTACGCGATCGACGAGGCGCGCGCGGATCAGGTGCGGCCGGTGCTGCGCCAACTGCTCGAAACCTTGCTCGCACAGGGCGCGCGCGCCGCGTGATGGCGAGCCCGTCGGCCTTCTGGACGCCGCGGGCCTGGATTGCCGGCGCGTGGCGCGAACACGTGCTGCTCGTCTGCGATGCGTCGGGTCACTGGGACGACATCCGCGCTGGGGTTCCCGCGCCGGAGCATTGCACGCTTCTCGACGGGGCGGTGATCCCCCCCCTCGTCGATGCACACAGCCACGCCTTTCAGCGCGCGATGGCGGGTCTCGCCGAGCGGCGCGAGGCCGGCGAGGACGACTTCTGGTCGTGGCGCGATCGGATGTACCGCGTCGCGCTGCGCGTCACGCCCGATCAGATGCGCGCCATCGCGGCGCAGCTCTACGTCGAGCTGCTGCGCGGCGGCTATACGCAAGTCTGCGAGTTCCACTACTTGCAGCATGACGCCGACGGCTCGCGCTACGCCGACCCGATGGCGTTGTCATGGGCGCTCGCGGATGCAGCCGACGAAGCGGGTGTGGGCCTGACACTGCTGCCGGTGTTGTACGAGCGCGCCGGGTTCGCACAGGCGGCGCTGCGTGACGACCAACGACGCTTCGCGACGACGCCCGACGACGTGATCGCATCCCATCGGGCCGCACAACACTGCGGCCGCCGCCGCCTGAACGCCGGCGTCGCGATCCATTCGCTGCGGGCGGCGTCGGCGGAGTCGGTCCGCGCGTTGAAAGTCCTCGCCCGTGACATCCAGGGGCCGATCCACATCCACGTCGCAGAGCAGACTGCCGAGGTCGACGATTGCATCGCCGCCACCGGCGCGCGGCCGATCGAATGGCTCGCGCGCGAGGGCCTGCTCGATGCCCGCTGGCAGCTCGTGCATGCGACGCACACCCTGCCGAGCGAGGTCGACGCAGTGGCCAGGAGCGGCGCAGGTGTCGTCATCTGCCCCGCGACCGAGGCCAATCTCGGCGACGGTCTTGCGGACCTGCCGGGATGGCTGCGTGCGGGCGTGCCGATCGCCATTGGCTCCGATAGCCAGGTCACGCGCAGCTGGGTCGAGGAACTGCGCTGGCTCGACTACGGGCAGCGTCTCGCGCTGCGTCGGCGAAACGTCTCGGCGCTTCCCGGCGTTCAGCCGGCGACGGCAGCGCGTCTGTTCGACGCCGCGTGCGCTGCAAGCGCGGCGAGTGCGGGCCTGTCGAAATGGGGCCTGCAACGCGGCGCCCGCGCCGACTTCCTGGTGCTCGATGCACAGGATCCGGGCCTGCTCGGCATACCGCCGTCGCACACGCTCGACGCGCTCGTCTTCTCGAGCCCTGGCGACGCGATCCGTGACGTGGCGGTCGGCGGCGAGTTCGTGATCCGCAACCGGCGCCATGCCGACCAGCATGCGATCGCGCAGCGCTTCGCGCAGGCCATGCAAGCACTCTGGGCCGACGCTGACTGAAAGTCGCGGCGCGGGACTGGCCGATCCGGCGATGCCGCTCGAACGGCTTGCGATCCGAGGCCTGCGCGGCGTCGACCTATCCGTGCTTGCCGACCCTCCAGCCGCGCGCGGCGAGATGCTTCGAACCGACCGCGACTGCCTCGCTCTCCATCGTCGTCCCCATCGAATCGTTCCAGCGATTGAGATAGCCGAACAGCGCGACGACGCCGAGCATTTCGACGATCTCGTCGTCGCTCCAGTGCGCACGCAGTCGTTCGGAGATCTTGTCGTCCACCGCGTTGGGGACGCTTGCCGCGGCGAGCGCGAACTCGAACGCCGCGCGTTCGGCGTCGCTGAATAGCGCGCTGTCTCGGAATTCCCAGAGCTTGGCCAGTCGCTCGTCCGCTGCGCCGTAGCGCTTCGCGGCGAGCACGGTGTGCGCCTCGCAGTAGCGGCAGCCGGCGGTGGCGCTCGCAATGTGGCCGATCAGGCGCTTCTGTTCGCTCGTCAGCCGCCCGCCGTTCGTCATCACCGCCTTGTTGAGCGCGATGAAGGCCTTTGCGATCTCGGGCCGGCGCTGCATCGTCAGCACACTGTTCGGCGTGAAGCCGAGCGTCTCGTTGAAGAAGCGCGAGAGTTCGGCAACCTCGGGTGAATGGTCGGCGGGCAGCGGTGTGACGAGGGGCATGGCGGTCTCGACGGTCGGGGAGTGGCCCGCAGCGTAGCGCATCGCATCGAGGTCGGTTGTAAGGCCGCGCCCCGCGACTCGACTGAGTTTTCAAATCTCACGGTGACGGGACATTCGCATGAGCAATCGGTGACGACCGCTTCCTAGCATCGGGCAGGCAGGCGGGCAACAGCGCGACTGTGTCGACTTCCAACCACCTTCGAATGCCAGGAGATCTCCATGCAAGCATCCATGTTCAAGTTCAAGCCCCTCGTCGCCGCGGTCCTCGCTGCCGGATTGTTCGGCAGCGCCCAGGCGGCGATGCTCGACGTGACGGTCACGGTCGAGAATCTCGCGCCCGCCAACGGCGTTGCGTTCGCGCCTTTCCATTTCGGCTTCAACAACGGCACGTTCGACTCGTTCGACATCGGCGGTGTCGCGACCGCGCCGATCGTCTCGGTCGCCGAGGGCGGCAGCGGCAGTGCGTGGCATCCCGCCTTCGCCGCGGCCGACCCGACGGCCGTGCGCGGCACGATCGGCGGTCTGCTGCTCGCGGGCGCGACGGCCATGCAGACGGTGCGCATCGACAGCGCGATGAATCCGTACTTCACTTTCGCGGCGATGGTCGTGCCGAGCAACGACTTCTTCATCGGCAACGATTCGCCGACGCGCTTTCGCGTCTTCGACGACGCCGGCAACCTGCTGATCGGCCAGATCGACCAGAAGGCGCGTCAGATCTGGGATGCAGGCGACGAGGTGTTCGATCCGGCAGCAGCCGCGTTCGTCGGCGACAACGACCTGCGCACGCCGCAGAACTCGGTCGTCGCCTTCAACTTCGCCGAGCTTGCCGGCTTCAACGGCTTGATGACGGCTGCCGGTTACACCTTCACGAGCAACCTCGCGGCAGACACCGACATCTACCGCATTACCTTCAGCGCAGTGCCGGTGCCCGAGCCCGAGACCTATGCCTTGATGCTGGCCGGCCTGCTCGGCGTCGGCTTCATGGCGCGCCGTCGCCGCGGCGCTCGGGAGTGAAAGGGGGCTGATGCACGAGAGCCTGCTCCTGGTCGAGGACGACGACGCGGTTGCCGACGTCGTGCGCCTTCACATGGAGCAGGCCGGCTATCGCCTGCACCGCGAGGCCGACGGTCTGCGCGCGATGGCCGCCGTCGAGCGCGAGCGCTGGGATCTCGTGCTGCTCGACCTGATGCTGCCCGGCGCAGACGGCTGGGAGGTCTGCCGCCACCTGCGCGAGCGGCGCGCGCATGTGCCGATCATCATGCTCAGCGCCCGCTCGGCCGAGGCGCACCGCGTGCTCGGCCTCGAGATGGGCGCCGACGACTACCTCGCCAAGCCGTTTTCGATGCTCGAACTGACGGCACGCGTGCGTGCATTGCTGCGGCGCGTCGAGCGGCTCAGGACGCCGGCCGCCGCACTCGCCGATCTGCGTTTCGGTGCCTTCCGGCTCGACCCCTTGCATCACGAACTGCACAAGGGCGAGGCCACTGTCAACCTGACCTTGCGCGAGTTCGACCTGCTGTACTTCCTTGCCCGCTATCCGGGCGAGGTGTTCAGTCGCGCGAGCTTGTTGCAGCGCGTCTGGGGCGCCGCGTTCGACGGCTACGAGCACACCGTCAATTCGCACATCAACCGGCTGCGGGCAAAGATCGAAGCCGACCCGCAGAGCCCGCAGCTGATCGAGACGGTGTGGGGCCTCGGCTACCGCTTCAATCCGGGAGCGTCGCTGTGAGGTCGTCCCTCGCCGTGCGCCTGATGCTCGCCTTCGCGTTGCTGCTGCTCGCCTATGGGCTCTTCGTCGCGCTGCTCGGCCGCGAAACGGCGATCGAGCAGGAGGAAGAGACACAGCAGCGCCTGTCGCACGGACTGGCGCAGCACATCGTCGAGCACTGGCCCGAGGTGACGGCGACCCACCCCGCGCAACGCGCCGAGCGCGCCACGCTCGACGAACTGCTGCGCATGCTGATGGTCGTCAATCCGGCGATCCAGGTCTATCTGCTCGATGCCGACGGCCGCGTCACCGCCTACGTCGGCGATCCGTCCCTGGTGCGCACGCCGCAGGTCGATCTGGCGCCGGTGCGCGCGTTTCTTGCGGGTGCTGCGTTGCCGCTCGCCGGCACGGACCCGATGGGCGGCGACGAGCCGCGCATCTTCAGCGCCGCGATGTTTCCGCCACGGCCGGGCGACGTGAAGCCGCCCGGCTACCTCTACGTCGTGCTGCAGAACCAGGCCCGTGCCGCGGTGGCCGGCAGCCTGAGCCAACGGCCGGCGTGGCAACGTGCAGCGTGGGCGGCGGCGATCGGCCTCGTCGCGACGCTCGCGATCGGGGTTCTCGTGCTGCATTGGCTGACGCTGCCACTCGATCGGCTCGCGCGACGCATGCGCGGCTTTCGCCTCGATGGCGGCGCGGTGTCGACGGTCGGTGTCGCGACCAAAGCTCGAGGACGGCCGCGAGGGGATGAGGTCGAGGCGCTCGCGGCGTCATTCGACGCCATGGCGCGTCGCCTTACCGAGCAGGTCGCCGCACGCGAGGCGCAGTCCGCCGCGCATCGCGAGGTGATGGCCAACGTCGCGCATGATCTGCGCACGCCGCTCACCGCGCTGCACGGCCACCTCGAGGCGCTCGACGCCGCGGCCGACGATACGGTTCGTCGACGCAAGCTTGTCGCCACCGCGCTCGCGCAAAGCGACAAATTGCGCAGACTGTCGCAGCAGCTCTTCGAACTGGCGACGCTGCAGTCGATCGACCATGTGCTGCAGCACGAGCGCTTTCGCTATGACGAACTGGTTGCCGACACGGTGCAGAAGTTCGAGTTCGCGTCGCCGCAACCCAGCGTCGCACTGGCCGGCACGCCGCCTGGCGCGGTCGACCTCGAAGGCGACCTGCACCTGATCGAGCGTGCGCTGACGAACCTGATCGACAACGCGGTGCGCCACGCGCCTGGCGCCGAACCGGTGCGCGTCAGCCTGCAATGCGAGGCCGCACAGGTGACGGTATGGGTCGAAGATCGCGGGCCTGGGTTGCCGGCCGAACTCGCGCGCCGGCTCGATGCCGGGCAGCCGCTGCGCGACCCCCCCTTGCAACGTCCGGGCGGCGGCATCGGCGGCCTGGGTCTGGCGATCGCCCAGCGCATCGCCGCACTGCACGGCGGCAGCTTGCGCACGCTACCGTCCCAGGGCGGCGGAACTCGCCTGGCATTCGCGTTGCCGCGCGTGCAGCCGCCGTGAGGCGGCCGGTGGGTCAGACGACGCCGACGTACTCGCCGCGCGCCGGGTAGTTCTTTGCCAGCACGAAGTCGACCGCGGCGAGCAATTCGTCGAAGTGCGGCCGCGCGAAAGGCATCGTCTGCACCGCGCCGTAGAAAAGCGTGCCGTCGGGGCGCACGATGAAGACGCCGGGCTCGGCGAAGAGGGCGGGCTCCTCGACGCCGATCGAGGTCAGACCCCGACCCGTGCTGATGAACAGTCCCCATTCGCGCGCCGACGCGAGCGACAGGTCGTGGCCGACGCGCAGATCGGGTGCTTTGAGCTTTGCCGCCATCGCCTGCGCGCGTTCGACGTTGTCGGTCGAGACGGCGACGACGCCGACACCGCGTTGCGCGAAGTCAGGCAACAGGCGGCCGAGTTCGAGCAGGTACTTGAGGCAGATCGGGCAATGCAGGCCGCGGTAGAAGACGACGAGCGTGAAGTTCGCCGGCTCCTCTTCGTGCAGTGCGAAGCGGCCGTGATGCAGCGTCGGCACCTGCAGTGAAGGGACGGGTTGACGGGGGATCGGCATGGCAGCTCCAGGGTGGCTTGCGCGGCGCGGACACGACAGTGCGTGTCCCGCGAGAAGCACCTACTGTAGCGAGCCGGCGCTGCGCGCACTCACTGGCTGGCGGTGATGCCACCGTCGACGTAGAGCACCTGGCCCGTCATGAAAGCGCCGGCCGGGCTGCACAGCATCAGCGTCGGGCCGACGATGTCGGCTGGCTCGGCGATGCGGCCGAGCGGGATGCGTTCGAGGACCTGGCGATGCGTGTCGGGGTTCGCCAGCCAATGCGTCGCCATCTCGGTGCGGACGACGGTCGGCGCGACGCCGTTGACGGTGATGCCGTGCGGCGCGAGTTCCATCGCGTGCTGGCGCACCAGCATCACGAGTGCGCCCTTGGTCGCGCAGTAGGCCGAATAGCCGCGCGCGCGCAGGCCGAGCTGAGAGCGCACCGACAACAGGTGCACCTGGCGGCCGGCGGTGCTGCCCGCCTGCGCTGCGGCGCGCTGATGCACCGCGGCGGCCTGGGCGAGAAACATCGCCGCCTTCAGGTTGACCTGCACCACCTCGTCAAAGGCCTCTTCGGTCACTTCGCCGAGCGGCTGTTCGCGCTGGATGCCCACGCAGTTGACGAGGATGTCCAGGCCACCGAAATGTGCCGCGACTGCATCGACCGCTTTGCGCATGTCGGCCGTCGAATGGGCGTCCATCGCGAGGCCGATCGCCTCGAAGCCGGCGCGGCGCAACGCCTCCGCACCTGTCTCGGCCTTCACCGCATCGCGGCCGGCGATGGCAAGCCGCGCGCCGGCCATCGCCAGGCCCCAGGCGATGGCCTCGCCGATGCCGCCGTAGCCGCCAGGGACGAACGCAACGCGCCCGCGCAGATCGTGCTGGCGGGCGAGCAGGGCGGGGTAGTCGATTGCCATGCGGGGCCGTCAATCCATCAACAGGCCGCCATTGAGGTCGAGCACCTCGCCGGTGATGAAGCCCGACAGGGGCGATGCGAGAAAGCGCACCGCATGCGCGAACTCCTCCGGCTCGCAGAAGCGCCCGACCGGAATCTGCGCCAGCAGCGCCTGGCGCTGCGCTTCGGTGAGCTGCTCCGTGATCATCGGCGTGCGCACATAGGCCGGCGCGATCGCGTTCGCGGTGACGCCGAACGGCGCCAACTCGCGTGCGAGCGAGAAGGTCAGCGCGGAGAGCGCGCCTTTCGAAACCGAGTACGCGCTGCCGGCGGTCAGGCCGCCGGTTTTCGCGGCGAGAGAGCTCGTGTTGATGATGCGGCCCCAGCGGCGCGCCTTCATCGCCGGCACGACCGCCTGCGACCAATGGAAGGCGCCGTCGAGATTGACGCCGAGCACGCGCCGCCATTCGTCCGCGGCCGTCGCTTCGATCTTGTTGTTCGACAGGATGCCGGCGTTGTTGACGAGCACATCGACGTCGCCGAACGCCTGCACGACGCGCGCGTGCGCGGCCATGACGGCGTCCGCGCGGCTGATGTCGCAGATCTCGGCGCGCGCTCGTTCGCCATAGGCTGCGGCGACGCTTGCGAGCGCCGCCGCATCGACGTCGATCAGCGCGACGCGGCAGCCGTCCTCGATCAGCGCCTGCACCGTGGCGCGGCCCATCGTGCCCGCCGCGCCGGTGACGACCGCAACGCGACCTTCGAGCGGCGCGGTGCTCATGCGTCGAGCACGCTCTTCTTGCCCATCAGGCCGCGCGAACGGAAGGTGACGACGGCGATGAACAGCAGGTACATCGACAGCAGAGACCATTCCGAAGCATAGGCGCCCGTCAGGCCGACGACGAGGCCGACCATCAACCCGGCGATCACTGCGCCCCACAGCGAGCCGACGCCGCCGAGCACGATGATCAGGAAGGCGGGCACCACCGCATCGACGCCGACGTGCGGGCGGATGCCCCAGATCGGCGCCATCACGACGCCGGAGATGGCGGCCAGGCCGACGCCGAGTGCGAACACCGCGGCACGCAGCCGCGAAAGGTTGATGCCGAGCGCGCGCACCATCTCGCTGTCGTGCGCGCCGGCCTTGATGATCGCGCCGTAGGGCGTCTTCTCGAGGAACAGCCAGAGCGCGACGATCGCGAGGATCGCGAACAGGCTGGCGAACACGCGGTAGCGCGAATAGATCAGATCGCCGGCCATGAACGCGCCCGAGATGAACTCCGGCACCGCGAGCTGCTGTTCGTTCGAACCCCAGGTGAGGCGGATCAGTTCCTCGATCACGAGGGCCGCGCCGAAGGTCAGCAACAAGCCGTAGAGCGGGTCGCGGCCATAGGTTCGCCGCAGACACAGCTCGAGCAGCAGCCCGAACAGGCCTACCAGCACCGGCGCCAGAAAGAGCGCGATCGCGTAGCGGGTGCCGAGCGGCAGGCCCATGTAGGCCGCCTGCAGCTCGGGGAACCACCCGAGCTTGGGCGCAATGACGAACAGCGCCGCGTACATGCCGAGCGCGAAGAGCGACCCGTGCGCCAGGTTGATCGTCTCCATCACGCCGACGATCAGCATGAAGCCGAGCGCGATCAACGCGAACAGCAGGCCGAGCGACAGGCCGTTCACGAGATGCGGCAGCAGGCCGAGCAGGGTGTTCATGCGAAATCGTCGGGCGTGACCGGTGGCGGGCGCTGCAGCCTACTGCTGATAGCTCGGCGTCGCGGCGTAGGACTCGAGCTTGCAGGCGGTTTGCGCTTCGGCGTCCATCACGTTCTTCGGCTCCTCGCTCGCCAGGATGCGGAACAGGTCCTCCTTGTCGGCCGGCTTGTCGTTGTAGGTCGCCATGTAAATCGTCTGCTGGCAGTGGTGCGTCACCGGGTCGATCCACGCATCGTAGGTCTGAAGTCGGTCCTTGGCGCTCATCTTGCGGCCTTCGAGCAGCTTGATGATCGCGAGGTTGTTGGTCGAGCCCGCTTCCTCCACGCAGCGCAGCAGCTCGCGCGTCGCCATGTAGCTGTTGTGATAGACGTTGCCCGGCACCCTGATCGCCATGCCCGGGAACTGCTTCTGGTAGGCGGCGACGAACTCCTTCACGCCGGGCAGGTCGAGGCGGTAGTACCAGGTGGTGCCGAACACGCCGAAGATCTGCTCCGGGCCGAGGCCGTAGACGTCGGGCCAGTCCTGCTGGTTGTTGACCCAGGCCATCTTCTTTTCCAGCCCGAGCTGCACGACCTGCTGGCGCAGCGCCTTGATGTCGTCGCCGCCGACGGCGGTCGCCACCACATCGGGTTTGATCTGCTGGAGCTTGAGCAGGAACGAAGAGAAGTCGCGCGTGTTCTGCGGCACCAGCAACTCGTCGACGATCGTGCCGCCGTTGGCTTCGACGATCGCGCGCGTCGCCTTCGAGGTGTTGTGTCCCCAGACGTAGTCGTTCGTCATCAGCACCCACTTCTTGCCGTTGACCTTCATCGCGTTCTTGACGATCGCGAGTGCGAAGTTCGTGCCGTTGCCGTCCCACACGAACTTGACGCGGTGGCAGTTCGCGCCGGCCTCGGTCGGCGAGCTCGAATTCGTGTTCATGTAGATGCAGCCGTACTTCTGCGCGACCTGCGAGATCGCGTTGGCGACGCCCGAATGCAGTCCGCCGATCAGGAACGCGGCTTCGTTGCGCGTGATCATGCGTTCGGCGACGCGCGAGCCGGTGGCCGGCGTCGTCTCGCTGTCCATGTGGATCGCCTCGATGCGCCGGCCGAGCACGCCGCCCTTGTCGTTGAACTCCTTGATCGCCATCGTCGCGCCGAGCCGTTCCATGCCGCCGCTCGCGCCGTACTGGCCGGAAGCGTCCATCGTCAGACCGATCACGAGCGGCTTGGCGGAAGCGGCCTGCGCCCAGACGCGGTTGTGCGCCCAGGGGCCGAAAAAGGGCGAAGTGCCTGCGAGGGTGAGCGCGCCGGCCTTGAGCAGGCGGCGGCGCCGAGGCTCGACGGTTTCGGTGGACGCCGGGTTGGCTTCGGGGGTAGAGGTCTTGTCGGCTTTCATGGCTTGTCTCCTTCGAGTGACTAATGCGCCCGCGCGTTGCGGTGGGCGCGTGGGCTGGGTTTCAGCGGGGCACGATCTTCACGTCGTTGAATTTCTCCTGGGCTTCGAGCAGCGAGGCGATGAAGCGATCGCCGAGGCCGAGGTTGTCGGCCTGCACGAAGCTCTGGTGCGCCGCCTCGGCGAGGAAGCTGCTGCTCGGCAGCATCTCGGTCAGGTGCGTGTAGTAACGCAGGTCCTTGCGGCCGTTGGCGATCGCGAACTTCAGGCCCGTCAGGTCGCCCTTCAGCATCGGGCCGACCATCATCTGGAAGATGCCGGAGTTGACGCCGCCGGCCGAGACGACTTCGAACACCTTCTGCAGCGACAGGCCGGCCTTTGCCGCGGCCGCCATTGCCTCGGCGATCGCGGCGGCCTGCGTCATCGCCAGCATGTTGTTGACGAGCTTCAACACGTGGCCGTGGCCCGGCGGGCCGACGTGGATCACGTTCTCGCAATAGGCCGCCAGCAACGGGCGCAGCGCGTCGAAGTCGGCCGGTTCGGCGCCGACCATCGTGTTCAGTCGGCCTTCCTCCGCTTCCTTCGGCGTGCGCGCGAGCGGGGCGTCGATGAAGCGTACCCCGCGCGCCGCGAAATCGGCGCGGATCTTCGTGCTCGATGCCGGTTCGGCCGTCGAGTGGTCGATCACGACCAGCCCCTTGCGCGCGGCGGCGAGCATGCCGTCTTCGCCATAGACGATCTCTTCGACCTGCGGCGAGCCGGTGACGCACAGGATCACCGCGTCGGCCGCCGCCAGGTCGGCGCGGCCTTTCACCTCCTTCGCGCCGGCGTCGAGCAGATCCTGCAGGTTCGCGCGGTTGCGATGCACCTGGAACGAGAGCGCATGGCCCTTCTTCAGGAGGTTCTTCGCGATGCCGTGGCCCATCATGCCCAGGCCGATGAATCCGATGGATTGTTGTGTCATGGGTCTTGCCTTTCAGGTGAGAGCGGTCGAATGTTGGACATCCGCATCGGACGCGGTGTTGGCTTGCCAGAGCGCAATCAGGCGCGCGTAGCGCGCAGCCACCTGCTCGATGACGCCGTCGTCGTCGAGCCGGCCGGCGAACCATGCGGCTGCCGCGTCGGCGAAGATCGAGCGGCCGATCGCGAAGCCCTTGCAGCAGGACTGGCCGGCGGCCGCGCGAAACGACTGCGCGAGCGCGGACTCGCTCGCCTCCAGGCCGAGCAGCAGCACGCCGCGGCACAGCGGGTCGCATTCCGCGATCGCGGCGTTGACATGCCCCCAGGCGACGGCATCCGCGGGCGGCGGCAGCTTCCACCATGCGGGCCGCACGCCGTGGGCGTAGATCTGACGCATCGCGCGTGCCAGCGTGTCAGGCGCGGCGGGCAGCTCTTGCGGCGGAATGACCTCGACCAGCAACTCATGCCCGGTCGCGTCGCAGGCGTCGGCGAGCGCGCGCAGGCTCCCGAGCTGCGCGTCCTGCAGCCCAGGTTCGTCGTCGGGATGAAAGGCGACGAGGCACTTCGCGACGTGTTCCGCCGGCCAGGTGCGCAGCGCGAGGCCGACGTTCGCGCCGCGCTCGAACGCAAGCGGCCGCGAGCCCGGCAACTCGACCGGGCGGCCGATCCACCAGCCCGTGCCGGTGAGCCGGGCGAGCGTCGCCTCACCATAGCGGTCGTCGAGGATCACGCCGGGGCAGGGCAGCGTGGCGCCTTCCGCCGATTGCTCTGCGGCGAGCGCGTGACCGCGCAGCGCTGCGTCGGCCACGAGCGACTTGAAGCGGGCAATGCGTTGCGCTTCGGCGCCGGTCTGCGCGGCAAGCGCCTCGAGCTGCGAGCGATGGTCGAAGGCGAGGACCGCGAGCGACGGCCAGTGGCGCGTGCGGGTCGTCGCCCTGTGCAGGTGTTCGAGCAAAGCGTCCTCGCGCAGGCGCGATGTCGGTGACCCATGACGCAAGAAGTGGTTCAGCTCGTCCCAGCTCGGCATCGCTGGCGCGCAGCCGTGGCGCGAGACGACGATCGCGCCACACGCGTTCGCGTAGCGCAGGCACTGGGCGAGTGGCTCGTCGCGCACCCAGCCGCGCAACAGGCCTGCCATGAAGGCGTCGCCGGCGCCGAGCACGTTGAAGACCTCGACCGGAAAGCCCGTGCCATCGATGCCGTCCTCGGCCCGTGCGGGGATCGCGGCGGGATACGCGACGCAGCCTTGCGCGCCACGCTTCATCACGATCAGCGCCGTGCTCACTTCGCGGATGCGTCGCAAGGCAGCGAGCGCGTCGCCGCTGCCGCCGGCGATCAGCACTTCCTCCTCGGTGCCGACAACCAGATCGCACAGGGGCAGCACCGATTGCAACCGCTCGCTGACCGGCGCCGATGCGACGTAGCGCTGCTCGCCGAGACCCGGCGCGGTCAGGCCCCACAACACGGGCCGGTAATCGATGTCGAGCGCGACGCGCACGCCGGCGGCGCGCGCCGCGCGCATCGCCACGAGGCAGGCATCGAATGTCGAAGCTTGCGACAGGTGCGTGCCCGAGATCAGCAGCACGCGCGCCGCGCCGATGAACGCCGCATCGACGTCCGCGCCGGTGAGGGCCATGTCGGCGCACTGGTCCCGATAGAACACGAGCGGAAACGTGTCGCGGTCGCGAATGCCGAGGAAGACCAGCGCGGTGAGCCGCTTCGGATCAGTACGCACCTGCGACACGTCGACCCCTTCCGCGGCGAGCGCCTCGCGCACGAAGCGGCCGTTGTGCTCGTCGCCGACGCGCGTCAGCATCGCGGCGCGCAAGCCGAGGCGCGACGCGCCGACCGCGGTGTTCGCGGGCGACCCGCCGAGGTACTTGGCGAAGGTCTGCACGTCCTCGAGCCGCACACCGATCTGCTCGGCATAGAGATCGACCGCAGCGCGGCCCATGCAGACGAGCTCGACGCCGTTCGGGGTCCGTGCTGCACTCATGTCGTGGCTTGCGCGCGCCGTTTCGAACCGGCGGCGGGGCGCGGACGTGTTGAGGGGGTTGCTGACTTGCGCGACGCCGCAAGCGGCGCCGGTTTGCCGCGTGCACGGGGCGATTCGCTCAACTGATGGCCGGTGCTGACGACGAGCACCTGCGCCAGACACAGCGGGGCAACGAGCGAGCGGAATGCGTGCTCGGCTCCCATGCTCAGCTCGAAGCAGACCGAGGACGCCGGCTTGAGCGGCGAGAGGGCACTGTCGGTGATCGCGATCACTGGCACGCCGCGGTCGTGCGCGCCGCGCGCCGCGTCGACGACCTCCTGCGTGTAGGCGTGAAAGCTCGCAGCGATCAGCACGTCGCCGGGCTCAACGCAACGCAGCGTCGTCGCGAGCATGCCGCCCGCCCCGTCGTGCAGGCGCGTACGCAGCTCGAGCTGGCCGAGCGCGTAGGCGAGGTACGCCGCGACCGGGAACGCGCGCCGTTGCGCGAGCACGTGCACGGTGCCGGCGTCCGAAATCAGGCGCACCGCGGCGTCGATCGTCGCCTGCGGCACGTTCTCTTCCATGTGGCCGAGCTCGGCCACCGCGTCGCCGACGAACTGATGCAGCACGCCCTCGCGCGGATCGCGTGCGCGGCCGTTGTGCCGCAACTGATCGATGCGCTCGCGGTAGCTCGACGAGCGCTCGATCAGATGGCCACGAAACACCTGCTGCATCTCTGAGAAGCCGCCGAACTCGAGCGCATTGGCGAAGCGGATCAACGCAGACGGGTTGACGCCCGCCGCGCCGGCCACCGCAGCGACTGTGCCGAGTGCCATCTCGTTCGGTCGCTCGAGCGCGAAGCGTGCGATGTGCTGCAACTGGCGCGGCAGCGTCGGGTAGGCACGCGAGATCGCATCCTTCAGCGTTGCGTAGCTGACGACGGCACTCATCGGGCGGCGCCTCCGCGAGCGATGCGAAATGCCTCGCGAGATAGGAACAAACGTTCTTGCATTCGCACAGAATAGAACATACATTCCATTCTGTCCAGCGCGAAATCACGTTCGTTTCATGTCCCAGCCGATCCCACCCGCACCGCTCGTCACGGCGCCGATGCTCGTCACCATCGGGCTGCTGGCGAGCACGCCGCTATGGCTTGCGCAGGTGGGGCTCTACCAGTACCTGGCGCTCGAGATCACGATCTGGATGATGTTCGCCCTCGGCTACAACCTGCTGCTCGGGTACGGAGGGCTGCCGTCGTTCGGCCACGGCGCTTACTTCGGCATCGGCGCGTACGCCTTCGGCCTGCTGCAACTGCGTGCCGGTGCCGGCCTGTGGCTGGGGCTGCTCGGCGCGGTGGTCGTGGCGGTGCTCGCGGGCATGCTGGTCGGCGCCTTCATCTCGCATCGGCGCGGCATCTACTACGCGCTGCTGACGATCGCGTTCGGCCAGGTGTTCTGGTTCGTCGCGAACAAATGGCACACCGTCACCGGCGGCGAGGACGGTCTGCTCAACATCCAGCGCCCCTTGATGAAGCTAGGGACGTGGGAGGTCTCGCTCAAGAGCAACGATGCCTTCTTCTACTTCACGCTCGCGTTGTTCGCTCTTGTCGTCGTCGCGTCGTGGCGGCTCGTCCACTCACCGTTCGGGCGGGTGCTGCGCGCGATCAAGCAAAACGAAGTGCGCGCAGCGTTCGTCGGCCATCCGGTCTGGCTCTACAAATGGATCGCGTTCGCGCTGTCCACTGGCATCGCCGGGCTGGCGGGCGCGCTGTTTGCGATGGCGCAGCAGTCTGCCTACCCGAACGTGATGAGCCTGCACAACTCGGGGTTCGTCGTGATGATGGTGCTGATCGGGGGCGGCCTGGTGAGCTTCTGGGGGCCGGTGATCGGTGCGCTCGTCTTCATCCTGGCGCGCGACCTGCTCGGCGCCTACACGGAGACCTGGCTGCTCTGGTACGGCCTCGTCTTCATGCTGATGGTGCTGTTCCAGCCCGACGGCGTGGCCGGCGCGTGGAAGGCGTGGCGTGCGAAGTCGACGTCGCGCGCGCAACTCGGCGCCGCGCGGGGGGCGGCAGCCGAATCGTCGCCCAACGCGAGCCAGGTGGCGCCCGCGGTGGCTGGCCGCAACGGGGCTTGAGCATGGCACTCTTCGAGGCCACGCAACTTCACAAGCGCTTCGGCGATCAGGTCGTGCTCGAGAACATCTCGCTCGCGTTCGAGGAGGGTCAGCTTGCCGGCATCATGGGCCCGAACGGCGCGGGCAAGACGACGTGCTTCAACGTGCTGACCGGCCGCTACAAGCCCGACGGCGGCACGGTGCGCTTCGCGGGCGAGGACATCACCGGCCTGTCGCCGCGGCGCATCGCGTGCAAGGGCGTGTCGCGTTCGTTCCAGATCATGAACCTGTTCAACGACGACAGCGCGCTCGACAACGTATTGATCGCGCTGCCGGCGGTGCGCGAGCACGGCTTCTCGATGTGGCGTGATCTGGCGCGCAACCGTGCCGCGCGTGACGAGGCGGCCGAGATCCTCGCGCGCGTCGGCCTCGCCGGGCAGGAGGGCACGCCAGCGCAGCGCCTCTCCTACGGCGAACGGCGCGCGCTCGAGATCGGCGTTGCGCTCGCCGCACGGCCGCGGCTGTTGTTCCTCGACGAGCCGACGGCCGGCCTCGGCGCCGAAGGCACCGCGCGGCTTGCCGCGCTGATTGCGGAGCTCAAGCGCACGCTCACGATCGTCATCATCGAGCACGACATGCAATTTCTGTTCGGTCTCGCGGATCGCATCTCCGTCATCCACTGGGGACAGGTGATCGCCGAGGGCACGCCGCACGCCTTGCGCGACAACCCGTGGGTGCAGCGCTCGAACCTGGGGAAGCTGGCATGAACGCGGTGCTTGCGCCACAGCGCGAAGGCCTGCGAAGCGAACCCGACACCGCACCGATGCTTGTGATCGAAGGCATCGAGACCTTCTACGGCGAGTCGCAGGCGCTGTTCGGCGTGTCGCTCTCGATCGCCCCGGGCGAGGTGCTGGCGCTGCTCGGCCCGAATGGCGCCGGCAAGACGACGACACTGCGCTCGATTCTCGGGCTCACCCCGCCGCGCAGCGGCCGCATCCGCTTCGACGGCCACGACATCTCGCGTCGGCCGACGCACGAGATCGCATCGCTCGGGATCGGCTGGGTGCCCGACGACCGGCGCATCTTCCCGACGCTGACGGTGGCGCGCAACCTGTCGATCGCACGCAAGAAGACGCGCTTTCGGGCCTGGACCGAAGCGGAATGCTTCGAGATCTTCAGCGCGCTCGAATACCTGATGGCGCGCGACTGCGAGAACCTCTCTGGCGGCGAGATGCAGATGGTCGCGATCGCGCGCGCGCTGCTCGGCGCGCCCGGCCTCGTGCTGTTCGACGAGCCGAGCCAGGGCCTCGCGCCGAAGATCGTGCAGGACGTGATGGCGACCGTGCTGCGCCTGAAGAGAGAAGGCGTCGCGGTGCTGCTCGTCGAGCAGAACGTGCAGAGCGCGCTGGCCGTGGCCGACCGCGTCTGCGTGATGAACCGCGGCTGCATCGTCCACGCTGGCCCCGCCGAGGCATTGCGTGACAACCCGGCGCTGCAGCGCCGCCTGTTGGGGACGTGACTGCATGAACGCGCCGCTTTTGCATGTCGATGGCCTCGTCAAGCGCTACACACGTGGTTGGCCGCAGCGGCGGACGACCTTCACGCTCGAGGCCGACCTGTCGGTTCAAGGTCCGTCCGTCGTCGGCGTGATGGGCGCCAACGGCACCGGCAAGACGACGCTGTTCGAACTCATCACCGGCAGCAACCTGCCGAGCGAGGGCAGCGTGCGGGTCGCCGGTCAGGACATCCACAACGTGCGTTATCGCGAACGCGGTCGGCTCGCGATGCACTATCACCAGTCCTACCAACTGCGGTCGTTCAAGCGCACCAGGCCTGCCTTCATGCTCGAGCATGCGGCGAGCGATGCTGCGCGGGTGCACCTGTTCGACGAGCCGCAGTTCAACACGCAGGACGGCTACATCGGCTTCATGCTCGACTTCTTCCGCCGCCTGCGCGCCGACGGCAAGCTTGTCTTCCTGTGCCTGCACCCGAACGAACCGGTGCATCTCGAGATCCTGTCCGAGATCTGCGAGCGCTACCTGTTCGTCCACAAGGACGAACATGGTGTGAGCCGGCTGCTCCACGCCGACTCGCTGACTGCGCTGAAGCGTGACGAGCGCGTGCGGCACTACCTCGGACGGCTCGCCGCCTGAGAGCGGCTTCGGCTCAACGCAACGCCGCGCGCAGCGACTCGCTGGCGCGCAGCCCGCCGACCTCGATGCCGCGCCAATTGCGTAGCGTTGCCTCACTGAACCCACGAATGAAGTCGCGCTCGCCATCATCGAGCGCGACATGCGCCTCGATCACCGCGGCGATCACCACCTCCGCCGCGCGCGCATTGTTGCCGTCGTCGATCTTGATCGCGACACCGAGCCCCTGTGCCGGCAGCGCGGCGCAGTACACGCCTTCGGCGCCGACTTTCATGAAGACGCGCTCGCCGAGCCGTTCCATCACGCGCGTGTCGGTGCGGCCATGCCCCGCCACGAGCAGCGGTTCGTGCGCGACCGCCTTGCGCAGCCGCAGCGCCGCGCGGGCGTGCTCGGGTGACAGGCCGACGCCGCTGCCGATGCGGGCGAAGGCGAGCGCAAGTGCACGCAGCGGGATCGCGTAGGTCGGGATCGAGCAGCCGTCAGTGCCGCGCGGCGCATTGCCGAGCTGGGTGCCCGTGCTCGCTTCGAGCGCGGCCGTCACCTCGCGCATGACCGGATGATCCGGCGCGACGTAGCCCTGCACGTACTGGTGCAAGTCGACGCCGGGGCCGGCCATCTCGCACGCCAGGCAGAGGAAGCCGGCATGCTTGCCCGAGCAGTTGTTGTGCAGCGCAGTGGGCTCGCGGCCCGCGGCGGCGAGCGCGCGCGTCGACGCTTCGTGATACGGCCAGTGCGCGCCGCATTCGAGACAATCGACGTCAAGCCCCGCTTTCGCGAGCATCGCGGCGGCGGTCTCCGCGTGAACCGGCTCGCCGCCGTGCGACGCGCAGGCGAGCGCGAGTTCGGCGTCGCTCAGTCCGAGGCTGCCCGCTGCACCGCTCGCGACCAGCGGCAGCGCCTGCAGCACCTTGACCGCCGAGCGCGGAAAGATCGGCCGTTCGATGTCGCCAATGGCCGTGCGGACGCTGCCGTCGGCATCGACGATCGCGACCGCCCCGCGATGGAAGGATTCGACGGTGCCGCCGCGCAGCACGTCGACCAGGTTTGGATTCATGTGCGGACCTGAGGTGTGGTGCAAGACGCGCCACTGTAGCGCTGCGCGCGCCTTAGACTCGCGCAGACTCCGAAGTGGAGTGCATTGGGGGACGCGCTTGAAATTGCGCATGGCCGAGAAGTCTTTGTTCGCGATCCTGCTGCGATCGCCGTGGTGGATCAGCGTTGCGATCGCTTGCGCGCTGGCCGTGGCCGCGATGGCGCTGCTGCCGGCGGCGTATCGGGTTGTCGGCGCGGTGTCTGGCCTGCCCTTCCTCGTGATCGGCGTGATCGCGGCCGGGCGCCAATGGCGCCAGCCGAGTGCAGCAAGTGTCGAGCGCACCGTGCAGGCCGTCAGCGCGATGGCGTGGCCAGCGTTCTCGGCGCTGCTCGAACAGGCGTTCGCGCGCGACGGCTACAGCGTGAAGCGCGGCGCGGGCGCGCCGGTCGATTTCGAACTCGAACGCATGGGTCGCGTCATGCTCGTCAGCGCCCGGCGCTGGAAGTCGGCCCGCATTGGCGTCGAAGTCCTTCGCGCGCTTCAGGCCGCACGCGAGGCGAACGAGGTGCCGGACGCCCTGTGCATCTGCCTGGGTGACCTGTCCGACACTGCGCGTCCATTTGCAGCGGAGCACCGCATCGCGATCTGGCAGGCGGCGGAGCTGGCACAGGCGCTGCGCAGCCTGCCAGCGGCGCCGGGGCGCTGACAGTTCGCGCCGCGGCCGGGCTGGTCGCGCTCTACGCCGTCCGACCGCTGCGCGCTGGCGTGCACGGCCGCGTCAGACCGCGCCGACGAACGCGCGCAACTCCTTGGCCATCCGCGCCAGCGAGGGCTGATGGATGTACATCATGTGGCCCGCCTCGAAGTAGCTGACCTTGATCTGCTTCGCACTGGCCGTCGCGCAGGCCGAGGTGGTTGATCGTGTAGTCGCCAGCCGCATGCGGTGTCGCGAGGTCGTAGTAGCCACTCGCGACATAGACGCGCATGTGCTGGTTCGAGTGCATCGCGCGGCGCAGCGTCCCGCCGACGTTGACGTACTTGTTCTCGAAGCCCTTCCACGTCCATTTGTCCCAGATCGGCGCGTGAATGACATAGGGCGCGTCGTCTTCGTACTTCAGCGTGTGCTTGAGCAGGCGGTTGATGCCGCTCGCGTAGGCGCCGAGCAGGTTGCTCATCGCGGCGTCGTCCTCAGGCTTTTCGCCGGCATCGTCGCGGTCGGTGCCCAGGAAGCGCGAGTCGAGTCGGCCGACGGTCTGGCCGCGGTGGCGCAGCAGCTCCTTGAAGTAGCGGAACTCGGCGAGGCGCAGGTCGCTGCGCAGCACGTACTCGGATGTCAGGCCCGAGTAGCGCGCGACCTGTCCCGCGACATGGTCGCGCGTCTGATCGTCGAGCCGTGAGCCGAGCAGGAGTGCGCTGCTGTACTCGCCGAGCGCAAAGGCCTCGGCCTGCGCGATCACTTCCGCGAGCGGCTTCTTCTGCAGCTCGGGCGTGAGCGCCTTGTGGTACCAGGCGGTCGCCGCATAGGTCGGCAGGAAGAGCGCGTAGGGCAGCTCGTTGCCGTGGTCGAAGCACAGCGTCTGCAGATCGATCGCGAGCGAGACGAGCATCAATCCGTTCAGGAAGATGTCGTGCTTCTCCTGCAGGTGCAGCGAGAGGCCGGCGGCGCGCGTCGTGCCGTAGCTCTCGCCGATCAGGTACTTCGGGCAATCCCAGCGCCCGTAACGCGTCAGGTAGAGGCGGATGAACTCGCCCACCGCGTCGAGGTCGCGCTGGTAGTCGTGATACTCGGCGACCTTCTCGCCCGCAGCCATGCGCGAGTGACCGGTGCCGATCGGATCGATGAACACGAGGTCGCTGTCGGTCAGCAGCGTGTGCTCGTTGTCGGTCAGCGCGTACGGCGGCGGCGGCGCGTTGCCCATCTCGTCGGTGACGACGCGCTGCGGGCCGAGGATGCCCAGGTGCAGCCACACGCTGCTCGATCCCGGCCCGCCGTTGAAGCTGAACGTCACCGGCCGCGGCTTGTCGCCCTTGTCGTTCTTCAGCGTGTAGGCGACGAAGAAGAGCGCCGCGCGCGGCTTGTCGGCGCTGCGCTCTCCGTCCTTGCTGGCCTCGTCCTCGCGCATCACGAGGGTGCCGCAGGTGGCGCTGTATTCGAGCGTCCGCTTCCCGACCTTGAGCTTGTGCTCGGTCGTGACGAGGCGCTCCTGGAGCGGCGGCGGCGCTACCGGCATAGGAGACGCAGGGCTCGCGGGCGCGGCGGCGGGCGGGGTGTCGGCCATGAACGCTTCTCGATAGAGTTGAGTGCACGCAATGTAACGTCAGAACATGCCTGTCCACCCGCACCACTTCACGGCGATCGCCGGCGTCGATTTCACGAGCCGGCCGCGGCGCGCCAAGCCGATCACGGTCGCTCTCGGCCGTGCGCAGCAGGGCGTGGTGCTTCTCGAGCGCATCGACGCGCACTCCGATTTCGATGCCTTCGCGCGCTGGCTGCGCACGCCGGGTCCGTGGCTCGCGGTGCTCGATCTGCCGTTCGGGCTGCCGCGCGAACTCGTCGTCGCGCTCGGCTGGCCAACGCGCTGGCCGGCCTTGATGCAGCACTACGCGTCGCTCACGCGTGCCGAGATCCGGGCGGCCTTCGCCGCGTTCTGCGATGCGCGGCCGAGGGGTGCGAAGTTCGCGCACCGCGCCACCGACATTCCGGCCGGCTCGTCGCCATCGATGAAGTGGGTCAACCCGCCGGTCGCCTACATGCTGCACGCCGGCGTGCCGCTCCTGATCGACGCCGGCGTGCACCTGCCGCGGCTGCATGCCGGCGATGAAGAGCGTGTCGCTCTCGAAGGCTATCCGGGCCTGCTTGCGAGGGAACTCATCGGCCGGCGACCCTACAAGAGCGACGAGCGGCGCAAGCAGACGGGCGATCGGCTGATAGCGCGCAAGGACATCGTCGAAGCGCTCGAACAGGGGCGGACCCGACTCGACTTGCGCCTGAAGCTGAGCCACGCGCAGCGCGAGCGGTTGGTCGACGATGCATCGGGCGACGCGCTCGACGCCGTGCTGTGCCTGATGCAGGCCGGTTGGGCGAGTGCGCAGCCGGATTTCGGGCTGCCTGAAAGGGTCGATCCGATCGAGGGCTGGATCGTCAGCGCGCAGTGATGTTGGCCGCCGGCTGCGCACAGCGGTTCGGACTTGCCGCAAGTCGCGCGGCCGCGATACTTTGGCTCGCGCTGGCCCTCGGTGCGACCGACGCAGCACAGGCGCAGGCCGTCGAGGGTCTCGTTCGGCACGTGACGGACGGCGACTCGCTCGTGCTGCAACCGGATGCGCCCGGATCGAAGCCCCTCAAACTGCGCCTGCTCGGGCTCGACGCGCCGGAAATCTGCCAGGCAGGCGGCCTGGAGGCGCGCGATGCGCTTGGCGCGCCGTGTGGCCGGCCGTCGCGTGATTGCGGTGGGCGCCGTCACCGACAACTACCGCCGCCGCCTCGTGACGCTCATGCTCGATGGAGAAGACATCGGCGCCTGGATGGTTCGTGAAGGGCATGCATGGAACTCTCGCTATCGCGGCCGGGAGGGGCGCTATGCGGCGCAGGAGCGCGAGGCGCGCGTCGAACGGCGAGGTGTGTTCGCGGTGAACGATCCGTTGCCGCCGCGTGCGTTTCGCCAACTGCACGGCAGTTGCTATCTGCCCCGTGCGGACCAGGGCGCCTCCGCAGTCGCTGGGCGGTGACCTGCGCGTCGATGCGCGACGTCAGCGGCGCGCGCGCTTCCCCGCCGCGGCAGCGCCTGCGCGCGTCGGCTTCGAGCGCGTTGCCTTGTCCACGGACGGCGGCTTGGCTGGCAACGTCGCGCCAAAGGCGACGCAGCGCCCTACCCAACGTTGCAACTGGTCGTCGGTCTCGAATCCCGCGGGATCGACATAGACGAAGCCCGAGAGTGGCCGCCCGGTGAAGTCCATTTGGCGCACGTGCGGCTCGGCGAGCGCGGCGGCGTGGCCGCCAGCGCCGACGCGCGCCATCAGCGCGTCCTTCATGACGCCGATGATCATGTGCCCGCGCTGAAGAAACGCGAGGCCACCGAACATGCGGCGCTCGCCGATTGCATGCTGGCCGGAGAGCGCTTCACGCACGCGCTGGGCGACGCCTTCGTCGAATGCCACGTGGATTCCTTGGGTCCCGCGTGCTCAGCAGATCGAGCGGCTCGAATTCCGAGAACGGGTGCTGCGCCTCGGCGAGCGATGCGAGGGGCACGTACTCGCACGCCGCCTCGAACTCCGCCCACAGCGCGAGCACGGCCGGGTTTCGGTGCGCGGCTTCGATCGCCTCGGCGGAGCGCCACTCGAAAACCTCGACGATCGTGCCGTCCGACCCCTGCATCACGTGGCGCGGCCGTGCGCTGACGAGGCCCTCGGCGTCGAGCACGCGCCAGTGTTTCTCGACGACCTGACGCAGGGCCGGTGCCTGGCCGGGTTTGGGTTTGAAGGCGGCAATCACGAATCGGGTCATCTCGCATCTCCCTGACTGCGTCGATCGCGCTGCGCACGTCGGCACTCCGGGTGAACCTTCACCACGGCAGCATCCGCCTGAGCGTGTTGTCCTTCACGAGGTAGTGATGGAACAGCGCCGCCGCGGCGTGCAGCCCCACCAGCACATAGCCGACGGTGGCGCCGGTCTCGTGAATCTCCTTGACGGCACCCGCGATCGCCTTGCTCGGGCCGATCAGCGCGGGCACGTCGAAACCGAAGAACGGGATCGGCTGGTCCGAAGCGCTCAAGACCAGCCAGCCCGTGATCGGCAGGCCGATCATCAGCACGTACAGCGCAAGGTGCGTCGCGCGCGCAAGCTTCTTCTGCCAACCCGGCGGATCGGGTGCGATGTGCGGCACCGGCGTGCCGAGATTCACCGCGAGACGCAGCGCGACGAGCCCGAGCACTGTCAGGCCGAGCATGTAATGCCAATGCTTGAGCGCCTCGCGCGTCTCGCTACCCTTCGGGAAACTATCGTGCAACTCCATCAAGGTCGCGACCAGCGCGAGCAGCAACAGCATCAGCCAGTGCAGCGCGATCGACACCGAGCCGTAGCGCTGGTCATTGGTGCGCCAGCTCATGACGCACCCCCGAAGCGCTGCGCCGATCGCACCCGCGCGCGCGCGGCAACCTCCTCTCGGTTGCGCGGCTGCGCGCTCGTCACGAGCGAAGCGATCAGCTTGCGAGCGCTTTGCGCGACCTCGGCGACCGCGTTGTCGAAGGCCTCCTCGTTCGCGCGTGAAGGCACGGCAAATCCGCTCAGCTTGCGCACGAACTGCAAGGATGCATCACGGATCTCGAGTTCCGTCGCAGGCGGGTCGAAGTTGAACAGCGTTTTGATGTTGCGGCACATGGCGCTTCCCTCGGTACGGCGTAGCTTTCGCGAGGCGCGCTATTCGTGCGCGATCGGCTTGGCAGTGAAGAGATAGTCCTTGAGCTCCTTTGAGAACTTCGGGTCCTTGCGCCGGATCCACTCGAGCACCATCGAGGCGTGCTCTTTCTCCTCGTCGCGGTTGTGCTCGAGGATCGCCTTCAGCGCCGGATCCTTGCAGGCGTCGGCGCGCTGGTTGTACCAATCGACGGCCTCGAGTTCCTCCATCAGCGAGACGATCGCGCGATGCATGTCGCGCGTGGCGTCGGACAGTTCTTCGATGGGTTCGTGGTAGCCCACACTCGACATGAATTTCTCCTTCAGGTTTTAGGGATCGTGGCCCCAGTGTGCCAGCAGTCGCGGCAGCCGTGTCGCCGGGCCCGGGGGAGGGTGCGAGACGCGGGGCGCTCAGTTGCGCTTCACGCCCGTGGACTTCGCACGCGTCTGCTTCGTACGCGTCTGCTTCGCACTGGCCTGCGCCAGGTTCTGCCGGACCCGCAGGCGAGTGATGCGCGCGATCAGGGCGTAGGGAATCGGCTCGTCGAGCGGGAAGCGCAGGTTGCCCTTCTCGCCGGCGTACTTCGCAACGCGCATCGTCAGCGCGGCGTCGCCCCGCACCGGCGGGTAAAGGCCGATATGGTGCTTGAACGCCGCGAAGTAGACCACTGCGCCCTGCAGCGTGAAAGCGGGGATGCGATAGCTGATGCCTTCCACGGCGCCGGGTGCGGCCCCGCGGATCGTCGCGCGGACCTTCTCGAGCACGGCGCGGACTTCGGGAGCGAAGCCGGCGATGTAGTCATCCACGGTCTGTGGTGCTGCTGTGGGCATGTTTCCTCCTACTGTCCGCGCCGAGCTTCGTGTGCAGGTGGACGACGATGCGCCGCGCGATAAAAAAACCTGCGGCAAACGGCAGGATGCCGGCAACGGCACCCAGCACCAGCGCGAGCGGGACGATCTCGAGCGAACCAGCCCAGGTCGAAGCGACGACGCACAGCAGGCCGAGGTAGATCAGGAAGGCAATGCCAAGCCGCAGCGGCTCGGCCGTGCGCCAACCTGCGATCGAACCGAACACCAGACCACTCGCGCCGCCGACGATCGCGAGCGACTGGCCCAACACGATCGCCGTCGATTGGGCATGCGCGTCCACCGCAGCCACCGACAGCGCGGCGAGCAGCCAGGCCTTGCGCTGCATCGCCGCGCTGGCGTCATTCATCGAGGAAGCCGCCCTTGAAGAAGCTCCACGCCGTGCCGTCGTGCAGATAGAAGCACCCGTCGGCGCACGCGTCTTTGCCGGGAAAGTCGCCCCGGTACGCCTTGGGCACGAGGCGCTCGAGCTGTTGATCGCTCAAGACGTCGAACTCGTCAGGGGTGATCGCTTGTCCGGCTCGCAGGCGTCGTTGTTCCATCGGTGGGCTTTTGTTGGCAGATCTCGATTGCGGGTCGGGTGCATCTTGCATCAACCGAACGAGGCCAGCCGGCGCCGCACGCAGACGGTGCCATCGCTCTCGGTGCGATGAATCGAGAACCCTGCCCCGAGGTACAGCGCGAGCGGCCCGTAGTGCGCCTGCGCGTCCGAGTCGGCCTGCGCCAGGGGGGTGGCCTCTGCGATCGAAAGCCCCAGCTCTGCGAGCATCGCGCAAGCCGCTTCGAGCAGCGCACGCGCGACGCCGCTGCGGCGATGCGCCTTGGCGACGACGAAGCAGGCGATCTGCCCGATGCGATCGGCCTGCGGGTCGGCTTCATTGGCAAACGCATCCATCTGCCGCCGCGGCGCGGCATGGCACCAGCCGACCGGTTTGCCCGCGCGATACGCGAGCAGCCCCAGCATGGTCCGCGCGCAGATGCGCTCGCACGCGGAGGCGCGGTTCTCTTCGGCAGTGCGCTTTGCCCATTGCACCTTCTGGTGATCGACGAGCAGGAACTGGCAATAGCACGATCGCCACTTCGGGTTGTCGGCGAACGCATCGCCCTCGAAGTAGGTGAGGAAATCCTGGAGCAGCTCGGGCGCCAGCTTGCGTATCTCTATGGGTTCGGGTTCCAAGATGGCTCCGACCTGCGATGAGTTTTCAGGCATCGTTTGTACGTCAGTTCAGTCGCTGCGGGGCAATCCCGGCGCATTGTCCGCAGGCTCGGCCGGGACGCGCGCGAAGAGCAGGAAGTCGCGCGGCGTACCACGCACCAGGCGGAAGTTGCGCAGCCGCCCCTCCAAGGCGAAGCCACACTTTTGCAACACTCGAATCGACCCCTTGTTGGGCTCGAGCACCGTGGCCTGCACCCGCACCCAACCCCGTTCGCCGAACCCCCATGCAACCGCCGCCTTGCCCAGTGCGGTGGCGAGGCCGCGTCCCCATTGCTGCGGTCGGACCATGTAGGTCAGCTCGGCCGTGCGGTTGAGCGATGAGATCGTGTGGAAGCCGACCGTCGCCTCGAGTTCGTGCGTGGTCGCGTCTCGCACCGCGAACAAGTGCGGCGCGTCGGGCGCGTCCGACAACGTGCGCTCGATGATCGGCCGCAGGTCGGCGGCGCTCGTCGCGTGCGTACTCGTGAACTGCTGCATCTCGGGTAGCAGCGCGAATGTCGCCCACTCGTCGGCGTCGTCGAGTGCGATGCGACGCACGACGTGTCCGGGCACCGCCGGGAGTGATGCAGTTGATGTCATTGCGTCGCCCGCCGCAGCGCGGCGCGTGCGAGCAGGCGTGTCGAATCGAGTGTCGGCAGCGGCGAGTTCGCGTCGTTCATGAGCAGCGGGATCTCTGTGCAGCCGAGGATCACCGCGCCGCATCCTGCGGCCTTCATCTGCGCGAAGACCTGCTGGAAGCAGGTGACGCTCTCCGTGCGCAGCACGCCCGATACGAGTTCGTCCATGATGATGCGATCGATTTCGTCGCGCTGCGTGGGGTCCGGCCGCACGCAGGAAAGTCCGCGGGCGGCGAGCTTCTCTGGATAGACCTCGCTGTCGACCAGCCAGCGCGTGCCGACGAGGCCGAGGCGGTTGAATCCGCGCTGCACCGCTTCGGCGGCGACTACCTCGGCGATGTGCAACCAGGGTCGCGGCGAACGCGGCGCCACCAGGTCGAACGCCTGGTGCACCGTGTTGTCCGGGCTCATCAGGAAGTCGGCACCGATTGCGGCGAGCTTGTGCGCCGAGGCGAGCATGAGTTCGGCGACACCTTGCAGGTCGCCGGCGTCGAGGCAGGCGATGTAGTCGGCGAGCGATTGCGAGTGCAGCGACACTTCGGGGTGCGCGTGCGGGCCGAGCAGCGCCGCCCCCTCGTTGCAGATCGTCCGGTAGCACAAGGCAGCGCCCTCGGCCGAGCAAGCGACGATCCCGATGTGCTGCGTCATGGCGTGGTGGCTAGAACGCCGCCCCGTGTTCCTGCAGCAACGCGCGCAGCACCGAGCGGTGGCAATGCGCTTCGTGCTCGCAATAGCAGCCGACCGAGAAGTTCGTCCGATGCGACATCGCGGCGAGCAGCTCGATCGCATGCGTCGCGTCGGGTTGCGCCATCTCGCTGCGGTACCGCCTGCCAAACGCGGCCCATTGCGCCGGCGTCGTCGCTGCCTGACCGGCCTTCATCGTCTCGACGCTCGGCGCGAGGTTCGGGAACCAGACGTCGTACCAGTTGTCGCTGGCGAACCGCGCCTTGGGAACACCCCGGGGCGGGCGGCGCACGGTGCCGATGCGCATGCCTTCATCGGGCGCTCTGTCGGTACCGAGGCGGACGACGCGAATCACCATCACCCCTCCTCCTTCGATGGCTCGTCCCCGCGACGAGGCATTCATTCTGCCGGCATCGAGCCCGGGCGACCAGACTACAGCTTGCGGGTCATGAAGACGCTGTTCGGGTCGTCGACATAGGGGTCGAACGGGCCGCAGCGCGCGAAGCCGAAGCTTTCGTAGAGCCGATGGGCGGGCTCGAACGCGCCCATCGAGCCGGTCTCCAGGCTCAGGCGCGCGTAGCCGCGCGACAGCGCCGTGTCGATGATGTGCGCGAGCAGCGCCTTGGCCGCGCCGGTTCGGCGTCGCGCAGCCGGCGTTCGCATCGACTTGATCTCGCCGTGGGTTGGGCTCAGAGCCTTCAACGCACCGCAGCCCGCCAGTTCGTCGCCGACCCACGCGGTCCAGAACGTCACGTCGGGTGCGCGCAGCTTTTCGAGATCGAGTGCATGCATGCTCTCGGGCGGGGAGAGCGCACGCATGCTCTGCAGATGCTCGCCCAGCAGAGCCTGAACCGCCGGATGCGACAGGTCGTCGAGTTCGATGCGCACGGGTTCGATTCTCCCGATGGCGGGGCCTGATTCGGCTGGGGCGCTATTCAGCCTGCAGGATGAGCAGGTTCTGCGCCGCGCGTTCCGGCCGCGGGTCGTCTTTCGTGGGGGCGGCCTCGAGCGCATGGACGTAGCCCGCCGGCAGGCCGTGCTCGCGGGCGCCGGCGACGACGAGCGCCTTGTACCAGGTGTAGGGCAGGGCGACTGGATCGGTGTTCGTTGCGCGATAGGTCCAGGCTTCGATCGCGCCCTGCGCGGCTTCGACCTCGACTTGTTGCTCCCGGTAGCCCTTGCCGATCCCTTCGGCAAGGTCGAGCGCAGGCTTGTCCCGCAGGGCGATCTCGAACAAGACGCCGTGCACGCAAGCATCCGCTGCCGCTCCCGGTACAACGTCGCATTTCGCCGAACCGTCCTTGCTGACCTTGTGCCAGCGCAGCTCGAACCCGGCCAGCGTGGCGACGCCCACGGCGCGGGCTGACGGCGTGCGCTCGCGCAGACGCCGCGTCAGCATGTTCGAGCCGTAGGCGAAGTAGAGAAACGAGTCGGGCTGGCTCATGGTCGATGGTAGGTGTCGAGAGGCAAGGTTTGCGGCGAGCCGAACCGGGGCAACCGCGTTTCAGTTCTTCGCGACCCATTGCACGGCCTGCGCCAGCTCGGCGTTCGAGAACTGGCGTACCGGGCAAGGCACCGCGAACGCGAACATTCGCATGGCTGCGGAGACCCATTCGAGATCGGTGACGAGGGCCACGCGTTCCCACGCGCGCAAGTGGGCAATGCCAAGTTTCATGTCCTGCCATGCTGCCCCGGCCGAGAATCCGGTGAAGGCGGGGCCGATCTGGTAGACGATGCGAACGGCGTCGAATTTTGCAAGCGTCGCGTTGATGGCCGGCACGAGCACGGTTTCGTAGTCGCCCGCGCTCACCTCACCGGAAGCGACGACGCCGATCACGCGTTCTGGAAGATCGGGCATGAGTTCGAGCATGGGGGTCTTTCATTTCGAGGCGTCGCCCGACGCACCGAAATCGATCTCCTCTGCGGTCGCCGTGCGGTTCTTGCGGCCGGGATACTCGAGCCAGGTCATCGCGATGTTGAGTTCATCGATGACGCCGGTGGCCTCGATCCGCGTGCCGTTACCCAGCTCCAGTGTGCTGGTCGTGTGCGCGTCCTTGATGAGCGTGAGGTCGTAGCCGCGTTCGAGCGCGGCGTAGGCGGTGGCGCGGATGCACCAGTTGCTGGCGGCCCCGGCGAGCGCGATGTGGCTCGCGCCGAGTCGTTCGAGCTCCTCTTCCAGCGTCGTCTGCTCGAACGCCGAATTGAATTTCTTGTGGATTCGCGGCTCGCCCGAGGCCGGCGTCAGCTCCGGCACCCACTGCCACTGAGGGCTGCCGCTCGGCAGTTCCTCGTTCGCGTGCTGTACCCAGATCACCGGCACGCTTTGCGCGCGCGCCCGATCCACGGCTCGCGAGACGTTTGCGGCGATCCGCTTGGCATCCCACGCGTCAGCGACGACGCCGACCTGCAGGTCGACCACCAGCAGCGCCGTCTTGCCACCCTCACGAACGGTTGCCATGTCGATGTCCTCCGCGTCGGTTCACAGTCAATCGTGACTCGGTCGCCCTACCAGTATGCGCCGGGCCGGTAGTCGCCGAAGTACCAGAGGTGGCCTTCCGGGTCGGCGACCATGTAGCCGCGCGCGCCGTACTCCTCGTCCTGCAGCGGTCTGACGAGCCTGGCGCCGGCCTTCATGGCTTGCGCACAGTGGGCGTCCGGATCGGCGACGTACAGACTCAGCGCCTGCGGCAGCCCGTTGGAGTGCCTGGGGCTCACGCGATCGAACTCCGCCTTCGGCGAGCTGATCATCAGCACGGCGTTGCCGAAACTGAGTTCGCTGTGCACGACGTCGTTGCCCTCGCCGGGCACGACGAAGCGGCACTCGAAGCCGAACGCGAGCGTCAGCCATTCGATCGCGGACTTCGCGTCCTCGTAGGTCAGGCTTGGATAGACGTCGGAGGTGGCGTTCACGGCTTCTTGGCCTTGTGTTGCTTGTCGAACTTGCGCCAGTACTGGAACGCGTCCTCGTGGATCTCGATATCCAGTTCGGACACGCGCATCTGCAGGCGCTCCTGCACGTCGGCGACGGCCTGGTTGTAGATGACGGGACCGATCTCTTCAAGCAGGAAGCCGAGCAGGCCGGCCGCCGCGATGTTGCCGATCTTGTGCTCCATGTTCTCTAGGAAGTAGCGCTCGATTGACGCCACCGCCTGGCTGCGAATCTCGCGTGACAGTTCGATGGTCATGTGCCGTCGCTCCCGCGTTGCCTCCTCCGCACTCTACCGGATGTCGACTCGCCGCCGCCCGGGTCAGAACATCGCATTGCCGTTTGCCGAAGCCGTGGGCACCACTTGCAGCACGTCCCAATGCTCGACCACCTTGCCCTCGGCGTCGAGCCGAAAGATATCGATGCCGGCCCAATCCTTGTCCTTGTCGGTGGGCCATTCCTGGTGGCAATGCAGGACGACGAAATCACCCTCGGCGATCACGCGCTTGATGTGCACGCGCTTGCCCGGGAACTCGATCGCCATGCGCTCGAAGTAGTCGATGAAAGCCTGTTTGCCGTCACCGACATGCGGGTTGTGTTGCGTGTACGTCGCGCCGGCGTAGCGCGCGATGGCTTCGCGCGGCTTGCAGTCGTTGAACATCATCTCGTAGAAGGCGATGACGTTTCGCTTGTTGCGTTCGAGCGCGGCGTCCATGCGTCTACTCCCCCGGCCGGAAGACGAGCAGCAAGGTCGGCGGCACGCGGCCATCGGTGTCGCGCGGCAGCACTTCGGTCTTGTCGATCGCGCGCAACACGGCTTCGTCCCAGGCCGGGATACCGCTGCTCTTGACGAGCCGGCGTCCGATGATCGTGCCGTCCGGTGCGGCGCGCACGTCGACCTCGGCGGTCGGGTTGCCCGCGACCGCGTCCGGGGAAAACCGGATGTTGGGCTTCACGCGCGCCCTGATGCGCCCCGCGTAGCCTGCCGACGGCCCGGCCGAGCGCAGCGCGGTGCCGGTTGCACCGGGCGTCGCCGCTCGCGCCGGCCATACCTTGGATTCGTTTCAATTGGTCGGCGCGCGCCAGCCTCGCGTTGCTTCGCCTGCTGCGCTTCGAGCGCCTGCTGCAAGCTTCTTCTTCTCCGCATCCTGTTTCGCGACACGCTCCCGCTCGGCCTTCGCGGCCTTTTCCGCCTTCTCCGCCTTCTCCGCTTTCTCGAGCGCCAGCTTCTTCTTCTGCGCTTCGCGTTCGGCAGCCAGTTTGTCCTTGCGCTCCTCTCTCCGAGTCCGGCGCCTTGCGCTCCGTCCTCCTTGCGTGCCTGCTCGATCGCGATCTGCGCGTCGGGAACCGGCTCGGGCTTCGGCGGTTCGACCGCCTTCGGCTCGGGTTGGACGACCGGTGCGGGCACGGGCGGCGTCGGGGGTGGAGGCTGCACGATGGGCTCGACCTCGCGCGCCGCGGCGGCTTGGGGCACCGCGGCCCACAGTTCGGCCTGCTGCGCCTCGGGCTCGTGGCTGCGCCAGTTCAGGCCGAACGCGATCGCGACGACGAGGCCGATATGCACGAGCACCGACAGCGCGATCCCGCGCCGTGAACCGCCCGGGTCCTGCGGCATCAGCAGGTCACGCGAGACCACTTGCGTGGTCATGACGGCCCCTCGTCCGACGGGTACGTCGGCCGATCCCCAGGGGCCACAAGGGGGCCTCTTCGCGGTCCTGGGATGCGGGCCGGCTTGGAAGCGGCCCGGCGCTCGGCCTGCGGCAAGGAAGCTGTCACCGTGTGTCTCACGCCCCGCTGTTCTTCACCGACAGACCGACGCGTTGCACGCCGGCGCGCTGCAGCGTGTCCATCACCTTGACGACGGCCTCGTACTTGACGCTCTTGTCGGCCGAGATGACGACCGGCGTTTGCGCGTTGCCGGCCTGCGCCTCGAGCACGCGCGCCGACAGCCTGGCCAGCGGCAGCGCGGCGCCCTCGGCCTTGCCGTCGATTCGGACGCGCACGTCGGCGTCCTTGCCGACGATCACCTCGACGACATGCTCGGGCCGCTGGCGACTCTTGCCGACCGAGGGCAGATCGACGATGCCCGTCGTGATGAGCGGTGCGCTCACCATGAAGATGATCAGCAGCACGAGCATGACGTCGATGAACGGCACCATGTTGATCTCGTTGATCGTGCGCCGTTGCGATCCATGGCGGCGGGTGACGGAAGCCATGCCGAGTTCGGGCGACTAGCGCGGTGTCGCGGCCGCGGGCGCGGCGGCCTGGCCCGCGCTGCGTTGCAGGATGTTCGAGAACTCCTCGATGAAGGTCTCGAGCTGGATCGCGATGCGGTCGATGTCGCGCGCGAAGCGGTTGTAGGCGATCACGGCCGGGATCGCGGCGAACAGGCCGATCGCGGTCGCGACGAGCGCCTCTGCGATGCCGGGCGCGACGGTCGCGAGCGTCACCTGCTGCAGGTTCGACAGCCCGATGAAGGCATGCATGATGCCCCACACCGTGCCGAACAGGCCCACGTACGGCGACACCGAACCGACCGAGGCGAGGAAGGACAGGTGCGACTCGATCGCGTCGAGCTCGCGCTGGAAGCTCGCCCGCATTGCGCGGCGGGCGCCGTCGAGCAACATGCCGGCGTCGCCGACGCGGCGTTCGCGCAGTTTCATGAACTCCCGCATGCCCGAGGCGAAGATGCGCTCCATCGGCGACGACGCGGCCTTCTGCGCAGCGTCGGCGTAGAGATCATTCAGGCTCTTGCCGGCCCAGAATTCACGCTCGAAGTCGTCGTTGCCGCCACGCACCTTGCGCAGCGCGACGAGCTTGGAGAAGATCGCGCTCCAGCTCGCAATCGAAACGATCAGGAGTCCCGCCATCACGATCTGGACGACGAGGCTCGCGTGCAGCACGAGTGTGAAGATGGAGAGATCCTGGTTCATGCGACAGCGGTGACGTGATCGGGCAGGGTGAGGGGGATGCGGCGCGGCCGCAGGCTCGTGGCATCGACGCAGGCGATGCGGATCGTGCCTTCGGCGAGCAGCGCGTCGCCGCGCCATGCCTGCTGCGCGATCAAGAGCGTTGCGCGGCCCGCTTCGCGCACTTCGACGCTGACGCTGAGCAGGTCGTCCAGCCGCGCGGGCGACAGGTAGCGCACCGCGGTATCGGACACGACGAAGATCGCGCCCGTCTCGTCGCGCAGCCGCTGCTGCGAGTGACCGAGCGCTCGCAGCCATTCTGTGCGCGCGCGCTCGAAGAACTTCAGGTAATTGGCGTAGAACACGACGCCGCCTGCATCGGTGTCTTCCCAGTACACGCGCAGTGCGTGCGTGAAGACGGACGGGTCGGAGGGCAGGGTCACGGGTGATCGGCGGCGGGTACGCGGGGCATTATGCGTGAGGGCGTCGCCCGGCCCCTCGTGGTTCGAAGCGAAGCGCCGCTGCGGTGCCGTCACGACCACACGAGCCAGCCGATGCCCAGGCCGAGCAGCAATGCAGCGGCGGCCGCGAATGCGATCCAGCGTCTGCTGCGGGGCGTGGGCGGGGGGGCGGACCGCAGCTGCGCGCGCCGCGATTCGGGGCTGTCCGAGCGATCGTCTTGGTACTGACGCAGCGCGCGCGCCAGCGCGGCGGCCGACGGGAAGCGGCCGTCAGGGCTCTTGGCCATGGCGCGGGCGGCGATCCGCGTGAGCGCGGTCGGCACGCCGGCCACGACCTCGTCTGCCGGCGGCGGCACGTGTTCGAGCACGGCACGTTGGATCTGCGCGAGTGCCTCGCCCTTGAACGGGCGCTCGCCGGTCAGCAGTTCATAGAGCACGACCCCGAGCGAGAACACGTCGCAGCGCGCGTCGGTCGGCTGCTGCAGCACTTGCTCGGGCGCCATGTAGTAGGGCGACCCGGCGCACAGGTCGACATCCGCCTGCGCGTCGAGCCGGTGCGTCACGCGTGCGATACCGAAGTCGAGCACGCGCGGCTGGGTGCGGCCAACCATGAAGATGTTGGCCGGCTTGATGTCGCGGTGCACGACGCCATGCGAATGCGCGTAGGCGAGGGCGTCAGCCACCTTTGCGACGAGCTGCGCCGCCTGCGCCGGCGTCGGCCGCCAGCCTTCCTCGCGCAACTGGCGCAGGTCGACGCCCTTCAACAGCTCCATCGCGATGTAGGCCGCGCCGTCGCTGAACCCCGCGTCGAACACGGTGACGATATTCGGATGCGACAACGCGGCTGCCGCGCGCGCCTCGTTCATGAAGAGCGCACTGAAGGTTTCGCGCTCGCTGGGCGGCACCTCGACATGCACGGTCTTGATCGCGATCAGCCGCGACAGCACGGGGTCGTGCGCTGCATAGACGGTGCCGAGCCCGCCCTCGCCGATGCGGTACTTGAGGTCATAGCGTGCGATGTGCCCGATGTTCGGCAGATCACCGGCGGCCATGCCCGGCGGGTTGGTCGAAAACACGGCGGGAGGCCCGGCGACCAGGTCGGCGTCGCTCTCGCTCCAGCCACCCATGCCGGGCAGGCTCGACTGCGGACCGGGTGTGAGGTCTTCCGGAGCGGCCTCCGGCGCGGGAACGGCTTCGTGCGGCTTCACGGCGCAGGCGGGCTTCACAGCGCTGCGGTCAGGCGCTGTACCGCCTCCTGCAATTGCGCCATCGAGTTCGCGTAGGACAGCCGCACGAAACGCTCGGCCGTGGCGCGTCCGAAGTCACGCCCCGGCGTGATCGCGACGTGCGCGCGGCGCATGATGTCGAACGCGAAGTCCCAGCTGTTCGCGGCGTGCGCGGAGACGTCGGCCCAGGCGTAGAACGCACCGTCGGGCATCACCGGGACCGTGAGGCCGAGCGCGTCGAGCGCGGGGACGAGGTAGTCGCGCCGGGCGCGAAACGCGGCGCGGCGCCGTTCGTACTCGGCGATCGATTCGGGCTCGAAGCAGGCGAGCGCAGCGCGTTGCGCGAGCGTCGAGGGGCAGATGAACAGGTTCTGCGCGAGCTTCTCGATCGGCGCGACAAGCGCCTCGGGGACGACCATCCAGCCCAGTCGCCAGCCCGTCATGCAGAAGTACTTCGAGAAGCTGTTGATCGAGATCACGTCGTCGGGCTGCGCGTGCGCGAGCGCACTGTGGCCGTAGGCGTCGTCGAAGCTCAGCGCGAGATAGATTTCGTCGACGATCGTGAAGCCGCCGCGCGCGCGCACCGTCTGCACGATCCGACTCATTTCGGCGGCGTCGATCGAGGTGCCCGTCGGGTTCGACGGCGACGCGAGCAGCACGCCTGCGGTGCGCGCCGACCATGCGGCTTCGACGCCCGCCGCGCTGAGCTGAAAGCGATCCTCGGCGGAGGCCGGCAGCAGCACCGGCACACCGTCCGCGGCGGCGACGAAGTGGCGGTTGCAGGGGTAGCACGGGTCGGGCATCAGCACCTCGTCGCCGCGTTCGACGAGCGCGAGGCAGGCGAGCTGCAACGCTGCCGAGGCGCCGGCGGTGACGATGATGCGATGCGCAGGGATATCCAGTGCGAAGCGCTCGGCGTACCAACGGCTGATTCGATTGCGCAGCGCCGGCTCGCCGGTCGCCTGCGTGTAGTGCGTATGGCCGCTTTCCATGCAGCGCCGCGCCGCTTCCAGCACGAGCGGTGGGGCGGTGAAGTCCGGCTCGCCGATGTTGAGGAAGATCATCGGCGAATCGGCGCACGCCGGGCTGCGCGCGAGCTCGACCGCAGCCTTCGCGCACTCCATGACGTAGAACGGCTCGATGTGGTCCAGCCGTTGTGCGAGCTTCATGGGCGCTGTGTCGGTGTCAGCGTCGGGCCTGGACTTCCAGCGGCCGCAGGTCTGATGCCGTCCGGTCGAGTACGCCGTTCACGTACTTGTGGCCGTCCGTGCCGCCGAAGCTCTTCGTCAGTTCCACCGCCTCGTTGATCGCGACGCGGTAGGGGATGTCGATGCAATGCTTCAACTCGAACACGCCGATCATCAGCGCGCCGTGCTCGATCGGCGAGAGCTGCGTCGTTTTGCGGTCGACGTGCCGCGTGAGCGCGGCGTCGATATCGGCCGCCTCGCGGATGCAACCGTGCAGCAGGAGGTCGAAGTGCGCCTTGTCGCACTTGTCGAAACCGTCCTGTTCGCGCAGGTTGGCTTCGATCACGCCGGCGTCCGACCCCGCGATCAACCATTCGTAGAGACCTTGCAGTGCGATCTCGCGCGAGCGCCGGCGCGCCGACTTCGGCGCCGCGCGTCGCGGCTTGGAGGTTTGTGCCGCGGTGCTCATGACAGCTCTTCCAGCAAGCGCGCCATCTCGATCGCGACGCGCGCCGCGTCGCGTCCCTTGTCCGCGGCGCGTGCCCAGGCCTGCGCCTCGTTCTCGACGGTGAGAATCGCGTTGGCGATCGGGATCTGATGATCGAGTGCGACACGGCTGACGCCGGCGCCGCTTTCGTTGGCGACGAGCTCGAAGTGATAGGTCTCGCCGCGCACGATGCAGCCGATCGCGACAAGCGCGTCGTAGCGTTCGCTGTGCGCGAGCGCATCGAGCGCAATCGGTACTTCGAGCGCGCCGGGCACCGTCACCAGTTTGATCGCGTCCGCAGCGACGCCCTGTGCGCGCAACTCGGCGACGCAGGCTTCGCGCAGCGCGTCGGTGACGGCGTTGTTGAACCGTGCCTGGACGATCGCGATCTGCAGATCGCTGCCATCGAGATCGGGCGCGTGCCCGGTTTCTGCGTGTTGCATCGGTGTGCCGTCCTCAATCCAAGTCGGCGACGAAGCCGGAGACTTCCAGCCCGTAGCCGGCCATGCTCGGCATGCGCCGCGGGCTGCCCATCAGATTCATGCGGCGAATGCCGAGCTCGCGCAGGATCTGCGCGCCGATGCCGTAGGTTCGCAGGTCGAACTGGTTCCGGGCGGGTATCGGACGTTCAGCATCGGGCAGCACGCGACCCAGCAGCGAGGCCGCATCTTCACCGCAGTTGAGCAGCACGACCGCGCCTTGCCCGGCGCGCTGCACCGTCGCGAGCGCCTTGGCGAGTGGCCAGGAGTGGGCGCCGGACGCGGTGTCGAGCAGGTCGATCACCGACAGGGGCTCGTGCACCCGCACCAGCACAACGTCCGACGCGCCCCAGTTGCCGCGCACGAGTGCCAGATGCACGCCGCCGCTGCGGTCGCGAAAGACGTGGCAGTCGAATTCGCCCTGCACCGTCGACAGGCTGCGGCGCGCGACGCGCTCGATCAGCGATTCGGTGTGGCTGCGCTGTTCGATCAGCGCCGCGATGGTGCCGATCTTCAGGCCGTGCTCGGTCGCGAAGCGCTCCAGATCGGGCAGCCGCGCCATCGTGCCGTCGTCGTTCATCACCTCGCAGATCACCGCTGCCGGCGACAGTCCCGCCATCGCCGCGAGGTCGCAACCGGCCTCGGTGTGCCCGGCGCGCATCAGCACACCACCGTCATGCGCCTGCAGCGGGAAGATGTGGCCGGGCTGCACGAGGTCGCTCGCGCGTGCGTTGCGTGCCACCGCCGCCTGCACGGTGCGCGCGCGGTCAGCGGCCGAGATGCCGGTCGTGACGCCGGTCGCGGCCTCGATCGAGACGGTGAACGCGGTGCCGTGCTGCGCGCCGTTGCGCGACGTCATCGGCGGCAGCTGCAGGCGCTCGCAGCGCTCGCGCGTCAGCGTCAGGCAGATCAACCCGCGACCGTAGCGCGCCATGAAGTTGATCGCTTCGGCCGAGACGTGTTCGGCCGCCATCACGAGATCGCCTTCGTTCTCGCGATCCTCCTCGTCGACGAGGATCACCATGCGACCCGCGGCGAGGTCGGCAACCAGCTCGGGAACGGGGGAAATGGCCATCGCGGGATTGTAGGCGGCGCCTTCTCGTCGATCCGTTCGCAGGGCGCGCCGACCCATCGCCGTTCGCATTGCAATCCAGGGCAGAATTCCTGTCGACGCCACCCTCTCACAATTGGGCCATGCAGTTGCGCTTCACCCGGCTTGCGGTCCCGAACCTGCTGTTGCTGCTCGCGGCATTCGCGCACGGTCAATCGGTCGCACCGGCGGCGCCAGAACCGGCTGCGAGCGGTGCGCAAGCGGCGGCCGCCGCCCCTGTCGCCGCGCAGCGGCCGCGCATCTGCCTCGTGTTGTCGGGCGGCGGTGCGCGTGGGGCGGCGCACGTCGGCGTGATCCAGGTGCTGGAGGAGATGCGCGTGCCGATCGACTGCATCGCCGGCACGAGCATGGGCGCGATCGTCGGCGCCGCCTATGCGTCGGGCATGAGCGTGCAGGAGATGATGGACGCGCTCGATACGCTCACGCTCGAGCGCTTGTTCACCGACAAGCCCCCGCGCGCGCTGCAGCCGATGTCGGTCAAGGCCGACGACTTCGTCCCGCTCGCGAGGCCCGAGTTCGGCTTGACGAAGGACGGCCTGGCGACGCCCAAGGGCGTGATCAGCGGTGTCGCGCTCGAAGCCGAGCTGCGTCGGCTGGTGAAGGTGCGGGGCGCGCATCGTTTCGACCAGCTGCCGATTCCGTTTCGAGCCGTCGCGACGAACCTGGGCGACGGCACGATGTTCGTCTTCGACCGCGGTGAGCTGCCGACCGCGATGCGCGCCAGCATGGCGGTGCCGGCGATCGTCGCGCCGCTCAATCTCGACGGCCAGTTGCTGGTCGATGGCGGGCTGGTGCGCAACCTGCCGGTCGACGTCGCGCGCGCGATGGGCGCAGACATCGTGATCGCCGTGAACCTCGGCACTCCGCTGCTCAAGCCCGAGCAGATCAAGGGGATCATGGGCGTCACGCTGCAGATGATCGACATCCTGTCAGAAGAGAACGTGCGCATATCGCTCAGCCAGATTCGCCCCGAGGACATCCTGATCCTGCCCGAGCTGGGCAGCTTCTCGGCGGGGGACTTCGACCATCTGGCGCTCGCAGTGCCCTACGGCGAGGCGGCCGCGCGCAAGATGGCCGACCGACTCGCCCCGCTCGCCTTGTCGCCGCGCGAATACGCGGCCCTGCACGTGAGCCAGCAGGCGAGCACAGCGCCGCTCAGCGGGAAGATCGACGCGATCGAGATCGTCGGCAACGAACGCGTCAACAGCGCCGTGATCCTCGACAGCATGCATTCGAAAGTTGGCGAGCCGATCGACCAGGCGACGATCGACCTCGACATGCGGCGCATCTACGGGCGGCGCGACTTCGAATCGGTGCGGCCGGATGTCGACGCGATCGGCGGGCGCCAGACGCTCAGGGTGGGGGTCACCGAAAAATCCTGGGGCCCCACCTACGCGCGGTTCGGCCTTTCGCTGGAGACCGCGCTCGGCCAGAACGCGACGTTCGACATCTACGGCAAGCTGCGCACGACCTGGCTCGACAACCTCGGCGCCGAGTGGCGCAACGACTTCGTGCTCGGCAACACCGTGCTCCTCGCGAGCAGCTGGTACCAGCCGCTGACGCCGACGCAGACCTTGTTCGTCGAGCCCCGTGTGAGCTATCTCAACACGCCGTACGACATCTACCTCGGCGACGTCAAATACGCCGTATACAACGATCAAGTGCTTGGCGCGGGGGCCGATGTCGGCGCCAATCTCCGCGAGTTCGGCGAGGCCCGCGTCGGTCTCTACTTCGGCAAGCGCAGGTTCAAGCTCACCACGGGCCCGACGTTTTTCCCGGCGTCGGAAGACGTGAATGTCGGTGTGGCGCGCGTTGCGTTGCGGCTGGACCGGCTCGACAGCGCAAGCTTTCCGCGCGCGGGCTACTACCTGTCGTTCGACGGCCTGAGCTCGCGTAAAGAGCTCGGGGCATCGGAGGCTTACAGCCGCTACGAGGCGCAGGCGCGCGCCGCTTTCTCGAACGGGCGCCACACGCTTCGGTTGACCGCGCGCGGCGGCGGCTCACCCGACGAAGACGCGCTGCCCGGGTATGCGCAGTTTCAGCTCGGCGGCTTCCTCAACATGTCCGGCTACCGGCCCCAGCAACTGATGGGGCCGAGCTTCATCTATGGTCGCGCGATCTATCAGTACAAGATCGGCAACATTCCGTTGTTCGACGGCATCTACACCGGGCTCGCCTACGAGGTGGCCAACATGCCGCAACTCATCGATGCGAACAACAAGCCCTTGTTCCAATCCGGCACGCTCTACGTCGCCGCGGATACGCCGCTCGGCGTCGGATACCTCGGCTTCGGCTTCGCGTCGGGCGGGAACCAGGCGATCTACCTGTTCCTCGGCAATCCGTATTGAGGCGGGCGGCGCCCGACATGGCGACAATCGCGAAGATGGCAACCTCCCTCCCGTCGTCGCGTTGGCTGTTGGCGGGCGTCCTGATCATCGGCAACCTCGGGGGGGCGCTGCTCACGTTCGCCTACTTCCGCTTCGTCGACCCGACGATCAACGAGGGCATCTCCACTCTCGGGACGGCCGAGATCGCGTACTTCGTGCTCGGTTTCGGCGTGCTCTTCGTCATCGTGCGTGCCCTGATCGCGCGCTGGATGCAACCCGTGACGCGCCGAGCGGCATCGAACCCAGTGCCCGCTGAACTCGACCCACTGGCACGGCGTCGCGCGCTGATGGCGCCGGCCGCAGTGGCCGCGTTCAGCTTCGGCGGCTGGGTCGCCGCCGGTTTCGTCTGGGGCGTGCTTTGGCCGCTGCTCTCAGGGGGCTTCGATCCGTGGCGCGCGTTGCGCCAGCTCTTTGCGATCATCTTCGTCGCCGGCAGTTTCGTGACCGCGATCGTCTACTTCGGCTGCGAGCACGTGTGGCGCGCCGAGCTGCCCCGATTCTTCCCACTGGGCGACCTGAGCGCTGCGCGTGTGCCGCGCCTGCGCGTGCGCACGCGCATGATGGTGGTGTTCCTGCTGTTGAGCCTGATGCCGCTGGCAATGCTTGCGGTGGCGGCGCTGACGCGTGCCAACGCACTGCTCGGCGCCGACGCCGATGCGGCGGCCAGCATCGTGCGCAACCTGATCATCGTCGTGGCCGTGCTCGCCGCGGGCGGGATGGTGGCCTCCATCGGCCTGTCCGCGCTCGTGGCCGACAGTGTTGCGGCGCCCTTGCGCGACGTGCAGCGCGCGATGGCGCAGGTGCGCGACGGCGCGCTCGAGGTGCGCTGCCCGGTCGTCTCGAACGACGAGATCGGCACCGTCGCCGAGGGTTTCAACGCGATGGTCGAGGGCCTGCGCGAACGCGAGCGCATCCGCGAGACCTTTGGCAAGTACGTGAGCCCCGAGGTGCGCGATGAGATCCTTGCCGGGCGCGCATCGACCGAGGGTGCGCTGTGCGACGTGACGATCCTGTTCGCCGACCTGCGCGATTTCACGCCGTGGGTCGAGTCGCATCCGGCGGCCGAGGTCGTGGCCGACCTCAACGCCTACTTCGGCGAGATGGACGCCGCGATCCGGGCGCAGGGCGGCCTCGTGCTGCAGTTCATTGGCGACGAGATCGAGGCCGTGTTCGGCGCGCCGATCCCCAATGCGCTCCACGCCGACGCCGCCGTGGCCGCGGCACGCGCGATGGGAGCGCGGCTGGAGGCATTCAACGCGGGCCGCGTGGCTGCGGGCAAGGCTGCGATGCGACACGGCATCGGTATCCACAGCGGCACGGTGATCGCCGGCAACATCGGTAGCAGCGAGCGGCTGTCGTATACGCTCGTCGGCGATGCGGTGAACGTGGCGTCGCGCATCCAGGCGCTGAACAAGGAGTTCGGCACCACGGTTCTCGTCAGTGGCGCGACGCGGGCACTGCTGGCGTCCTCGGCAGACCTTGCGCCGCTGCCGGCGGTGAAGGTCAAGGGACGCAGCAGCGAGGTGGCGATCTACGCACTTGGCGCGGCGCCGAGCGATCCGCGCTCGCCCAGCATGCGCTCGACGTAGCGCGCGATCAGGTCGATCTCGAGGTTCACGCGATTGCCCGCGACGAGCCGGCCGAGCGTCGTGTGCTCAAGCGTGTGCGGGATCAGGTTGATGCCGAACTCGCAGCCGCCTTCGATGTCGCACACGTCGTTGACCGTCAGGCTCACGCCGTTGACGGTGATCGACCCCTTCACCGCCAGAAAGCGCGCGAGCGCGACCGGCGCGACGATGCGGAGCTCCCACGACTCGCCGACCGGCACGAAGCGCGTGACTTCGCCGACGCCATCGACATGCCCGCTGACGAGATGGCCGCCGAGGCGGTCGTTGGCGCGCAATGCCTTTTCCAGGTTCACCGCGCCGGGTTCGGCCAGGCCCGCGGTCTTGGCGAGGCTCTCGGCGGAGATGTCGATCGTGAAGCAATCGGTGGCCGCGTCGAGCGAGGTCAATGTCATGCACGCGCCGTTGAGCGCAATGCTGTCGCCAAGACCCGCGTCGCCGAGATAACCCTGCGGCGCCTGAAGCGTCAGGCGTTTGCCGTGCGCGGGGTCGGCGCCGAGGGCCTCGACCGAGACGATGCGGCCGATGCCGCTGACGATGCCGGTGAACATGGGCTTCGATTCTGGCAGACGTCGCGAGCGGTGCCGCGCGTCAGAACGTCATGCCGCCAGCGTTGCGCAGCAGCAATCGCAGGTCGTCACCGACGCTGTCCACGGCGTGATAGCGCAGCGCGACTGCATTCTCAAGCGCAGACAGCGGGCCGAAGCTGGCGAGGTCGCGCCCGGCTCCGAGCAGGCGCGGCGCGACGTAGACGAGCCATTCGTCGACCAGGCCGGCGCCGACGAAGGAGCCGTTCAACTTGCTGCCGGCCTCGACGTGCAATTCGTTGACGCCGCGCTCGGCAAGGTCGACCAGCATCGCGCGCAGATCCACCTTCCCGTTCGCGCCGGGCAGCAAGACGACCTTTGCGCCGCGCGAAGACAGCGCGGTGATGCGGTCCTCTGCCGGCTGAGCCCCGTAGACCCACACCGTGCCGGGCGCGTCGAGGATGCGGGAGCCGATCGGCGTTTCGAGCTTGGAGTCGACGATCACGCGCTGGGGCTGGCGCGGCGTCTCCACGAGTCGCACGTCGAGGCGCGGGTCGTCGTCGCGCACCGTGCCGACGCCGGTCAGCAAGGCGCCTGCACGTTTGCGCCATGCGTGGCCGTCGGTGCGCGCCGCTTCGCCGGTGATCCATTGGCTCTGCCCGTTGGGAAGCGCGGTGCGGCCGTCGAGCGAGATGGCGACTTTCAAGCGCACCCAGGGCAGGCCACGCAACATGCGCGAGAAGAATCCGATGTTGAGTTCGCGCGCTTCGTCGGCGAGCAATCCGACGTCCACCTCGATACCTGCCGCACGCAATCGCGCCAGGCCCATGCCGGCGACGAGCGGGTTCGGATCCTGCACCGCGGCGACGACGCGCGCGACACCGGCACGGACAAGCGCGTCGCTGCACGGCGGCGTGCGCCCGTGGTGGGCGCAGGGCTCGAGGCTCACGTAGACCGTGGCGCCCTGCACCCTTTCGCCGTGCAGCGCGGCGTCCTGCAGCGCCATCGGCTCGGCATGCGCGGCACCCGCGGCCTGCGTGTGGCCGCGGCCGATGACGCGACCGTCGGCTGTCGCGATCACGCAGCCGACGCGCGGGTTGGGCTCGCACAGGCCCACCGCCTGACGCGCGAGCATCAAGGCTTCGCGCATCGCGGCGGTGTCGGCGTCGCTGAACGGTCGGTCCCGCGCCGGGGTCGTCGGAGAGGTCATGGGCGTCGCTCGGGTGCATCGGAGGAATGAGCCTGACGCGATTCTGCGCGATGCGACCGCGCGGCCTTCATGGCCGTGCGAAAGCGGGTCGCGGCAAGGCGAGCGCGCCGGCGAGCGCCGGATCATGGCCGGCGATCTGCGTGTCGAGGGTGAGCTGTTGCGCATGTCCGCGCCGGTCGTTCCAGCGCAGCTGGACGCGGACCGTTTTCAGTGCGAGCACCTCGTCCGTGTTCACGACGCGTGACAGCAGGTAGGAGGTCGGACTTCCGGTGGGTGTGACGTCGAGCAGCTCGTCGGCAATCTCGCTCCACGCCGGCGTACCGGCGTCGGCTTCGACGGCGACGAAGCTGCGCAGGCGCTCGATGTCCGCCTGCGCGAGTCGTGCCGCCTCGGTGCGCTGGCGCGCGATGTCGGCGTTGTAGCGCAGCTCGCCTTGCAGCCAGATCAGCGCGAGCGCAGTGGCCGAAATGACGAGGGCGGCAATCAAGGCCTCGAACAGCGCAAAGCCGCGTTGACGTGCACATTGGCGAACAGACTGTTGATGGGTGCGCATGGGTGTGCTCCTCGCTCGAATCAAGAGATGCTCAGAAATCGCGCCAGCTGCCCGGCACGCGTACGAAGACGCCGGTCTCGCGATGCAGTCGTGCGAGGACGACGCGGTCGTACTCGATCGCCGGCGTGCCGTCGCCGATGACGTCACCGGCGGCGAAGACGGCGCCGCTGATCCGCGCATCGTGCGTGCCGCTCGTGTCCCACTGCGGGCTCAGCTGGACGATGGCGCCGTGCATGCGGATGCCGTCCGAAAGCCGAAAGTTGCCTTCGAGGACCAGCAGCACGGGCCGCTCGGGCGAGCCGATGTCCGACGGCCCGGAGAGCTGCAGGTCGTTCGTGATGCGGATCCGGCGGTGCCCCGCGGCAAGCGCCTCGGCGATGCGCTCGCCGCAGTCCTCCGGACAGGCCAACGTGTGCATGCCGGGAAGGTGCTGGAAGCGTGCGGCGTCGACGCCGAACAGCCGGCCCGGTATGCGCTCGACGACGAGCCCCGCGAGTGCGCCGTCGTGCTCGGCAAGCGAAGCATCCACGGAGTCGCCGGGCCGCGTTTGCAGCGTCGCATGGGCGAGCGCGATGCGGCCACCGGCGTGCGCGGTCAGGCCGCTCGCGAGCGGGTCGCTGTTGACAAGCACCATCGCCCCGTCGGCCACGATGTCGCCACGCGCGGTGAGCGCAGATGCGGGCACGGCCGCGAGGGCCGGTAGCAGGGCGAGCGTTACCTGCACGCGGGCGGTGGCGGCGCCCGACGCGGTGCCATCCCAGCCCGGCAGACAGTCCGTGGCGATGCGTTCGCAACCCGTGGCGATCAGCTGCACCATGCCCTCGCGACCGGCGGCAACGAAGCGGATCGCGAACGCGGGATGGGCGCCGATGGCGGGCGGCACGTCGAGCGAAGGATGGCCGGCGCGCGGGCAGCTGCACGACCAGCCTGTGTCTGCGCTTTCGTCGCGTACACAGGCCGCCTGTAGCGGCAGGTCGTGACCCGCGTCGCTCCAGGTGCGCGGCACGAAGCGCCGGCCTTCGGCGTCGTAGGCCAACAGGTTTTCGCGGAAAGATACGTTGCCCGGCGCGACATCGGGCGCGCAATCGGTGCCAATCACCGCGTCGCTCGCGAGCATCGCCTGTGCCCACTCGAGGCCCGCCTCGGCGGCCTCGAAAGCCTGGGTCGAGCGTGCCTGATTCGCCGACGAGCGTTGTTCGAAGATCAGGTTGCGGTTGGCGACGCCGGCGACGATCGTCATCGTGAACAACAGCAGGAGCGTGATGGCGAGCGTCGCGGCGCCCCGCTGGGTTGTTGCGAGTGTCATGGTGGTTGGCCTTGTCGTCATGCCGGGCACGCGCCCGAGAGCGCGTCGGCGCGCACGCGCACCTGCACCCGGACGGTGCGGGTGACGGCGGCGTCTGCCACCGCGTGCGCGCTGAGCTGTAGCGCCATGCTGCGCACGGTCTGGCGCGGCGGGCAGGTTTCGCTGCCCGGCGGGCAGGGCGAGGGGCAGGCGGCTTCGAGCTCGATCACCTCTCGCATCGGTGTGATCAGGAAGTGCGTGACGGTGAGCACGGTGGCGTCCGTCAACGCCTGCCAGTTGCCATTGCCGAGTTGGAGATCGATCGCGCCGTTGCGCAGCCGAAAGCCGAACTGCTCATTGCTGTCCACCACGTGGTTCTCCACCACGTCGCGCGAGTAGCGCAGGCTTGCGGCGTCGGAGGCCGCGTCATCGGGCGCAAGCGCGGCGTACGGGTTGGCGCGCGGCGATTGCGCTTCGGTCCAGACGCCGGCGCCGGCGTCGCCCAATGGCCGGCACGGCGCAGGTCGCGCGCGACCAGATCGGCGGCGGTGCGCAGATCCTGCATCAGCCGCGCTTCGAGCAAGAGCGCACGGTGCTCGCGGATCTGGCTTGAGAGCAACGCCGCGCCACCGGCGACGACGAGCAGCGCGAGCGCGAGGCCGACCAGCACTTCGACGAGGGTGAAGCCGTGGTGGGCGCTGTGACGGGCGTTGCGCATCACAGGTTCCAGCATTTGCGATTCACCGTCGCCGGGTTGTCGGCGGCGTCGGTCGGGCCCGAGCGGTAGGCGACGTCGCCGTCGTCGGCCACGAGCACCATGTAGCGGCAGGCCGCGTCGCGTGCCTGGGCGCCCGTCGCGACCGCCGTCGCTTGATAGCCGCGGGCGGACGCCGCGCCGACCTCGAGGCGATAGCTGCGGCCGGCGACCACGCCCGGGACGCCGATCTCCTCGAGCGACCCGTAGCGGCCGTTGTTCGTGCGCCAGCGCTCCTCGGCCTGCTGCAACTGGATCATCGAGACGAGCGCCTCGGTGCGGCGCACCTTCTGCATGGCGCCGCTGTAGCTCGGGTAGGCGACGGAGGCGAGCACGCCGGAGACGGACGTGGCGATCATCAGTTCGATGAGCGTGAAGCCGGCTTGGCGGCGGCGGGGCTGGACAGTCATGACAGTTCTCCTGTGGCGTTCGAAGCGTGGCGGGTGGCGGGAATCAGCAAGCGCGATAGCCGGGCAGGGCCGGCGCCGGCGAGCACGAACGCACCCGGCCCATCACGTTGACGATGTGATGAACGGCGCCCGGCGTGCCGGTGACGCGCGCGGTGCCGGCCGGCGTGCTCGTGCCGTGCAGCGGGTCGAAGAGGATCGAGCCGGTGCTGGCCTGCGCGGCCACGCCCTCGGCGCCCGGCAGGTAGACCGCCTTGATGCGCTCGGCGCCGCCACTGCAGGAGGCCGTCTGCGCGCTGGCGCAGCTGCACTGCGCCTTGGCGCCGGTGTGGATCAGGTAGCAGCTGCCGTTGCCGTCGGCGAAGAAGCTGATGCGCACCGGCATGTTGCGGGCGACGGATTCGGTGCGGACGAACTGCAGGTCGGTCGCGAGCTGGGCCGCGACGCCTTCGAGCCGCTTGCGTGCGACGAGGCCCTGAAAGCTCGGTGCGACGGTCGACAGCGCGATCGCGCCGATCGTCAGTGCGACGGCCGATTCGATCAGCGTGACGCCGCGTTGAAGTCTCGTGTTCGGGGTTGTTTGCATGTGTGCCTCGTCGTGGTCGACCGTTGGGCACACTGTAGAAAGCGAGAGCCTTTTGCGCGTCCCCTTCAGGTGGGAAGCGAGGCGGTCGCGAAGGGGGACCCCCTTCCGGGGGATGCTCTGGTCGCCAGGCTTAGGGAGCCGAGCGTGCGCGCAGATTCAGCGCAAGTTCGAAGCGCTCAGATGTCGCGGATCAGCTGCCTGAACTCGTCGACATCCTCGAAGCTGCGGTAGACGGAGGCGAAGCGCACGTAGGCGACCTTGTCGATGCGCTTCAGCTCTCGCATCACGAGTTCGCCGAGGCGCGTCGTCGCGACCTCGCGCGCGCCGCTGTTGAGCAGCTTGTCCTGGATGCGTTCGACCGCGGCGTCGAGCTGCTCGACGCTCACAGGGCGCTTGCGCAACGCCAGCTGCATCGAGCCGCGCAGCTTGGCGAGCTCGAAATCCGCGCGCGTGCCGTCCTTCTTGACAACCGAGGGCAGTGCGATCTCGGCGCGCTCGTAGGTCGTGAAGCGCTTGTCGCACTTCTGGCAGCGACGCCGGCGGCGCACCACATCGCCCTCGTCCGACTCACGCGTCTCGACGACTTGCGTTTCGTCGTGGCTGCAGAACGGGCAGCGCATCGGTCAATCCGCTTCAGTGGCTGGCGGCGCGCAACACCGAGCGCGCCGCTGAACTTCGACGTTCGAAGGCGCGGCGCGTGGGCGATCTCACCTGTAGACCGGAAAGTCTCGCGTCAACGCAGCGACCTTGGCGCGCACGGCAGCAATGTTCGCCTCGTCGTGCGGCTTGTCGAGCACGTCGGCAATCAGTTGCGCCGTGAGTCGCGTTTCGCCTTCGCCGAAGCCGCGCGTCGTCAGCGCCGGCGTGCCCAGGCGGATGCCGCTCGTCACCATCGGCTTTTGCGGGTCGTTCGGGATGCCGTTCTTGTTGCACGTCATGTGCGCTGTGCCGAGCAATGCCTCGGCCTCCTTGCCGGTCAGGCCCTTGGGGCGCAGATCGACGAGCATCATGTGGCTCTCGGTGCGGCCGCTGACGATGCGCAGGCCGCGCTCGATCAGTGTCTGGGCGAGGACGATGGCATTCTTCGCCACCTGTTGCTGGTAGGTCTTGAAGTCGGGTGACAGCGCCTCCTGGAACGCGACCGCCTTGGCGGCGATCACGTGCATCAGCGGGCCGCCCTGGATGCCGGGGAAGATCGCGCTGTTGATCTGCTTGGCGACAGGGTCCTTCATCAGGATGATGCCGCCGCGCGGGCCGCGAAGGCTTTTGTGCGTCGTCGAGGTCACGACGTCGGCGTAAGGCACCGGATTCGGGTACTCGCCCGCCGCGATCAGCCCCGCGTAGTGCGCCATGTCGACCATCAGGTAGGCGCCGATCTCTTTGGCGATCGTGGCGAAGCGCTCGAAATCGATGCGCAGGCTGTAGGCCGATGCGCCGGCGATGATCAGCTTGGGCTTGTGCTCGCGCGCGAGGCGGGCAACAGCGTCGTAGTCGATCGCCTCGTTGGCGTCCAACCCGTAGCTCACCACCTTGAACCATTTGCCGCTCATGTTGAGCGACATGCCATGGGTGAGGTGCCCGCCTTCGGCGAGACTCATGCCCATGATCGTGTCGCCCGGCTGCAGCAGGCCGAAGAACACGGCCTGGTTTGCCTGCGAGCCGGAGTTCGGTTGCACGTTGGCATGCTCGGCGCCGAAGAGCTTCTTCACGCGGTCGATCGCGAGTTGCTCGACGACGTCGACGTTCTCACAGCCGCCGTAGTAGCGGCGGCCGGGATAGCCTTCGGCGTACTTGTTCGTGAGTTGGCTGCCCTGCGCCGCCATCACGGCGGGCGAGGCGTAGTTTTCCGACGCGATGAGCTCGATGTGCTCTTCCTGGCGGCGGTTCTCGGCCTGGATCGCAGCCCAGATGTCAGGGTCGGTGCGTTCGATGGTGGATTGGGTGCGGTCGAACATGGCGGCAGTCCTCTTCGGAGTAGAAGACCCTTGGGCATTGCGCTGCGGCGCACGCGCTTCAAGGGCTGCCCAGGCGAACGGCGGATCGGCGGCAAGCGCCGTCCGCGCTCCCTGGTGGTTCACCACCTCGGGCTCGCCTTTCAGGGGCGGCCCTGTCGCCAGTCGCGCGGCGTTTGAAGTGTAGCGCCAGAGCTGCGTGCGCCGCAGCCAGCGCGCGGGTCAGTGCGCCAGCGCGACGACTTGCGGCGGCTCGGCGGCGCCTACTTTCACGCCTTCGGGCTGCTCCACCGGCTTGGGTGTCGCCGCCGGGGGTTCTGCTGGCGCTGAGACGACGGTGGTCCGAATCGTCGCCGGCACCGACTTGCCACTGGCGACGTTCTTCAGATAGCTCTGCTCGGCCAGCACTTTGCCAGCGTAGCCGTTGTCGTCTTCCAGGTTGCCGGCGCCCACGTAGTAGCGCAGACCGGCCTCGACGCTGCCGGCGCGTTGGATGCATTCCTTGAGCACCTGCACGCCGACTTTCAGGTTCGCGACCGGGTCGAACGCGGCGAGGATGCCGCCGTAGCGCTGATATTTCTCGTCGTGCACGCGCGTCATCACCTGCATCAGGCCCTGGGCACCCACGGCGCTCTGGGCGAAGGGGTTGAAGCTCGACTCGATCGCCATGATCGCCAGGATCAAGGTCGGATCGACGCCGACCTTCGGGCCGACCGTCCAGGCCTCCTGCACGAGCCGGCTCACCGGCTCCGGTGCGACGCGATACCGCCGCGAAAGCCACATCGCCACCGCGGCTTGCTGGCGCGTCAGGTCCTTCGGGTGCGCAGCGGTGGCTCGCCCGACAGCGTCCGGCTCAGCCAGAGCCGCGGCGGTGACTTCCGCCGGATCGGCGCGCTGCTCCTGGCGGGCCTGCAGCCAGCCGAAGACCTCCGCCTCGATGCCATGGCGCACTTCAGCCTGCCCGGCGACGAAGGCGGCTCCGGCCACCACGATCAAGCCGAGCAGCGCCAAGCTGTTATGACTGACTTCGAGCAGGCCGTTGCCCACATCGCGCAGGAAGACCGACGCCGAATCGGCGCAGGTCTTGCCCAACGGCGCGGGCTTTGGCGAACCATTGTTGTCGATGCATTGCCATGCAGGACGCTCCTTTCAAGCTCGCAGCGCAACAGGCCGGCCTCCTGTGAAGGCGCAACGATGTTGGCGCGGCGGCGATAATCCTAGGCCGAAACGCTGCGACGCGTGACGTGGCACAAGCCCTGACGTCGACGCTGCCGCAACGGCCCGGCGCTCATGAACCGGCCGACTTGCCGGTCCGAGAGTGCGGGTAATCCCTGTGATGGGATCAAAACTCGGCGGATTCTAGGAACCCATATCATAACCGGTCAATACTTAAGAAGTTCTCTCTAACTACTTATTGATATGAAATACCGCGACCTGCGCGACTTCTTGAGGGGGCTGGAAAGCTCCGGGGAGTTGCTGCGGGTCGCCGACCCAGTGTCTCCGCGGCTCGAGATGACGGCGCTCAGTGACCGGGTGCTCCGCGCTGGCGGTCCGGCGCTGCTTTTCGAGCAGCCCACCGGTTACAAAATTCCGGTCTTGACAAATCTGTTCGGGACACCGTACCGGGTCGCGCTCGGCATGGGTGCGGCGGACGTGGGCGCGCTGCGCGACATCGGCCGGGTCCTGGCGAGCCTCAAGGAGCCCGAGCCGCCCAAGGGCCTGAAGGACGCCGGCCGGCTGCTTCAGATGGTCAAGGCGCTGTGGGACATGAAGCCGGCGCCAGTGCGCCATCCGGCGTGTCAGGAGGAGGTGCTCGTCGGGCCGGAAGTCGATCTGGCCCGGCTGCCGGTGCAGACCTGCTGGCCGGGCGACATCGGGCCGCTGATCACCTGGGGTCTCGTCATCACGCGCGGGCCGCAGGGCGTGGCGCATCCGCGCAAGCGGCAGAACCTCGGCATCTACCGCCAGCAGGTGATTGGCCCGCGTCGCACCATCATGCGCTGGCTCGCGCATCGCGGTGGCGCGCTGGACTTCCGCGATTTCGCCCTCGCCCATCCGGGCCGGCCGTTCCCTATCGCGGTCGCGCTCGGCGCCGACCCGGCGACGATCCTCGGCGCGGTGACGCCCGTGCCCGACACGCTGTCGGAGTACCAGTTCGCCGGCCTGCTGCGCGGCAGTCGGACCGAGCTTGCCGATACCGGTGTCGGCGAGGAGGCGCTCAAGCTGCAAGCGCCGGCGGGCGCCGAGATCGTGCTCGAAGGCTGCATCCCGCCAGCCGCCGCCGGCTTCGAAGGCGTCAGCGAACACGGCGTGCGGCTGCGCGAGCAAGGCGGTTACCTGCATGCGCTCGAGGGGCCGTTTGGGGACCACACCGGCTATTACAACGAGCAGGACTGGTTCCCGGTGTTCGAAATCGAGCGGCTGACGCAGCGGCGCGAGCCGATCTATCACTCGACGTACACCGGCAAGCCGCCCGATGAACCCGCCGTGCTCGGCGTTGCCTTGAACGAAGTCTTCGTGCCGATCCTGCAGAAGCAGTTCCCCGAGATCGCCGACTTCTACCTGCCGCCCGAGGGCTGCAGCTACCGAATGGCGATCGTCTCGATCCGCAAGGCTTACCCGGGGCACGCAAAGCGCTTGATGTTTGGCGTCTGGAGCTTCCTGCGCCAGTTCATGTACACGAAGTTCATCGTCGTCACAGACGACGACGTGAACATCCGCGATTGGCGCGAAGTGATCTGGGCGATCACGACCCGAGTCGATCCGGTGCGCGACACCACACTCGTCGCCAACACGCCGATCGACTATCTGGACTTCGCTTCGCCAGTGAGCGGTCTGGGCGGCAAGATGGGACTCGACGCGACGAACAAGTGGCCCGGCGAGACGGCGCGCGAGTGGGGGCGGGCGATCGCGATGGACGCGAGCGTCGAGCGGCGGATCGCAGGTGTCTTCGACAAGCTCATGGCCGAATCGGGCCTCGATCGGCGGGGCGACAAGCCGGATTGAGCCAAATTGCGGTCGGGCAGCACTCGTCGCTTGTAAAGCGCGCCGGGCGGGACTATTCTGAAATGGCCTGCTCGCAGGCATTCAAGCTGGCGCAGTCCCTGCGCTACAGGAGCCCCGGACCCAACATCCTCCGGAGCCCCGAACCGGTGGCGCGAGCCACCCACCCCTCCCGCCGCTTTGCCGGTTGGGAGGGGTTTCTGGTTTTGCCTTCGGTCTTGCGTTCAACGCGACGCCAATCGCGCGCCGATCAGGTCAATCGCCCGCCAGGCGAGCCAGGCCCTCGCGCAGCACCAATCTCACGCGCTCGAAGCCTTCGACGCTCGGCAACCAGTCGAGCGCGTTGCCCTGTGTGATGGGCGCCAAGCCGATCGGCGCGGCGATGAACTCGATCTTGCCGCCGGCAGCCTCCTCGAACAGCCGCATTGCACGCGGCATGTGCCAGCCGTGGGTGACGATGACCGCGCGCGTCACGCCCGCCTGCTTGAGCAGCGCCACGGTGCGCAGCGCGTTCTCGCGCGTGTCGCGCGACGTACCCTCCTGCCACTTGAGCGTCACGCCGTAGTCCTTCGCGGCGACGTATTCGGCGACCTCGGCCTCGGTGGGGCCGCCGCTGTTGCCCCAGCCGGTGCCGCCCGTAAAGCCAAGGGGCGCGCCTGTTTCACGCGCAAGCCAGACGCCGTAACGCAGCCGCTCGAGCGATCTCGGCCGCAGGCTCGACTGCGCGTATTCGGGCGCGAAGGCGTCGCGACCGCCACCGAGCACGACGATCGTCATCGGCTGGCGCGCCTTCACGTCGGCCTTGAGCTTTGCGACCGCGTCCTGGCTCAGCGCTGGCGGCGGGTGCAGCATGAAGTGCGTCAGCAGTTGGCCGACGCCGGCGCAGGTGGACAGCCAGATGCCCGCCACGCCGATCAGCACGAACAACCAGCCGAGGCCCCGCCGCGGCAGGATCATGCGGGCGCCAACGAGTATCAGCAGCAGGAAGGGCACTGGCGGCAGGGCGAGCGCCGTCAGCACGGGCTTCCAGGTTTCGATGCCGAGCAGAGAGAACAGGTTGTTCAAGATGAGCTTGCGGCGAACTGCGGAACAGCGACGCGCGATCCGTGGTGGCCGCGATTGTGCCGCAGGGCTCTACAGTAGGGGATGACGGTTACGAAGGGATGCATGCCATGGACGAGACCCCGCCGCCGACAGTCGCGAAAGACGCCGACGCGCTGCGCCGCGCGCTGATCCGCAATTTCGACGATGCGCCCAAGGCGCTCGAGCAGCGCGCGCCGCTCTACGAGAGTCTGTGCGCGAGGCTCGGCGAGGGCACTGCTGCGAAGAAGCTGGGCATCAGCATCGACGTCGTCGCGCCCGGCATGCGCAGTTGTCCCTATCACTTCCACTACGCGCGGGAGGAGGCTTTCGTCGTGCTCGAAGGCGAGGGCACGCTGCGCGTGGCGGGGGAGAAGCTTGCACTGCGTGCCGGTGACATCGCCTTCATCCCGCCCGGCCCCGATTTTCCGCACCAGATCATCAACACCTCGGGCGCGCCGCTGAAGTATCTGTCGATCGGCACGCTCGACAGTCCCGAGGTGGTGGTCTATCCCGATTCGGACAAGTACCTTGCCATGGCGCGCGAAGAAGCTGGCACGCGCCACTTCGGCGCCATGCATCGCTCAACTGACGATCTGGACTACTGGGACGGCGAACCCTGAGCCGGGGAGCCCTCGATCCCCTTCAATTCGTGGGTGTCGGCGTCGGTTCGCTGTTGCCGCGGAGCGCCTCAAACCCCGAGCAGTTCGACCTCGAACATCAGCGTTGCATTCGGCGGGATCACGCCTCCCGCGCCGCGCGCCCCGTAGCCGAGCGCGGCTGGGATCACGAGCACGCGTGTGCCCCCCACCTTCATGCCTTGCACGCCTTCGTCCCAACCGCGGATCACCTGTCCGCCGCCGAGGCCGAATTCGAAGGCGTCATTGCGGTCCTTGCTCGAATCGAATTTCGCGCCCTTGACGCCGTCGTTGTAGAGCCAGCCGGTGTAGTGCACGCTGACGTTATGCCCGGCCTTCGCTTCGGCGCCGGTACCGGCGACAGTGTCTTCGTATTGCAGGCCGGAAGGGGTCGTGTTCATCTGGGTTGCTCCTGTGTGGTGACTCAATCGCACATCATGCCATTCCCTCATGACCGGTCCCGCTGCGACCCGTCGTCGCCCAGCGGTCCCGCCACAGGGCGACGGCGCCGGCGAGCCAGGCATCGACATCGCGGGCATCGTTGCCCACTTCGAGCACCTCGCCGGCATTTCGAAGCGCCACGAGCGGATCGGACAAGTCGACCGCCGGCGCGCCGTTTTGCTTGGAAAGCTTCTCGCCGTCCGCGCCTCTCACAAGGGGTGTATGAAGGTAGCGCGGGGTGGGCAGCCCGAGCATCCGCTGCAGCACGATCTGGCGCGGCGTGTTGTCGGACAGGTCCTCTCCGCGCACGACCGCGGTGACGCCTTGCGCCGCATCGTCGATGACCACCGCGAGCTGGTACGCCCATAGCCCGTCTGCGCGGTGGAGCACGAAGTCGCCGACAACCGCAGCGACGTCCTGTCGCAACGGGCCGAGGCGGCGATCGGTCCAGTTGATCGGCGCGGATTCGTCCACTTTCAACCTGACCGAGCGCCCCGGCTTGTCGCCCAGGCCGCCGTGCTCGGGGCGGCAGGTGCCCGGATACACCCACTCCTCATGCCTCGCATGCGGCCGGCCGGCGGCCTCTAGTGCGCGTGCGATATCGCTGCGCGTGCAACCGCACAGGTAGGCGCGCCCTCTTTCAAGCAGGCCATCGAGCGCCGCGCGGTACAGCGCGCCGCGCTGCGACTGACACTTCGGTGTCTCGTCCGGCGTCATGCCGCAGGCCGCGAGCTGGGCGAGGATCAGCGCGTCCGCGCCGGCCACGCATCGGGGAGTGTCGACATCTTCGATCCGCACCAACCAGCGCCCGTTGTGTGCACGTGCGTCGAGCCAGCTTGCGAGCGCCGCGACGAGCGAGCCCGCGTGCAGCGGTCCGGTCGGGGAGGGGGCGAAGCGACCGACGTAGCTCATGCGCTCGACGTTCTCGTTCGCAGTCAGATGAGCAAGCCTGCGTGTCGCTCAAGGAGTGCCTGGCGCGTCGCCGGCAGTTCGATCTGACGCAGCCACCAGGCCAGCGCGCGGCCGGGCGGCACTTCGCGCCCGTCGTCGGTTGTCTGGCTGCGCCAGGCGCAGGTCAGGTGAACAGGTGCAGGGCAGCGCTGCACCGTGCGCGCGATCAGCAAACCGGCGCGGATGTGTTCGCGCACCATCGGCTCGGCGAGGTAGCCGCAGCCCAGGCCGCGCAGGTGCGCCTCGATCTTGGCCGGTACGCTGGCGACGGTCAGTACATCCTGCCCCGGCAACAGGTTGACAGTGAGCGGCGTGCCCCGCTGCGCCGAATCGGAGACTGCAATGGCGCGATGTCGCAGCAGTTCGGCGTCGGAGAGCGGACCGTCCTGTCTGGCAAGCGGGTGATGCGGCGCGACGGCGAAGACGAACGCCATCTCGCCGAGCGGCAGCGATCGGATGCCGGCGGGCGGCGTGCCGGCCTGGGCGCAGCCGATCGCAAGGTCGGCCTGGCCGCTCGTCAGTGCCTCGAGCGTTCCGGAAAGAACCTCGCTGCGCAGGCGAAGGCGCGTGCCGGGGCCGGCCGGCGGCTCGAGCGCATAGAACGCTTCGCACAGCTCGAATACGGTGATGCGCGAGATCACGCCATCGACGGCAACGGTGAGCTGTGTCTCCCATCCGGAGGCGACGCGCTTGACGCGATTGGCCACCGCATCCATCTGCGCCAGAAGCCTGCGCCCTTCGGCGAGCAGTTCAGCGCCGGCGGCGGTCAGCCGCGCCTGGCGCGAGCTGCGGTCGAACAAGAGCACGTCAAGTGCTTCTTCGAGTTGGCGCACGTTGTAGGTGAGGGCCGAGGGCACCTTGCCCAGCTCGCGCGAGGCAGCGGCGAAACTGCCGGTGCGGGCGATCGCGTCCACCATCGCGAGAGCGTCGGGAGTGAGGGCGGTGCGGGCGTCGGGCATGGCGGCGGTGCGATCGGAAGTTCGCTTCATCTTATTTGAACGCCGACGTCAATGGGCAGCGCCCACGCTGCGCTGACAACCGCCTACAGTCATGGCGGAACGGGAGAAGACTCAATGATCACCTTGCGCAAGTCCGCCGAACGTGGCCACGCGGATCACGGCTGGCTCAGTTCGATGCACAGCTTTTCGTTTGCCGATTACCACGACCCACGGCATATGGGCGTTGGCAACCTGAGGGTGATCAACGAGGACCGCATCGCACCCGATTCGGGCTTCGGCATGCACGGGCATCGCGACATGGAGATCGTCTCCTATGTGCTTGAAGGCGCGCTCGGCCATCGGGACAGCCTGGGTAACGGGGCGACGATCCGCCCCGGCGACGTCCAGCGCATGAGCGCCGGCAGCGGTATCCAGCACAGCGAATTCAATCATGCGCCCGGCGCCGAGACGCACTTCCTGCAGATCTGGATCGAACCCGATGTGCGCGGCATTCCCCCCGGATACGAACAGATCCACGTCGACGACGCCGACCTGCGCGGACGCCTGCGCCGCGTCGCCAGCCCTGATGGCCGTGAGGGTTCGGTGCGGCTGCATGCCGATGCGTCGATGTTTGCCGGACGGTTCGACGGCAGCGAGACGGCGCAGATGGCGCTCGATGAGACACGCAACACCTACGTCCAACTGGTGCGGGGACGGTTGACTGTCAACGGCGTCGCACTGGAAGCAGGCGATGCCCTGAAGATGAAGGGGGAGCGCGAGCTGGCGCTTTCGGGCGGAGACCGCGCCGAAGTGATCGTTTTCGACCTCTCTGCCTGACCTGCGCTTGCGGGCGGCGAGACGAGCCGCGCGCGGCGCTACAGTCGCGCGATGGAACTCGTGCTCAAGCTTGCGAGCCTGCTGCCTTGGGCGGACTGGGCGGCGATCATCGCGTTCTTCGCGGCATGGATTGGCTACGCCTGGTTCGCGCGCAAGAGGGCATTCAGCCATCCGTCGTTGCTCGTGACGACCAATCGCATCCGGCGAGCGTGGATGCTGCAGGCAACCTACCGCGAAGTGCGCGTGGTCGACGGCGTCGTGATCCAGAACCTGTCGACGAGCCCGTCGTTCTTTGCGTCGACCTCGATCCTGGTGATCGGCGGCCTGCTCGCCGCGCTCAGCGCGGCGGAACACACAAGCGAACTGGTGCGCGAGATCCCGTTCGCCGCGCGTACCTCGACCCTCGTGTTCGACCTCAAGATCGTGTTGCTGCTCGTGATCTTCGTCTTCGCGTTCTTCCGCTTCACCTGGTCGATGCGCCAATACACCTTCGGCGCACTGTTGGTTGCGTCGGCTCCTGAACCGCAAACGTTCGCGTCGGGACAGGCATCGCGCGAAGCGTTTGCGGACCGGGCCGGACGCATCGTCGGCATGGCGGCCGAGTCGTTCAACGATGGCCTGCGCGCCTACTATCTTTCGTTCGCCGCGGTCGGCTGGTTCTTTTCACCGCTCATCTTCCTGGTGGCGACCGCTGGCGTCGTCAGCGTCCTGTACCGGCGCGAATTCCGGTCCGACGTGCTGGACGTCTTGAACAGCTGACTTCGGCCTCGGCCCTTGCGTCTGCGGCGACAGGGCCCACGGCAGCCCCCGGGGCAGCGATCCCTAGAATGCCCTTCATGGCTTTCGTTCATCTGCGCACCCACACCGAATATTCGGTCGTCGATTCCACCTTGCGCATCGACGACATGGTCGCCGCCGCAGCAGCCGACGGGCAGGGCGCCATTGCGATCACCGATCTTTCCAACCTTTTCGGCGCCGTCAAGCTCTACAGCGCCGCACGCAAGGCGGGCGTCAAGCCGATCATCGGCGCCGATGTCTGGATGGCGCCGCAGGGTGGCGACAAGCAACCGAGCCGCCTGCTGCTGCTCGCAACCTCGCGCGCAGGCTACGCAAATCTGTGCACGTTGCTCACGCTGGCCTGGACGCCTGCGCTCGATGCGCAGCCGCGCACACAGGCGTGGATCGGCTGGGACGCGCTTGCCGCGTGCGCCGACGGCCTGATCGCGCTGTCGGGCGCCGATCAGGGCGCGATGGGCCTCGCGCTGCTGGCGCGCGACACGGAGGGCGCGAAGCGCGTCGCGGTTCGCCTCTCAACGATGTTCCCGCGCCGCTTCTATATCGAACTGCAACGTGCCGGTAGCGCGACGAACGAGGTGCATGTGCGCGCCGCGGTGCCACTCGCGGCCGAACTCGGCTTGCCGGTCGTGGCGACGCATCCGGTGCAGTTCCTGACGCCCGACGATTTCGAGGCGCACGAAGCGCGCGTTTGCGTCGCCGAGGGCGAGACGCTCGCCAATCCGCGCCGCGTGAAGCGTTTCAATCCGCAGCAGTACTTCAAGACGCAGGCGCAGATGTCGGAGCTGTTTGCCGACCTGCCCAGCGCATTGGTCAACAGCGTCGAGATCGCACGCCGTTGCAACCTCACGCTGGTACTCGGTCAGCCGCAATTGCCCGACTTCCCGACGCCGGCAATCGATGGCGTGCAGCTCACGCCGGAGGCTTACTTCCGGCACCTCTCGCGCGAAGGCCTTGAGCGGCGCCTGCTCCAGCTGTATCGCGACGCGGCAAAGCGCGATGCCGAGCGCGCGCGCTACGTCGAACGCCTCGAGTTCGAGATCGAAACCATCCTGAAGATGGGCTTCGCGGGCTACTTCCTGATCGTCGCCGACTTCATCGCCTGGGCGCGCGACAACGGCTGTCCGGTGGGGCCGGGTCGCGGCTCCGGCGCGGGTTCGCTGGTCGCCTATGCGCTGTTCATCACCGACCTCGATCCGCTGCGCTACAAGCTGCTGTTCGAGCGCTTCCTCAACCCCGATCGCGTCTCGATGCCGGACTTCGACATCGACTTCTGCCAGGGCAACCGCGACCGGGTGATCGACTATGTGAAGCACAAGTACGGGCGCGACGCCGTGAGCCAGATCGCGACCTTCGGCACGATGGCCGCCAAGGCCGCGCTGCGTGACGTCGGCCGCGTGCTCGGCATGAGCTACGGCCATGTGGACAGCGTCGCCAAGCTCGTGCCGGCGCCACCCGGCAAGACGGTGACGCTCGCTCGCGTGCCCGACGAGCCTGACAGCGGCGTGATCTACGCGCGCCGCGAGAACCCGGAAATCGAACGCCGCGAGCAGGCGAGGAGGAGGTCGCCGAACTGCTCGCGCTCGCGACGCGCGTCGAAGGCATCGTGCGCAATGTCGGCATGCACGCCGGTGGCGTGCTGATCGCGCCGGGCCGCATCACGGATTTCTGCCCGCTCTACATGCAGCCTGGCAGCGACAACGCGGTGAGCATGTTCGACAAGGACGACGTCGAGGCGATCGGCCTCGTTAAGTTCGACTTTCTCGGCCTCGCGACGTTGACGGTGCTCGAGCTCGCAAAGAAGTTCATCCGCGAGCGCCATGCGGATCGGCGCGACTTCAGCTTCGAGGATCTGGCGCTCGACGATCGTGGGACCTATCAGTTGATGTCCGAGGGTCGCACGGTGGCCGTGTTCCAGCTCGAAAGCGGCGGCATGCAACGCATGTTGCGCGAAGCCAAGCCGAGCGTCTTCGAGGACGTGATCGCGCTCGTCGCGCTCTACCGTCCGGGGCCGATGGACCTGATCCCGAATTTCTGCGCGCGCAAGCACGGCCGCGAGGCGGTTGAGTATCCGCACCCCTTGATGGGTGAGGTGCTCAGTGAGACCTACGGCATCATGATCTACCAGGAACAGGTGATGCAGGTCGCGCAGATCGTCGGCGGCTATTCGCTGGGCGGTGCAGACCTGCTGCGCCGCGCGATGGGCAAGAAGAAGCTCGAGGAGATGGTCAAGCACCGCGCGATCTTCGCCGCAGGCGCCGCGAAGAAAGGCATCGGTGAGGCAAAGGCGAACGAGATCTTCGACCTGATGGAGAAGTTCGCCGGCTACGGCTTCAACAAGTCGCACGCGGCGGCGTATGCGCTGCTGTCGTACCACACCGGCTGGGCCAAGGTGCACTACCCGGCTGAATTCGCGGCCGCCAACATGAGCGTCGCGCTCGACGACACCGACAAGCTCAAGATCTTCCACGACGACGCGCGCGCGATGGGCGTCGTCTTCGAGCCGCCCGACGTGAACCGCGGCGGCCATCGTTTCGAGCCGATCGGCGATCGCTTGGTGCGCTATGGCCTGGGTGCGATCAAGGGCACGGGGCAGGGCGCGATCGAGGCGATCGTGCAGGCGCGCGAAGAGGGCGGGCCGTTCAAGAGCCTGTTCGACTTCTGCGCGCGCGTCGATCGCACGCGCATCAACAAGCGGGCGGTCGAGGCGTTGATCAAGGCCGGCGCCTTCGACGCGCTCGAGCCTCATCGCGCCTCGCTCGTCGCAAGCATCGGTCTCGCGTTCGACTTCGCGGACAGCCAGCTCGCGCACGCCGACCAGGGCGGGCTGTTCGACGACGTGGTCGATTCGCACGCCGCATCGACGCAGGAGCCGCCGCTCGTCGCCGCCGACGAATGGAGCATCCGCGAGCGGCTGAGCCTCGAGAAGACGGCGGTCGGCTTCTTTCTCTCTGGGCATCTCTTTGACCAGAGCGCTGAAGAGGTGCGCCGCTTCGCCAAGCGCCCGATCGCCGACCTGCTCGACAGCCGCGAGCCGCAACTGCTCGCCGGCATCGTCAGCGACCTGCGCATCGTCAATGGCCAACGCGGCCGGGTCGCGCTCTTCAAGCTCGACGACAAGACCGAGGTGATCGACGCACGGGCGAGTGAAGAGCTCTTCAATGCGCACCGCGATCTGCTCAAGGAAGACGAGCTCGTCATCTTGCAGGGCAAGGTGCAACCGGATCGCTTCTCCGGCGGTCTGCTCGTGAGCGTGCAGCAGGTGTGGGATCTGGCCGGTGCGCGCTGTCGCTTCGGCAAGTTCCTGCAAGTGGACGTGAACGGCAGCGTGCCGCCCGTAGCCGAGGTGCTGCGCGACTTCCCGTCGCGCCGCGTCGCGACCGAGCACGGCGAGCTGACTCAGGGGCTGACGGTGAGGCTGCAATTGCATCGCGAAGAAGCGAGCGCTGCGCTTGACCTTGGCGACGCGGCGCGCTTCTACCCGACCGATGCCGCGCTCGCGCGCTGGAGCGCTGCAGCGCGCGACGGCGGTGCGCAGGTGATCTACGACTGAGTTTGGGTGTCCTGGGCCTGCGCCGGCGACTCAGGTTGATCGGCGAGCCACTGCGCGTAGCGCCGAACGCCGGTCGCGACATCGGCGAACGCGTGCTCGCAGCCCGATGCACGCAGCGCGGTCAGGTCGGCCTGCGTGAAGCACTGGTACTTGCCGACGAGCGCCTGCGGGAACGCGATGTACTCGATCAGGCCTTGGCGCACCATCGTGTCGAGTGACAGTGCACTCTCGCCGGCACGCTCGCGCGACGCGTTCACGACCGCGAGCGCGACGTCGTTGAACGGCTGGGCGCGACCGCTGCCGAGGTTGAAGATGCCGCTGCGATCCGGGTGCTCGAGAAACCAGAGGTTGACCGCGACGACGTCGTCGATGAAGACAAAGTCGCGTGACTGCTGCCCGGGAGCGTAGCCACCGTACTCGCCGAACAAGCGGACCTTGCCCGTCTCCCGCAACTGTCGCTGATGGTGGAACGCAACCGACGCCATGCGGCCCTTGTGCTGTTCGCGGGGCCCGTAGACGTTGAAGTAGCGAAACCCGACCACCTGCGTCGCCGCAACCGGCAGCATGCGGCGCACGACGTTGTCGAACAGGAGTTTCGAGTAGCCGTAGACGTTGAGCGGTTGCTCGAATTCGGGTTCTTCGCGAAAGGTCGCGCTCGCGCCGTACGTGGCTGCCGACGAAGCGTAGAGCAACCGCGCGCCCTGCGCCTGGCAGGCGTCGAGCAGATCCTTCGAGCAGCGGTAGTTGTTGTCGAGCATGAAGCGCCCGTCGTGCTCCATCGTGTCGGAGCACGCGCCCTGGTGCAGCACGGCGTGGACATTGCCGAAATCGCCCCGCGCAAAGCGGGCATAGAACTCGCGCTTGTCGAAATAATCACTGATCCGCGCGCCGAGCAGGTTGCGGTACTTCGGCCCGTCGGTCAGGTCGTCGACCGCGATCACGTCGTCGATGCCGAGCTTGTTCAAGCCGAGCACCAGGTTCGACCCGATAAAACCGGCCGCGCCGGTGACGACGACGCGCATCAATGCCTCCCGCCCGCTTTCATCCGAACAGCTCGTCGTAGCTGACGGTCGCCGTACCGAACTTGCCGACGACGATGCCGCCGGCGCGATTGGCGATCGGCAGCGCGTCGCGCAGGCCAAGGCCGCAGGCGAGCATCGCGGCGAGCGACGCGATCACGGTGTCGCCGGCGCCGGTGACGTCGAACACCTCGCGCGCTTGCGCTGGCACCTGCGCATGACCCTCGGCGTCGAACAGCGACATGCCTTCCTCCGATCGCGTCAGCAGCAGGCCTTGGAGCTTCAGCGACTCGCGCAGCTTCTGCGCGCGCTCATGCAATTGGTCCTCGTTTGCCCATGGGCCGATCACCTGCGCCAGCTCGGCACGGTTCGGTGTGATGACGGTCGCTCCCGCGTAGCGGCTGTAGTCGCTGCCCTTGGGGTCGATCAGTACCGGTCGCCCGTGCTCGCGCGCAAGCGTGATCATGCGAGGAATGTGCGTGAGCCCGCCCTTGCCGTAGTCGGAGAAAAGCACGGCGTCGTGTGCCGCAAGTGCCTGCTGGAAACTGTCCAGCATGCCGGCGAGCACCTCGTGGTCAGGCTGATTCTCGAAATCCGCGCGCAGCAACTGCTGCGAACGGCCGATCACGCGCAGCTTGACGATCGTTCGCAGCTGCGGGTCGGTGCGCAGCAGCGTCGCGACGCCTGCGCGTGCGAGCAGCGCCTCCAACGTGCGCGCAGCAGGGTCTGCGCCTACGACGGTGAGCAGTGTCGCGCGTGCGCCGAGCGCCTGCACATTGAGCGCGACGTTGGCCGCTCCGCCCAGTCGCTCTTCCTCGCGCTCGACACGCACGATCGGCACGGGCGCTTCGGGCGAAATGCGTTCGACCGCGCCGAACCAGTAGCGGTCGAGCATCGCGTCGCCCACCACCAGCACGCGTGCGGCCCGAAGTTGGTCGAGGCTTGGCACAGCGCCCATCACATTTCCTCCAGGCGCAGTGGCGGGTAGCTGTCCCACGCCATGCAGCCTGGACATTGCCAGAAATGGTGCTGCCCCTCGAAGCCGCAGGCGGCGCAGCGGTAGCGCTGAAGCGGTCGCGCGGCGCGTTCGAGCGTATCGGCCAGCACCTGCGCCTCAGGCGCGGAAAGGGCGTCGCTGCTGGCTCTCGGCAACAAGAGCTGGCGCGCCGCCGACAGCACGGGATGCGCGTGCAGGTACGCTGTCAGTCGCTCGCGTTGTCGCAGTGAATCGGTTTCGAGCCGGCCGAGCGCGAGCAACAGGTCGAGCGACGGTTGGCGACTGTAGATGGCTTCGAGGTGCTCCAGCGCAGCGTCGCGCTGGCCACACGCCACCGCGCTGGCGGCGTATTCGTCGGCAACGAGGTTGAAGCTCGCACGCTGCGCAACGAGGAGCTCGCCGAAGGCCTGCATTGCCAGCGCATGCTCGCCGCGCCGCGCATGCCACCGGCCGGACATGATGAGCGGGCGCGGTGCTTGCGGATCGGCCTCGCGAGCCTGCTTCAGGGCCTCGGTGGCCGTATCGGCCTGCTGGCGCGCGTCGGCCTCCTCCGCGATCTCGCACCAGTAGTGGGCAATGCGCGAGGCGAAAGATGCCGCGCCACTGTGTTCGAGCTTGCGCGCGACGTCGATCGCGGTAGGCCAATCGCGCGATCGTTCGTGCAGCGCGAGCAGCGCAAGCCGGGCCTCGGTGTCGAAGCGGCTGCCCTCGAGCGCGCGATACGCCGCCTCGGCTCGATCGAACAGGCCTGCCTTCATGAAATCCTGCGCGAGTGCGTCCTGTGCGCGTTCACGCTCGGCTCTCGGCAGATCGGCGCGCCTGAGCAGGTATTCGTGCACCCGCACAGCGCGCTCGTATTCGCCGCGGCGGCGGAAGAGGTTTCCGAGCGCGAAGTGCAGATCGGTGCTGTTGGGGTCGTTCTGGACGTCCTCGATGAAGGCATCGATCGCCTTGTCCTGCTGTTCGTTGAGCAGCAGGTTCAAGCCCTTCAGATAGGTCTGCGGCGATTCGCCCTGTTCACGCTTCCATTGGCGCAGGTCGATGCGGGACGCGAGCCAGCCGAGGGCAAACGCGACCGGCAGACCCAGCAGCAGCCATTGCAGGTCAAAGTCCATCGCGCAGGGGCATCTCGATCGGTGCTGCCGGCGCGAGTGGTGCGGCCGCGCTGCTCGGGGGCGCCGGCTCGGGCCGGTGGCGCCGCGCGACGCGGCGATGCCGCCACCAGCTCGGCACCATCGCCAGCACACCGAAGACGCCTCCGAACGCGAACGCGGCGAGCACGATGAACACCATCGGCGCGTGCCATTCCTGGCCGAAGAACCACTTCACGCTGGCGTCTTGCTGATTGTTCAGCGCGAACGCGAACAGCGAGAAAAATACGGCCGCCCTGAACAGCCAGACGAAGATGCGCATCACGTTCCCCCGCGGCGATTCTAGAGCGGCGCCGTGCCCGACCCTGCGGATCGGCGCGTGCCGGGGGCCGCCGGTCGGCCGGACGCGTTCTTCAGCTGGCCGGGGTTTCGTCGAGTGGCAGGTGCGCGTCGACCGATTCGCGCAGCGCCTTGCCAGGCTTGAAGTGCGGCACCAGCTTCTCTGGAATCACGACCTGCTCGCCGGAGCGCGGGTTGCGCCCGACGCGCGGCGGCCGGCGGTTGATCGAGAAGCTGCCGAAGCCGCGAATCTCGATGCGGTGCCCGCGCGCAAGCGCGTCGGACATCGCGTCGAGGATCGTCTTCACCGCGAACTCGGTGTCGCGGTGCGTCAGCTGCGAGAAGCGGTCGGTCAGCTGCGTGACGAGGTCGGATCGGGTCATGCCGCGCTCCGCTCAGCAGCGCGTCAGGTGTTGTCCTTCTGCGTGTCGAGCTTCGCACGCAACAGCGCGCCGAGGCTCGTCGTGCCCGCGTTCTCGCGTTCGCTGGTCTGCGCGAGGCGTTGCATCGCTTCCTGGCTGTCGGCGTTGTCCTTGGCCTTGATCGACAACTGGATCGAGCGCGTCTTGCGATCGACGTTGATGATCAGCGTGGAGACTTCGTCGCCTTCCTTCAGCACGTTGCGCGCGTCCTCGACGCGGTCGCGGCTGATCTCGGAGGCGCGCAGGTAACCCGTCACGTCGTCGTTCAGCTGGATCTCCGCGCCGCGCGCGTCGACCGTCTTGACCTTGCCGGAGACCGTCATGCCGCGGTCGTTGACCGTCGTATAGCTGGTGAACGGATCGCTGTCGAGCTGCTTGATGCCGAGCGAGATACGCTCGCGCTCGACGTCGATCGCAAGCACCACGGCTTCCACTTCCTGGCCCTTCTTGAAGTTGCGCACGGCGGCTTCGCCGGGCTCGTTCCACGACAGGTCCGAGAGGTGCACCAGGCCGTCGATGCCAGCCGCGAGGCCAACGAAGACGCCGAAGTCGGTGATCGACTTGACCGGGCCGCTGACCTTGTCGCCGCGCTGCACCGTCTCGGCGAACTCTTCCCACGGATTGGCCTTGCACTGCTTCATGCCGAGGCTGATGCGGCGCTTGTCCTCGTCGATCTCGAGCACCATGACCTCGACTTCCTCGCCGAGGGTGACGATCTTGCTCGGGGCGATGTTCTTGTTGGTCCAGTCCATTTCGGAGACGTGCACCAAGCCCTCGATGCCGGGCTCGATCTCGACGAACGCGCCGTAGTCGGCGATGTTCGTGATCTTGCCGAACAGGCGCGTGCCGTTCGGATAGCGCCGCGAAACGCCATGCCACGGGTCGTCGCCGAGTTGCTTGATGCCCAGCGAGACGCGATTCTTCTCGGCGTCGAACTTCAGCACCTTGGCCTGCAGTTCCTGGCCGACCTGAACCACTTCGCTCGGGTGGCGCACGCGGCGCCACGCCATGTCGGTGATGTGCAGCAGGCCGTCGATGCCGCCGAGGTCGACGAAGGCGCCGTACTCGGTAATGTTCTTCACCACACCGTCGACGATCGCACCTTCATGCAGCGTCTCGAGCAGCTTGGCGCGCTCCTCGCCCATCGAAGCCTCGACCACCGCGCGGCGCGACAACACGACGTTGTTGCGCTTGCGGTCGAGCTTGATGACCTTGAACTCCATCGTCTTGCCCTCGAACGGGCTCATGTCCTTGACCGGCCGGGTGTCGAGCAGCGAGCCGGGCAGGAAGGCACGAATGCCATTGACGAGCACCGTCAGACCGCCCTTGACCTTGCCGTTGACCGTGCCTTCGACGAATTCGCCCGATTCGAGCGAGTTTTCGAGCGACATCCACGACGCGAGGCGCTTGGCCTTGTCGCGCGAGAGGATGGTGTCGCCGTAGCCGTTCTCGATCGCGTCGATCGCGACCGAGACGAAGTCGCCGACCTGGACTTCGAGTTCGCCCTTGTCGTTCTTGAATTCCTCGATCGGGACATAGGCCTCTGACTTGAGGCCGGCGTTCACCACCACGAAGTTGTAATCGACGCGCACCACCTCGGCGGTGATGACCTCGCCGGTGCGCATTTCCTGCTTCTTCAGCGAATCTTCGAACAGGGCGGCAAACGAATCCGGCCCTTGGGACGTGGTGGCGGTTTGGAGTTGGGACATGAGGGGAGTTTCCGAGGCGGCCGTTGGGCCGCGGGTGAGTGACGTTGAACAACCACCGCATGGCGGCCATGCGGCGGGCGGGTGCGCTCGTGCGCGTGCTTGGTGACGAATCTCCTGGAGACGAATCTCGCTCTAGCGAAACGGAGAACGCTCCTGCCACCAGACCATCACCTGATCCACCGAAGCCTCGATGGTCAGGCCCGAGTTGTCGAGCAGCAGGGCATCCGTCGCCGGGGCGAGCGGAGCGACAGCGCGATTGCGATCGCGCGCGTCGCGGGCCTGAAGGTCCGCCAGCAAGCTTTCGATATTAGCCGAAAAGCCCTTGGAAATCAATTGCTTATGACGCCGCGAAGCACGCTCTTCGGCACTCGCGGTCAGGAAGACCTTGAGTGTCGCGTGCGGGAATATGACCGTGCCCATGTCGCGCCCGTCAGCGACGATCCCGGGCAGGCGGCGAAAGGAGAGCTGCAGCGCGCGCAGGGCATCGCGCAATTCGGGCAAGGCCGAGATCTTCGACGCCATCGCGCCGACTTCCTCGCGGCGCAGCGCATCGGTCACGTCCTCGCCGTCGAGCAGCGTTGCGCCGGCCGCGAAGTGCAGGTCGAGGCTGGCACCGATGCGCGCGAGTGCTGCGCGATCGTCGTCGGCAACGCCGGCTTTCAACGCGGCCAGCGCAGTCGCGCGGTACAGCGCGCCGGAATCGAGATAGTGAAAGCCGAGCGCCGCAGCCAGTGCCGCGGCGAGCGTGCCCTTCCCGGATGCACTCGGGCCATCGACGGTGATGACGGGAATCGCATCCGGCTCTGCCTGCACGACGCTGAACAATGTCTCGAAGTAGTCGGGAAATGTCTTGCCGACGCAGCGCGGATCGAGGATGCGCACTGGCACGCCGGGTCTCACACCCGCGAGGCGGTTCAGTGCGGTAAGTGCAAGACACATCGCCATGCGATGGTCATCGTAGGTGTGCACCGCAGCGGCACGCCACTGCGTGGGCGGCGCAATCTCGATGAAGTCCGTACCTTCGACGACCGTGGCGCCGACCTTGCGCAGCTCGGCGGCCATCGCAGCGATGCGGTCGGTTTCCTTGACGCGCCAGCTCGCGATGTTGTCGAGCCGCGTTGTCCCGTCGGCGTAGAGCGCCATTGCGGCGAGCGTCATCGCGGCGTCCGGCATGTGATTGCAGTCAAGCCGGATCGCGCGCAGCGGCCACTGCCTGCGCCGCACCTCGAGCCAGTTCGGGCCGCGCGTGACGTCGGCCCCCATACGCTCGGCCGCATCGGTGAAGGCAATGTCGCCCTGGATTGACGCGCTGCCGACACCTTCGATGCGGATGCGCTTGCCCTCGGTCGCGGCGATCGCGCCGAGCGCGATGAAGTACGACGCCGACGATGCGTCGCCCTCAACGTAGATCTCGCCCGGAGAGCGCAACGCGCCGCCGGCGGACCGTGCCGGAATCGTGAAGCGCCGCCAACCCTCATTCTGGATCCTGACCCCAAAGCGCGCGAGCAGCTTGATCGTGATCTCGACGTAGGGCTTGGAGATCAATTCACCATCGACCTCGACCGAGACGGCGCGGTCCCCTGTGACGAGTGGCAGCGCCAGCAGCAGCGCGGTCAGGAACTGGCTCGACACGTCGCCGCGCACGCGGATAGGCCGGCTCAGGTCGAGCGTGCCGCCGTGCACGCGCAGCGGCGGATAGCCTGCCTCCCCGAGTTCGTCGATCCGGCAGCCGAGCGCCCGCAGCGCATCCAGCAGATCGCCGATCGGGCGTTCGTGCATGCGCGCAACGCCGCCGAGTTCGTACTCGCCGCCCTGCGTGGCCGACATCAGCGCGAGCGCGGCCGTCAGCGGTCGCATCGCGGTGCCGGCGTTGCCGAGGAACAGCTTGGCGTCCCGCACCGCAAGGCGACCCGCCACGCCGGTGACGCGCACCTCCTCGCCGTCGCGATCGATCGTGCAGCCGAGCGCGCGCAATGCGTCGAGCATCACGCGTGTGTCGTCCGAGTCGAGCAGATCGTGCAGCGTGGTCGTGCCCTCGCACAATCCGGCGAGCAGAAGGACGCGGTTGGAGATGCTCTTGGAGCCCGGCAGGCGCACGCAGCCGTCGGCGCCGGACAACGGCGGAATGTCGAGAAAGGGTGTGTTGAACATGCTGAGCGCCCGTTCGGACCCGGCCCCGGCGCAACTGTGCGTCAGGTGCGCTCGCCGGCGAGCTTCTGGGCGTTCATCTGCCAGTCGCCGCGTGCCTTCGACGCCTTGCGCACGAGGTCTTCGAGTGCCTCGGCGTTGCCACCGTGCATCACGTGCTCGATCGCGTCGAGCGTGTGCCGGAAGCGCAGCGACTGGCGCAGGATCTCTTCGCGATTGCTCAGCAGGATGTCGCGCCAGACGGCCGGGTCGCTCGCCGCGATGCGCGTGAAGTCGCGAAATCCCGGCCCGGCGAGCGACAGGAAGTCGCGCCCCGCAGGTTGATTGGCGATCGAGCTGAAGTACGCGAATGCGAGCAAATGCGGCAGATGGCTGACGGCGGCAAAAGCTGCGTCGTGGTTCTCCGCCGTCATGCGCAACACCTGCGCGCCGAGCGCGGACCAGACGTCAGTCGCCTTCTGCACCAGCTCGGGCAGTGTCTGCTTGAGCGGCGTCAGAATGACTTGGCGCCCGTTGTAGAGTGATGCGTCGGCGTTGGCGATACCGGCCACTTCCTTGCCCGCGATCGGGTGTGCCGGCACGAAGGAGACGACGCGCTCCTTGAGCACGCGCCGCGCGGCGTCCACCACTTCGCGCTTGGTGCTGCCCACATCCATCAGCAACACACCGGGGCCGACGAGATGGCGGATCGCCTTGAACGTCGCTTCCGATGCTGCGACCGGCACGGCGAGCAGCACGATGTCGGCGCCGGTGACGGCCTGCAGCGCCGACTCGGCGATGTCGTCGATCACGCCGAGCTTCTTCGCCTTCTCGGTCGTCGAGGGCGACTTGCTGTAGCCGACCACGCGGCGTACCAGTCCGCCGCGCTTGAGTGCGAGCGCGAACGAACCCCCCATCAATCCGCAGCCGATGACGCCAAGTTGTTGAAACATGTCAGTACCGCCCGGCCGCCCGAAGGGACTGACGCTCCCCTTGGGGGACGCGAACGAAGTGAGCTTGGGGCGAAACCATCAGTGCACGTCGATCGGGTAGGTGCCGAGCAGCTTGAAAAAGGCGCAAACGCTCCGCAGTCCTTGCAGCGCGGCAGCCACCTGGGGCTCGTCGGGGTGACCCTGAAGGTCGATGTAGAAGTAGTACTCCCACTGGCCGGACCGGGCCGGGCGGGATTCGAAGCGGCTCATCGAAACGCCATGCTGCTTCAGCGGCACGAGCATGTCATGCACCGCACCTGGCCGGTTCGGCACCGAGACGACGAGGCTCGTGCAATCGTGGCCCGACGCCGCGGGTCGCGGATGCCGGTCCGGATGAGCAAGGATCGCGAAGCGCGTGCGGTTGTGGGCGTCGTCCTGGATCGCGGGCGCGACGATGTGCAGGCCGAACTCGCTGCCAGCGCGTTCGCTTGCGATCGCAGCGAGCGTTGAATCGGCGGCCGCCATGCGCGCGCCTTCGGCGTTGCTTGCGACGGGCCGACGTTCAGCGTGCGGCAGGTGATTGGCGAGCCAGCCGTAGCACTGGGCGAGTGCCTGCGGGTGGGCGCAAACTGCCTCGACGCCTTCGAGTGTGTTCTCGCTTCGCAGCAGGTTGTGCCGCACGAGGAGATTGGTCTCGCCGATGATGAACAGGGGCGTTGTCAGGAACAGATCGAGTGAGCGCGTGACGACGCCCTCGGTCGAGTTCTCGACCGGCACCACGCCAAAGTCCGCTGCGCCGGCGAGCGTGGTGTGCAGCACCTCGTCGAAGTTGGCGCACGGCAGGCGCACGATCGACGAGCCGAAGAAGCCGAGTGCCGCCTCCTCGCTGAAAGTCCCGGCCGGGCCGAGGTAGGCGACGCGTGTGGGTGTCTCCAGCGTGCGGCAGGCCGACATGATCTCGCGCCAAATCGGTGCGACGCTGTCTGCGCGCAGCGGCCCGGGGTTCGCGCGTTTGAGCCCATCGATCACCTGGGCCTCGCGCTCGGGCCGAAACACGACCGAACCCTCGGCTTTCTTGAGCCCGCCGACCTGCAGCGCGAGCGCGGCGCGCTCATTCAGGAGCGCGAGCAGCTTCCGATCGAGCGCGTCGATCTGCGCGCGCAATGGCTGCAGCGACGTGCCTGCAACCTCCGAAGGATCGGCCATGAAGGTGTCGACCGGGTTCGACGCAGGCCTGCGCGGGCTACTTGCGCGGCTTCGCGGCAGAAGCTGCGGGCTTGGACGCGGCGGGGGCCGCGTCAGGGATGCCGATCGTCGTGCGCAGACGTTGCTGCAGCGCCTGCAACTTCGGGTCGAGCAGGGGCGCAGCTTCGGCGGTCAGCTTTTGTGCGAAGGCAGTCTGCATCTCGGGCCCGACCTGCTGGAGCTTCTTGTTGGCCGGTGATTCCAGCCACGCGATCATCTGCTTGAGCTCGTCCTCGGTGAATTTTTCTTCCATCGCTGCGCCGAAGGTCGACGGCGCGAGCTTGAGCGCGCGTTCGCGCAGCACGGGCACTGCTTCGTCGACGAACTTGCGAATCTCGGCCTCGACCTGCTTTCCGATCGCCTCGCGCTTTTCGGGGGGCACTTGAGCCTGAATAAACTGACCGGAGGCCTGCATCAGCTGGATCGCAGGACGCTCAGCAATGTTGCGCGAGATGCTCTCGATCATGGGCTGCTGCAGCAGGAGCACCTTCTGCACCAGTTCCTTCTTCGTTGTCTGGGCATGGGCGAGCGTGGCTGCGGTGCAAAGCACCGCAATGAAGAGTCGTTTCATCAGGAGTTTTCCTCGGGGTTGGGCGCGTCGTCGGACTCGCCGTTCGGGTCTGTCGAAGCATCGATACTCGGGTCCGTGTTGGCGTCGTTCTCGACGATGCGCTGCACGCCGATCAATTGCGAGCCCGCGTCGAGCGCAATCAGCGTCACGCCTTGTGTCGCGCGGCCGAGTTCACGGATTTCGGACACACGCGTGCGCACGAGCACGCCCGTGTCGGTGATGAGCATGATCTCGTCCTCGGCCCGCACCAGCGTCGCGGCAACCACCTTGCCGTTGCGCTCGCTCTGCTGGATCGCAATCATGCCTTTGGTGCCGCGGCCGTGGCGGGTGTACTCGAGGATGCTCGTGCGCTTGCCGTAGCCGTTCTCGGTCGCGGTGAGCACGCTGACCGGAGACTCGCTCTGCGTGTCGTCCTGTTCGGCCACAAGCATCGCGATCACGCTCTGGCCGTCGTCGAGCATCATGCCGCGCACGCCACGCGCATTGCGGCCCATCGAGCGTACGTCGTCTTCGTCGAATCGCACCGCCTTGCCGGCGTCGGAGAACAGCATCACGTCGTGGTGGCCGTCGGTGAGTCTGGCACCGATCAGGTAGTCGCCCGGGTCGAGGTCGACGGCAATGATGCCCGCCTTGCGCGGGTTGCTGAACTGGTCGAGCGAGGTCTTCTTGACCGTGCCCTGCGCCGTCACCATGAAGACGTAGTGGTCGGCCGGGAAACTGCGGAAGCCGTCGGTCAAGGGCAGCACGACATTGACCTTCTCGCCTTGCTGCAACGGGAACATGTTGACGATCGGCCGGCCGCGCGAATTGCGCGAGCCCTGCGGCACTTCCCAGACCTTCAGCCAGTAGACACGGCCGTGGGTCGTGAAGCACAGGATGTAGTCGTGCGTGTTGGCGATGAAGAGCTCATCGATCCAGTCGTCTTCCTTTGTCGCCGCCGCCTGCTTGCCGCGCCCGCCGCGACGTTGGGCGCGGTATTCGGTGAGCGGCTGGCTCTTGATGTAGCCGGTGTGGCTGAGCGTGACGACCATGTCGGTCGGCGTGATCAGGTCCTCGGTGCCGAGGTCCTGCGCGTTGTGCACGATCTCGCTTCGCCGCGCGCCGAGCTTGGTCTGCCCGAACTCCTGTTTCACCGCGGCGAGCTCGTCGTTGATGATCGCCGTCACGCGCGCCGGCTTGGCAAGGATGTCGAGCAGGTCGGCGATGCGCGCCATCACCTCCTTGTACTCGGTGATGATCTTGTCCTGCTCAAGGCCCGTCAGGCGTTGCAGGCGCATCTGAAGAATCTCGCTGGCCTGCTCGTCGGACAAGCGATACAGGCCGTCGGACTGCATGCCGAGGTTGCGGTCCAGCCCTTCCGGACGGAACGCTTCACGCCCGCCGGGCGTCTCGCCTGCGGCGCGGGTGAGCATCTCGCGCACGAGGGACGAGTCCCAGCTCTTGCTCATCAGCGCCGCTTTCGCGACGGGCGGCGTCGGCGAAGTCTTGATCGTCTCGATGAACTCGTCGATGTTGGCCAGCGCCACCGCCAGACCTTCGAGCACATGGCCGCGCTCGCGCGCCTTGCGCAGGTCGAAGACGGTGCGCCGCGTCACCACCTCGCGCCGATGCTCGAGGAAGATCTCGATCAGATCCTTCAGGTTGCACAGCTTGGGCTGGTTGTCGATCAGCGCCACCATGTTCATGCCGAACGTGTCCTGCAGCTGCGTCTGCTTGTACAGGTTGTTCAGCACCACCTCGGGCACTTCGCCGCGCTTGAGCTCGATCACGACGCGCATGCCGGACTTGTCGCTCTCGTCCTGGATGTGGCTGATGCCCTCGAGCTTCTTTTCGTGGACCAGCTCGGCCATGCGCTCGAGCAGCGTCTTCTTGTTCACCTGGTAGGGAATTTCGTCGACGATGATCGCCTCGCGCTGGCCGCGGTCGATCTCCTCGAAGTGGCACTTCGCCCGCATCACCACCTTGCCGCGGCCGGTGCGATACCCGTCGCGCACGCCGCTCGTGCCGTAGATGATCCCGGCGGTCGGGAAGTCGGGCGCGGGAATGATCTCGATCAGCTCGTCAATGCTTGCGTCCGGGTTCTTCAGCAGGTGCAGGCAGCCGTCGATGACCTCATTGAGGTTGTGCGGCGGGATATTGGTTGCCATCCCGACCGCGATGCCGCCCGAGCCGTTGACGAGCAGGTTGGGCAGGCGCGTCGGCAACACGAGCGGCTCTTTCTCCGAGCCGTCGTAGTTCGGCCCGAAGTCGACTGTCTCCTTGTCGAGATCGGCCAGCAGTTCGTGCGCGATCTTCGCGAGGCGAATTTCGGTGTAGCGCATCGCTGCCGCGTTGTCGCCGTCGACCGAGCCGAAGTTGCCCTGGCCGTCGACCAGCATGTGGCGCAACGAAAAATCCTGCGCCATGCGCACGATCGTGTCGTATACCGACTGGTCACCGTGCGGGTGGTATTTGCCGATCACGTCCCCGACGATGCGGGCCGATTTCTTGTACGGCCGGTTCCAGTCGTTGTTCAGCTCATGCATCGCGAAGAGCGATCGCCGATGCACCGGTTTGAGGCCGTCCCGCGCATCCGGCAGCGCACGCCCGACGATCACGCTCATTGCGTAATCGAGGTAGGAGCGGCGCATTTCCTCTTCGAGGCTGGTCGGCAGTGTTTCCTTGGCGAACTGGGTCATGCGGGAGGCGATGCTGGTTTGGGTCTTCTGCGGCGACTTGTGCGGGACTGGGTGCCCGCGATGGCCCCGGGCGCTCCCGATGTTGCAATTCTAAGTGGCGCAAGCTGTAGTACCGACGCAACACAGCGCAACCGCCCGGCGAGGAGCGGGCCCAAAATAGCGTTGGCTGTGAGCCCTATGGCACAATGACGCGTCGGTGGTGAGCGCTCTAAAGCCGAGGGTTTGCCAGTACTTTCCGATTGCGGATCGGACGATTTGCAGGAACTCTGTACCTTCCCCCTGAGAGGAGAATCATGAAGAAACTGAACAAGGTGGCGATGCTGTTTGCAGCAGCAGCTTTCGCCGTCCCGATGGCCGCGAGTGCGCAGAATGTGCAGCCGTTCCCGGCAAAGCCGATTGCGACGCCCACCGCCGAAGAAATGAAGGCCGCCAATGGTTCGGACCAATGGCGTTCCGCTGGTAGCGGCATGCCGGTCGTGAACGGCACCAACGAACTCTGCTGGCGCGACGCGAACTGGACGCCGGCAACCGCATACCCGGGTTGCGATGGCGCTGCCAAGCCGCCGCCGCCGCCCCCGCCGCCGCCGGCCCCGATGGCAGCGCCGCCTGCGCCGCCGCCACCGCCGCCGCCAGCCGCTCCGAAGCCGACAAGCGAGAAGGTGACCTACGCCGCCGACGCGTTCTTCGACTTCGACAAGTACGCGCTCAAGCCAGAAGGCAAGGCGAAGCTTGACGACTTGATCGGCAAGATGGCTGGTATGAACCTCGAAGTGATCATCGCTGTCGGCCACACCGACTCGATCGGCACCGAGGAATACAACATGGGCCTGTCGATCCGTCGCGCCAACGCCGTGAAGGAATACCTGGTGAGCAAGGGCGTCGAGAAGAACCGCGTCTACACCGAAGGCAAGGGCGAGTTGCAGCCGATCGCGAGCAACAAGACTGCCGAAGGCCGGGCGAAGAACCGCCGTGTCGAGATCGAAATGGTGGGCACCCGCTCCAAGTAAACAAGTGGCCGCAAGGCCCCTTACACAACCCCGCTTCGGCGGGGTTTTTTTTGCCCGCCTCGTTTCGCTACCATCGTGCCATGACCAATGCCGACCCGCAGGAACTCGCCAAATTCAGTGACCTTGCCCACCGCTGGTGGGATCTCGAAGGCGAGTTCCGACCCCTGCACCAGATCAATCCGCTGCGTCTGGAGTGGATCGATGGCCTGGCCCCGCTCAAGGGCCGGCGTGTGCTCGACGTCGGCTGCGGCGGCGGCGTGCTGTCCGACGCGATGGCGCGCCGCGGCGCCCAAGTGCTCGGCATCGATCTCGCGTCGAAACCTTTGAAGGTGGCGCAGTTGCACGCGCTGGAGGCCGGAACCCAAGCTGTCGAATACCGCGAGGTCGCCGCCGAGGCGCTGGCGACGGAGGCACCCGCCACGTTCGACATCGTGACCTGCATGGAGATGCTCGAACACGTGCCCGATCCGTCGGCGATCGTCAGCGCCTGCGCCACGCTCGTGAAGCCGGGGGGCTGGGTCTTCTTCTCAACCTTGAATCGCAACCCGAAGTCGTTTCTGTTCGCGATCGTCGGTGCCGAGCACGTCTTGAACCTGCTGCCCAAGGGCACGCACGAGTACGCACGCTTCATCAAGCCGAGCGAGCTGGCGCGTTGGTGTCGGGACGCGGGGCTCGAACTCCAGGCCACGCGCGGCATGTCCTACAACCCGATCACGCGGCGCTACGCGCTCGGGTCGGACACCGGCGTCAACTACCTCATCGCTTGCACGCGCCCGTCATGAGTCGCGCGCCAGGTCTGGTGCTCTTCGACCTCGACGGCACGCTGGTGGACAGCGCACCCGATCTGGCCGGCGCCGGCAACGACATGCGGCGTCATCGCGGCCTTCCCGAGTTGCCGTTCGGGCATTTCCGGCCGATGGTCGGCAGTGGTGCGCGCGGGATGGTCGGGATCGCGATGCAAGTGACGCCGGACGACGCGGCCTTCCCCGCATTGCGCGATGAGTTTCTGAGCCGGTACGAGGCCCGCCTGACACGCGAAAGCCGCGTGTTCGACGGCGTGCTGCCGCTGCTCGGTGCGCTCGAAGCGGCGTCGATCCGCTGGGGCGTCGTCACCAACAAGATCGCGCGCTACACGCTGCCGCTGGTGGAGGCGCTCGGCCTGGCGCCACGCGCTGCGGTCGTCATTTGCGGCGACACCACGCCGCATGCCAAACCGCATCCTGCGCCGCTGCTCGAGGCCGCGCGGCGCGTGGGCGTCGCCGCCACCGATTGCGTGTATGTCGGCGATGACCTGCGTGACGTGCAGGCCGGCCGAGCCGCCGGCATGCGCACGATTGCCGTCAGCTGGGGATACCTGGGGCAAGGCCAGCCGATCACCGCGTGGCAAGCCGACAGGGTGATCGACCGGCCCGAGCAGATCTTGCAAATGCTCTCGATGCCCTAAACTACCGTTCACCAGGGGCCGACCTGGCTTCGACGCGGGTGCGGAGTTGGAACAGGGCATGCCGAGCACCAGTTCGCTCGTTAATCCACTGGAAACAAAGTAACTGCGAACGATCAAACGTACGCACTCGCCGCTTAAAACCGGCGAGCCTCGCAACAGTTGGCCGATGGGCTGGGCCTGAGGGGTAACCTGAAGGCTGCGAGGTCATTCACATGGGCTCGTTCCGGGTTGGGCCACTCAGCCCGGAATCAAATCAAGTGGATCGGGACGTGGGTAGCGTGCTGTTGCGCGACCCACGGCCCTAAAACCAAATCAGCCAGCTAAGCATGTAGATCTGCCTGACAAAGGCCAGCGGACGGGGGTTCGATTCCCCCCGGCTCCACCATTCAATGGCCTGATGGCCGCGAGACCCCAGGGTGGTTCACCTGGGGTCTTTTTTCTGGCGCTTCCACAACGTCGGGGATCGCTTCAGGCGCTCGGTGCCGCGTTCAGTTCTAGTCGTGTCAGCCAGTCGCCGAGCGCGGAAGGCCAAACACCCGATCAAAGGCCCAGGTGAATCCAACCGCGTAGACAAAGAAGAAGGCGAGCAGCCCAAGGTTCGCGACGAAGGCATTGAGAGGTGTCGTGTCGAGCCACACCGCCATGATCGGGACCAGCATGATCGTCAGACCGCCCTCGAACCCGAGGCCATGGACGAGTCGCCGCCGAAGCGACCGGCCCTTGACCGGCTGGCGCGATTCCCACCGCTCGAACAGCGCGTTGAAGACGTAGTTCCATGCCAGCGCGACCGACGACATGACGAACGCCAGCAACAGCGTGGACCCCATCGACTCTCCGAAGACCCACCCGAGCGCTGGCCCGACGAAAGCGATGGCAAAGAACTCGTAGAGAACCGCCTGGACGACTCTGCGCGTGATCGGCGTCATGAACTCGGGCGCGAACTCGCCACTATCGCTGTACCCATCCGCCGCACACCGGGAAGACCTGCCCGACGAAGCAATTCGCAGCCTCGCTACACAGGTAGACGGCGAATTCAGCGTCCTCCTTCGCGCTGACGAGGCGCCCCAAGGGAACTTCGCGCTTCAAGCGTTCCTGGAATCGAGGGTTGGCTTGCACTTCGGCGGGAAAGTAGACCGGGTTGTCGACGAAGTTCTGGGCGATCGCATTGACCTGGATGTTGTGGCCCGCCACCTCGACGCCGACGGCCTGCACGTAGGCAAGCTGCGCGCCGCGCGCGGCGCTGTAGGTGGAGGTGCGCTTCATGCCGCGCAGCGCCGACGCGCTGCCCATCACCAGGATCTTGCCGGAGCGTCGGGCGATCATCGTCGGCAGCACGGCACGGAAGAGCCGGGGAAGCGGATCGACGAGCGCGGCGAATATGTCGCGCCACTCGCTGTCCTCCACGTCGACGGCCGCCGTCGTCGGCGCCGGTACGGCGAGGTTGGCGACGAGGACGTCGATCCGTCCTGCGTCAGCGACGATAGACGCCGTCGCTTGCGGACTCAGCGCCTCGACGCTCGCGATCACTGTCGCACCGTGACGTGCCAACGCTTCGCAGAGCGCGGGGCCCATGAACGCATCCGCCTGCGTGACGAGCACCCGCTTTCCGTGCAGCGACCCCTTTGTCATGCCAACGCCTTTGGTACGCCGCGCATCCTGGTTCAGTCGCCACGCCCTTGCGCGGCCAAATAGGCCTCGATCTGCGGCAGCAGTTCTGCGCGTCGCCGAAGGCTTTCGGCAGGCCACACTGCCTCGCGATCGTAGTACTCCGCGAACGACTTGGCGTCTGCGGGAATGAGCACCCAGGCCTGTTTCGAATCAGTGAAGATGTGGACGTCGGGCGGCAGAAGATCGGGCTCGTCCAGCGTGCCCACGCGCACGAACGTCGTCACCGGACCTGCGCCCGCGTAGTGGCTCCACACCGCGACACGGCACTTCGGGCAGCGCGCGATCTTCTGGCCGAGCCCGCTGTCGGAAGGTGTGTCGATGATCTCGGGGCTCGCGCCAAGCGTGACCACCCGATCGGACTCATACATCGCGTTGAGTGCGAACGACGCACCGGACTCGCGCTGACACCAGCGGCAATGGCAGCAGTGAACGATCATTGGCGCGGATTCGAGCCGATAGCGGATGAGCCCGCAGTCGCAGCCGCCTTCGGCGGGAAAGGAGTCGTTCGATGGCATGGCGGCGAGCATTGTCGTTCGAAGTCGAGGCTCAGGTACCAAGAGAGGCGATGAGGCTCGGCACGCTCAAGCCAGATACAGCAGCACCAGCCCGATGAATGCCGGAACGGCCTGTATGAACAGGATGCGCTTGTTCGCCGTCGCTGCACCGTAGAGCCCGGCCACCAACACGCAAAGGAGGAAGAACGTCTTCACCTGCGTTCCGGCCGCGCCGAGGTAGAGGCCCCAGAACAGGCCTGCGGCGAGAAAGCCGTTGTACAGGCCCTGATTCGCCGCCAGTACCTTCGTCTGCGCAGCAAATTCCGGGGTCAATCCGAAAGCCTTCATCCCCTTGGGCCGGTCCCACAAGAACATCTCGAGAACGAGGATGTAGACGTGCAGGATGGCGATCATCAGAACGGCGACATCGGCGGCAATGGGGATCATCTGGTTCCGCTCCGCGGCAAGTAGGTCCGCCGATGCTACTGCCCGTGGCGGCTCGGCTCTGCCCTCCGAAGGGCAGGGGCCCATCTGGAACGCTAGGGTGACGGCCGATAGCCTTCCATCGCGTTCATCGACGACCGCCGAACACGACGTCGAATCTCTGAGCCGAAGTCGATCTCACCAAGAATTCGACTCTAGACTCAGGCGGCCAACTCTGTCTTCACTCCATTGAACGCTCCACCACCGTCCTTGCGGTCGCTCCTCGAACACCGCGACTTCATGCGCTTGTGGTGGGCGCGCATTGCCGGTGTCAGCGCCGGGCAGATGCTGATGGTCGCCCTCGGCTGGCAGATGTACGACCACACCGGCTCGGCATGGGACCTGGGCCTGGTCGGCCTGTTGCAGTTCATTCCCGCGGTGGCGCTGGTGCTCGTTGCCGGGCATGTGGTCGACAGGCACGACCGCGCGCGCATCGTCGCGGTGTGCCTGGCGATACAGGCGCTGGCGGCTCTCGTGCTGGCGCTTTCGCCGTTTGCAGCGATGTCGCAGCGCAGCTTGCTGCTGCTGTTGTCTGTGGTGCTTGGCACCGTGCGTGCATTCCAGATGCCGGCGCAGCAGGCACTGGTGCCCCAACTGGTTCCGCAGGTGCTCTTGCCGCGCGCGATGGCCTTCAGCTCGGCGGGTCTGCAGTCGGCGATCATTGCCGGACCGGCACTGGGCGGCTTGCTCTATGTGGCGGGCGCCGGCGTCGTGTACGGCACCTGCGCCGCGCTTTTCGTCGTTTCGGCGTTGGTCTGCCTGCGCATCCGGCGAGCCGTCGCGCCGCCGCGCGTGCCCATCAATCGCGACACCTTGTTGGCCGGCGTGCGCTACGTGCGCGCCAACAAGGTCGTGCTCGGGGCCATCTCGCTGGACCTGTTCGCGGTGCTGTTCGGCGGGGCCACCGCGCTGTTGCCGATCTTTGCCAAGGACATCCTGCATGTCGGCCCGTGGGGGCTGGGACTGCTGCGGGGCGCGCCTGCGGTGGGCGCGCTGGCGATGTCGGTGCTGTTGGCGCGGCGGCCGATCATGCGCCGCGCCGGCGCGAAGTTGTTCGGCGCGATTGCCGTCTACGCGTTGGCAACACTGCTGTTCGCCGTGTCGACCTCTTTGTTGCTGTCGCTCGCCGCGCTGCTCGTCACTGGTGCGGCCGACATGATCAGCATCGTCGTGCGCCAGACGCTGGTGCAGCTGGAAACACCGGACGCGATGCGCGGGCGCGTCAGCGCGGTGAGCTCGGTGTTCATCGGCGCGTCGAACCAGCTTGGTGAATTCGAGTCCGGCGCAACGGCCGCGCTGCTCGGTCCGGTCGGCTCAGTGCTGCTCGGCGGGGCCGGCACCTTGCTGGTCGTCGCGCTTTGGTGGCGCGGCTTTCCGACGCTGGCGCGGCGCGACGCGCTGGTGCAGCCGACAAGCGCGTGACCGACGACCTTGTACGAGATCATCAACAAAGGCGCTGATGATGCACCGCATCTCGCCGACCGCGCCCTGAGTTCAGCGCTCGGTTATTCTCGATGCACACCAAAGATCGATAGCCGGAAACGCGCAATGACGTCCCAGGGGTCGGAAGCCACGGCACCGTCTTCTCGCAGAGAACGCCGAAGCTCGGGTCGACACACCCGCGTGCGAATGTCGAAGGGGGCCGCACCTGCGATGCCGCGCGGCCTGGGCATCGCGCTCGCGCTGTCGTGCACGATGGCACTGCTCGGCGGTTGTTCCGCGGAAAAATCTCAGGGCTATCAGGGCTACGTCGAGGGCGAATACGTGTACCTGGCGTCGCCGTTGGGTGGCCGCCTCGAGCGCCTGATGGTGCAGCGCGGCCAGAAGGTCGAAGCCGACACGGCGCTGTTCAAGCTGGAGGCTGTCGACGAGGCAGCCGCCAAGCGGCAGGCCGACGATCAGTTGAAGGCGGCCCAGGCGCAGCTCGCTGACCTGCGGCTCGGCCGCCGCGCGCCAGAGGTCGATGTCGTCAAGGCGCAGCTCGCGCAGGCACAGGCCGCCCAAGCGCAGGCGGCGCAGCAACTCAAGCGCGACGAGGCGCAGTTCGAGGTCGGCGGCATCGCGCGCGCGCAGGTCGACGATTCGCGCGCGAATCTGGAGATCAAGGCGGCGCATGCGCGAGAGTTGATGGAGCAGTTGCGGGTGTCGCGGCTGCCGGCGCGCGGCGAGCAGATCCGCGCGCAGGACGCGCAGGTCGCGGCGGCACGCGCGGCGGCCGATCAGCTGGCCTGGCGCCTGGGCCAGAAGGAGGTGGCTTCGGCGCAGGCTGGTCTCGTGGTCGACACGCTGTACCGCGAGGGCGAATGGGTACCCGGGGGCAGCCCGGTCGTGCGCATGCTGCCGCCGGCCAACGTGAAGCTGCGCTTCTTCGTGCCGGAGGCGATCGTCGGCGGCCTCCAGCCCGGCCGCAAGGTGACGCTGCATTGCGACGGCTGCGCAGCCAACATCCCGGCGACGGTGAGCTACATCGCCGACGCGCCCGAGTACACGCCCCCGGTCATCTACAGCAACGAGACGCGCGCCAAGCTCGTGTTCATGGTCGAGGCAAGGCCCGCGCCGGAGCACGCAGCTGCGCTGCGCCCCGGTCAACCGGTGACGGTGACGCTGCAATGAGCGCGCCGCCGGCCGGCGAGGCCGCGATCGATGTCCAGGGTTTGAACAAGCATTTCGGCGACAAGCATGTCGTCAACAACCTTTCGATGCGTGCAAACCGGGGCGAGATCCTCGGCTTTCTCGGGCCCAACGGCAGCGGCAAGACGACCTCGATCCGCCTGATGTGCGGCCTGCTGACGCCGGACTCCGGCACGGGCACCTGCCTCGGCTTCGACATCCGCACGCAGAGCGAGCAGATCAAGCGCCGCGTCGGCTACATGACGCAGCGCTTCTCCTTCTGGGAGGATCTGTCGATCCGAGAGAACCTGGATTTCGTCGCCCGCATGTACCAGATGCCGTCGCGCCGCGAGGCGGTGGACCGCGCGATCGAGGACCTGAACCTGAAGGCGCGCGCCACGCAACTGGCCGGCGCGCTGTCAGGGGGCTGGAAGCAGCGGCTCGCGCTTGCCGCCTGCATGCTGCACCAGCCCGAACTCCTCCTGCTCGACGAGCCGACCGCTGGTGTGGACCCAAAGGCGCGGCGCGAGTTCTGGGAGGAATTGCACGCGCTCGCGGCACGCGACATCTCGATCCTCGTCAGCACGCACTACATGGACGAGGCAGAGCGCTGCCACAAGCTGGCCTACATCGCCTACGGCAGTCTGATGGCGGAGGGCACGGCCGAGGAGATCGTCGCGGCCCAGCGGCTCAGCACCTGGTCGGTCTCCGGCGGCGACCTGACGGCAATGACCGAGAAGCTGCACGCCGAACCGGGTGTCGAACAGATCGCCGCGTTCGGCGCGTCGCTGCACGTCACCGGCCGCGATGCGGCCTCGCTCGAGGCCACGCTGCGCCGCGTGACGTCCGGCACCGCGAGCCGCATCGAGCCCGCCGAGACAGGCCTGGAGGATGTGTTCATCCACCTGATGAGCGAGTCCTCCGACAACTACGTGTCCAAGCGATGAACGGCTTCTCCCCGAGCCGCTGGTGGGCCATCGTGATAAAGGAGTTCCTGCAACTGCGGCGCGACCGCATCACTTTCGGGATGATCGTCGGCATCCCGATCGCCCAGCTGCTGCTGTTCGGCTACGCGATCAACAGCGAACCGAAGCACCTGCCCACGGCGGTGGTGATCAGCGAGCACAGCGAGTTCACGCGCAGCTTCCTGTCGGCGATGAAGAACAGCAGCTACTTCGACTTCGTCGCCGAGTTCGACAGCGAGCAAGCGGCGCGCGACGCCCTGGCCCGTGGCGAGGTGAAGTTCGTCGTGAACTTTCCACCCGACTTCACGCGCCGGATGTTGCGCGGCGAACGGCCCGCGGTGCTGATCGAGGCCGATGCCACCGACCCCGCGGCGGCTGGCACTGCGCTCGCCACGGTGAGCGAACTCGCGACGTCGGTGGCGACGAAGGATCTCGGCGGGCCGCTGGCGCATCTCCGCGGCGGCGCGGCGCCGTTCGAGGTGCGCGTGCACCGGCTCTACAACCCCGAGGGCCTGACCCAACTCAACATCGTGCCGGGCCTGATGGGTGTGATCCTCGCGATGACGATGGTGATGATGACCGGGCTGGCGATGACTCGCGAACGCGAGCGCGGCACGATGGAGAACCTGCTCGCGATGCCGTCGACGCCGCTGGAGGTGATGACGGGCAAGATCATTCCCTACGTCTTCATCGGTTTGATCCAGTCGTCGATCATCCTGCTCGCCGCGCGCTATTTGTTCGACGTGCCCTTCGTTGGCAGTGTTCCCGTGCTCTATGGGGTCGCGCTGCTCTTCATCTGCGCCAACCTGACGGTTGGCATCACCTTGTCCTCGCTCGCGCGCAATCAGCTGCAGGCGATGCAGCTCACCTTCTTCTACTTTCTGCCGTCGATCCTGCTGTCGGGCTTCATGTTCCCATTCGAGGGCATGCCCGCTTGGGCGCAGGCCATCGGCTCGGTGATCCCGACCACCTACTTCATGCGCGCGGTGCGCGGCATCCTGCTCAAGGGCAACGACTGGGCCGAGCTGTGGCCGCACATCTGGCCGATGCTGTTGTTCACTGCCGTGGTGCTCGCGATCGCGTTGCGCTTCTATCGCAAGACGCTGGACTAGCCGTGAAGCAACTCTTCTGCCTGATCGCGGCCGCGTTGGCGGGGTGCTCGCACGAGCCGCTGCGCTACCCGGAGTTGCCCACTGCCGCGCAGTACACATCGGGCCCGGCTGTGGAGCGGACCGTCTCTGCATCGCAGGTTCACGGTGGGGAGGCGCAGAGCTTTGTCACGGGCCAGGACATCCCGGAACAGTGGTGGAGTCTGTTCAAGTCGCCCCAGCTCGACGCGCTCGTGCGTCAGGCCTTGCAGAACAGCCCGACGCTGGCGCAAGCCAGCGCGAGACTGCGCCAGGTCGAGGAAGAGCGCAGCGCCCGCGCCGGCGCCACCCAGTCCCCGCGTGTCGACGCGAATCTCTCCGCCAACCGCATTGATATCGGCTCCAACTCGTTCGGTGGTCAAGGCCCGCTGCCGGCCACGCCGCTCAACCTTTATCTCGCGTCGGTCAGCGTTTCCTACAACTTTGATCTCTTCGGCGCCAATCGTCATGAGCTGCAGGCGCTGCAGGCCGGGATCGACCAACAGCGTTACGAGATCGAAGCGGCGCGGCTGATGCTTGCCGGCAATGTCGTCACGGCGGCCATCCGCGAAGCATCGTTGCGCGAGCAGATCGCCACAGTCGAAGAGATCATCGCCCTGCAACAGCGCCGGCTTGCGATCGTCGAGCGACTCGAGCAACTCGGCACGGCGGCGCAGGGGGATGTCGTCGCGCAGCGCCTGGAGCTCGCACAGACGCGCGCCCTGTTGCCGACGCTGCAACGCCAGCTCGAGCAGGTGCGCCACCGGCTTGCCGTCTATACCGGCCAGGCACCAGGCGCGGCGCAGCTGCCGCAATTCCATCTGTCCGAGTTGCAGTTGCCCGCGCAGTTGCCGCTCAGCCTACCGTCGGAACTCGCGCGCCAGCGGCCCGATATCCGCGCCGCCGAGGCGCTGCTGCAGCAGGCGGGCGAGCGGGTCGGTGTGGCGACTGCGAACCTGTACCCGCAGCTCACCCTGTCGGCCAATCTGGGTTCGCTCGCCACGCACGCCGGCGACCTGTTCGGCGCCGGCACCGCGTTCTACCTGTTGGGGGCCTCGCTGACGCAGCCGATCTTTCGCGGCGGCGAGTTGCAGGCCCAGCGCCGTGCCGCGGTGGCGATTTACGAGCAGGCCGCGGCGGCCTACCAGGAGGTCGTGCTGCAGGGGCTGCAGAACGTCGCCGATGTGCTGCGCGCGCTGCAGGCCGATGCGCTGACGCTGCAGGCGAGAGCGGATGCGGCGGCGCAGGCCCGACACCAGCACGAGATCCTCGCGGCCCGCTTCCGGGCAGGCGGGGTCAGCACGACCATGTTGCTCGACGCCGAGCGCAACTTGCAGTCGGCGCTGCTGGACCGCACCCAGGCCGTCGCCGATCGCTATGCCGACTCCGCCGCCCTGCTGCAGGCTTTGGGCGGAGGCTGGTGGCGGGAGTAACAAGCGACCGGTCGAAATTTGACCAATCGCTCGACGCCTTTGCACGTGCCGGGCAGGGCAGGGCCGGGCAGGCTATGTCATATTCCGTCGTGTTTTCGATCCGACTTGCGAGGACTTCATGAGCGAAGAGCGAAAGACGAGTGTCTGGACCCATCAGATCGATGATGTGATGCTGGAGATCTCGCGCCAGGCGGCGACCTGCAAGGTCAGGCTGCTCGACCCCGGGGTCATCGAGGCGGTGCTGCACAACAACGAATCCGTCTGTGGCAGCGCCAATCCGCGGGCCTTCAAGAAGCTGCGGGATTCGCTGATGTTGGGCTTCATGGTGCGCGAAAAGGCCTACGACCAGCTCGGGCCGATCGAGGCCGACGAACTGATCAAAACCATCCGCGGAAAGCTCAAGGAGCGTTTCGGCGACAAGCTCGGCGGGCCGCCCGGCACGGCCTGAGCCCAACGCGAATCATCCGGGCTGGCGGTCGGCGGCGAGGACGTCCCTGCGTGCGAGCGCACCCGCCAGCGCGTCCGCCAGGATGACCATCCGGGCCGCGCCCTTGCGTGGTCGACCGTTCGACTTCAGCCCGCGAAACGGTGAGGCCAGCCGTGCCAGCGCAGTACCCCAGGGCATTGCACGCGTCATGACGTCGCGCACCCCCGGGTCGGGGTTTGCAGCGAAATAGGCCTCCACGAGCCGAGGCAAGAGCAGCCGCGCCTCGGCCTCGACGATCGGGCCCGCCAGCGAGACCGAGTTCAGGAAGAGCACCAAGTCGAGGGCCTGCGCGGCCTGCAGCGGTCCGCGTTCGCCGAAATCCTCCTCGAAGTCGATGCGAAACGTCAGACCGTCCCGGCGGGTCAGGTTCTTGATCTGCGCCGCGCCGTGCCAGTGTCCGGCGCGATGGAACACGCCCAGTTCAGCGGCCAGACGCGTCATTTCGGCGCGGGCAGTGTCGAGCGGCCAGCGTTCGAGCAGTGCCGCCAGCGTCTCGCCGCAGTGCTCCATCAACAGGTAGTCGGCCGCTTGGTGCACGACTTGCGGCACATGCTCTCCGGCTTGCGCGAGCGACGCCAGACGGCGCGCCTCACAGGCAACGCTGGACGCAGCATGCGACAGCAGCAACGTGCGCATCGGCAGCGTTTGCCCGGTAACGCGCTTGACCAACCAGCGCAGAAACAGCGCCTGCGACAAGCGGCGCGGCCGGTCGGCACGGCGCTTGGCAACGTAGCGCACTCCAAGGTGTTCGATCGCCACGACGCGCTCGGTGCTTGCCGCCAGCGCTGCGGCAGTGGCTGCAATCAGCGCGGCGTCCGCGCGGGTGGTTCGCGGAGGCGGATTCGGCATGGGTTCGGTTCGGGCTGGCCTCGGCAGCGCAGATTATCGGTGGCGGGTCGGAATTCGAGGAGGCAACCCATTTGGCAGTACCGCCGAGTTTGTAGAATCAATGCCTTGCGCAGCGGGCGGCCCGCGGTGCGTGGCTTGGTCCCGCTCGAGCATGTTGAGAGACCCTCGCTGGGGTCGACAGCTTGCAAATCGACGGCGGTCCTGCCCCACATTGCCGGCTTGATGTTGATCCGCCTCCTGCGGTCGTACTGACTGCGTGGCGTGGGTGGCGCCGCGGGGCATGGGAACGCAATGGAACTCCTTCTGAAATCACTGACGCGCGTCCCGCTGGGCTTGCTGCACGGCATGGGATGGTTCGTCCACGTGATCGTCTTCCACCTTCTGCGCTGGCGGCGAGATCAAGTAGACGGCGACGTTGCCAAGGCATTTCCCGAGAAGAGCGCGAGCGAACGCGCGGATATCGTCAGGGCGTCCTATCGCAACCTCGCCGACATCGTGATGGAGACCATTTGGGGTTTCGGCGCAAGCGGCGACGAATTGCGGCGTCGCGTTGTGTTCGAAAACCCGGAGATCGTCGATCGTTGCGCCGCCGCGAAGCAGTCGGTGGTGCTGCTCACGCCCCATTTCTGCAACTGGGAGTGGCTGCTGCTGGCGGGTGGGGCCACCTTCGGACTCCCGATAGACGCGGTCTACCAGACGGTGCGCGTCCGGTCCGTCGACCAGTATCTGCGCGACGCGCGGGCACGCTTTGGCGGCAAGCCTTTCCCGCGCCAGGATTTCGTGTACGAGTTGATGAGCCGCGCCGACACACCGCGCGCCTACGGGCTGATCGCTGACCAGACGCCCCCGCGGGACCAGCGCAAGCACTGGACGCGGATCCTCAACCGCGACACCGCATTCTTCGTCGGCGCGGAGCGGATCACCCGGTTCCTCGACGCGACGGTGCTCTACGTCGAGATGCGCCGGGTGCGCCGCGGCCACTACTCGGTGCGTTTCGAGGTGCTCGGCGAACCCCCGTATGAGCTCGACACCAAGAAGGATGACTCGCCCATCATGGAGGGGTTCGCACGCCGGCTTGAGCGGGCGGTCATCGAAAGGCCGGCGGAATGGCTCTGGGTTCAGAAGCGATGGAAGTATCCGAAGCCCGCCGATGCGTGACCGACCCGACACCGCTTTCCCCTTGGCACTGGAACTTGACGCTGACCCGCGTCCGGTCAAGCGGTTGATGCCGATCAATCCCGAAAGCTCCATTTCCGACGACTACCCCTTGCCAAGGCGCGGGGTGCGCTGGCTTGGGCTGGTGTTCTTCATCTTCCTCCACGCCGTCGCCATCATCGGCACGCCGCTCTACCTCTACTATCGTGGCATCACGGCTGGCGAAGTTGCGCTGTTCTTCTTCTTCTGCGCGGCGACGGGCATGTCGATCACCATGGGTTACCACCGCCTGTTCGCGCACCCCACGTACAAGGCGTCACCCCTTGTCCGGTTCGTGTTCCTTTTCTTCGGTGCGGCAACGTTCGAAGAGTCAGCTCTGAAGTGGTCTTCGCAGCACCGTCAACACCACCGATTCACCGATACCGCGCACGACCCCTACGGCGTCAGCATGGGGTTCTGGCACGCCCACATCGGCTGGATCCTGTTCTGGCGCCACACCACCAACTACGGCAACGTGAAGGACTTGAAGCGGTCCCGATTGCTGTCGCATCAGCACGATCACCACGCTTGGTGGTCGGTCGGTGCCGGTGTTGTGCTTCCGATGCTGCTTGCGTGGTGGATCGGGCATCCGCTGGGCGGGTTCATCCTCGTGGTCTGCCTGCGAATCGTCGTCGTTCTGCATTCCACGTTCTTCGTGAACTCGTTCGCGCACACCTTTGGCACCCGGCCCTTCGATCCGGCGCAATCGGCGCGAGACAACTGGATCGGCGCCATCCTGACCAACGGCGAGGGTTTTCACAACTTTCACCATCGCTTCCCGCTGGACTACCGCAACGGGGTCCGCTGGTTTCACTGGGATCCGTCGAAGTGGATCATCTACAGCTTGTCCAGGCTCGGCATGGCAAGGGACCTCAGGCGAACCTCTGCGCGACAGATCGCCGAAGCGGCGAGGTACTGAGCTTCGGCAAGTCGACGCCCGGGGCCGATATCATCGACAGCTTCATCGGGCGACGCGGGCGCACAGGGCCTTGCCCGCCAGGCAGCCCGGGTTGAAACTGAGGTTGATATGTCGAATTCATTTGCGGTACTCCGATCGAGAGGGGCCGCGATCTGTGCCGCTCTCCTGTCGACGCCGGGGCTCGCGCGGGCCTCGTTTCTGCCGCCGGAAGCTGTCGACCGCGCAGCGATGGTTCTGGCCTGGTTCATCGTCTTCGCAGTGCCGATCGGGGGCATCGTGCTGTTCTGGATGGTGCATGTGCTGCCGGAGAAGATTGCGCACAAGCGCCACCATCCGCAGCGCGACGCGATCCAGGTGCTGTGCCTGCTTTCGCTCTTCTTTGGCGGCCTGCTTTGGCCGATCGCCTGGCTGTGGGCCTACACCAAACCGACGATGCACCGCATGGCCTGGGGCACCGACAAGCACGACGACTACTTCACCCACATTGCGACACTTGCCGAGGCCGGCGAAGTCGATGCCCATGAGCTGCAGCACGTCCACGACGAACTCGATGCGGTCGAAGCCCGCGGCAGCCTGACGCCGCAGATGCGCCGCGCACGCGCCCGGCTGGAGGCTGTCGCTGCCAAGACCACCGCGTCCGCGGCGACCGACACGCCGGTCGGGGGAGCCGCCTGATGGAAGCCCTGTTGCTCGCCATCTATGCGTTCTTCGTCTGGCTGATCTTCATCAAGCTCAAGTGGCTGCCGTGGAACACCACGTCGCAGGTCACGGTCGTCGTCATACCGATCGTCGCGATGGCCGCGCTGATCCTGACCTTGAACGTCGTCGCGCCATCGTCAGCCGACGTGCGCGTCTTCAAGTACACGGTGCAGATCCTGCCCCAGGTGCGGGGCCGTGTGCTCGAAGTGCCGGTGGAGCCCAATCGCCTGGTGAAGAAAGGGCAGTTGCTGTTCAGCATCGACCGGACGCCCTATCAGAACGCTCTGGACGTCGCCAAGGCGCGTCTTGCGGCCGACGAAGCCAAGCTCGCGCAGTCCAGTGCCAGCGTCGTCGAGGCATCGGCGGGCGGGCGGCAGTTGGACGAACAACTCAAGTCTGCGAGCGCCGAGGTGCGCGCGCTGCAACCGCGGCTCGAACTCGCCCGGTTGCGGGTCCGGCAGAACCGCGAACTGGTCGCCACCGGCGCCGGTGACCGTTTCGCGCTCGAGCAGTCCGAGGCCAACGTGACCGAGCTCGAGGCGCAGATCGCCACCGCGACGGCGAACGAGGCGCAGGTGGCGCAAAAGCTTTCGGGCAGGGTGAACGGTGAACTTGCAAGTGTCGCGGGCGCGCGGGCGCAGTTCGCGACGGCCAAGGCGCAGGTGGATTCGAGCCGCGCAGACGTCGCCAACGCGGAGTGGAATCTGGACCAGACATCGGTATATGCACCCGCCGACGGCTACGCGATCAACGTGCAGCTGCGTCCGGGTTCGTTTGTCGTGTCGGTGCCGCTCGCGCCGGCGATGAGCTTTGTCGAGCAGGAATACCAGGTCATCGCGCTCTATCAGCAAAACGAGCTGACGCTGGTGAAGCCGGGTGACGAGGCGGAGTTCGCGCTCAACACGCTGCCGGGCCGCATCATCAAGGCGAAAGTGGATTCGATCATCTGGGCGCAGGGCCAGGGCCAGATCGTGCAATCGGGCACCGTGCCGCAGACCGGAAGCTTCCCGCAGGCCCCGGGGCGCTTCCCGGTCAAGCTGACGGTCGAGGATCGCGACCCTGATCTGTTCCTCGCGGCCGGCGCCTCCGGGCACGGCGCGATCTATACCGAACACGGGGAGATGATCCATATCGTTCGCAAGGTGATCGTGCGGGTCGGCACGATCACCGACTACCTCGTGCTGAAGCTGCACTGATGAGCTCGCGCTGCCTCCACTCCGGTCTCGCGCCCGTTGCGCTCGCAATGGCGCTCGCCGGCTGTGCGCTGAAGGCCCCGCCGTCGGCGGCGGAGCTGCAGACGGAGGCCTTGCCGCATACCGCAGTCCCGGCGAAATGGACGGCGGCCGACGGATCGCAGCAACCCGTGGCCGATCGCTGGCTCGCCACATTCGACGACCCTGCGCTGACGGCGCTGGTCGACGAAGCGCTGGTCTACAACGCCAATCTGCAGGTGGCCGCCGCGCGCGTCGAACAGGCCAATGGCTACCTCAAGGTGGCAAGCGGCTCGCTGTTGCCGTCGGTGGGAGTTGCCGGGGTGTTCAGTGGCGCTTCGGGCTCGGGCGGCGGCCTGAACGGCATCTTCCTGAACGCTTCGCTCGAGCTTGATGTGTGGGGACGCATGCGCTATGGCGAAGCCGCTGCGCAGCAGCAGTCCGTGGCCGTTGCGGCCGACTTTGCCTATGCGCGCCAGTCGCTCGCGGCGACGGTTGCGAAGAGCTGGTTCGTGGCGATAGAAGCGGGCCTGCAAATCGCGATCGTCCGCGACATGCTTCATTCGGCCGAGACGCTGCTGCGCCTCTCGCAGGATCGGCTGCGCATCGGGATCGGCAACGAGCAAGCCGTGGCCGAAGCGCGCGCCAATGTCGGCAGTTATCGCGACACCTTGCGCCAGACCGAGCTGTCGCGTCAGCAGGCCCTGCGCGCGCTCGAACTGCTGCTGGGCCGTTATCCGTCCGCCGAGATCGCGGTTGCGCAGAACCTCTCGCAGATGCCGCCGCCGGTACCGGTGGGTCTGCCTTCGCAATTGATGGAGCGCAGGCCCGACGTGATCGCGGCCGAACGTCGCGTCGCCGCGGCGTTCAACCGCGTTGGTGAAGCACGGGCCGCGCAGTTGCCGCGCATCAGCCTGACGGCAAGCGTGAGTGCCATCTCGAGCGACGTATTCGTCTTGCAGGACCGAAGCAACCCGGCCTGGGGCGTTGGCGGCAACCTGCTGGCGCCGCTCTACCAGGGCGGTGTGTTGCGCGCGCAGGTCGAGATCCGCAGCGCCGAGCAGAAGGAGGCCGTCGCCGCCTACGCGAGCACCGGGCAGCGCGCCTTCGGCGAGGTCGAGAACGCGCTCGCCGCCGAGATCGCATTGCGCGACCGCAGCGAAGTGCTGGACGCCGTGGTGCGCGACAACGAACGCGCGCTGCAGCTTGCGCTGGTGCAGTTCCGCATCGGCGGGATCGATGCGCGCGTCGTCGAGCAGCGTCAGCTCGCGCTGTATTCCGCGCGTACCGCGCGCCTGCGCGTGCAGAGCGAGCAACTCGCGCAGCGCGTCAATCTGTACCTCGCGCTCGGCGGCGCGTTCGACGACCTCGGCACTGGCCTCGTGGCGGCGCGCTGAGGCCGCGGTTTCGCGCCGGTCGCTTTCGGTCACTCTCTCCCAAGGAGGCATCGCGCAATGAAGATCACGAAGAAGAAGCACAAGGTGGCGGCGCCCGACCAGGTGGCGAGTGCCGACATCGGCGGCGCAGCTTTGGCACCGGCAGGTGCTGATCAGCCCAAACCCATGTCGAGCAAGGAGTACGACAAGGCGCTCAAGAAGTTGCACGTCGAACTCGTCAAGCTCCAGCAGTGGGTGCTGCACAAGGGCCTGAAGGTGTGCATCCTGTTCGAGGGGCGTGACGGCGCGGGCAAGGGCGGCACGATCAAGGCGCTGACCGAGCGTGTCAGTCCGCGTGTCTTCCGCGTCGTCGCGCTGCCGGCGCCGACCGAGCGCGAGAAGAGCCAGATGTACATCCAACGCTACATCCGGCATCTGCCTGCGGCCGGAGAGGTCGTGATCTTTGACCGCAGCTGGTACAACCGCGCCGGCGTCGAACGGGTGATGGGCTTTTGCACGCCCGAGCAAGCCGACGGCTTTCTGGATGCCGCGCCCTTTGTCGAGCGTGCGATCGTCAACTCGGGCGTGATCCTGCTCAAGTACTGGCTCGAGGTCAGCCCGGAGGAGCAAACGCGCCGCCTGAAGGACCGCTTCGATGACGGACGAAAGGTCTGGAAACTCTCGCCGATGGACCTGAAGTCCTACAGCCGCTGGTACGACTATTCGCGCGCGCGGGACGCGATGTTCGCCGCGACGGACACTGAATTCGCGCCCTGGTTCGTCGCACCGTCGGACGACAAGAAAACGGTGCGCCTGAACATCATCAGCCACATCCTGAGCAAAGTGCCCTACGAGGCACTGCCGCGCGACAAGCCGAAACTGCCGGCGCGCCAGAAACGTGGCGACTACAAGGCATCGGACCACCCGCTGCGGATCATCCCCAAGGCCTACTGATGGCCCTCGGCGCCCTAGCGCCGACGGCGTCGCCGCTGCGCCGGGTCCCCCCGCGGTGACGTGACTGCTCCAGATCAGTGACGCCTCGCAGCGCGGTGATCCGCCTGGTGGCATCGAGCTCGCGGCGCACGGTCCGACTCCCCCGAAGCCTGTTCATCGCGCCGCACGCGGCTGCCCTCGATCAGTTCAGCAGGAGCTGGTCGTCCTCCATGCAGAGGCGATCGTTCGCCGACTGAAGGCAGTCAGCCGCCACCGAACTTGCTGCGGAAGATAAAGAACACTGCACCGAGGATGCACAGGCCGGCCCAGAGATAGTCGAGTTTCAAGGGCTCTTTGAGGTACAGAAGGGCAAATGGCACGAACACAGTCAGTGTGATGACCTCCTGAAGAATCTTCAACTGCGCCACCGACATGACCGTGTAGCCGACTCGATTGGCCGGAACCTGCAGCATGTACTCGAAGAAGGCGATGCACCAGCTGATCAGCGCAGCAACGAACCACGGCTTGTGACTCAGCTCCTTCAGATGGGCGTACCAAGCGAATGTCATGAACACATTGCTCAGTGTGAGAAGAGAGATGCTGATGAGAGTCGGACGCATCGAGTGTGGCCCCTAAGTTGCGAGCCAGCGATTGCGCAAGGGGTCTTCGCCAATCACTGTCTGTGCGTGCCGCATGCGCGGTGTCAAGCGCCTTGCTCCGGTGCATCGGGCCGTGGCCGGATGACGAGCTCCTTGTACCCCGTGGCCGGATCGAGCGCGCGGGCGAGCTGCCACTGCGACAACGGCGCCAGAAGCACCTCGGCGGTGGTTCGCACGGTGTTGCCGTAGCAGACATGTCCCCCGACGACTCGTCCGTGCTCGTCAGACACTGCCATATGCAAATGCGCGCCGTCGGTCGTCAGTGTGCCCGACAGGCACAGGATCTCGACTTTGCCCGGCACGAGCGTCTCCACCTCGGCACCGGCAAATCGAAGCCTGGCGTCGGAGAGGCTGCCGATGCCTGACACAACGAATGCGGACAACGCGCCGGTTCGGTTTGCTTCGGCTTCCAGTGCCGAGCGGAGATCGGCGCCGGGCGCAAGACGCAGGGGAATGCAGCGCATGATGTTGCCTGGCGGGCCGATCTAGCGCTTCTTCGGGACACGCTGCGCCGGGTCATAGAAGAAGGTCTCTTCGGCGATGCGCTCGCCTTCCCAGCGCTGGTAGGCCAACTCTTCCATGTGCGTGAAGGTATCGTCGAGCCACTCGAAGTGGAACACCCAGCGGATGACGACACGGTCACCGTTGACGAATACCGGGCGCACGCATTCGGACCGCACCGACTTTGCTCGGGCAAGCACCTTGCGTTCGTTTGCGACGTGTGCATCGCGCCCGATCCTCGGAGGTGAGTTGTTCTCCTGCATCGAGGCGTCTGCTGTGTAGAACTCCTCGCAGGCCTCGGCGTGCGCGTTCCCTTCGACGCGGGCGATGAAGCGTTCCAGCGTGGCGGCGGTGGGCACGGATCGGCTCAGGCGATGTGCCGGGGCGCAGTCTCGAACGTATCGCCAACCGATACTTCGCCGCTGGACAGCGCATCGGCCCGCAGGCCCGCGCGATGGACCATGCGCTTGACTACCGCCGCCCGTGGCAAGGCCGATGTGGCCAAGACTTCGCCGAACGCGCGGCACGGCTCGCACAGCTCGACGCCCCGAAAGCGCACCGCACCCACGCAGAACTCGCGACCGACGAGCTCGGCGAGTCGAACGCCTCGGGTGATGATGTTGCGACCGGTTGCCGAAAAGTCACAAGGGCGCTGCTGTTCGGCGAAGAACGACTCGATCTCTTCCGCCTCGACGAACGTGATGTTCTGGCCGGGCTCGTCGTGGCAAGCGAAATACCTGTCACCCTCGATGCCGGCGCCGGCGACAACGCGAACGGACTGGCGCTCGGCCTGAGCGCGGGTGGACGGCGCGCGAGTGAAGATTCGCTCGATGATCACGATGGATTGACGCCGACCACTGAACTCCCCCCTGGTCCTCTGTCGACAGCTACTTGGACAGCCTGCCGCCGAAGGTAATGCGGCCAAGACCCGGTGGAGCGTACTCCAGGTGCACGTTGCTCTCAGGTTTTCCCAGGCACATCGCGACGGCCTGGGTCACGGACACGATCTCCCGCTCCAGATCCGGGCCTACCGGGACTCGCGATCGGAGGATTCGAACGAAGACCGGCTCGGGCGTGAACTCGGCATCCGTTTCATTCTCGGCATACATCGTTTTGGGGATCATCCGCAAACGCACCCAGACTTTGCCCTTGGCCATGCCCAGCGCGTTGCCAAGCGCATCCGCGGTGCGGCGCACCGTGTCAGGGGCGAAGTCCTGCTGCTCGCCGCAAACGGCTTCGATGTCGATGATGGGCACTTCGTTGGCCTCCGCTCGAGTGCAGGGGTTTGGCAGCCCTAGCGAAGCTTGGTACGGCCCAGGCGCTTCGCGTTCGCGACAGCCTTGCGATGCACAGGGGACAGTCCCTTGCTCAAGATGCCGAGCGTCGCGCCTTGCGCCTGGTTCATCAACTTTGCGGCCGCGGGCTTGCCCCAGCTCGTAGGCGACCAGATGGTGCGAAGCATCGACGTGGCCAAGGCCTGATTGGCAAGCACGGCTTGACTGGCCATGGCCTGCCAGGACTGTGCAAAGGCAGCGTTCTTCTCTGCGACCATGAGGTCGAATTCCTTGCGGTCGCGCGCGGATGGCGAGGGGCCGGCAATGGCCATGCGTGTTACGCGATGCGCGACCACCTGCGGCACAGCGAAGGCGAGCTCCGCAGCTTTAGTGGCGATCGATCTGGACTTGCGCGAGCTCGAGGGCATGAGATTCCTTGGTTACGCATCGACTGTAGCCTGCATTGCATTGGGTGCTGCACGACCTTTGAAATAGCCGAGCCGCCGTATACGGGTCCGCTCTAGCGCTCATCTCGTCGCCGAGATGACGTGTGCCTGAATCTTGCCGACAACGGGGCCAGCACCAAAGCGCTCTTCGAGGGCGGCGGCCGCAATGTCCGTTGCCTCGCCGAGAATGGAGGCGCCGCGACTCTCGAGTTCGTTGCGCAGCGGTGTTCCCTCGCAATAGGCGATCGCGACAGCTCGCGGCGATTCGGCCCGACTCTGCACAGTGACGGTGTCGAACTCCACTGGGCCCGTGAAGCCGCCGGCAGCGAGCGCACTGCCGATCACCGTTCGGTCGTAGTAGCCGTGCGGCAGCCTTGCCAGGAATCGGGGAGGATCGTTCGGGAACAGGCGCGCCATCGCCTCGGTGACGCAGTCGGCGAATTCGTTGTCCTCTATTCGATCCCAGACATTGAACAAGAACGTCCCGCCCGGCTGCAGTACCCGGCGGGTCTCAGCGAAGGCTGCTGCCTTGTCCGGAAAGAACATGGCGCCGAACTGGCACACCACCGCGTCGAAGGTGCTATCGCCAAATGGAAGGTTCATCGCATCGGCCTGCCGCCACTTCACTGCGCGACTCGTACCGACGCTCGCGGCGTGATCGAGCATGGCCTGATTCAGATCGGTCGACACGATCGATGCGTCAGCAGGCAACTGAGCCGCCAGGTGGCGCGTGACCACCCCGGTCCCCGCGGCGATCTCCAGCACGGCCGCCGGTGCGAGGGGAGCTAGCCTGTGGGTCAGATCTCTCGCATACGGCTCGAAGATCAGCGGGACCAAGTACTGCTCATACAACTGCGGGATGGACCCGGCGAAGGCTCGGTCGCCACTGGACGTGTTCACGATGATCGTCTCCTCAAAAAACGCCGCCTAAGGTCCCGCCTCCGTCGCGCTTCACTGACCTTCAGGCGGCTGCCACAGCTCGACCTTGTTTCCTTCGGGATCGATGACCCACGCGAACTTGCCGTACTCAGAGTCGTCGACCTTGTCGAGGACATTGCAGCCTTCTTCCCTGAGGACCTTGACGAGGGCCACAAGATCTGCAACGCGGTAGTTCACCATGAACGAAGCTTTTCCGGGAGCAAAGTGATCGCCCTCCTCCGGCCCGATGGACCAGATGGTGGTTCCGCCAGCGGGCTTGCCTTCCGCGTCGGTCCAGGTGAACGCGGCACCACCCCACTCCTGGACATCGATGCCAAGATGATGCTTGTACCAAGCGTGTAGCGCGGGTGCATCCTTTGCCTGGAAGAAGATGCCGCCGATGCCAGTGACGCGCTTCATGCGAACCTCGACGTGCAATGGTTTGGACTTTGACGCTTATCGTCGATGCAAGGGCCGGGCGTCTTGCCGCTAGCGGGCGCGACCGTCGTAGTGATTTACCGCAACATCCTCTAGCTCGATGCCCTCAAGGCACCGAATGTTGACCGCAGCCATCGCGTTGCCCTTGGAATCGACCCCTTCGCCATAGGGATGCATTCCGCAAGTGGGGCAGAAGCGGTGTTTGATGACGTGCTTGTTGAACGTGTAGGTGCTGGCGTTCTCGTCCGGGGTGAGAAGCCTTAAGTGCTCACGAGGGACAAACCACATCAGCGCCCCTTTGCGCTGACAGATGGAGCAGTTGCACGACATGACCCCGGCCGGTGCCCCCTCGACTTCGAACCCGATGCGGCCACAATGGCAACTTCCCTTGTAGGTCATGTCTGCCTCCAATCCATACGTGTTCGACGAACTGCATCTAAGGGGCCGCACCCTCTTGCACGACTGACCATTCTTCCTTGCCATTGCCAACCGGCACGTCGCCGAGTGCAAATGTGTCGACTCCTTCGATGCACGCCATGTTGAGGCCGACGGTATTGACCTCGCCGCGCATCACATGGTGCGTGTAAATGCCGCACACCCTGCAGAAGCAGTGCTGCGCCTCTCGAGTATTCCAAGCATACGTGGAGATCAGATCCGCGCCTTGAGTGACGGTGAGCGCTGATCTCGGCGCGGCTCCCATGACCGCAGCTTTCCTGGAACAGAGGGAGCAGTTGCATCTGAAATACGGGCCAAGCGGGTACTCCGTGTCGATCTCGAACCTGACACCACCACAGTGGCAAGAGCCCAGGTACTTTGACATTGCTCGGTCCTCCTTGGTAACGCGGGACGATGGATTCGCGCGGGAGGGCTACCAGGTGTGTGCGGCGCGACCCAGAGTACGGCTGACATGAGAGGCTCGCGCCGGCGTGGCATGCAAGGCCCAGAATGAAGTGTGAGCCTGCAGCGCCGTGCTGGCTCGGGTTCTCTCGGCGGAATGGTGAGGTGTCTGATGCAACATGCTATTTGCGCGTGTACTGGCCATCGAACGCTGTGACCCATTGGCCGCTGGCGTCGGTGGATTCCCACAGTTGACGCACGCTCCCATCGGCATTTGGAGTCCATGAGATCCGGTGTCTGGTCGTCTGCGAATCGGCGCCGACCGTTTGCCCTTCGAGCACCATGCTTCCACCACGAAGGCCGCCTTCCAAGAGAAGCAACGTGCCGGAAGTGTCAACCCAGGTCTGGTGCCACACCTTTCGTCCGGCGTCGTAGATGTTCAGGCTTTCGCCGCTGTAGCCGCGACCGGTGTCGTAGCGTTCATGTAGAACACAGCCACCATACTCGCGCGTAATGCGGTTGACGCCGGCAAGCTTCCCGTCGGGTGTTCGAACTTGCCACTCCCCTAGCCAGAAGTCGAAAGCGCGATTTTCTGGAGCTTCACAGGCAGCGGCCGCCAACGCGGGCGTGGCACTCGACGCAACAACAGAGGCGAAGGTCAGCGCGGCGAAAGCACCGAGTACGTTCATCTTTGCTCCTGGTCCCTCAATGAATCGCCCCGGGTTCCATGGACGTGTTGGGCTTAATTCAAGCCGCCACCGCGGTGGCCGGACTGGCAAGATGCCGGTCGTAGTTTGCCTCAGCTTCCTATGGGATGTGGCCGATCGGTTCCGCGGGTCGACGATCAGCTCCGCCTTGTGGCCCGTTGATCGTCTCGGCCGCTGTCGTCCCGGATTGACTACCGTCACATGCAGTTGTGATACTGCGAACATTGCACTCGCAATCGGCGCTCCGACAAAGGCGCTGCAGTTTCACCCCGTCTTCGGAGAACGCCCCGCATGAAACGCCTCATCCTCGCCTTTGCCGCACTTCTGGCCAGCCTCGGGGGCATGCCGGCTGCCCACGCTCAGCAGCGAGCGATTTGCTACAACTGCCCGCCGCAATGGGCGGACTGGGGCAGCCAGTTGAAAGCCATCCATGCCCAACTGGGCATCGAGGTGCCGCCCGACAACAAGAATTCAGGCCAAGCCACCGCGGCGCTGATCGCCGAGAAGGCCAACCCCGTGGCCGACGTGACGTACCTCGGCGGCATTGCCGCCGATCCGGCCAAGGATGCCGGCGTGCTCGCGCCCTACAAGCCGAAGGGCTGGGAGAAGATTCCTGCCAGCCTGAAAGACCCCGAAGGCTACTGGTTCACCATCCACTCGGGTACGTTGGGCCTGTTCGTGAACAAGGCGGCGTTGGGCAACAAGCCGGTGCCGCAGAGCTGGGCCGATCTGCTCAAACCCGAATACAAGGGGCTTGTGGGCTATCTCGATCCGACTTCGGCAGCGGTGGGTCAACTCGGCGTGATGGCCGTCAACCTTGCCCTCGGCGGCAGCTATGACAACCTCGAGCCAGGCATCAAGTTCTTCAAGGAACTGCAGAAGAACCAGCCCATCGTGCCCAAGCAGACCTCCTATGCACGGGTCATCTCCGGTGAGATCCCGATCCTGATCGACTACGATTTCAACGCCTACCGCGGCCAGTACACCGACAAGGCGCCCGTGCAGTTCGTGATCCCGAAGGAAGGCACGGTGATCTTCCCCTACGTGATGGCGCTGACGAACAAGGGACCCAATCCCGACAACGGCAAGAAGGTGCTCGACTTCGTTCTGTCCGACGAAAGCCAGGCGATGTGGGGCAATGCCTACCTGCGCCCGGTGTTCGCCGATCGTCTGTCGGCCGAGGCCAAATCCAAGTTTCTGCCTGAGTCCGAGTACGCGCGTGCGAAGCCGATCGACTTGAAGAAGTTGGCCGCCGCGCAGAAGAGCATCGTCGAACGCTACCGTGCCGAGGTCAATTGAAGGCACGGTCCTGATGTCGACCGGGCGGCGGCGACGCTGCCCGCTGCGACCCCCATCCGAAGCCGCATGCGAAGCGATACCCGGCGACTCGTCGTCCTGATGCTGCCGGCAGGCGTCTTCTTCGGCGCCTTCTTCCTGCTGCCCATGGGGCGGCTGTTCTTCATCGGCGGCGGCGGCTCGCTTGGCTGGGCAGCCTACGCGGCGATCCTCACCGACAGGCTCTACTTCAGCTCGCTGCTCTGGACGCTCGGCGTCGCAGCGGCCACCACCGCGGTCACCTTGGCGATCAGCGGTATCGCAGGTGTCTTCCTGCAGCGACATCGCTTCCCCGGCAATGCCGCGCTGGTCTCCATGTTGACCCTGCCGCTGGCGTTTCCCGGCGTGGTCATTGGCTTCATGGTGATCATGCTCGCCGGCCGCCAAGGCTTGATCGGCAGCGTGACGGAGGCGCTCACGGGTGAAAAGCTGGTGTTCGCCTATTCGATGGTCGGCCTGTTCATGGGGTATGTGTACTTCTCGATTCCCCGCACCATCCTGACGGTGATGGCCGCCACCGAAAAACTCGATCCGAAGCTCGAAGAGGCCGCGCGCTCGCTGGGCGCTTCACCCTGGCGGGTGGTACGGGACGTGATCGTGCCGGGGCTCAAGCCGGCGTTCATTTCCTCCGGTGCGATCTGCTTTGCCACCGCCGTCGGCGCCTTCGGCACGGCGTTCACGCTGGCGACGCGGATCAATGTGTTGCCGATGGTCATCTACACCGAGTTCACCCTCTCGGCCAACATCGCCATGGCCGCGGCACTGAGCTTCGTGCTCGGTGCCATCACCTGGTTCGTGCTGGCATTGGCCAGGACCGCGGCCGGTTCGACGGTGGCGGCGGCGGGTTAGCAATGCGGCGGCGCAACGGGCTGTTCCTATTGCAACTCGGCTTCACGCTGCTGGTTTGCGCATTTCTCATCGTCCCGGTCGTGCTGTCGATGCTGGCCGGGTTGACCGTCAACTATCTCGTCGGTATCCAGAGCGGCTTGACGCTGCGTTGGGTGGTCGAAGTCTGGGAGGGCTATCGCGAGACCATCTTCGCCTCGGTCGGCTTGTCGCTGGCCTGCCTGGTGGTGACCCTCTTGCTGGGCGTGCCCACCGCCTATGCACTGGCCAAGCGGCAGAACCGGTTCACCCGCGCGATCGAGGAACTGCTGGTGATGCCAGTGGCCGTGCCCGGGTTGGCCACGGCGATGGCGTTGATCGTCACCTACGGCGCATCGGGCGGGTTCCGCACGTCCTGGTCCTTCATCCTGGTGGGTCATGTGCTCTTCACCTTGCCGTTCATGGTGCGCTCGGTGCTTGCCGTGCTGATGGCCATCGATCTCGAGACACTGGAAGAAGGTGCGGCTTCTCTGGGTGCGAGCTTCTGGCAGCGGTTCGGCCACATCGTGCTGCCGAACTGCCGCAACGGCATCCTCGCCGGCTCGCTGATGGTGCTCACGCTGTCGATGGGCGAGTTCAACATGACCTGGCTGTTGCACACCCCGTTCACCAAGACGCTGCCGGTTGGGTTGGCCGATGCCTACGCTTCCTTGCGGCTCGAGGTCGGGAGCGCCTACACGCTCGTGTTCTTCCTGATGATCATCCCGCTGCTCCTTGCGCTGCAGTTTTTCGCCGCACCCAAGTTGAAGAAGTTCGCTGTCGAGGATGATCGATCATGAGCGCACTTCCGCGGCCGCTGGCGATCGAACTGAAGGGATGCGCGAAGACCTTCCCCGATGGCACGCGGGCACTAGAACCGCTGGAACTGGGCATCGAAGCCGGCGAGACGCTGGTGTTTCTCGGTCCTTCCGGCTGCGGCAAGACCACGACCTTGCGCATCATCGCCGGGCTGGAACAACCCGACGCCGACGGCCGCGTGCTCTTCGACGGCGAGGACGTCACGGCGTTGCCGATCGAGCGACGCAACGTCGGTATGGTGTTCCAGTCCTACGCCCTGTTTCCCAACATGAGCGTGGCCCAGAACATCGGCTACGGCTTGAGGATCCAGAGGCGCGATGCCAGGGCGATAACCGAACGTGTGTCGGAGATGCTTGGCATGATGCGCATCGAAGCGCTGGCCGACCGGCGCATCGACCAGCTCTCGGGCGGTCAGCGCCAGCGCGTTGCACTCGCCCGGGCGCTGGCCGTGCGCCCCCGGGCGCTGCTGCTGGATGAGCCGCTGACCGCGCTGGACGCCAAGCTGCGCGACATCCTGCGGCTGGAGATCGACACCCTCTTGCGCTCGCTGGCCATCACCACGGTCTACGTGACCCATGACCAGGCCGAGGCGATGGCTTTGGGCGACCGTATCGTGGTCATGGACCACGGCCGGGTGGCGCATGTCGGTACACCGCGCGAGATCTATCAGCGCCCCGCGAATCGCTTCGTCGCCGAGTTCATCGGCACGATGAATCGGCTCAGTGGCAGCGCGGCGGCGGGTGTCTTCAGCTGTCGCGCCGGGTCCATTGCCTGGCCGGATCTGCCCGGCGATGCAACGGAGTTGCTGTTCCGTCCCGAAGACATCCGGCTGGCCCGCGACGAAGAGCAGGCGCGCTTGAACGGCAGCGTCGCCGCCGCGTTTTTCCTTGGCGACCGCACACGCCTGTTCATTGATGTGGGCGAGGAACAACCACTGGTCGTGGAAACCGATGCCAGGCGCAGCTTCGAGCATGGCGAGAAGGTCGGTCTGGCCATCGACGTGAATCGCCTGCTGGTGCTGTAGGTCAGGAAAGGGCGGGCCGCAACATGCTGATCGCGCAGATCACCGACACCCACATCAAGCTGCCGGGCAAGCTGGCTTACCGTCGGGTCGACACCGCGGCGATGCTGCGCGCCTGCGTGGCCGAGATCCAGGCGCTCAAGCAGCAGCCCGACCTGATCCTGATAACCGGCGATCTGGTGGACCTGGGGCGCGCCGAGGAGTACGCGCACCTGAAGTCCATCCTTGCACCGCTGCATCAGCGCATCGTCGTGATACCTGGCAACCACGACGAGCGCGCCGCCCTGCGCGACGCCTTTGGCGATGGCGCTGGTGGCGCCTATCTGCCGCAGGGTGAGTTCCTGCAGTTCGCCATCGATGACTACCCGTTGCGACTGATCGGCCTGGACACGGTGATTCCCGGGCAGGGGGGCGGTGAACTGTGCGAGCGTCGGCTGCGTTGGCTCGACGAGACGCTGGCAGCGCGACCCGAAACGCCGACGCTGATCATGATGCACCACCCACCGTTTCGCACCGGCATCGGCCATATGGACGACCTCGGCCTGGTCGGCGCCGAAGCCTTCGCCGCCGTCATGTCGCGGCACGCGCAGGTGGCGCTCGTCGTCTGTGGCCATCTGCATCGCAGCATCCACACCACGGTCGGCGGGCGCCTCACGATGACCTGCCCGAGTCCGGCGCACCAGGTGGCGCTCGACATCGACGCCGATGCGCCAAGTGCGTTCCGCATGGAGCCGCCCGGCTTCATGCTGCATTGGTGGAACGGCCGTGGCGTGGTCAGCCACCTGGCGGCGATCGGCGATTACGCCGGCCCGTATCCCTTCTTCGACGCACAGGGTCGTTTGATCGACTGACCAGGCGCTCTGGCGAGCCGACCTCAATGCGGTCCGGGCAAGCGCGCCCGAGTCCTCAGGTCGGGTCGCGCCGTGTGATCCCGGCAGCCACCGCGGCGGCCATCGCAGCGGCCTCGGCGTCCCCGTCGCGCTGGGCAAGCAAGCTCAGTCCGTCGACGACCCCTTCGCGGTCCGCCGAACTTCGGTTCTGGCTTGTCTTCCACTTGCCCACGAGTGAGCTGAGCTCGATCTCGATACCGACGATTGCACCGAGCATCGTCTCGACGAAGTCGTCCGGCGCATCCGCCACTTTCCAGGCTTTGTTCTGGCGAGCCTCGTGGCGCTCCGTCAGCCGTGTCACGAAGGCGCGCAGCCACTCGCGGTCGTCGACAGCCCGCAAGCGTCCACGCGCTTGCACGACGATGTAGTTCCAGGTCGGTACCACCTTGCCGTGCTCGGCCTTGCTCGGGTACCAGCCGGGGCTGATGTAGCTCTGTGCGCCCTGGAAGACGACAAGCGCCTCAACCTCTTCACGCGTCTCGCGCCACAGCGGATTCGCGCGCGCCACGTGTCCGCGCAACCGATCGTGCTCGCCCTGGACAGCTTCGAGAACGAACGGTATCGGGTCGGCCTGCAACGCGCCGCTGCGATCCTGCGTCATCAGCGTGCCGAGGGGATGGCTGCGGATCAGCGCGTGCAGCGCTTCGGCGCGCGTTTCCTCGAAGTGCTTCGGCAGGTACATGGTGAGGCCGCATCGTACAGCGCTGCCAGGCCGCGCGTCCGGCCATGCCGGCGCGCCGCCTCCAGCAGCGCTGGCTGGTCAGGCCAGGGCGCGTCGCGTATCGAAGCTCATCGGTCCCGCACCGAGCGCTGCGACGATGAACATGCCGCCCGCGACCGACAGGTTCTTCATGAACAGAAGCTGCTGCATGAAAGCCTGGTCCGCCGGCACCGCCCAGAACTTGTGAAAGAGCAGGCTCGCCGCGAGCGTGAACAGCCCTAGCGCGAGCGCCGCCCAGCGCGCGTGAAAGCCGACCAAGATGGCGAGGCCACCGAACAATTCGAGCAGGCCGACGATGACGGCAAGTGCCGCTGCCATCGGCAAGCCGGCGCTGGCGATATAGCCGGCGGTGCCTTCGATGTTCGCGAGCTTGCCGAAGCCGGAGAGAACGAACATCAGGGCCAGCAGCACGCGGCCGATGAGGATCAACGGGATCTTGAAGGAATCGGTCATTTGGATACTCCGAGAGTTGCGGGTTCCGTTTCGCGCCTGCGCGCGATTCGTACTTCGTAGGCTGCGCAGCATAGGTGGCGCCGGACACAAACTCGAAGCGTCCGCTTGTCGTCATCGTTCGAACTTGTTGACGATTCGCTGACGCTCTGCGCGGCCCGAAGTGCCCTTCGCGCTTAAGTCGCAGTGTTCGCCGTGCCGTTCAGCCGCGCATCTGCGTCGGCAGGAAGGTCACGATCTGCGGGAAGAAGAAAACGAGCAGGATCGCGGTGCCCATCAGCAGGAAGAAGGGCAGTGTCACGCGCGCGATCCAGGTGATCTCGCGCCCCGTCATGCCCTGCATCACGAACAGGTTGAAGCCGACCGGCGGCGTGATCTGCGCCATCTCCACGACGAGCACGATGAAGATGCCGAACCAGAGCGGGTCGATGCCGGCCTTCTGCACCGTCGGCATGATCACGCCCATCGTCAGCACGACCATCGAAATGCCGTCGAGAAAACAACCGAGCACAGCGTAGAACGCGGCGAGCATCAAGATCAGCTGGAACTGCGTGAGGCCGAGCGACGCGATCCATTCGGCCAAGTGGCGCGGCAGGCCGATGTAGCCCATCGAGAGCGTCAGAAACGACGCGCCCGCGAGGATCAGCGCAATCATGCAATACAGCCGAGTGCCGCCCATGAGCGAACTGCGAAAAGTCGCCCAGTCGAGCGAACCCTGCAGCGCCGACAGCACGAGCGCGCCGACGACGCCGAGCGCCGCAGCTTCGGTTGCCGTCGCGATGCCGGCGTAGATCGAACCGAGCACGGCAACGATCAGCACGATGACCGGGATCAGGCTCTTCGATTCGCGCAGCTTCTCAGCGAGCGTCAAGGGCGCGTCGCGCGGCGGTATCAAATCCCGGTTGCGCATCGACCAGACGGCGATGTAGCCGGAAAACAGCACTGCGAGCAGGATGCCGGGGACGACACCGGCAATGAACAGCTCGGCGATCGACACGTCCGCGATCACGCCATAGACGATCATGATGATCGACGGCGGGATGAGGAGGCCGAGCGTGCCGGCGCCGGCCAGCGAGCCGACCGACATGCCGTCCGGATAGCCGCGCTTTGCGAGCTCGGGCAAGCTCATCTTGCCAATCGTCGCGCAGGTCGCTGCGCTCGAGCCCGACACCGCGGCGAAGATCGCGCAGCCGATCACGTTGGTGTGCAGCAGCCGCCCCGGCAGGCGCTGCATCCACGGCGCGAGACCGCGAAACATGTCCTGCGAGAGACGCGTGCGAAACAGGATCTCGCCCATCCAGATGAAGAGGGGCAGCGCAGTCAGCGTCCAGCTCGAGGCCGAGCCCCAGATCGTCACCGCCATCGCGTCACCCGCCGGCCGCGACGAGAACAGCTGCATCCCGATCCACGCCACGCCCGACAGCGTGAGCCCGATCCACACGCCGCTGGCGAGAATCAGGAACAGCGCCGCGATCAACAGGCCGGTGATTGCGATGTCGTTCATGGGGCGGCGTGCGGGGTGCCGGTCGTCATTCGATGTGCGCCGCCTCGCCGCTCTTGACCTGACGGCGCTCGCCACGCAGCTCGAGCACGAGTTCGTCGACGAACGCGATCGCGAGCACCACACTGCCCACCGCCATCGCGATCTGCGGCAGCCACAGCGGCGTCGCGTCGCTGCTCGTCGAAATGTCGTGGAAGGTGTAGGACTGCCATGAAAGCCGGCACGCGTAGTAGGCGGACAGGATGGCGAGAAGCGCCGCTGCGAACAGCGACCAGATCTCGAGCGCGCGCCGCATCCCGCCGTGCAACGCAGACAGGATCAGCGTGACGCGGATGTGTTCCCCGTGCTTGAGCGTGTGCGCCAGCGCCAGGAAGCCGGCCCCGGCCATCAGGTAGCCGGCGTAGGCATCGGTGCCCGGGACGTGGAAATGCAGTTGCCGGCTGACGATGGACAACATGACCATCGCCAGCAGGCCGACCATGCACAGTCCCGCGAGCGCACCCGCCGCGTCGTACAGCGCGTCGAGCGCCTTGCGCATGTCAAGCGTGCGGGTCGGGCCTCACTTGCGATAGGCCGCGAGCAGCGCTGCGCCGTCGGCGCCGGCCTTCTTCTCCCAGTCGACGATCATCACGTTGCCGACCTGCTTGAGCCCGTCGACCAGCTTGGGCGATGGGGTGACGATCTTCATGCCCTTCTCGGTGAGTGCTTTCTTGTACCAGTCGTTCTTCTCCTCGCTGACCTTCCAGCCGCGTGCCTCGGCGTCGGCCGCTGCCTTCAGCACCGCCTGCTGCGTCGCCGCGTCGAGCGCATTGAACGCGGCCTGATTGACGATGATCGCGTTCTTCGGCAGCCAGGCCTGGGTGTCGTACCAGTACTTCAGCGTCTCGTAAGTCTTGCTGTCGTAGCCGGTCGAGCCAGAACTCATGTAGCTGTTGACGAGGCCCGTGGCGAGCGCCTGCGACAGCTCCGCCGCCTGCACCGTCACCGGCTGCGCGCCGACGAGCTCGGCGATCTTCGCGGTGGCCGGGCTGTAGGCGCGCCACTTGAGGCCCTTCATGTCGGCGACCGAGTCGATCTCCTTGTTCGCATAGATCCCCTGCGGTGGCCACGGCACGGTGTAGAGCAGCTTCATGCCCTGGGCCGCGAGCAGCTTGTCGAGGTAGGGCTTCTGCGCCGCGGCCAGCTTCTTCGCGTCCGCATACCCGGTCGCGAGGAAGGGAATGCCGTCGGCGCCGTAGATCGGGTTCTCGTTCTCGAAGTTGACGAGCAGGATCTCGCCGATCTGCGCCTGCCCGCCCTGCACCGCGCGCTTGATTTCGGGCGCCTTGAAGAGGGACCCATTGGCGTGAACCGTGATCTTGAGCTTGCCGCCGCTCGCCTTGTCGATGTCGTCGGCGAACTGGGTCAGGTTCTCGGTGTGGAAGTTGCTAGCCGGGTAGGCCGCCGGCAGATCCCATTTGGTCTGCGCGGCGGCGAGCAACGGCAGCGAGAGCGCGACCGAAGCGAGAATGCGGGCAAGCGGGGTAGAGGTCTTCATGAGCATTGAACTCCAGCGTGGTGGTGGACCGGGCGAGCATACGGCTTGTGGCGAAAGCACGCCGTCGGGGTTTGCGCGTGAGGCGGCTGCAGCAACTTCCGCGCCGGGGGTGAGCGAGCCCTGGCTCGGCGTGCTGATGCTCGACACGCGCTTCGAGCGCGTGCTGGGCGATATCGGCCACCCCGAGAGCTTCGACTTTCCGCTGCGCTACCGGATCGTCGAAGGCGCGTCGCCGCAGCGCGTCGTGCGCGAGGGCGATGCCGCGTTGCTTCAACACTTCATTGATGTCGGGCGGGCGCTCGCCGCCGAGGGCGCCACCGCGATCGCGACGAGTTGCGGCTTCCTGGTGCAGTTCCAGCGCGAGCTCGACGCGGCGCTGCCGGTTCCGGTGTGGACGTCGAGCCTGCTCGCATTGCCCGCGTTGCAGCGCGCTGGGCCGGTGGGGGTGGTGACGATCGACGCTGCGGCGCTCGGTGCCGCTCACCTGTGCGCCGCCGGGGCAGACCCGGCGACACCGATCGAGGGCGTCGCGCCTGGCTGCCACCTGCAACGTGCGTTGCTGGACGGCGATGTCGCACTCGACACCGCGCAGGCCCGTCGCGACGTCGTCGCGGCCGCGCTGCGCCTCGTCGCACGCCGCCCCGACCTGCACGCGCTGGTGCTCGAATGCACCAACATGCCGCCCTATGCCGACGCGGTGCGCTTTGCGACAGGACTGCCGGTGCACGACATCCGAACGGTGCTGCACGAACGCTGGCACGCGCTGGCGCGAGAATCACGGACAGGATGAAAGTACCCACCGGCCCCCTGCGCAGGCCGTCCATCCCAAACAGTTGAACCATGGAGACACTTCGATGAACAGGCTCGTACTGGGACTTGCTGTCGTGCTGGGCGGCGGGCTTGCCGGCGCGACGAACGCTGCCGACGAGGCAGCGCATGCTGCACACCACCACATGGATCAAGCCGGCGTCGCGGCCGCGATGCCGAAGGCGACAGAGGATGTCCGTCAACTCGTGAGTTACCCGAACGCGCTGCGCAGCGACACCTTGTCCAACATGCGGGATCACCTGCGGACGCTGGGAGAAATACAGGGCGCGCTGGCGAACGGTGCGTTCGACAAGGCCGGCGAGCTTGCCGAGCAGCGGCTGGGCATGTCGTCTCTGGAGATGCACGGTGCTCACGAGGTGGCGCAGTTCATGCCCAAGGGCATGCAGGATGCAGGCACCGCGATGCACCGCAGTGCCAGCCAGTTTGCGCTGGTGGCCAAGGACGCCTCGGCGACGGGAGACCTGAAGCCCCCGCTGGCCGCGTTGAGCAGGCTGAGCCAGACCTGTGTCGCTTGTCATGCGGGATACAGACTTCAATGACGTCGAGCGTCTCGCGCGTGGCTTCCGCCCTGCCGGTGCCGCGCACATTGCATCGAGGCCGCGCCGGTGCGAGGCGCACTGAGATTCGCCGTATCAAAGGCGTGTGAACATGGAAAAGCCAACGACCCTTCGCCATTCGGCCGACAGGTGGCAGTTCTGGATCGACCGCGGCGGCACCTTCACCGATATCGTCGCGCGCCGGCCCGATGGCGCGCTCGTCACGCACAAGCTGCTCAGCGAAGACCCGGCGCAGTATCGAGACGCCGCGGTCGCCGGCATCCGCCGCCTGCTCGGCCTGGCCGCCGACACGCCGATCACGCCCGATCTCGTCGAGTGCGTGAAGATGGGCACGACCGTTGCGACGAACGCGCTGCTCGAACGCAAGGGCGAGCCGACGCTGCTGGTAACGACGCGCGGCTTTCGCGATGCGCTGCGCATCGGCTACCAGGAGCGACCGCGCATCTTTGACCGCCACATCGTGCTGCCCGAACTGCTCTACAGCCGCGTGATCGAGGCCCACGAGCGGGTCGATGCCGATGGCTCAGTGGTCGTGCCGCTGGACGAGGCGCATCTGCGCGAGCGCCTGTGGGCCGCGTTCGACGCCGGGCTGCGCAGCGTCGCGATCGTCTTCATGCACGGCTGGCGCCACACGGCGCATGAGTTGGCGGCCGAACGCATTGCGCGCGAAGTGGGCTTCACTCAGATCAGCACCTCGCACCACGTGAGCCCGATGATGAAGCTCGTCAGCCGTGGCGACACGACGGTCGTCGATGCCTACCTGTCGCCGATCCTGCGACGCTACGTCGAGCAAGTCGCAGCCGAGATGCCGGGTGTGCGGCTGTACTTCATGCAGTCCTCCGGGGGGCTCGCCGACGCGCACGCCTTCCAGGGCAAGGACGCGATCCTTTCCGGCCCGGCCGGCGGCATCGTCGGCATGGCGCGCACCGCCGAGCTGGCGGCGGACGAACTCGGCGTGGCCGGGCAAACGGGACTGCGCGTGATCGGCTTCGATATGGGCGGCACCTCGACCGACGTGTCGCACTACGCGGGCGAGTTCGAGCGCGCCTTCGAGACGCAGGTGGCCGGCGTTCGAATGCGCGCGCCGATGATGAGCATTCACACGGTCGCCGCGGGCGGCGGATCGATCCTGTCCTTCGACGGCGCGAGGCTGCGCGCCGGGCCGCAAAGCGCGGGCGCAAACCCCGGCCCCGCATGCTATCGGCGCGGCGGGCCGCTCACGGTGACGGATGCGAACGTGATGCTCGGCAAGGTGCAGCCGGCGCACTTTCCGAAAGTGTTCGGGCAAGCGGGCGATGAACCGCTCGACCGCGAGATCGTCGTCAAGCAGTTCGAGGCGCTCGCCGCCGAAATTGCGGCAGCGACCGGGCAGCAGCGCACGCCCGAGCAGGTCGCCGAAGGTTTCATCGCGATCGCCGTGGGGGCGATGGCGGGCGCGATCAAGAAGATCTCGGTCGCGCGCGGCTACGACGTGACGCGCTATGCGCTGCAGTGCTTCGGCGGCGCGGGCGGTCAGCACGCCTGCCTGGTGGCCGACGCACTCGGCATGAACCGCGTCTTCGTCCATCCGCTCGCCGGTGTGCTGTCGGCCTACGGCATGGGCCTTGCAGACCAGAGCGTGATGCGCGAGGCGGCCATCGAGCAGCCGCTTGCGACGGGCCTTGAGAACGCCGCGGCACGGCTCGACGCGCTCGCGGCCGAGGCGCGCGGCGAGCTCGAGCGCCAGGGTGTCGCAGCGGCGCGGGTGCGCATGCTGCGCCGCGTGCACCTGCGCTACCAGGGGACGGACAGCGCGCTCGTCGTGCCGTTTGGCAGCACGCAGGAAGTGGAAGCCGCGTTCGAGGCGGCCTACCGTCAACGCTTCTCGTTCCTGATGCAGGGGCGCGCGCTTGTCATCGAGGCGGTATCGGTGGAGGCGATCGGCGCCGCCGACGCGCCGGCCGAGGCGCGCAGCGAATCGCTGGCGTCGAATGCCGCGCCGATAGCCGACCGCGTACGCCTCTACAGCGGCGACGCATGGCGCGAAGCCGCGCTCGTGCTGCGCGAGCAAGCTCGGCCCGGCCAGCACGTCGACGGCCCGGCGGTGATCGCGGAGCGCAACGCGACGACCGTCGTCGAGCCTGGCTGGCGGGCGCGCGTGACGGCGCTCGACCACCTCGTCCTCGAACGCGTGCAGCCACGCGAGACGCGCCACGCGATCGGCACCGCGGTAGACCCGGTGATGCTCGAGGTGTTCAACAACCTCTTCATGAACATCGCCGAGCAGATGGGACTGCAGCTGCAGAACACTGCCTACTCGGTCAACATCAAGGAGCGGCTCGATTTCTCGTGCGCGCTTTTCGACGCCGAGGGCAACCTGATTGCCAACGCCCCGCACATGCCGGTGCACCTTGGCTCGATGAGCGAATCGATCAAGACCGTGATTGCCCGCAACGCCGGGAAGATGAAACCGGGCGATGTGTATGTGCTGAACGACCCGTACCACGGCGGCACGCACTTGCCCGACGTCACCGTGGTCACGCCGGTGTATTTGGGCGATGCTGGCGAGTCAGTTGCGCCCACGTTCTACGTCGGCTCCAGAGGCCATCACGCTGACATCGGTGGCGTCACGCCCGGCTCGATGCCGCCCTTCTCGACCCGCATCGACGAGGAGGGCGTACAGCTCGACAACGTCAAGCTCGTCGAGGCAGGCAAGCTGCGCGAGGCCGAGATTCTCGGCCTCCTCTCGAGCGGCGCCTATCCCTCACGCAACCCGCAGCAAAACCTCGCCGACCTGAAGGCGCAGATCGCCGCCAACGAAAAGGGCGTGCAGGAGCTGCGCCGCATCGTCGCGCAGTTCGGTCTCGACGTGGTGCAGGCCTACATGCGCCACGTGCAGGACAACGCCGAGGAGTCGGTGCGCCGCGTCATCACGCGCCTGAAGGACGGGCAGTTCACGCTGCCGCTCGACAACGGCGCGCAGATCGAGGTCGCGATCCGCGTCGATGCGGATGCGCGCAGTGCACAGATCGACTTCACGGGCAGCTCGCCGCAACTCACGAACAACTTCAACGCACCGACGGCGGTCTGCATGGCGGCCGTGCTCTACGTTTTTCGCACGCTGGTGGACGACGACATTCCGCTCAACGCGGGCTGCCTGAAGCCGCTCAAGGTCATCATCCCCGAAGGCTCGATGCTCAACCCGCAGCCGCCGGCCTCGGTCGTCGCGGGCAACGTGGAGACGTCGACCTGCATCACGAACGCGCTCTACGGCGCCCTCGGTGTGATGGCAGCGGGCCAGTGCACGATGAATAATTTCACCTTCGGCAACGCGCGCCATCAGTACTACGAGACGATCTCCGGCGGCTCGGGCGCTGGCTGCTGGCAGGACGACACGGGCCGCGTCGTCGGGGGCTTCGACGGCACGAGCGTCGTGCAGACGCACATGACGAACTCGCGCCTGACCGACCCCGAGGTGCTCGAATTCCGCTTCCCGGTGCGCCTGGAGAGTTATGCCATCCGTGCCGGTTCGGGCGGCGCCGGACGTTGGCGCGGCGGCGACGGTGGCGTGCGTCGCGTGCGATTCCTGGAACCGATGACGGCGTCGATCCTGTCCAACGGCCGCATCGTCCCGGCCTTCGGATTGGCCGGCGGCGAGGCCGGCGCGCTCGGCATCAATCGGGTCGAGCGAGCGGATGGGAGCAGGGAGACGCTCGCCCACATCGGCAGCACCGAGATGGCGCCGGGCGACGTGTTCGTGATCGAGACACCGGGTGGCGGCGGGTTCGGCGATGCCGATTTATGATGTTTCATCTGGATCGGAAAGCGTCGTGCGCGTTGCCGCGCCGCGCGCGACGGTTCTCGAACCTGCAAGGAGTCACCGCATGGACAAGCAACACCTGATCGTTTCTTCGGCGCTCGCCTCGGTGCTGGCGCTCGGCCTTGTCGATACCGCGTCGGCGGCCGACGCGGCCGGCAAAGAGAAGTGCTATGGCATCGCCAAGGCCGGGCAGAACGACTGCGCCAATCTGTCGGGCTCGCATTCATGTGCCGGCCAGGCCAAGACCAGCGGGAGTCCCGACGACTGGAAGTACGTTGCCAAGGGCAGTTGCCAGAAGCTCGGCGGCAAGACGGCCGGCGAGGCCAAGTCTGCGCAGAAGAAATAGCGCGCACGCGCGTCACCGCCGGCCGGGTTCGTCCACCATGTCTTCGACGGGCATCGGCCTGCGCCAAGCCCACTACGAGGCGGTGCTCGAATCCAGACCCGCACTCGGCTTCGTCGAAGTTCACTCCGAGAACTTCTTTGCCGACGGTGGCGCCGCACTTGCCGTACTCGACGCGGCGCGCGCGCACTACGACGTGAGCCTGCACGGCGTCGGTCTGGCGCTCGGTTCGGCGGCCGGGATCGATGACTGGCATCTCGCGCGCCTGGCGCGCCTCGTCGATCGTGTCCAGCCGGTGCGCGTGTCGGACCACGCATCGTTTGCCCGCGCCAGCGTGTTCGAAGGCGGGCCCGTGCTGCACGCGAACGACTTGTTGCCCCTTGCGTTCACACCGGCAGCACTTGCGATCCTGGTGCGCAATGTCTCGCGGGTTCAAGAGCGCTTGCGCCGAACGATCCTTGTCGAGAACATCGCCGCCTATCTGAGCTTCGGCGTGCCGGGCCAGATCGGCGAGGCGGACTTTCTGGCCGCGCTTTGCACGCGCAGCGGCTGCCAGCTGCTGCTCGACGTGAACAACCTGATGGTCAATGCGATCAACGCGAAGGCGGCACGACCCGCTCGCGGCGTGTTGCGGGTTCATCGACGCCTTGCCCGAGGGCATCGTCGGCGAGATCCACCTGGCCGGCTACAACGACGCGAGCGACATCGGCCTTGTCATCGACGATCACGGCAGCCGCGTGCGCGACGCCGTCTGGCAGGTCTATGCGCACGGGCTACGGCGACTGGGGCCGGTGCCGACCCTCATCGAGTGGGACACCGATCTTCCCGCGCTCGATGCGCTGCTCGACGAGGCGCGGCATGCAGATTGGATGCAGCAGCGCGAACTCGCAGGCGCATGAGCGCGCCGGGCCGCTCCCAAGCGCGAATCCCGGAGCACGCAGTGCGGAGGGTAGTCAAGTGAGCGCGTTGACACACGATCCGGATCGAGGCGCTCGCGCCGAGGCAAGCGACGAAGCCGTCGAGGCCGAGCGCCAGCGCGCCTTGCTCGGCGCCGTGGTCGCGTCGCGCACGGCGGATGGGCCTGACCCCCATCTCGACACTGCAGGCGATACCGCATCCGGCTTGCGCGCGTACCGCGCCAACGCGCACGCCTCCGCCGCGAGGGCGCTCGCGCTCGCCTGCCCGACGTTGCGTGCATTGGTGGGCGCAGACGACTTCACGCAACTCGCGCGCGAGTTCTGGCACGTGCATCCGCCGCAGCGCGGCGACCTGGGCGACTGGGGCGACGCACTGCCGGATTGGCTGGCCGCGCACGCGGGCCTCGCCGAATGGCCTTACCTCGCGGACTGCGCAAGGCTCGATCTCGCGTTGCACCACTGCGAGCGCGCGGCCGAGGCGTCGCTCGACGCGGCGTCGCTCGCGTTGTTGGGCGACCACCGGCCCAACGAATTGCGGCTGCGCCTTCGGCCCGGTGTGCAGTGCATTGCGTCGCGCTGGCCGATATCGACCGTGCGTGCAGCGCACGCACGAGGCGCAGACGAGGCGCTGTTTGAGCGCGCGCGCGCGGCTATCCAGGCCGGCGCAGGCGAGGCGGTCGTCGTCGCGCGCGACGGGTTCCGTGGCGTCGTGCACCGCATCGGCGCGCCCGGTGCTGCATTCATGCAGGCCATTGCACGCGACGCCACCCTGGCCGGTGCGTTGAGTGCGGCGGGCAATGATTTCGACTTTGCGGCCTGGCTCGCCGACGCCCTGCGCTGCCAGTGGCTGCAGCGGGTCGAGCGGTGCGGTGGATGAGGCCGTGCCGCGCTAACCGGCCGGTCGCAGCGCATGCTTGACCGTCTCGCGATCGGCTGGCTCAAGCCCGGCCTCGACCGCTTGGCGGCGCCGCTCGTTCGCGCAGGCGTCGGTGCGGACGCGGTGACCTGGGCCGGGTTTGCGATCGGCATCGGTGCTGCGCTTGCGATCTCGCAGCGGCAGTTCGGTCTGGGTCTTGCGCTGCTGCTCGTGAGCCGGCTCGCCGATGGCCTCGACGGCGCGGTCGCGCGGCAGACGCAGCCGACCGACCGCGGCGCGTTTCTCGACATCACGCTCGATTTCCTGTTCTACGCCAGCATCCCGCTCGCCTTCGCGCTGGCTGATCCCGGCGCCAACGCGCTCGCTGCCGCGGTGCTGCTCGCCGCGTTCATCGGCACCGGTTCGGGCTTTCTGGCCTACGCGGTGATGGCCGAGCGGCGCCAGCTTGCGAGCAAGGCCTTTCCGGCCAAGGGCATTTTCTATCTCGGCGGCCTGACGGAAGCGACCGAGACGATCGTCTGCTTCGCCCTCATGTGCCTGTGGCCGGCGCAATTCGCGTCCTTCGCCTACGTCTTTGCCGCGCTGTGCGGCGTGACGATCGGGACCCGCGTGTTCGCCGGCTGGCAGTCGCTGCGATGATGGGTCGAAGGGGTGAAGCGGTCTCGCCTCGCGTTGTGCACGCGTCGAGGACGCTTTAGCGCGCTGCCCATCGCCCATCTCGACTACGATTGCCGCCTCGGCGCCGTCGGGCGCTGAACGCCAGAGAACACTCCAAGACGAGGCCAACATGCAAAGTCAAGCTCCTGTTTCTGTCGTACTCGGTGCGGTCCTTGCCGCTGCTCTGGTGCCGGCCCTCGCCGCGGACGGCGGGTCGCTCGTGCCGTTCACGGACTCGGGCGAACCGCCCGCGCCTTGGCACGTGGTCGGCCTGCCCGGGCAGGACCCGCAGAGCAAGCCGTTCACGGCGTTTTCGGTGGTCGAGATCGATGGACGCAAGGCGCTTCGCGTCGAGGCCAAGGATTCGTTCGGCAACCTCGTGGATCGGGTGAAATGGACTGCGCCGACGGCCAAGTTGTCGTGGCAGTGGCGCGTCGATGACCCGGTCCCGAAGGCCGACCTGCGGGTCAAGCAGGGCGACGACACCGCGCTCAAGGTCTGCGTTTCGTTCGACCTGCCGATGGATGACGTTCCCTTCCTCGAACGTCAGCTGCTCAAGATCGGCCAGTCCAAGACGGCCGAACCGCTCGCCACGGCCAACGTCTGCTACGTCTGGGATGCGAACCTGCCGATCGGCACCTCGCTCGACAACGCGTTCTCGCGCCGCACCCGCTACATCGTGCTGGAGAGCGGCCCCGGCAAGCTCAAGCAGTGGAAGAGCGAGAAGCGCGACGTCAATGCCGACTTCAAGAAGCTGTTCTCGGACGAGAGTCCGAACAAGGTGCCGATGGTCACGGCGGTCGGCATCGGCGCGGACGCCGACAACACCAAGGCGCACAGCCTCGGCTACGTCGCCAATATCGTGCTGGAACCCTGATCTGAGCCGCGAGCCCGTTGATTGCGAGCGGCGCGCGGCGTCGCGCAGGGGGTTGACCGGGCGCGATGCGGCGCGCGGTGTGGTGTTCGATCAATGAACGCGCAGGCGCTCACCGACATTGCGCTCGCCGCGCTGCATCTGATCTCGGTCGGCGGTGTCGCGCTGCGCGTGATCTGGGTTCGCCGCTCGTCGGGCAGCGCGTTCGCATGGCTGCTGCTCGTCGCCTTGCTCCCCTTTGCCGGCGTCGTGATGTACCTGCTGTTCGGCGAGCGACCGATCGGGCGGGAAAGGCTGCGCCGCGCGCACGCGTTCTACGCTGCGTTCCCCGACGTCGCGACGCCGCTTTGGCAGCCCGATGTGGCCGACGCGAAAGCGCTCCCGCCGGGGCTGCGCGGTATCGCCGAACTCGCGCGCAACGCGGCCGGCATGCCGGTGCTTGCCGGATCGACGCTCTCTCTGTACGCCGGAGCCGAAGAGATCCTGCGCGCGATCATCGCCGACATCGAGCAGGCGCACGAAACCATCGACATCGCGTTCTACATCTGGAACGAAGGCGGCACCGCCGACGAAGTGGGCGAGGCACTCGAACGCGCGTCGGCGCGCGGCGTGCAGTGCCGCGTGTTGCTCGATGCGCTCGGCAGCAAACCGTTCCTCAAGGGCAGCTGGCCGGCACGGCTGCGCGCGGGCGGCATCCGACTCGAGGTGGCCTTGTCGGTCGGCCTGCTCGGCCTCGTGTTCCAGCGCGCAGACCTGCGGCTGCACCGCAAGATCGTCGTCGTCGACGAGCGCGTTGCCTACACCGGTAGCATGAATCTGGTCGATCCGCGCTTCTTCAAGCAGGACGCGGGCGTGGGCGAGTGGGTCGACGCCATGGTGCGCGTTGCTGGCCCGGCGATTGCGGCGCTGCGCGCGGTCTTCCTGTTCGACTGGAAGCTGCAGACCGGCGAGCCCTATGTGGCGTCGAGTTCATCTGCTTTCATCGCGCGGCGCGCGGTGGGCGGCGAGGCCCGCGTGCAGGTCGTGCCGTCCGGCCCCGGGGTCGAGGTCGCAGCCAACCTGCGCATCCTCGTCGACGCGGTTGCAATGGCGCGGCACCGCGTCGTCCTCACGACGCCGTACTTCGTGCCCGATCCGTCGCTCGCGCTCGCGCTGCAGAACGCCGCGATGCGGGGCGTGGACGTCCGCATCATCCTGCCGGCCATCAACGATTCGAAGCTCGTCACCTACGCCAGCCGCGCCTTCTTCGATGATCTGTGCGCGGCAGGCGCGCGGGTACTGAAGTTCGAAGGCGGGCTGCTGCACACGAAGAGTGTGACGGTCGACGACGAGTTCTCGCTCTTCGGCACGGTCAACCTCGACATGCGCAGCCTGCACTTGAACTTCGAGCTGATGCTCGCGGTGTACGACCGCGGCTTCAACGCTGCGCTGCTTGGCTTGCAGCGCAGCTACGAACGCGACGCACGCGAGCTTGACGCCGTCAGCTGGCGCAAGAGGCCGCCGCGCGAGCGGCTGCTCGAGGGTCTGGCCTCACTCGTCGCGCCGATGCTGTAGTGCGCAGCTAGCCGTCGTCGAACTCGGCAAGCGCCCGTCCTTTGCGCGCGATGATGCTGGCGCGCAGCTCGTTGTAGCGGGCGACGAAGTTCACCAGCACGCTCGCCGTCCAGGCGAAGGTGAAAATGCCGGACGCCGCGATCATCGACGGCACGAGTCGCCATTCGCGCGACAAGTGGAAGGGCTCGCCGAGCGCGGTGTAGCAGTTGAAGACGAACCAGGTCGCCAGGCTCCAGTCCCTGACGATCTCGCCCAGCACGAAGCCGGCTGACCACAACACGACCTCGGTCAGGTGCAGCGTCAGCAGCGCGACAACCGTCATCGCGAACAGCCAGTCCGCGCGCCAGAGCTTGACGTTGCCTTTCATCGCCTGCGTGCGCTTGAGGAACGAGCCTGTGATGAACCGGATCCAGAACGCGTGAAACATGATCACGATGACGAGCAGGCCGCCCCCGAAGATGATGTCGGGTATCGGCAAGGCCTGCGCCAGCGCGCTGTCGGCGCCGACCGTCGCCTCGACCTTGGACAGCAACGCGTCGAGGTCCGTGGAAAGCGTTGACGTGGCCATGCGTTGGGGCGAAGTGCTGGCCATCATACGGTCCGCGGCCTTGCCCGCGCCTCGGGACTGGCCCGGATCAAAGCGTCCGGATGACGCGACAAGGGTTGCCGGCTGCGAAGACGTTTGCCGGCAGGCTGCGGGTGACGACGCTGCCGGCGCCGACGACCGTGTTCTCTCCGATCGCGACGCCGGGGCAGACGATCGCGCCGCCGCCGAGCCAGACGCCATCGCCGATCGTCACCGCGAGCGCGTACTCCAGGCCCGAGCGGCGCTGCCTCGCATCCATCGGATGCACCGGGGTGTAGATGTGGACGCCGGGCGCGATCTGGACTTCGTCGCCGATCGTGATCCGGTTGCAATCGAGCAGCACGCAATCGAAATTGATGAAGGTGCGGCTGCCGATGGCGATGTTCGAGCCGTAGTCGCAACGCAGCGTGGGTCTGAGAACCGAACCGTCGCCAAAGCGCTCGAAGAGTGTCGTCAGCAGGGTGCGTCGTTCGTCTGCCGCATCCGCTGACGTGGAATTGAAGCGCGCAAGGATCTCCTGTGCGCGAAGATGCGCCGTGACCAGATCGGCGTCATCGCCGCGATAGAGCTCTCCGGCGAGCATCCTGTCCTTCTGGCTCGGCGGTGTCGGCATCGCATTCCCTCCTGGCGCATCATCTGTTACAAGCCCGTCGCGGCACGCGGTCGCAGGGGCGACACCCGCGCTCGCCAGGCCGCGCGCCGATCCGGGAAGAACGCCAATGTTGCAGCATCTGCAAGCCTATTTTGCCGATGAGCGCGCCGAGAGCCTCGCGTTCATGGGCTTCGGCGTGGTCGCGGTGCTGCTTGCAACGTTCATCCTGTGGCGCGTGCGCGACCCCTTGTTTCGCGGCATGGCACTGCCGGTGCTGCTCGTCGGCTTGATCCAGCTCGGCGTCGGCTTCACGATCCATGCGCGCACCGACACGCAGGTTCTCGCGCTGTCGGCGCAACTGCAGGCCGAGCCGGCTGCCTTCAAGGCGCAGGAACTCGCGCGCATGAAGGCAGTGCAGACCAGTTTTGCGGTATACAAGGGCATCGAAGCCATGTTCATCATCGTCGGGCTCGGCCTCGCGTTGATGCGAAGTGCCCGTCGCTTCTGGCGCGGCTTCGGTCTCGGGATGCTGCTGCAAGGCGCCCTGATGTTGCCGGCCGATCTGATCGCCGAGGATCGCGCTGTCGACTACGTGCGGCAGATCGAGACCTTGCCGTGACGGGTGCGTTCTACGCGCCGAGTCGTGCGCGATGCCGCGCGACCTGCGCGCGCACCCGGGCCGGCGCGGTGCCGCCGAGCACATCGCGCGCGGCGAGCGATCCACCCAGCGTCAGCACCGCGAACACATCGTCGCCGATCGCCGGATGCAGGCGCTGCAGCGTTGCAAGGGGTAACTCAGACAGGTCCTTGCCTTCGGCGATCGCCTGCTTCACGGCGTGCGCCACCGCCTCGTGCGCGTCGCGAAACGGCAGGCCCTTCTTGACGAGGTAGTCGGCGAGATCGGTCGCCGTCGCGTAGCCCTTTCGCGCAGCGCGCTCCATCGCTTCGGGCTTCACCACGATGCCGCCGACCATTTCGCAGAAGATGCGCAGCGTGTCCTTGAGCGTATCGACGCTGTCGAACAGCGGCTCCTTGTCTTCCTGGTTGTCCTTGTTGTAGGCGAGCGGCTGACCCTTCATCAGCGTCAGCAACCCCATGAGGTGGCCGACAACGCGCCCCGTCTTGCCGCGCGCGAGTTCGGGCACGTCGGGGTTCTTCTTCTGCGGCATGATCGATGAGCCGGTGCAGAAGCGGTCGGCGAGTTCGATGAAGCCGAAGCTCTGGCTCATCCACAGCACGAGCTCTTCCGACAGGCGCGAGACGTGGATCATCGCGAGGCTCGCCGCCGCGCTGAACTCGATCGCGAAGTCGCGGTCGCTCACCGCGTCGATGCTGTTCTGGCAGACGCATGCCTTGCCTTTAGCGTCGACCATGCCGAGCGTGCGGGCCACACGCTCGCGATCGAGCGCATAGCTCGTGCCGGCGAGTGCTGCAGCACCGAGCGGCAGGCGGTTCGTGCGCTGCCTCGCGTCCGCCATGCGCTCGGCGTCGCGCGCGAACATCTCGACGTAGGCAAGCATGTGGTGGCCGAAGCTCACCGGCTGCGCGACCTGCAGATGCGTGAAGCCGGGCAGGATCGTGTCGGCATGCGCGTCCGCCAGCTCGACGAGCGCGCGCTGCAATTCGACGAGCAGCGCGTTGATGGCGTCGATCTCGTCGCGCAACCACAGCCGCAGGTCGGTCGCGACCTGATCGTTGCGCGAGCGTCCGGTATGCAGCCGCTTGCCCGCGTCGCCGACGAGCTGCGTCAGCCGCGCCTCGATGTTGAGATGCACGTCCTCCAGCTCGAGCTTCCACGCGAAGCTGCCGGACTCGATCTCGGTCGCGATCTGCGCCAGCCCGCGTTCGATCGCACGCTGGTCGTCGGTCGCGATGATGCCCTGCGCGGCGAGCATCTCGGCATGCGCGAGGCTGCCGGCGATGTCCGCCCGCCAGAGGCGCCGGTCGAAGCCGACGCTCGCCGTGTAGCGTTGCACGAGTTCGCTCATCGGCTCGGAAAACAGCGCCGACCAGGCGCTGGACTTGCTGTCGAGTGGATTGCTTGCCATGCTGCGACCTGAGGGATGGGCACGAGCCGCGCCAAATTGCTTACCGTTTCCCACCGGCGCGGCCGATAGAGTTGGAGACAATGTGTTGTCACCGTGGCGAACGATTCTGATTCTATCGGCGCCCATTTCTTGGCCCGCACTTCGATGCCCTCGAACCCCGAAAGTGACTTCCAGCCCACGGGCAGCCGCCCGGCCAGTCTCTGGCCAGAATCCTCGCGCCTGAGCGACAGCCGCGATTTCACCAGCACGGGTTTCGGGCTGCCGCGTGTGGCGGTGCCGCGTGCGGCGGGCCCGGGATCGGCGTTCGACATGTGTCACGGCGGCGTCGTGCTGCGCTCGGTGTTGTTCGTGCATCTGACGCTCGCGCTCGGCTTGATGTTCGGCGCGGCCGGCTTCGAATCCTGGCTCACGCAGCTCGCGCTCGCGACCGGTGTCGCGCTGCCTGGCGTGCTGCTGTGGCTCGTGTTCTCGTGCGTGTTGAAGGACCGGCTCGCTCCGCTGCCGGTGCCGGCGCAATGGATTGCAGCGATTTCGCTCGGCGCGATGTGCGGTGGCGGCTCCTGGGCGCTGCAAGCCTTCGTCGGCCTGGGCGTGCTCGCCGAAGGGCAGGGCTACGCGCCCGCGCGCTGGCTCGCGCCGACGCTCGCCGGTGCGGCGTTCTCGGCGGCGCTCTTCTACTGGCTGCGGTTGCGCGCGATCGCGCAAGGCCCCGCCGATTCGAGCGCGCGCCTGGCTGAATTGCAGTCGCGCATCCGGCCGCACTTTCTGTTCAACACGCTCAACACCGCGATCGCGCTCGCCCGCGTCGATCCGGCGCGAACCGAGGGCCTGCTCGAGGACCTGGCCGAGCTGTTTCGCGTCGCGCTCGCCGACACGGATGCCGCCGTCACGCTCGGCGCCGAGGTCGAACTCGCGCAGCGCTACCTTGCGATCGAGCAGACGCGCTTCGGCGAGCGACTCAAGGTGAGCTGGGATCTCGACCCCGCCACCGCGCAGGCGCGCGTGCCGCCCTTGCTGCTGCAGCCGCTGGTCGAGAACGCGGTACGCCATGGCGTCGAGCCGGCGCCCGATGGCGGCACGATCCGTGTGCGCACGCGGCTGCGCCGCGGCCACGCGGTGATCACGATCGACAACACCTTGCAGACGCGCCCGTCGCGCCCCGGCGCCGGCATGGCGCTGCGCAACGTGCGGGAGCGGCTGCACCTGATGCACGACGTCGCGGCCTCTTTCGATGCACAGGCCGATGGCGAGGTGTACCGCGTGCGTATCGTGGTGCCGGCCTGAACCGGGAGGACCCGCCGATGGACGATGTGCTTCGCGTGCTGCTCGTCGACGACGAAGAACTCGCCCGCATGCGGCTGCGCACCCTGGTCGCCGAGTGTCCGTCGCCAAAGGCGGAAGTCGTCGGCGAGGCCTCCAATGCCGCGCAGGCGCTGGCCTGGCTCGGCGAGCGCACCTGCGATCTGCTGCTGCTCGACATCGGCATGCCCGGCAAGGACGGTATCGCGCTCGCCACCGAGTTGAACCGGCGCGAGCGCCCGCCGGCCGTCGTCTTTGTGACGGCACAGGCTGGGCGCGCGCTCGACGCCTTCGAGCTGAATGCGGTCGACTACCTGACGAAGCCGGTACGACGCGAGCGGCTGCACGAAGCCTTGCAGCGCGCGGCCCAGCGCAAGGCCTCGCACTCCACCGCTGCGGCGGCGGGCGAACCGCCGGTCATCGTCGTGACCGAACTCGGCCGCGTCGTGCGCGTGCCGCTGCATGAGGTGCTCTATCTGAAAGCCGAGCTGAAATACGTGACGCTGCGCACCGCCGAACGCACGCATGTGCTCGACGAGGCGCTGAGCGAGCTCGAATCCCGCCTTGGCGAGGCCTTCTTGCGGGTGCATCGCAACGCACTCGTGGCAAGAAGTGCGATGCGCGAGCTCGGGCACCGGGCGCTCTTCGGCGACGGCGACGAGGAAGGCGCCGAGGGCTGGGCGGTTCGCGTCGCCCCGGTCGATGAATGGCTCGCCGTCTCGCGGCGCCAGCTCGCTGCCGTGCGCGACGCGATGCGCGAAGCTGGCGGTGGCTGAAGTCGCGCGCCGCGCTCGGCGCAGCGCGGTGATCAGTGCAGCGCCGCCTCCAGCGTCGCGTGGAGCGCGGGCGCCGTGTCGCCGAAGGCGTAGGTGTCCATGCCCAGGCTGCCGAGGGTGACCGCTTCGTAGAGGCGCTGCGGCGTTGCCGCACGCCCGCCCGCGCCAGCCGCCGGATACCAGGGCAGCAGGTGCTCGTCGGTCGGATGCATCAGCGCGGCGTGTGGTGCCCGCCTGCGGTAGTCGAACAGCGCGTCCCAGTCGCGCGCTGCGCTGCGCTCGGCGACCCAGCTTCGAAACGCGAGGCTCTCAGGGATCTCGTCGCTCGCGGCGGTGTCCGCACCGTGTTGCGTGGATGCGTTGCGCGGCCGGCTCGCGAAGGCGAGCCGCAGGTTGTGCGTGATGCTGCCGGTGCCGAGCACGAGCACACCCTCGCCGCGCAGCGCTGCGAGCGCCTCGCCGAGCGCGAAGAGTTGCGCTGGCGACATGTCCGGCACGAGCGCAAGGGGCAGCACCGGCACGTCGGCCGAGGGGTAGAGAAAGCGCAGCACGGTCCAGATGCCGTGGTCGAGTCCGCCCTGGTTCAGGCGCGGTGCCGTGATGCCCGCCGCCGCGAGGCGCGCCTCGACCGCTTCGGCCAGCGCGGGTGCCCCGGGCGCGTCGTAGCGGAGGGCGAAAAGCGCATCCGGGAAGCCACCGAAGTCGTGCACCGTGTCGTGTTGCGCCGCGGCGAGCAGCACCGGCGCACGCGCCGTTGTGTGGGCCGAGACGGCAAGCACCGCACGCGGCCGGCCGAACGTGGCGTCGATCGCCGGGCCGAGGCGCCGCAGGAAGGCGCCGGCTGCGCCCGGTTCGAGCGCGATCATCGGCGAGCCGTGGGAGACGAAGAGAGAGGGCAGTTCCATCCCGTGGATTGAAGCACTCCTGGCTGCGGCGTGCATTCGCGCCGGTTGCATGCACCGTTCAGCGTCCGTGTGCCTGCGTTCTCGTGGGGCGAACGTCCCCGCATGCCCTTGCTCCGCGGCTTCAAGCCCGGCGTGGGGTATCGTGGCCTGACTTTCACGACTGTCGCCGCATGACAAGCCCGAGCCATTCACCGTCGCCCGCCTGGTGGGCGCTCGCCGCGCGCCAGCTGGCGCGTGACTTTCGCGCCGGCGAGTTGCGCCTCCTCGCGCTTGCCGTGATGCTGGCAGTTGCCGCGCTGACGGCGGTGGGCTTCTTTGCCGACCGCCTTTCGAGTGGGCTGACGCGCGACGCTCGCCAACTGCTCGGCGGCGACGCGGTGATCGCGAGCGACCAACCGGCGCCTGAAGAATTCGCCGCGCACGCGCGCTCGCTCGGCCTTGACGTCGCTTCCAGCGCGACATTTCCGAGCATGGCGCGGGCCACCGACGAGCAGGGCGGGGGCACCAAGCTCGTCGCCGCCAAGTCGGTCTCGCCGGCCTATCCCCTGCGCGGCGCACTGCAGTTGAAGAGCGGGGCGGACGCGCCGGTCGAAAGCGTCACCGAGGCGCCCGCGCCAGGCGAGGCTTGGGTCGATGCCGGATTGCTCGATGCCTTGAACCTGAAGCTCGGCGACAAGTTGCTGCTCGGCGACGCGGCCTTGCGCCTCACGCGGATCATCGTGCTCGAGCCGGACCGCGGCGCGGGCTTCATGAGCTTTGCGCCGCGCGTGTTGTTCAATCAGGCCGACCTGCCCGCAACTGGCCTGATCCAGCCGGCGAGCCGCGTGACGTACCGCCTCGCGATCGCCGCGCCGCCCGGCCGCGCCGTCTCGGTGGTCGAGTTCGTCGACTGGGCTGATGCGCGCATCAAACGTGAGGCGCTGCCGGGCATGCGGGTCGAGTCTCTCGATTCGGGGCGGCCCGAGATGCGCCAGACGCTCGACCGTGCCGAGAAATTCCTCAACCTCGTCGCGTTGCTCGCCGCGCTGCTCGCGGCGGTAGCGGTCGGCATTGCGTCGCGCGAGTTCGCGAACCGGCATCTCGATGACTGCGCCATGCTGCGGGTGCTCGGCCAGTCGCAGCGCACGATCGCGTTGCAGTACATCGCCGAATTCGCCGCAGTCGGGGTGCTCGCCAGCTTGGCGGGCGTCGCGATCGGTTTCGCGGTGCACTACGTCTTCATCTGGCTGCTCGCCGGCCTGGTTGGCGCCGCGCTGCCGGCGGCGTCTGCGTGGCCGGCGGTGTTCGGCATCGGGGTCGGGCTCACACTGTTGTTCGGCTTCGGTCTGCCGCCCGTGCTGCAGCTCGCGCGGGTGCCGCCGCTGCGCGTGATCCGGCGCGACATGGGCGCCTTGAAGCCGGCTTCGGTGGCGGTGCTCGGGGCCGGCGTCCTCGGATTCGTCGCGCTGCTGCTCGCAGTGGCGAGCGACATCAAGCTCGGGCTGATTGCGGTCGGTGGCTTCGCCGCAGCGGTGGCGATCTTCGCCGCCGCGTCGTGGCTCGCGGTGCAGATCCTGAAGCGTGCGGTTCCGGAGACGCGCGCGCCGCGCTGGATGGTGCTGGCGACGCGCCAGATCGCCGCTCGGCCCGCGTTCGCGGTACTGCAGGTGTCGGCGCTGAGCGTCGGCCTGCTCGCGCTCGTGCTGCTCGTGCTGCTGCGCACCGACCTGATCTCGGCCTGGCGAAGGGCAACGCCGCCGGATGCGCCGAACCGATTCGTCATCAACGTCCAGCCCGAGCAGGGTGAGGCCTTTCGCGCGCACCTGCGTGCAGACGGCGTCGATCGATTCGACTGGTACCCCATGATTCGGGGCCGGCTCGTCGCCGTCAACGGCAAGCCGGTCGCACCCGCGGACTACACCGACGATCGCGCCAAGCGCCTGGTCGATCGCGAGTTCAATCTCAGCACAGCGACCGACCTGCCGCCGCACAACGAGATCGTGGGCGGAGGCTGGCAGCGCGAAGAGGCGGACGCGGTCAGCGTCGAGGAGGGCCTGGCGAACACGCTCGGCCTGAAGCTCGGCGACCGGCTGCGCTTCGACATTGCCGGTGTGTCCACGGAAGGCCGCATCACGAGCCTGCGCAAGGTCGATTGGGGTTCGATGCGGGTCAACTTCTTCGTCATGTTCCCGCGCGCGCAGCTGCCCGACGTGCCGACAAGCTACATCGCGGCTTTTCGCGCACCGTCGGCCGCGGGTTTCGACAACGCGCTGAGTCGAGACTTCCCGAACATCACGAACATCGACGTGTCGGCTTCGCTCGGCCAGGTGCAGCGCGTGCTTGATCAGGTGATCCGTGCGGTGGAGTTCCTGTTCGGCTTCACGCTCGCCGCCGGCCTCGTCGTGTTGTTCTCCGCCGTCACCGCGACGCGCGAAGCGCGCGCACGCGAGTTCGCAGTGATGCGCGCACTCGGCGCCAGCGCTTCGCTGCTCGGCCGCGTGCAGCGGGCGGAGTTGCTCGGCGTCGGTGCGCTCGCGGGGCTGCTCGCTTCGTTCGCCGCGATGGCGATCGGCTGGGCGCTCGCCCGCTACGTGTTCGAGTTCAGCTGGAACCCGTCGGCCTGGGTGCCCGTCCTGGGCGGTGCGGCGGGTGCGCTGCTTGCGCTCGGCGCTGGCTGGTGGGGCTTGCGCGAAGTGCTGCGCCAGCCGGTCGTCGATACGCTGCGTCGCGCCACCGAGTAGGGCGGTTCGCGCAGTCCGTCGAGCTCAGCTCGCGGCGTAGACCAAGCCCATCTCCGGGCTCGCCATCAGCGATTCGATGTCGATCAGGATCAGCATGCGATCGCCCGCGCTGCCGATGCCGGTGATGTAGTTGCTGTCGATCGAGGACGACAGTTCAGGCGCGGGTTTGATCGCCGCGCTCGCGAGTTCGAGCACGTCCGACACCGAATCCACGACCGCGCCGACGACGCGACCCTTGACGTTGAGCACGATGACGACGGTGAACGCGTTGTACTCCGCGCTCTCGCAGCCAAGCTTGATGCGCAGATCGACGATCGGCACGATCACGCCGCGCAGGTTGACAACGCCCTTGATGAAGGCGGCGGCATTCGCGATGCGTGTCGGCACCTCGTAGGAGCGGATCTCCTGCACCTTCAGGATGTCGATGCCGTACTCTTCGGCGCCGAGGCGGAAGGTCAGGTACTCGCCGCCGACCGGCGTCTGGCGCCCGACCTGGCGCGCGGCTTCATGGCGCGCCACGTGGCCGGCTTCGGTGATCATGTCCATGCTCGTTCCTCTCTATCGGATGGCAGCAGACGCGCGCCATTGCAGGGTGTATCGGCGCTTCGGGCGCGGGCCTGAAGCATTCGGGCGGCCGCCGGTGCGCGTGTTGGCTGCAGGCGGCGGGTTCAGAAGCTCTCCCACTCGTCATCGGCCGAGCCCTTGGCGGGCGGTGCAGCCGGTGGCGATGACTTCCGCGGGGCAACGATGCTCGGCGTTCCAGAGGCCGTGCGCGTGGACATGGGCCTGGGCAGCCTGCCGAAAGGGGTTGCGGCGGGGCCGTGCGCGCTGAGGCGGAAGGTGCCGACGACGCTTGCGAGGCTCACCGCCTGTTCCTTCAGACTCTCTGCCGCGGCCGCACTTTGTTCAACGAGCGCAGCGTTCTGCTGCGTCATGCGGTCGAGCTGCGTCACCGCGCCGTTGACCTGGCCGATGCCCGAGCTCTGCTCCGTCGCGGCGGCAGTGATCTCGCCGATGATGTCCGAGACGCGCTGCACCGAGCCGACGATCTCCTTCATCGTCTCGCCCGCATCTGCGACGAGGCGGGAGCCGGAATCGACCTTGTCGACCGACGCGCCGATCAGGCCCTTGATCTCCTTGGCCGCCTCCGCCGAACGCTGCGCCAGGCTGCGCACCTCGCTCGCGACGACCGCGAAGCCACGGCCCTGCTCGCCGGCACGCGCCGCCTCGACCGCAGCGTTCAGCGCCAGGATGTTGGTCTGGAACGCGATGCCGTCGATGACGCCGATGATGTCGGCGATCTTCTTCGAGCTGGCATTGATCTCGCCCATCGTGTTCACGACCTGAGAAACGACGCTGCCGCCGCGTGCGGCGACCTCGGCGGCAGAGGATGCGAGCTGATTGGCCTGGCGTGCCGAGTCGGCCGACTGCTTGACCGTGCCTGTGAGCTGCTCCATCGAGCTCGCCGTCTGCTGCAGACTGGAGGCTGCCTGCTCGGTGCGCTGGCTCAGGTCCTGATTGCCGCTCGCGATCTCGGCGCTCGCGGTCGAGATGCTGTCGGTGGACGCGCGCACCTGCGAGACGAGGTGCGAGAGCGACTGCTGCATCTGCGCCAGAGAGCGCATCAACGCTGCCGGTTCGTCGCTGCCGTCGGCCTGCACCGTCTGCGACAGGTCGCCGCCCGCGATGCGATCGATCATCGTGCGCGCGGCTTCGATCGGGTTGCAGATGCCATGCATGTTGACGAGCGTGAGAGGCACGACGACTGCGAACGAGACGCCGACGAGGATGGTCAGGGTCCAAAGCGTCTGCGACATCGATTGCTGCATCGCAGCCCACTGCGCTGCACCGTTACTCTGCGCAGCGAGCGAGGCGGCGAGCGCCTGGCCCTGCTGCTGCAAGCCTTGCAGGCTCACGATGCCGACGCCACCGACTGCGGCGAGAAGCAAGAGGACAACCGCGATCGCGCCGATCATTCGCGTGCGGATACTGAACTGGCGGGTGAATGAAATGAGGTGCATGGTCTAGGGCTCGGGTCGCGACAATCGGGTTGGCGAAATGGAAGCGGGTGTTCGGCGGAACGAGGTGATGAAGGGCTCAGGTGCCTCGCGCCGCACGGGCGTCGAAGGAGAAGCCGCCGACGATCTCGCGCAGCGTCTGCGCCTGTGACTTGAGGCTCTCCGCCGCCGCGGCGCTCTGTTCGACGAGCGCGGCGTTCTGTTGCGTCATCTGGTCGAGTTGGGTGACGGAGCGGTTGACCTGGCCGATGCCTTGCGATTGCTCGGACGCCGCGGTCGTGATCTCGCCGATGATGTGCGTCACGCGCTGCACCGAGGCAACGATCTCCGTCATCGTCGTGCCCGCGTCCTGCACCAGGCGGCTGCCCGACTCGACCTTCTCTACCGACGCGCCGATCAGGCTCTTGATTTCCTTGGCGGCGTCGGCGGAGCGTTGCGCGAGGTTGCGTACCTCGCTCGCGACGACGGCAAAGCCACGGCCCTGCTCGCCGGCACGCGCCGCCTCGACCGCAGCGTTCAGCGCGAGGATGTTGGTCTGGAACGCGATGCCGTCGATGACGCCGATGATGTCGGCGATCTGGCGCGAGCTGGCATTGATGTCGGCCATCGTGTCGACGACTTCGGACACCGCGGTGCCACCGCGCGCGGCGACTTCGGCCGCGCTGCGCGCGAGATGCGAGGCCTGGCGTGCGGCTTCGGCGCTGTGCTGCATCGCACCGTCGAGCTGGCCCATGTTCGATGCCGCGCTTTGCAGGTTCGCGGCCGTCTGTTCGGTGCGCGTGGAAAGGTCGAGGTTGCCGGTCGCGATCTCGGTCGATGCGATGCGGATCGATTCCGATGCCTGCAGCACGGAGCCCAGAGAGGCCTTCAATTGTGTCGTCATGCGCGACAGCGCCCGCATCAGGTCGCCGACTTCGTCGGAGCGGTCGGTGCGGGCGTCGACATCGAGTTGGCCGCTCGCGACCTGGTCGGTGACAGCGACCGCGCGCTGCAACTCGGCGACGATCCGGCGCTGCACCAGCCATGCACCGCCGACGGCTGTGGCCGCCGCGACGAGGCCTAACAGGCCGAGCATCATGCTCAGGCGGTCGCTGCGTGCGAGCGACGCGTCGAGCGACGCGGTTGCCAGGCCCTGCATGCGCGTGGCCATCGCGTCGAGCGTCTTGTTGAGTTCGCCGAAAGTTGCGTCGGCACTCTGCATCGCCGCGACGCCGGTGTTCGGATCGACCGACGACAGGTCGATCGCTTCATCGGCCTGCTTCGCGTAGAGCGCGATCTTCGTGCCGGCAGCCCGAGCTATGCCGGCCAGTTCCGCATTGTCCGGCTCAGCTTGCGCGAGTGCACCGATCGAGGCGTCAGCCTGCGCGAGCCGCTTCGCCAGATCGGCCCGATAGGTCTTGACCTTGGCGTCGGACAACGAGGCGATCAGTGCGACCGTGCGGTAGACGCTGGTGTGGATCCGGCTCGCCTCGTCCTGCACCTTGGCGAGCGCGCGCACGTCGTCGAGGAGGCCCTTGAAGGTCGCCTGGTTGGCGGCGGCTTCCCGGCTCGACGACAGCGAGCTGAAGGCGCCGACGCCGAGGACGACGGCGGCGGTGATCAGCGGCGCGGCGAGCAGTTTCAGGCCCAGCTTCATTCATTCTCCAGCTTGACGGGCATCTTCCCCGGGCGACGCCGCTTACTTGTAGATGCCACCGCAGAGCACGGCGTCGTCGATACGTTCGCAGTACATGCTCTTGGGCTCGATCTTCTTGGTCGTCGGGTTCGTGAACTTGTAGTCCTGCCAGAAGCTCGGCTTGGCCTGCGCGAGTTCGACGCGTTCCTTGACGAACGCCTTGCCGTCGACATCCTTCAGATCGATCAGGTTCTTTCCAACCATCTTCTCGTTCGCGCCGTGTGCACGCACCGTGCCGTCGAGGCCGTAGACGACCAGATAGAGATCGAGGTGCGTGAACTGACCCTGCTTGTTTCCGATTTCGGTGTAGGTCTTGTCCTTGCCGTTGGCCTTCATGTAGGCGACGCCCTTTTGCACCATCGCAGTCGCTTCGGCGGCAGTGGCGTGGCCGTCGGTGGCACGGGCTTGCAGCGCGAACACGCTGGCTGCGAGGGCGGCGACGAGAGGAAGCTTGCTCATGGGAAATCTCCGGATCGAAAATGTGCGCTGCGCGCGAGTGTTCGGGCCTACTCGAACCAGGTCGAGGACTGACTGGTTATCGGCTCGGGGCGCCAGCGGGTTGAGACGCTAGTGCGACACGTGGCCCGAAATGCGCAAGCCGTCCACGACTTGGGAGGGGCGCCACGGAGGATGGCGCCGCTCGCGGCACCGGATCAGTGCCGCGAGCGGCGCACCATGCTCGCGATGTCGAGGATCAACGCAACGCGGCCGTCGCCCATGATCGTCGCGCCCGAGACGTCATCGACGCGGCGGTAGTTGGCCTCGAGATTCTTGACGACGACCTGCTGCTGGCCGAGCAGTTCGTCGACCAGCAGCCCGACGCGCCCGTCTTCGGCCTCGACGACGACCATGATCGACGCTCCCTGCGCCATGCCGTCGCGCGGCACGTTGAAGACGCGCTCCAGATCGAGCACCGGCATGATCTCGTCGCGCACCTCGACGACGCGGCCGTTGCCGCCGATCGTGCGGATCATCCCCGGCTGGACCTGGAACGATTCGATGACGGAGGACAGCGGGACGATGTAGACCTCGTCGGCGACGCCGATCGACATGCCGTCCATGATCGCCATGGTCAGCGGCAGGCGCACGGAGACGCGCATGCCGAAGCCCTCGGCGGAATCGATCTCGACCGTGCCGCCGAGCGAGGTGATGTTGCGCTTGACGACATCCATGCCGACACCGCGCCCCGAGACGTCCGTGACCTCGTCGGCGGTCGAGAAGCCTGGGGCGAAGATCAGGTTCCAGACCTCGCTGTCGCTCATCGAATCGGGCGCGTCGATGCCCTTGTCGCGCGCCTTCTTCAGCAGCTTGGTGCGCGACAGGCCGCGTCCGTCGTCGCGCACCTCGATCATGATCGAGCCGCCCTGGTGCGATGCCGACAGCGTCAGCGTGCCGTGCTCGGTCTTGCCGGCAGCTGCCCGATCGGCGGGCAGTTCGATGCCGTGATCGCAGGCATTGCGCACCAGGTGCGTGAGCGGGTCGGTGAGCTTTTCGACCATGCCCTTGTCGAGTTCGGTGGCTTCGCCGTGGGTGACGAATTCGACCTTCTTGCCGAGCTTGGCCGCGAGGTCGCGCAGCATGCGCGGGAAGCGGCTGAACACGATCGACATCGGGATCATGCGGATCGACATCACCGATTCCTGGAGATCACGTGTGTTGCGCTCCAGATTCGACAGGCCGGCGGCCAACTTCTGGTGCAACGCCTGGTCGAGCGCCGCGCTGTTCTGTGCCAGCATCGCCTGGGTGATGACGAGTTCGCCGACGAGGTTGATGAGCTGGTCGACCTTCTCGACCGCGACGCGCAGCGTTGACGATTCGAGGCTGGCGGCCGGTGCGCGCTCGGCGCGCGATGCGGCGCCTTGTCGTGGCGCCGATGCGGACGCTGCACCGGCCTTGGCTGCATCGCCGCCGGAAATGGCGCCTTCCGGCAGCGGCTCGAAGAAGCCGTAGCCCGGGTCCGGTGCTGCCTCCGCCGGCGCGCCCGGCGCTCCGGCGTAAAAGCCATAACCGCTGCCGAGCGGCGTGATCGCGATGTGCTCGCGCGCGACGTGGAAGGTGAAGAGATCGAGCAGGTCGTTGTCGCTGCTGGTCGTCACGATCTTGAAGCGACGCATGCCGTCGGCGGCAAGGCCGCCGTCGAGCGGTTCGATCGTGCCGAGATCGGTGATCTCCTTGAACAGCTCGGCCAGGTTGTCGGCCTCGGTCGGGCGTTCGAGCGGACCGACAGTGAGTTCGAGCTGACGCAGCGACTGCAATGAGGAATTCACCGCGACGGGCGGCGCAACCGGAGCAGATGGGGAAACGGGCTTGGCCGGTGTCCGGCTCGCCGCAGGTGGGACCGCTCCGGACACGGCCTGGCCTGCGGACAACGCGCGGATGTCCTGGAGCAGCGCCGCCGTGTCGACCGGGTCGCCGCCCGCACCTTGATGGCGCGCGAGCTGGGCGCGGAGCACGTCCCCGGACTGCAGCAATGCATCGACCATCGGCGCGCTGGGCGCAAGTTCGCGCCGGCGCAGCTTGTCGAGCAGCGTCTCCATCTGGTGCGTCAGCTCGGCGACGTCGGCGAAGCCGAAGGTCGCCGCACCGCCCTTGATCGAGTGCGCGCAGCGGAAGATCGCGTTGAATTCCTCGTCGTCGGCGGCCGCGATGTCGAGTGCGAGCAGGAGCTTCTCCATCTGCTCGAGGTTTTCGCCCGCTTCCTCGAAGAAGACCTGGTAGAACTGGGTGAGATCGATGCCGGCGGAGGCTTTCGCTGCGTCTGTATTCATGTCGCGTCGTGCGGCCTTTGGGGATGCGGCCGCGCTCAGCGGATGACCTTGCGGATCACCTCGATCAGCTTGGTCGGGTCGAAGGGCTTGACGAGCCAGCCGGTCGCGCCGGCGTTGCGCCCGGCCTGCTTCATCTGGTCGCTCGACTCGGTGGTCAGGATCAGGATCGGCGTCGCCTTGAATTTCGGGCTCTCGCGGAGCTTCTTCGTCAGCCCGATGCCGTCCATGCGCGGCATGTTCTGGTCCGTCAGCACGAGGTCGAAATCGCGTCCGACCGACTTCTCCCAGGCGTCCTGGCCGTCAACGGCCTCAACGACCTGATAGCCGGCGCTCTTGAGCGTGAACGACACCATCTGGCGCATGGAAGCCGAGTCGTCCACGGCGAGGATCGAATGCATAAGGGGGTACTCCGCGAGTCATGTGGGATATCGGCCTGCGGCCGTTACGCTTTAGAACAGCTCGACCGAGCCGGCATCCATCTCGTCCTGGGTGACCGGGTTCGGGCGCAGCGGCGCTTCCTCGACAAGCGCCGGGCCGTCATCGTCGGGCATCGTCTGGCGCGCGAGCTGGTCGGCGCAGCTGCGCAGGCGGCGATGCGAGTGCTCGATCAGCTGCGAGGCCATGTCCTGGAACTGCAGGGCGACGATCGCGTTGCCGATCTGCTGCGTGGCGGCCGCGATGTCGGCGTCAGCTGCAGGAGCAACGCTGCGGCGCAACTGCGCATGCGCGCCGTGAAAGCTCTCAAGCAGCGTCGTGCAGGCGTCGGCGAGCAGCGATTGCAGGCGATCGAGGTCGTTGCTCACGGTGAGCAGATGGTCCTGCAACTCGACGGCAGCAAACAGCGTCAGGCCGCCGGCCGCGGGGCGGAGGGCTTCGTCGGGGCTGGCCATCATAGGGATTTCGGCAGGCCGGGCCGATTCCTGAGGGTTGCCAGAATGGCCCTGGCGGCCGGTGCGACGCGGCATACTCCGCAAGATGATGTCGTCTGTCGCCGAGCGCACCCTGCGCGTCCTGCACCTGGAGGACTCGGAGCTCGACCACGAACTGACGCACGCGCAACTGCGCCGCGGTGGCCTCGACGTGTCGATGAAGCGCATCGATTCCGAACCCGAGTTCCTGCGCGCGCTCGAGCACGATTGGGACGTCGTGATCTCCGACTACAACCTGCCGGGCTTCTCGGGCCTGGTGGCGCTGGATCTGTTGAAGGCGAGCGGTCGGGCGGTGCCTTTCCTCTTGCTGTCAGGCGAGATCGGCGAGGACGCCGCGGTCGAGGCGATGCGCAATGGCGCGAGCGACTACCTGTTGAAGAACAACATGGCGCGCCTCGTGCCGGCGCTGCTGCGCGTGGTCGAGGCCAACGAGACGCGCCAGGCGCGCGCTCTCGCGGACCACGAGCTCGGGCAAAGCAAGCAGCGCTTGCGCGAACTCGCGCAGCACCTGCAGACCAGCGTCGAGGCGGAACGTGCAGCGATCGCGCGCGAGATCCACGACGACGTCGGCGGGTCGCTGACCGCGCTGAACTTCGATCTGGCTTGGATCGCACGGCACTCCGATTCGCCTGCCGTGCGCCAGCGCGTTGCCAGTGCGCTCGAGACAGTGGCGCACGCGATCGAGGCCAGCCAGCGCGTGATGCACAACCTGCGCCCTGCGATCCTCGAGCAGGGCCTGGTGGCTGCGCTTCAATGGATGTCGGCCCGCTTCGAGCGCCGTACCGGCGTCGCCTGTCGCTTTCGCAGCGACTGCGATGCGCTCGAGCTGCCCGCGGGCGTACCGCTTGTCGCCTACCGCACCGCGCAGGAGGCGCTGACCAATATCACCAAGCATTCGGGCGCGACGCAAGTCGCGATCGAATTGACGCGGGCCGCGGGCACGCTTACGCTGGAGATCAGCGACAACGGGTGCGGCGTGCGCAGTGCAGACCTCGCAAAGGCGCGCTCGTTCGGCATCCGTGGTCTGCACGAGCGGGCGAGCACGGTGGGGGGATGGGTCGACCTGTCGAGTCCCGGGCGTGGGACGACGCTGATCCTGTCGGTGCCGCTCGACACAGAAGAAGCAGCGTTCGATCCGGCGGCCGACGGCAGCCGTGAGCGCGACGCCGAGAGCGACCCGAGCGCATGGGGGGATCTCTGAAATGCATCTGGGGGCTGCCCTGTCGTGGCAATCGACTTCGCTTCGGATCGCACGGGGAGGGGCGCCGCGATGATCCGTGTCATGCTGTGCGACGACCATGCGCTGATCCGGCGTGGCATTCGCGACACGCTGTCCGACGCGCCCGACATCGAGGTCGTCGGCGAGGCGGGGGACTACGGTGAATTGCGCACGCTGCTGCGCTCGACGCCTTGCGACGTGCTGGTGCTGGACATCAACCTGCCGGGCCGTAGCGGCCTGGACGTGCTGCACGTGCTGAAGGACGAAGGCTCGGGTCTGCGCGTGCTCGTCGTCAGCATGTACCCCGAGGATCAGTACGCGATCCGGGCGCTTGCGCGCGGGCGCGTTCGGCTACGTCAACAAGGGCGGCGACCCGGGGCTGATCGTGACTGCCGTGCGCACCGTGGCGCAGGGGCGCAAATACGTGACGCCCGATATCGCGCAGATGTTGGTCGAGAGCCTGACGACGCCTGCGAGCGCGCAGGCGCACGAAAAGCTCTCCGACCGCGAGTTGCAGACGCTCGTGATGATCGCCTCCGGGAAGCGGCTGTCCGACATCGCGGTCGAGTTGAGCCTGAGCCCGAAGACGGTGAGCGTCTATCGGGCGCGTGTGCTCGAAAAGCTCGGCCTGACGAACAATTCGGAGATGACGGTCTACGCGATCCGCAACGGCCTGGTCGGCGATTGACCGCCATTTGAGGCCTGCCGGGGGGCGGGTGGCTGCGGAACGTCGTCCTTCGCGCGGCGCGTTGGCGTTGCGGGTTGCGCGCTGTCATGGAACCGTCGCGCAATCTTCATAAACTTGCTGCATGGCCACTTCAAGCCCTGCCGTCCCGCTCCTCAACCGCGAGATGGCGATTCTCGAGTTCAACCGACGCGTGCTGGCCCAGGTGCGCCGGCCCGACGTACCGCTGCTCGAGCGGCTGCGCTACATCTGCATCCTCTCGTCCAACATGGATGAGTTTTTCGAGGTGCGCCTGGCCGACTACATCGAGGACGCGCGGCTGCCCGGCGCCGGCGCGCTAGACGCCGACCTCGAAACCGTCGCGCGCGCAGCGCATGCGCTGATCGACGATCAGTACAAGGCGTTCAACGAGGAGGTGATGCCCGATCTGCGACGTGCCGGCATCGTCATCATCAGCCACGCCGAGCGCGACAAGGCGCAGCGCCGCTGGGTCGACGAATTCTTCCAGACCCAGGTGCGACCCCTGCTCGTTCCGGTCGGGCTCGATCCGTCGCATCCGTTCCCGCAGGTCGCCAACAAGTCGCTCAACTTCATCGTCCGGCTCGACGGCAAGGATGCCTTCGGGCGAGAGAACACGATCGCGATCGTGCGCGTGCCGCGCGTGCTGCCGCGCGTGATCCAACTGCCGGCGAGGCTCTCGGATGGCAAGCAGGCCTTCGTCCTGCTGACCAGCGTGATCCGGGCCCATCTGGCCGAGCTGTTCCAGGGCCGGCGCGTCGAGGCCTTCTCACAGTTCCGGCTGACCCGCGATTCCGAACTCGCGGTTGACGAGGAGGAGGTCAAGAACCTGCGCCAGGCGCTGCGCTCGGGCCTGACGACGCGCCACTATGGGCAGGCAATTCGGCTCGAGGTAGGGCAAAGTTGCCCGCGCGAGCTGTCGGACTTCCTGTTGCGTCAGTTCGCGCTGCCGCAGGCCGCACTCTATGCGGTCAACGGGCCGGTGAATCTGGTTCGCCTGAACGCATTGATCGACGCCGCGAAGGCGCCTTCGCTGTACTTCCCGCCGTACGCGCCGTCGTGGCCGGCGGCGTGGCCGCGCACGCAATCGATCTTCGCGCGCCTGAAGCAGGGCGACCTCCTGCTGCACCACCCGTTCGAGTCGTTCGACCCCGTCGTGCAGTTTCTGCGCGAGGCGGTGTACGACCCGAACGTGCTCGCGATCAAGCAGACGATCTACCGCACCGGTGGCGAGTCGCCACTGATGGAACTGCTGCTCGAGGCGGTGCGTCGCGGCAAGGAAGTGATGTGCGTCGTCGAATTGAAGGCTCGCTTCGACGAAGAGGCCAACATCAATTGGGCCGAGCGTCTCGAGGCGGTCGGCGCGCAAGTGGTGTACGGCGTCGTCGGTTTGAAGACGCATGCCAAGTTGTTGCTTGTGACGCGCCGCGAAGGCACGCCCAAGCGTCCGGTGCTGCGGCGCTACGTGCATCTCTCGACCGGCAACTACAACCCGAAGACCGCGCGGCTCTACACCGACGTCAGCACAATGAGTGCGGACCCGAAATTGACCGAGGATGCGGCGAGCGTCTTCCAGCAGCTCGCGAGCCTGGGCAAGACGCGCCCGCTCAGCCAACTGCTGCAGGCGCCGTTCACGCTGCACGGCGCGCTGCTGGCCCGCGTGAGGCAGGTGGCGCAGGCGGCGCGCGCCGGGCGGTCCGCCCGCATCGTACTCAAGCTCAACGCATTGACCGATGCGGCGCTGATACAAGCACTGGTCGATGCCGGTCAGGCTGGTGCCGAGATCGACCTCATCGTGCGCGGTGCCTGCCTGCTCCCGCCCGGCCTGCCGGGACTGACCGAACGCATCCGTGTGCGATCGATCGTCGGGCGGTTCCTCGAGCACACGCGCATCCTGTACTTCTGTTGGGGTGCCGGCCCGAACAATGAGGCGCTTTATCTGACGAGCGCGGACTGGATGAGCCGCAACATGTTCCGCCGCATCGAGGTCGCATGGCCGGTGCGCAATGCCGCACTGCGCCAGCGTCTGATCGATGAATGCCTGGTGCCCTATCTGCACGACGGCAAGGATGCGTGGCAACAGCAGAGCGACGGCAGCTACGCGCGAGTCGGCCCCGAGGGCGCAAGTGCCCAGCAGGCCTTGATGGAGCTGCTGCGCGGCGGCCGCTGACTGATTCAGACGAACGAAAAAGACGCATGGACCTCATCCTGTGGCGCCACGCCGAAGCCGAGATCATCCGACCCGGTCAGGACGACATGGAGCGTCCGCTGACCACCAAGGGCGAGCGCCAGGCGCGCCGCATGGCGGAGTGGCTGAACGCGCGTCTCGCCGAATCGACCCGCATCATCGTCAGCCCTTCGGTGCGCACGCAGCAGACGGCAGACGCGCTTGAACGCAAGTTCAAGACGGTCGAGTCGATCGCTCCCGAACGGTCGGTCGATGAACTTCTCGTCGTCGCGGGCTGGCCGGACGGTCGCGTGCCGGTGCTCGTCGTCGGCCATCAGCCGACGCTCGGCATGGCGGCGGCGCGGCTGCTCTCGGGTGCTGACCAGCCCTGGGCGATGAAGAAGGCCGCGGTGTGGTGGCTGCGCCTGCGCGAACGCGAAGGCGAGGTGCAGATCACATTGCACGCCGCGCAGACGGTGGACGGGCTGTAGTGCGCGGCGCGCCGCGGCGGACGGCTATCTTGGGTCGTTGAGCCGCAGCCGCAGTGGACCGCCGCGCTCCCACGCGGCGGCCTCTTCGCCAAGCAGGTACATCGTCCGCGGATGGATCTCGACCCAGCCTCGCGCGAAGCCGAGCCGGACCTCCGTGCCCTGACGCGAGAGCTTGAGCACGGCAGGATTCACTTCCGACCGCGCGTGACATTTGATGATCGCGAGCCGCAGGCACAGCGCCTGCCACGCGAATGATTCGGCTGCGAGCGCCACCTCGTTCTTGCGCAGGCTGCCGCGTTGCGCGAGCACGAGTTCACCCAGCCGGCGCTGCTGCGACTGAGAGAAACCGGCCGCGTCTGCGTGCGACAGCAGGTAGGCGCTGTGGCGGTGATGGTCGTGGTGAGAAACCATCATGCCCATTTCGTGCAGCGCTGCGGCCCAATGAAGCTCGCGTCGAAGTTCGCGCCGTTGCTCGCGCGACAAGCCGTCGCCGGTGCGCGGCTGAACCGAGGTGTAGAGCGCGTCGGCGACCGAGGCAACGCGCGCGGCGTGCTCGGCGTCGACCATGAAGCGACGCTGCAGCTCGACGCACCGTCGCGTCGCGCATATCGTGCGCGTGTTCGGGGTCGCGCGCGGCGACGCGGCGTTCTGCCAGGTCGAAGATCACGCCCTGGCGCAGCGCGCCGCGCGCCGGGTGCAGCACCTCGATGCCGAAGTGCGTCGCCAGCGTGTAGAGGATTGCAAGGCCGCCGGCGATCACCGCACGCCGGTCGTCGCGCAAGCCCGGCAGCGCGAGGCGGTCGATGTGCCCCGCGCGCAGGCACTGCGCGATGCACCACCGCAGGCTGTCGGGCGTGACGCTGCCATCGGTGATGCCGCTTGCCACGAGCAATTGCGAGACGGCGCCCACCGTGCCGCTGGAGCCGAGCGCTTCGCGCCAGTGCTTGCGGCCGAACGGGACCAGCGCTTCTTCGAACTCCGCGCCGGCGGCGATCTGGGCACGGCGAAAGGCGTCCTCGGTCAAGCGTCCGTCGGCGAAGCATTTCATCGACAGGCTGACGCTGCCGACCCCGAACGATTCGGCACGCCTCGGCGTGCGCCCAGCGCCGACGATCATCTCGGTCGAACGCCCGCCGATATCGACCACCAGCCGGCGCGCGTCCGAGGGCTGCAGGCGCGCGACGCCGGCATAGATCAGGCGCGCCTCCTCGCGGCCGGAGATGACTTCGATCGGGCGGCCGAGCACGGTTTGCGCGCGCGCGAGGAAGGCGTCGCGGTTGCGCGCCTCGCGCAGCGTCTGCGTCGCGACCGCGCGCACCTGGGTCGGTGCATAGTCGACGAGGCGTTGCGCAAAGCGCGCGAGGCAAGCGAGACCGCGTTCGGTCGCCGCTTCGTCGAGCTGGCCATCGGCGTCGAGCCCGGCGCCGAGCCGCACCGTCTCCTTGAGGTAGTCGATGCGACGATAGCGGCCATGCAGCGCCTGCCCGATTTCGAGGCGGAAGCTGTTGGAGCCCATGTCGATCGCCGCCAGATGCTCGGGCCAGCGGGAGGTCTGCGACGGTGTACGCGTCAACTCGGGGCTGGTCTCCATGGATGAATTGTCATGGCTTTCGATGACGCTGCCCGGCGCGGGGCTCGGGCTTCCTAGAATCGCGGTTACCGCAACGCAATCAGGAGACGGCCGTGCCTAACGATCCCACACGCTTTCCGAGTGAGGAAGTCGGCACCTTGGCACCCGCGCGAGACTTGAGCCGCCGCGGTTTCATCGCGACCGCTGTGGGCAGTGGCTTCGCCGCGGCGGTGCTGCCCGTCACGGCGCAGACGATCAAGACTTCGAGCGATGGTCTGACCGCTGGCGAGGTCTCGATCCCCGTTGGCAGCTTCAAGATGCCGGCCTACCGCGCGATGCCTGCCGGCAAGTCCGGACTTCCGGTGGTGCTCGTGGTCTCCGAGATCTTTGGCGTGCACGAGCACATCGCCGACGTCGCGCGCCGCTTCGCGCATCTTGGGTATCTTGCGATCGCGCCCGAGCTTTTCGTGCGCCAGGGCGACGCGCAGTCGTATGGGGAGGTCGCCAAGCTCGTCTCCGAAGTCGTCTCGAAAGTGCCCGACGCGCAGGTGATGGGAGACCTCGATGCCTGCGTCACCTGGGCCGGCGCAAACGGCGGCGACACGGCGCGCCTGGGCATCACCGGCTTCTGCTGGGGCGGGCGCATCGTCTGGCTGTACTCGGCGCACAGCGCCACGCTGAAGGCTGGCGTCGCCTGGTACGGGCGGCTCGTGGGCACGCCCAGCGCACTGCAGCCGAAGCATCCGATCGATCTCGTCGGCGATCTGCACGCACCGGTGCTGGGGCTCTATGGGGGCGCCGATGCGGGCATTCCGCTCGACACGGTCGAGAAGATGAAGGTCGCGCTCGCCACCGGCAGCGCCGCGGCACGCAAGTCCGAGTTCGTCGTCTTCCCTGAAGCGCCGCACGCGTTTCACGCCGACTATCGGCCGAGCTTTCGCAAGGAGGCGGCCGAGGAGGGCTGGAAACGCTGCGTCGCATGGTTCAAGACCCACGGCGTGATTTGATGACTGCCGCGATGCATCGCTGCAGGGCCGCGGCCCCGCTGCGATCTCGGTGCGCGCAAGCCATCAACGTGCCCACGGGCCACGCTGGATGATTCTCTTGTACATCGTGCTCGCAACGCTCGCCGGCGGGCTGCTGTCGGTGGTGATCGCTGCAAGCCTGACGGTTGGCTTGCTCGCACGCGTCGTGAAAAGTCTGGTCAGCCTGTCGGCTGGCGTCCTGCTCGCTACCGCGCTGTTGAACGTACTGCCCGAAGCGTTCGAGAGCCACGCGAGTCCGCAGAGCCTGTTCGCGACACTGCTCGCGGGTTTGATGTTCTTCTTCCTGCTCGAAAAGGCCGAGCTCTACCGCCACACGCATCATCACGAGGGCGACGGACACCACCACCATCATCACTTCGATGCCCAGCAGGCCGGGCGCGGGGGCTGGAGCGTGCTGCTCGGCGACAGCATCCACAACTTCTGCGACGGCATCATCATCGCCGCCGCCTTCCTGACCGACGTGCACCTGGGCGTCGTCACGTCGCTCGCGATCATCGCGCACGAGATTCCGCAGGAGGTGGGCGACTACATCGTGCTGCTCAACGCTGGACTCTCACGCGGGAAGGCGCTGCTCTACAACGCGCTATCGGGCCTTTCGGCGGTGGTTGGCGGCGTGATCGGCTACTTCATCGTCGGCCAGTGGGAATCGCTCTTTCCCTACCTTCTCGTGATCGCCTCGAGCAGCTTCATCTACGTCGCCGTCGCCGACCTGATCCCGCAGCTGCAGCAGCGCATGTCGCTGAAGGACACCGCCGCGCAGCTGGCCTGGCTCGCGGCGGGCATGGGGATCATCGTGATCGTGGTGCAGGTCGTACACGGGGGCTGAGGGGCGGCCCCAGCGTCAGGCGCAGCGCCGGGCTCAGCGCACCACCAGCACCGGGATCGTCGAGTGCGTCAGCACCTTCTGCGTCTCGCTGCCGAGGAGCAGCGCGGTGACGCCGCGCCGGCCGTGGGAGGACATGACGATCAGGTCGCAGGCGTTGGCCTTGGCGTGCTCGATGATCGCCTCCCACGGGTGAATGGCCTCGATGGTGTGCGCCTCGCAGGGGAGTGCGGCGGCCTTGCAGGCGGCGCGTACGGTGTTGACGCGCTCGGCAGCAATGCGCTCCTGCGCGTCGAAGAATTCCTGCGGCGGCACGGGCTGCATCTCGGAGATCGCGCTGTAGGGGAAAGGCTCCTTCACGCTCAGCGTGTAGATCGACGCGCCGACCGCCTTGGCGAGGTTGATCGCGGCGGTGACGGCCTTGGCGGTGAGTTCGGAGCCGTCGGTCGGGACGAGGATGCGCTTGAACATGATGAGCTCCTTCTGCGTGGATATGGCGTCTGGCGCCGAGAACCCGATGGTGCAGCGTTTTGCGCCTTAAAGGTTGATCTGAATCAGGTTGGGGTCCGTCCCGCTCCGTGATTCAGCCGCCGCGAGCCACCGGCCGCGCGGGGTCGGCGCACCACTCACTCCACGAGCCCGGGTAGAGCGCTGCGCCGGGCAGGCCGGCGGCCTCCATGGCGAGCAGGTTGTGGCAGGCGGTGACGCCAGAGCCGCAAAGATGCACGGTCTGCGCGGGCGACCGGCGGCCGTTGACGGCATTGAACTCGGCCGCGAGTTGCGCGGAGGCCTTGAAACGAGTGCTGCCGGGTTCGAGGTTGTCCTTGAACGGGCGGTTGAGCGTACCCGGGACGTGGCCGGCCACCGGATCGAGAGGCTCGACGTCGCCGCGGAAGCGCTCTGGCGCGCGGGCGTCGAGCGCGCACCAGACGCCGAGCGCGCGAGAAAGCGTCGCCGCGTCCACGGTCGGCATCGAGCGCGACTGACGCGGATACGGGGGCCGGGGCCGGGGCGGCGCACTCTCGTTCGTCAACGGACCACCGGCATCGCGCCAGGCAGCGATGCCGCCGTCGAGCACCCAGACGCGCGAATGTCCGAGCCAGCGCAGCAGCCACCACAGCCGTGCAGCGTAAGGGCTGCCGTTGCGGTCCATCGCGACGACGAAATGGCGGGGGCCGATTCCCCAGCGACCGACCGTCGCGGCGAACGCTTCGCGTGACGGCAGCGGATGGCGGCCGGTGAATCCGGGGCCAGCCGCTGCCTTGGGGCCCGACAGGTCGCGGTCGAGATCGGCGTACTGTGCTCCGGGCACATGCCCCTCGGCGAAGGCGCGACGGCCGGCGTCGAGGTCGGAGAGATCGAAGCTCGCATCGAGCAGCACGATCTGGGCACCCGCGTTGGCGCCGGCGTCCAGGGCTGACTTCAAGGCCTCTGCGCTGACGAGGGGGCTGGCGTTGGGGAGATCTTTGGACTTCATGTTTCGACGCTTGGGTTCACCGCGCGGGCGGGGTTGACATCGTGGCGCAGGCGCGCCGCGGCGATGCCGGCGACGACGATCAGCGCCATGCCGAGCAGCGCGAGCGCGGTGACCGGATCGTCGAACAGCAGTACACCCAACATGAACGACCAGCCGATGCCCAAGTACTGCAGGCTTGCGATGACGAGTGTAGGGCCGCTCGCGTAGGCGCGCGTCATCAGCATCTGCGCCGTCGTGGCGAACAGGCCGACGGCGATCAGCAGCGCGAGGCCGCCCGCGCTGTGGCCGTGCAACCCGCCGGTGAGCGGCGTCATGGCCGCGCCCGCGATGACGCTGCCGAGCGAGAAGTAGAAGACGACTCGGTAGTCGGGCTCGCCGACTCGCCCGAGTGCGGTCACTTGCAGGTAGGCCGTCGCCGCGAGAACGCCCGACAGGAGACCGGCCAGGCCGCCCCAGATCTGGTCGCGCGCGATGGCGGGCTGCAACACGCAGGCGACGCCCGCGAAGCCGGCGAGCACGGTGAGGATGAGGCGCGGATCGACGCGTGCGCCGCCGAGCGCGATCGCGCCGCCGATCAGGAACAGCGCCATCCAGACCGAGGACATGTAGTTGAGCGTCACCGCAGTCGCGAGCGGCAGGTTGGCAAGCGCGAAGAACCACAGCGAGAGCGAGATGACCCCCGTCAGGCTGCGCCAGAAGTGCATCGCCGGCACCGCGGTGCGCAAGGTGCCGCCGCGCACGTAGGTCATCAGCGCGATGACGATCGCGCCGACGAGTCCGCGGTAAAGCACGATTTCGCCTGGCGCATAGCGCTCAGACGCAAACTTGACGCAAGCGCCCATTAGCGCAAACAGCAGCGAAGACAGCACCATCAGGCCTGCCGGAGTGCGCAGAACGGCTCTCACACGGGCGCGGCAAAAAGGGAGCTTGCGGGCCTGTGGCGCGTCACTCGGCGGTGCGCGCGGGCGCCGCCTCGACGTGCGCGCCGATCTGACGCCGGTACCACTCGTGGAAGTGCTGCATGCCGTCTTCCATCGGCGACTGATAGGGGCCGACTTCGTCGTCGCCGCGTGCGAGCAGCGCAGCACGGCCCTGATCCATGCGCAACGCGATCTCGTCGTCCTCTTCGCAGGTTTCGAGATACGCCTCCTGCTGCGCCTGCACGTAGTCGCGCTCGAAGGCTGCGATCTCCTCCGGGTAATAGAACTCGACGACGTTGATGGTCTGCTGCGCGCCTCTGGGGTACAGCGTCGAGACGACAATCACGTTCGGATACCACTCGACCATGACGGTCGGATACAGCGTCAGCCACACCGCGCCGTGCGCCGGGGTACGGCCCTGCTGGTAGCGCATCACTTCGGCCTGCCAACGTTCATAGACGGGAGAGCCCGCACGACCGAGCGCCTTGCCGAGCGAACTCGCGACGCCGACGGTCTGCAGCGAGTGAGAGGCGCCCATCTGCCAGCGCAGATCCTCGCAACTCACGAAATTGCCGAGCCCGGGGTGAAAGGGGCCGACGTGGTAATCCTCCAGGTAGACCTCGATGAAAGTCTTCCAGTTGTAGCGGCACTCGTGCACGTGGACGCGGTCAAGCACGTGGCCGCTGAAGTCGAAGTTCGCACGGGCATCGACCCGCTCGAGCTCCGCGGTCACATCGAATGTTCCGGCGTCGAACACAAGGCCGTTCCATGTTTGCGTCGGGTAGTTGCGCAAGTTCAGGCACGGGTCTTCGGGGAAGTGCGGCGCGCCGAGCAAGCGGCCGTGCAGGTCGTAGGTCCAGCGGTGCAGCGGGCAGACGATGTTGCCCTGCGTGTTCCCCCGGCCGCGCAGGATCACGGCCTGGCGATGGCGGCAGACGTTGGAGATCACTTCGACGCCCTGGGCGGTGCGCACCAGCGCGCGGCCTTCGCCCTCCTGCGGCAGCGCGTAGTGGTCGCCGACCGCTGGGACCATCAGTTCGTGGCCGAGGTAGCGCGCAGCGCGAGAGAAGATCTGAGTCTGCTCGCGTTCGAACAGCGTCGGATCGAAATAGGCCGATACCGGAAGTTGGGAGCGACTGCGGTCTAGTGTGCCCTGCGCAAGGCTCAGGTCGGACATGGTCCCGCAGATCTCCCGTATCGGATAGTGTCGAATCGCCACGAGGCGGTCTGGGTGGCCTTTGAGTGGGGCCGGACGCCCGGAATCGCGAAGTCGCGGGAAGCCCGCGCGCAACCGGTCGAGGGCGGAATTCTACCCAGCGCTGCTTTCACCTCGTTACTCTCGGGATACCGGAGGGGGATGCGCTGACTACAATTGAGGTTTCACCCTGCAAGATGGTCAAGCCTACCCACGCCTCGCCGAGCCCGCCGCATGCGGCGCCCACGAACTACGAAGACGCCCTGACGGAACTTGAGCGCTTGGTCGGTGCGATGGAGAGTGGACAGATGCCGCTCGACAACCTGCTCGAAAGCTACCGTCGCGGTGCCGATTTGCTCGCTTTCTGTCGCGGCCGTCTGGAAGCCGTGGAAGCGCAGGTCAAGGTGCTGGAGGACGGGCAGCTCAAACCCTGGATCGACGCATGAAGTTGGCCGACTTCGATGCTTGGGCGCGTACCGAACTCGACGCTGTCGAACGAGCGCTCGAACGCTGGGTGCCGACTGAAGCTCCTGCCGGCCTCGGCCAGGCGATGCGCTACGGGGTGCTCGACGGCGGCAAGCGCGTGCGCCCGCTGCTCGTGCTCGCGGCCGCGCAGGCCGTGCACGGCAATGAGGACGCCGCGTTGCGCGCGGCGTGCGCGGTCGAACTGATCCATGCCTATTCGCTCGTCCACGACGATATGCCCTGCATGGACAACGACGTGCTGCGCCGTGGCAAGCCAACGGTGCACGTGCAGTTCGGCCAGGCGCAGGCCATGCTCGCTGGCGACGCGATGCAGGCGCTCGCGTTCGAAGTGCTGACGCCTGAGCGCGGCCTGGCGCCGGCACTGCAGGCGCGCCTGTGCTCGCTGTTGGCGCGTGCCGCGGGGCACGCCGGCATGGCCGGCGGGCAGGCGATCGACCTCGTCAGCATCGGCCAGCCGCTCGATGAGCGCACGCTGCGCGACATGCACCATCGCAAGACCGGTGCGTTGTTGCAGGCGAGCGTGCTGATGGGCGCCGCCTGTGGCAAGACGACGCCCGATGAATGGCAGGCGCTGTCGGACTACGGCGATGCGATCGGCCTGGCGTTCCAGGTGGTGGATGACATCCTCGACGTGACGCAGGAATCCGAGACGCTCGGCAAGACGGCCGGCAAGGATGCAAACGACAACAAGCCCACCTACGTGACGGTGCTCGGCCTGGACGCCGCACGCAGCCACGCCGCCGAGCTCCGTGACACGGCACTCGCCGCGCTCTCGCGCAGCGGATTGGCACAAGCTGCCTGGCTGAGCCTGCTGGCCGACAAGATCGTCGAGCGCGAAAGCTAAGAATGACGGCCCCAAGACACCTGCGGCGTTGCCGCCGCCCCGCGTGCGCGCCAAGAGGGCCCCAGGCCTCTTTCGGCGGCCCGGCGAGCTCCGAGGACGCCTCCAGCACATCATGAAACACGCACTGCTCAACACGATCCAATGCCCGGCCGACGTGCGCCAGCTGTCCCGCAGCGATCTCAAGCGGCTCGCTTCCGAATTGCGCGACTTCCTGCTGCACAGCGTGTCGCAGACCGGCGGCCACCTGTCCTCCAACCTCGGCACGGTAGAGCTTACGGTCGCGCTGCACGCGGTGTACGACACGCCGCATGACCGCCTGGTGTGGGATGTGGGCCATCAGACCTACCCGCACAAGATCCTCACCGGCCGGCGCGAGCAGATGTCGACCCTGCGCCAACTCGGAGGCATCAGCGGATTCCCGCGCCGCGAGGAAAGCGAGTACGACACCTTCGGCACCGCGCATTCGTCCACCTCGATCTCGGCCGCGCTCGGCATGGCCGTTGCTTCTCGCCTGAAGGGTGAGCACCGCCGCGCTGTGGCGATCATCGGCGACGGCGCGATGAGCGCGGGCATGGCCTTCGAGGCGCTCAACAACGCCGGCGTCTCGCACGCTGACATGCTCGTCATCCTGAACGACAACGACATGTCGATCTCGCCGCCGGTCGGCGCATTGAACGGCCATCTCGCGCGGCTGATGTCGGGGCGCTTCTACGCCGCCGCCCGCGACACCGCGAAGACGGTGCTGAAGAATGCGCCACCGCTGTTCGAACTCGCGCGCCGCTTCGAGGAGCACGCCAAGGGCATGGTCGTGCCCGGCACGATCTTCGAGGAGTTCGGCTTCAACTACGTCGGCCCGATCGATGGCCACGACCTCGACGATTTGATCCCGACGCTCGAGAACCTGCGCCAGCTGAAGGGGCCGCAGTTCCTGCATGTGGTGACGAAGAAGGGCTACGGCTACAAGCTCGCCGAGGCAGAGCCGGTGCGCTACCACTTCGCGTCAGCCAAGTTCGACCCTGCCGAAGGCTTCGCCAAGGCGGTGCCTGGCAAGCCGACCTTTTCGCAGATCTTCGGCAACTGGCTGTGCGACATGGCGGCGGTTGACGAGCGCCTGATCGGCATCACGCCGGCGATGCGCGAGGGCTCGGGCATGGTCGAATTCGAGCGACGCTTCCCGCTGCGCTACCACGATGTCGGCATCGCCGAGCAGCATTCAGTGACGTTTGCGGCCGGCCTTGCGTGTGAGGGGCTAAAGCCGGTCGTTGCGATCTACTCGACCTTCCTTCAGCGTGCCTACGACCAGTTGATCCACGACGTGGCGCTGCAGAACCTGCCGGTCGTGTTCGCGCTCGACCGGGCGGGCATCGTCGGCGCAGACGGCCCGACGCATGCCGGCGCCTACGACATCGCCTACCTGCGCTGCATCCCGAACATGAGCATCATGGCGCCGGCCGACGAGAACGAATGCCGCCAGTTGCTGACGACTGCATTTCGCCAGGACCATCCGACGGCAGTGCGCTATCCGCGCGGCGCGGGCATCGGTGCGCAGGTTCAGCCGGGCCTCACCGAACTGCCCTTCGGCAAAGGCGAGCTGCGGCGTGAGGCCTCCGGCCGCGGCCAGCGCATTGCGATTCTTGCCTTCGGGACGCTGTTGTATCCGGCGCTTGTGGTGGGCGAGCGCCTTGACGCAACGGTTGCGAACATGCGCTTCGTGAAGCCGCTCGACGTCGATCTCGTCACTCGGCTTGCACGTACGCATGAGGCGATCGTGACGGTCGAGGAAGGTTGCACGATGGGGGGTGCGGGCAGCGCGGTGATCGAGGCGCTGCAGGCGGCGGGCATCGCCACGCCGGTGCTCGTGCTCGGATTGCCGGACGAATTCATCGAGCACGGCGACCCGGCCAAGTTGCTCTCGATGTGCGGACTGGACGCCGCCGGCATCGAGCGATCGATCCTGCAGCGGTTTGCCGTCAAGCCGCAGCTCGTGCGTCCAGCCGTCAATCACTGAAGCGGCGGCGCCGAATTGTCCTTGCGCGCTGCGCGTTTGCTCGTTTGCTGCCATCCTCGAACGCGGCCCGCGTGAAGTCCGGGCCGCGATCCCACGGTTCCCGATGAAATCCATGAGTCACCACCCAGAAGCGCTGCACATACCCGACACGCAGAGTGGGCGCGACGAGCGCCACCTCGTGATCCAGCAGGTGGGCATCAAGCGCGTGCGCTATCCGCTGCAGTTGCGCATCGGCGCCGCGGCGCAGTCGACGGTCGCGCTCTGGGCGCTCGATGTCGCCTTGCCGGCGGATCAGAAGGGCACGCACATGTCGCGCTTCGTCGCCTGGCTCGACGCGCTCGAGGGGCCGCTCGACGCGGGGGGCTTGCGCCAGGCAGGCGCCGCGATGCTCGAACGCCTGCACGCGGAGCAGGGCCGCATCGAGGCGTGCTTTCCGTTCTTCGTGCGCAAGCGTGCGCCAGTCTCCGGGGTCGAGAGCCTGCTCGAATACCAGGGACGCTGGATTGCCGAGGTCGGCACAGCGAAGACAACGGTCTGGGCCGAGGTCGTCGTGCCGGTCAAGAGCCTTTGCCCGTGCTCGAAGGAAATCTCTGACTACGGTGCGCACAACCAGCGATCGAACGTGACGATCCGCATCGAGCTCTTGCAGGATGTCGCGTGGACCGAACTCGTGCGCTTCGCCGAGGACAGCGCGTCGTGCGAGATCTGGCCGATGCTCAAACGCGCCGACGAAAAGTGGGTCACCGAACGCGCCTACGAGAACCCGAAGTTCGTCGAGGACCTGGTGCGCGACGTCGCGCTGCGTCTGAACGCTGATGCGCGCGTCGGCCGCTACAGCGTCGACGTCGAGAACTTCGAGTCGATACACAACCACTCGGCATACGCGCGTATCGAACGCGCATAGCGCACGCTGCGGCCGCACCGCTCTGGTGCATTAGTTGGCATCGCTGGCAGTGCTTTCCCTAGGTTCGGTCGGCGAGCGCTGTATCGCACTCAGGAGTCCGTACAGTGCGGTCTGGCTGCGAAGGGGCGTGTGTTGCGCCATGGCGGCGGAAATGTCGAGGGCGTCGAAGTGTCTGCATGGCTCAAGTTGTCACACGGGATTGACTGGCTAAACGACAGTGTCGGGCATCTCATCCGCTGGCTCGTGCTGGCGGCCGTCCTGATCAGCGCCGGCAACGCGATCATTCGTAAGGCGTTCAACGTCAGTTCGAATTCATTCCTCGAGATCCAGTGGTATCTGTTCGCTGCCGTGTTCCTGCTCGGCGCCGGCTATGCCTTTCTGCGCAACGTGCATGTGCGCATCGACTTCATCTCGGGCAAATTGCCCAAGCGCACGAACGCGAAGATCGATGTCCGTGGGTATCGTCGCTTTTCTGATCCCCTTGTGCCTGATCCTGATCAGCCTGTCCTGGCCGCTGTTCACCAAGGCCTGGGAGTCGGGCGAGATGTCGCAGAACGCCGGCGGGCTTATTCGATGGCCGGTGTACGCGCTGGTGCCGTTCGGCTTTGCGTTGCTGTTGTTGCAAGCGGTGTCGGAGTTGATCAAGCGCATCGCCTTCCTGAGGGGGCGCCTGCCCGAGCCGTTCAGCGTTGAACCCGGAAAGACGGACGACGAGTTGTTGGCCGAGGAACTCGCCGCCGAGCTTGAGCGCAAGCAGGCGGAGGCCAAGTAAATGGAAGCAAGCGCGCTCACGCAGTACTTTGTCCCGATGATGTTCGCGGGACTGTTCGTCTTCCTGCTGTCCGGCATTCCGGTTGCGTTCGGTCTCGCCGCCACTGGGCTCCTGTTCGGCTTCATCGGCATGGAGGCGGGCCTGTTCCATGCCACGCTGTTCCAGGCGCTGCCTCTGCGCGTGTTCGGCATCATGCAGAACGACACGCTGCTCGCGATTCCGTTCTTCACCTTCATGGGCATCATCCTCGAGCGATCCGGGATGGCCGAGGACCTGCTCGAGACGGTCGGCCAGGTGTTCGGCCCGGTGCGCGGCGGACTGGCGATTGCGGTGATCCTTGTCGGCGCGCTGCTCGCGGCGACGACCGGCGTTGTCGCGGCGGCGGTGATCTCGATGGGCCTGATCTCGCTGCCGATCATGCTTCGCTACGGCTACAACCGCACGGTTGCGACCGGCGCGATCACGGCGTCGGGGACACTCGCGCAGGCGATCCCGCCCTCTCTCGTGCTCATTGTGCTGGCCGACCAGCTCGGTCGTTCGGTGGGCGATATGTACGCCGGTGCCTTGATTCCTGGCCTGATGCTGGTCGGCGCATATCTGAGCTTCGTCGTGCTCGTCGCGATCTTCAAGCCATCGTGGGTGCCGGCGCTGCCGGCCGAGGCGCGCATCTACCGTGAGAAGAACGGCGCGAGCGGGCATTTGTCGTTGGTTGCGCTGCTCGCCCTTTGTGGCGCCGCGGGTGTCGCTTGGTGGCATATCCATCAGGACGTGATCAACCCGATGATCGATCGAACGGCGGCAGCGCCGACGGACGAGAAATTCGTGCTGTCACTCACGATCGGTGCGTTGCTCGCACTGTCGCTCGCGCTCATCAACAAGCACCTGAAGATCGGATTGCTGTCGCGCCTGACCGAGCGCGTCACGTTCGTGCTGATCCCGCCACTGGTGCTGATCTTCCTCGTCCTCGGAACGATCTTCCTCGGCATCGCGACGCCGACCGAGGGCGGCGCGATGGGAGCGCTGGGAGCGCTGATCATGGCCAGCGCACGCCGCAAACTCAGTCGCAGGCAGCTTGTGCAGGCGCTCGATGCCACCGTGCGGCTGGCCTGCTTCGTCATGTTCATCCTGATCGGCTCGACCGTCTTCAGCTTCACGTTCAATGCTGCCGACGGGCACATCTGGGTCGAGGAGCTGTTTCACAGCATGCCGGGGGGCGCGCTAGGCTTCCTCATCGTCGTCAACCTGCTGGTATTTGCGCTCGGCTGCTTCATCGACTTCTTCGAGATCGCGTTCATCGTGATCCCGATCCTTGCGCCGGTCGCCAACAAGATGTTGCCGGGGCTGTTGCCCGAGGGCACGCCGCCGGAAATGGTGCTCGTCTGGTTCGGCGTGATTCTTGCGATGAACCTGCAGACATCGTTTCTCACACCGCCATTCGGCTTCGCGCTGTTCTACTTGCGCAGCGTCGCAGCCAAGTCGGACTACAAAGACCGAATCACCGGCGAGGCCATTCCGGCCGTTGCGACCTCACAGATCTACAAAGGGTCGATCGCGTTTATCGTGCTGCAGCTCATCATGGTCGCCGCCGTGATTGCCTATCCGCAGCTCGTGACAGGCGGCATCGAGAAAACCAAGAAGCTCGATGCGGACAAGATCCTTCGTCAACTCCAGCTGCACGACGAGAATCTGTCTCCGGGCTATCAAGACCTGTCAGCGGATCCCGGCGCGAGCGCACCCGGTGCCGCTGCCCCGCAGGATGAGCCCGAAGACCCGATGAAGGCGCTTGAGCGAGCCCTGAAACAGGACGAGAAGCGCGGACAGAAGCCTTAGGGGGCGATCAAAGCGGCGCCGAGTCTTCTCGGCGCGTCAAGTCACGGGAAGCCGGGGTACCGCAAGCGTTGGCTTCAGCGCTGCTGGCTTGCGAGGTACAGATTGCCCGATCGCGTGCCTGAACGGCAGAACGCCAGGATCGGCTTGGGCAGGGCTTCGACGAGTTCACCGAAGCGTGCCACTTCCTGCGGATTCTGAACGCCGGGTGCAACGGGCAGATAGGCGTAGGCAAGGCCGGCCGCAATGGCCGCGGCTTCGATATCGGCGCTCGTGGGCTGACCGGGGCCGCCCTCGAAGTCCGGCCGGTTGTTGATCACGCTACGAAAACCCTGCTGCGCGACCGAGGCCATCGCCGCGGGATCGAGTTGTGCCGCGACGCTCAGCTCGGGGCTGAGCGGGCGCAGATCGTAGGTGTCTTGGTGCATCAGTCAGTTCCTCCTGCAGACGTTGGCGTCGCGCTATGGGGTGAGCGACCGCTTCACAGCGGCCGACACGGCGGACATTTCCGCCTTGCCGGCGAAGTGGAGCTTGGCGGCCGCCATCAGGCGGCCCATGTCGCCAGCGCCGAGTGGGCGGGCGAGCTCCTCGCCCAGCGCCGTCGCGATTGTGGCGACTTCGTGCGCGATCTGGTCGGAGCCCATCCGCGCGGGTAGGTAGGCCTCGAGGATTCGCAACTCGGCACTTTCCTTGGCGACCAGATCGGCGCGCCCGCCAGCTTCGAACTGCGTGATCGAATCCTTGCGCTGCTTGATCTGCTTGTCGATGATCGCAGTGACCGCGGTGTCGTCGAGTTCAATGCGGTCATCGACTTCACGCTGCTTGATCGCCGCGAGCAATCCGCGAATCGCGAGCAGCCGGTCCGCCTCGCGCGCACGCATCGCACTTTTCATGTCGTCGGTGATGCGATCCTTGAGGTTCATGGCGGTATCGGGTAGGACGGCGAAGAAAGGCGAAAGCCCGCGAGGTGTGCCGTCGCGGGCTTCGGGAGCGGCCGGCTACGCTGGGCGCCGATGCCGCAGTGTGCTCATGGCACGCAGGCGTCGTCGACGCTCTTCAGAACATGCGCTTGGGCAACTGCATGCTGCGAATGCGCTTGAAATGGCGCTTCACCGCGGCGGCCTTCTTGCGCTTGCGCTCGGCGGTGGGCTTTTCATAGAACTCGCGGGCACGCAGGTCCGTCAGCAAGCCCAGCTTCTCGATCGTGCGCTTGAAGCGGCGCAGGGCGACGTCGAACGGCTCGTTTTCCTTGACGCGAACAGTAGTCATTGGTGATCAGTGTGAAGGTTGTGCAGCGCTTGCCGCGGTGTGTTCCGGCCTGCTTGTTCAAGTGCGCAGCGCGCACCCAAAAGCAGGGACCGACAGCAAAGCGTTCAATTATAGCCGGCTTGGCGTCCGTCCGCCATCAGGTGGCGTGGGCCGCTCTAAGCCCTGCGCGCTCGAGCGAAAACGCACACGCCGCTGCGCTGGCCCAGGCCCACTGGAAGTTGTAGCCGCCGAGCCAGCCGGTGACGTCCACCACCTCGCCGATGAAATACAGGCCGGGCACGCGCTTGCTCTGCATTGTCTGCGAGCTGAGTTCGTGCGTGTCGACGCCGCCGGCGGTGACTTCGGCCTTGCGCCAGCCTTCGCTGCCCGAGGGGGTCAATACCCATCGAGCCAGGCTCTCCGAGAGACGGACGATGTCCTTGTCCCGCACTTCGGATATGGGCAGCCGTTCATCCAGTCCTTGCACTTGCAACCATGCTTCGGCGAGCCGCTGGGGCAAGTACTGTGCGAGCTCATTGCCGAGGTGCCGGCGCGACGTGCGCTTTGCGGTGCCAAGCGCCAGCTTGATTGCGTCCTGATCCGCGAGCGCGATGCGCAGCGACTGCCCAGGGCGCCAGTAGCTCGAAGCCTGCAGAACTGCGGGGCCGCTCAGGCCGCGGTGGGTGAACAACAAGTCCTCGGAGAAGGCGCAGTGCGGCTTGTCCCCGGCCTCGATCCTCGCCTCGCAGGCGACCCCCGCGAGCGTCGCAAATGGTGTCCACGCTGTCGGATCGAAGCGCAGTGGCACGAGTGCGGGCCGGGGCTCGACAATGGCGTGGCCGAATTGACGCGCGACGCGATAGCCGAAATCGCTCGCGCCGAGCTGGGGTATCGACAGCCCGCCCGTAGCGACGACGATCGAGCCTACCCGCACCGCACCGCGCTGCGTGTCGAGCACCATACCAGACGCCCCGCTGCGCACGGAGTGCACCTGGCATGGCTGCCAGCGCACGACCGCTCCGGCGTCGCATTCGCGCAGCAGCATCGAGATGATCTGCTCGCTGCCCTCGTCGCAGAAGAGCTGCCCTTTGTGCTTCTCGTGCCAGGCGATGCGGTGCTGCTGCAACAGGTCGATGAAATCCTGCGGCTTGTAGCGAGCCAGCGCCGAGCGACAGAAGGCCGGGTTGTCCGATAGAAAGTTGCCCGGGGCCGTGTCGCGGTTCGTGAAATTGCAACGTCCGCCGCCCGAGATCCGGATCTTTTCGGCGACCTTGGCCGCGTGGTCGATCAGGAGCACGCGCAGGCCGCGCTGGGCCGCGATGCCGGCGCACATCAGGCCGGCGGCGCCTGCGCCGATGATTGCGACATCGAAGTCAGCCGACATTGAATGTGGCCCGCGAGCCGAGTGACCGATCAGCTTCAGGCGCGCACCGCTCGTGGCGCTGCTGGCATGCCGGAACGCACCGGCGTCCTGCGCTTTGCGCCAGGTCCGACACATCGCGGACGGCTGGACTGTGGCATTTGCCCATGGGGACTGTTTGGACCGACCGGTATCATCAAATTAGGGAGAGGGTATCCCTTGCTCCGAGGAGTTGCTTGAATTGTTGCGACTGCCCGGCCAAGATCGGGCATGTGTTTCGGTGCCCCCGCGCGAATCGCCCTGATTGAACGGCGATCCGGGTGGCATGAGTTTGTCAGGGAAGAGCTCGCCATGAATCCACCGGAATCCCCTGCGAAGTCCGCGCTGCCGAACGGCGACGGCCCGGGCCTCGATGCGTCTGGATTCGCCTTGGCGGTGCTGCGGGATGCGTTGCTCGACTTCATTGATCAGTCCGGCAATCTGCTCGCGGTGAAAGAGATCGGGACGGGCCGCTACCTGCACGTGAACGTGCAGATGGCTGAGCTGCTGGGCCGGCCCGCACAGGAGATTCTTGGATTGTCTGACGCCGACTTGATGGAGTCGGGTCAGTGGACGGCGCTGCGTGCAGCCGATCAATCTGCGGCCGCGCAATCCGGCTTCCAGCGGAGTGAACACCGGATCGAGCGCGACGGTCAGCGGCGGGAGTTCAGTGTCTATCGCTGCGTGCTCCCGCCGACGGGCGGCGGCAAGCCGCGACACCTGCTCGGCATCTGGACGGAACTGACCTCCGCACGCCAGAAGGACGCCCAGTTGCAGCGCGCGCTGCAACAGATAGAGACTCAGCAACGCTCCGGTGAGGCCCAGCGACGAGAGTCGCCCGATGGCAATCTGCGCGACGCCGAGACGGGGCTGTACCAGCGGGTTCACTTCGAGGACCAACTGCGGCGCGAAGTGGACCTGTCATCGCGCGAACACCGCGAATTTGCACTCGTTTCGATCACGCTCGACCCGCTCTCCGAGAAGGCGCTCGCGCTTGGCGCTGGGGCGCGCGTTCGCGTTCTCGAAGCGCTGGGCGGACTGCTGCGAAGCAATACGCGAGCGATGGACGCCTCGTGCCGGGTCGACGACGATCATTTCGCGGTGCTGTTATCGGGCGTGGGGCTGGCCACCGCGCACTCTCGCATGGAGGGGTTGCGCCGCCAGTGCGCAACGCAGATCGTGATGCTCGACGGCGAAGAGATCGGCTTCACGGTTTCGATGGGCGTCGCAAGCTTCCCGCACACCGCGCTGAGCCAGGAAGAACTGATGCGGGCGTCCGTAGCAGCGCTCGCCGAGGCACGACGTCGCGGCGGCAACCACGTCACGCTCGCGAGCATCCGCTTCGAGTCGGACTGAACGCCTTGCCGCGCCCGCGCGGCAAGGCGTCAATCACGGTGCCAGCGCGGGTCAGCCCACGCTCTTGCGCGCATCCTTCGGCGAAATGCCATCCGGGTTCATGCTCAGATACGGCGCGTACATGTCCGCCGCGGCGTAGGCGCGCGGCGGCGCCGCGTGGTGGTAGCGGCCGAAGTGAAAGCTGATGCCGAGCTTGCCCTCGGACACGACGCCTTCAACCTGGAACATCGGAAAAAGATGGTTCTGGCGGACGAAGGCTGGCAGTGCCATGTAGACGAAATCCAGCTTCGTGATCAGGATCTTGTGCCCCGCCTTGCTATAGGCATCGAGTTCCGGGTCGTTCAACAGCCCGACGGCGAGTGCCTGCTCGAGCGAACCTAACTTCAGCGTCGTTGCCTTGCCCAACGGTCGCCAAGAGTGGAAGATGCCAGCGAAGCGCGCCTGCGACGTGTCTGGTTCGGCAAATGCCAACGTCTTGCCGCCCGCCCCGCGCACCTCCACGCCGTCAACCGCGTAGCCGAACTTGACGGTTGCCTGGCCCGCACCGCGAACGCGCTCCCTGCCCTTGGCATCGAGCTGCGCAACCTGCTCAAGTTGCACGGCCCGTGAACTGACTTCCTTGCCGAGCAGTTCGAGCGGCTGCAGCAGCTCCGAAGCTTGCGAAATCAATCGGCGCGAAGCTGTCGCATTGAGTGCGACAGGCCAACCGGCGACGCGCGACGTTGTCTGACCTTCCCATTTGCGCAACTCGTCCTCGCTGCCGCGGGTCGCCATAGCATCACGCGCCCAGACCGCGCCGCTGGCGTGAAAGCAAGTGATGTCGCCATTGGCGCTGGCGAGCACCGTGCCGTGGTCGAGGTCGACCGCACGCAACTTGCCGAGCCTGAGGTGCTCACCGAGGCGTGCCAGCGCCGGGCCGCGCTCCTGCAGCGACGGCGCGCTGAGGGCGTACACCGGCAATGTCTTGGGCAGCTTTGGCAGCGTTGCCTTGATATCGAGACTTGCGAGCTTGATTGTCATGGCGCTCCCCGTTCAGCACGAGCCGTGCGCAGTCCAGAACGACCGGTTGGTGACCGGGTCGGCCGGCTCGCTCGTCGTGAGCATTTCGTTGTAGGTGTTCGCGCCGGTGCCCTCGCATCGCAGATAGGCCCATTCGACGTTGGAGCCTTCGACGACCACATTGGCCATCTTCCAGGCCTCGCGCACCGGGTACTGCGGCATGAAGGGCACGACTGCGTGCAGCCAGGCCGCGTACATCGCGAAGTACTGTCCGCGCGGGCTCTGACCGCCGCCGCTGTAGGAGCTGTTGTGGAAGCCGCACATGTAGTGCAGGCGGTCGAACGCCTTGCACCAGCGCCCGATCGGATGCGCCGTGGTGTTCTCCAGCAAATGGCAGGCGTGCGTGGCGAAGATCTCGAGATCTCCCTTGCCGAAGCGGATCGTGTCCGATGTCGAGACCGAGCCGTTCGACACCGAAAACGAGTCCGGATTGCCGTGCGAGGACATCTGCACCGCGTCGACGTTGTCGACCTTCTCGGTGTAGTTGGCGGTTTCGACGAAGTCCTTCTCGAGGACCCCCGAATCGCCGTGATCCTCCGTCCAGCTGAATCCGGCAAGCGAATTCAGCGTCGAGGCGAAGCCCTGCGCCTCGATCCGGCGGCCATCGATGCCGTCCTTGATCCACCAGGATCCGATTGTGCGTGCCATGTGCTTTCCTTTGCAGGCGGTATCGGCCCTTCGAACGTCGACACCGCGGGCCACAGGCGCCGATCAAGCCGTTATAGGCACACGTGCAGGGCTGCGATAGCCCCTACGGCTAGGGGAGTGCTCCGTCGCCTCACGGCGAACCCGGCTTCGCGAGCCTGCAACGCGTACTCAAGCGACACGCAACGCAGCGCTCGGATCAGTCCGTGCGCCCCCAAATGCGCTCGCAGATGTAGCGCCACTCGGCGGCCGTCACCGGTGTGATTGAAAGCCGGTTGCCGCGCTGCAGGATGCGCATCGTTGCCAGCTTCGGCTCGGCACGCAGTTCGTCAAGCCCGATCAGGCGTTCGCGCGAGCGCAGCTTGACGTCGACGTTGATCCAGCGCGGCGCGTCCCGCGTCGACTTCGGATCGAAGTAGGGGCTCTTCGGGTCGAACTGCGTCGCGTCCGGATAGGCGGCGCTCGCCACCTCGGCGAGCCCGGCGATGCCCGGCTGCGGGCAACTCGAGTGATAGAAGAGCACGCCGTCGCCAACGCGCATGTCGTCGCGCATGAAGTTGCGCGCCTGGTAGTTGCGCACGCCGAACCACGCGACCGTCTGCGCCTTCGCGCGCGCCAGGTCATCGATCGAGACCTCAGAAGGCTCGCTCTTCATCAACCAGTACTGTTGCGCCATGGCCATGCGAGAACGTGCAGAAGGGTGTGGGTGTCCGTCGCGAACCGGGAGCCGCATTCCTGAACCCAGGGTCCAGGTGGGCGAGGTCAATCCGGCATTGGGATCATCTGACGCGAGACGTTCACGCCTGCCGGATGATGTTCCAAGCCCTAGCTCGGCAAGAGCATCGGTTCAAGGAAATATAGAACTCCCGCGAGCGCAACGGACGGGTTCATTCTACGCCCCGAGCATCACGAGAGGTGCCCGAAGACACAGCTCGACACGAGTGCATTTCAGAGCAACTGGCCGTCGGCGCCGAGAACCTGATCGATGCGTTGCACAAGAGCGGCGATGTCGACGTCCTTGCCGGCCACCGTGGTGTCCGATAACCCCGAAACCGCCGTCGGTCGTTCGGCAAGCGCATACGCAAGGTTGAGCGCGGCGAGCACCGCGATGCGCTCGCGTGCCTTGACGCGTCCGGCGTCGCGGATCGCGCTCATCTCTTCGTCGACGCGACTCACTGCGGCCAGCAGCGAGCGCTCGCCGCCCTCCGGACAGCCGAGCACGTAGCTCTGGCCCATGATCGTCACTTCCATCTGTTTCACGGGCGGGCCCCCTTGGCGGCTTGCGCCGCGTCTTCAGCGGGTGGATCCGCCGGCAGTCGGGCCAGCAACGCGTCGATCCGGCTGCGCGCCGCGTTGAGCCGCGAGCGCAGGCTGTCGCGCTCCTGAGTGAGGCCCGCGAGTTCCTGCTCGAGCAGTGACGCGGTGCGCTGCAATTCCTCGTGCCGCAGCAGCAGGCGTTCGACGCGCGAGGCAAGGTCTTCGACGGTGGCCATGTGGCGGTTGACGGTGGCGTGAGGGGATGGCCGATTGTAGGGGTGTGCTCTGCGACAATGGCCGGGTTGGTGCATGCGCCGGTGCTCTTGCCGGCGCAGTTAAACGGGAAGCAGAAGAAGGCGCGGCGGCTCAGTTGCCGGCGCTCTTGAAACTGCGCTGCCCCCGCAACGGTAAGGCGGACGAAGCTGCTCTACGGCAGCCTCCGCTCGAGTGCTCACACCACTGAAGGCAACCGCTTTCGGGAAGGTCGCTCGGGTCGATTCCGCCAGCCCGGATACCGGCCAACAAGAGGTGCGCGCGCGAGTCGCGATGCACCGCGTTGCCAGTCCTCCGCGGGGAAGCGGGTGGTCGGCGCCTTGTACGGGTACTTCCTCCAATGTCCCTTCATCGTTCGGCGCTCACGCTGCCCTTGACGGTCGTTGCCGGATGCCTCGCCAGCTTGCCTGTCCGCTCTCGCAAGACGCACTCCGGTCGAGATGCAGGGTCGCGGGCCTGCCCGCAGCCGGTTCGTGGCGCGCTCATCGGTCCGCAACGGACACGCTGATCGCGATGGATATGACGGGTCAACGTCTGATCGCCTTTGCAGCGCTGCTCATCGCGGGGGCGGTGCTGCTCATTGGTGCCGCGCTGCTGCTTGGCAGCGGTGGGCTCGACGCGCAAGTGATCATCACCTTGCGCGCGCCGCGCGTCACGGCTGCGGCGGGCGTTGGCGCGCTGCTCGCGTTGTCGGGCCTTGCGATGCAGGTGTTGTTGCGCAATCCGCTCGCCGATCCCTATGTGCTGGGCACTTCAGGCGGCGCGGCTGTCGGCGCGCTGCTCGCATTGCTGATGGGCTTGACGCTTTGGCTCGGTGCAGCCGCCGGCGCGCTGGCGGCCGGTGCGCTGCTGCTCGCGCTCGCGCGTTCGGCGCTCGCGACGAGCGACGACGCCTCGGCGCGCCTGATCCTGACCGGCGCAATGATCGCCGCCGTCACCGGTGCGATCGCGACGCTGCTGCTGACGATCACGCCCGACGAGTATCTGCGCGGTGCGATCTTCTGGCTCGTCGGCGACCTCTCCGGCGCGCAACGGGGTTGGGTTTGCGTACTCGCGGCAGCCGCTTTCGCGCTCGCGCTCACGCTGCGTTCGCGCAGTGTCGATCGCCTGATGCTCGGCAGCGAGGTAGCGGCACTGCTTGGCGAGCCGGTACGGCGGCGGCGCTACGAACTGCTGCTCGCGGCATCGCTCGCGGCGGCGCTCGCAGTCGCGACCGCGGGGGCGATCGGTTTCGTCGGCCTCGTCGTGCCGCAGTTGCTGCGCTTCGCGGGTGTGCAGCGCACGCGCGATCTGGCGTGGATGTGCGCGCTGGGCGGCGGCACCCTGCTTGTCGCCGCCGACCTCGCGGCGCGCACGGTTGTCTCGCCGATGGAACTGCCGGTCGGCGCGGTCATGGCGTTGATCGGCGCGCCGCTCTTCATCGGCTTCCTGCTGAGGGGCGTCCGCTGATGGCCTCGCCCTTGATCGAAGCGCGGGGCCTGACGCTGCACGCCGCGGGCCGAGTGCTCGTTGCCGATCTCGACTGGCGTGGACGGATCGGCGAACGATGGTGCGTGATCGGGCGCAACGCGGTCGGCAAGAGCACGCTGTTGCGCGCGCTTGCAGGGTTGTCGGTGCCGGCGCGCACCGGCCACGTCGAATGGCGCGGTCGCGATCAATCGGCCTGGGCGCTAGCGGACGCGGCCGCGGTGCGCGCTTTCGCGCCGCAGCAGGTGAACGATCGCTTTTCGATTGCGGTACAGCGTCTGCTCGAGCTCGCGGTATGCGTGCCGAACGGCAAGGCGGCGCCATTGCTGCGTGCGCTCGACGCCGAATCGCTCGCCGCGCGCGACGTGTTGCAGCTTTCGGGCGGCGAGCGCCAGCGGGTGGCGCTCGCGCAGTGCGCAGCGCAGGGCGCGCCGCTGATGCTGCTCGACGAGCCGGTCGCGTTCCAGGATCCGGCGCACCAACTGCAGGTGGCGCGCTGGCTCGTATCCCTTGCCGATCGCTGCCTCGTCGTCAGTGCGCACGACGTGAACTGGATCGCTTCCATCGCCACGCACGTGCTGGCGCTGCACGGCGACGGTCGTTGGGAGGCCGGCCCGGCGGCGCAGATGCTCGATGCGGGACGGCTCGAGGCGATCTACGGCTGCCGCTGGCGGCAGGCCGATGGCGCGTGGCTGGCCGTGGCTTGACGCCGACCGCGGCGCATCGCAAAGCCGCTCAGCGCACCTTGTCGATCGCTTCGCACAGGGCTTGCGCGGCATCGACGAAGCGCGGGCTCATGCGGTCGATCTCGGGTGGCAGCAGCGCGAAGCGGCCGTGCTTCACGGCGTCGATCTGCGGCAGTTCGGGCCAACGTCCCGGCGGCGTGCGGCTCACGTCGTCGATGCGCGCGCTGGCCACAAGCTGCGGATCGGCCTGCACGACGGCCTCCCAGCCGACTGTCGGCGTCAGTGCCGGCAACGCCGCGAACACGTTCACGCCGCCGCACGCGGTGATCGCCTGCGCGATCAGGTGCTCACTGTTGATCGTCATCAGCGGTTGATGCCAGAGCTGATAGAACACGCGCACCGGCGCGCGCTTCGCGTAGCGCGACTGCAGCGCCTGCCAATGCTGCATCAGCGCAGCCGCCGCGGCGTCGGCGATGGGCTGCGTGCCGAGCAGCACGCCGAGGCGCTGCAGCGTCGTGGCGACGTCCTCGACGCGGCGAATCTCGCTTTCATACAAGGGAACACCGAGCGCGCGTAACTGCTCGCGTTGACGCTCGGGCAGGCCCGACTGCCAGACCAGCAGGAGGTCGGGCTTCAACTGCGCGATGCGCTCGAGGTTGAGCGCGAAGGCGTCGCCGATGCGCGGCAATTTCTTTGCCGCGGGCGGGTGGTCGCTGTAGCGGATCGCGCCGACGAGCGCCGCACCGCCGCCGGCGTCGTAGGCGAGTTCGACCAGGTTCGGTGCGAGTGCGATGACGCGCCGCGCTGGCTGGGCGAGCTTGACCTCCTGCCCGGTGTCATCGCGGACGTTGACGGGCTGCGCCGACGCAAGCCCAGCCCAGAGCGCCAGCCCGGCGATCGCGCCGAGCGTTGCCTTCCGCCTCATGCGGCGGTCTTCGGCTCGAAGTCGCACCAGCGCGCAACGAGACACTGCGCGCACAAGGGCTTGCGCGCCTGGCACACGTAGCGGCCGAGGAGGATCAGCCAATGATGCGCGTCGACCGCGTATGCGGCGGGCACGCGCTCCATCAGATGCTGCTCCACTTGCAGCGGGTTCTTGCCCGGCGCGAGCCCGGTGCGATTGGAGACACGAAAGATGTGGGTGTCGACCGCCATCGTCGGCTCGCCGAAGGCGACGTTGAGCACCACGTTGGCAGTCTTGCGGCCGACGCCGGGGAGCGCCTGCAGTTCTTCGCGCGTACCTGGTACGTTGCCGCCATGACGCTCGACGAGGATGCGGCAGGTCTGCAACAGGTGGCGCGCCTTGCTCCGAAAGAGGCCGATCGTGCGGATGTGTTCGATGATGCCTTCCTCGCCGAGCGCGAGCATCTGCTTCGGTGTCTGAGCGACGACGAAGAGCCTGCGTGTCGCCTTGTTCACGCCGACATCGGTCGCCTGCGCTGAAAGCAGCACCGCGACGAGCAGTTCGAAAACGCTGCTGAACTCGAGCTCGGTCACGGGCTGCGGGTTGGCGGCCTTCAGCGTGGCGAAGAAGGCTTCTATGTCCGCGGATTTCATCGCGGCCGCTCGCGTTGGTCCCGCGCGCGCGTGAGGGCGGCATCGACGATCGCGCTGCGGCGAGCGTCCGCCAGCGTGTCGCCAATTGGCGGTTCATCGGACGGCTTGACGTTGGTCACGGTGACGCGAAGGCGGTCATCCGTCTCGCGTTGCTCGCGCGCAAGACGAGCCGCGCGCGCTTCGTACCTTGCGCGCGCCTGCGTTGCCTGCACGCTGCTCCACGCGGCCCAGCCGGTGCGCGGGCTGGAGGCATCGACCAGCGCAATGCAATCCACCGGGCACGCCGGCAGGCACAGCTCGCAGCCCGTGCATTGCTCGCCGATCACGGTGTGCATGCGTTTCGCCGCACCGATGATGCAGTCGACCGGACAGGCCTGGATGCAAAGCGTGCAGCCGATGCAGGCGCCTTCTTCGATCAGCGCCAGCCGCAGCGGGCCTTCGCTGCCGCGCGATGCATCGAGCGGCAAGACGGTCGTACCGGTGATGCGCGCCAATCGCGCGATGCCCTCGGCTCCGCCCGGCGGGCAGCGGTTGATCTCAGCTGCCCCGGCCGCGATCGCACGTGCGTAGTCGCGGCAATTCGGGTAGCCGCAACGCGTGCACTGCGTCTGCGGCAGTGCGTCGTTGAGCCGTTCGGCGAGGTCGGCGAAATTGGTGGCGGTCGCGGCGATCACCGCCCGATTATCGAACTGCCCTATCGGGCCCGCTTCACCGCCGGCTTGGAGGTGCGTGCCTTCGCCGTGGGCTTCACAGCAGACTGCGCCGTCGCCGCGCGCCGCTTGCGCGTGGGTGGCGATGCAGGCGTCGGGTCGGCAGGCACGTGATAGGCCGCGATGAAGCGGCGCACCTCTGGGTAGACCTTCTCGCGCCAGCGCCGCCCCGAGAATATGCCGTAGTGCCCCGCGCCCTTGGCGTCGTAGTGGAACCGACGCTCTTCGGGAATTCCCCCGCACAAGCCGTGCGCGGCGCGCGTCTGGCCGATGCCAGAAATGTCGTCGAGCTCGCCCTCGACCGTCAGGAGTGCCCCTTCGGTGATGTCTTGCGGCCGCACGAGTTCGCCATCGACCTTCCAGGTGCCTTTGACGAGGGCAAAGTCCTGGAACACGGTCTTGATTGTGTCGAGGTAGTACTCGGCAGGCATGTCGAGCACGGCGTTGTACTCGTCGTAGAACTCCCGGTGCGAATCGGCGTTGTCGTCGTCGCCTCGCACCAGATCGAGGAAGAAGTCGTAGTGCGACTTCATGTGTCGATCCGGGTTCATCGCCAGGAATCCCGCGTGCTGCAGGAAGCCCGGATAGACGCGCCGGCCCTTGCCAGGATAGTTCTCAGGCACGCGGTAGATGACGTTGTTCTCGAACCAGCCATGACTCTTGTTGGTGGCGAGGTTGTTGACTGTCGTCGGGTTCAGCCGTGCGTCGATCGGCCCGCCCATCATGGTCAATGTGCGCGGCGTCGCTTCCCCGCGGCTCGCCATCAGCGAAACGGCAGCGAGCACTGGCACCGTCGGCTGACATACCGAGATCACGTTCACGCCCGGGCCGACGTGGCGGATGAACTCCTGGACGTAAGCGACGTAGTCGTTGAGGTGGAACGGGCCGGCGTCGGTCGGCACCATGCGGGCGTCGGTCCAGTCGGTGATGTAGACCTTGTGATGCTGCAACAGCGCGCGCACCGTGTCCCGCAGAAGTGTGGAGTGGTGGCCCGAAAGCGGCGCGACGACAAGCACGGTCGGCTGGTCTTTCATGACCGTGAGCATCGGCGCGTCGTCGGTGAAGCGCTTGAAGCGCAGCAGCCGGCAGAACGGCTTGGCGAGGGCAACTCGCTGCTGTACTGCGACGTCGACGCCGTCGATGTTCACCGAATGAATGTTGAATTCGGGCTTTTCGTATTCCTTCGACAACCGGTGCATCAAGCCGAGGCCGGCCGAGACGCGCGGCGCGAGCGGGGTGTGCGAGAACGGCGACAGCGGGTGGCTGTAGAGCTTGGCAGACGTATAGGCGAACTCCGAAAACGGGCTCAGCAACGCGCGCTGGGTTTCGTACATCTGATACAGCATCGTTACTCCTTGTGGTTGCCGCTTTGCCGGCGCGCCGCGTTGAGCCGCGCGCCTGACACAGTACCCGGCGGCGCACGGCAATCATGCTGCGTCGCACCATTCTAGGGACTAGACTGTCTCTGCACTGACGCAGTGACCGGGAATAACCCGGTGTTTCGCCGCTTCAGGGTGCTGAAACGCCCAAACTTGTCGCCTATGTGACAAGTTTGGTGCGCGACACGCGCTGCGCGCGCAGTCGAATCAGGCGGACGGGTCGTCGGCGCTGACCGCGGCAATCGCGCGCACGACGGCATCGAGATTGCCGTCGTTGAGCGCCGCGACGCAGATGCGCCCCGAATCGACGCCGTAGATGCCGAACTCGCTGCGCAGGCGCTGCATCTGCTTGGCCGACAGCCCCGAGTAGCTGAACATGCCCTGCTGCCGCGTGATGAAACCCGGGTCTCGTTTCAGCCCCGCCGCCCGCAGCTTCGCGACGAGTGCGGTGCGCATGGCGCGGATGCGCAGGCGCATCGCGGCGAGTTCCTCTTCCCACAGGGTGCGCAGCGCGGGCGTCGTCAACACCATCGCGACGACCTGCGCGCCATGCGTTGGCGGGTTCGAGTAGTTGGTACGGATGAAGATCTTCAGCTGCGACAGCACGCGGGCAGCCTCGTCCCTGCTTTCGCAGACGACGCTCAGCGCGCCGACACGTTCGCCGTAGAGTGAAAAGCTCTTGCTGAAGCTCGTGGCGACGAGAAAGTCGATGCCAGCGCCGATGAACTGGCCGATCACCGCGCCGTCTTCGGCAATCCCCTGGCCGAAGCCCTGGTACGCCATGTCAAGAAACGCGACCAGGCCGCGGGCCTTCACGACCTGCACGACCTGCGTCCATTGCGCGGGCGTCAGGTCGTAGCCTGTCGGGTTGTGGCAGCAGGCGTGCAGCACGACGATCGTGCCCGGCGCTGCGGCGTCGAGTGCGGCGAACATCGCCTGCGCGTTCACACCCTGCGCCGCCGGGTCGTAGTAGGGGTAGGCCGCAACCTCGAAGCCGGCGTTCGTGAAGAGCGCGCGGTGGTTCTCCCAACTCGGGTCGCTGATCAGCACGCGCGCATTCGGGGCGATCGAGCGCAGGAAATCCGCGCCGACCTTGAGCCCGCCAGTGCCGCCGAGCGTCTGCACGGTCGCGATGCGGCCCTCGGCGACGGCTGCGCTGTCCGCGCCGAACACGAGCCCCTGCACCGCCTTGTCGTAGACGGCAATGCCGTCGATGGGCAGATAGCCGCGCGGTTTCGGCGCGGCCTGCATCTGCGCTTCGGCCTCGGTCACGCACTTGAGCAGTGGCAGCTTGCCGTCGGCGTCGAAGTACACGCCGACGCCGAGGTTGACCTTGGCCGGGTTTGGGTCTGCGTTGAACTGTTCGTTCAGACCCAGGATCGGGTCCCGCGGGGCAAGTTCGACGGTGGAAAAGAGGGACATGGTGCGGCTCGTTGGCGCTGCGTCCGGCGCAACGCGCTGGACTCGGTTAGGCTTGTCTGTTGCACTCGGTCGCAGAAGCAGCCGAGCGTCACGATTTTAGTCTTCGCCCCGATTTGCCTCCGAACCAAGGTGCCCCCATGTCAGACGTCGCCACTGCGGCCGTTCCATTGCGCGAAGCAGATGCCACTGGCCTCGCCGTGGGCGAGTTCGCCGCGTTTCCGGGTTCGCCCTTCCAGCTTTTCATGCCCTATCCGCCGGCTGGCGATCAGCCGGCGGCGATCGCCAAACTCGTCGAGGGTATCGAGGACGGACTCGCGTTCCAGACGCTTCTCGGCGTCACCGGCTCCGGCAAGACCTTCACGATGGCCAACGTGATCGCGCGCGTTGGCCGGCCGGCGCTCGTCTTCGCGCCGAACAAGACGCTTGCGGCCCAGCTCTACGCCGAGTTCCGCGAGTTCTTCCCGAAGAACGCAGTCGAGTACTTCGTCAGCTACTACGACTACTACCAGCCCGAGGCCTACGTGCCGCAACGCGATCTGTTCATCGAGAAGGACAGCGCGATCAACGAGCACATCGAGCAGATGCGCCTGTCGGCCACCAAGAGCCTGCTAGAGCGACGTGACGTGGTGATCGTTGCCAGCGTCAGCGCGATCTACGGCATCGGCGAGCCGCAGGCGTATCACCAGATGGTGATGACGCTGCGCGTGCACGACAAGATGGGCCAGCGCGACGTCATCGCGCAGCTGATCCGCATGCAGTACCAGCGCAACGAGACCGACTTCTCGCGTGGCACGTTTCGGGTCCGCGGCGACACGATCGACGTCTTTCCGGCAGAACACTCGGAGCTTGCGATCCGGATCGAGCTGTTCGACGACGAAATCGAATCGCTGCAACTGCTGGACCCGCTCACCGGCCATATCCGGCAGAAGATCCCACGCTTCACGGTCTACCCGTCGAGCCACTACGTGACGCCCCGCGAGCGTGTGCTGGCGGCGATCGACACCATCAAGGAAGAATTGCGCACGCGCAGCGCCGAGTTCGTCGCCGCCGGCAAGCTCGTGGAGGCGCAGCGGCTCGAGCAACGCACGCGTTTCGACCTCGAGATGCTGCAGGAGATCGGCCACTGCAAGGGGATCGAGAACTACACCCGTCATCTGTCCGGCGCGGCGCCTGGCGAGCCCCCGTCGACGCTGGTCGACTACATGCCCGCCGATGCGTTGATGTTCCTCGACGAAAGCCACGTCATGATCGGCCAGCTCGGCGGCATGTACAACGGCGACCGCTCGCGCAAGACGACGCTCGTCGAGTACGGCTTTCGCCTGCCGAGCGCCCTCGACAACCGGCCGCTGAAGTTCGAAGAGTTCGACCGCAAGATGCGCCAGGCGGTGTTCGTCTCGGCGACGCCGGCCGATTTCGAGACCGGGCGCGCAAGCCAGGTTGTCGAGCAACTCGTGCGGCCGACCGGCCTCGTCGACCCCGCGGTCGAGGTGCGGCCCGCGAGCCATCAGGTGGACGATGTGCTGCAGGAGATCCGCGAACGCGTGAAGGTCCACGAGCGCGTGCTGATCACGACGCTCACCAAGCGCATGGCCGAACAGCTGACCGACTATCTCGCCGACAACGGTGTCAAGGTGCGCTACCTGCACAGCGACGTCGATACCGTCGAGCGCGTCGAGATCTTGCGCGATCTGCGGCTCGGTGCGTTCGACGTGCTGGTGGGCATCAACCTGCTGCGCGAGGGGCTGGACATCCCCGAGGTGTCGCTCGTCGCGATCCTCGATGCGGACAAGGAAGGCTTTCTGCGCTCCGGCCGCAGCCTGATCCAGACCATTGGCCGCGCGGCGCGCAACTTGAACGGCAAGGCGATCCTCTACGCCGACCGGATCACCGACTCGATGAAGCTGGCGATGGGGGAGACCGAGCGGCGCCGCGCGAAGCAGGTCGCGTTCAACACTGAACATGGCATCACGCCGCGCAGCGTCGTGAAGGAAGTGCGCGACCTGATCGACGGCGTCTACAACCCGGATGGCGCGAAGAACGACCTGAAGGCGGCGCAGGACGCGGCGCAGTTCGATGGTTTGAGCGAGAAGGAACTCGGCAAGCGCGTCAAGCAACTCGAAAAGCAGATGCTCGACCATGCGCGCAACCTGGAGTTCGAGCAGGCAGCGCGGGTGCGCGACCAGCTTGCGTTGCTGCGCGAGCAGGCCTTTGGCGCCAACGTCGGCGATCACATCGTGCCGGCCGATCTGCCCGCGCCCGGCCGCACCTGAGCCTCGACGCGGGCAGCGAAGCGCTCGGCGTCAGGGCGCTGCAGCCGATTTCGCGACGAACTCGGCAAGCTCGCCGAGCACGCGCTGGACTGCGATGTTCGCCGCGCTGACGCCGCCCGGCGCGTCTTCGGACGGCGCCGGCACGCTGGCGTCGAATTCGCGCACCGCGACGACGTGGCGCGTTGCGCTGTCGAGCAGCACCGCGCGCAGCGTGAAGCGCGCCTGGCTCGGTGCGGCGCCGAAATCCTGCTGCAGGCGGATCACTTCAGTGTCGAGTCTGAACTGACCGGCGGCAGCGGTCGGCGCGAGCAGCACCGCGCTGAATGCGCCACTGCGCTCGATCGCGCGGACGATCAGGGGCGCGAGCATCTGCGCCGGCGTGTCGACCCATTGGCTGTAGGCGAAGTATTCGATCTGGTGCGGCGCACGCAGGTAGACGAGGTGGGGTGTATCGAAGCCTGCCGCCGCGCGCGGCGGGTTGACGATCAACGTCGGCCGCGGGTTGGTTGTCGGGTCCGCGGCGCGGGGCGCTATAGCTTGCGCCGACGCGACGTCGTTCAACGCGTAGAGCGCCGGCTGTTGCGGCGGCTTGGGCAGCAACGAGGAGGCGCATCCGCCGATCAGCCCGAAGAGCGTGAAGATTGCGACGAGACTGGCGGCGCGCCGGGCGCGGCGTACAAGAGGAGTTGTCGTCATGGCCTGGCCTTTTCTCCGGGGCCTGGGGGGAGCGTCGGTGCGCCGAGCAGGAGGCTCGACGGGTTGCGCTCGGTCTGCTCGCTGAGGCGGCGCAGCGAGCCGGCGAGATCGTTGAGCTGAGCGAGCAGGCGGTCGAGCTCGGGCAGTGTCTCAGACCCGATGCGACGCACGTCGCTGGCCGCGGCGTTCACAGCGAAGCTCGCATCGGCACCGGTGCGCGCAACCTGATCGGCCATCTTCTCGACCGCAGCCGCGCTCTGCGTGATGCGGTCGATCGCCGCGCCGAGTTTTTCGCTCGCCCGGGCGGCGTTGGCTGCCGCGCGCGCAGTGCTCTGGATGCCAGCGCTGATTGCAGCCTGCTGCGCCGCGAGCGTGTGCATCAGCGCGGCGGTATCGGTCAATGCGCGGCTGAGCGCATCCCGGTTCTCGGGGCTGAGTGTCGCAGTGAGCGCTGCCGAAGTGCGGTTCAGGCCCGCAAGGACGGTCGCGACATCCGCCTCCAGCCGCGCGGTCAGCGAAGGCTTGGAGCCGATCGTCGGTATCGAACCGTCCCCCTTGGCGACGAGGGGCGGCGAATCCGGGGTGCCGCCGCTCAACTCCACATAGGCGATACCGGTCAGGCCCTGGGTCTTGAGCACGGCGAGCGTGTCCTCGGTGATCGGCGTCCCGCGTTCGATCTCGAACATCAGCTGGACCTGCTGCGGATGGTCCGGGTCGATCGTGATGCTGCGCACTTTGCCGACGTCGACGCCGAGGTACTTGACCGGCGCGTTGATGTTGAGCCCGGCGACCGACTCATTGATGATCGCCTGGTAGGGCTCATAGCGCTTCTGCCCACCGATGCCCGCTGCGAGCCACAGCACGCCGGCGATCAGTGCCGCGCCGAGCGCCAGCACGAAGCCGCCGACCAGCGCGTAGTTGACTTTGTCCTCCACTGTCTCTCCCTAAGCCTGCGCCCGATCGCGCGCATTCCTCGCGCGCGGATCGTCGAAGTATCCGCGCACGATCGGATGCGTGTGGTGCGACAGCTCCTCCATCGAGCCGACGCCGAGCACACGGCGCTCGCCGATCACCGCGACACGGTCGCACACCTGCCACATCAAGTCCAGGTCGTGTGTGATCAGCACGATCGTCAGGCCGTACAGCGCGTGCATGCGGCGGATCAGATCGTCGACGCCGGCCGAGCTTGCCGGGTCCAGCCCAGAAGTCGGCTCATCGAGGAACAGCAGTTCGGGGTCGAGCGCGATCGCTCGTGCGAGGGAGGCGCGCTTGAGCATGCCGCCACTGAGTTCGCCGGGAAACTTCAAACCGGTATCCGGGGGCAGGCCGGTGAGCGAGAGTTTCCATTCCGCGATGCCGTCGATCAGCGCGTCGTCGAGTTCGCTCGTCTCGCGCAGCGGCAGGCCGACGTTCTCGCGCACGGTAAGCGCGCTGAACAGGCCGCCGCGCTGGAACATCACGCCCCAGCGGCGGCGCAGCGCTAGCGACTGCTCGTCGTCCAACGTGGCGATGTCGTTGCCGAGCACCCTCACCGAACCCGCGCTCGGTGTCTGCAGCATGAGCATCTCGCGCATCAGCACCGACTTGCCCGAGCCGCTGCCGCCGGCAATCGCGAACACCTCGCCCCGGCGCACCTCGAGGTCGAGCCCCTCGTGCACGACATGGCTGCCGAAGCGCGTGCAGATGCCGCGCATTTCGATCACCGCCTCGTCGCCGTTCGTGGCCATGGCTCAGAGCCCGAGCGTGCTGAACGCGATAGAGAACAGCGCGTCGGCAACGATCACGATGAAGATCGATTGCACGACGGCAAGCGTCGTCTGGCGCCCTACGCTGTCGGCGCTGCCCCGTGTGCGAAAGCCCTGGAAGCAACCGATCACCGCGATGATGATCGCGAACACCCATGACTTGCCCAGGCCGATCAGGAGTGAGGCGCCATGCAGCTCGCGCCCGAAGCGATCGATGAACTCGGGGAAGCCGACGTCGAGCTGGGCGCGCGCCATGATCATGCCGCCGAGTACCCCGGTCACGTCGGCAAATACCGTCAACAGCGGCAGCGCGATCGCGAGCGCGGCAATCTTGGGCAGGACGAGCAACTCGATCGGATCGATGCCCAGCGTGCGCATCGCGTCCACCTCCTCCGTCACGAGCATGGTGCCGATCTGTGCCGCATAGGCTGAGCCCGATCGGCCGGCAATGATGATTGCGGTGATCAGTGGTGCGAATTCGCGCAGCATCGAGTAGCCGACGAGTTCGACGACGAAGATGTTCGCGCCATAGTGCCGGAGTTGAGCGGCGCCCTGGTAGGCGACGACGACGCCGAGCAGGAACGAGGTCAGGCCGATGATCGGCAGCGCATCGAAGCCGCCGATCTGGACGTTGCGCAGCGTTGTTCGCCAGCGGAAGCGACCGGGGTGGGCCAGCATGCGCGACGCCACGACGACAAGTTCGCCAATGAAGCGCAACATGCCATGCCCCTGCTCCCAGGACTTCATGGCGCGCCGGCCGACGCGAGCCAGCGGCGAGTGCCGAGTAGGGCGCACGACCGCCGCTTCCGGATGCGTGGCGACGAGCGACATCAACTTCTCGAGCTTCGGCGGCCAGGCGCGCAGGCTGGCCTTCGCGGCGTGCCGGTTCAGCCAGCGTTGCAGCACCCAGGCACCCGCTGTGTCGATTGCGTCGAGCGCCGCGCCTTCGAGCACGACGTCGCCCGCCTCGCATTGCATGGCATCGAGCTCGCGTGCCAGGCTGCCGAGCCCGCGCACGGTCCAGCTCCCCGAAAGCTTCCACTCTCGGTCGGCGGTGCGGGCTATGGCGGCGGCGGGAGTCAGGGGCAAAAGTTTGGCAGGGCAGACGTGGCGAGTCCGACTGTAGCCGGCAGGATCACGGCTGCGCCTCGGCAAGCGCGGTTCCCGGGCACCAGCCTTCGAGAAGCGGCGATCGGCTTGATCAAGAAGAGTCAGCGGAACTTTTCATCCCAATCCTGACCAAATCAGTCGGGATAAGGTATGATTGACCAAATTACTCGGGTACTCGAACGTAGATCCCGGGTGCAGACACAAAGGAGTTTTCCATGCGATTGACGACCAAAGGGCGCTTCGCGGTCACCGCGATGATCGATCTGGCGCTGCGCGAGAACACCGGTCCGGTGGCCTTGGCGGCGATCAGTGGGCGCCAGCAGATTTCGCTGTCCTACCTCGAGCAACTCTTCGGCAAGCTGCGTCGTCACGAGCTTGTCGAGAGCACGCGTGGGCCGGGTGGCGGGTATTCCCTTGCCCGCAAGTCGGCCGACATCACGGTCGCCGACATCATCGTCGCGGTCGACGAGCCGATCGACGCCACCGGCTGCCAAGGACGCGAGAACTGCATGGGCGAGGACTCGGGCCGCTGCATGACGCACGATCTGTGGGCGAGCCTGAACACCAAAATGATCGAATACCTGAATTCGATCTCGCTGCGCAAGCTCGTCGACGAGCAACTCGCGAAAGGCGTTTCGGTGCAGGAACAGCCGATCAAGCGGGCGATCTCGTCGCAGCCGGTTGTCAAGCCGATCAAGATCACGGCGCCGAATTCGGTGTTCGCACTCGGCAGTGCCCTCTCGAAATAGACCTTGGACGCGCGCGGACGCCGCGCCGCGCGCCTGCCAACCCGGCCCAGCAACGCGACAATGGAACACATGACACCGCATTTCCCCATCTACATGGACTATGGTGCGACGAGCCCGGTCGATCCGCGCGTCGTCGACGCCATGATTCCCTGGCTGCGCGAGCACTTCGGCAACCCGGCCTCGCGCAGCCACGCCTGGGGCTGGGAGGCCGAAGAGATCGTCGAGAAGAGCCGCGCCCAGGTCGCCGAGCTGATCGGCGCCGACCCGCGCGAGATCGTCTGGACCTCCGGCGCGACCGAGTCGAACAACCTTGCGCTCAAGGGTGCGGCGCACTTCTACAAGACGCGCGGCAAGCACCTCGTCACCGTCAAGACCGAGCACAAGGCCGTGCTCGACACGATGCGCGAGCTCGAGCGCCAGGGCTTCGAGGTGACCTATCTCGACGTCCAGGAGGACGGCCTGCTCGACCTCGATGCGTTCAAGGCGTCGCTGCGCAAGGACACGATCCTCGCCTCGGTGATGGCCGTCAACAACGAGATCGGCGTGATCCAAGACATGGCTGCGATCGGTGCGATCTGCCGCGAGAGAGGCATCGTCTTTCACGTCGACGCGGCGCAGGCAACGGGCAAGATCGCGATCGATCTGGCGACGCTGCCGGTCGACCTGATGAGCCTCGCGTCGCACAAGACCTACGGACCCAAGGGCATTGGCGCGCTCTACGTACGCCGCAAGCCGCGCGTGCGCATCGAGGCGCAGATGCACGGGGGCGGCCACGAGCGCGGCATGCGCTCGGGCACGCTTCCGACGCACCAGATCGTGGGCATGGGCGAGGCGTTTCGCATCGCCCGGGAGGAGATGGGCGCGGAGAGCGAGCGCGTGCGCATGTTGCAGCAGCGCCTGCTCAAGGGTCTGCAAGGCATCGAGCAGGTCTTCATCAACGGCGACCTCGAGCGGCGCGTGCCGCACAACCTCAATATCTCGTTCAACTATGTCGAGGGCGAGTCGCTGATCATGGGCATCAAGGGTCTGGCGGTGTCTTCGGGCTCGGCCTGCACCTCGGCGAGCCTCGAACCGAGCTACGTGCTGCGTGCGCTCGGCCGCAGCGACGAACTCGCGCATTCGTCGCTGCGCATGACGATCGGTCGCTTCACGACGGTCGAGGAGATCGATTACGCCGTCGCGACGATCACCGAGAACGTCGCCAAGTTGCGAGAGCTTTCACCTTTGTGGGAGATGTTCAAGGACGGTATCGACGTGAGCACCGTCCAATGGGCAGCCCACTGAACTGAACGAAATGGAGGACCATCATGGCCTACAGTGAAAAAGTCATCGAACACTACGAGAACCCGCGCAACGTCGGTTCATTCGACAAGGGCGACGACAGCGTCGGCACCGGCATGGTTGGTGCGCCGGCCTGCGGCGACGTGATGAAGTTGCAGATCAAGGTCGACCCGGCGACCGGCCTGATCCAGGACGCGAGATTCAAGACCTACGGCTGCGGCTCGGCGATCGCGTCGAGTTCGCTCGTCACCGAATGGGTCAAGGGCAAGTCGCTCGACGAGGCGCTGACGATCAAGAACACGCAGATCGCGCAGGAACTCGCGCTGCCGCCGGTGAAGATCCATTGCTCGATCCTTGCCGAGGACGCGATCAAGGCGGCGGTCAACGATTACAAGGCGCGCAAGCACTGACAGGGCGAATCGATTCATGGCAGTCACATTGACCGAAGCTGCAGCGCGGCACGTGTCGCGCTTCATCACCAAGCGCGGCAAGGGCGTGGGGGTGCGCCTGGGTGTCAAGACCACCGGCTGCTCGGGGCTGGCCTACAAGCTTGAGTACGCCGACGAGCTGGCTCCAGAGGATGTCGTCTTCGAAGGACATGGCGTGAAGGTTCTGATCGACCCGAAGAGCCTGCCCTACCTCGACGGCACCGAGCTCGATTTTGTGCGCGAAGGCCTCAACGAAGGCTTCAAGTTCCGCAACCCGAAGGAGAAGGACCGCTGCGGTTGCGGCGAGTCGTTCCGGGTCTAGGTTTTGGCGGAAGGAAGGGCAGGCGCGGCCACCAGCCGCGCTGTTTTTTTGGTGCGATGAAACTCACGGACGACGACTTCAGCCTGTTTGGCGTTGCGCGGTGCTTCGCGCAGGATCGCGATGCTCTCGACGCGAGGTGGCGCGCGTTGCAGGCCGACGTCCACCCAGATCGATTCGCATCCGAGGGTGCGGCGGCACAGCGCGTGGCGATGCAGTGGGCGATGCGCGTGAACGAGGCGTATCAGCGACTGAAGGATCCGCTCAAACGCGCCGCCTACCTGTGCAGCCTGCAGGGTGTCGCGATCGACGCCGAGAACAACACTGCGATGCCCACGGCATTCCTGATCAAGCAGATGGCTTGGCGCGAGGCACTCGAGGAGGCGACGAGCCTGGAGGCCGTCGAGTCGCTCGCGACCGAAGTTGCTGCCGAGCATCGGACGCTGCTGGCCGAACTTGCGACGACGCTCGACGATCGCCACGACCCGATTGCCGCCTCCGGGCAGGTGAGAGCCCTGATGTTCGTCGAGCGTTTCGCAAGCGACGTCGATGCCCGACTCGAAGCGCTGGGACAATAGCGCCATGTCCTTGCTCCAGATTTCGGAACCCGGCCAAAGCCCGGACCCGCACCAGCGGCGCGTTGCGATCGGCATCGATCTCGGGACGACGCATTCGCTCGTTGCGGCGATGCGCAGCGGCATCGCGCAGTGCCTGCCGGACGCTCAAGGCCGCGCGATCCTGCCGTCGGCGGTGCGCTATCTTGCGGATGGGCGCACCGTGGTGGGTGCCGACGCGCTCGCCGACGCGGCGCTCGATGCGCGCAACACGATCGTCTCGGTCAAGCGCTTCATGGGTCGCGCACTGGCCGACCTGAAGGATCACGCGAAGCTGCCCTACGCATTCGTCGACAGTCCCGGGATGCTGCAGTTGCAGACAGCGGCGGGCGTCAAGTCGCCGGTCGAAGTGTCGGCCGAGATCCTCGCAAGCTTGCGCCGCCGCGCCGAGGACAGCCTCGACGCCGACATCTTCGGCGCCGTGATCACCGTGCCGGCCTACTTCGACGATGCCCAGCGCCAGGCGACAAAGGATGCCGCGCAACTCGCCGGCCTCAAGGTGCTGCGCCTGATCAACGAGCCGACCGCCGCCGCGGTGGCCTACGGGCTCGAGCATGGCGCCGAAGGCTTGTACGCGGTCTATGACCTCGGTGGCGGTACGTTCGACGTTTCGCTGTTGCGCCTGAGCCAGGGCGTGTTCGAGGTCGTCGCGACGGGTGGCGACTCGGCCCTCGGCGGAGACGACTTCGACCGCGTGCTCGCCGACTGGGCGCTCGCCGAGGCCGGCCTCGAGGCTTCGACGCCGCAGGACAAGCGCGCAGTGCTGGTCGCGGCGCGCGCGGCAAAGGAGAAGCTGAGCGCGGCCGATCACGCGACGATCGCCTGCCCGCTCGCGGGCGCCGAGTTGTCCGTGCGTGTCGATCGCGAGCAGTTCGAAGCGATGACGCGTGCTCTCCTCGAGCGCACGCTGGTCGCGTTGCGCAAGGTGCTGCGCGATGCGAAGGCGGGACGTGACGACGTCGAGGGTGTGGTGATGGTCGGCGGCTCGACGCGCATGCCGAGCGCGCAGTCCGCGGTTGCCGGCTTCTTCGGCAAGATGCCACTGACCGATATCAACCCGGACGAGGTGGTCGCGATCGGCGCCGCGATCCAGGCCGATCAACTGGCCGGCAACGCCGATGGCAACGCGCTGCTGCTGCTCGACGTGATCCCGCTGTCGCTCGGGCTCGAGACGATGGGGGGTCTCGTCGAGCGCATCATCCCGCGCAACAGCACGATCCCGACCGCGCGCGCACAGGATTTCACGACTTTCAAGGATGGGCAGACCGCGCTCGCGCTGCACGTCGTCCAGGGTGAACGCGAACTCGTCGCCGATTGCCGATCGCTTGCCCGTTTCGAACTGCGCGGCATCCCACCGATGGTCGCCGGTGCGGCGCGCATCCGCGTCAGCTTCGAGGTCGACGCCGACGGACTGCTCAGCGTGAGCGCGCGCGAGGAACGCTCCGGCGTCGAGGCGGCGATTGCCGTCAAGCCGAGCTACGGCCTCGCCGACGAGGACATCGCGCGCATGTTGCAGGAAGGCTTCGGCAGTGCGGACGCCGACATGCAGGCGCGCGCGCTGCGTCAATCGCAGGTCGAAGCCGAGCGGATGCTGCTTGGCACGCGCTCGGCGCTCGCCGCTGATGGCGACGTGCTGACCGACGCCGAACGCGGCGCGATCGACGCCCTGGTGGCCGAGGTGGAGCGCGTCGCCGCGAGCAGCGTCGATCACCATGCGATCGACGCCGCGGTCGAGGCGCTGGCCAAGGGCACCGAGGCGTTTGCCGCGGAACGCATGAACCGCGGTATCCGCCAGGCGCTCGCCGGGCGCAGTATCGACGCCGTCTGAACCGCAAGCCCCGCGCATGCCCATCATCACCGTACTGCCCAACCCCGAGTGCTGCCCCGATGGCGCGCGTATCGAGGCTCGTGTCGGCACGTCCATCTGCCGTGCCCTGCTCGAAGCCGGCATCGAGATCGAGCACGCTTGCGAGCTGTCGTGCGCCTGCACCACCTGTCATGTCGTCGTTCGCGAAGGCTTCGACTCGCTCGGCGAGATCGAGGAGAGCGAGGAAGACTTGCTCGACCGCGCGTGGGGCCTGGAGCCTCAGTCGCGCCTGTCGTGCCAGGCGCTGCTCGCGAACAAGGACGTGACGGTCGACATACCGAAGTACACGATCAACCACGCGAAGGAAAAGCACTGACATCGCGGGTGGTGTCGGCGAGCGAGGCGGTACAGGATCGGCAATGAGCGACACACTTCGTATCGAGGATTGGATCGGCCGGGGAACGGCAACGACGGACCGGCTTCAAGCCGAAGCGATCGACTGCGACGACCCCGAACCGTGCGAAGGCGACACGCTGCAGTCGCCCTTCGGCACGGCGTCGTTGATGCTCTGCGGGCGGCTCGCGATGCAGGCCGATGCGGCCCCTGCGGCGTGAGCACGCACCGTTGGTCAGGTGCTTCGCATCGTGCGGACTCTGAAGGCCCTCAACCCGCATGGTGGCGTCGTGTGGCCGGCATGGTGATCGGCATCGCGTCGCTTGCCTGCGCAGCGGCCCAGGCCTCGGACGACACCGCCGCGGCTTCGGTGGCGCCCGCCAACGTCGGCGGCTGGCTTGGCCTCTACGACGCCAGCGCATTCTCCCTTTCGGCAGACGGCAAAGGCGCGCTGCCACCGTCGCGCCAGGCGGCCTGGTACTTCCGTAACGAGACGGTCGCGGTGCCGAACCCGGGCCTGCCGCTGGCGGGCTATGAGACCGGCGTGCGCGCATTCGACGATGTGAAGCACTGGGCTTCGACGCGGTCCAGTGATGCGGCGCTCGACTTTCCGCCACTGGTCTGGGTCGCTGCGTCGCAGCACATTCGCAATGCTCGGATCGGATCAAACGGCAAGGAACTGATCACGCCAACCGGTACGCTGCCGCTGCAGTTCGTGCCCAAGATCGCGCTCAACCGCTCGTATGCGGATGCGTCGTCGATCGCGTTCTTCGAGCCGCGCGAGCTGACGTTGCGCGGCGCGGTCGCACCAGAGGGGTTTGTCGCACGCTCGATCTGGCCGCAGGATTTCGCCTTCGGCCCAAACGCACCCCCCGCACGCGCACTGCCTGCCGGGGACGCGGCCCAGCAGATGCGCACGCTGATGCGCGAGATGCCGCGAGGTGGCGCGCAAAGCCCGTATGCCGCGATGACGCTCTGGCAACGACCGGGCGATGCCGGCGCCTGGGCCGGCAAGCCGGTTCTCGGCCTGATGGTCAACGGTGCGCAGGGCGACGACGACGAGGCGCACGGCGGGCACTTTGCGATCGTCACCGGCCGCGTGCAGGCCGACGGCAGCATCGGTGACTGGCTCGTCAACAACTTCTATTCGCTCGACGTCGAAAGCGAGAAGGGCATCATTGCCGCACCGGTGCCGCTCGACAACTACCTTGCCGACCTGAATGCGGGCCAGGGTTGGTACCGGCCCTCGACGATGCTCGTCGCGGTGCTTGACGACGAGCGCGCGGCGGTGCTCGTGCAATCGGCGCTGAACCGCGTCTTCAACCAGTTCTACCGGCATCAGCTCGTCTACTACCACCCGAACCAGAACTGCGCGTCGATAAGCATCGACACACTGCGCGCGCTCGGCTGGGACGTGCCGGCGCGCGGGCCGAGCAGCCGCGTGCTCGCATGGCTCGGCTATCCGTTCATCGCGGTGAAGGACCTGTCGATCGGCAAGGCCAAGCTCGCGTTCGACTATTTGCGTACCGACCAGACGCGGTTGATGCCGGCGGCAGCGCTCGAGGAAGCTTTCGCGAGCCTGCTTGCGCTTGCGTCCGGCAAACCGCCGCAGCCGCCCGAAGGCAAGCTCGCGACGATGCTCGCGAAGGATGTTGCCGGGCTCGCCTTTCTGCGCTTCCCGCAGTTTCCATCGAGCCGCGCGTTTGGCGGCGCGCCCGCGGTCTCGACCTGGGAATACCGCACCCTTGTGCCCAACGATCCGGCGCTGAGGCAGATCGTGCCGGTGCCGCCACGACCGTTCCCCGACGATCTGCGTGACCCCGACCTGCTGCCGCCGCGCTGGACGCCGGCCGACTACGCGACGGTCGCCTGGGCCGTGCTGACCGTCGTCGGTCTGCCGTGGTTGCTGTGGCGCTGGTGGCAGCGGCGCGCAAGGCGGCGCGACCCGGGCTTCGACCTCGGGCAGGGGAAGACGTAACTGCGGCCTGTCCGTGGGTCCAGTTCGGCGATGCCCGCAACGGTCAGCGTGTGCAGGGGTGCGGCGGTCGGCGGCTCATCTCGCGGATCACCGAAAAGCGTGCCGTGAGCGCATGCCATGCAGATCGCAGGCCGCGGCCGGCGATCGACCACGAACGGGCGATGGCTTCGCGGCGAAGTTCCAGCGCCCGCAGCTTGGCCGCATCGACCTGATCCGCGAAGTGTTGCGGCGAGGCGGTGGTGTAGAGGTGTTCTGTGGCCATGGCGAGGTTCCTTCGTTCAGTGCCCCGACTCTAGGCAGGCCCGGGCAAACCGGAAACGGCATCAAACTCAAATCCGTGTTGCGCTCACCGCAAAGGCGGGCCTCTACCATTGACCCATGCACAGCCTCGCCTTCGACGACCTGAAGCTGTTCGCCCGCGTGGCGGCGCTGGGCACGCTCTCGGCCGCCGCGCGCGAGCGTGATGTGCCTGTGAGCCAGGTCTCGCGGACGCTGAGCCGCATCGAGAAGACCTGCGGGGCGCGCCTGATACACCGCTCGACGCACGGCCTCGCGCTCACGGCCGAGGGTGAGATATTCCTCGACCACTGCCATCGACTGGGCGGTGGCTTTGAGGATCTCGAAGCCGAATTCGCCACCAAGACGACCGCGGTCAGCGGTCTGGTGCGTGTCGCCGCCAGCACGGCGATCGCCCAGCACCAGTTGCTGCCCAGCTTGGCGCTGCTGAACCAGCGACATCCGCAATTGCGCGTCGAACTCGAAGTGAGCGACCGGATCGCCGACATGGCGCGCGATGGCATCGACATCGCGATTCGTACCGGCCTGCCGCTGCCCGATACGATGGTGGCCAGACAGATCGGCATCCACGGCCGCGCGCTCTACGCGACGCCGACCTATCTGGAACGCGACGGCACGCCGGCGCATCCCGATGATTTGCTCAGGCACAAGCTGATCACCAACAGCGCTGCGCCGCAACTCAACGACTGGCCGTTCGTCGTCGACGGCCGGGCGACCAGGTTCGCGGCGGCGGGCTTCTGGCGTGCCAACGACACCGCACTGATCGCCAACATGGTGCTGCAGGGCCTGGGCATCGGCCGGCTGGCGACGGTGACGGCAGAGCCCCTGGTCCACGAGAAGCGCCTGGTGCCGGTGTTGCCGGCCTTCGTCGACGCGCAACCTGTCCCGGTTTTCGCGATGACAGCCCGTTCGCGCCAGCGCCTGCCCAAGCTCGGCGCCTGCATCGACTTCTGGGCCGAGTGGTTCGCGCGCACGCAAGCCCAGTGACGGACACGTGCGCCGTCCGGCCGCGCTCGAGCGCACGGGTGGACCGCGAACGCGTGAACCCGAGTGGGTCGCGGCGAACGGCTCTCTCCGACCGCGAGGTCCTCGACCCGCCGCATACACTCGGCGCATGATCGTCCTCGGCATCGAGTCCTCGTGCGACGAGACTGGCGTGGCGCTCGTGCGCATCGAAGGCGATGCGGTGCCGACGCTGCTCGCGCAGGCCTTGCACAGCCAGGTCGAGATGCACGTGGCCTATGGCGGCGTCGTGCCCGAGCTTGCGTCGCGCGATCACATCCGCCGCGTGCTGCCGCTCGCGCGCGCGGTGCTCGCCGAGGCTGGTGTGAAGCTCGACGCGATCGATGTTGTTGCCTATACGCGCGGCCCGGGGCTGGCGGGCGCGCTGCTCGTTGGCGCGGGCGTCGCCTGCGCACTCGCGATGGCACTCGACAAGCCGGTGCTCGGCGTGCATCACCTCGAAGGTCATCTGCTGTCGCCGTTCCTGTCGTCCGACCCGCCCGCATTCCCGTTCGTCGCCTTGCTCGTCTCCGGCGGACACACGCAGCTGATGCGGGTGGACGATGTCGGGCGATACGAGCTGCTCGGCGAAACGATCGACGACGCGGCAGGCGAGGCCTTCGACAAGTCGGCCAAGCTGCTCGGCCTGGGCTATCCGGGCGGGCCGGCGCTCGCCCGGCTCGCAGAGGTGGGCAACGCCGCCGCGTTTGCATTGCCGAGGCCGCTGCTGCACAGCGCGAACCTCGACTTCTCGTTCGCCGGGCTGAAGACGGCGGTCATGACCCAATGGCGCAAGTGCGGAGAGAACCCGGGCGAACGCGTCAAAGCTGACCTTGCAGCGTCGACGCAGCAGGCGATCGTCGACGTGCTGGTTCGCAAGTCGATTGCAGCGTTGGAAGCAACCGGCTTGGATCGCCTCGTCGTCGCCGGCGGTGTAGGCGCGAATGCGCGATTGCGCGCGCTCTTGAACGAGCGCTGCGCCCGCCGCGGGGCGCGTGTGCACTATCCGGAACTCGCGCTGTGCACCGACAACGGCGCGATGATCGCACTCGCCGCGGCGATGCGGCTGCAACGCGGCATCGCCGAGACGCGTACCGACTATGCGTTCGACGTACGACCGCGCTGGCCGCTGACCGAGGCCGGCGGCGCGCCGCCGAATCGCGTCACTGCACCGTGAGCTTGGCCGCGCCGTCGGCGACGCGCTTGGGCAGCGTCAGCGTCAACACGCCGTTTTCCATGCGCGCTTGTGCCGCACCGGCGGCGACCTCGGCCGGCAACACGATCGTGCGTGCGTAGCGGGGCGCTGTGCGCTCCAGATGCAGCGCCCGCGGCGTCTCGACCGCGGTCTCTTGCGCGGCATCGGTCGATGCCTCCGACTTGACTGCTGTGGTCGAGATCACGACGCGACGGCCTTCCACCGAAACTTCGAGCTGGTCCTTCGCGATGCCGGGCATGTCGAGCGTTGCGGTGTAGGTGGTGTCGGTTTCGACGACGTCGAGCGGTGGCACGCTGGCGCCAGCGTCCCGAAGGTTTGGGGACTCGGACGCAACGATCGGATCGCGCGCGTCGATCCAACCGGCAAAGGAGCGGGGAATGGCCATGCCGCGAAGTGCGCGACGTTGAAGGGTGGACGAGATGGGCACGACAAACATGACGGACTCCTACAATTTGCGGGTCGCTGCGCCTTGCAGCCACCCATGGTGTCGAAGGTGGAGCGTCAGCTCCGGTTTTCAAGAGGGCGCTCGATGGGGCGCACAAAGATGCGCACAGCCATAGAGCAACTCCCGGGGTCGCGGATACGCGAAGTCGCCAACGCCGGAATGGGCCGCAGTGATGTGCTCGCGTTCTGGTTCGGCGAAAGCGACGAGCCGACGCCCGAGTTCATTCGCCAGGCCGCTGTCGATTCGATCGCGCGGGGCGAGACCTTCTATTCGCACAATCTCGGGCTGCCGGAATTGCGGGAGGCGATCGCGGGCTACACCTCCGGCTTGCACCGCGTGGTGACGCCGGATCGTATCGCCGTCACTTCATCCGGCGTGAGCGCGCTGATGGTCGCGATGCAGGCACTTGCCGGTGCGGGCGACGAGGTCGTCGTCGTCGAGCCGGTCTGGCCGAACCTGCCTGCGCAACCGGCGATCCTCGGTGCCGACGTGAAGCCGTTCGCGCTGCATGTCAAAGATGGCGCGTGGACGCTCGACCTCGACGCGTTGCTTGCGACCGTCACAGAACGAACTCGTGTGTTGCTCGTCAACGCGCCGAACAACCCGACCGGCTGGACGCTGACGCGCACCGAGCAGCAGGTGATCCTCGCCCATTGCCGGCGCACCGGCACCTGGATCATCGCCGACGAGGTGTACGAGCGTGTGTGGTTCGGCGAAGGGCTGGCCGCACCGAGCTTCCTGGACATCGCCGAACCTGAAGACCGTCTCGTCGTCGCGCACAGCTTCTCCAAGAGCTTCCTGATGACGGGTTGGCGCCTGGGTTGGCTGGTCGTGCCGGTGCGGCTGATCGACGCGATCGGCAAGCTGATCGAGTTCAACACCTCGTGCGCGCCGGTCTTCGTGCAGCGCGCCGGATTGGCCGGGTTGGCGCAAGCGGACGACTTCGTGCCGCAACTCGTCGCGCGGCTCAAGCTGGGACGCGACACGCTGCTGCCTCGCCTGACTGCGTTGCCGGGCGTCTCGGTCGCGACGCCGCCAGGTGGCATGTACGCGTTCTTTCGCGTTGCCGGGCAAGACGATTCGCTCGCCTTTGCCAAGCGCCTCGTCGTCGAGCACGGTCTCGGGCTCGCGCCCGGCATCGCCTTCGGCGCGTGCGGCGAGGGCTGGTTGCGCTGGTGCTTCGCATCGCGCGATCCGCAGCGACTGATACAGGGGGCTGATCGCTTGCAGGGTGCCCTTCAGCTATAATCGAAAGGCTTTGCGCCCCGGACTCCTCAAGAGGGGCGCTGAGCTCACGCACGGCGCGGGGCCGTTTCTCCTGCGACCGCAAGTCCATGGCCACCCCGGATCGCCCAATCGGCGAGCGGACGGCCTTACACCGGAAACACATCATGTCGAATGCCAGCCTGAACAAGGCCGAGATCGTCAAGGACAACGCGCGCAGCGCGAACGATACCGGCTCCCCGGAAGTGCAAGTGGCGATCCTTACCGCCCGCATCAATGATCTGATGCCGCACTTCAAGACGCACAGCAAGGACCATCACGGCCGCCGCGGCCTGCTGAAGATGGTGAACCGCCGCAAGCGCCTGCTGACGTACCTGAAGGATCGCAGCGCCGATCGCTACACGGCGCTGATTCAGAAACTCGGTCTTCGCAAGTAGGCGAAGGCGACGCGACAGAGCCTGTCTGGGTGCACCAGCACAGGCTTTTCGCATTTGTTGGAGTTGGGCCTACCGGGCAACTGCTGTGTCATTCCAACGCGTTTCCAGCACCCAGGGGTGTGGCGAAGCACGCTGGAATGGCATTGTTGCCGCGGTGACCTCGGCTCCAGGCGACGGGCGCTGCCACTCATCCCTAGCGCCCACACGAATGGAGACAGCTCATGAGCATGTTCAACAAGATCAGCAAGACCTTCCAATGGGGCCCGCACAAGGTCGTGATGGAAACCGGCGAAATCGCGCGCCAGGCATCGGGCGCGGTGCTCGTCAACGTCGAGGACACGGTGGTGCTCGCGACCGTCGTCGCCAAGAAGGACGCCAAGCCCGGCCAGGACTTCTTCCCCCTCACCGTCGACTACACCGAGAAGGCCTACGCTGCCGGCAAGATCCCGGGCAGCTTCTTCAAGCGTGAAGGTCGCCCGAGCGAGCTCGAGACGCTCACCTGCCGCCTGATCGACCGCCCGCTGCGTCCGCTCTTCCCGGACGGCTTCTACAACGAGGTGCAGGTCATCGTGCACGTGATGTCGCTCAACCCCGAGGTGTCGGCCGACATCCCGGCGCTGATCGGTGCAAGCGCAGCGCTCGCAATCTCCGGCATTCCGTTCAACGGCCCGATCGGCGCCGCGCGCGTCGGCTACATCAACGGTGAATACGTGCTCAACCCGGGCAAGACGCAACTGCTCGATTCCAAGCTCGACCTCGTCGTTGCCGGGACGCAGGCTGCGGTGCTGATGGTCGAGTCCGAGGCTGATCAGCTGAGCGAAGAGATCATGCTCGGCGGCGTCGTGTTCGGCCATGAGCAGGGCAACATCGCGATCGCGGCCATCAACGAACTCGTCCGCGACGCCGGCAAGCCGGCGTGGGACTGGCAGCCGCCGGCGAAGGACGAGGCCTTCATCGCCAAGGTCAACGCGCTCGCCGAAGAGCCGCTGCGCGCGGCCTACCAGATCCGCTCCAAGCAGGCTCGCACCGAGGCTTGCCGCACCGCGTATGCGGCTGCGAAGGAGTCGCTGAAGGCCGAAGGCGCCGCGTTCGACGAGGTCAAGCTCGAAACGCTGCTGTTCGACATCGAGGCGCGCATCGTGCGCAGCCAGATTCTGTCGGGCGAGCCGCGCATCGACGGCCGTGACACGCGCACCGTGCGCCAGATCGAGATCCGCAACAGTGTGCTGCCGCGCGCCCACGGCTCGTCGCTCTTCACGCGTGGCGAGACACAGGCGATGGTCGTCGCGACCCTCGGCACCGCGCGCGACGCGCAGCGCGTCGACGCGCTGGCGGGCGAGTTCACCGACCGCTTCATGCTTCACTACAACATGCCCCCGTTCGCGACCGGCGAGGCGGGCCGCTTCGGTACGCCCAAGCGGCGCGAGATCGGCCACGGCCGCTTGGCCAAGCGCGCGCTCGCCGCGGCGCTGCCGAGCGAAGCGGACTTCCCGTACACATTGCGCCTGGTGTCGGAGATCACCGAGAGCAACGGCTCGTCTTCGATGGCGTCGGTGTGCGGCGGCTGCCTCGCGCTGATGGATGCGGGCGTGCCGATGAAAGCGCACGTCGCCGGTATCGCGATGGGACTGATCAAGGACGGCAACCGCTTCGCGGTGCTGACCGACATCCTGGGTGACGAGGATCACCTCGGCGACATGGACTTCAAGGTCGCCGGCACGACGAGCGGCATCACCGCGCTGCAGATGGACATCAAGATCCAGGGCATCACGAAGGAGATCATGCAGGTCGCGCTCGCTCAGGCACAGGAAGCGCGACTCCATATCCTCGGCAAGATGCTGGAGGCGATGGGCGAGGCAAAGGCCGAGGTCTCGCAGTTCGCGCCGCGCCTGTACACGATGAAGATCAACCCGGAGAAGATCCGCGACGTGATCGGCAAGGGCGGCGCGACGATCCGTGCGCTGACCGAAGAGACCGGCACGACGATCGACATCGGCGAGGACGGCACGATCACGATCGCCTCGACCGACGCCGACAAGGCGGCGCATGCGAAGAAGCGCATCGAGGAGATCACGGCCGAGGTCGAGGTCGGCAAGATCTACGAAGGTCCGATCACGAAGATCCTCGACTTCGGCGCGCTCGTGAACCTGCTGCCGGGCAAGGACGGGTTGCTGCACATCAGCCAGATCGCGCACGAGCGTGTCGAGAAGGTGACCGACTACCTGAGCGAAGGCCAGGTCGTGCGCGTCAAGGTGCTCGAGACCGACGAAAAGGGCCGCGTCAAGCTGTCGATGAAGGCGCTTCTCGAGCGTCAGCCGGCACCGGTTCGCGATTGAGCGCGACCGCCAGCCTGCTATGAACGCGATCGAGATTTCCGCGCCGGGCAAGCCGGAAGTGCTGCGTCTGACGCAGCGCCCGGACCCGGTCGCCGGCGCGGGTGAGTTGCTGATTCGTGTCGCTGCGTCCGGCGTGAACCGGCCCGACGTGCTGCAACGCAAGGGCGCGTATCCGCCACCGGCCGGGGCCTCCGATCTGCCGGGGCTCGAGGTCGCCGGGCGCGTTGAAAGCGGTGACGCGCAGGCCATGGCGGCAGCCGGCCTCAAGGTCGGTGATCGCGTCTGTGCACTGGTTGCGGGGGGCGGCTACGCCGAGTTGTGCGTCGCGCCCGTCGGCCAGTGCCTGCCGGTGCCCGAAGGGCTGAGCGATGTCGAGGCGGCGAGCCTGCCCGAGACCTTCTTCACGGTCTGGTCCAACGTCTTCGAGCGCGCCCGATTGCAGCCTGGCGAAACGCTCTTGATCCAGGGCGGCACAAGCGGCATCGGCGTGACCGCGATCCAGCTTGCGAAGGCGTACGGCGCGACGGTGATCGCGACCGCGGGCAGCGACGAGAAGTGCGCCGCCTGCATCGCGCTCGGCGCTGATCATGCGATCAACTACAAGACGCAGGATTTCGCCGCCGAAGCCCTGCGAATCACCGAGAAGCGCGGCGCCGACGTGGTGCTCGACATGGTGGCGGGCGACTACGTTGCGCGCGAAGTGAGCTGCCTCGCGGAAGATGGCCGCATCGTCATCATCGCGGTGCAGGGCGGCGTCAAGGCGGAGTTCGACGCCGGCCTCGTGCTTCGGCGTCGGCTTGTCATCACGGGGTCGACGTTGCGTGCGCGGCCAGTCGCATTCAAGGCCGCGATCGCTGCCGCGTTGCGCGAGAAGGTCTGGCCGTGGCTGGCGGCAGGTCGTGTCAAGCCCGTCGTGCACACGGTGTTTGCCGCCGCCGACGCGGCGCAGGCCCATGCACTGATGGAGACCAACCAGCACATCGGCAAACTGGTACTGACATGGTGAGCCGGGAATTGAACGGAGGAGGCCGCTGATGCGTCGCAAACTCGTCGTCGGCAACTGGAAGCTGAACGGCAGTCTTGTCGCGAATGCCGCATTGCTCGACGGCCTGGTACACGAGCAGGCCACGTGGACTTGCGATGCCGCGGTCTGCGCGCCGTTCCCGTACCTTGCGCAATTGGGTGAGCGGCTGATTGGTTCCACCCTGAGCTGGGGCGCGCAGGATTGCTCGGCGCATGAATCCGGCGCCTACACCGGTGAAGTGTCGGCTGCGATGGTGGCCGAGTTCGGTTGCCGCTACGTGATCGTCGGTCACTCGGAGCGCCGCGCGATGCATGGCGAGAGCGACCAGATCGTCGCCGACAAGGCGAAGGCCGCGCTCGCGCACGGCCTGACGCCGATCGTCTGCGTCGGTGAGACGCTCGCTGAGCGCGAAGCGGGCGTCACTGACGAGATCGTCAAGCGCCAGATTTCGACCGTGATCCACACCCTTGCGCACTGCATTTCACAGATCGTCGTCGCCTACGAACCGGTGTGGGCGATTGGCACCGGGCGGACTGCGTCGCCGGACGAGGCGCAAGCGGTCCATGCTGTATTGCGTGCCAAGCTGCACGCGGCAACAGAGCGATCCGGTGCGATGCAGATCCTCTACGGCGGCAGCGTCAAGGCCGACAACGCTGCCACGCTCTTCGCGCAACCTGACATCGACGGCGGGCTGATCGGCGGCGCTGCGCTCAAGGCTGCGGATTTCGTCGCTATCTGTCGCGCGGCGCGCTGAACCCTTTCGGAGTCATTTCGACATGCAAGTTTTCCACAATGCGCTCGTCGTGCTGCAGATGCTGTCGGCGCTGGTGATGATCGGCCTCGTCCTCATTCAACACGGCAAGGGCGCCGACATGGGCGCCTCGTTCGGTAGCGGTGCGTCTGGCAGCTTGTTCGGCGCCACAGGCAGCGCGAACTTCCTGTCGCGCACGACGGCGGTCTGCGCCGCCGTCTTCTTCAGCTGCACGCTCGCGCTCGCCTTCATCTCCAACGACCGGACGCGCGATGCCGGCGGCAGCGCTCTCGATCGCCCGGCGGCGGGCGCGCCGGCCGCCAGCGCGCCGCCAGCGCAAGGTGCGACGCAAATTCCGGGCACTGCGCCGGTACCTGCCGTGGCAGTGCCTGCGCCCGCGCTGCCCGTGCCGGCGGCTTCGGGCGTTGGCGCGATTCCGACAAAGTGAAGCCCCTGTCGCGAGCGTTGCTGCATTGCAGCGAACGCGGCAGACCAGCGCGGGATTGCGGGTAGAATTTCGGGTTGTCTGGTGCGCAATTCCTCATGCCAACCAGGCATTATTTTGGGCGCCGCCGACGTGGTGAAATTGGTAGACACGCTATCTTGAGGGGGTAGTGGCGAAAGCTGTGCGAGTTCGAGTCTCGCCGTCGGCACCAACTGTCCGCGTGTGCTCAAACTCGCACCGGATACGCGCCAGAAGAGCCCTGCAAACACTGCCCCACGACTCACCATGAACCTGGCCGACTACCTCCCCGTCCTGCTGTTCATCCTGGTGGGTGTCGCGGTTGGCGTCGCGCCCCAGGTGCTCGGCTTCATCTTCGGTCCGAACCGGCCAGACGCTGCGAAGCGTTCACCCTACGAATGCGGCTTCGAGGCCTTCGAGGACGCGCGCATGAAATTCGACGTGCGGTACTACCTCGTCGCGATACTTTTCATCCTGTTCGATCTCGAGATCGCGTTCCTCTTTCCGTGGGCGGTTTCGCTCAATGAAATCGGCGCGTCAGGCTTCTGGGCCATGATGGTCTTCCTCGCCATCCTCGTCGTCGGCTTCGCCTACGAATGGAAAAAGGGCGCACTGGACTGGGAATGAACGCGCACAGCGGACACTGACATGGGCATCGAAGGCGTCATCAAGGAAGGGTTCGTCACGACGAGCCTCGATTCCGTCATCAACTGGTCGAAGACAGGATCGCTCTGGCCGATGACGTTCGGCCTCGCGTGCTGTGCGGTCGAGATGATGCACGCCGGCGCGGCGCGCTACGACATCGACCGCTTCGGCATGCTGTTCCGGCCGAGCCCGCGCCAGAGCGACCTGATGATCGTCGCCGGCACGCTGTGCAACAAGATGGCGCCGGCCTTGCGCAAGGTCTACGACCAGATGGCCGAGCCGCGCTGGGTGCTGTCGATGGGGTCGTGCGCGAACGGCGGCGGCTACTATCACTACAGCTACTCGGTCGTGCGCGGCTGCGACCGCATCGTGCCGGTCGACGTCTATGTGCCCGGCTGTCCGCCGACGGCCGAGGCACTGCTCTACGGCATCCTGCAATTGCAGGCCAAGATCCGGCGCGAAAACACGATTGCGCGTTGACGGACATGTCAGTGAGCAGACTCGACACTTTGCAGGCGGCGCTTCAGGCGGTTCTCGGTGACCGCATCAAGCATTTCAAGCGCGAGCGTGGCGAGATCACGATCCTTGTCGCGGCAGTGGACTATCTGGGGGTCGCGACGACGCTGCGCGATCATCCCGATCTGCGCTTCGAGCAGCTGATGGACCTGTGCGGCCTCGACTACTCGGCCTGGAAGGATCGAGACCACGACGGGCCGCGCTTTTGTGTCGCCAGTCACCTGCTGTCGATCAGCCACAACTGGCGGCTGCGGCTGAAAGTGTTCTGCCCAGACAACGACATGCCGATCGTCGACTCCGTCACTCCGGTGTGGAACGCGGCGAACTGGTTCGAGCGGGAAGCCTTCGATCTCTACGGCATCCTGTTCGAAGGGCATCTCGATCTGCGTCGCATCCTGACCGACTACGGTTTCATCGGTCACCCCTTCCGCAAGGACTTCCCGACCACCGGCAATGTCGAGATGCGCTACGACGAGCTGAGCAAGCGGGTGATCTACCAGCCGGTGACGATCGAGCCGCGCGAGGTCACGCCGCGCATCATCCGTGAAGACAACTACGGCGGTCTCCACTGAAGCGGCGATATGGCTGACATCAAGAATTACACGCTCAATTTTGGGCCGCAGCATCCGGCGGCGCACGGGGTGCTGCGTCTCGTGCTCGAGCTCGACGGTGAGGTCATCCAGCGCGCCGATCCGCACATCGGGCTGCTGCACCGGGCGACGGAAAAGCTCGCCGAGAGCAAGACCTTCATCCAGTCGCTGCCCTACATGGACCGGCTCGACTACGTGTCGATGATGTGCAACGAGCACGCGTACTGCCTCGCGATCGAGAAGCTGATCGGCATCGAGGTGCCCGAGCGCGCGCAATACATCCGCGTCATGTTCTCCGAGATCACACGCCTGCTGAACCACCTGATGTGGCTCGGCGCACACGGGCTCGATTGCGGTGCGATGAACATGCTCATCTACTGCTTCCGTGAGCGGGAGGATCTGTTCGACATGTACGAGGCAGTGTCAGGCGCGCGCATGCACGCTGCTTATTTCCGGCCGGGTGGTGTGTACCGAGACCTGCCCGACACGATGCCGCAATATCACGCTTCCAAGGTGCGCAGCGCGAAGACGATCGCCCGCCTGAACGAAGCGCGCAGCGGCACGATGCTCGACTTCATCGAGGACTTCTGTCGCCGCTTCCCGGCCAATGTGGACGACTACGAGACGCTGCTGACCGACAACCGCATCTGGAAGCAGCGCACGGTCGGCATCGGCGTGGTTTCGGCTGAGCGGGCGCTCAATCTGGGCTTTACCGGCCCGATGCTGCGCGGTTCGGGCATCGTGTGGGACCTGCGCAAGCATCAGCCCTACGAGGTCTACGACCGCATGGATTTCGACGTGCCGGTCGGCACCCACGGCGATACCTATGACCGCTACCTGGTGCGGGTCGAGGAGATGCGCCAGGCCAATCGCATCATCCTGCAGTGCGTCGACTGGCTGCGCAAGAACCCTGGCCCGGTGATCGTCGACAACCACAAGGTCGCGCCGCCTTCGCGCCTGGACATGAAGTCCAACATGGAAGAGTTGATCCACCACTTCAAGCTCTTCACCGAAGGCATGCACGTGCCAGAGGGGGAAGCCTACGCGGCGGTCGAGCACCCGAAGGGCGAGTTCGGTATCTATCTCGTGAGCGACGGCGCCAACAAACCCTACCGGTTGAAGATCCGCCCGCCGGGTTTTCCGCACTTGGCCGCGCTCGACGAAATGGCGCGCGGCCACATGATCGCCGATGCTGTCGCCGTGATCGGCACCATGGATATTGTTTTCGGCGAGATCGACAGATGAATTTCTCAGACGCCACCCAAGCGCGCTTTGCGAAGGAAGTCGCCAAGTACCCGGCCGATCAGGCGCAGTCGGCGGTGATGGCCTGCCTCGCGATCGTGCAGCAGGAAGTGGGCTACGTCAGCGAAGACAGCGAGCGCGCCGTTGCCGCCTACCTGGGCATGCCGCCGATCGCGGTGCACGAAGTGACGACCTTCTACAACATGTACAACCAGCGGCCGCTGGGGCGCTACAAGCTCAACATCTGCACCAACCTGCCGTGCCAGTTGCGCGACGGCCAAACGGCGCTCGATCACGTCTGCGAGCGACTCGGTGTTGAAAAGGGCGGCACGACGGCCGACGGCCTTTTCACGGTGCAGGAAAGCGAGTGCCTGGGTGCCTGCGCCGATGCGCCAGTGATGCTCGTGAACGACCGTCAGATGTGCAGCACCATGACACACGATCGGCTCGACGCGCTGCTGGCGACGCTCAAGTCGCACGCTGGATGAAGCGATGACGACGATGATGCTGGATCTCTCGCAATTCCAATCGAGTGGCGCCGAGACGTGCTTTCACGGCCGTCATCTCGGCGCGCAGATCTATGACGGCCTCGATGGCCGCAACTGGCGGCTCGCCGACTACGTCGCGCGCGGCGGCTACCAGGCGCTGCGCAAGGTCCTGACTGGCCACGAAGGCGCGGGGCCGATGACGCCGGAGCAGGTGATCGCCGAGGTCAAGGCGTCGGGTCTGCGCGGGCGCGGCGGCGCGGGTTTCCCGACCGGGCTGAAGTGGAGCTTCATGCCGCGCCAGTTCCCCGGCCAGAAGTTTCTGGTCTGCAACTCTGACGAGGGCGAGCCCGGCACCTGCAAGGACCGCGACATTCTGATGTTCAACCCGCACATCGTGATCGAGGGCATGGCGATCGCGGCGCATGCAATGGGCATCAGCGTCGGCTACAACTACATCCACGGCGAGATCTTCGAGGCGTACGACCGCTTCGAAGAGGCGCTGGAGGAGGCGCGCGCCGCGGGTTACCTCGGCGACGGGATCCTCGGCAGCGGCTTCAACTTCCAGTTGCACGCGGCGCACGGCTTCGGCGCCTACATCTGCGGCGAGGAGACAGCGCTGCTCGAGTCGCTTGAAGGCAAGAAGGGTCAGCCGCGCTTCAAGCCGCCGTTCCCGGCGAGCTATGGCCTGTACGGCAAGCCGACGACGATCAACAACACCGAAACCTTCGCCGCGGTGCCATGGATCATCCGCAACAGCGGCGAGGCCTATCTCGCGATCGGCAAGCCCAACAACGGCGGAACGAAGATCTTCTCGGTCGTCGGTGACGTGCAGCGGCCCGGCAATTTCGAGGTGCCGCTAGGGACGCCGTTTTCGAAGCTGCTCGAGCTCGCGGGTGGCGTGCGTGAAGGCCGCAAGCTGAAAGCCGTGATCCCGGGCGGTTCGTCGGCGCCGGTGCTGACGGCGCAGGTGATGATGGACACGACGATGGACTACGACGCCATCGCCAAGGCCGGTTCGATGCTCGGGTCGGGCGCGGTGATCGTGATGGACGACTCGCGCTGCATGGTGTCAAGCCTGCTGCGCCTCTCGTACTTCTACATGCACGAAAGCTGCGGCCAGTGCACACCGTGCCGCGAGGGCACCGGCTGGCTGTGGCGCGTGGTCGAGCGCATCGAGAACGGGCACGGCCGCATCGAGGACATCGAATTGCTCGACTCTGTGGCCAACGACATTCTCGGGCGCACGATCTGTGCACTCGGCGACGCAGCGGCGATGCCGGTGCGGGCGATGATCAAGAACTTCCGCGACGAGTTCGTCTATCACATCGAGCACAAGCGCTGCCTGGTGGGGCCAGGGGCTGTGATCGCACACGCCGCCATGGCTCACGACGCGGCTGTCGTTCAAGTCGGACAGATCGAAGCGCAGAGCGCCTGAAGCCATGATTGAAATCGATCTCGACGGCAAGAAGGTAGAGGTGCCCGAGGGCAGCATGGTGATGCATGCGGCCGACGCAGCGGGCACCTACATCCCCCACTTCTGCTATCACAGGAAGCTCTCGATCGCGGCCAACTGCCGCATGTGTCTGGTCGACATCGAGAAGGCGCCCAAGCCGATGCCGGCCTGCGCGACCCCGGTGACGCAGGGCATGATCGTCCGCACGAAAAGCGACAAGGCGCTGAAGGCGCAGAAGAGCGTGATGGAGTTTCTGCTCATCAATCATCCGCTCGACTGCCCGATCTGCGACCAGGGTGGCGAATGCCAGCTGCAGGACCTGGCCGTCGGCTACGGCAACTCGGCTTCGCGCTACACCGAGGAAAAGCGCGTCGTCTTCCACAAGGATGTGGGGCCGCTGATTTCGATGCAGGAGATGACGCGCTGCATCCACTGCACGCGCTGCGTGCGCTTCGGGCAGGAGATCGCGGGCGTGATGGAACTCGGCATGATCCATCGCGGCGAGCACTCCGAGATCACGACGATCGCCGGCGACACGATCGACTCCGAGCTTTCCGGCAACATGATCGACATCTGCCCGGTCGGTGCGCTCACGAGCAAGCCCTTCCGCTACAGCGCGCGCACCTGGGAGTTGTCGCGGCGAAAGTCGATCAGCCCGCACGACAGCACCGGCGCGAACCTTATCGTGCAGGTCAAGGCGAACAAGGTGATGCGCGTCGTGCCGCTCGAGAACGAGGCGGTGAACGAATGCTGGATCTCCGACCGCGACCGCTTCTCCTACGAAGCGCTGAACAGCGAGGACCGGCTCACCGCGCCGATGATCAAGCATGGCGGCGAGTGGAAGGCGGTCGATTGGCAGACGGCGCTCGACTACGTCGCGCGCGGCCTGAAGCAGATCGTCGCGACGCATGGCGTGCAGGCAGTCGGCGCGCTCGCGTCGCCGCAGCGTACGGTCGAGGAACTGCACCTGCTCGCGCAACTTGTGCGCGGCTTGGGCGGGGACAATATCGACCATCGCTTGCGTCACGCCGATTTCACGAACACGGCGCCCGGCCGCGGCGCGCGTTGGCTTGGCATGCCGATCGCGGCGCTGTCGAAGTTGCAGCGCGTGCTTGTCGTCGGTTCCTTCCTGCGCAAGGACCATCCGCTCTTTGCCCAGCGCATTCGCCAGGCGACCCGTCACGGTGCCAAGGTGTTTTCGCTGCACGCGCTGGAAGACGATTGGCTGATGCCGGTCAGTGCACACATCACCGCCGCGCCGAGCGAATGGCCGTCCGCACTCGCCGACATCTGCGCTGCCGTCGCGCAATCCAACGGCGTCGCCGCACCGGCTGAAGGTGAGCCCACGACCGAAGCGCAGGCGATCGCGAAAGGCCTGCTGTCGGGTGAGCGCAAGGCCGTGCTGCTCGGCAACGCGGCGGCGCAGCATCCGCAGGCCAGCGCGCTGCTCGCGCTCGCGCAATGGCTGGGTGAACAGACGGGAGCAACCGTTGGCCATCTCTGCGAGTCCGGCAACAGCGTCGGTGCGCAGCTCGTCGGCGCGCAGCCACAGGGCGCCGGGCTGACCGCTGGCCGCATGCTCTCGCCTGAAGGCGGGCTCAAGGGGGTGTTGCTGTTCGACGTGGAACCGACACTCGACGCGGCCGACCCCGCCGCCGCGCGCACCGCGCTCGCCGGTGCAGACATGGTTGTCGCGTTGACCGCATTCCGCTCCGCGGGCGCGGAGATCGCCGACGTCATGCTTCCGATCGCGCCGTTCACAGAAACCTCGGGGACATTTGTCAATGCCGAGGGCCGCGTGCAGGGCTTCCACGGCGTCGTCCGGCCGCTTGGCGAGGCGCGCCCGGGCTGGAAAGTGCTGCGCGTGCTCGGCAACCTGCTCGACGTTCCCGGCTTCGATTTCGAGACCTCGGAAGACGTGCGCGCCGCGGCGCTGGCCGGCATCGACATCGCGGCGCGGCTCGACAACCGCGCCGCGGGCGCAACGTCGGCCGCGCCTGCCGCGCACGGCGGGCTCGAGCGCATCTCTGACGTGCCGATTTATTCGACCGACCCACTCGTGCGACGCGCCCCGTCGCTGCAACTCACGCGCGATGCGCTGCCGCCGATCGTCGGCCTACCGTCCGCGCTGTGGGCGCAGATGCTGTTGATGCCGGGTGATCAGGTTCGCGTGTCGCAGGGCGATGCTTCTGCGGTGCTGCCGGCACGGCTCGATCCGACACTTGCCGCCGGCGCGGTGCGCGTCGCCGCCGGCCATGTCAGCACGGTGGGCCTCGGTGCGATGTTCGGCCCGGTCAAGGTCGAGAAGGCCTGAGCATGCTCGACACGTTCACCACCTACGGCCACTCGCTGCTCGGCGGGCTCTGGGAGCCGGTCTGGGCGCTGATCAAGATCGTCGCACTCGTCGTGCCGTTGATGGTCTGCGTGGCCTATCTCACGCTGTGGGAGCGCAAGGGGATCGGCTGGACGCAGATCCGTCCCGGCCCGAACCGCGTCGGCCCGTACGGGCTGCTCACGCCGATCGCCGATGCGGTCAAGCTGATCTTCAAGGAGATCATCCTGCCCTCGGCGGCGAACCATCCGCTGTTCCTGCTCGGGCCGGTGATGACGATCATGCCGGCGCTCGTCGCGTGGGTCGTGATTCCGTTCGGTCCCGAGATCGCGCTCGCGAACGTCAACGCCGGCTTGCTGCTGCTGCTCGCGGTAACGTCGATGGAGGTCTACGGCGTGATCATCGCCGGCTGGGCCTCGAACTCGAAATACGCCTTCCTGGGTGCGCTGCGCGCGTCGGCGCAGATGGTGAGCTACGAGATCGCGATGGGCTTCGCGCTCGTCGTCGTACTGATGGTCAGCGGCAGCCTGAACATGACCGAGATCGTGCTCGGCCAGGACCGCGGCTATTTCGCCGATCGTGGGCTGAACTTCCTGTCGTGGAACTGGTTGCCGCTGCTGCCGATCTTCGTCGTCTACTTCATCTCGGGCCTGGCGGAGACGAATCGCCACCCGTTCGACGTCGTCGAGGGCGAGTCCGAGATCGTCGCCGGCCACATGATCGAGTACTCGGGCATGGCGTTCGCGATGTTCTTCCTCGCCGAGTACGCCAACATGATCCTGGTCTCGATCATCGCCGTGACGCTCTTCCTAGGCGGGTGGCTGTCGCCGATCGACAGCGCACTCTTCAACTGGATACCGGGCTGGATTTGGCTCGGCATGAAGACCTTCGTCGTCGTCACGATGTTCCTGTGGGTGCGGGCCACCTTCCCGCGCTTCCGCTACGACCAGATCATGCGTCTCGGCTGGAAGGTCTTCATCCCGATCACGCTCGTCTGGCTTGTCGTCGTCGGCCTGTGGATCCAGTCACCCTGGAACATCTGGAACTGATTGCCATGTCTGCCGTTGCCTCCATCAAGAACGTGTTGTCGAGCCTGATGCTCGCGGAGCTCTTCAAGGGCCTGGCGATCACCGGACGGCATTTCCTGTCCCCGCACATCACGGTGCAGTTCCCGGAAGAAAAGACGCCGCTGTCGCCGCGCTTTCGCGGCTTGCACGCGCTGCGTCGCTACGACAACGGCGAGGAGCGCTGCATCGCCTGCAAGCTGTGCGAGGCAGTCTGCCCCGCACTCGCGATCACGATCGAATCCGACGTGCGCGACGACGGCACGCGTCGCACGACGCGCTATGACATCGATCTGACCAAGTGCATCTTCTGCGGCTTCTGCGAGGAGAGCTGCCCGGTCGACTCGATCGTCGAGACGCATATCTTCGAATACCACGGCGAAAAGCGCGGCGACCTGTACTTCACGAAGGACATGCTGCTTGCCGTCGGCGACCGCTACGAACGCGAGATCGCCGCGAACCGGGAGGCTGACGCGAAATACCGCTGACACCCGGCGCGTCCGGCACGCACAGCCGGGGCGCCAAGGGCATGCGACGCGCAAGCACGACATGAACACCACCACCGCACTCTTTTACGTCTTCTCGGCCGTGCTGCTGTTCGCGGCGTTTCGCGTCATCACCGCGCGCACGCCGGTCTATGCGGCGCTCTATCTTGTGCTCGCGTTCTTCACCGCGTCCTGTGTGTGGATGTTGCTGAAGGCGGAATTCCTCGCGATCGCACTTGTGCTCGTCTATGTCGGCGCGGTGATGGTGCTGTTCCTGTTCGTCGTCATGATGCTCGACATCAACGTCGACGCGCTGCGCGTCGGCTTCTGGCGCCACTTCCCGCTCGCCGCGATCGTCGGTGTCGTGATCGCGCTCGAGATGGCCGCGGTGCTGATCGGCGGCTTCGACCTCGCCGAAGCCCCGCCGGCGACGGCGCAGGCGATCCAGCTCGGCAACACCAAGATGCTCGGCGTCGAGATGTACACGCACTACATCTATCCGCTCGAGGTCGCCTCGGTGCTGCTGCTGGTCGCCATCATCGCAGCGATTGCGCTGACGCTGCGCCGGCGCAAGGACAGCAAGACGCAGCGACCGGCAGAGCAGGTGCTGGCGAAGAAGGCCGATCGGCTGCGCGTCGTTCAGATCGCGCCGGTGGTGGAGGCGCCACCCACCCCGACGCCGCCGGGAGCACAACCATGAATGGTCTCGGTCCGGTGACGCTCGGCCACTTCCTGTCGCTCGGCGCGGTGCTGTTCGCGCTGTCGGTGATCGGCATCTTCCTGAACCGCAAGAACCTGATCGTGCTGCTGATGGCGATCGAGCTGATGCTGCTGGCGGTCAACACCAATTTCATCGCCTTCTCGCACTTTCTCGGCCAGATGGACGGGCAGGTGTTCGTCTTCTTCATCCTGACCGTCGCGGCGGCCGAATCGGCGATCGGTCTGGCGATTCTCGTCGTGCTGTTCCGCAACCGGGAAACGATCAACGTCGACGAGCTCGACGAGTTGAAGGGCTGACCCCATGTCCGCGCAGCTCTCCCAGACTTCCCTGCTCGTCATCGCGCTCGCGCCGCTGGCGGGCTCCGTCATCGCGGGCATGGCCGGCCTCCGGATCGGCCGCGCGAATGCGCACCGCGTGACGATCCTCGGCGTGCTGATCTCGTTCCTGCTGTCGGTGATGGTGCTGAAGGACGTGGCGCTCGATGGCGCGCGCTTCAACGCCACCGTCTACGAGTGGATGAACTTCGGCGGGCTGAAGATGGAGGTCGGATTCCTGATCGACGGCCTGTCGGCGCTGATGATGTGCATCGTCACATTCGTCTCGCTGATGGTGCACATCTACACCATCGGCTACATGGCCGATGACGAGACCTCTCCCGGCGGCTACCAGCGCTTCTTCAGCTACATCTCGCTGTTCACCTTCTCGATGCTGATGCTCGTGATGAGCAACAACTTCCTGCAGCTCTTCTTCGGTTGGGAAGCGGTCGGCCTCGTGAGCTACCTGTTGATCGGCTACTACTACGCCAAGCCGTCGGCGATCTTCGCCAACATGAAGGCCTTCATCGTCAACCGCGTGGGCGACTTCGGCTTCATCCTCGGTATCGGCCTGGTCGCGGCTTTCGCCGGCACGCTCAACTACGGCGAGGCCTTTGCAAAAGGCCCCGAGCTCGCAGCGCTCAGCTTCGCCAACCCCTTCGGCGGTGAGGCCTGGATGCTGATCACCGTCACCTGCATCTGCCTCTTCATCGGCGCGATGGGCAAGAGCGCGCAAGTGCCGCTGCATGTCTGGCTGCCCGATTCGATGGAGGGCCCGACGCCGATCTCGGCGCTGATCCATGCCGCCACGATGGTGACGGCCGGCATCTTCATGGTCGCACGCATGTCGCCGCTGTTCGAGCTGTCGGACACCGCGCTCTCGTTCGTGCTCGTGATCGGCAGCATCACCGCGTTGTTCATGGGCTTCCTCGGCGTGATACAGAACGACATCAAGCGCGTCGTCGCCTATTCGACCTTGTCCCAGCTTGGCTACATGACGATCGCACTCGGCGCATCGGCCTACTCGGTGGGAATCTTCCACCTGATGACGCACGCCTGCTTCAAGGCGCTGCTGTTTCTCGGGGCCGGCTCGGCGATCATCGGCATGCACCACGATCAGGACATCCGCAACATGGGCGGCCTGCGCAAGTACATGCCGATCACCTGGATCACCTTCCTGATCGGCACGCTGGCGCTGGTTGGCACGCCCCTGTTCGCGGGCTTCTACTCGAAGGACAGCATCATCGAGGCGGCCCACGCGAGCACGTTGCCCGGCTCGGGCTTCGCGTATTTCGCCGCTGCGGCGAGCGTCTTCGTGACCGCGCTGTACTCGTTCCGCGTCTACTTCCTCGTCTTCCACGGCAAGGAGCACTTCCGCCACAAGCCATTCCCGGGCGAGCACGACCACCATGGCGATCATGGTCACGCCGAAGCGCACGTGCCGCACGAGTCACCGTGGGTCGTCTGGGTGCCGTTGGTGCTGCTGGCGATTCCTTCGGTGATCGCCGGCTATATCGGCATCGAGCCTCTGCTCTATGGTGGATTTTTCGATGGCGCTATCTTTATCGATGAGGCGCGACACCCGGCGCTACAGGTGATGACCGAGGAGTTCCACGGTGCCTGGGCAATGACGGTGCACGGACTGACCGCACTCCCGTTCTGGCTGCTGATCGCCGGCGGATTGACCGCCTACATATGCTTCCTCGCCAGGCCATCGTTGGCCGATGCGATCGCGGCGCGCGCCGGCTTCATCAAGCGCGTGCTGGACAACAAGTACTACTTCGACTGGTTCAACGAGAACGTCATTGCGCGTGGCACCCGCTTCATTGGCCGCGGCCTCTGGCAGGGCGCCGATCTTGGCTTGATCGACGGCGCGCTCGTCAACGGCTCGGCGCGTACGGTCGGCGCTGTCGCCGGCCTGGTGCGCCAGGTACAGACGGGTTACCTGTACTGGTACGCGCTCGTGATGATCCTGGGCGTTGTCGGGTTGATGACCTGGCAGTTGTGGCCTTTCCTGGGCGGACTGCTGTCACGCTGAACGAGATGTCGCCCCCAAGCTCACCTCGTTCTCTACCCGATGGCCAGGGGCTAGGGCCGCTTGTGGCCTTTGGGGTGCTCGGCGCCCTGCGGCGGTGCGGCGAGCGATGAGGACACGGAGAAAAAGAACATGGGTTTGCTGAGTCTGGCCATCTGGCTGCCGATCGCGTCGGGCGTGCTGCTGCTCGCGCTCGGCCGCGACGATCAGGCCAAGGCCGTCCGCTGGACCGCACTCGTCGCGGCGCTCGCCAGTTTCCTCGTCACGTTGCCGCTGATCTCGGGCTTCGATGCGGGCACGTCGGCGATGCAGTTCAACGAGAGCTTCGCCTGGATCGAGCGCTTCAACGTCCACTACCGGCTTGGCGTCGACGGCATCTCGGTCTGGTTCGTGCTGCTGACGGCGTTCATCACGCTCGTCGTCGTGATTGCTGGATGGGAAGCGATCACGGATCGCGTCGCGCCCTACATGGCGTCGTTCCTGATTCTGTCGGGTCTGATGGTCGGCGTGTTTTCTGCACTCGACGGCATGTTGTTCTATGTCTTCTTCGAAGCGACGCTGATCCCGATGTACATCATCGTCGGTGTCTGGGGCGGGCCCAATCGCATCTACGCGGCGTTCAAGTTCTTCCTCTACACGCTCGCCGGCTCGCTGCTGATGCTGGTCGCGCTGATCTATCTGTATTACAAGTCGGGCGGCAGCTTCGACATCCTCGTCTGGCACAAGTTGCCGCTGCCGATGTCGGCGCAGACGCTGCTCTTCTTCGCCTTCTTCGCCGCGTTCTCTGTCAAGGTGCCGATGTGGCCGGTCCATACCTGGCTGCCCGACGTGCATCCCGAGGCGCCGACCGGGGGTTCCGCGGTACTGGCCGCCGTGATGCTCAAGCTCGGCGCCTATGGCTTCCTGCGGTTCTCGCTGCCCATCACGCCCGACGCGTCGCACGAATGGGCCTGGCTGATCATCACGCTGTCGCTGATCGCGGTCATCTACATCGGCTTCGTCGCGATCGTGCAGAAGGACATGAAGGTGCTCATCGCCTACTCGAGCATCGCGCACATGGGCTTTGTCACGCTCGGCTTCTTCCTGTTCAGCGAACTCGGTGTTGCCGGCGGCATCATTCAGATGATTTCGCACGGCTTCGTGTCGGCTGCGATGTTCTTGTGCATCGGCGTGCTCTACGACCGCATGCACACGCACGAGATCGCTCGCTTCGGTGGCGTCGTCAGCACGATGCCGACCTACACCGCGTTCGCCGTCTTCTTCGCGATGGCGAATGCCGGCCTGCCTGGTACTGCGGGCTTCGTCGGCGAGTGGATGGTGATCCTCGCGTCGGTGAAGTTCAATTTCTGGATCGGCGCGCTGGCCGCGACGGCGCTCATCCTCGGCGCGGCCTACACCTTGTGGATGGTCAAGCGCGTGTACTTCGGCGCGGTTGCGAACGACGAAGTGGGCGCCCTGCACGACACCAATCCGCGCGAAGTGCTGATGCTCGCGATGCTCGCCGTTGCTGTGCTGTTCATGGGTCTTTACCCGAAGCCGTTCACCGACGTGATGCAGAGCTCGGTGACCAACCTGCTGCAGCACGTGGCCGTGTCCAAGCTGCATTGAACAGGGTCTGCTGACACATGAACTGGCTTTCCATCTATCCCGAGATCGCGCTGCTGGCGATGGCCTGCGTCATCACGCTGGTCGACCTCTTCGTCACCGACCCGATGCGGCGGCCGACTTATCTGCTGACGCAGGCGACTCTCGCGGTCGTCGCGCTGATGCACCTGGGTGACTTCAACGGCGGTGTCACGTCCTACGCCATGCAGCGCATGGTCGTGAGCGACCCGCTTGGCCATCTGCTCGGCTTCTTCGCCTGCCTCGCCGTGATGATCACGCTCGCCTATTCGCGTGCGTACGCGGCGCAGCGCGAGATGCTCAAGGGCGAGTTGTTCAGCCTGGCCTTGTTCTCGCTGCTCGGCATCTCGGTGATGCTGTCGGCCAACAACTTCCTGGTGGTCTATCTTGGACTGGAGCTGATGTCGCTCAGCCTCTATGCACTCGTCGCGCTGCGGCGTGACCACCCGCCCGCTACCGAGGCGGCGATGAAGTACTTCGTGCTCGGCGCGCTCGCCAGCGGCTTCCTGCTCTACGGGCTATCGATGATGTACGGCGCGACGGGCTCGCTCGACATCCCCGAAGTGTTCAAGGCGATCGCCGGTGGGCAGATCAACAAGACGGTGCTCGCCTTTGGCCTGGTCTTCATTGTGTCGGGACTGGCGTTCAAGCTCGGCGCGGTGCCGTTTCACATGTGGGTGCCCGATGTCTATCAAGGCGCACCGACGGCGGTCACGCTCCTCGTGGCAGGTGCGCCCAAGCTTGCCGCGTTCGCGATCACCTTTCGCGTGCTGGTCGAAGGGCTGTCGGGCCTGGCGGTGGATTGGCAGCAGATGCTGATCGTGCTGTCGGTCGCATCGATGGCGCTTGGCAATCTGGCGGCGATTGCGCAGAGCAACCTGAAGCGCATGCTCGCCTATTCGACGATTGCACACATGGGTTTCATGCTGCTTGGCTTCACGCCGACGGTCGTTGCGAACAACACGTATTCGGCCGCCAACGGCTACAGCTCGGCGCTGTTCTACATCGTCACCTACGTGTTCACGACGCTCGGCACCTTCGGCATGATCTTGCTGCTCTCGCGCCGCGGTCATGAGGCGGAGCGGATCGACGATCTGAAGGGCCTTTCGCGGCGCAGCCCGTGGTACGCGGGTGTGATGGCGATCTTCATGTTCTCGCTCGCCGGCATACCGCCGACGGTGGGCTTCTACGCCAAGCTCGCCGTGCTGCAGGCCATCGTGACGACCAATCAGCCCGGCTACATCGCGCTCGCCGTCGCGGCGGTGATGTTCTCTCTCATTGGCGCGTACTACTACATCCGTGTCGTCAAGCTGATGTACTTCGACCAGCCGACCGACCACGCGCCGATCGTCGCGAGCGGCGAGGTGCGCGTACTGATGTCGGTCAACGGCGCGGCGATCCTGCTGTTCGGGATCCTGCCCGGCGGCTTGATGGCGCTGTGTTCACAGGCCATCCTGCGGGCGCTCGCGAGTTGACGCGCACACCGGCGGTCGATCCGATCGACCCGACGGCAGACCCCCAACTCGTCGAGGTCGGCATCGCGGGGACGCGCGTCTATCGTGGCCACTTTCTCGATGTCCGGCGCGACGAGGTGCGACTGCCCGACGGCGCGACCGCCTTCCGCGAGTACATCGTTCATCCTGGCGCGGTGATGGTCGTGCCCTTGCTCGACGACGGGCGGCTCGTCGTCGAACGCCAGTACCGCTACCCGATGGGGCGCGCGATGCTCGAGTTCCCCGCCGGAAAGCTCGAGCGCGATGAACCGCCGTTCGAGTGTGCCGTGCGCGAGTTGACCGAGGAGACCGGCTACCGCGCGCGCGAATGGGCGCGAGCCGGCGTGATGCACAACGCGATCGCCTACTCGACCGAAGTGATCGAAGTGTGGTTTGCGCGCGGCCTGACGGCCGGGCCCCAGCATCTCGACATTGGCGAGTTCGTCGATGTGGCAACCGCCAGCGAGGACGAACTCAACGCCTTCGCGCAAAGCGGCGAACTGACCGATGCGAAGACGCTCGTCGGCCTGTTGTGGCTCGCCCGCTGGCGCGAAGGCCGCTGGCCGCTCGCCTGGCGCGCAGCACCCTGAAGCGCGCGCGGATAATGCGGCCATGAAGGTTCTCGACCTGCGCTGCGCGCAAGACCACCGCTTCGAAGGATGGTTCGCCTCCGACGAGGACGAGGCTTCGCAGCGCGAGCGCGGGTTGCTCGCCTGCCCGCTGTGCGGCGATGACGACGTGCAAAGGTTGCCGAGCGCGCCGCGCTTGAATCTGTCTGCCGCACGCGCGACCGAGCGCACTCGCACTGCCCGCGCCCGACGACCCGCAGGCGCAGTGGCTGCGCGCGATGCGCAAGGTGATTGCCAATACTGAAGATGTCGGCGAACGCTTCCCGGAGGAGGCGCGCCGCATTCACTATGGCGAGGTGCCCGCGCGCGGCATCCGCGGTCAGGCCTCGCCGGGCGATGCCAAGGCGCTCGCCGATGAAGGCATCGAGGTGATGGCGCTGCCGGTGCCCGCGGCGTTGAAGGGGACGATCCAGTAGTCGGCCTCGGCCTGGGCGGCGCGCCGCACCCCCGCGGCCGCTTTCGAACTCAGACGTAGCGCCGCACGAGATTCTCGAAGCGCTCCTGCTGGCCCGAGCGCGGCTTCACGTCTCGATCGTCCTGGAGGACCTGCGCCGACAGGTCGGCAAGCGACACCTTGCCACCGAGGATGTCCTGCGCGCGCGCGGCCTGCCAGCCCGCATAGCGTTCGCCGACGGCGCTGCGGAGCGCGCCTTCCTCGATCATCTTTGCCGCCGCGAGCAGTCCCTCGGCGCAGGTGTCCATCGCGCCGATGTGACCGTGGAATAGGTCTTCGGCGTCGATCGACTGGCGGCGGATCTTGGCGTCGAAGTTGACGCCGCCGGTGCCGAACCCACCACCCTGGAGGATGTAGTAGAGCGCGAGCGCGACCTCGGCGACGTTGTTCGGGAACTGATCGGTGTCCCAGCCGAGCTGCGGATCGCCGCGGTTCATGTCGATCGAGCCGAACAGATCATTGGCGAGCGCGTAGGCGACCTCGTGCTCGAAGCTGTGGCCGGCCAGCGTCGCGTGGTTCACCTCGAGGTTGAGCTTGATCTCGCGCTCGAGGCCGTGGCGCTGCAGGAAGGCGTGCACTGCCGCAGCGTCGAAGTCGTATTGGTGCTTGGTCGGTTCGCGCGGTTTGGGCTCGATCAGGATCGTTCCCTTGAAGCCGATGCGGTGTTTGTGCTCGACGACGAGGTTCATGAAGCGGCCGAGTTGCGCGAGCTCTTGCTTCATGTCGGTGTTGAGCAGCGTCTCGTAGCCTTCGCGCCCGCCCCACAGCACGTAGTTCTCTCCGCCGAGCTGATGCGTGGCTTCGAGCACTTCCTTCACCTGCGCAGCGGCGAAGGCGAACACAGCCGGGTCCGGATTGGTCGCGGCGCCACTCATGTAGCGGCGGTGCGAGAACAGATTGGCGGTGCCCCACAGCAGCTTCACGCCGGTGCGTTGCATGTGTTCGTTCAGACGCTCGACCATGTGATGGAACAGGCGATGCGTCTCGCGCGGCGTTGCAGCCTCGGGGGACACGTCGCGGTCGTGGAAGCAGAAGTAGGGGGCGCCGAGCTTGGCGAAGAAGTCGAACGCGGCCTCGGCCTTGAGCTCCGCCGCGCGCAGCGGATTCGCCTCGTCGAACCACGCACGCTCGAGCGTCGCGCCACCGAACGGATCGTTGCCGTCCCAACAGAAGCTGTGCCAGTAGCACACGGCGAAGCGCAACTGGTCCGCCATGCGCTTGCCGAGCACCATGCGGTCGGCGTCGTAGTGGCGGAAGGCGAGCGCGTCGGTCGCGTCGCGGCCTTGGTAGCGGATGGGCGCGATGGCGTCGAACAGGGTGGACATGAGGGCTCCTCCGTGAATGGTTTCAGGTCGGGTGGTTGGCGGCGCACCGAACCGCGATCAGGCGGTGGGTTGCATTTCAGGTGCAAGCGCCGCATAGAGGCGCCGGAAGCGCGCGCCGCGTTGCGCGAGCAGATCGGCGCGCGAACGGTCGGGCTCGAATCGATCGCGCAGCGGCGGCGCGGCGCACGCGTCCGCGACCGACGCACCGCTGCGCGCCATGCGCGCAAGGCGCGCGGCGCCTAGCGCGGCGCCCACCTCGCCGGCATGGCGGCGATCGAGTGGGCGGCCAAGTACGTCCGCAAGCAACTGCGCCCACTGCGCGCTGCGAGAGCCGCCGCCGACGAGCGTGACGGCGTCGATGCGCGCACCGCCATCGAACAAGGCGCGTTGGCCGTCGGCGAAGGCGAACGCGACACCCTCGAGCACGGCAAGCGCGAGTTGCGCTCTCCCGCAGTCGTGCGAAAGGCCGTAGAAGACACCGCTCGCGTTCGGGTTGTTGTGCGGCGTGCGTTCGCCCGACAGATAGGGCAGAAAGATCGGCGAGGTTTCAGTGAGCAACGCGGTCGACGCCTCTTCGACGAGTTGCGCTTCGCTGTCCGCGCCGGTCGCATGGCGCAGCCATTGCAGGCAACTTGCCGCGGACAGCATCACGCTCATCTGGTGCCAGGTCGCGGGGAAGCAGTGGCAAAACGCATGCACCGCGCGCTCAGGGTTCGGTGCGAAGGCATCGCCAGCGACGAAGAACACGCCTGACGTGCCAAGCGACAAGAACGCGCTACCAGCTTGTGTCACGCCCAGACCCGCTGCGCTCGCCGCGTTGTCGCCCGCGCCACCGGCGACGACGACGTCGCGCGCGAGGCCGAGTTCGTCGGCCACCGATGGGCGCAAGCGGCCGGCATCGGCGCTGCCTTCGACGAGTCGAGGCATCTGCGTGCGTGTCAGACCGGTGGCGTCGAGCATCACGTCCGACCAGTCGCGCCGCGCAACGTCGAGCCACAGCGTACCCGACGCGTCGGACATGTCGGACACCGCTTCGCCGGTCAGGCGCAGGCGGACGTAGTCCTTGGGCAGTAGAACGCGAGCGATGGCGCGAAAGGTCTCGGGCTCATGCTCGCGCACCCACAGCAGCTTGGGTGCCGTGAAGCCCGGCATCGCGAGGTTGCCTGTGATCTGTCGGCTCGTGCCAACGCTGCGTTCGAGTTCGCCGCACTGCTTCGCGCTGCGCCCGTCGTTCCAAAGGATCGCGGGGCGCAGCACGTCGTCGTTCCGGTCGAGCAGCGTTGCGCCGTGCATCTGGCCTGACAGGCCGAGGCCCTTCACGGCAGCGAAGGCGCGCGGCTGGTCGTTGCGGATCTTCGCGAGCGCATCCATGCTTGCACGCCACCACTCGTGCGGGTTCTGCTCCGACCACAGCGGGTGCGGGCGCGAGATCGGCAGCGCGCTCGCGGCCTGGGCAACGACGTCGCCCGTAGCGTCGATCAGGACCGCTTTGACTTCGGACGTGCCGATGTCGAGGCCGAGATCGAAGCCTTCCATGCGTCGGTGCGCGCCGGTCAGAGTGCGAGGCGCGCGTCGGTCCAACGGCCGTCGGCCTGGCTCGACGCGACGACGGCTTCGATGAACTTCATGCCGCGTGCGCCGTCCTCGACCGTCGGCACCCAGCAGGCGAGCGGGTCCGGTGCCCGATTCTCCCAGCGTGCCTGGATCTGCTCCGCCACGTCGCGATAAAGCTGGGCGAAGCCTTCGAGATAGCCTTCGGGATGACCGGCCGGAATGCGCGTCGCGCGGCCTGCTGCCACGCCGGTGGCGGCGCCGCCGCGCGTGATCAGCCGCGGCTGGCCGCCGAGCGGCGTGAACCAGAGATGGTTCGGTTGCTCCTGCGAGAACGCGAGGCCGGCCTTCGTGCCGTAGATGCGCACGCGCAATGCGTTCTCGTTACCCGGCGCAACCTGGCTCGACCACAGCATGCCGCGCGCGCCGTTCGTGTAGCGCAGCAGCACGTGCGCGTTGTCGTCGAGGCGACGGCCTTTGACGAAGGTCGTCAGATCGGCGCTGACTTGAGCGAGCTCGAGGCCGGAGATGAAGCGGCCGAGTTGCTCGGCATGCGTGCCGATGTCGCCGAGCGACCCGCCGGCGCCGGCTTGCGCCGGATCGACCCGCCACGCGGCCTGCTTCTGGCCGCTGGATTCAAGGTCGGTAGAAAGCCAGTCCTGCGGGTATTCCGCGTGCACGAGGCGGATCTCGCCGAGTTCACCGGCGGCGACCATCTCGCGTGCCTGACGCACCATCGGATAGCCGCTGTAGTTGTGGGTCAGCGCAAAGAGCCGCTTCGTCTTGCGCACGCGCTCGACGAGCGTCATCGCCTCGGCGAGCGTGGTCGTCACGGGCTTGTCGCAAATGACGTCGATGCCGGCATCGAGGAAGGCAGTCGCGATCGGTGCGTGCAGGTGGTTGGGCGTGACGATCGACACGACGTCGATGCCGTCCTTGCCGGCGGCGTTTCGAGCGCTTTCCGCACGCGCCATCTCTGCGTAGCTCGCATAGCTTCGATCGGGCGCAATGTGCAGTTCGGCCGCGCTGGCAGCAGCGCGCGCCGCATCCGACGACAAGGCGCCGGCCACCAGTTCGTAGCGGTCGTCGAGTCGCGCCGCCATGCGATGCACGCCACCGATGAACGCACCCTGTCCCCCGCCGACCATGCCAAGGCGGATGCGTCGCGGCGCGGCACTTTCGTTCTTGCCTTCGATCGTCATGCGCGCCTCCTCAGCTGGTGATGCCGAGCATCTTGCGGTTCGCCTTCTGGTCGGCGCCGCCACCGGCAAAGTCGTCGAATGCGCGATCGGCGACGCGGATGATGTGGTCGGCGATGAAGGTCGCCCCCTCGCGCGCGCCGTCCTCGGGGTGTTTGAGACAGCATTCCCATTCGAGCACTGCCCAGCCGGGGAAGTCATACGCCGCCATCTTCGAGAAGATCGCCGCAAAGTCCACCTGCCCGTCGCCGAGCGAGCGGAAGCGCCCGGCGCGATTCACCCACGACTGGAAGCCGCCATACACGCCTTGGCGACCGGTCGGGTTGAACTCGGCGTCCTTGACGTGGAAGATCTTGATGCGCTCGTGATAGATGTCGATGTAATCGAGGTAGTTGAGCTGCTGCAGTACGAAGTGGCTCGGGTCGTAGAGCAGGCAGGCGCGCGGGTGGTTGCCGACGCGTTCGAGGAACATTTCGTAGCTCACCCCGTCGTGCAAATCCTCGCCCGGATGGATCTCGTAGCAGACATCGACACCGACCTCGTCGAAGGCGTCCAGGATTGGCCGCCAGCGCTTGGCGAGTTCGTCGAACGCGGTCTCGATCAGGCCGGCCGGGCGCGGCGGCCACGAATACATGTACGGCCAGGCGAGTGCGCCCGAGAAGCTCGCGTGCGCCGTCAGCCCGAGGTTCGCGGAGGCCTTGGCCGCGTATTTCATCTGCTGCACTGCCCACTTCTGGCGCTTCGCCGGATCGCCGCGCACCTCGGGCGCCGCAAACCCATCGAAGCCGGCGTCGTAGGCTGGATGCACGGCGACAAGCTGGCCCTGCAGGTGGGTCGAGAGTTCCGTGATCGACAAGCCGTGCTTCGCGAGCGTGCCCTTGACTTCGTCGCAGTAGGTCTTGCTCGACGCCGCCTTCTTGAGGTCGAACAGCCGGCCGTCCCAGCTCGGAATCTGGACGCCCTTGTAGCCGAGGCCGGCGGCCCACTTGCCAATCGCGTCGAGCGAGTTGAACGGCGCGGCGTCGCCCGCGAACTGGGCCAGGAAGATGGCCGGCCCCTTGATGGTCTTCATGCGTGTCTCCTTGTTTGGAAGTCGAGGCCAACAGAGTGCGGATGTGCGGCGCAGCACGTGCATCCGGCCCGCAATGGGCAGCGTCGGGGCGCCGATGATCGCGCGCGGCGATGGGTGCTGTCAATATCTGGTCGGACCAGTTGACAGGTTTTGGACCTTCCCCTATTCTGCGTCCGGTCAGCGAAGAATGACCAAAAACACGGCGCAGGCATGGGGCCTACGCCGCCGACAAGGAGACACGCATGCTGAAGAAGTTTTCCAGGTGGGCGGTAGTGGCGACGCTGGTCGCCGCCGCGCCGATAGCGATGGCCGCGGACAAGCTCACGATCCTGTGGGCGCAATGGGATCCTGCGAACTATCTGCAGGAACTCGTCAAGGACTACGAGAAGCAGACCGGCGTCAAGGTCGTCGTCGAGACGACCCCATGGCCCGACTTCCAGACCAAAGCGTTCAAGGAATTCAACGCCAAGGGCTCGGCCTATGACATGGTGGTCGGCGATTCGCAGTGGCTCGGCGCCGGCTCGACCGGTGGCCACTACGTCGACCTGACCGACTTCTTCAAGAAGTACAAGGTTGCCGAGACGATGGCGCCGGCCACGGTGGCCGGCTACGCCGAGTACCCTGGGAACAGCAAGAAGTACTGGGCCATTCCGCTCGAAGGCGACGCGACCGGATTCGCCTACCGCAAGGACTGGTTCGAGGACCCGAAGGAAATGGCCGCCTTCAAGGCCAAATACAAGTACGACCTCGGCGTACCCAAGACCTGGAAGGAACTGGCCGATATCGCCGAGTTCTTCCATCGGCCGAAGGAAAAACGCTACGGCATCACCATCTATACCGACAACAGCTATGACGCGCTCGTGATGGGCGTCGAGAACGTGATCTTCAGCTACGGTGGCGAACTCGGCAACTACGCGACGAACCAGGTCTCCGGCATCATCAACTCGAAGGAAAACATCGAGGCACTGGCGTTCTACAAGAAGCTCTACGGCTTCACGCCGCCCGATTGGGGCAAGACCTTCTTCCAGGAAGCCAACCAGGCGATGACCGAAGACTTGGCGGCGATGAGCATGAACTTCTTCGCCTTCTTCCCGGCGCTGGCCAATCCGGCGACCAACAAGTACGCCAAGCAGACTGGCTACTTCGCGATGCCCAAGGGTCCGACCGGCAAGCAGTTCGCCGCGTTGGGCGGCCAAGGCATCTCGGTGATCACGTACTCGAAGAACAAGGAAGCCTCGATGAAGTTCCTCGAGTGGTTCATCAAGGAGGACACGCAGAAGAAGTGGGCCGAACTCGGCGGTTACACCTGCAACGCGGCGATCCTCAAGTCCGACGCCTTCCGCAAGGCGACGCCGTACAACGAAGCCTTCTATCAGTCGATGTTCATGGTCAAGGACTTCTGGGCCGTGCCCGAATATGCCGAGCTGCTGACCGCCGCCAACAAGCGCTGGCACCCGTACATCGTCGGCAACAAGGGGACCGCCGAAGAAGCGATGAACGGCTTGGAGAAGGATTGGGCGGCGACCTTCAAGAAGTACAACAAGAAGTAGTCGCGATACCAACTCCGATCGCGGGCGCCAGGGTGGCGCCCGCGCCGATCTCCCGCCCTTACCGCGCGCAGGCATCGCCTGCCTCCCGCGCCGCCGTCCGGCGCCCATCCGACATCGCTCCCCATGGCCACACCCGAACGCAGCCGCGCGATGCAGGCATTGCCACGCCGCGGCATCAGCGACCTCGCGATCCGCAATTGGTTCATCATCCCGACGCTCATCTTCCTGATCGTCTTCAATATCTTCCCGCTGCTGTACTCGCTCGGCTATTCGTTCACCGACTACCGCGCGTCGATGAACGACCCGGTCAGCTTCGTCGGTCTGCAAAACTACCGCGAACTGCTCGCCGACGAGTACATCTGGAGCAACTTCACGCTCACGGCGAAGTACGTAGTCGTCTCGGTCGCGGGCCAGGTGATCGTGGGCTTTGGCGCGGCACTGCTGCTCAACCGGCCGATCCCCGGCAAGGGCGTGCTGACGACGATGATGATGCTGCCGATGATGATGTGCATGGCCGTCGTCGGCCTGTTCTGGCAGCTGCTCTACAACCCGTCCTGGGGCATCGTCAACTACCTGCTCTTCACCGACGGCAAGGAGTGGCTGTCGAACCCCGACTGGGCGCTCTACGCGGTGGCGATCACCGACATCTGGATGTGGTCGCCGTTCGTCATGCTGCTGTCGCTGGCCGGGCTGTCGGCGATCCCGCCGTCGCTGTACGAGGCGGCCGCGATCGACCGCGCGTCGCGCTGGTTCGTTTTCCGCCGCATCACGCTGCCGCTGGTGGCGCCCCTGCTGCTGATCGCGGTGATCTTCCGCACCATGGAGGCGTTCAAGACCTTTGACCTCGCCTACGTGATGACGAGCATGGACGAGACCGAGCTCGTCGCGATCCGCCTGTACAAGATGGCCTTCCTCGAATGGCAGACCGGTCGCTCGTGCGCACTGGCCTACATCATGCTGCTCGCGGTGCTGGCGATCACGAACGTGTACGTGAAGTACCTGAACCGGCTCAAGGAACGTTAGATGGCTGTCGTCCAATCGAAAACCTCACGCTGGTGGAACCATGCTGCGATCGCCATGGCACTCGCGATGCTCGTCATCAGCATGATCCCGCTCTACTGGATCGGCTCGACTGCGTTCAAGAATCGCAGCGACGCGTCGACCGTGCCGCCAACGGTGTTCTTCAAGCCAGAGATCACGCCCTTCATCAAGCTCTTCACCTCTCGCGTGCAGCAGCGTGGCGAGCGCAACGAGGCCGAGTACCAGGCCGCGCCCTGGTGGGAAAAGCTCGTCATCGAAGGCGGCGACCGCTTCATCAAGGACGACAAGGGAAATATCGAAGGTTCGGGCTATGTCTCGCGTTTCCTGAACAGCATCATCGTCGCGGTGACGAGCACCTTCCTCGCGGTCGCCATGGGCACGGTCACCGCCTACGGCTTCTCGCGCTTCAAGATGCCGGGCGAGAACGATTGGCTGTTTTTCATACTGTCCACGCGCATGTTGCCGCCGGTGGTGGTGGCGATCCCGATGTTTCTCATGTACCGCGCGGTCGGCCTTGTCGACACCCACCTCGGCCTGATCATCCTGTACACCGCGTTCAACCTGTCGTTCTCGGTCTGGCTGATGAAGGGTTTCATCGACGAGATTCCGAAAGAGTACGAAGAGGCTGCCCTCGTCGATGGCTACACCCGCATGGAGGCGTTCTTCAAGATCGTGCTCCCGCAGGCGACGACCGGCATTGCCGCGACCGCGGTGTTCTGCTTCATCACGGCCTGGAACGAATACGCCTTCGCGCTGATGATGACGAACCGGACCGCGCAGACCGCGCCGCCCTACATCCCCTCACAGCTCGGATCGGGGCTGACCGACTGGACCGTCATCGCGGCGGGCAGCCTGCTGTTCCTCATCCCGGTGGCCTTGTTCACCTTCTTCCTGCGCGCGCACCTGCTGCGCGGGGTGACGTTCGGCGCGATCCGCCGCTAGGGCCATGTTTCGACGCTACGCACCCCAACTCGAAAAGGCCAGCATGGCGATGATGCTGCTGGGCATCGTTGCCCTGTGCCAGCCGTGGAGCGACCTGCTGCACCGCTACAGCGTGCTCATGGTCATCATCGGGCTGGTCGCCTTCAATGTGTTCTCGCGCATCCAGCCGGCAGCCGTCAAGGAAGACGACACGCACGACGAGGTGGCGCATGGCTGATATCCGCATCGTCGACGCCAACAAGCGCTTCGGCGCCAACCACGTCATCCGTGATCTGAATCTGCACATCTCGCATGGCGAGTTCGTCGTGCTGCTCGGCCCTTCGGGCTGCGGCAAGACGACCACGTTGCGCGCGATAGCCGGGCTGGAGGAGATCGACTCCGGCGAGATCCGGATCGGCGAGCGGCGCGTCGATCAACTGCCGCCGCAGGAGCGCAATACAGCCTTCGTGTTCCAGCTCTATTCGCTCTACCCGCACCTCACCGCATTCGAAAACATCGCCTTTCCGCTGCGTGCCGCCGGCCGCCCCGATGCGCAGGTGCGAGAGCGCGTCGCTGCGGTCGCCAAGGTGCTGCGCATCGAACACCTGCTCGGCAAGCGGCCGTCCGCACTGTCGGGTGGCGACATGCAACGCGTGACGATCGGCCGTGCACTCGTGCGCCGGCCCGAGGCGATGCTGATGGACGAACCGATTGGCGCGCTCGACGCCAAGCTGCGCGAGGAGATGCGCACCGAGCTGCGCCGTCTGCACGTCGAGAACGAATCGACGACCGTCTACGTCACGCACGATCAGGTGGAGGCGATGGCGATGGCCGACAAGATCGGCATCATGAACGACGGCGTGCTTCAGCAGTACGACAGCCCGGACACGGTCTACGACCATCCGGCGAACCTGTTCGTCGCGCAGTTCGTCGGCAGCCCGATCATGAACGTCGCCGATTGCAGCTGCGAGGTCGCTGACGACGAACTGCGCGTGCGCCTGGCGGGCGTGGGCGAGCCCTTCGTGCTGCGCGAGCCCGAACTGCGCCAGCAGGTGATCGCCGCGGCTGCGCCGGCCGAGGGCCTGGCGCTCGGCATCCGGCCCGAGGCCGTCAGCCTGAGTCTCGAGTCCGGCCCAGGGCTCGTGCGCGCGCAGGTGCAGTTGATCGAGCCGCTCGGTGCCTACGACATCGTCGACATCGGGTTCGGCGAAGAGAGCCTTCGGGCTCGCACGCCGAGCCAGTTCGTGCGGGCCCAGGGAGATGCCGTCTGGCTCGGGCTCGACGGCGCGCGCACCCATTTCTTCGACAAGCGCAGCGGCCGATCGCTGCGCACGGTGGCCTGAATCGTGGCGGCCGTCTCCTTCAAGAATGTCAGCAAGCGCTTCGGCCCGGTGACGGCCGTGCACGATCTGACACTCGACATCAAAGACTCCGAATTCTTCGTTCTGCTCGGGCCCACCGGTTCGGGCAAGACGACGACGCTGCGCTGCATCGCCGGGCTGGAGCGACCGCAGGACGGCGACATCCTGATCGCCGACGAGCGCGTCAACGACTGGAGCGCAGCGCAGCGCGACGTGGCACTCGTCTTCCAGCAGTACTCGCTCTACCCCAACTACACGGTGCGCGAGAACCTCGCGTTCCCATTGAAGTCCAAGTTGCGCACCTTCACGCCGCAACAGATCGAGGAGCGCGTGTTGAAGGCCGCCGCCACGGTACGCATCAGCCATCTGCTCGACCGGCGCACCGACAAGCTCTCAGGCGGCGAGATGCAGCGGGTCTCGATCGGCCGCGCGATCGTGCGCGAGCCGCGGGTGTTTCTGATGGACGAGCCGCTGTCGAATCTCGACGCCAAGCTGCGCGAACTGCTGCGTACCGAGTTGAAGGGCCTGCAGCAACGCCTCGGGACGACGCTCGTGTTCGTCACCCATGATCAAGTCGAGGCGATGAGCATGGCTGATCGCATCGGCGTCATTCACAAAGGGCGGCTGGTGCAGGTGGGCACTCCCAACGAGATCTACAACGCGCCGAAGAACACCTTCGTCGCTTCCTTCGTCGGCGCGCCGGCGATCAATCTGCTCGACATGCAAGTCGACCTTGCGCGCGGCCAGGCGCACAACGGAGCACTCGCGTTCGAACTCGACGCGCCGACGCGCGCCAGGCTGGCGCCGCTGCTGCCCTCTGACGGCAAGGTTCGCCTCGGCATCCGTCCGGAGAACATCCGGCTCATCGATGCCGACGGCGCCGCCGACATGGCTGGCAGCATCTACGGCGCCGAGAACCATGGCGCCGAGATCATTGCCGTGATCGAGGCCGGCGGCCACAAGCTGCGTGCGACGGTGCCCGCGAAGACGCCGACTGCGCTCAATCAGGCGGTGCGCATCGCCCTGACGCAAGACAAGCTGCACTTCTTCGACCCGAAGACCGGCGAGGCACTGCGCGCTCGCTGAACCCTCAACCCCGACCAAGGAGATCACCATGCACATCGCAACCCACAACTGGATGCGCCCCGAATCGATCAAGCGCACGATCGAACGCATGCGCCAGACAGGCGTCGACGCGCTCGAGATCTCGGGCGAACCGGACCAGTTCGACACCAAGGAAGTGCGCGCGCTGCTGAAAGAGAACGGCCGCACGTGCTGGGGCTCGGTCACGCTGACGCTCGGCGAGCGCAACCTCGCCGCCAAGGACATGGCGCAGCGCGAGAAGACGGTGGACTACATGAAGCGCGTGGTCACCTTCGCGAAGGAGCTCGACGGCCAGATCATCACGCTGGTGCCGGCGACCGTCGGCAAGGTCGTCGCCGACGGCACGCCAGATCAAGAATGGAAGTGGCTCGTCGAAGGCATCAAGGAGGTCTATGCGCACGCCGAGAAGGCCGGCATCCGCATCGCGATCGAGCCCTTGAACCGCTTCGAGACCTATCTCATCAACCGCGGCGACCAGGCGCTCGCGCTCGCCGACGCCGTCGGCCCGAACTGCGGCGTCTGCCTCGACCTGTTCCACATGAACATCGAGGAGAACGACATCCTCGAAGCCTTCCGAACCTGCAAGGGCCGCATCTACGACGTGCACATTGCCGACAACAATCGCTTCGCGCCCGGCATGGGTACGCTCGACTTCAAGGCGATCGTCGAGACGATCAAGAGCGTGGGCTACGAAGGTGCCTTGACGCTCGAGTTCGTCGCGACGGTGGATCGCACGCCGGCCAGCCCTTACGGCAACCAGGTCGAGACGAATCCGGTCGACGTGTCGCCCGAGCAGCTGAAGTTCATCATCGATCACGGCTCGAACCTGCTGTCAGACAAGTTCTACACGGGCCTGTACGAACAGTCGGTCAAGGTGATGCGTCCGTTGATCTGAGGCGGCAGCGCGCACATTTCTTGCGAGGAACAGCCCATGCTCTTCGGCCAACTCTTTCACATCGCGTTGCGTACGGCGAACCTGGATGCGACGGTTCGCTTCTACACCGAAGTGTTGGGCATGATCGTTGCCGATCGGCCGCCGATCGGCTTCCCGGGCGCGTGGCTCAAGCCGCCTCAACCGGGAGCCGACGCGATCCTTCACCTGTACGCCGGCGACGCGGCGCGCGAGTCCGACGGCACCGTGCTCACCGGAACCGGCGCGATCGATCACGTGTCCGTCACCTGCCAGGGCTACAGCGAGTTTCGCGAGCGCTTTCGGCGCTTCAACCTCGAGTGGCGGGAGAACCTGGTGCCGGCGACACCGCTGTGGCAGCTCTTCGTCTACGACCCGAACGGCGTGCAACTCGAGCTGACCTTCCACAGCGCGGCAGAGAGCGAGGACACACCGGTGATCGCGCCCGATCGACGCTACAAGGCGCGCGAGCGCTGGTTCAAGCCAGAGCTGTACGCACAGTTCGCTGGCCGATGAGCCCGCCGCAAACGCTGCAGACATGGCTTCGATGAAGATCACCCGCGTCGAAGCGATCTGGCTGCAGGTGCCGATCGAGCCTGCGCTGCAGCACGTGAGCGACTTCGGCCGCGCGGCCACCTTCGACACCGCGCTCGTGCGCATCGACACCGAAGGCGGGCTCGTCGGCTGGGGCGAGGCCAAGGTGTCGGCCGGCAGCTTCGGGGACTTCCACGGCGTGGTCGAGATCGTCAATCGCGAGTTTGCGCCGCGCCTCGTCGGGCAGGACGCACGCGACATCACGCGCCACTGGGAGAGCCTGTACAGCGGCACACGCGATCACTACGCGCTCGCGCGCGGTCATGTTTTCCCGGCAATGAGCCGGCGCGGGGCATCGATCTCTGCGCTCTCGGGCATCGACATCGCGTTGTGGGATTTGCTCGGCAAGTCGCTCGGCGTGCCGGTCTGGCAATTGCTCGGTGGTCGCCGCTCCGAGCGCATGCCGGCCTACGCCTCGGGCGGCTGGGCGAACGCTGCAGGCATCGGCGAACAGTTGCAGAGCTATGTGAAGCGCGGCGGCTTCGGCGCGGTCAAGATGCGTATCGGTGTGTTCGATGGCTCGCCGCAGGCATCGGCCGAGCGCGTCGTCGCTGCAAGGGCGGCGCTCGGCCCTGACGTCGGGCTGATGTGCGATGCACACGGCACCTTCACGGTGGCCGAGGCAAAGCAGTTCTGCTACCTGGTTCGGGATTGCGGTCTCGCCTGGTTCGAGGAGCCGGTGACGGCTGACGACAAGCGCGGTCTGGCGGAGGTGCGGCGCGCGACGCACATCCCGATCGCGACGGGCGAAAGCGACTTCACGCGCTTCGACTTTCGCGACCTGATCGAATTGCGCGCCGCGGACATTCTGCAGCCCGATCTCGCGATCTGCGGCGGCATCACCGAGGCGATGCGCATCGGCGCGCTGGCGAGTGCCGCCAACCTGCTGCTCGCGCCGCACCTGTGGGCCGGCGCGCCGGCGTTCGCCGCCGGCCTGCACGTCGCCGCGGCATCGCCTGCGGCGCACATCCTCGAGTATTCGCTCGGCGCGAACCCGATGATCCACGAGCTCGTCGAAGAGAAGTTCCCGGTCGTTGGCGGATTGCTGGAGATTCCCGACCGCCCGGGTCTGGGCATCACGGTACGCGACGATTTCGTCGACCGCTATCGCAAGCGCTGATCGATTGCGCGTCATGCAGGGCCTTGAACAGACCACCAAGCTGCTCGAGCTGATCCGCGAGCGGGGCTTTCGCCCGGGAGACAAGCTGCCCTCGGAGCGCGATCTGGCAGTGCTCTTCGGCATGAGCCGCGGCACGGTGCGCGAGGCGCTGATCCGCCTCGACACGCTGCGCATGGTCGACAGCCGGCCGAAGTCCGGCATCTACCTGCAGCCTTCGATCGACGAGCGAAGCATCGAGGCGATGGTGCTGTTCGCCAACACCGACACGCCGCTCGAGTCGATCGAGGTTGCGCAGTCCGTCGAGATGCGCAGCGTGCTGGAGAGCGAATCGATGCGCCTCGCGTGCCTGCGCCGCACCCCGCGCGACCTGGAGCGGCTGCAGCAAATCCTGCGTGCAAGCGAGGCGGCGATCGAGGCCGGCCAATCGATCGCCGACCTCGACGCCGAGTTTCACAAGGCGATCGTCGCGGCGACCCAGAATCAGGTCATGCTGCGTTTCATCAACGTGTTCTACCTGATGTCGCGCAAGCGGCGCGATACCTACTTTCACGACCCGACGCAGAGCCGCCGATCGCACGCGCAGCATTTGCGCCTCTACGACGCGATCGCTGCGCAGGACGTCGAACGCGGCCTCGCGCTGTTGCGGCGGCACCTGAAAGGCGTAGACGCGTACTTCCGAATGTTCTTCTCCGAGGTGCAGAACACCGCGCCCGCCTCCCGCGTTACCCGCGAAGCGCGTGCGCCGTCCAAGGCCGGCAAGACGCGTTCGAAATCCACACCGATCAAGGTGGCACCCGCCGCGAAGCCGCGCAATGGTGGGACGACGCGCAAGCCGGTTTCGGCGCGCAATGCCTCCACGCGGCGCGCGAAGTCCCGCTAGAAAAAACGGGGTCTGGCCGTGCCGCGCATCCTGCTCACGCAGGCGATCCATCCGCTGGCGCAGGCGGCAATGTCCGACTTGGGTGAGGTCGTCGTCGCCCCGGAGACATCTGCCTCGACATTGCGCCGCTTGTCGGTTGGCGCGCAGGTCGTCGTCGTGCGCGCGCAATTGCCCGATGACATCTTCGAAGCGGCGCCGAGTCTGATCGGTGCAGTGCGCCATGGCGCCGGTGTCGACATGATTCCGATCGAGCAGGCGACGGCGCACGGGGTGCTGGTCGCCAACGTGCCGGGCGTGAATGCGAACGCGGTCGCCGAGCATGTTTTGCGCAGCCTTCTGGCGATGGCGCGTCGCACTGCCGCGGTACGGCAGCGTCTGCGGTCTGGTGGTGCGGGCGCCTGGGGCGCGGCGCGCGTGCTCGCCGACGACGGATTCGAGCTCGCTGGGCGCAGGGTCGGCGTCGTCGGATTCGGATACGTCGGGCAGGCGATCGCGCGCTTGTGTCGCGCCTTGTCCATGCAGGTGCTCGCTTCCACGCGCTCTCCGCTTGCCGCCGCGAGCGAGTCACTGGCGACGCGCGTGTCGCTCGACGAGTTGCTGCAACGCAGCGACTTCGTCGTCCTCGCGTGCCCTTTGACGTCGGAAACGCGCGGCCTGATCGGCGAGTTGCAGTTTGCGCAGATGCGACAGGGCGCGATGCTCGTCAACGTCGCGCGCGGGCCGGTCGTCAACGAAGCAGCGCTGGTCGCCGCGCTGCAGAGCGGTCGCCTTGCCGCCGCCGCGCTCGATGTGTTCGATATCCAGCCGCTGCCGCCGGAGCACGTGCTGTGGACGATGCCCCAGGTGTTGATCACACCGCATGTCGCGGGCATCACGCAGGAAAGCATGATTGCGATGGGGCACGGCGCGGCGCGCGCGGTGGGCGAACTGCTCGCCGGCCGCGTGCCGCCGAACTGCATCAATCCACAGGCGACCGCGGCCTTTCTTCAGCGCGCAGCGGCGGGACCCGGGCAACGCTGAACCCGCATATCACTATGCCGCTTGTCGCGGCGCCTTCGGCAGCCAGGCGAAACCGAGGGCGCCGACGGTGAGCAGAGCGGCAATCGTGAGCAGCACGGCGCCGTAGATGTCGGCCCCCTGGGCCTTGGCCATGCTTGCGACGAAGCCGGTGAACCACTGCATCAGCGCGACCCCCATGAACATCGACATCGTGAAGAGCCCGAGCGCGCGACCGACAAGCCGGCTCGGGTACGACGCGCGCACCTCCGAATACTGCAGGATCATGTAGCCCGACAGCAAACCGATCGCAAGCATCATCACGACGTCGAATGTCGCCACGTGCACCAGCGCGAGCGACACGAAGCCGGCCGCCATCAGCAGCGTGTAGCCAATGAGCCAGCGCCTGCGCGCGGCACCGCCGGGATCGAAGCGGCCGAACAGCGCCGGGCCGATCAGCGACACGGCCGACACGGCAAGCGCCACGTTACCGGCCTGCACGAGCGTAAAGCCATGCCGCTCGATCAAGAGCGGCCCCAGCCACAAGCCGCGCAGCGAAATGAACGAGGCGTAGCAGACGCAGGACAGCGCGATGATGCCCAGCGTATGCGGTAGCCGAAAGAGCGAGGCGAAGGTCACCATCGCCTGCCCGAAAGTCTCGCGCGGCGCATTGCCTGCGGCGCTGCCCGCTGTGGCGCCGGGCTCATGGACGCGCCAAGCAATGAGTCCCCAGGCGGCGACCGAACAGCCGGCCAACACCCAGAAGCCCATGCGCCACGACGTGGCCTCCACCAACCAGGCGAGCGGCGTGCCGGTGGCCAGCAGACCGATGCCACCGAGGCTCATCACGGCGCCCGAGAGCGCGGTAAAGCGCTGCGCCGGGAAGTGGCGTGCGATGAACACGGTGCAGACCAGGAACGCCGGCGCGCAGCCGACGCCGATCAGTACCTGGCCCAGCACCAGCGTGCCAAAGCCCGGCGCCAGCGCCGACAGTACGGCGCCGAGAATGGCGAGCGGGAAGCCCATCAGCACCGTCCAGCGCACGCCGTGCAGGTCGATGCCGATACCGACGAAGAGCTGCATCGCTCCGAACGCGAAGTGGAACGCCCCGGCGAACGTGCCGAGCTGTTGCGGCGAGAGGTGGAATTCGGCCTGCAGTGGTGCCGCGAGGATCGCCGCGACAGTGCGAAAGGCCTGGCTCATCGCGAACGCCGCTGTCAGTGCCCAAAGCATGGCCCAGGGCAGGGCCGGTTGGCGTGTTGGCGCGTCTGGAGAGCTCATGAGGAATTGCGTTCGCCGAGCGCGGGAGCACGGCCTTGCGACGCGTGCGCGCGGCAAGCCGGGATGCGGGGTGCGCCTATAGCACCCGCCCCGGATTCATGCGGCCGTCCGGGTCGAGCGCCGCCTTGATCGCGCGCATCAATTCGAGCGCAAGCGGTTGCTTGCGGCGCACGAGCTCGTCGCGCTTGAGCACGCCGACGCCGTGTTCGGCAGAGATCGAGCCACCGTGCGCGAGCACGGCGTCGTAGACGATCGCATTCACCGCCGCCTCGCTTTCACTCAGGAAGTCAGCCGCGGCGACGCGCTCCGGCGCCTGCACGTTGTAGTGCAAGTTGCCGTCGCCAAGGTGGCCGAAGTCGACGAGGCGCACGCCGGGAAAGGCGCGCAGCAGTGCGGCGTCGGTCGCGGCGACGAACTCAGGAATGCGCGACACCGGCAGCGCGATGTCGTGTTTCACATTCGGCCCCTCCTCGGCCTGCGCCAGCGGAATCGATTCCCGCAGATGCCACATCGCCTTCGACTGCGCGAGACTTTCAGCGACGGCCGCGTCGGCGACGCAACCCCGCTCCATCGCCGCCTGCAACAGACCCTCGAACAGCGCACGCGCGTGGACCTCGTTCTCGTTGTCCGATTGTTCGAGCAGCACCGTCCAGGGTGCGGCAGCGTTCGACGCGAGTGGCCGGCGCAGTTGCGGGAAGTGCTTGCCGACGAGCGAAAGCGCGAACTCGCCCATCACCTCGAATCCGGTCAGGCCCGAGCCAAGGCGCGCGCGCGCCAGTTCGAGCAGTGTGACCGCGTCGGAAAGCGACGCACACGCGGCGAGCGCCGTCGTCACGGCCGCCGGCTGCGGCCAGAGTTTGAGCGTCGCGGCGGTGATCACGCCGAGGGTGCCTTCGCTGCCGATGTACAGGTCGCGCAGTGCATAGCCGGTGTTGTCCTTGCGCAGACCCGAGAGGCCGTGCCAGATCTGGCCGTCGGGTGTCACGACCTCGAGGCCGAGGCACAACTCGCGTGCATTGCCGAAGCGCAGCACCTGCGTCCCGCCGGCGTTCGTCGCGAGATTTCCGCCGATCGTGCAACTGCCCTCGGCGGCAAGGCTGAGCGGGAACAGCAGGCCCTGCGCGGCGGCGGCCTCCTGCACCGTCTGCAGCACGCAGCCGGCCTCGGCGGTGAGCGTCAGGTTCGCGCTGTCGATCTCGCGGATGCGGCTCAACCGCGCGAGGCTCAGCAGCACCTGAGTGCCGCTCGCGTCCGGCACCGACGCGCCGACGAGCCCGGTGTTGCCGCCTTGCGGCACGACGCCAGCGCCATGCGCAGCGCACGCCCGCAGCACGGCAGCCACCTCGGCGGTGCTGCCAGGGCGCACGACGGCGAGCGCGCGGCCGCGATAGCGCTTGCGCCAGTCGATCTCCCAGGCTGAAAGGTCGCCCTCGGTCAGCACCTGCGTCTCGCCGATCGCGTCGAAAAGTGCCTGAACCAGCGGGGTCATGCGGCAGGTCTCACAGCGGTAGCGTGGCCAAGCCGCCAGCGCACGTGCACGACGCAGGCGCCGAACAGTGCGAGCGAAAGCGCGACTTCGACGAGTGCCAGCATCACGCCGGCCCCGCGATCGCTCGTCGCGCGCACCGCGCCCTCGATGAAGTAGGGCCAGACGAAGAGCGTCACCCAGCGGTAGGTGTAGAGCCGGTTGCGCGCCAGGCCGGCGAGTGGAATGAAAAGCGGAACGACCTTGAGCGCGAGCCAGCCGCTGCCGGTAGGCGCAAGCCAGAGCTCCCACGCGAGGCCCAGCACGATCAAGCCGACCACGCTGCCGACGGCAATCGCGCGCGTCCAGGCGACAACAGGCGGCAAGGCCGTGCTGCGGACGGTCATCGGCGTCGGACTCAACATCGCTGGCTATCATGCCAGCAATGAACCGGACGTCATCGCAGTCGACGCCAACCGAGGAGGTGTCACGCGCGCTGCAGGCGTTGCAGGACTGGCCCTGGCTCGACACCGTCAAGACCTTGCGCCAGCGTTTTCGCGAAGACCGCCTCGGGTTGACCGCGAGCAGCCTGACCTTCACGACGATCATGGCGATCGTGCCGCTGGTCACGGTCATGCTTGCCGTTTTCAGCGCATTTCCGATGTTCGCCCACTTCCAGGATGCGCTGCAACAGTACTTTCTGAACACGCTCGTGCCCGCGAGCATCGCACAGCCGGTGATGCGCGGATTGACGACCTTTGCAGAGCAGTCGACGAAGGTCGGCAGCCTCGGCCTCGTGTTTCTCGTCGTCACCGCGCTGGCCTTGATGGCGACGATCGACCGCGCGCTCAACGCCATCTGGCGCGTGCCGCGCATGCGATCGCTCGGCAGGCGCGTACTGATCTATTGGGGGACGGCAACCCTTGTCCCGCTCGCTTTCGGCGTGGCGCTGAGCGTCAGCTCGATCGCGATATCAGCCTCGCGCGGACTGGTGGGCGCCCTGCCGGGCGGTGTAGGCCCGTTGTTCGACCTGCTCTCGTTCGTGTTGCTCGCGGTCGCGATGACCGGTCTTTACCACTTCGTGCCCAATACCCACGTGCGTTGGCGCCACGCCATTGCCGGCGGCGTGTTCGTCGCGATCGCCTTCGAAGGCGCAAAGCGCGCGCTGGCCTGGTACCTGCTGCGCGTGCCGGGCTATTCGCTCGTTTACGGCGCCTTCGCGACGGTGCCGATCTTTCTGCTGTGGACCTACATGAGCTGGGTCATCGTGCTCTTCGGCGCGGTGATTGCCGCCTATGCGCCAAGCCTGCAGTCACGCATGCGGCCGCTGAGGGATACCCCGGGCGCGCGCTTCGGCCTTGCGGTGGCGATGCTGCGTGAGCTGATCGACACCCGTGGCAAGCCGGAGCGCGGGCTGAGCGCCGAGCAACTGTGGCTGAAGTTGCGCATCGACCCCCTGCAGGTCGAGCCGCTGCTCGACGCGCTCGTCGAACTCGACTGGGTCGGGCGTCTGGATGAGCCGGCTGGCGCTCGCTATGTGCTGCTGTGCGACCCGGCGACGACGCCGGCGCGACCCCTGCTGTCCCAACTGCTGCTGAGCGCGACGCCCGCGATCGAGGGCTTCTGGCGGCGCGTCGATTTCGACGCCCTGACGCTGGCCGACATCGTCGCGCCGTGAGGCGTCCGATCGGTCAGCCGAGCGCCTCGTTGCGCAGCAGCGAATACAGCAGCACGTCGCGCGGGTGCCCGCGATGCAGGACGAAGCCGCGCAAGGTGCCTTCGAGCTGAAAACCGCACTTGAGCGCGAGCCGTTTCGAAGCCTCGTTGCCGGGCTGCGTCACGATCTGCAGGCGGTTGATCTTGTGATGCTCGAACAGGTAGCGCACGGTGAGGCGCAAGGCTTCCGTCATCAGGCCGCCATTGCGCGCAGCAGGGTCGAAGAGCTGGTAGCCGATCTCGAACCCGTCCATGTAGTTCGCCCTGAAGTACACCATGCTGCCGAGCAGGTGGTCTTCAAGGTCGGTCACCAGGAAGTTCCCGCGCTCGGCCCCGAAGAAGCCGGTTTCATCGAAATCCTTGCGAAACGCCGTCTCGGCGCGCAGCGGCGCAGACAGATACTCGCCCTTCAGTGAGGCATCGTTGAGGAGCAGGTAGAGCGCATCGAGATCGGTCCTGCGGACCGTGCGCAACGCAACGCGCTCGCCGCGGATCATCGTCAGAACGGGATGCGCCCGCGCCACATGTCGCGGTACATCGCCCAGTCGCCGATGAGGCTGTAGAGCGGCCGCTTGAAGGTTGCGGGGCGATTCTTCTCGAACACGAAGTGTCCGATCCAGGCGAAGCCGTAGCCGGACAGCAATGCATACAGGATGTACTGCGGTCGCCCGGTGACGACGAGCATCGCGAGGCAGACGAGCACGAGCGTCGAACCGACGAAGTGCAGGCGGCGACAGGTCCGGTTGCGGTGTTCGCCGAGGTAGAAAGGGTAGAACTCGGCGAAGGTCTTGAGCGATCGCGGATCGGTGGCGGCGGTGTCGGCGGCGGTATTCATTGGGGGCGGTCTCCTCAACGCAAGGCCTCGCGAACTGCATTCAACAACGCATCGGGCGCCTCGGTCATCAGGGTATGTCCGGCGTGCAGCGTGACGACGCGCGCCTTGAGCGCGGCCGCGATGTCGCGGGTCGCTCGTGGCGGCGTCATCTGGTCGCGGTCGCCGAGCACGAAGCTCACCGGGCATTGCAGCCGGGTCGCTGCTTCAAGGCCGTTCGCATACCCGTCACAGACGCGGAAGTCGTGCTCGAACAGGTTGGCACCGTCGGCGGCCGGCGCGCCGGCGAGCATGCGCCGCATCAGCGTGCGGTTGCTGCCGTGCAGCCACATGCCGGGGCCGGGGAAGGACGGCTTGGACGCGATGCTCGAATGCGAGAACGCGTTCACCATGTCGATAGCGCGCAGCGGGGTGTCGTGCGCCGTCGTGAGCAGGGTCTCCGATACCTGCATCGGGTAGGCGGTGCCGATCATCACGAGGCGTGTCGCGCGCAGCGGCGCGCGCGCCGCTGCTTCGAGCGCGATCAGCGAGCCCATGCTGTGGCCGACGAAGGCCGCTTCGCGCACGCCCGCGGCGTCCAGCAGGGCCAGCGTCCAGTCTGCGAGCGCCTCGACGTCGGGCAGTGGCGGGCCCTCGCTGCGGCCGTGCGCCGGCTGATCGAGCGCCAGCACTGCATGGCCGTGGTGCGCGAACCAGCGCGCAAGCAGATTCCACACGCTGTGGTCGTGCAGCGCGCCGTGGATGAAGACGATGCAAGGCAGGGCAGCGTCGAACGCCTTGCCGCCGGTGTAGGCATAGGCCTTGCGGCCGTCGACGACGAGTTCCATCAGGCGCCCGCAGTCCTGGTGGTCGATGCGGTGCCCTTGTTGGCGGCCTTCTCTGCCGCCTTCAAGGCCCGCTTCAGGTCGTCGATCAGATCGTCTGCATCCTCCAGACCGATCGAGAGGCGGATCGTCCCCGGTGTGATGCCGGCCAGCGCAAGCGCCGTGTCGTCCATCCGGAAGTGCGTCGTCGATGCCGGGTGGATCACGAGCGAGCGACAGTCACCGACGTTGGCGAGGTGAGAGAAGATCTGCAGCGCCTCGATGAAGGCCTTGCCTTGCTCGCGCGAGCCCTTCAGATCGAAGCTGAACACTGACCCGCAGCCGCGCGGCAGCAACTTGCTTGCAAGCGCGTGACTGGGGTGACCCTCAAGCTCCGGGTAGCCGACGCCGGCGACCATCGGATGCGCGGCGAGGAAGGCGACGACCTTGCGCGTGTTCTCGACATGGCGCGCCATGCGCAGCGGCAGCGTTTCGATCCCCTGCAGGATCAGCCAGGCGGTGTGCGGGCTCATGCAGGCGCCGAAGTCGCGCAGGCCTTCGCGCCGCGCGCGCAGCAAAAAGGCGCCGACCGTGCTTTCCTCGGTGAACACCATGCCGTGAAAGCCATCGTAGGGTTGCGTCAGCTCAGGGAATCGACCCGATGCGTCCCAATCGAACGCACCGCTGTCAACCAGCACGCCACCGATCACCGTGCCGTGGCCGGAGAGGAACTTGGTCGCCGAGTGGTAGACCAGGTCGGCGCCGTGCCCGAAGGGCTTCATCAGCCAGGGCGTGGTGAAGGTCGAATCGACGAGCAGCGGCAGGCCCGCGTCGTGCGCGATCGCGCTCACCGTCGGGATGTCGAGCACATCGAGGCCCGGGTTGCCGAGCGTTTCGCCGAAGAGTAGCTTCGTCTCCGGGCGTATTGCTGCGCGCCAGCCATCGATGTCGCCCGGCTTGACGAAGGTCGTCGCGATGCCGAAGCGTTTGAGCGTGTAGTGCAACAGGTTGTGCGAGCCGCCGTAGAGCGCGCTCGAGCTCACGATGTGCGAGCCCGATCCTGCGAGCGTCGCGATCGCAAGGTGCAGCGCTGCCTGGCCGCTTGCCGTCGCGATCGCGCCGACGCCGCCCTCGAGCGCGGCAACGCGTTCTTCGAGCACCGCGTTGGTTGGGTTCGAAATGCGGCTGTAGACGTGTCCCGAGCGCTCCAGGTTGAAGAGCGAAGCCGCATGCTCGCTCGATTCGAACACGAACGAGGTCGTCAGGTGGATCGGCACCGCGCGTGCGCCGGTGGCAGGGTCGGGCGCGGCACCTGCGTGCAGCGCGAGGGTGTCGAATGCGGGGTCGGATGCGCCTGCCATGATGGTTCTGCCTCGATGCGGGAGCGTGTTTTTCAGCGGCATTGTGTGCTATGTTGAGCTGTCTGCATCGGGATCGGGGGCTGGTATGAAGGTCAGCGACATTCTTCGAGTCAAGGGCGGCACGCTGTTCACCGTGACGCCGGAACAGTCTCTTTCAGCAGCGATCGAGACGATGGCGCAGCGCGACATCGGCTCGCTGATCGTGATGAATCATGGCGAGCTCGCCGGCATCCTGACATTTCGCGAGGTGATGGTCGCGCTCGTCGCCAAGGGCGGCAGCATCGGCAACGCAACGGTCGGCAAGGTGATGGACGATCACCCGCTGACTTGCACGCCCGAGACCGAGATCGACGAATTGCGTCGCCTGATGCTCGGCCACCACGCACGCTACACGCCGGTGATGAGCCAGGGCATGTTGATGGGTGTCATCTCGTTCTACGACGTTGCCAAGGCAGTCGTCGATGCGCAGGACTTCGAGAACCGCATGCTGAAGGCCTACATCCGCGACTGGCCGCTCGAGGAGGAAGGCGACGAGCGCAAGGCGGCGCCGAACTGATCGACCGTCAGCGGCCCCTAGAATCGGCTCTTCCGAACACGGCCCTCGGGCCGTGTTTTGCATTGCGGCCTCGCTCATGTCCAGCACCTTCGGCACCCTGTTTCGCGTCACCAACTTCGGCGAGAGTCACGGCCCGGCGATCGGCTGCGTGATCGACGGTTGCCCGCCCGGCATGGCGCTCGCCGAAGCCGACATCCAGCTCGAGCTCGACCGTCGCCGCCCCGGCACCAGCCGTCACGTGACGCAGCGCAACGAGCCCGATGCGGTCGAGATTCTTTCCGGCGTGTTCGAGGGCCTGACGACCGGTACGCCGATCGGCCTGCTGATCCGCAACACCGACCAGCGCAGCAAGGATTACGGCAATCTGCTCGACACCTTCCGTCCCGGCCACGCCGATTACACCTACTGGCGCAAGTACGGCCTGCGCGACCCGCGCGGTGGCGGTCGTGCGTCGGCGCGGCTGACCGCGCCGATGGTCGGTGCCGGCGCGGTTGCGCGCAAATGGCTGGGCGAGCACTGCGGCATCGGCTTTCGCGGCTGCATGACGGCACTCGGCGAGATCGAGATCCCGTTCGAGGGCTGGGAGCACGTGCCGAACAATCCTTTCTTTGCCGCCAATGTGAGCGACATCGCGCGCCTCGAGGAGGCGATGGATGCACTGCGCAAGGCGGGCGACTCGGTCGGCGCGCGCATTCATGTCGAAGCGACCAATGTGCCGCCGGGGCTCGGCGCGCCCCTCTTCGACAAGCTCGACGCCGAGATCGCCTACGCAATGATGGGTATCAATGCGGTGAAGGGCGTCGAGATCGGCGCCGGCTTCGGCTGCGTCGCGCAGCGCGGCAGCGAGCATGGCGACGAACTGTCGCCCGAAGGCTTTCGCAGCAACCACGCTGGCGGCACGCTCGGCGGGATCAGCAGCGGGCAGGACATCACGGTCAACATCGCGATCAAGCCGACGAGTTCGATCCGCATCCCGCGGGCGTCGATAGCCCGCGACGGCACGCCCACCGTGGTTGAGACCTTCGGCCGCCACGATCCCTGCGTGGGCATTCGCGCGACGCCGATCGCCGAGGCGATGCTGGCCCTGGTGCTGATGGACCATGTGCTGCGCCATCGCGCGCAGTGTGGCGACGTCGCCGTCGCGACGCCCGCGATTCCCGGTCAAGCGCCGCGCTGAGCGCGCGCCCGGCGGCGCCGTCAGCCCAGCAGCCCGAGCACCCGGTCCAGCAGCAACGCCATTTCCTGCGGGCCGTGCAGGTAGAAGCGCGCGTGCGAGGCGATCTGCGGGCGGCCCACGCGCACCGTGAGCCAGTCGGGCGCCGCGGCCTCGAACACCGGCTCGTCGTTCACGTCGTCCCCGGCGAAGAACGCAGCGCGCGCGCCACTGCGGCGCATCAGCGCCCGCACTGCGTCGGCCTTGTCGGGCGCGTCGGCGGCCGTCGCGTTGACGACCATCTTGCCGGCGAAGACATGCAACGTTGACTGCTGCGGCGCGAGCAGTCGTTCGATCATGGCCTGTGCCGCTTCGCGATCGCGCGACAGCCGGTAGTGCAGCGCGATCGACTGTGCCTTGTCCTCGACCATCACGCCGGCTGCCGCGAGCGCGTCGCCGTGCGCAGCGAGCGTTTCGCGCAGCGGGTCGAGCGCGGCGCGGCACGCCCATGCGGCGCGCGGGTCGGCAGCATCTTCCGAGCCGTGATTGCCGACGATGTAGAGCGGCTTGAAGCCGAGCCGCTCGCGCACATCGTCCGCCGCGCGCCCGGTGACGATGGCCACGGGCAGGCGCGTGGCGAGACGTTTCAGGCGCATGGCGACGGCCTGCGAAATGCGGGCGTCATCCGGATGGGCCACGATGTGGGCGAGCGTGCCGTCGAAATCGAAGGCCATCAGCGGGCGCAGTTTCATCGCGGCGGCGAGCGCGGCGTCGCCCTCTGGGGTAAACAGGTGTTGCATGGACAGGTACAGGTGTGGATTCCTCTGAAGGTGGCCGGGCGAGTGCTCAGTGCTCCTGATGGCGGCGCACTCGAGCCTCGATGCGTGCGCGCAGCCGCCAGCGGCCAGCGTCGTTGAGCATGCGTCCGGCCCAGCGGAAGACGTTGTACTCGCGCACCGTGCTGCGCAGGCTGGCCATGCGCTCACGCTGCTCGGCGAGCGGCATGGTCGCGGCGCGGTTGAGCGCGTCGGCCGTTTCCTCTACGTGATACGGGTTGACGATCAGCGCCTCCGCAAGCTCGCGCGCGGCACCGGCGAAGCGCGACAAGATCAGCACGCCCTGGTGATCGTCGCGTGCGGCGACGAACTCCTTGCAGACGAGGTTCATCCCGTCGTGCAGGCTCGTCACGACGCAGATGTCGGCGGCGCGGAACAACTCCGTCACCTCGTCGTGTTCGTGATGGAACGCGAGCAGGTGCACCGGCTGGTAGCCTGGGCGGCCGAAGCGCTTGTTGATGCGCTCGGCGACGCGCATCACGCGCTCCTGGAAGCTGCTGTACTCGTCGAGCGCTCCACGCGTTGGCGCCGCCACCTGCACGAACACGAATCGGCCGATCCAGTCCGGCCACTTCTCGAGCAGGCGATCGACCGCGTTGAGGCGCTCGAGGATGCCCTTGGTGTAGTCGAAACGATCGACGCCCACTGCGATGCAGGCATCGGCAGGCAGTGCGAGGCGCTCGCTGACGCGGCGTCGGCACTCTGCGACCGACGGCAAAGCAGCGACTGTCTGCTCGCTCGGCCATTCGATCGAGATCGGATAGCTCTCGACGAGCGTCTCCTTTTCCTGGAACGCGATCGTCGAGTGTTCGTGCTCGATGCGCGCTTCGAGATACCGGTCCACCGTCTCGATGAAGTTCTTGCAGTGGTACAGGGTGTGAAAGCCGAGGATCGTGCTGCCGAGCATGCCCTGCAGGATCTCGCGCCGCCAGGGGCAGATGCCGAACGACTCGGGGTTCGGCCAGGGGATGTGCCAGAACGTCAGCACGGTCGCCATCGGCAGCTTCTCGCGCACCATCGCAGGCAGCAGCGCGAAGTGATAGTCCTGCACCAGCACGATCGGATCCTCGCTGCGGGCCTCGGCGACGACGGCATCAGCGAAGCGCTGGTTGACCTCGCGGTAGGCCGCCCAGTCCGACTCCCGAAACACGGGCCTTACGTGCGCCACATGGCACAGCGGCCACAGGCCCTCGTTGGCGAAGCCGTAGTAGTAGCCCTGCTCTTCCTCCTCCGTGAGCCAGACGCGGCGCAGGGTGTAGCCGTCTTCGTCACCCGGCGGTACGCGCACGCGGTCGGCGCTATCGACGACGTCGCGGTCCGCGCTGCCACTGCCGTGCGCGATCCAGGTGCCCGAGCAGGCGCGCATCACCGGCTCGACGGCCGTCACCAGGCCGCTCGCCGGCCGCTTGACGACGATGCCCCCATCGTCGCCGCGTTCGTGGATGTAGGGCTCGCGGTTCGAAACGACGATCACCTGGTCGCCGCTCAACTGCGTGCCCAGCAACGTGCGCAAGCGCTGCGCCGTCCATTCGCTCTGCGGCCCCTGCTGGCGGCGGAACTCGTCTTCCAGATCACGCAGTCGGGCGCGCAGATCGGCGGCGAACGGCGCCAGGTCGGCCGAGGTCTGCAGCGGGCTGAGCAGCCCCTCGCCGCGCATGATCGCCCGCACACCCTTGATCCAGCCGCGCCAGCTGAGCTGGGCGACGACGACGGTGAGAACCGCGAACACGAGGCCGAGCACCGCGATGAGCCCGATCAGGTAGCGCCGCGAATCCTGGCTGCGCAATTCGATGAAGCTCATGTCATGCACCAGCACGAGGCGGCCGAGCAGCACCCGCGGCCCGGCGTCGGCGCCCGGGTCATCCGCTGCATACCCCGCTGCCAAGTGCCCGGTTACGTCGTGCACGCCGACGTGCACCGCGCCGCCCGTCAGCGCCAAGCGTGGATCGATCTGCTGCGACAACTCGAGCGCGGCACCGCAGGTGAGGGTGCCGGGGAAGGCGCTGGTCGCGAGCAGCAGCCGGCCGTCCGGGCTGCACAGCCCGATCGCGAACAGGCGTTCGCCCTTCACCGTGCGATCGAAGAGCGGCCGCAGCTTTTCCAGCCGCGAGGAATCGAGCGCCTCGGCGACCGAATCAGACAGCGCGTTGGCAACCAGCGTGCCGCGACTGTTCACGTCGCGGCTGAACCAGCGCAGCGTCATGCCGTCCATCAGGTGCACCGCGAGATAGGCGACGACGACGAGTGTCGCGATGAGCGGCAGCAGGAAGCGCAATTGCAGGTGGAGCGTCTTGTATTTCACTTGTTGTTCTTCATGCGTTTTGGTGCCGCCTTCGCCGCTGCCTGTACAATATATTTGTCTCAATATATAATACACGATTGTGGCCTTGCCGGCTGCATCACGAGCGGTCCGCGCGGGCCGCGCTGACGCAAGGGAAGAGACATGGGGATTGGATCGGGAAGCGCGGGGCAGGGCACGAAGGAATCAGGCGCCGGCGCTCGCACCAAGACGCGCGGTGCGGGCAAGGGCGCTTCGCCGAAGGTTGACAAGGCAGACAAGGGGAAGTCCGGCGCAGTCCAGCCCGCAGCCGTCAAGCCGAAAGCCGATCCGCGGGCCGCGAGCACGGGAAAGGCCACGGCGCCCGAGGAAGCAACCGAAGCCAACAAGTCGGGCGCACCCAAGACCGCAACGCTGAAGACCGCCAAGACAGCAACACAGAAGCCCGCCCAGGCAGCGAGCGGCGCGGCCACGATCGGCGAGCAGGACATTCACTTCTTCCGCGAAGGCACGCACGCCGGGCTGTACCGCCTCCTCGGCTGTCGCTTCACAGCCGACGGTGCGCGCTTCACGGTCTGGGCGCCGGACGCGAGCGCGGTCGCGGTGATCGGCGACTTCAATGGATGGAACGCCTCGGCCCATGCCGCCGAACCGCGTGCCGATGGCTCAGGTCTGTGGCAGATCGAGATTCCCGGTGTCCAGCACGGCCAGCGCTACAAGTACGCGATCCGTACCCGCAGCGGCGACGCGCTGGAGAAGGCCGACCCGTTCGCACGCTACGCCGAGCAGGCGCCGGCGACGGCCTCGATCGCCTGGCAGGACGACGCGCACGAATGGAAGGACGCAGCATGGATGAAGCAGCGCGCCGGCCGCGATGCCTTGGCGGCGCCGATGTCCACCTACGAGGTGCACCTCGGCTCCTGGCGTCGCCATGCCGACGGCTCGATGCTGAACTATCGAGAGGCTGCGGTGCAGCTCGCTGCCTACGTCACCGGCATGGGCTTCACGCACGTCGAGTTGATGCCGATCACTGAGCACCCGTTTTACGGCTCGTGGGGCTATCAGACGACCGGCTACTTCGCGCCGACCTCGCGCTACGGCACGCCGGAGGACTTCAAGTTCCTCGTCGATCTGCTGCATCAGGTCGGCATCGCGGTGATCCTCGACTGGGTGCCTTCGCACTTCCCGTCCGACGCCCACGGTCTCGCGAATTTCGACGGCACGGCGCTCTACGAGCACGCCGATCCTCGCCAAGGTTTTCACCCTGAGTGGAACTCGTCGATCTTCAACTACGGCCGCAACGAGGTGCGCGCCTTCCTGCTGTCGAGCGCGATGTTCTGGCTCGACGAGTTCCACATCGACGCGCTGCGCGTCGACGCGGTGGCCTCGATGCTGTACCTCGATTACGCCCGCAAGGACGGCGAATGGATCCCGAACCGCGACGGCGGGCGCGAGAACCTGGAGGCGATCGAGTTCCTGCGTCTGCTCAACGTCTCCGCCTATCGCGACCACCCCGGCGTGCAAATCATTGCCGAGGAATCGACCGCCTGGCCGAGGGTGTCGCGCCCGGTCGAGATGGGCGGGCTCGGCTTCGGCCTGAAATGGAACATGGGCTGGATGCACGACACGCTCAAGTACATGCAGGAAGACCCGGTGCACCGACGCTGGCACCACGGCCAGCTGACCTTCTCGATGATCTATGCGTTCAACGAGAACTTCGTGCTGCCGCTCTCGCACGACGAGGTCGTCTACGGCAAGGGTTCGCTCATCAACAAGATGCCCGGCGACGAGTGGCAGCAGTTCGCGAACCTGCGCCTGCTGTTCGGCCACATGTGGACGCACCCGGGCAAGAAGCTGGTGTTCATGGGTGGTGAGTTCGGCCAGCGCCGCGAGTGGACGCATGAGGGCACGCTCGAATGGCAATCGCTCGAGAACGATCGCCATCGCGGTCTGCAGCGCTGGGTCGAGGACTTGAATCGCCTCTACCGCGCGAAGCCGGCGCTGCACGAGATCGATTTCGAGGCCGCCGGCTTCGAGTGGATCGAGGCCGACGACGCCGACCGCAGTGTCCTCGCCTACCTGCGCAAGGCGCGCGACGGCAGCAACTTGCTGGTGGTGGCGAACTTCACGCCGCTGCCACGCGAGAACTACCTCGTCGGTGTGCCCACGGGCGGCCGCTGGCGCGAGCTGCTCAACAGCGATGCGACGCTCTACGGCGGCAGTGGCGTTGGCAACCTCAGCGCTTGCGAAACGGTGCCGGTCGCGTCGCAGGGGCGCTTTCATTCGCTCAACTTGACGCTGCCGCCGCTCGGCGTGCTGGTGTTCGAACACGAGAAAGCAGCGCCATGAGGGGCAAGACCGCCGCAACGAATCAAGGCGATGCGAAGGGCGATGGAAGGCCCGGGACGGCCGATGTGACGCCGATCGGCCTTGCCGATGGCCGCGTGCGCGTCGTGATCGAGAGCGTCACGCCATCGGTCGACGGCGGCCGCTTCTCCGTCAAGCGCGTCGCTGGCGACATCGTCGTCGTCGAGGCCGACTGCTTTGCCGACGGCCACGATGTAGTCGCCTGCGAACTGCTGTCGCGTCGTGCCGAGACGGGGACGTGGAGCGCGACGCCGATGGCGCCGCTCGGCAATGATCGCTGGCGCGGCGAGTTCGTCGTCGACGCGATCGGCGCCTGGCAGTACACGCTGCGCGCCTGGGTCGATCCCTTCCTGTCCTGGCGCCATGACTTCGCGCGTCGCGTCGACGCGGAAGACTTGCGACTCGCCGCGCGCTCCGGGGCGGCGCTGATCGCGCAGGCGGCGGCACGCGCTGACAAGGCGGGCGAGGGCGAACTGCTGCGCGCCTGGTCCGACGAGCTGGCGGCCGCAGTGAAAAGCGACGCGCCGACCGAGGCGCTCAAGCGCCTCGGCCTCGACGAAGCGCGCGCCGCCATCGCACAGCGCCACCCCGATCTGCGTCACGCGCTGACCGACGCCACGCTCTACGGCGTCACCGTCGAACGCGAACGCGCGCGCTTCTCGGCCTGGTACGAGTTCTTCCCGCGCTCGGCGAGTGGCGACCTGAGCCGCCATGGCACTTTCGCCGACTGCGAGGCCTGGCTGCCCTACGTGCAGCGCATGGGTTTCGACGTGCTGTACTTTCCGCCGATCCACCCGATTGGGCGTTCACGGCGCAAGGGCAAGAACAACACGCTCGACCCCACGCCCGACGATGTCGGCAGCCCGTGGGCGGTCGGCTCGGCCGAAGGCGGGCATGACGCGATCCTGTCGGAGCTCGGCACCCTGGCGGACCTCAAGCGCCTGATCAAGCGCGCGGCCGAGCACCAGCTCGAAATCGCACTCGACATCGCGTTCCAGTGCGCGCCAGATCATCCGTGGGTCAGCGAGCATCCCGCCTGGTTCAAGAAGCGCGCCGACGGCAGCGTGCAATACGCCGAGAACCCGCCCAAGAAATACCAGGACATCTACCCGCTCGACTTCGAGTCCGAGGACTGGCGCGCGATGTGGCTCGGCCTGGTCGGCGTCTTCGAATTCTGGGCCGGGCAGGGTGTGCGCATCTTTCGCGTCGACAACCCGCACACCAAGGCCTTCCCGTTCTGGGAGTGGGCTATCGCAAGGCTGCGACAGACCTGGCCCGACATGATCTTCCTGTCCGAAGCCTTCACCCGCCCGCGCGTGATGCATCGGCTCGCGAAGGTGGGCTTCAGCCAGTCCTACACCTACTTCACCTGGCGCAACAGCAAGCAGGAGTTGACCGAGTACTTCACCCAACTCAACCGCGGGCCGGGACGCGAGTACTTCCGACCCAATGCCTGGCCGAACACGCCCGACATCCTGCCCACCGCGTTGCAGTACGGCGGGCGCCCGGTTTTCATGGCGCGCGTCGCGCTCGCGGCCACGCTCTGCGCGAACTTCGGCCTCTACGGTCCGGCCTTCGAATTGCTTGAGAACGCCGCGTTGCGCGAAGGCGGCGAGGAATACATCGACTCCGAGAAGTTCCAGCTGCGAGCGTGGGACCGGGACCGTGCCGATTCACTCGCCGACTTCATCGGCGTGCTCAACCGCCTGCGGCGCGAAAACCCGGCGCTGCAAAGCGACGCTGGCCTGCGCTTCCTCGACGTCGACAACGAACAGTTGATCGCGTACGCAAAGGCGACGCCGGACCTGTCGAACATCGTCGTCTGCGTCGTCAACCTCGACCCGCACCATGCGCAAAGCGGATGGCTGACGATCGACCCGATCGCGCTCGGCCTCGCACCGCAGCAGAGCTACCAGATGGCCGATGCGATCAGCGGCGCGCACTACCTGTGGCATGGCGATCGCAACTTCGTCAAGCTCGATCCGGAACGCAGCCCGGTGCACGTGATGCGCATGCGTCGGCATTTGCGGCGCGAGAACGACTTCGACTACTTTTTGTGAGGAGCCGCGGTTGAAAGCTGACAACACCCTGGAGGCGGCAGCCGTGCGCGCGGTGGCCGGACGCGACGATCCGCAGTGGTACAAGGACGCCGTCATCTACGAACTGCACGTCAAGGCCTATGCCGACGCGAACGGCGACGGCATCGGCGATCTGGCGGGCCTGACGCAACGGCTTGACCATGTGCAGTCGCTCGGGGTCAACACGATCTGGTTGCTGCCGTTCTACCCGTCGCCGCAGCGCGATGACGGCTACGACGTCGCCGACTACGAGAACGTCCATCCGTCCTATGGCACGCTGGAGGACTTCCGCGCCTTCGTCGTCGAGGCTCACCGGCGCGACCTGCGCGTCATCACCGAGCTCGTCGTCAACCACACCTCGGATCAGCACCCCTGGTTTCAGGCCGCACGCAAGGCGCCCAAGGGATCGCCCGAGCGCGAGTTCTACGTCTGGAGCGACGATCCGAAGCTCTACAGCGGCACGCGAATCATCTTCACCGACACCGAGAAGTCGAACTGGACCTTCGACGAGGTGGCGGGCCAGTATTTCTGGCATCGCTTCTTCAGCCACCAGCCGGATCTGAACTTCGACAACCCGGCCGTCATCGAGGCGGTCCTGAAGGCGATGGAGTTCTGGCTCGAGATGGGCGTCGACGGCTTCCGGCTCGATGCGATCCCCTACCTGATCGAACGCGACGGCACGAGCAACGAGAACCTGCGCGAGACGCACGACGTCATCAAGCGGATCCGAAAGCGCATCGACGAGAAGTACCCCGGCAAGCTGCTGCTCGCCGAAGCCAACATGTGGCCCGAGGACGTGCGCGAATACTTCGGCGACGACGACGAATGCCACATGGCGTATCACTTTCCGCTGATGCCGCGCATGTACATGGCGATCGCGCAGGAGGACCGCCACCCGGTGGTCGAGATCCTGCAGCAGACGCCGGACATCCCGCCGAACTGCCAGTGGGCGATCTTCCTGCGCAACCACGACGAGCTGACGCTCGAGATGGTGACGAGCAAAGAGCGCGACTACCTCTACCGCATGTACGCGTCCGACACCCGCGCGCGCATCAACCTCGGCATCCGCCGGCGTCTCGCACCGCTGCTCGAGAACGATCGCGCGCGCATCGAGTTGATGAACAGCCTGCTGCTGTCGATGCCGGGCACGCCGGTGCTGTACTACGGCGACGAGATCGGCATGGGCGACAACATCTTCCTCGGCGACCGCGACGGCGTGCGCACGCCGATGCAGTGGACGAGCGACCGCAACGGCGGCTTCAGCCGCGCCGACCCGCAGCGCCTGTACCTGCCGCCGATCCAGGATCCGATCTACGGCTACGAGGCGCTCAACGTCGAGGCCCAGTCGCGCGAAGGCTCGTCGCTGCTGAACTGGACGCGCCGCCTGCTTGCCGTGCGCGCGACGACGCCCGCCTTCGGCCGTGGACGCTTCACGATGCTGCACCCGGGCAACCGCAAAGTGCTCGCCTACGTGCGCGAGTACGAGGACGACGTGATCCTGTGCGTCGCGAACGTCAGCCGCACCGCGCAACCGGTGGAGCTTGAGCTGCGGGACTGGAAGGGTCGCGTGCCGGTCGAGATGAGCGGGCGCAACGCCTTCCCACCGATCGGCGATATGACCTATCTGCTGACCCTGCCGGCGTACGGCTTCTTGTGGTTTCACCTCTCGACCGACGCCGCGCCGCCGAGCTGGCATGCCGAGAGCAGCTCGCTCGACGACCTGCCGACGCTGGTGCTGTTCGACGGCTGGAACAGCTTCTTCCGCGGCCGCGTCGTGCCGTGGCGCATCGGCCTGGCCGAGAAGACGCGCAACCAGTTGGAGCGCGCGCTGCTGCCGCCCTTCGTGCACCACCAGCGCTGGTACGCCGCGAAGGCGGAGGCGATCGAGTCGGTGCAGCTCGTCGACAGCGCGGTGCTCGACCATGACGGCAGCGACTGGCTGATCGCGCTCGCCGATGTGAAGGGCGAAGCGCGCACGTCGCGCTACTTCCTACCGCTCGCGATGGCCTATGAGGACCGCGAGGAGGAGCGCATGCGTGCGCTCGGCCACGTCGCCGTCGCCAAGGTGCGTCAACAGGCCGAAGTCGGCGTGATCGCCGACGCGATGGCCGACACCGCGTTCTGCCGAGCATTGGTGGCGTCGATCGGCGCCGGCCGCACGGTGCGCACCGACGGGGGGCGCCTGCGCTTCACGCCGGGGGCGAACTACGCCGAGGTGGTCGGCGACGCGCTCGAAGGCGAACTCGCGCTGCACCGCCTGACGACGAGCAGCAACTCGGTCAGCCTGCTCGGGCAGCGGCTCTTCATCAAGGCCTATCGGCACCTGCACGCGGGCGTGAATCCCGAGTTGGAGATGGGCCGCTTCCTGACCGATGTCGCGCACTATCCGTACAGCGTGCCGGTCGCGGGCAGCCTGGACTACGAGTCGAAGGACGGACAGGCGTGGACGCTCGCGCTGCTGCAGGCGCAGGTCACGAACCAGGGCGACGCCTGGAACGCGACGGTCGAAGCGCTCGCGCGCCTGCTCGAGGCGGGCGGCACGACCGATGCCGATGCCAATGCGGCGCGCGAGGCCAGCATCACCGCGATGGCCGACCACATGCGCCTCCTGGCGCGGCGCGTCGCCGAACTGCACGCCGCGCTCGCACGACGCACCGGCAATCCCGCATTCGACCCCGAACCTGCGGGCGATGGCGATCTCGCCCGCTGGACGGCGACGGTGCGCGACGAATGCACGCAGACGATCGCACGCCTGCGTGCGCGCGCCGACCCCTCCCCCGGACCGCTGCGCGACGCGGTCTCTCGGGTGATCGACGCCGAGGCAACGCTGCAAGCCCGCATCACCGAAGTCACCATGATCGCGCCGGGGCTCTTGAAGACACGCTTGCACGGCGACCTGCACCTCGGGCAGGTGCTCGTCTGCCGTGACGACTTCATGCTGATCGACTTCGAGGGCGAGCCGCAGCGCAACTTCGAAGAGCGCCGCGTCAAGCACTCGGCGCTGCGCGACGTGGCCGGCATGCTGCGATCTTTCGACTACGCTCGCCATACCGCGCTGCACGCGGGCTCGAAGGGTGCGGCCGAACTGACCAGGCTCGCGCCGCTCGCGCGACGCTGGGAACGCGAAGTGCGCGCCGCATTCCTGGACGGCTACGCACGGGTTGCGATCGAAGCAGGGCTGTATGCCGACGCTGCGGCTTTCGAAGCGGCGGCGCCACTGCTGCGGCTGTTCGAGCTCGAGAAGGCGCTGTACGAGCTGCGCTACGAGATCGACAACCGGCCGGACTGGATCGGCGTGCCGATCGCGGGGATCGCGATGCTGGCCGGCGTGGACATCTGAACGAGGAGCAAGGCCATGGAAAGCATCGACGTCATGTTCGAACCCGTGCGCGGATTCATGCTGCAGATCGGCGCCTTCGTGCCGCGCCTCGCGATTGCGATCGGGCTGCTGTTCGTCGGCTGGCTGCTCGCGAAGGCGCTGCGCTTTTCGGTGGTGAAGGCGCTGCGCGCGCTGAACTTTCATGTGCTGACCGAGCGCGCCGGCATCGACGGCTTCCTGCAACAAGGCGGCACCGAGAAGGACGCGACCGATCTGTTCGGCTGGCTCGCGTACGCGGCCGTGATCCTCGCCTCGCTGATCGTCGCTTCCAACAGTCTCGGCCTTGCGCAGGTGACCGAACTGCTGGGCCATATCGTGCTCTTCCTGCCGCGCCTGCTCGTCGCGCTGCTGGTCGTGATCTTCGGCAGCTACTTCGCGCGCTTCATTGGCGGCGCGGTACGCGGCTACTGCAAGCGTGTCGGTATCAGCGACGGCGATCTGCTCGGCCGCGCGGCGCAGTACGGGATCATGGTGTTCGTCGTGCTGCTGGCGATCGACCATCTCGACATCGGCGGCGGGCTGATCCAGCAGACCTTCCTGATCCTGCTTGCCGGCGTCGTGTTCGCTGCGGCCCTCGCGCTAGGGCTTGGCGCACGGGATCGAGCGGCATTGCTGATCGAGCGCTGGTTCCCGCGCGATCGCAGCAAAAGTTGACCTGCCTGGACAGCTCACGGCGCTTCACCTTCGCGGGCTGCGCTGCGCGCATCGGCTCGAACGCCACCGACAGGAGTCGCTGACATGGCCGTCGAACACGCTATCGACACGCTCTGGCCCGGTCAGCCCTATCCGCGCGGGGCGAACTGGAATGGCATGGGGGTGAACTTCGCGCTGTTTTCGGAGCACGCGGAGCGCGTCGAGCTGTGCCTGTTCGACGCCAGCGGGCGGCGGGAAACCCACCGCATCCGCTTGCGCGAGCGCACGGACCAGATCTTCCACGGCTTCCTGCCGCAAGCGCGCCCGGGGCTGCTCTACGGCTACCGGGTCTACGGGCCCTACCGACCGAAGGACGGGCACCGCTTCAACGGGCACAAGCTGCTGCTCGACCCTTACGCGCGGCAAATCGTCGGGTCGCTGCGCTGGCACGACGCGGTGTTCGGCTATCGGATTGGCCATGCGGAGGCCGACCTGTCGTTCGACCGGCGCGACAGCGCCCCGTGGATGCCGCGCTGCAAGGTCATCGAGCCTGCCTTCACCTGGGGCGACGACCGCCGGCCGCAAGTTCCGTGGCACGAGACGGTGATCTACGAAGCGCATGTTCGAGGCCTGACGATGACGCACCCCGAAGTGCCGCAGGCGCTGCGTGGCACCTACGCGGGCCTGTCGTGCGCACCGGTCGTCGAGCACTTCAAGCGCCTGGGCGTGACGACGCTCGAGCTGATGCCCGTGCATGCCTTCATCGACGATCGCCACCTCGTCGATCGCGGCCTTGCGAATCACTGGGGCTACAACACGATCGGCTTCTTCGCCCCCGAGGGGCACTACAGCGCGTCGGGCAAGCTGGGCGAGTTCAAGACCATGGTGCGCACGCTGCACGAGGCGGGCATCGAGGTGATCCTCGACGTCGTCTACAACCACACGGCCGAGGGCAGCGAACTCGGCCCGACCTTGTCGTTTCGCGGCATCGACAATGCGTCCTACTACCGGCTCGAACCCGAGGCGCCGCGCCACTACCAGGACTTCACCGGCTGCGGCAACACCCTCAACATGCAGCACCCGCGCGTGCTGCAACTGCTGATGGACTCGCTGCGGTACTGGGTCACCGAGATGCACGTCGACGGGTTTCGCTTCGACCTTGCCTCCGCGCTCGCGCGCGAACTGCACGCGGTGGACCGGCTCTCGGCGTTCTTCGACATCCTGCGCCAGGACCCGGTGCTGTCGAAGGTGAAGCTGATCGCCGAGCCGTGGGACCTCGGCTCCGGCGGCTACCAGGTCGGCAACTTCCCGGCCGGTTGGGCCGAGTGGAACGACCGCTACCGCGACACGATGCGTGCCTACTGGAAGGGCGACGGCGGCCTGATCGGCGAGTTCGCGCAACGCTTGACCGGCTCCAGCGACCTCTACAACCGCAGCAGCCGCAAGCCCTATGCGAGCATCAATTTCGTCGCCGCGCACGACGGCTTCACGCTCGCCGACCTCGTTTCGCACAATGACAAGCACAACGAGGCGAACGGCGAGGAGAACCGCGACGGCCATGACCACAATCTGTCGTGGAACTGCGGCGTCGAGGGGCCGACCGCCGATCCCGACGTGCTCGCACTGCGCGCGCGCCAGCAACGCAACTTCATCGCCACGCTGATGCTGTCGCAGGGCGTGCCGATGCTGCTGGCGGGCGACGAGATCGGCCGCACCCAGCAGGGCAACAACAACGCGTACTGCCAGGACAACGAACTGAGCTGGGTCGATTGGGGTGAAAGCGAGGCGCGAAGCTCACTGCTCGCCTTCACGCAGCGCCTGATCGCTCTGCGCGCCGCGCACCCGGTGTTTCGCCGGCGCGACTTCTTCCAGGGCCGACCGCTGCGCGGCTCGGAGGTGCACGACATCGTCTGGATGCGGCCTGACGGATCGGAGATGAGCGAGGAGGCCTGGCAGCAGGATCACGCGCGCGCACTCGCTGTCTTCCTTTCTGGCGACGGCATCGCCGAAGTCGACGGCCGCGGTCGCGCGGTGCGCGACGACAGCTTTGCGCTGCTCTTCAACGCCGCCGAGGAGGGCGTGATCTTCACGCTGCCAGCCTCGCTCGGCCTCGGCGCGGGGGAGCTTCTGGTCGACACCTCCAACAGCGACGACCCGCTCCCCGCCACACCCTTCGACTCGCGGCGCGAACATATCCAGGCCGGTCGCTCGCTCGCGCTGGTGCGCTTCGCGCGCGCGAAACCCGCATGAAACGTCGCCACGAAATGCCGTTCGGCGCGCAGCTGCTGCCGGGTGGCGGTGCGCGCTTTCGACTCTGGGCACCGGGAGCGTCGCGTGTCGAGCTGATGATCGGCAGTGCCAATGACGTCGCGACGCCGATGGCGGCGCTTTCAGAAGGTTGGTTCGAAGTCGTCGTCGCGCAAGCCGAAGCCGCCAAGCGCTACGCCTTTCGGATCGATGGCGGCCTCGTCGTACCGGACCCGGCGTCGCGCAGCAATCCCGACGACGTGCACGGCGCGAGCGCGCTCATCGACCCGCTCGCTTTCGACTGGCCGGACGCCGACTGGCGCGGCCGGCCGTGGCACGAAGCCGTGATCTACGAATTGCATGTCGGTTGCTTCACACCCGAGGGTACGTTCGCTGCGGCGATCGAGCGGCTCGATGATCTGGCCGCGCTCGGCATCACTGCGATCGAGCTGATGCCCGTCGCCGACTTTCCCGGACGGCGCAACTGGGGCTACGACGGCGTGCTGCCGTTTGCGCCGGATGCCGCGTACGGCGCACCTGACGATCTGAAGCGCCTCGTCGCTGCGGCCCACGCGCGCGGGCTGATGGTCCTGCTCGACGTCGTCTACAACCACTTCGGGCCAGACGGCAACTACCTGCATGTCTACGCGCCTGACTTCTTCAACGCCGACGTGCACACGCCGTGGGGCGCGGCGATCAACTTCGACCACTCGGGCAGCCGCACGGTGCGCGCCTTCTTCATCCACAACGCGCTGTACTGGCTGGAGGAGTTCCACTTCGACGGTTTGCGCATCGACGCAGTCCATGCGATGCACGACGCATCGCCGCTGCACTTCATCGACGAGCTGGCGCAAGCAGTGCGCGATGGCCCGGGGCGAGCGCGTCACGTGCACCTGGTGCTCGAGAACGAAAGCAACGATGCCGGGCGGCTGCGCCGCGGCGAAGGCGGCGTGCTCGAACTCGCCACCGCGCAGTGGAACGACGATCTGCACCACGCGCTGCACGTGCTCGCGAGCGGCGAGGGCGACGGCTACTACGCCGACTATGCGGACCGGCCGGTGCATCTGTTCGGGCGCGCGCTCGCAGAGGGCTTCGCGTACCAGGGCGAGTCATCGCCGTTTCGTGGCGGGCGGCCGCATGGCACGCCCTCGGCGTCGCTGCCGCCGCTCGCATTCATCAATGCGTTGCAAACGCACGATCAGGTTGGCAACCGCGCGTTCGGCGAGCGCATCGCGATGCTCGCCAGGGAGCGCGGGCGCGGTGATGCCTTGCGCGCCATGCTCGCCTGCGTGCTACTCGCTCCGGCCGTGCCGATGCTCTTCATGGGCGAGGAGTTCGCCGCCTCGTCGCCCTTCCTGTACTTCTGCGACTTTTCGGGTGACCTGGCGCGCGCCGTCACCGAGGGGCGCCGCAACGAGTTCAGTCGCTTCGCGCGCTTTGCCGACCCGGCGGCGCGCAGCCTGATCGCCGACCCCAACGAGGAAGCCACCTTCGCGCGCAGCAAGCTTGCGTGGGAGGAACGTACCTTTCCGACGCATGCTGCGTGGCTCGCGCTGTATCGCCATCTGCTCGGCATTCGACGCGCCACACTCGTGGCGCTGTTGCCGCAAGCAGGAAGCGGCGCAGCCACGGTCCAGGGCAGTGGGCTGCTCGGCGTGACCTGGCCGCTTGGCACCCCTGAGGGGCGGGGCCACCTGAACCTGCTTGCCAATCTTGCTGGTGACTGGGCGGCGGTACCGGATCTGCCGGCTGGCAGCGTGATCTACGACAGCCACCCCGACGCCGTATCGGCCCTTCGCCCGGCGTGGTCCGTGCGCGTGTCCATCGAGAGGCCCTGATGGTGAACGCGGAGGAACGCGGCGCGCGTGACCGCATGCAGCCGATCATCCCGCGCGCGACCTATCGCGTGCAGCTGAACGCGGCGTTTCGGTTCACCGACGCGGCGGCCCTCGTGCCCTGGCTCGCGTCGCTCGGCATCAGTCACCTCTACTGCTCGCCGTTCCTGCGCGCGCGCGCCGGCAGCCTTCACGGCTACGACGTCGTCGATCACGGCGCGATCAACCCAGAGATCGGCAGCCGGGCCGAGTTCGACGAGCTCGTCGCCGTGCTGCACGCGCACGGGATGGGCATGCTGATCGACCTCGTGCCGAACCACATGGGCGTGCTCGGCGGCGACAACGCGTGGTGGCTCGACGTCCTCGAGAACGGTCGCGCATCGGCCTACGCGGACTACTTCGACATCGACTGGGCGCCGGCCGACCCGATGCTCGCCGGCCGCGTGCTGCTGCCGCTGCTCGGCGACCAGTACGGGCTCGTGCTGGAGCGTGGCGAGCTGCAGTTGCGCTTCGCGCAGCAGACCGGTCGCCTCACGTTGCACTACTTCGAGCACCTGTTGCCGATCGATCCGAACGCGTACGCCGGGTTGCTGCGTCGCGTGTCAACATCGATCGAGCGGCGCTTGCTGCCGGACGACGCGGCGCTGGCACTCAACGACCTGATCGCACGCTTCGACGCGCTGCCACATCGCGACGACGCCGATCCCGCCGCGGCGCTGCGCCGGCAGCGCGACAAGACCGGCCTCAAGCGCCAGCTCGCGCGGCTCGTGCTGGCGCAGCCGGCGCTCGCCGGCGCGATCGATGCGGAGGTCGCGCGTCTCAACGGCAGTGTTGGCAAGCGCGCGAGTTTCGATGCGCTCGATGCATTGATCGGCGAGCAGGCCTACCGGCTCGCACAGTGGCGCGTGGCGTCGGACCAGATCAACTACCGGCGCTTCTTCGACGTCAACGAGCTCGCCGCGCTCCGCATGGAGCGGCCCGAGGTGTTCGAGGCGACGCATGCGCTCGTCCTTTCGCTCGCGGCGAGCGGTGCGGTTGACGGCATGCGCATCGACCATCCGGACGGCCTTGCCGATCCGGCAGCCTACTTTCGCCGTCTGCAACTGCGCTACGCCGCGCTCGCGGGGGTCGATCTCGAAGACCGCCCCAGCGAGCCGCTTGCGGCGAAGCCGCTGTACGTCGCGATCGAGAAGATCGTCGCGTCGCACGAGAAGGTGCCGGCCGACTGGGCGGTGCATGGCACGACCGGCTATCGGTTCGCGAACGTCGTCAATGGCCTCCTGATCGACGGTTCCGCGAAGTCGCGGCTCGATCGCGCGTGGCGCGCCTTCGTGCGCGACGAGGCGGAAGACTTCGACGAACTCTCCTGGCGCTGCCGTCACGCGGTGATGGACGGCGCGCTCGCCGGCGAGCTGTCGGTGCTCGCCACCGCGCTGCTTCGACTCGCTCGAGCGGATCGGCGCACGCGCGACTTCACGCTCGCCACGCTGCGCCGCGCGCTGGCCGATACGGTGGCGTCGTTTCCCGTCTATCGCACCTACATCGTTGACAAGCCGACCGCGCAGGACCGCCGCTTCATCGATTGGGCGATCGGCCGCGCCCGCCGGCGCAGCCTGGCGGCGGATGCGAGCGTGTTCGACTTTCTCCGCCGCGTGCTGCTCGGCAGGCCACTGCCCGGCAGCGCTGCGGGCCTGGCCGAGCGCTACAACGCCTTCTCGCGCCGACTTCAGCAATTCACGTCGCCGGTCGCTGCCAAGGGCATCGAGGACACCGCCCTGTACCGCCACAACCGGCTGCTCTCCGTCAACGACGTCGGGGGCGATCCGGACGACTTCGGGATGTCGGTTGCGGCTTTTCACGCCGCGAGCGCGGACCGCGCCCGTCATTGGCCGCACACGATGCTCGCGACCTCGACGCACGACGCCAAGCGCTCCGAGGACGTGCGCGCGCGCATCGACGTCATCAGCGAGATGCCCGCCCTTTGGCGGCTGACAGTGCGGCGCTGGAGCCGCATGAACCGCCACCACAAGCGCGTCGTCAACGGCGTGCCGGCCCCGAGCCGCAACGACGAATACGGGCTCTACCAGACGCTTCTCGGCAGCCTGCCGCCCGGGCCGATCGACGACGCCGCACTCGATGACTACCGAAAGCGCATCGCGCAGGCGATGCTGAAGTCGGTGCGCGAGGCGAAGGTCGTGACGAGCTGGTTCAATCCGAACGAGGCCTACGAGGCGGCGCTTGCCGGCTTCGTCAAGGCGCTGCTGGAGCACCGCGAGAGCAACCTCTTCCTGCACGACCTGCAGGAGCTTGCGCCGCGCATCGCGTGGTACGGCGCGCTCAACAGCATCACACTCGCCGCGATCAAGTGTCTGTCACCCGGCGTACCCGACTTCTACCAGGGCCACGCGGCGATCGAGCTGACGCTGATGGACCCGGACAATCGCAGGCCCGTCGATCACGTGCGGCGGCGCGAGTTGCTCGGTGGCGCGCAGGCCAGCGACGCGCTGACCGATCCAGCGGCACGCGCCGCCGATCTGCGCGACCTGCTGACCCGCGCGGCCGACGGCGAGGCGAAGTTTCGCGTCACCTGGGCGGCGCTGCAATTGCGGCGGCGCTACGAGGACATGCTCCGTGCGGGCGGGTACCTGCCGCTCGAGGTGCGTGGAGCGCGTGCGCCGCACGGGGTGGCGTTTGCACGCTATGCGGGTGACGCGTGGGTCATCGTCGTCGCGACACGGCTCTACGCTTCGTTCGAACTGGCCGCGGGTGACGCACCGATTGGCGAGGTGTGGGGCGACACGATGCTCGTCTGGCCGACATACGCCGACGCGCCACAACCGCCAGCCGCCGCACGCTGGACCGAGGTGTTGAGCGGACGCGAGCACGGGTTCGAAGCGAGTGAACTGGCGCTTGCCGACCTCCTGCGCGACTTTCCCGTCGCGCTGCTGCATCTGGCGTAGCGCGCTGAGCGATGATGCGGGCATGCCGCGCGCCGATGACGACGACCTGATCGAACGCTGCCGCCGCGAATCGCTCGCGCTGCTCGAACGCAACCTCGTGCCACAGGGCATCCTCGCCGCGTCGCGCACGGAGGCGGCCGAGGCGCGACGCTACACGCGCATTTTCGGGCGCGACGCGGCGGTCTGTGTGTTCGCGATGTGCGGCAGCGGCGTCGAGGCGCTCGAGCGCGGGGCCGTCGCGAGCCTCGATGCGCTCGCCGCGCAGCAGGCGGCCAACGGGCAGATCGCGAAGTACGTCGATCCCGACGGGCGCGATGCCGATTTCTGGTACCTCGGCTGCATCGACGCGACGCTCTGGTGGCTGCTCGCCGCGGACCACGTGCGGCGCCACGGTGACGGCATGCAGGATCGCTGGTCGCGCGAGATCGAGCGCGCCATTCATTGGCTGCAGGCGCAGGAGCATCAGCGCCTCTGGCTCCTGCAGCAGAACGAAGCGAGCGACTGGGCCGACATCATGCCGCGCTCGGGCTACGTGCTCTACAGCAACGCGCTTTGGTACGCCGTAAAGACACGGTTCGATCTGCCCGAGGCCGAGGCAACGCGCCACCACTTCAACCACCTCTTCCACCCGTTTGCGCGGGACCTGCCCGAGTACCGTCGCGCGCGCCTGCTGCAGCACTACGCGCGGCGCGGCCAGCGCGACCCGGGCCTGTACCTGAGCTTCGTCAATTTCGCGAGCTTCGGCGCCGAGGGCGACGTGCTCGGCAATCTGCTCGCGATCCTGTGCGGCCTGGCGGACGACGCAGCCGCGCAGCGCATCGTCGCGACGATCGACGCCGCGCACAGCGCGGACCCGTACCCGATCCGCGTCGTGCTGCGCCCGCTGACGCGCGATAACGAGCTCTGGCGCCCCTACATGGCGCGCCACGAGCAGAACCATCCGCACCAGTATCACAACGGCGGCATCTGGCCCTTCGTCGGCGGCTTCTGGGTCTTGGCGTTGGCACGGCTCGGAATGCAGGACGCGGCCGACGAAGCGCTGCGACGCCTCGCAAGCGTCAACGCACTCGAGAACTGGCGCTTTACCGAATGGCTGCACGGGCGCACGCTCGCGCCGATGGGCATGGCCGGGCAGAGCTGGAACGCGGCGATGTTTCTGCTGGCACAGCGCAGGCTGGATGCGCGTGGCGCGTCGGCGGCCGACATGTTCGACGCACCGCCGACCTGAGGCCCGCCCTCAGCGTGCCGACTTCTGCGTGCGGAGGTCGGGTGCGTCGTTGGATGCGGCCTGGCGCTCGCGGATCGTGGTCGGCCGGTGCAGCGTCATCTGCGGGAACGGGATTTCGATGCCGTGCGCGTCGAACGCTGCCTTCAGGCGCTTCAGGTACTCGCGCCGCACGCCCCATTGCTGCGACGGCGCGACGCGGAATCTGCCGCGGATCACGACCGCCGAATCGTCCCAGCGATCGACGCCGGCAAGCTCGAAGTCATCGAGGATTTTCGCCGCATGACCCGCGTCCTTGCGCATGTCCCGCGCGACGTCGAACATGACCTGCGTCACCCGATCGATGTCCTCGCTGTAAGCGACGCCGACATTGACGACCGCCTGCGCGAAGTCGCGGCTCATGTTGATGACGCTGCGGATCTCGCCGTTCGGCACGAAGTGCACGTTGCCGTCGTAGTCGCGCAGCCGCACATAGCGCAGCGTGACGTCCTCGACCGAGCCTGCGTGATCGGCGATCTGGACGATGTCGCCCTGGCGGATCTGGTTTTCGAGCAGCAGGAAGAACCCGTTGAAATAGTCCTTCACCAGGCTCTGCGCGCCAAAGCCGATCGCCAAACCGGCGACACCTGCGGCACCCAGGATCGGGGCGACCGAGATGCCGATCTCCGACAGCACGAGCATGCCCGCGACAAGCCAGACGACAACTGCGACGAGGTAGCGGAACACGCGGCCGAGCGTCTCGGCGCGCTTGACCGCCTCGGTATCGTCCATGCGGCTGGCGACGCGTTCGCGAAAGCCACGTATCGCGCGCTGCGCGAGCGCAATCAGGAGCCACGCGACGACGACGATGCCGACGATGCGCAGCGCGGTGATGGTCCAGCCACCCAGGGTGGCGGCGAAAACGGGTAGTTCCTGTAGAAAGTTCGACTGCATCTGTTCTCCTGGGTCAGTGCGAATTATATTTGTATCTATTCTCCTGGTCGAACGAGGGTGCATCTCGTCAATTTCGCGCCGGGAGCCGGAAGGCGAGGCATCATCGCTTTACGTATCGTTTACCTGTCGCTTCACCCATTGCCTGAGGAGAACAAACCATGCAAACCACCCGTCTCGGCAACACCGGTCTCGTCGTATCGCGCCTGTGCCTGGGCATGATGACCTACGGGACGCCGAAGTGGCGGCCCTGGGTGCTCGACGAAGAAGCGAGCCGGCCGCTTGTCAAGCACGCGGTGGAGCAGGGCATCAACTTCTTCGACACCGCCGACATGTACTCGGCCGGCGAGTCGGAGGTGCTGACCGGCAAGTTTCTGCGTGAGTTCTGCCGCCGCGAAGAGATCGTCGTCGCGACAAAGCTCTTCCATCCGGTGAGCATGGCGTTTTCGAGCGGCATCGCGCCGAATGCGAACGGCCACCGGCCGCCGCCCAACACGAGCGGTTTGTCGAGGAAGCGCATCTTCCATGCCGTCGACGCGAGCCTGCAGCGGCTGGGGCTCGACTACATCGACCTCTACCAGATCCACCGCTGGGACCCCCACACGCCAATCGAGGAGACGATGGAAGCGCTGCATGACGTGGTGAAGGCCGGCAAGGTACGCCACATCGGCGCGAGCTCGATGTGGGCGTGGCAGTTCGCCAAGGCACAGCAGGTGGCGCGCGCGAACCACTGGACCCCGTTCGTCAGCATGCAGAACCACTACAACCTCGCCTACCGCGAGGAGGAGCGCGAGATGATCCCGCTGTGCAAGGACCAGGGCGTCGCGCTGATCCCGTGGAGCCCGCTCGCGCGCGGCTTCCTCGCCGGCAACCGCAAGGCCGACGACGCGAAGGCGGGCGCCACCTCGCGCGCCAACACCGATGAAATCGCCTTGAAGCTCTACTACCGCGCGAGCGATTTCGCGACTGTGGAGCGCGTTACGGCAATGGCCAAGGCCAAGGGCGTGAGCAACGCGACGCTCGCCTACGCCTGGCTATTGCACAAGGGCGTCACCGCGCCAATCTTCGGCGCGAGCAAGCTGCCGCAGATTGATCAGGCGGTGGCCGCGGTGGAGTTGAAGTTGAGCGCCGACGAAGTCACGCAGCTCGAGGCCGGCTACGAGCCGCATCCAGTGCTGGGACACAGCTGAGCCGCCGCCCGCGCCGCGGCGCTGAGTCCACACCGCATGGCCCGCTACAGTGGGCCGCATGAAGCACATCAGCGAATTCCTCAGCAACACCGTCGGCATCGAGCCGTGGGTGGCGTCGTTGCTCGCCATTGCCTTGGTCACCGTGGTCCTCAACCAGGTGGCGCAGGTGCTGCTGCGCCACGCCGCGAAGGTCACCCTGCGGACCAGCACGGTATGGGACAACGCGCTGGTCAGCACTGCCAGCCGGCCGATCCTGTTGGCGACGTGGGTGATCGGGCTGGGCTTCATGGCGCGCGTGTTGCAGCGCGAGATCGAACAGCCATTCCTCGCAGAGGTGAGCGCGTTGCGCGATGTCGCGCTGATCCTGTGCGTGGCGTGGTTCGTGTTGAGATTCATCGGCCAGGTGGGCCGCAGCGTTATCGCCGACCGCACCAGCCGCGGGGACGAGCTCGACCACACCACGATCGATGCACTCGTCAAGCTGGCGCGTCTGGTGACGTTGGTGGTCGTGACGCTGATGGTGGTGCAGACACTCGGCTTCCAGGTCGGCGGGCTGCTGGCGTTGGGCGGCGTCGGCGGCATTGCAGTGGGCTTTGCCGCCAAGGACATCCTGGCCAATTTCTTCGGCGGGCTGACGATCTACCTGGACCGGCCTTTCGTCGTCGGTGAATGGATCCGCTCACCCGACAAGGCGATCGAGGGCACGGTCGAATACATCAGCTGGCGGCACACGCGCATCCGCGGCTTCAACAAGAACCCGATCTACGTGCCGAACTCGGTCTTCGCCACCGTCGTCGTCGAGAACCCTTCGCGCATGAGCCACCGTCGCATCAGGGAGACGATCGGCCTGCGCTACGACGACTTCGACAAGGTCGCGCCGGTCGTCGCGGACATCAAGGCGATGCTGCGCGACCACCCCGACATCGACGCCACGCAGACCTTGATCGTCAACTTCGTGCAGTTCGGCGACTCGACGCTCGATCTGATGATCTACACCTTCACGAAGACGGTGGTGTGGGTCGAGTTCCACGAGGTCAAGCAGGACGTGCTGCTGAAAATCGGCGAGATCATCGAGCGCCACGGTGCGCAGATCGCCTTCCCGACGCGCACGCTGCATATGCATTCGCACGAGGCGCAGGCGTAACGCCGAAACGAACGCATTGCCACGAAACCCACCGTACTCGCGCCGGCGCCTGAACTCGCGCCTCAGCCATCCCAGGCCGGCGTCGCTCGCAGCACTTCCTCGATCGTCGTCAGTCCCTCGGCGACCTTGATGGCGCCGGCCATGCGCAGCGGACGCAACCCGTCGGCGAGGGCGAGCGTGCGCAGTTTCGAGATGTCCGGCACCGGGTGGATCGCGGCGCGCGCGGCTTCGGTCACGTTCAGCAGTTCGTACAGCCCGGCGCGGCCGCGATAGCCGGTCATGCGGCACTCCAGGCAGCCAACCGGCTTGTAGGCGCGCATCTCGCCCGTCAGCCGCCAGGGCTTGATGACTTCGTGCAGCGTCTCGGCCGTGGTCTCGGGGTCGGGCTGCTTGCAACTCGGGCACAGCGTGCGCACGAGGCGCTGCGCGAGCACGCCGATCACCGTCGCGCCGATCAGGTAGGGCGCGACGCCGAGGTCGACGAGACGCGTGATCGCCGACGCGGCATCGTTCGTGTGCAGCGTGCTGAAGACGAGGTGGCCGGTCAGCGCGGCCTGGATCGCCATCTCGGCCGTCGGCAGGTCGCGGATCTCGCCGACCATGATGATGTCCGGATCCTGTCGCATCAGCGCGCGCAGGCCTTCAGCGAAGCCGAGGTCGAGCGCCGGCTGCACCTGCGTCTGGTTCAGCGCCGGCTGGATCATCTCGATCGGGTCCTCGATCGTGCAGACGTTCACCTCGTCGGTGGCAAGTTGCCTGAGCGTCGCGTAGAGCGTCGTCGTCTTGCCCGATCCGGTCGGCCCGGTGACGAGGACGATGCCGTGCGTGCGCGCGACCAGCGCCTCCCAGCGCGGCGCATCGTGCGCGCCGAAGCCGAGCGCTTCGGTCTTCTTCGACGCCGCGTCGGGGTCGAAGATGCGCATCACCATCTTCTCGCCGAAGGCGGTGGGCAAAGTCGACAGGCGCATCTCGACTTCGTCGCCCTTCGGGTTGCGCGTCTTGATGCGGCCGTCGAGCGGGCGGCGTTTCTCGACCACGTCCATGCGCCCGAGCAGCTTGATGCGCGCCGTCATCGCGCTAAGCACGCCGGGCGGCATCTGGTAGACGGTGTGCATCACGCCGTCGATCCGAAAGCGGATCGCGCCCAGGTCGCGCCGCGGCTCGAGGTGGATGTCGCTCGCGCGCTGGTCGAACGCGTACTGCCACAGCCAGTCGACGACCTGCACCACACCCTGGTCGTTGGCGTCGAGCGGCTTGTTGCTGCGACCGAGTTCGACGAGCTGTTCAAAGCTCGCCGCGGCCGAACTTTCGCCGCTCTTGATCGCCGCGCGCACCGAGCGCGAGAGCGTGTAGAACTCGGTCGTGAAGCGCTGCAGTTCGACCGGGCTCGCAAGCACGAGGCGCACCGTCTTCTTGGTGTGGGCCTCGATCTCGGCGACCCAGCCGATGTCGAACGGCTCGCAGGTCGCGATCGTCACCTCGTGCAGGCCGACCTGCACCGGCAGCGCGTGGCGCCGCTCGGCATAGGTGATCGACATCACTTCGGCGACGCGGCCGACGTCGACCTTCAGCGGGTCGATGCGCAGATAGCGCAGGCCGCTGCGCGCGGCGAGCCATTCGGTGAGGGCCTCGGCGTCGAGGTCGATGCCGCGCTTCGCGTCCACCAGCCCGGCACTGCCGAGACGCACCAGCGGATGCTGGCGGCTGTCGCTGGTGCCGAAGCGCTGCGTCGTGTCGGCGACGGCGGCAGCGCTCACCAGACCGTCTTCGCGCAGCCATTGCAGCATCTTGCGCCAGGTCAACGCGCCCTTCGGGCGCTCGGCTTCCGTCACGGTCTTGCTGGTCATGGCGTCGATTTTGACGCAGTCGCAGAGCGCAGCCGCTGCGCTTCTTGCAACTCCGGAACGCGGATCATGCGCAGCCACTTGCGTGCCGGCAGGTCGAAAAGTGATTCGATGTGTGCGGCGCGCGCTTGGAGCGTCTGACGATCGGGCAGGGTCACGCCGCGCGCCGCGACGACGACGGTGTTGCCCTCGCGCGTGGGCCGCAGGTTCCACACGCTGTCGGCGCCGAACGCCGCGACGATGCGTTGCGCGCTCGCAGCGAAGCTCGCGTGGCGGCCGAAGAGATTCACCGTCATCAGGCCGCCATCGACGAGCGACGCGCGGCACGCGGCGTAGAACGCCTCGTCGTCGAGCACCGGCGCGGCGGCGTCGTGGTCATACAGATCGACGCAGAGCACCTGTGCCGTCGCGCGGTTGCTCGGGGCAGTCACCCAGCGCGCGGCGTCTTCGTTGAGCACGCCGAGGCGCGCGTCGTCTTCGGGAAGGCGAAACCACATCCTGCATGCGGCGATCACCGAAGGGTTGATCTCGACTGCGAGCGTCTTCATCCGCAACTTGCGATGGCAGAACCGCGTGATCGCGCCCGCGCCGATGCCGAGTTGCACCGCGAGACCTTCGCCGAGGGATTCGCTCGGCCGCCACAGCATCCACGCCATCATGCGCTGGACGTAGTCGAGCTCGATCGCGAGCGGCCTGCCGATGCGCATCGCACCCTGCACCCAGGGCGTGCCCAGGTGCAGATAGCGCACGCCGCCAATCTCGGAGATCGTGGCCGCGATGCCCTCCTCGTCAGCCGTCGGCGCCGCCTCGCGGCCGAAGCGCTGAGCGTTCATCGAGCGAGGGGTTGGCGGGACGTCACGTCGTGGCGGACGGAGGTGCATTCGGCGGGCATGACGGGAATGCTATCGCGCGCCGTGCGCTGTTACGGGGCTGCCGGCCGATGGGCCACATCCATGCGCCTTCATGCAAGCTCACAGACACCGCAGGTTTCGAACACGGCGCGCCATGCGGCGAGCTTGCGATCGAAGGACCAGCTCGCGTTGGCTGGGCTCGTCGACGGCAGACGAATGACGGGTACACCGAGCGCTGCGGTCGCACGCATGAAGCGCGCCGATTCGCCGCCGTTGTGAGCGATGCACTGCAGGCTTGGCGCTCGCCGGCGCAGGCTGGCGAGGTCGTTCGGTATCGCCTCCTCGATCGCGCTGTCCAGACTGCCTGCTCGAATGCAACTCGCATAGACATCCCAAATGCCGACGCCGCGCGCGCGCAGCGCCGCGAGCCGCTCCACGTAGGGCAATGCGGCCAGTTCGATGCCCCACAATACCGACAGCAGCGGCCAGAACTGGTTGCGCGGATGCGCGTAGTACTGGCGTGCTGCGAGCGACGCCGCACCGGGAAAGCTGCCCAGGATCACGAGCCGCGTGCTGCGCGCAATCACTGGTGGCAGGCCCTGCAGGTGATCGGACATCAGGCCTGGGGACCGGCGCCGGACGCAGGTTCGACGCTGTGGGTGGCGAGAAGGGCGAGGCGCGGCAGCGCGGCGCGGGCATTGGCGCAGGTCGTCGCGGCGGTGCGTTCGATCGTCCAGCCGCGCAGCGCCGCGAGCGATTGCGCGATGCGCGGCAGTTCGCCGGGCTCGTTGCGGGCCTGCGCGGCACCGCTAGCGCGCTGCAGTGCACTGCGATACAGCCATTGCGGCGGGATGTCGGGGGCGTCGGTTTCGAGCACGATCGAGTGCTCCGGCAGGGTTGTCGCGAGGTGCCGTATCCGTAGCGCACGCTCGAAGCTGAGCGTGCCGCCGAAGCCGAGCTTGAATCCAAGCTCGACAAACGCCTGTGCCTGTTGCTCGCTGCCGTTGAAGGCGTGCGCGATGCCGCCTGCGACGCCGGCGATTCGCAGTTGCTTGAGAAGATCGTCGGCCGAGCGCCGTACATGCAGGATCACAGGCAGATCGAACTCGCGTGCCAGCTTGAGTTGCGCGGCATAGAAGTGCGCCTGGCGCGCGCGATCGAGGCCGGGTACGAAGTGGTCGAGTCCGATCTCGCCGACCGCGACGAGCCGCGGGTCTTCGCGCTGCGCGATGAGCGCGTTGCGCAACAGCGTGAGGTCGGCGTCTGTTGCGCGATCCACAAACAGCGGGTGAATGCCGAGCGCGTAGGCGAACCCGTGGGCATGAGCGACTCGGCGTACGGCGTCGAAGCTCGCCGCATCCACCGCCGGCAGCACGATCTGCGTCACGCCACGTGCACGGGCGCGCGCGACCACCGCGTCGCGGTCGGCATCGAACTCGGCGGCGTCGAGATGGCAGTGGGTGTCGGTCCAGTGCATGACCCGCATCGTGCCAGCATTCCGCGCCGTACCGCGAGGCGCAGGACGCATGCCGCTATCCTTCAACCCGGATCAACCTCGAAGGAAAGGGCGCAGGATGGGCAAGACGAGGCTCGAAGCCTTCAGTGACGGCGTGCTGGCGATCATCATCACGATCATGGTGCTCGAGCTCAAGGTGCCGCACGGCGACGAACTCGCGTCGCTCGTGCCGCTTGTTGCCGGTTTTGCTGAGCTATGTGCTGAGCTTCATATACGTCGGCATCTACTGGAACAACCACCATCACATGCTGCACGCGGCGCACAAGGTCAGCGGCGGCGTGCTCTGGGCCAATCTGCACCTGCTGTTCTGGCTCTCACTGGTGCCTTTCGTCACCGGCTGGATGGGCGAAAACCATTTCGCGTCGCTGCCGGTCGCCGTCTACGGCGTCGTGCTGATGATGGCGGGCGTGGCGTACTTCATCCTTGCGCGCATGTTGATCCGAGTGCATGGACCTGATTCGGAGCTCGCCAAGGCATTTGGCAGGGATGTGAAGGGTCAGATCTCGGTCGTGATCTACGTCGTCGCCATCGCGCTGGCCTTCTTCAACCGCTGGTTCTCGGCGGCGCTCTATGTGCTCGTTGCGGTGCTCTGGCTCGTGCCCGACAGACGCATCGAGAAAGCGATTGCCATCGAGAGGGCATGAATCGTGGAGGTCAATCCGGCCCGACGAGCACGCCGAGCTTGAGTCGTAGCATGCGGTCGCAGCGCCGTGCGAAGCCTTCGTCGTGCGTGACGAGGACGAAGGCCGTGCCTTGCTGGCGCGCCAGATCGAGCATCAGCTCGAACACGCCGTCGGCCGTCTCGCGGTCGAGATTGCCGGTCGGCTCGTCGGCGAGCACGCAGGCCGGCCGGGCGACGAGTGCGCGCGCGATCGCAACGCGCTGGCGCTCGCCACCCGAAAGCTGCGACGGCCGATGGGACACGCGCTCGGCAAGCCCGACCTGCTTCAACACATCGCTTGCCTGGGCACGCGCCGCTTCGGGAGCCAGGCGCCGGATGCGCAGCGGCATCGCGACGTTGTCCAGTGCGCTGAATTCAGGCAGCAGGTGGTGAAACTGGTAGACGAAACCGAGGTTCTGGTTGCGCCACTCACCTTGCGCCGCAGCACTCATCGCAGCGAAGTCACGCCCCATCAAATCGACGCTGCCCGCGCTCGGCGCCTCGAGCCCCCCGAGCAGGTGCAGCAGCGTGCTCTTTCCCGAACCCGACGCGCCGACGACGGCGAGCGTCTCGCCCGCGTGCACGTGCAGGTTGACGCCGCGCAGCACGTGCACGTCGACGTCGCTGTCGTGAAACCGCTTGTCGAGGCCGGTGCACTGCAGCACCACCGCGCCTTTCGCGGCCTCGGCCGGCGCCGGGCCCCCTTTGGGGGGCGACGCCGCAGGCGTCTTGGGGGCTCCGTCACTCATACCTGAGCGCCTCGGCCGGCTGCATGCGGCTCGCGCGCCAGCTCGGGTAGAGCGTGGCGACGAAGGCAAGCAGCAGCGATATGGCGACGATCGGCAGGATGTCGCCGCGCTGCGGGTCGCTCGGCATGCGGCTGATCAGGTAGACGCTGCCCGGCAGGAAGCTCACGTGAAGCAGCCTTTCGATCGCCGGCACGATGACGTCGATGTTGAACGCGATCAGCAAACCGACCGCGACGCCGCTGAGCGTGCCGATCACGCCCGAGGCCGCGCCCTGCACCATGAAGATCGCCATCACCGAACGCGGGCTCGCGCCGAGCGTGCGCAGGATGGCGATATCGGCGCGCTTGTCGGTGACGGTCATCACGAGCGTGGAGACGAGGTTGAACGCAGCGACGGCGACGATCAGCGTCAGGATGATGAACATCAGGCGCTTCTCGAGCTGCACCGCGGCGAACCAGTTGCGGTTGGTGCGCGTCCAGTCGGTCACATTGACGGACGGGCCGAGCGCGGCTTGCAACTCGGCGGCCACTTCGCGCGCCTCATGCAGGTCTTTCAATCGGAGTTGCACGCCGGTCGGGCCCTCGACGCGAAACAGGCGCGCCGCGTCGTCGACCGAGATCAGCGCAAGGCCGCTGTCGTATTCGTAGTGGCCGGTGTCGAAGCTGCCGACAAGCGTGAACTGCTTCAGACGAGGAATGACGCCCGCCGGCGTCAGCTGCCCGCCAGGCGCTACGAGCGTGATCTTGTCGCCCGGCTTCACGCCGAGCGCGCGCGCCAGCTCGGCGCCGAGTGCGATGTTCCAGCTTCCGGGCGTGAGCTTGGAGAAGAGGCTGTCGTGCAGGCGTGCGCCGAGGTCGGTGACGGTCGCCTCATCCTCCGGCGAGATGCCGCGCACGATTGCGCCGCGCATGTCTTCGCCGCGCGCAATCAATGCTTGCGCGGCAACGAAGGGCGCCGCACCCAGCACCTGCGGATTGCGCCGCGCCTGCGCCGCCGTGTCGCGCCAGTCGGGCAAGGCGGTGCCGGCGCGGTCGTAGATCTCGACGTGCGCGACCACCGACAGCATGCGGTCGCGCACCTCCTTCTGGAAGCCGTTCATCACCGACAGCACGACGATCAGCGCGGCAACGCCGAGTGCAATGCCGAGCATCGACACGCCCGAGATGAAGGAGATGAAGCCGTTGCGCCGCCCGCTGCGGCCCGAGCGCGTGTAGCGCCAGCCGATTTGAAGTTCGTAGGGGAGATTCATGCAGCGGGGATGCTAACCGAGGGGCTTGTCCGCAACGGCTCTGCCATTTGCTGGACTGCGGCCGTGTCGTCGTATGCTGCTACGCAAAACCATCGCCGCGGTCCGCGCGTTGGCGGGAGTGCATGAAGGGAGGGCTAAGACATGTTCACGCTGTATGGAGCGAAGGGCTCGGGCTCGGCGGCGATCGAAGCGGCGTTAGGGCTGTGCGGTGCGGACTACCGCGTCGTCACCGCCGCGACCTGGGAGCCCGATTCGGCGCTCGCGGAGCTTCGCGTGGCGAACGCCATGCAGCAGGTGCCGACGCTCGGGCTCGAAGACGGCAGCGTGCTCAGCGAAAGCGCGGCCATCCTCATCCACCTCGGGCTGACGCATCCGGCGTCCGGCCTGCTGCCGCAGGACGCTGCGGCGCGCGCGCAGGCGATCCGCGGGCTCGTGTTCATCGCGGCCAACTGCTACGCCGCGATCGGCGTCATCGACTACCCGGAGCGCTGGTGCGGCGAAGCGGGCGATGCCGTGATGGACACGCTGCGCCGAGGCGCCCGCGCCCGCCTGCATCACTACTGGGACGTGTTCGCCGACACCTTCGGCGCGCCAGAACCCTTCTTCGGCGGACAGGCACCGGGTGCGCTCGACCTGCTCGCCGCGGTCGTTTCGCGCTGGTCGGGTGCGCGGGCCCATCTGCAACGCATGCGGCCTGCGCTGCACGCGCTCGTCCGGCGCGTCGATGTGCAGCCGGCCGTCGCACCGGTCTTCGCGCGGCACTGGCCAGCTTGACGCGCGCTTTGGGCGCGTCAGTTCCCCAAAGGGCCCGGCGCTAGGTGCGCAATCTTGCCCAGAACGCCCGAATGCGGCGCGCACGATCCTCGAACAGGAACGAGCCGGCCAGCACGATCAGTGCCGACACCAGGCCGGTCAGCAGCGCCTCCGCGTGCCAAAAGCCGTAGTTGTTCGGATGGGACCAGGCATCGGCGAATGCGGTCAGCCCGCCGACGAGCAATGCGTTGCCCCAGCGGTTGCCGTACAGGCGGCCGATCGGCGTGAAGCTCACCAGCAGGGCAAGCACGCCGGTGACGAGCCCGGTCTGCAGCGCCACCGCCCAGTGCGCCGCGCTCATGACGTTGCCGAGGCTGCCCGGCATGCAGGTCATGCACGCGCTGGTCGGCTGCCAGAAGCGCTGGACGAAGATCCAGGCGCGCTGCCTGAGGGAGTAGGTCGGCATGGTCGATTCGAGTGTCATGCCTCGGTCGAATGCGGCTGCGCGTTCTTACCCGCCGCGCACGCCGACATCGGCTCAGTCCGGCAGTGTCGGGACGATAACGACCTTGCCGGTCACACTGCGTGACGCCAGCGCGTTGAGCGCCTGCGGCACCTGCGAGAGCGGATAGCGACCCGAGATCAGGGGCTTCAACTTGCCTTCGCGCATCCAGCCGATCATCTGCATCATCGCGGCGGCGTTCGCCTTGGGCTCGTTGCGCGCGAACTCACCCCAGAACACGCCGACGATGGACGCATCCTTCAGGAGAGGGAGGTTCAGCGCGATCTTCGGGATCTCGCCGTTCGCGAAGCCGACCACGAGGTACCGGCCGCGGCGCGCGATCGAGCGCAGTGCGGGCTCGGTGTAGCTGCCGCCCACGGGGTCGTAGATCACGTCCGGCCCCTTGCCGTCGGTCGCTTCCTTGATCGCGGTGCGCAGGTCTTGCGTCGTGTAGTTGATCAGGACGTCCGCGCCGTGGGCCTTGCAGACGGCGAGCTTCTCGTCGCTCGAGGCGGCAGCGATAACGCGCGCGCCGACCACCTTGCCGATCTCGACTGCGGCCAACCCGACGCCGCCGGCCGCACCGAGCACGAGCATCGTCTCGCCCGCCTTCAGTTGGCCGCGGTCGACAACCGCATAGTGCGAGGTGCCGTAGACCATCGTGAACGAAGCTGCCACGTCGGCATCGACGCCAGGTGGCGTCGGAATCAGCGTGCGCGCCTTGGCGAGGGCCTGCTCGGCAAAGCCGCCGAGACCGACGAAAGCGATCACGCGATCGCCGACCTTCACGTTCGTCACACCCTCGCCGAGCGCGCGCACCGTGCCGGCGATCTCGGTGCCGGGGGTGAACGGAAGCTCGGGCTTCATCTGGTACTTGCCCTGGATGATCAGCACGTCGGGATAGTTCACCGACGCGGCGTCGACATCGAGCAGCACCTCGCCAGCCTGCGGATGCAGCGCGGGGAGTTCCTCGACGACCAGGGATTCGGGCGGCCCCCAAGCGTGGCAACGGACAGCTTTCATTGCGTGATTTTCCTCGGTGGTTGCGGCGGGTGGCGCTGCCCGCGCGAAAGGCGCAGTTTATGTCGAGTCGGGGTCCAGCTGCGCGCGTTCCCTCCGTGTGAAGTGATCGCATCGCGCTTCGGGTGAGCACTCGGGTCGTACCTCAATCTCGTGCGACGTGCCGGCCCCCAAGTCAGGGGGACACACGGCGTTTGATTTGCCGCATCATCGGCACGGGTGCCGGCGGTTGCCGACGCCATTTCGAATTTCATTAGTTCAAGGAGCTTGCCGTGAAAATGATGAAGAGCTTGATCGCGCTGATTTTCAGCCTGACATGGATGTCGAGCGCCATGGCCGTCGACGTGCCGTCGAATCTGATCGTCAATGCGGGTGGCATGGAATGGGCGTGGGCTTCGCCGTGTGCGCCTGTAGACCCGACTTGCAACCTAGCCGGTGACTTGGCCATGCACGACGGATGGAACATCGCCTCCGCCGGCGACTTCGCGTCGAGTTTCACCGGATACACCGATCTCTCTGCCCAGTTCAGCGCCGGGGCGACCTGTGCGTCGGCCTATTTCAATAGCGGCTACAGCCATTGCGACAATGTCGATGTGCTCGGCGGGGGTGTCTGGAACGCGCCTGCTGCCTGGGGAGGTCAACCCAATGACTGGTACAGCGAAACCTTCGTCGTGCGCGGCGTACCCGAGCCGGAAACCTACGCGCTGATGTTGGCGGGCCTCGGCCTCGTCGGGTTCGTGGCGCGTCGGCGCCAGCGTGCCTGAACGTCAAGGCATCAAGGCAAGACAGGCAGGGCACCTTCGGGTGCCCTGTTTCATTGGGACATAGGCGCGCTGCCATCGACCGGGAATTTCTGGCACGCTGTGGTGCGTGGTCTCGCCTCGCTTCCGCCATAGCGATGCGCTGGCAGTGCTTCGTCGATACTGACATCACCGCGATGACTAAACCCGAACCCGGCTGGTCGATGCAACTGCGAGCGCGGGCCGAACAACTTCCGCGGCGGCCGCGCGATGCACTCTTCGTCGACGGTTGCGAATCGCCGGTCGGGTCGATCGAGCCGGCATTGGCCGACGCATTGCGCGCCGCCGGCCTGCCGCTTTCTGCGCACGCTGGCGGCGAGCGAATCGACGGTGCGCCCGACGTGAGCCTGGCGCGGATCGCGCACTGGCTCTCGGCAGAAGGCCTGTGCGGCAAGTGGCGCGACGAATTGCTCGCCGTGACGGATGAATCGTTGAAGCGTCGCGCGGTGATCGAGCGCGCCGCCGTGCGCCCGCTCGGCATTGCGACCTTCGCCGTCCACCTGATCGGCTTCACGCCACTGGGCCGGGTGTGGGTCCAACAGCGCGCACTCGACAAGGCGACCGACCCGGGGCAGTGGGACACGCTCGTCGGCGGGCTCGTCGCGGCGGACGAGGACGCGGCGCTCGCGCTCGAACGCGAGACCTGGGAAGAGGCCGGATTGCGCGTGCCCGAGTTGCGCGCGCTCGCGAAGGCCGATCGCATCACGATCCGACGTCCGGTGCCGGAGGGCTACATGGTCGAGCACATCGATGTCTTCGAGGGGGTCTTGCCCGAGGGCGTGAATCCAGTGAACCAGGACGGCGAGGTGGCGCGCTTCGAATGCGTGGGGCGAGACGAGTTGATCACGCGGCTCGCGGCGGACGCGTTCACCCTCGAGGCAGCGCTCATGCTCGCGCGCAGCCTTGGGCGGAGACAGCCAGCGGAGTGAACGAATTTCTAGTCCCGACTATCGCGTGTGGCGCGCGGTGAGCTATCGTTTCGACCCAACGCTGCTCCCATCATGACCCGCCCCAACATCATCTTCATCGTCGCCGACGACCTCGGCTTTGCCGATCTCGGCTGCTATGGCGCTCGCCTGCCTGTCTCGCCAGTGCTCGACCGATTGGCCGCGAACGGCCTGCGGCTCACGCAGGGCTACGCGAACTCGCCAGTGTGCTCGCCGACGCGCTTCGCGCTGATGACCGGCCGCTACCAATACCGCCTGCGCGGGGCCGCCGAAGAGCCGATCAACAGCACGAGCCGTGGCAGCACGACGCTAGGGCTGCCGCCCGAGCACCCGACGCTGCCGTCGTTGCTGAAGGCGGCGGGCTACCGTACGGCGCTCGCCGGCAAGTGGCACCTCGGCTACCCACCGGCGTTCAGCCCGCTGCGCTCGGGCTACGACGAATTCTTCGGACCGATGTCCGGCGGGGTCGACTACTTCTCGCACCGCGATTTCCGCGGCGCGCACGACCTGTTCGAAGGTGATGCCGAATGCCACGACGAGGGCTACCTCACAGACCTGATCTCGCGCCGCGCCGTCGACTTCATCGAGCGGTCAGCAGCGACGGAAGGCGCGCCGTTCTTCCTCAGCGTGCACTACACCGCGCCGCATTGGCCGTGGGAAACGCGCGAGGACGCGGCCCTTGCCGAGCAGGTGAAGGACAACCTGTTCCATCTGCACGGCGGCAACATCCACACCTACCGGCGGATGATCGAGCACATGGATGAAGGCATCGGCTGGATCATGACGGCGCTCGAAAACAAGGGCGTCGAGCGCGACACATTGGTCGTCTTCACCAGCGACAACGGCGGCGAGAGGTTCAGCGACAACTGGCCCCTCGTGGGCGGCAAGATGGACCTCACCGAAGGCGGCATCCGCGTGCCCTGGATCGCGCACTGGCCTGCGCGCGTTGCGGCCGGCGGCACAAGCGCGCAACTGTGCATGACGATGGACTGGTCGGCGACGATGCTCGCGGCCGCAGGTGTCGCTGCCAACCCGGCATATCCGCTCGACGGCGTCTCGCTGCTGCCGCTGCTCGACGATGCCGCCACGCGTGTTCAGGCGCCCGCTGCACTGGCGCATGAAGCATCGCGATCAGCGCGCGCTGCGCGACGGACGCTGGAAGTACCTGAAGGTCGACGCCCACGAGTACCTGTTCGACCTCGATGCAGACGAGCGGGAACGGGCCAACCTGGCGGGACGCCATCCCGAGCGGCTCGCCGCGATGCGCAAGGACTGGCTGGAGTGGAATGCCACCATGCCGCCGATTCCGACGGACGCCACAGTCAGTCTGGGCTACGGCACCAAGGACATGCCGCAGCGTTGATGCGAGGGTGACCCCGACTGTTCGATCGTGAGGGGGCACCCTAGAATGCCCGCACACCATTGACAAGGGAGCGTCACATGCCGAAGTCGCCGAGCCAAATGCTGCCCATCGTCGCGCGTGTCGCGCGCCCTCTCGGCTTCACGGCGTGCCTGCTCGCCTGGGCCGTGAGCTCACCGGCTCAGGCGGCCGAGGACATCACGGCAGGCAGCCTCACCAACAGCCCACCGATGATTTCTTACGCGGCCGACGGCACCACCTTGCAAGGCGCGATCGTCGATCTCGCGGCGGCGATGAGCCAACAGATGGGCCGCACGATCGTCTTCAAGCCGATCCCGTTCAACGGCCTGCTGCCAGCGATGCAGGCGAAGAACATCGACATCACGTTCACGCTGATGAACGACACGCCCGAACGGCAGAAGGTGATCGACTTCGTCGACTTCTTCAACCTCGGCACCAAGCTGCTCGTGCAAAAGGGCAACCCGCATCACATCGATGGCCTGGACACCCTGTGTGGCCTGACGGTGGCGACGGTGCAGGGCTCGACGCAGATCTCGCTCGTCGGCGAAGCCGACGCGGCCTGCAAGAAGGCGGGCAAGCCCGCGGTCGAGAGCCTCTCGTACGCTCAGCCGGCCGATGCACGGCTGCAGGTGCAGACCGGTCGCGCCGCGGTGTTCTTCGGTAACTCGCCCGTCATGGTCTACCTCGCGAAGACCGCCGGCGACGGCAAGATCTTCGACGTCGTGCCCAACCGCGAATATCAGCCGGTGCCGCTCGGCATCGGCGTGGCCAAGGACAACACTGCACTTCGCGACGCGTTGCAGAAGTCGTTGAACGCGCTGATTGCCGACGGCACCTACGTGAAGATCCTGACGAAGTACGGCGTCGAAGGTGGCGCCGTGAAGACCGCAGCGATCAACGGCGGCTGAGCGGCGCGTTGCGCGCCCCAGTGGCTGCAAAAGCTGAAGGCGTGACCGCTCCTCCTGCGACGGCCCGGATCGTGCCGCTGCGCCGGCCGTGGCTGTGGTCGAGCAGCGCGGTGTTCATTTTGCTGGTGGCCTGGCTCGCGGTTGCCCTATGGCGCAACCCGAACATCCAGCATTCGGTGGTCTGGCAATATCAGTTCGCGCCGGCCATCCTGCAGGGCCTGCGCACCACCGTCGTGCTGGCGCTGCTGGCGGCCGTCATCGGTCTGAGCCTTGGCGTCGTGCTGGCCGTCATGCGCCTGTCCGACAGCCGAGTGCTTCGGCTGGGCAGCGGTCTGTATGTGTGGCTGCTGCGTGGCACGCCGCTGCTGGTGCAGATCCTGGTGTGGGGCAACTTCGCGTTGTTGTTTGCCACCATCGGGCCGTTCAGTACCAACGCGGTGTTGACGCCGTTCGTCGCGTCGGTCATCGCGCTGGGGCTGAACGAAGCGGCCTACATGGCCGAGATCGTTCGCGCCGGCATCCTGGCAGTGGATCGCGGGCAGCACGAGGCTTCACTGGCGCTGGGCATGTCGCGCGCGCTGGCCCTGCGGCGCATCGTGCTGCCGCAGGCGCTGCGCGTCATCATCCCGCCCGCGGGCAACCAGTTCGTCTCGCTGCTGAAGGCGACCTCGCTGGTGTCGGTGATCGCCGGCGGCGATCTGCTGACTGCGGCGCAGAACATCTCGTCGGCCAACCTGCACACGATCGAACTGATGCTCGTCGCCACCTTCTGGTATCTGGCGATCACCTCGATCAGCAGCCTTGGCCAGCACTACGTCGAACGCCGCCTCGGCCGTTCTGCGGCGCAGACGCATGCCGCGCGCTGAAACCGCCAGCGACGTGGCGCCGCGCGTCATGGTCGACGCGCAGGACGTGCACAAGCGCTACGGCCACGAAGAGGTGCTCAAGGGCATCAGCCTGCAGGTGCCGGTCGGCGAGGTGCTGTGCCTGATCGGACCCTCCGGCTCCGGCAAGAGCACCTTCCTGCGGTGCATCAACCACCTCGAGAAGATCCAGGCTGGGCGGATCGAAGTCGACGGTGAGCCGATCGGCTACCGCCAGCGTGGCAACGTTCTGTACGAACTGCCGGAACGCGACGTCTGCCGCCAGCGCGCGCAGATCGGCATGGTGTTCCAACGCTTCAACTTGTTCCCGCATCTGACGGTGCTGCAAAACATCCTCGAAGCGCCACTGCACGTCAAACGCGAGTCGCGGGCCGAGGCGCAGGAGCGTGCACGCGCGCTGCTCGAAAGAGTCGGCCTGTCGGACAAGTCCGCGGCCTACCCCAATCACCTGTCCGGGGGTCAACAGCAGCGCGTGGCGATTGCGCGCGCGCTGGCCATGCAGCCCAAGCTGATGCTGTTCGACGAGCCCACGTCGGCGCTCGACCCGGAACTGGTCGATGAAGTGCTGGCCGTCATGCGTGGCCTGGCCGACGAAGGCATGACGATGATCGTGGTCACGCACGAGATGGCCTTCGCACGCGATGCCGGCGACCGCGTCGCCTTCATGGACGGCGGGGTGATCGTCGAATCGGGTGCGCCGGCGGAGTTGCTGACGCGTCCGCAACACGACCGCACGCGCGCCTTCCTGTCGCGGCTGATCGACGAACCGCGCGCGGCCTGATCATCGCGCCTGGGCCGGGCGCGGCGGTCGGCCGCTGCCGGTGTCTCAGCCCCGCTGACGCACCGCGAGGCTCTGTGTCGCGCGCCCGATCAGTCCCTCCTCGTCGTACAGCGCCGACTCGGCCAGCCCGCAGCCGTTGCCGCCGAGCTCGGTGCGGGCTTCCAGGCAGATCCATTCGCCCACCGGCCGGCGCAGCAGGTTGATCGTCAAATCGCAATTGACGAAGCTGTAGCGCTTGAAGTCGAGCGCCGCGCTGATGCCGTTGCCCGAATCTGCGGCGACCGCGACGCGCTGGTAGGGGCTGGGCGTCTCGCCGTCGACGAGCGGGTGCCGCATGCGAAACCAGATGCTGCAGGGGCCGGCCCATGGGCGCCCTTCGGCGATCCGGTTCTCGACCAGGTCGGCGTACCCCAATTGGCTCGATGCGAAGGGCATCACCGTGGGCTCGCTGACGTCGGGAAGGCGCGGCGCCGCCGGCAGCGGGTGGCCGGGTGTGCCCGGCGGTGTCGGCGTCTCGACCTCGCGCTGCATGAGTGCCGTGAATCGCGCCACGTCCTTGCCGCCACTGGACAGGCGGGCCGAGTAGTGCGCCGCATTGCGGCCGACATAGTCCTCTTGCACTTCGACGATGAGCTGGCCCAGCAGAACCGGGCGCAGCAGGTTGCCGGTGAGGCGCGCCATGTGCGTCAGACCGTGCGCAGAGGCGGCCTGTTCGATGGCGCGACAGACGAGCGCGGTCGGCGGTCCGGCGTGCTGGTGGCCGGGGTCCCAGGGGCCGCGCGTCAGTTCAGTGGCGTCGAACGTGTCGTCCGAGAGGCGGCGGTAGGCGCTGGAAACGGTCGAACTCATGGCGGACTTTTGACATGAACGATGCGTCGCAGTCTAGCGGCCCTTCGCCAGATCCGCCGGGTCCGCCGGGCGGGGCGGCGGAATCCCTCAGCGCTTCAGGTTCGCCGCCTCAACCTCAAGAGGGGCGACAACCAGATCGCGAAGGTGATCACCCCCAGCGTGGCGGCAATCGGCCTGGTGAAGAATGCGAGCACATTGCCGTCGGCCTTGATCAGCGACGACACCAGGTTTTCCTCCAGCATGCCGCCGAGCACGACGCCCAGAATCAGCGGTGTGATCGGGAAGCCGTTCATTTCGAGCAAGTAGGCGGCAAGGCCGGCGACGAGCATGACGCCGATGTCGAACGGCGTGTTGTTGATCGCGAACGAGCCGACGACGCAGAACAGCAAGATGACCGGCATCAGCACGTCACGCGGCACCTTCAGGATGCGCTTTGCGACCTTGATGCACAGGAAACCCAGCGGCAGCATGATCAGGTTGGCGATGATGAAGAGCAGGAAGACGGCGTAGATGTTCTGCGGGTGCGTCGTGAACAGCGTCGGGCCCGGGTTCATGTTCTTCATGTAGAGCACGCCGATCACGATCGCGGTGATCGAGTCGCCCGGGATGCCGAACACCAGCGCCGGAATCCACGCGCCGGCGAGCGCGCTGTTGTTGGCCGCGCCGCTCTCGACAATGCCCTCGACGTGACCGGTGCCGAACTTTTCGGGTTCCTTCGAGAAGCGTTTGCTGATGGCATACGACATCCACGCCGCGATGTCGGCGCCGGCGCCGGGCAGCGCGCCGACCACCGTGCCGAGCACGCTGCCGCGCAGGATCTGCTTCGGGTACTTGACGGCGAGCGCCCACATGCCCTTGAACACGTTGCCGACCTTTGCCTCGACGATCAGGCCGCGCGGTTGCGTATCGACGACGTAGCGGATGATCTCCGAGACCGCGAACATGCCGATCATCAACGGCACCAGGTTGATGCCGCCCATCAGCTCGGTGTTGCCGAACGTGAAACGGGGAAATGCGGCCGGGTTGCCAAGCCCGATGCCGGCGATGAGGAGACCGAGCAGCAGCGTGACGACACCCTTGAGCGGGCGGTCGCTCGAGATGAAGACGGCGCAAGTCAGGCCCATCAAGACAAGCCAGAAATACTCGAACGAACTGAAGTTGAGCGCGAACTCTGCGAGCGTCGGCGCGGCCACCATCAGCACTGCGGTGCCGAACAGGCCGCCGACGGCCGAGAAGACGAGGCCGGCCCCCAACGCCGTTTCGGCCAGGCCCTTGCGCGTCATCGCATAGGCCTCGTCGGTGTAGGCCGCCGAGGCGGGCGTGCCGGGCATGCGCAGCAGGCAGCCGGGGATGTCGCCCGAGAAGATCGCCATGGCGGTGGCCGTGACCATCGCCGCGATGGCCGGGATCGGCGCCATGAAGAAAGTGACGGGCACCAGCAGCGCCGTCGCCATGGTCGCCGTCAACCCGGGCACGGCGCCGACGAAGAGGCCGAACAGAGACGCCCCCAGCATCACGAGGATGTTGTAGGGCTCGAAGACCATCCCAAAGGCCTGCAGCCAGGCGTCGCTCATCGGGGCGTCTCGCTGGGAGAGAGCGGAATGGTCACCAGGCCACGCCTTGCAGCAGACCCCACGGCAGCGGCACGCGCAGCAGCTTGTAGAAGACGAAGTGGATGAGCACTGTCAGCAGCACCGCGAGCACCAGCGCGCGAAGCATGGGGACGCGCAACACCGCCATCAGGCTGAACAGGTAGATGATGCCGGTGAGGACGAAGCCGATCTGCTGCGCGCCCAGGACATAGAGCAGGTTCACCGCCACGAGGACGGCAAAGCCCTGCACCTGCGGCGCCGAGCCAAACCATTCAGGCAGTTCCACCCAGGCCGCGCCGGACCCGCCCTGCCTGGCCGCGCCCCGTTCGCGCAGACCGCGCAGCAGTAGCAGCGCGCCACAAAGCGCCAAGCCGACGGCCAGCGCGCTCGGCATCGCGCCGGGGCCGATGCGCTGGCCGGGCATCGGCGGAAACCCTTGCACGTGCACGAACAGAACCCCGCCGAGGAGGAGCAGCGCGACCCCCCAGAGCGCGTCGTTGAACTTCACCCCGTTCGACTACTTGACGAGGCCGACCGCCTTCATCGTGGCCCCGAGGTCGGCGTCCGACTTGGCCATGAACTTGGCGAAGTCCTGCGGGCCCAGGTAGATCACGCCGAAGCCGCGTCCGGCCATGAACTCGGTGTACTCCTTGCTCGCCGCGACTTTTCGGATGGCGGCGGAGAGCTTGTCGCTCGCTTCGGCGGGGATGCCTTTGGGCGCGGCCATGCCGCGCCAGGCGCCGATCGTCCAGTCGCTGCCGGTGGCGGCCTTGAGTGTCGGCACGTTGGGGTACAGCGAGGCCGGCGTTTCGCTCATCACTGCGAGACTCTTGACCTTGCCGGCGTCGATCAGCGAACGCGCTTCGGGCAGCGAACAGGGCACGACCTCGACGCCGCCGGCGACCAGGTCCTGCAGCCCAGGTGCAGCGCCGTTGGATGGCACCCAGGGCGACGCCGCGGGATCCACGTTCAGGCTCTTCAGCATGCCGGCGATCGCCAGATGCCAGATGCCGCCCTGGCCGGTGCCGGAGGACTTGAACTTGCCGGGGTTGGCCTTGATCGCGGCGACGAGTTCGTTCGCGTTCTTGTACGGTGCATCGGCGCGCACCTGCAGGCCGGCCGGATCCATGTTGACGAGTCCGAGTGGCGTGTAGGACGCGCCAGTCAGGTCGGTCAGGCCCTGCCAGTGCATCATGCCGATCTCGACCGTGATCAGACCGATCGTGTAGCCGTCGGGTGCCGCGGCGGCAATCGCCTGATGCCCGACCACGCCGCTGCCGCCGGTGCGGTTGACGACGTTGATCGGCTGACCCAGCTCCTTCTCGAGCAGCGACGCGATGATGCGCGCTGTCGCGTCGGTGCCGCCGCCCGCGCCCCAGGGCACGATCACGGTGATGGGACGGTCCGGCCACGCCGCGTGCGCTGCGCCGGCGGCAACGCCGAGGACCAGGGCGGCAAGGGAGGCGAGCAGGGTTCTGCGGTGCGTCATGAGTTTTTCCTTCAGCGGGTGAGGGGTAGCCAGCCCGCGACTGTGCCCCCGCGAATCCACCTGCACCAGCGGACTGACCCTACCTGCTCGGCGAGAAGACGGTTCCCAGCAGGGTGTCAGGACCGGTTCAGGATGCGCGTGCCCAGCGCCTCGGCCACCTCGATCCCGTCCACACCGGCCGACATGATGCCGCCCGCGTATCCCGCGCCTTCACCGGCGGGGTACAGGCCGGCGACGTTGAGGCTTTGAAAGTCGCGCCCGCGCGTGATGCGCAGCGGCGATGAGGTGCGCGTCTCGACGCCGGTAAGGACCGCGTCGGTCATCGCGAACCCAGCGATCTGACGCTCGAAGGCCGGCAGGGCTTCGCGAATCGCGGCAATGCAATAGTCGGGCAGGCTCTCGTTGCCGGGTTCGGCCAGATCGGTCAGGTGCACGCCGGGCTGGTAGGAAGGCAGCACGCTCCCGAACACACTGCTGCGCCGGCCCTTGATGAAATCGCCGAGCAGCTGTCCCGGTGCCCGATAGCCGCCGCCGCCGAGAGCGAAAGCACGCGACTCCCAGAAGCGCTGGAAGGCGATGCCATCCAGCGGATCGACGGGCGCGTCGGCCGGATGGCCCAAGAGCGCATCCTGCCGGTAGTCCTGCGGCGAGATGCCGACCACGATGCCGGCATTCGCGTTGCGCTCGTTGCGCGAGTACTGGCTCATGCCGTTGGTCACCACCCGCCCGACCTCCGATGTGGCGGCGACCACGGTGCCGCCCGGGCACATGCAGAAGCTGTAGACCGAGCGACCGTTCTTGGCGTGATGGACGACCTTGTAGTCGGCCGCGCCGAGGATCGGGTTGCCGGCGTTGGGGCCGAAACGTGCGCGGTCCACCAGGCCCTGCGGGTGCTCGATGCGGTACCCGATCGAGAACGGCTTGGCTTCCATGTACACGCCACGCCGGCGCAGCATCTCGAACGTGTCGCGCGCGCTGTGGCCGAGCGCCAGCACCACGTGGTCGGAGCGGATCTCCTCGCCCGAGGCGAGTGTCACCCCGCGAACATGGCCGTCCTCGACCCGCAGGTCCGTCACGCGCTGCCGGAAACGAATCTCGCCGCCGAGCGCCTCGATTTCGGCGCGCATCCTCTCCACCATGCCGACGAGGCGGAAGGTGCCGATGTGCGGCTTGGCGACGAACAGGATCTCTTCCGGCGCGCCCGCCTTGACGAACTCGTCGAGGACCTTGCGCGTCAGATGGCGCGGGTCGCTGATCTGGCTCCACAGCTTGCCGTCGGAGAAGGTGCCCGCGCCGCCCTCGCCGAACTGCACGTTCGACTCAGGGTCGAGCACGCCCTGGCGCCACAGGCCCCAGGTGTCCTTGGTGCGTTCGCGAACCTCCTTGCCGCGCTCCAGCACGATCGGCCGCAGGCCCATCTGCGCCAGGAGCAGCGCCGCGAAGATGCCGCAGGGGCCGAAGCCGATGACGAGCGGGCGAGGGCGCTCGCCGGCGTGGAAATCGGCCGGCGCATGGCCGACGAAGCGGTAGCGCATGTCGGGTGCGGGTCGCACATGGCGGTCACCCGCCAGGCGCGCCTGCACGGCTGCCTCGTCGCGCAGTTCGCAATCGATCGTGTAGATGAGGACGACGGCGCTCTTCTTGCGCGCGTCATGGCTGCGCTTGAAGACGCTGAAGCTCACCAGATCGGCATCGCCGATCTGCAGGCGGCTGAGGACGGCGGGCCGCAGCGCCTCGGGCAGATGGTCCAGCGGCAGCCGCAGTTCGGTGATTCGCAACACGGTGCGACCCCCGCGGCGCGCCGGCGCGGGCCCCGATCAGCCGCCTTTTTTCGCGCGCTTGCCCGGGTTCTTCTTGCTGCGCGTCGCCTTGCCGCGTTCCAGGCTGACCTTCTGCCCTTTGCCGGTGGTGCGTGTTACACCGATCGGCGCGGGCGGTTGCGGGGTGGCGCGGCGGTCGGCTTCAGTCTTGATCTTGTTACCCACGGGAAACTCCGATGATGAATGTTCGTCAACCCGGGATTAGGCCACAAGGCGGAGCCGATCAGACGAAGCGCTCGTCCAGCCGCAGATAGCGCCACTGCCCCGGTGGCAGATCGCCCAACATCACCTTGGCCGATGCGCACGCGCTTCAGGCCCGTCACTTTCAGGCCGACCGCCTCGCACATTCGACGGATCTGGCGCTTCTTGCCCTCACGCAGCACGAAGCGGAGCTGGTCTTCGTTCACCCATTCCACCGCTGCCGAGCGCAGCGCCACGCCGTCGAGTTCGAGGCCATGGCGCAGCAGGGCGAGGCCTTCTTCCGACAGTCGTTCGCCGCCGCTGCCGGCCTCGACGCGCACCAGATATTCCTTCTCGACCTCCGAGTCCTCGCCGATCAGCTGGCGCGCGATGCGCCCATCCTGCGTGAAGACGAGCAGGCCGACCGAATCGATGTCGAGCCGCCCCGCCGGCGCGATGCCGCGCAGGTGCGTCGGCAAAAAACGGATGCCGGACGTGTCCTCGCGCCATTGGCTGTCGGGCTTCACGAGCACGATCGCGGGCTCGTAGCCGTCCTCCGCCTGGCCGCTGACCCAGCCGACCGGCTTGTTCAGCAGCACCGTCACCCGCTGCGCCTGCTGGAAGCGCGCCTTCGCGTCGATCGTGATGTGCTGGCCCGGCAGCACGCGCGATCCGAGTTCGGAAACGACTCGCCCATCGACGCGCACCCAGCCCTTCGGGATCCATTCGTCGGCTTCGCGGCGCGAGGCAATGCCGAGCTCGCTCATGCGCTTGGAAAGCCGCAGGCTGCCATCTTGCGGGGCGGCGATGGGCGCAACCGCGCGCTCGGCACGGTGCGGCGTGTTCGGCTTCTGGCGCTGCGCAGCGCTGCGCTCCACGTGCCGCGCCGGCGGACGGCCCTGCTGCGGGACGTGGCCGCGCAGGCGCGGCGCGTTCTTCGCGCTCGGACCGACGCGCCGAACGCTCGAGCGGCTCGCGCTTATCGGGCTTCTCATGCGGCGCGCGCCCCTTGGCTGCAGCGGCAGCCCGCTCCCGCTCGACCTGCGCCTCGGCGAGTGTCGGTCGAGGCCGTAGCGCACCGGCACGCACCGGCGCACGCGCGCCCGGAGCGGGAGGAGGCTTGTTCTTGAGTTTCAGTGTGGCCATGGTTTCGGGATGACAACCGGGGCCGATTGAACCACGGCGCGCCGGCGGGTCAAGGTGACGACCTAGAGCGTCGGCCCGAACAGCTCGTGCAGCGCTTCGCCGTACTGTGCCTGGCCGATCGCATTCGCGTTGTGGTGCGAGCCGCCCTCGACGAGCACGAAGCGCTTGGGCGAAGGCGCCCGCTCGTAGAGCGCGCGGCCGAGTTCGGGGCGAATCAGCGTGTCCGCGCCGCCGTGCACGACCAGCACCGGCGCGCGCACCTTGCCGATGCGGCTCGCGGCGTCGAAGCGCTGCGTGATCAGCCCCGTCAGCGGCAGCCAGCCCCAGGGCTGGGTGGCGAACACATCGGGAATCGACGTGAAACTGCCCTCGATGATCAGGCCGCTCGCGTCACCCACCTGCGAGGCAAGATCGACCGCAATCGCGCTGCCGAGCGAGTGGCCGAAGATGTAGCGCCGCTGCGCCGGATGCTCGCGTTCGATCCAGTCCCACGCGGCACGCGCGTCCTCGTAGGCGCGCTCCTCGGACGGCAACTCGTCGCCGCCGCTGCTCTTGCCGAAACCGCGGTAGTCGATCGCGAGCACCGAATAGCCGAGCGCCGCCATGCGCCTGATGCGCGGCGCGCTGCCGGTGACGTCCCAGCGCGCGCCGTGCAAATACAGGAGCACCGGCGCGTCCGGGTTCTCGTTCGCAAGCCATAGTGCGTGAAGGCGTACCGGCTCGTCGGCCTCGCGCGACGTGAAAGCAATCCACACCGGTGTCATGCCCTCGGCGGCCTGTGCGCCGGCCCACCAGGTTTCCTTGGCGGGCTGGAAGATCAATCGACGCTGCTGCTGATCGAGCGTCGCGCAGCCGGCAAGCGTCGCGGCCACGAGTGCCGCGATGGCGAACCAGCGGCGGGGGGAGGCGATTCTGGGCATCGTCTGCTGACCGGCAATCGGGCTCGAAGTTCAACCGCGAGGGCAGTGCAACATTCACCCACGAGGTGAATGCAGGAATCACCCTCGTGGGTGGTGCGTCGCATGGAGCGTGCGCAGCCGTTCGCGCGCGACGTGAGTGTAGATCTGGGTTGTCGAAATGTCCGCGTGGCCGAGCAGCATCTGCACCGCGCGCAGATCGGCGCCGTGATTCAGCAAGTGCGTCGCGAACGCGTGGCGCAGGGTGTGCGGCGACAGCGGGACGCCGATGTCCGCCGCGCGCGCGTGCTTCTTGATCAACAGCCAGAAGCTCTGGCGCGTCATGCCGCCGCCGCGCGCGGTGACGAACAGCGCGTCGCAATTGCGGCGCCCGAGGATCTGCGCGCGCGCGCCTGACATGTAGCGCGCGAGCCAGCCGCGCGCCTCCTCGCCGAAGGGCACGAGGCGCTCCTTCGCGCCCTTGCCGGTGACGTGCAGCGCACCGTCCGACAGCCCGACATGCACGGTTTTCAAGCCGACGATCTCGCTCACGCGCAGGCCGCTCGCGTACATCAGCTCGAGCATCGCGCGGTCGCGCAGACCGAGCGGTGTCTCGGCGTTCGGCGCGGCGAGCAGCGCCTCGACCTGCGCCTCGGACAGCGTCTTGGGCACGCGCATCGGCTGGCGCGCCGACAGCAGGCGCAGCGTCGGGTCTGCCTTGAGGCGGTGCTCGCGCAGCGCCCAGCGGAAGTAGCGCTTGAAGACACTGAGCCGCCGGTTCGCGGTGCTCGCGCGGCTCGCGCCGTGGCGCGCGACGCCGTGCGCCTGCAGATCGGTCTCGGTGCTCTCGTCGAGCGCGCGGTCGTGCTCCTTGGCCAGCCATTGCGCGTAGAGCGTCAGGTCGCGCCGGTAGGCGGCAAGGGTGTTCGGGCTCAGGCCGTCCTCGATCCACAACGCGTCGGCAAAGCGGTCGATGGCTTCCTGGCTGCGTTCGAGCGCGGTCGGCAACGTTCTACTCCTCGATGATCGGCGCGGTGCGCGGACGCCGTAGCGAGCATACCCGCGCCCCGCGCCAGCAATGGCGACCGCGTGCGCTGGCACACTTGCCGCATGACCGATGCGCTGCTGCTCATCCCCGACTTTCTGCTCATCCTGTGCGGCTTCGTGCTGTGCCGCTACACCGCGCTCGACCGCGGCGTGTGGGACGGCGTCGAGCGGCTCGTCTACTACGTGCTGTTCCCGGTGTTGCTCTTCAACTCGATCGTCAAGACGCCGCTGAACCCCGGCGCCGCGATCGACGTCGTGCTGTCTGGCTGGGGCATCACGCTCGTCGGCATCGCGCTCGCCTACGCGTTGCGACTTTCTCCGAAAGTGGACGCGCGGCTGCACGCGTCGGGCGCGCAGACGGCGTTTCGCTTCAACTCGTTCATTGCCCTTGCGCTCGCCGAACGGCTTGGCGGCCCGCAGGGTCTGGCCGTTGTCGCGCTGTTGATCGCGGTGTGCGTGCCGGTGTGCAACCTGGCGGCGGTGTGGCCGTTGGCGCGCCACGGCGGGCAGACTTTCGGCCGCGAGATCGCGCGCAATCCGCTCATCATCAGCACGCTCGCCGGCCTCGCCGCGAATGTCGCGGGGGTGCACTGGCCCGAGCCGGTCGCGACGGCGCTGCAGCGCATCGGCCTCGCTGCGCTGCCGCTCGGTCTGATGACGGTCGGTGCCGGCCTGCGCATGGGCGAACTCAAGGCCGCGCCGGGCCTGGCGACTGCGTTGCTCGCGATCCGCCACCTGGCGCTGCCGCTGGTGGCGATTGTGCTCACCGCGCTGCTGGCGCTGCCGCCCGCGCAGCGCGTCGTCGTCGTCGCGTTCGCGAGCCTGCCGACCTCCTCGGCGTCCTACGTACTCGCCGCACGCATGGGCGGCAACGGGCCCTTCGTCGCCGGGCTGGTAATGGTCTCCACCATCCTGTGTGTGTTCACCGTGCCGCTGTGGATGGCGGTGCTCGCGATGTTGCAGTGATCTGGGCTCAGGCCGTGCCCGACGTTCAAGCGATCTGCTTCGGCGGCCAAACGTCCCATGCGGTGGCGCCGACCGGTTCGCCCCAGAGGTCGATCGTGAGCGGCGTGCCGGCGTGGACCTGGTTCGCGGCGGTGCCGCGCAGATACGCAAGTCCGATGCAGCGGCCCGCTGCGTAGCCCCATCCGGCCGACGTGAGTTCGCCGACCGATTCGCCCTCGATGGAGAGGGCCTCGCCGCCCCAGACGTAGGGCTCGCGTGCGTCGAGCACCACAGTGATGAGCTTCTTGCGCAGAGGTTGTCCCAGCGCCGCCTGCAGGGCTGCCTTTCCGATGAAGTCGGCCGGCTTGTCGAGTTTGACCGCGTACGTGAGCCCAGCCTCGAACGGCGTCTCGTCCGGCCCGAGCTCAGCGCCCCAGGCGCGCCGGCCGGCCTCGATGCGCAGGGCGTCGAGCGCGTAGTAGCCGGCGTTGGTCAAGCCAAGATCGGCGCCAGCCTCCTGTAGTGCGAGGTACACATGGCGCGTCATCTCGACTGGCACGTAGAGCTCGTAGCCCGGCCCGCCGACATAGCTCATGCGCGCTGCGCGCACGCGGGCGAAGCCGAGGTCGATCTCGCGCGTATGGCTGAACTTGAGCGTTGCGAGATCGTCGGCGCTGTTGGTGGCGCCGACCCGGGAGAGCAGCTCGCGGGTGTGGGGCCCCATCACGCCGAGCACGCACCAGAGCGCGCTGACGTCGGTGAGCACCGCATGTTCATGCGCTTCGATATGGCGCGTGATCCAGTCGGCGTCGCGCGTCGCCTGCGCTGAGCCGGTGACGATCAGGAAACGATCCGGCGCTAGGCGAATCACCGTCAGGTCGCTCTCGAAACCGCCGCGCGCATTGAGCATCGCGGTGTAGACCATCTTGTCCACCGGTACGTCGATCTCGTTCGCGCACAGGCGCTGCAGCACGGAGAGTGCGTCCCGGCCTTCGAGGTAGAACTTCGCGAACGAGCTCTGGTCGTAGACCGCGACCGCTTCTCGCGTCGCGCGTTGTTCCTCGATCATCCAGGCGAGCCACTGCGGGCGGCCGAGACCGTGCACGGCACCCGGCGCGTCCACAAGTTTGAAGACGTTTGCGCGCTCCCAGCCGTTCTTCGCGCCGAACACGGCGCCGCGCGTGGCGAGCAAGTCGTACAGCGGGGACGTGCGCAACGGCCGCCCCGTCTCCAGTTCCTGGCGCGGCCAGCGCATCGCGTAGTGCAGGCCGAGCGTTTCGCCGGTGCGCTCGGCGAGCGCCTTGCGGTTCGCGGTGTACGGCGCGAAGCGGCGGATGTCGACGTCCCACAGATCGGCCGGCGCCTCGCCGCCGACGATCCACTGCGCGATCAGACTGCCCGCGCCGCCCGAGTTCGCGATGCCGGCCGAGTTGAATCCCGCGGCGACGAAGCAGTTGCGCAGTTCCGGCGCCTCGCCGAGGATGAAGTTGCCGTCCGGCGTGAAGCTTTCGGGGCCGTTCAAGAGCATCTTGATCCTCGCCGTCTCCAGGCACGGCGTGCGGTGGATCGCGTTGGTCATCAATATCTCGAACTGATCCCAGTCCTCGCCGAGCAGTTCGAAGCGGAAGGTCGAAGGAATCGGGTCGACCTTCCACGGCTTGGCCTTCGGCTCGAAGCCGCCCATCACGAGGCCGCCGACTTCTTCCTTGTAGTAGATGAAGCCGTCGGGGTCGCGCATCACCGGCAGCATCGGGTGCACGCCTTCGATGCGGTCGGTGACGATGTAGAAATGCTCGGCCGAATAAAGCGGCACGTTGACCCCGGCGAGCCGCCCGAACTGGCGCGCCCACTGGCCGGCGCAGTTGACGAGGATCTCGCAGGCGATCTCGCTGGACTCGCCGTCGTGCGTCGCGCGCACGCCGGTCACCCGGCCGCGATCGCTCAGCACGCCGGTGACCTCGACGCCCTCGACGATCTTCACGCCACCGTTGCGCGCGCCCTTGGCGAGCGACATCGTGAGGTCGGCCGGGTTGGCTTTGCCGTCGCCCGGAATCCAGATCGCGCCTTGCAGATCGTCGGTGCGCAAGAGGGGATAGAGATCGCCGGCGCGCTGCGGCGAAATCACCTCGACCTCGACGCCGAAGCCGCGCGCGAGCGCTGCCTGCTTGCGCAGCACCTGCATGCGTTCCGGCGTGCGTGCCACGTTCACGCTGCCGCACTGCTTCCAACCCGTCGCAAGGCCGGTCTCCGCCTCGAGTTGCGCATAGAGCTCGATGCCGTATTTGCTCATGCGCGTCTGGTTGCGGTTCGGCCGCATCTGGCCGACAAGGCCCGCCGCGTGCCACGTCGTGCCACAGGTGAGCTGGCCCTGCTCAAGCAGCAGCACGTCGGTCTGACCGAGCTTGGCGAGGTGATATGCCGTCGAACAGCCGGCGATGCCGCCGCCGACGATGACGATGCGGGCATGCGTGGGAAGGGTCATGCGTGCGGCTCCATTCGGCGGCCAGTCCCTAGGTGTTGCTCAGGTTTGCGCGAGGCGCAGGGCCATCACGCCGCCGACGATGCACGCGGTGCCGGCCGCACGTCGCAATCCGAAGGACTCCTTCAGCAACAGCGAGCCGATCAACACGGCGAACAGCACCGAGGTCTCGCGCAGTGCGGCAACGGCGGCGACCGGCGCCCGGGTCATCGCCCACAGTGCGATGCCGTAGGAGCCGAGCGATGCCATCGTGCCCATCAGCGCCGCCGGCCAGCGCTTGCGCATGTGGGCCCATGCGGCCGGCCGCGCCGCCGCGCCGCGGCGGTGCATGACGAGCAGGAAGTAGGGCAGGCCGTCGATCATGAAGAGCAGCGCGACGTACTGCAGGGCGTTGCCGCTTGCGCGCACGCCGATGCCGTCGATGATCGTGTAGGTGGCGATGATGCAGGCATTGAGCAGCGCGAACTGCATCGCACGCCGGTGGTTGCCACCCGGCGAGGAGGCTGAAAGCCCCACGAGCAGCACGCCGCCGCTGATGCCCGCGACGCCCATCCAGGTGGCGAGCGAGAGGGACTCATCGATGATCGCGCCGCCGCTCAGCGCGAGGATGAACGCGACCAGCAGCGGCCCGGTGCCGCGCATGATCGGGTAGGTGAGGCCGAGATCACCGTGCCGGTACGCGCCCGCCAGCGCGATGTAGTAGCCGACGTGGACGACGACAGACGCTGCGAGCCAGGGCCAGGCCGCGCGGTGCGGCAGGCCGACGACGGCCAGCAGCGCCGCGCCGACGGCGCAGCCCAGCACATGGATCAGAGCGGTGTCGAGCGCCTTGTCGCTGCCCGACTTGATGAGTGCGTTCCACGACGCGTGCAGCAGGGCCGCAAACAGCACCGCGGCTACGACCGGCCAGGTGAGCGTCATGCCACTGAGGCGTTGCTCGTGTCAGGCCGTGGCATTCATGCAGCGCGCGGCGCGTTCCAGAAAGTGCGCGAGCGTCGGCGTCGCGAGGCCCTCTTGTTTCGCGAGGTCATCCCACACCCTCAGCACGATCGCGTCGCGCGCACCGGGGCGCGACACGAATGCAGCGGCCTCGTCCTCGCTGAAGACGCCGCCCTGCAGCAACAGGCTGCGCTTCGAGTCGTCCGACAGGCGCTCGTGGTAGCCGTCGCGTGAGCGGCAAAGGTAGCGCTTGGCGTCCACGTGGCCCTCGATCGCATTGAGCACGCGGGGCGCGAAGTGTTCACGCAGATACGGCAGCGCGGCGAGCTGGTGGCGGTCGTCGATGCCGCGCAGCGTCGGCGTGTCGTCGTGCGGCGCGTCGCGTTCGGCGAGCAGCAGGTGGCCGAGGTCGTGCAGCAGGCAGGCGGTGACGAGCTCGTCGTCGGCACGCGACTGTTCCGCAAGATGGGCCGTTTGCAGCGCATGCTCGAGCTGCGTCACCGGCTCGCCGTCGTACTGCGCGGCGCCGTGGGTGGCGAAAAGTTGGTGGATGTCTTTGAGTACGTCGGCCATGGTGGGGCTTGCTTCAGTCGTCGAGGGATGCCGGCTGCGTCGCGCCGCGCAGCCGGCTCTCCTCGAAGCGCACGCCTTGTTTGAGGCGCGTCGGCGCGAGCGCGCCGGCCTGCTCCAGGATCGGGTAGGCAATAGAGCAGATGTGCGAGTTGATCCGCTTCAGGTCGCTGATGAGGTCGATGTGCAGCGCGCTCGTCTCGACGCTTTGCATGGTGTTCTCGCTCAGGCGGGCGAGGTGCGCGTTCGCATAGTCGCGCTCGAGGTCGCGGAACTGGGCTTTCTGTTGCAGCAGCCGGTGCGCGTCGCGCACGTGGCCGTCGAGGAAGACGCTCATCCCGAGGCGCAGGTTGGCGATCAGGCGCTCGTGCAGATCGGTCACCTCGGCCATGCCGGCGTCGGAGAAGCGCCGGCCGCGACGGATATTCTTGTCTTCGACTTCCTGGATCACGCGCTCGATGATGTCGGCGATCTGTTCCATGTTGATGGTGAACGAAACGATGTCGGTCCAGCGGCGGCCCTCGCGCTCGGAGAGCGATCCGCGCGAGATCTGTGTCAGGTAGGTCTTGATCGAGCCGTAGAGTTCGTCCACCGTGTCGTCGAGCGCACGCAACTGCTGGGCGAGCGAGAGATCGCCGGTGCGGATCACGGTCAGCATGCCGCGCAGCATGGTCTCGACCACGTCAGCCTGATGCAGCGCCTCGCGCGCTGCGCACGAGATGGCGAGCGATGGCGTGTGGAGCGCGACCGGGTCGAGGTGATTGGGCCTGTCGGTGGCTGGTGCGCTCGGCTCGCGCAGCCAACGCTCGACGAGCTTGGCGATGAACGGTGTCAGGCCGATGAAGATCAACGCCAGCACCACATTGAAGGCCAGATGAAAGCCCACCACCTGTGCGTGCAGCGGCATCGCCAGCGTTTCGCGGAACCCCTTGAGGAACGGCATGAAAGGGAGGATGGCCGTGATGCCGAGCAGCCTGAAGAGCAGGTTGCCGAGCGGTACGCGCCGTGCCGTGGCGCTCGACTGCGCGGTCGCGATCATCGCGAGCAGCCCGCTGCCGAGATTCGCGCCGAGCACCAAACCTAGCGCAATCGGCATCGGCAGCATGCCCGACGCGGCGAGCGTCGCGACGAGCAGCACGATCGCAAGGCCCGAGTACGCCATCACCGTCAACAGCGCGCCGACGACGATCTCGAGCAACAACTCGTTCGGCATCGCCAGCAGCAGGGCTTGCATTTCGGGCGACCCGGTGAGCGGCTTCGTTGCGGCGACGATCAGCTGCAACGCGAGCGTGATCAGACCCAGGCCGATCGCGATCCGCCCGAGCCGGCCCGCCGTCGTGCTCTCGCGCATGATGAAGACGACGACGCCACCGAAGATCAGGAGCGGCGACAGCCACGACAGATCGAACGAGAAGACGACCGTCATCATTGCCGAACCGATGTCGGCGCCAAGCATCACAGCGAGCGCCGGAGCGGTTGCAATCAAGCCCCGCGCGACGAAGGAGGCGACGATCAGGCCGGTCGCGGTGCTTGACTGCACGAGGCAGGTCACGCCCATGCCGGCGCCCGCGGCAGCGAAACGGTTGCGCATGCTGCTGGCGAGCACCGCGCGCAGCTTTTCGCCGAACACGCGCAACATGCCGGCACGCACGATATGCGTGCCCCACACCAGCAGTGCGATTGCGGCGAGAAGATTGAGCAGGTGAGTCACGGCTAACCGAACATCATAGCCATGGAAGCGAACACGTCTTCACGCGGCAAAGCCCTTCTCGCCCGCGCTGCGCAACGCACGGGCTCGCATGTCAGCCACCCTGCGCGTGGTTGAGGGCGAGATCGAAGGCGTCGAAATTGCGCCAGCGGCGCTCGGCGTCGAACCCGTCGATGCGGCGGTTCAGGATCAGCGGTACGCGTTGCTCGGACACGCCGCCGTGCGAGCGCAGCGGCACTTCCAGGGCCGACAGGTCGTGCCGGCTGGCCGAAGTGCCGATCACGGTCGAGCGCTCGGAGACGACAACCAGGTCGCCGATGCGGTCGGCCGGCAGCTCGAAGCGTGCGGCAGCCTGCTCACGCGTCAGCACACACTCGATGCCGCGCCGTGCCGCGATGCGCCGCACGAGCGCCTGGGTGTCGGTGTCCGACGATAGGTAGACCGTCGCGAACGAACCGAGCGCACCGTGATGCACAACGTATGGATCGGTGATCGGCAGGATGACGCGCGCCTTGGAATTGCCCATCCAGGCGTCCAGCAGGTCCTGCAGATAGATCACGTCGGGCGACGCGTCCATGCGCGTTTTGGCGTTCATGCCATGGTCGGCGGTGAGCGCGATCACGCAGCCCATCGCATCGAGCTGCGCAAGGTAGCCGTCCATCATCGAGATGAAGTCGTTGGCGCCCGGCGTGCCCGGCGCGTGCTTGTGCTGCACGTAGTCGGTCGTCGAGAGGTACATCGCGTCCGGCCGCCGCGTCTGCATCAGCTTGACGCCCGCGGCGAAGACGAACTCCGACAGCGCGGCGCTGTAGACATCGGGCAGCGGCAGGCCGACGAGCTCGAGCACGCCGTCGATGCCGTTCGCTTCGAGCGTCACCCGGTCAGCCTTCTCTGACGAGAAGCAGATGCCGCCCGTCACACCGTGGCCGAGCAGCGCGCGCAACTTGTCCTTCGCGGTCACGATCGCGACCTTCCGCCCGGCCTGCGCGAGCGCGGCGAGGATGCTCGGCGCGCGCAGCCACTTCGGATCGTTCATCATGACTTCGCTGTCGGTCGCGACGTCGTACAGATAGTTGCCGCAGATGCCGTGCACTGCGGGCGGCGCGCCGGTCACGATCGACAGGTTGTTCGGGTTCGTGAAGCTCGGCACGACGCAATCGGCAATGAGCGCGGTGCCTTCGGCCAGCGTGCGCTTGAACCAGGGTGCGCAGCCGGCGGCGACGGCCTGAGCAAGGTAGTCCGGTTCGCAACCGTCGACGCAGACAACGACGGTCGGCTCGGCAGGAAGCGCATAGCGGCGCGCGTTGACCTCAAGCATGGCGGAGCTTTCTCGCAGTGGCGTTGGCAGGACTCGCTGCCGACGGGTGGTTGTGCAATGTGCGTTCTCGACTCTGCTCGACGTGCTCGCGCATCGCCCTCGCGGCGCGGTCCGGGTCGCCGCTTTCGATCGCCTTCACGATGCCGATATGTTCCGAGGCCGAAACGGGCAGCACGCGCGCGTCGGCAAGGTTCAGGCGCCGGAACAGCCAGAGCTGGTTGATCAGCAACCGGTACATCGCGGTGAGCTTGCGGTTGGCCGTGAACTCGACGAGCGTGTCGTGGAATTCGAGGTTGAGCAGATGGTAGGCATCGGTGTCGCCAGCCTTCACTGCGCGTTCCATCGAGGTGACGATCGCGCGCGCCGCTTTCAACTGATCGGGCGTGATTTCGCGCGCGAGCTTGCGGCCCACGGCCTCGTCCATCATCGCGCGCAACTCGTAGATCTCCATCGCTTCGCCGATGTCGATATGGCGAACGTAGGCGCCGCGGTTCTTCTCCTGGCGCAGCAGCCCCGCCTGTTCGAGCATGCGAAACGCCTCGCGCACCGGGCCGCGCGACACGCCGAGGCGTTCGGCGAGCGCCGCCTCGTTGAGCTTGGCGCCGGGGGCCAGCTCCCCGCGCAGGATCGCGCGTTCGATCTCCTGCTGCGCCGCGCTGGCGAGCGAACTCGAGCGCAACAGCGCGAGCGTCGTCGGCAGCTCCAAATTCCCCTTCTCTGGAGTCAATACGATGCCGGTACCCACGTCAACGCGCCGACATCGCGGCGGCGACCACCAGGACGCCGAGCACGAGATTGAGTGCCACAAGCTGCCGAATGCCGTTCAGCGTGGTCGCGGCAGCAGGCCAGTCGGCGGCCTGGCAACGCGCGCGCAACTTCGGATACAGCAGCAGGTGGACGACGGCGAACACGCCGGTCATGACGAGGCCGAGCGCGAGCATCACATGCCAGCCCGGCGGCGCATTCCGAAAGCCGACCTCGAAGAACATCGAGAACCCGGTCAGGAGCAGGATCGCAATCGCGATCGCCGTGTAACGCAGGAAGCGGGAAAAGGTGGCTACCCACAGCGGCAGCCGCTGCGGCGGAGCGAGGACCTGCGCGGCGGCCGGGCGCAGACAGAAGTAGGCGAAGAACATGCCACCGACCCAGGCAAAGGCGGCGAGCAGGTGAAGGTAGAGCAGGATCGGTCTCATCGTGTGGTGGCGCCAAACGTGCGTTGCTCCGTGGAGCTGGCGCAATGCGCGGTTGCTCCATTACACCCGTTGAATGGTAGATTGTCAACAATAGGCAAACGGCCGCTGACGTGCGAACAGGCGACCCTGGCTGCGCAGCTTCAAGACGACTCAGGCCCGCGCGGGCTCGATGGCCAGCTCCTGTCGCCATTCGGCGAGCGGGCGTTCCCAGCCCAGCTCCCATCTCTGCGCCAGCAGATTGCCGGCCTTCCAACCCATCTGCAGCCCTTCCTGCAGGCGGTGCAGCGCGCGGCCGTAGAGCTCCGGCTCGGGCATGGTGTGCAGCAGCACGGCGCACAGGTACAGCAGGCTCACCGGCTGGTGGATCTGCGCCAGGTACACCGCCGAAAGGCCGACCTCGCCCGGCAGGTCGGTGGCGAAGCCAGTGACCGTGTGGTGGATGTCGTGCGTCATTGTGCGCCGGCGTGTCAGGTAGCGTGCCTTGCGCGCCAGTTCGGATTCACCCGGCTCCAGCGCGGCCGATGCCGCGTTGCGCCGGATCACGTCCGGGTCCAAGCCGTCGGCGAGCATGCGGGCCGCGTAGGCGTGGCCGAGCGAGTCCTCGGGCATCCGGCTCAGCTCGGCCAGCGTGCGGTGCGGCGGCTCCCAAGCCTCCTCGACCATCTGCGCGATCTCGGGCACGGCGAGCATGGTCTGCTCGAACGACAGCATCGCCGGCGTGTCTTCCAAACCCTTGTGCAGGTCGTAGAACGCGCGGATCTGCGTCGGGTCGTTGGCCAGCGTGATGAAGCCCTCCAACCCCGTCAGCGCGCGGACGGTCACTTCGATGGCAGGCGTGGGGTGGGTCATGGCGGGTTACGCGAAACGCTGTGCGATGCGGTCGGGTGAGGCCGTGGCGAGTTGCTGAAGCACATGGTCGGCTCGCTCGCGAACCGTGGCCTTCGGTACTTCTGCGACCTTATAGCCGCAGCGCGCAATCCAGCGCACGACCTGGCTGTGCACGGCGACAGACTCCGGGAATGATTGGTCGCGCTCGCTGTCTTGGGTGTAGATGGCTTCCCACGGCGGCAGCACGAACGCCAGCGGGTGGTAGGCGAATTCGCTGAGCAGCCTGGCAATCTCTGGTTCCGGCAGGGCAGCTGACTCAAGGGCCATGCCGAGGGCATCCACAACACCGCGCTCATAAAAGACCCAGCCTGCATCCGCATTGGCTGTTTCGTAGTTCTTCATGTCCTGGTGCAGGATCTGCAGGGCGAAGGCTTGCGGCTCCGGCCTTGCAGACAGGCCTTGCGATCGACGCGCCACGATGATTCCCCGCGCGGAATCGCCGCAGATGGCGTGGCCACGTCTGGCCAGTTCGGCCAGGAGGGTGGTTTTCCCGGCGCCAGGGCCGCCGGTGATGAGAACTCGAGGCATGGGGCGTGGGTTTGCGCTAGCTAGCTGTTGTCGACCATCGGTGCGTCAAGCAGCGGGCTATCGGCCATTGTGGCCAACTCCTGCGCTCCTAGCGTGCCCTTTCGGGGCTCCACTTAGAACGACGCGTGACCTTGGCGCTTCTCTTCTCATAACGACTAGCGTTTGACTTGTGCGGACAGACGAAAGCGTTCAGCTTGAAGGAAAGATTAGGCCTCGGCGATCGCTGCAATGGAAACCTTGAGGCCAGCAACACGCGCCGGCAATTTGGCGCCTTGGCGAGCCGGCGGATTGCAAGGAAACCACTTGAGCCACTCTTCGTTCATTCCGGCGAAGTCGTCTTCGTCTGCCAGCACGATCGTGACGCTGACGATCTTGTCTAAGGAACTACCTGCTTCCTCGAGAATGGCTTGTATGTTGGTCAGGCACTGACGCGTTTGCTCTTGAATCGTTGTGCCTGAGAAGGCGCCCGTGGCGGGGTCCGTTGGGGCTGTGCCCGAGACGAACACGAGGCCCGCAGCCTTGACCGCTTGGCTGTACGCTGGTGGCGGCTTGGCTGCTTTCGGCGTGAAAACGATCTGACGGACCACGTTGTTTCCTTCGCGTGCGTTGGTTGGGGAGCGCCACGTCCCAAGAGGTCTAAGGTGATCTAGGCGGCATTCGGGAGTTCCTGAGCACGCTTCATCGCTTCCAAGCCTTTCTCGATCATTCCTGCGATCGCGGGTGCGAGTTCGTGGGGCAACAGATCGGCAACCCATTGCACCTTGCAGGACAGTTCTCCAACGGCGATGACTTGCGCGGAAGCGTTGTGGTGAGTGAGGCGGCCGCCAACAGCCGACCAGGACACCCGCATCAGTTTCTCGTTGACATCGACAATGAGTTCCTTCGCCTGCATGCCGTTCGCAAAAGTCACTTGTCGCGACTCGCCTTCAAGCGTGCAGTCGGTGACAAAGCCGGGCACCAGTTTTGTGTGTAGAGCACCCACGTCATGCAATGCAGACCAAACCTTGCTCGCGGGCGCCTGGATGAGAACTTCGCGGTGCACTGATGCCATTGCTGAACTCCTGGTTCGTTGAGATGCCAAAGTCTTGCCGGGTCGGCCGAGCGGTGCTGGCCGGATTCGGACACGTCCATCGGAGCCGCGACTTTGCTTGCTATGCCGCCGGACGGGGTTCGGCGCCACTGTGGTCACTGCCGAGTAAGAACCAGGTGGGTGGCAAGTGGAGTGCTCTGGTGCTGGGTGCAGGCATAGCCCAGAGCAGGAAGGTTTGTTCCTTCGAAGAGCCTTTCCCCAGAGCCGAGCAGGACCGGCGCAATAGCGATGTGCATCTCGTCGATCAGGCGTCGGTGGAGATATTGTTGAATGACATTGACGCCGCCACCAACGCGAACATCCTTGCCCTCAGCCGCTTCGCGCGCTTGCGCCAAGGCGGCGTCGATCCCCTCAGTGACGAAGTGGAAGGTTGTTCCTCCTTCCATGACCAGCGGCGCACGTGCGTAGTGGGTCAGCACGAACACCGGGACGTGATAGACGGGATTTTCGCCCCACCAGCCCCGCCAGCTCTCATCTGGCCAGGGTCCGCGAACCGGGCCGAACATGTTCCTGCCGAGAATCCAGGCCCCAATGTTCCGAAAGCCTCGAGCGGCAAAGTCATCATCGACGCCCGTTTCTCCGCCTTCGGTGCCGAACAAGGTCTTCTGAAACGTTCGGGTGGGCAAGGCCCAGCCATGAAGTGACGTGCCGCCCACGCCGAGTGGGTTGTCGACATCTTGGTCTGGGCCAGCGCCGAAACCGTCGAGCGATATGGTGAAACTTTCAACGCGAAGCTTGGGCATGGTGTCTCTTGGTAATGGGAGTTGCGGCGAAAGTCAGCCTGAGGGTCCTACCGTTTGACCGAAGGGTTTGGCGTCTTGAGAGGAAGCGGGAAGACATGCATTTGCTCCCACAAGCCAGACGAGTTTTCCAGCAACGCGACGGAACTGCAAACGCTTTTGACCTCCCCATGAAGCTGCAGCAACGCGGCCAACTCGATCGCTGCAAGCTCGGCTTCAGCGGCATTGCCATTTGCCACGGTGAGGTGGGGAACGATGGACGAATGCGCACCGCGGAACGGCGGGAACTCCGGAAACGCCCGGACCAGCGCGTCGGTGAGCGCGATGAATGGTTCTTCTGGCTCTGGCGCCAAGTACGCGGTAGCTGGAAAGCGCCCGACTCTTGCCAGTGAAAAGGCGAATGAGCCCACGCGACTCAGCGCGGTCTGGGCCGCGCGGCGCACGGCTGGCGTGATGCTCTCATGCGGCATGAATGGAACCAGTACCGTGATGTGCGCAGGAACGCCAATTCGCGCAGAGGGATCGAACCGATCGCGCAGCGAGGCCACCAAGTCTTCGGCTTCAGGGACGCGAACGATGAATGCGGACTCGGGCATGCGGCAGACGGCTACCGTTCGTCTGAGTTCAGCTCTGCCGGGGGCGTGCGCTTGGGCGAGGGGTTGGCGCCGCTGAGCGCCTTGATGTGCTCCACACGCCTGAAGCGGAGCGCCGACCAGTCTTCGTCGATGGCGACTTGGCGTACCGTGTCGAAACCCGCGCTTCGCAATGCATCCCACCCTGTGTCGCGATTGAATTCGCATTTGTACCGCTTGGACGTGCCTTTCGGGTATGCAAACCACAGCAATGCATCCCCCTCCGCTTTGCTTGCAACAGCCTGGGACAGAGTATCGACTTCGGCTTGCTTCGTTGCGAAGACCAAAGCAAAGTGGATTGCCTTTGCTTTCCGCGGATCACGAAGCACAGCGACATCTTTGAGTGCAAGTATCTCTGGCTCAAAGGACGGCGGCGCGTTGACGACGAGAATCTCGCGCTGTTGCCTAAGGTTGAGTTTCTCGAAGACAGAGGACATGTTCACTCCCGGCGCCTATGACACCCAACGTTTGGGCTGAAGCCCATCCTCGCTTCGCTGGGCACTGTCTGCCTGAGCGAAGGATTAGGGTGTCCGACTTTTAGCGTGGACCGCAAGTCGTTCGGGAACGCACACTACTTGCTCATGCCGATGAGCCAGGGGCGCACTTCGGCTACGAGCGTTCCGCTCTTGACTGCAGGATCCTCGGCGGCAAAGAGCAACGCCTCTTCCTCGGAAACGCCTGCGACAGGAACCATCATCCCACCGGCGCCAGCGTCCGGATGCGGGCCACCGAGTTCGAGTTTTCCAGCGTCGAGCCACTTGCGATAGTGCGCAACGTGATCGCGCACTCCGGGTTGCTCGAACATGCTCTTGCCAGCCAGCCAACCTGGACCGGGCCGATGGAATACGACGTAGCGAATGTCTTGCATGGTGTTTGCTGTGTTTGTCCGCGCGAAGTCGCGAGCGCCAGCATAGCGCTTTGTTTCAGCCGAGAGACGCAAATCCCGGGTTGAACGCGACCTCCCACAGATGTCCATCAGGGTCTTGGAAGTAGCCGGCGTAGCCTCCGTAGGACGTTGCGCTGCCGACCTTGACGATTCTCGCGCCAGCCTTTCGGGCTTGCTCCATGACGGCGGTGACCTCCGCTTCGGATTCGACGTTGTGCGCGAGCGAGAACTCGGTGCTGCTTGGCGCGTGCTGCGGCAGACCGCTGTCCGCCGAAAGACTCCTGCGCGGCCACAACGCCAGCTTCAGACCCGCTTCCAGATTGAAGAACGCGACAGCGCCATTCTCGATCTCGGCACCGACGATTCCCTTGGTAGCGAAGCCGAGACCGTCTCGGTAGAAGGAGACCGCGCGTTGGAGATCGTCAACGCCGAGGGTGACCAGTGTGATGCGAGGCTTCATGAGAGAAGAGAGTTTGCGCCGCGGCGCCTGGCGCTTGAGCGAAAGGGTCAGGGGGCGACCCTCAAGGCAGATGATTTCCGTCGGTGCTCATGCCAGCGCCCGAAGCGCCCTGGCTAGCAGAGCGCGAGCGGGTGGCGGCGGCGGGCCCGCTGAGGCAGACGGCCGAGGCCGTCCAGCCAAGCCAGCAAGCGGCATCGTCTTGGTGTCCAAGGCGGGCAGGGAGTCTTTGAGCAGATCGAAGCTGGTTTCGACTGCCTCCACTGATCCGTGAAGCCACTTGAACACCGACGCGTACTTGCCCTTGCCGTCCGTGGCGCAGAAGGCGGCCCCGTTCGCGGATAGGCCCATGACGGCAGTGGGACCGGAGCTAAGCTTGACCACCAGCACGTACTCAGCACCGGCAAACTCGCGCTTCAGGAGTCGTTGCACTCGCCTGCCGCGAATGCTGGTCATGCCTTTCGCATATTCGCTCGCGAGAGATGACAGTGCGTCAGGGCTGGTTGGCATGTGGCGGAGCTCCCGAACGGCGCCGAACGTTGCGCCACTCGTTCATTCGGACGGAGCGGGCGGAGACACTTGCTCCGGTGCCTGTTGCGCGTTGCGCTCGCCGGCCACGAGTTGAGGGGCACGCAGCTCCTCGGTTATGAAAAGGCGTCGTACCGAAAGCTCATCTATTTCCAGCCGACGGATTCGGGCGCGACCGACCGCCAAGCGACCAACCGCCAATCGGCCGACCGCAATCGCACCGAAGGCTGCGGCGCCGACCGCAATGGCACCCAGCGCAAACCCGCCTACTGCGAGCGCGCCAGTTGCGAATGCACCCAGGGCTTTGGCGCCAGCGCCCGTCCTTCGTAGTTCGCGACCGGAGTAGTGCTTTGACGTCATGTGTGCAAGGCGCCTGGAGACGCGCGTTGGGGGTTCGCTGTGTTCGAGCCACGGGGCGACGAGTGCAGAACGCCAGGCCCAGGGTTGTGATCATGCACCATGTGCCACGGGCCCCCCAGCCTTGTTGGCGTGCCGTGGGCGCTCCGCTGGAGCAAGGGGCTAAGCGGCATCTGCACGACGGAAACGCTTCGTTCGGCCCCGCCACCACGCCGCGACTTTCAGTACAGCTGCCGCAGCGCCGGCCAGCGTGTAGGGATCAGTCAACGGATTGGAAAGGATGCGCGGGCGGTATACCTCGCAGCCAGTTGCCAGCCCTCCCGTAGATCCGACCCTGCCAACAGGCCTACAGCCAGAGCGGCAAGCCCGGCAAGCGATCCCAGCCATATTGGCCAAACTCTCACTCTGCGTGCCCACAGCGGAGACTCACCGTCTCGATGTCGCAACGCGACGAGTGCGTAAAACCGAGCGTCATGCATGTGTCTCGTGAGGCCCGACGTTTGACTTAGGCGGCGTACCGTAGGCACGCCCGCTTGAAGGAAGATCAGGCCTCGCGCAGGTCGGCGAACCCGATGGGCCTTCACGGGTGGATCGTTTCATGCTTCTCCAGCATTTCGACGAACATCTGAATTCGCCTGGCGCGCGTCTCGGGCTTCTTGGCAGTCTGTATTCTGAACAACACCGCGTATCGATTCTGACCATTCAACGTAGCGAAGAAGGCTTTCGCCTTGGCGTTGCGATTCAGGGCCACCTGAAGATCGTTCGGCACCGTGGCGCTTCTTGCCGAATCGTAAGCGTCTTTCCAACGGCCGTCTTTCTTTGCGCGCTCGACCTCCTTGAGCCCCGCAGCCTTCATTTCACCGCTTGCGATCAACGCGAGCGCCTTCTGACGGTTGATCTTCGACCAGATGCTCGTCCGTGTTCTTGGCGTGAACCTCTGCAACCAGTGCTGTTCGCTATCACCCTTCTTCTGCCCGTCGATCCATCCGTAGCACAGAGCGACGTCAATCGCTTGCGCATACGAGACCGACGAAGCGTTCGAGGACTTCTTCGCCAATCGCAGCCACACGCCCGACGACGCGCCATGATTCGCCGCCAGCCACGCGGCCCAGGCCGCATCGCTCTCAAATGACAAAGCCGGCTCTGGGTTGGCTGTCATCGGAGGTCTAACGGCCCGCGGCCTTCTCAAAGGTATGACCCGAAGCGAGAAGGCGCTTCGGCGCCTTGCGGGCCCACGACTGCAGCAGCAACTTCTTGACCAACGCCGGCTTGGCTTTCGGGAGAACGACCCGCAGGCCGACGACGCGCTTACCCCACGTGAGTACCTCGAGAGGCTCCGGCTCCAGCGCCATTGCGAGCTGGCGTTGCTCCTCTTCCACGAAGACGTGCAAATGCTCACCGTCGGGTGGTGCAGTGGCGAAGATCTTGCCAGCCACGCGAAAGGAGGTGTATGTGAAATGCGGCTCCTCCGTGACGGACGGCAGCGACATGGCAATGCGGCGAACCTGCTCCAGCTTCATGCAAACAACTCCGGATGTGCGCGCTGCTGCTCAGTTGTGTAGGGGGTCCGGTTGAGCGAGGAGTCAGGCCTCACTGCGGGCGACCTGCGTACTCATTACACAGTTACCCTGGCCCTTGGGCCGCAGATATGTGAAGCCCAGTCGTTCATACATTGTGCGGGTGGCGCTGTAGAGAAACGACGATGACACTTTTTTGCCCGCCCGCTTCTTCTCGGACAGATCGTGCGGATAGGCTTCGACGAGACCTCCGCCTTGCTGCGCGATCAGTGACAGCGCACCGCGAACCGCGACCGCTGCCAGACCCTCCTGGCGGTAACGCTTGTCAACGAACACGCACGTAATGCGATAGTCCGGCTGATGGACAGTCTCGGCCTCCCACTGCCTTCGATGGTGGATGTTGGGTAGCTCTGTCACCTCACCGAACTGTGCCCATGCAATCGCTTCGCCGCCGTCGAACACCAGGGCCGCATGTGTACGACCTGCTTCAACGAGCTTCTTCTTGAATTCCCGATTGCCCAACACCTTTCGTTCAGGAGGATCTGGATATTGATGGAACCATGTGCACCAGCAGCCGCTAAAGAGGCCGCTGTGCCGTTCAACCAAGCCCGCGAAGTCAGGCCACGTGGAGGCGTCCAGTGGTCGAATTTCGAGGTTGGTGGTGCTGGTGCGTCTCATGTTCATGTCGGGTGTCCGCTTGAGCGACTGGTTAGGCCGGACTTTCGGCAGCCTCGCGAATCGGTTCAACTCTGATTCTTTGGGGCAAAGCGCTTCCAGTGCCCTTCCGAGACAACCTCGACAGTGCCATCGACCACCTTGATGGCGGTTTCGTCGTCGATCGCGTATGCCGGGCATCCGATGCCTGCCGCCCATCTTTCTGCGGCGGCCATGGTGTTCTCCGGCAGATCCGGGTGGTCCACGTGCGGGAAGATCGAGAAGTCGACGAAACCCAGAGTGAGGTCGTCGCCGGTGATGGACGGCTTCGACTCGACGAAGTCCTCACCGACACGAGGGGTCATCACCATGCTGCCGGCGCTCAGCCCCACCCAAAGGGTGTCGTCCAGCGAAGGCAGGAGGTCTGCGAGGCCGGACTGCCGCATCCAGTGACACAAGTACAGGGCGTCGCCGCCATTCACCAGCAGGACGTCTGCCTCCCGTACCCAGGGGACCCAGCGCTCTCTACCGATGCTGGGCAGCGCGGTGAGTTCCAGCACCCCCAAGGACTTCCACTCCAACTCGCACATCGGGCACCGCGGTTCTCGCCCGCTGATAAACCGCCATGCCCCGCCGGGGCTGCCCTGGGGGTGTCCGTACCCTGCGGTGGGAATGCACAGGGCGCTGCATTCGGCGATCGGCTTACCCAGGAGATCAACAAGCGCTTTGCGGATGCTCGCGTTCTTGATGCCCGCGGAGGTGAGAAGAAGCTTCATGTTGTTTGGTGACTGCGTAGGTGCCTGTCCGAGTCGGGGATCATTTGTGGCGGATTTTCGGGTGCTCACTGAGTGGCGCGTCGGGCTCGGATTGCGTGGCCTGCCGTTGTCTCGATGGAACGGTCAGGCGTCTGGCTTATGCACGCGTCAGGCCAGAATTTGACGGACCGCGAAGGCCAATGCAGTTGCCCCAAGGATCCTGCAACTGGCACATCCTTTGCCCTTCCTCGATTTGCAAGGGACCACGATACAGCTTTGCGCCGATAGACTGGAAGTGGCTCAGAGCTTCCTCGAATTGCGCGACTTTCCAATACACGACCGAGCCAGATGGCCCAGACGAAACCTTGGAGTCTGAAGGCACGAACTCGAGTTGTACTTCGCCAACTTGCAGCAACTCAAGCGCAGGTACGCCGACCCGGCGCCTGCTGGCGCTGCGGAACGCCAAGCTATACCAAGCGAGCGCTTCGGCTACGTTCGAGACATGCACCATCACGGCAGCGATAGCTGGTTCGGACAATTTCGGGATACCTAGTGCCTGAGCTGAGCCGCGAGCGAAGGGTGGGGCCGCAACCCTATGCCTCGACCGGAGTGATTGGCACGAGCCGCGAGTCCAAATTTGCTCCGCGAGTCGCAAAGTACCTGCGCGACCGCCTTTGCGTCTTGCGCCTTGGCGGGTCGAACGGAGATGTGCATCTGCGGCCCAGCGCCTGACTCAAGCGGACCGCCGTGGGCGGGTCCGCTTGAAGGAATGGTTCGGCGGCACCTGACGCGGCAGTGTCATGTTCTTCGCTCGCGTTTCAATATTGCCTTGCTGTCTTCAAAGCCGATCGGCGCAGAGGTGTGTTCGTGGATGACGCGCAGAACATGCCCGCGCATCTCCAGCACCCAAGTGATTCGATTCTGCATTGACCGAAGTTCTTCTCCCTGAGCCGAAACACCAGCATAGGTGACGATCGCGCTAGCGGAAGCAAAGCCTTGTCCGCTGAGTATTTTGAGGTCGTCGAAGGTAACCCGGACCGTTTCACTTCCAAGCGAAGTCAACCAGCCTTCCAAGGCTACCCGCCAGGCGGCGGCGCCTTCGTATGACCACGTGCCCCAAGCATCAAACACTCTGACATCTGGGTCGTACACGTGCATCAACGTCTCGACATTCTTTGCCCGAACGGCTGACTTGTAGGTGTCGATGACTCGCAGCACCTGCTTTTCGATGTCACTCATGGTGTACCTCCATTTGAGGGGTGAAGTGGGATGGCTTGTGACGGGCAGCGGATCGTCCTCTGCAACCGGTTGCCAGACGGGCAGCCGCCACACTGCCGCCGACTTGGTCTGCTATGCGTTGTCGTACGCTCTTTCCAGGCCCGCCACGTCGAGCTTGATCATCTTCATCATCGCTTCCATCACGGCCTGTACCTTCTTTGGGTTCTTGTCGCTGATGAGCTGCATGAATCGTTTCGGGACGATTTGCCAAGTGATGCCGAACTGGTCGGTGATCCAGCCACACTGCAATGGGGTTGCACCGGCGCTGATCAGCTTGCTCCAGTACTCATCAACTTCTTCCTGGTCTTTGCAGTCGACAAAGAGGGAAATGCCTTGCGAGAAGTTGAAGTACGGGCCGCCGTTGTAGCCCATGAAGAACTGACCACCGATGACGAATTCGGCGGAAGCGATTGGGCCGTCTTTGCCGGTACGCGCAACGTTCCTGATCTCAGAGTCCGGGAATGTGGAGGTGTAGAACTCGATGGCGGCTTCGAGTTGGTCGTTGAACATCAGGAAGGGCGTCACTTTGGTCATGTGTGTCTCCTTGGAGTTGCGGTCTGCGCCTTATGTCGGCGTTCAGCCACCGCCGAAGGCAGTCGGCTGGAACGACGGGTTGGCCCGCAGACGCGACGCATGCAAGCCTACGGCTTTGTAGCTTGCCATGGACCGACGACTGAAGTCGCCTCGCCTTCGCCTGGCCATGGCGGCATGGTGACAGCAACTGCAGAGACAGCCTGCGTTTCAGACGCTCGAAACTGAAAGTGCGTGCCAAGGGGGATGGTGAGACAGACACCCGGAAGCAAAGCAACGACTTCTTCGCGCTCACCCTGCTTTCGCCACATCTCGCCGCTTCCAGCCAGCACATACCAAAGCTCTTCGACAGTTCGATGCGTGACCGCTAGCGAAGTTTGGCCAGCCGCCAGTTCAAAGTGCGCCATGGAACCGGTGGGAAAACCCAGAAGAACCCGTACGTCGCTGCCATCGGGAGCGAGCACGGTGGGCTGAGCCGGGAGCTGCCGCGTTTCGAAGGTGCGCATGTAGAACCGATGTGGCTTTTGTCTGCGGGCTGACGTTTGAGCTAGGCGGCTGGCCCGTGCCAGTCCGCCTTAGACGGTTGGCCGCACCCTGATCGGCCTAGGCGGGCAAGCCTTCCACCGACACTAGCCGGGCAGAACTGCAGGCGTCACGCACCGGCTTGAGCGCCTGATAGACCGGACTCGGCTGGCATCGTGTTCCTTCGGGACTGACAGAAGCGGCGCATCAATGTAGCGCTTTCGATACTTGGCCTCTTCTCGGCTGTTCACTTCGCACCGAAGGCGCCGGGGGCGGCACTGCGGTAGATGCCGAGCGGTTTGTCTTGGAGCGAGGTTGTTTCAACGAGACTCCAGCCAGCGCGAACAAGGAGACTGTTGGCGGTGCTGGTACCGCAGTAGACGCGGGCAAAGCCGAGTTGCTTTGCCTTGTCGACAATACCGTGAAGCAAAACGGCGCCGACGCCTCTCCCGCGATGGGTAGGAAGTACGTAGCCCGCTGCAGCCCATGGGGAGAGATGAGCGTGAGTCGGGATTGACTCTGCCTTCAGTGCGCCTGCGCCGATGGGTTGGTTCCCTTCGAAGACCAGCATTCCGACAGGCAGCGCATCCTCGGAAGCTGCGAAGGCATTCACGTCTTGCTCGACATTGCCCGGGCCACCAGGGCCGTACCAGCTTGGCCATTCAGAGACGAACCAGGACTTGACCAAATCGATGCACTCGCGACGATGAGCAAGAGGTTCGACGGTCAGTGTGCGTGCGCTTGGGAGATCGCCCCGACTCGGAGCGCTCACTTTGGCCTGTGGAGAGCGCAGAGCTTGTTGCCGTCGGGGTCACGAACGTAGGCCAGATACATGGCGCCGAGATTCCCCTCGCGCAGACCAGGAGGCTGTTCGATTGATGTACCCCCGTGCGCAACGGCGGTGTCATGGAACTGTTGCACCTGAGCTGGGGAGCTGCACTTGAAGCCGATAGTGCCGCCGTTCGCGAAGGTTGCAGTTTCGCCATTGATCGGCTCGCTCACACAGAAGGAGCTTCCATCATGCCGATAGAACAGGCGGACTTGTCCCGTGGCGTTTTGATTCCGAAATGGCTCGCCGGCGCCAAGTACGGCCAGCAGGGCGTCATAGAAGCGCTTGGAGCGCTCGATGTCGCTCGTTCCGATCATCACATGGCTGAACATGCTGTATCTCCTGTGCATTGAAGTGACGATGCCGATCCAGGGCGCGACCGCGCGGCGTACCCGGCCTTGCACTCATAGCTCGGCGACGGGGATGCAGATTTCACAGGCGAACTCCTGCGCGCTCTGTTCATCGGCGCGGTCAGGCGGGTAGTACTCAAAGCAGGGCCGATTGTCCATCTGCAGGCCGCTGGAAGGCAGCCAGTCGCGCAGGAGTCTTGTCCACGCGTCCCCGACTGCCTCAGGGCTTCCCTTGAACTCAAGCGTGGCGTAGCGGCCGCCGGGTAGAACCAAGCGCTGTGCATGTCCGCTGAGCACCATGTTCGCGGGCGCTTCCACGCAAGCATCGTATCTGCACTTCTGTGCGTTCGTGACGCTCGGGTCGTCATGACTGATGCCGTAGCGGCCAGCGCTCATCAGTCCATTCGCCTTCATCCAAGGCGCGACTTGTTTGATCCAGAAGTTGGCGATCGGCGCGCCATACGGGCCGACGTAGCGGAGGTAAGCGATCTCGACAGGTTCGAGCGATTTGAGTTGAACTTCCATGTCCGGCTCCTTCAGTGGGTTGTGGTGGTTCCCATGCTGGAGCAATTGGTTGGCGAATACATGATCTGGATTGCTATCGTGCTGATCGATCTTGGCGTTCTGCAGCCTTTGTTCGAGTTGTCGGGTCCGCCAGACACTAGGCGACTCTGCGAAATGCGCCTTGAAACTTCTCGAGAACGCTTCTGACGAACCGAACCCCGCGGACAGAGCCACTTCGAGGACCGTAGACGTCGGCTGGGTGACTAAGCGAATTGCTGCGACCTCCAATCGCCTTCTGCGAACGTAGTCGCCAACCCGCTCTCCGGTCCATGCCGCAAACAGCCTGTGAAAGTGAAATGCCGAGAAGTTGGCGACGCGTGCCAACTCCGCGAGTTCCAGCGGTGCGGCAAGGTTGCCGTCGATGTGGTGCAGGACCCGATGCATCCGCGTCTCATATTTGCTTCGACTGGAAGACACTTTGAATGCGACGCCCAACTTTGAGTTCAGTGGCTGCCGGTGATGGCTAGCAGGGAGTGCGAGATGCACACTGCCGACCTACAGTTGAGCAAGTGCAAGCTTGATGAGTAGGCCGACAGCGCACGCCCCGCTAGAAACTCAAGCTCGCCGCACCAGCCTTCAGCCCCCTCAGTTGCGCGCCTTCATTGCGCGTACGGCCGATAAGAACGGTGCATAGTCTGCAAAGTCTTGATGCTCGACGACTTGGCCATTCTGCACCCTGAGGATGGTGACAAATGGCATCGCCTTCGTTATCGCCTCTTTGCCTTCTCCGAGCGCCAAGGTCCAGTCCAAGGTGCCCTCGAAGATCGCGTGTTCGCCTGAAAAGAATGCACGTGATCTCTTGAACTCCATCTGCGTTATGGCAGCGTAGCCCTCGCGGAAGTTCTTCATCGTGGCTGCCTTGCCAACGTGCTTGACCTCACCGAACACCAGGCTCGCAGTCGGATCCGAAAATCCACCGGCGTCGGCGAGCAGAGGAGCGAGGCTGTCCCATTCCCTTGCGATATACGCCGCGAAGTACCGTTCAGCGACTGGCTCGGTGGCAGCCGTCGCTTGGCTAAACGCGGTGCCGCTCTGGGCCCACGCCTGGCCACTTTGAAAGGCGAGCGCAATTGCCAGAACCCGGACGTATTGACTGATCATTCGCATATCAGAAGGTTCGCCTCTGGGGCCCACCGTCCTCGCTCCGCTTAAGCGAAGGGCTAGGCCGCAGCCGGCTCATGCGGTAGGTTCGACCTCAACGAACGACTGCCAAGGCTCTGCGCTCATTGCCACCCAGTACGCATACTCAAGCTTTCCGATCGGGTTTGCTCGATGGCGCTGCGGCTTTGGTGGCCTTGTCGTCGGACTTGTCATCACCAATGACGCTCTTCAATGGACACACGGAGAATGCTGGGCACTTCTTGCATCCCACAGCTATCGCAATCGGGCAAAGCGTCATTCGAGCCTCCTTGGGCGTTGGTCGAGCCGTTGATAGTATGCCTCGCGCCTAGGTGCCTGCCTCACGGAGAGCTCTCCGGATTGGATGGATCTTGAAGTCGGCGCTGGAACCATGCGACATCCTGCCATTGACCGAACTTTCGACCGACTGCCTGGAAGACGCCGACAGGTGAAAAGCCCGCCTTTCGGTGGAGTGCCAGGCTGGCCTCATTCGGCAAGGTGATGCCAGCGAGGGCATTGCAATAGCCCTTGGCGGAGAGCTCTTTGAGTAGCTCCGAATACAGCGCAAGCCCAAGCCCTTGCCGCTGATGACCGGGGGCTACATAGGCCGAGACCTCGGTGGACCAGCGATAAGCAGGGCGCTCCCGATGAGCGGACGCGTATGCGTAAGCGATGCACTGACCGTCTTTTTCGGCGACGAGCCAATGCCAGTTCGCGACAGCCTTGGTGATCCGTGTCGCGAATTCCTCCTCAGTGGGAACGTCGAATTCGAAGGACACGGCCGTGCTTTCAACGTAGGGCCGATAGATGGCCAAGAGCGAACTTGCATCGCTTGGCGAGGCTGGTCGAATCAACGGTGCGACACGCAACACAGTTGCTAACGTTTGAGCTGAGGGGTCGACGCCAGGAAGGCGCTTGGGCCGCGAGGCGCAGCATAGACCATGAGCGGCTCGCGGCCCGAGTGGCTTGCTGGTCGCGGTCCGCTCGAGCGAAGGGTCAATATGCTCGAGCACAGCCTGTGCTCTTGACTCACAGGATCTTCCACTTCAGTACGACGGCCACTGCTGCTGGCACCCCAAACAGGAGAAGCAGGACAGGCAACTCCTCTGCGACGGAGTAGCCTGCCTTGGAAACGCCGACCCACATGTTGAAGCCGGTCAGGGCCAGCCACAGGACGACAAAGGCTGCCGTCGCCACGAGCGAAGCGGACGGGAAGTTCTCCGAGAAGAGCTTGGCGACTACGAAGAGCGAGGCCAAGAGCAAGAAGCCGGCAAGAAGGAAGAGTGCAGTACGCATGGGGAGGCCTTTCTCGATCAAAGGTAGCAGGAGGCTTGCTCGGGACGCAACGTCCGGCTTCAGGCGCGCGCCGCCTGCGGTGCGTCAACCTGCAAAGCCGTTGCTCGGTGGCACGCGTACCCGAACCTCAATGTCTCGCGCGGTTGCAAACGGCCAGGAGCGGTCATTCGATTACCTGAACTTGTTGACGATGGCGGCCGAGATCAAGTTCCATTTGGCGCGCACGGTAGGGTGGTGGCCCCAATCGCTGGTGGCATGGATCGTAATCGGCTCGAAATTACCCGGATCGATCAGTTGGCCGGCGGCGCCAATCTCAAAGTCGAAGCCCGACGGCGTCATGCCGTAAAAGGAGACCATGCCGTCGGGCTCCGGGTGCTGGCCCAGCGTCAGAATAATCGGCACTTTCAGTTTCTGTGCCCGCTCCCAGGCGCCGCCGACATCGCGCATGTCGTTGGCCTCGATCATGACGTGATGCATGCGCCCCTTGGTCGGCATCTCGAACAACGCCAGCGAGTGATGGCGCGGATTGCAATGCAGGAAAACGCCGCCGATGTTGATGGGGCCGATGCTGAATTGAAGCTCCTGGCTCAGGCGCATGCCCAGCACGTCGCGATAAAAGGATGCGGCACTTTGCATATCGGGACTCGAAAGCACCGCGTGCCCCAAGCCCATCGCGCCAGTACGGAAGCCGCCAGGCATCAGCGTCGAGGCGAATGCCGTGCCGGCCTGTCCGAGGCCAATCACCAATTCGTTGCGTACGCCATCCGGCCCGGTGAAATGAACCAGGCGCTCGACATGACGCGCGCGGCATAAAGCCGCATCGGCTGCCGCCGGATTCGCGCCGGCTTTCTGAGCGCGCGCAACCATGGCATCGAACTCCTGTTGGTCAGCGACTTCCCAGCCCAGCGCATCAATGTCGTCGGCCGCGCCCTGGCGCAAAATGAACCGATGGGCGCGATCATCCAGTCGCAAGGCCAGCGTTCCGTCGCTATTCGTGCCGGGCGCCGGCAGGCCCAGCATGTCAGCGGCGAACTGGCGCCAGCGGGCAAGATCGCGAACTTGAAGGGCAAGATAGGCCAAGTTGATTTTGCCGAACATCGATCGTTCTCCAACTTACTTGCGGGTCTCAGCCACGCCGAGATTCCTGACTGGCCTGCCAAGAAGCTTTTGCTCCACACCACCGCCCGGGGCCGCAAGGAGCCATCAGTATTGGCTTCGGTGAGCTACAACAACAATGCATCTTTTGGACGTTGATACTGACGGTGCTGGCAACGTGCCGCCGAACGTTGGAGTTCAGCCGCCGCCGAAGGTGGTCGGCTGGAACGCCGGGTTAGGCCGTATTCTCTAGCAGCGAATTGCTCAGGTGAAGACCTGAACGAGCTTGAGCCTGCCGCGGGCCCCACTCTTGATGAGGACGGCGGACTTTGCGCAACCGAAGTGGCTGGCGACGAGAGCAATGAGTTCTTGGTTCGCCTTGCCATTCACTGGCCGGGCCTTCAACTGGGCGACCCACGAACCTTCCGCAGACGGACTGAGCGAACTGGCCCGAGCGTTGGGCTTGACCTTGACTTGAAAGGTGACGGCTGCCACGAATCGGCGGCTAGCCTAGCGCCGATTGCGCGGGTGCTCGGCAGCGACACGCTCGTTGCCATGCTTGTAATTCCCCGTGACGCGCGCCATGAGTTGCTGTGCGTCAATGAATGAGGCAGACGCAACTTCAATCAGGAAGTCGTCGGCGTCCACCCCACGAAGCGTGGAGGCCAGAGTACCGCGGTGCAAGATCTGCACTTCGCCGGACCTGCGCGAGCGGAAGGTGAAGCCAAGATCGGATGTGGTCACGACGCCAATTCTGCGGCTTAACTTTGGAGTTCAGCCGCTGCCGAAGTCGGTCGACTGGAACGACGAGTTAGGCGGCAACATCCGTTGCGTGCATTAGCGAGCGATCTTGCGTTCGACATTTGCCACTATGCCTGCCCGTAGCGTGATGATGGTGAGAGTCTGTGGGTCTCGCGAGTCGGGAAAGTACGTCCAAGTCTTTTCTTCAGGTTGACCTTTGACGTTGAGGAGGAAGGCTTCATGGTCCGGCTTCCCGATTTTGTAAAGGACCTCGCCTTCGGCCATACCGAGGTCAATGAAACCACGGTCTCGGGCGTCGACGGCCAGTGCGTATGCGCTAGACACAGAGAGCACGGCAGCGATGAGCGGCTGGGTGAGTTGCATAGATTGCGCCTGCTAGCGGAAGTCTTGTTCAATCATACGGAAGTCGCCCCTGGGCGACTGCAAGCTTTGCGGCATACCGGGGCACGTTGCGCCCGTGATGCCTAACGCTTGAGCGAAGGTTAGGAATCACGCGGCTTCAGCTCGACTTCACCCTCAATTTCGACCGGGATGCGGAACGGCAACTCTGCAAGGCCGACCGCGCTGCGCGCGTGAGCACCCTGCTCTTGGCCGAACACGCTGACTATGAGGTCGGTGAACCCGTTGATGACTGCCGGCTGTCGAGTGAACCCTGGGGCGGAGTTGACCATCCCGAGTATCCGCGTCCAGCAAGCGATGCGGGAGAGCGAGCCAAGTTCTCGCTTGAGGCTTCCGAGAATGGCCAAACCAGTAAGGCGTGCGGCGACATAGGCCTGCTGTTCACTGACCTCCAGGCCGACCTTGCCCAACGGTTCGGCCAGGCTCCCGTCCGGGTTCGTCGGGCCGTGGCCGGAGATGACGACCCTGGAGCCGACGATGCGCACCCATGGAAACGGCAATGTGATGCCCGGCGGCATTTGGAGCGGCGCCGGAAGAGCAAGGCCAAGCTCGGCGAGGCGTTCTTCTGGTGTTGACATGGTGTCGATGCTAACGCTGCAGATTTCGGTGACGCTAACGTTTTTGTTCAGCGGCTCGCCGAAGGCGAGTCCGCTGGAAGCAAGGGCTAGCCCTTGCCCGTTCTGATGAAGCACGAACCGTCGCATTCATTGCATTGCCGCCCCAACCGCTTGGCGCACCGGAATTCCTGTCGGCTCAAAGTCGTGCAGGCAGAAGACGTTGATTCCCAGGTTGTCGGGCGTGACGCGTTTGCGGTGGAACGGATAGATGCCGCAGACCTTGCAGAAGAAGTGTTGCGCCGTCTCGGTGTGGAAACGGTACTCGGTGAGCGACTCTTGACCCGCGAGCAATTTGAACTTGCTCTCGTGAACCTTGACCATGAGAGCGTTCTTGCGGCGACAGATCGAACAGTCGCACATGGTGAGTTCGGGGAAGTCTGTTTCGATCTCGAAGCGCACCGCGCCACAGTGACAACTCCCGATGTACGTCCGAAGCGGCCGAGTGGTCATACGAATCCATTCCCGCGAGGGCTAACGTTTGTGTTCAGCGGCTGCCGAAGGCAGTCCGCTGGAACACGGGGCGGCGTTGCGCGTGGTTCCATACGCAGATTCAAACCTCGAGTACGGATTCTTCGGGCTCACTGACGGGCCGGCCACAACGTCCCAGTGTTCGATGATTAGTCCGTCTTGCAAGCGGAAAACGTCCGCGATCGCGTAGGCCGGTGCGCCCGGCGCCGGGACGAAGCGAGCATGCACGAAGACCAAGTCATATTCAGCAATGGTCCGAACTACTTCCCAGGTCGCGGCGGGGAGTTCCAGCATCAACTTCTCAAGGAAGGCCGCCGAGCCCTCTCGAGTTGGGTCAGACACATCTGGCTTGTGCTCGATAAAGTGGGGAGCCATAAACCGTGCAAACGCTCGGGCTGGTTGCTTGTCTTGCAGCCCCAGGCGATAGAACTCCAACACGGTGTTCCTGTTAAGGCCGGGGATTGGCAACGAGAGAGTGTCTTCCTGAAGCATGGCGAGCCACAGAAGCGCGAGTTGCGACGCCTAACGTTTGAGCTAAGCGGCAGGCGCCGGCGAGACGGGCATGGCCCAGAATGAAACGAGGGTCATGCGCGGCTTGCCGGCGCCTGCCGCTTGAGCGCAAGGTTAGGCCCCGGATTCATGGCAAACAGCTTCAATGTTGTGTCCATCAGGGCCAATGACAAAGGCGGCATAGTAGTTCGCATGGTAGTGCGGGCGTAGTCCAGGCGCACCATTGTCTTTGCCACCGGCCTTCAGAGCCGCGCGATAGAAACTTTCGACCTGCTGGCGATTCTCGGCCACGAACGCTAAGTGAATGTGCGCCGGTTTCTCCTCGGTTTGATACAGGCACAGTGAAACCTTACCCTTTGGTTGGCTTAGCTCAACACCGTTCGGTGGCCACTCCGTAGCAACAGTAACGCCCAGGGGTTCCAGTGCCTTGAGGAAGAATGCTCTACTCGCTGCATAGTCGCTGACGCCGAACTTAACGTGGTCAAACATGAGCGCTCCCGAAATTCGAGGGCCTGGGCGGGGCCTAACGTTTGAGCTAACCGGACCGTTGCGGCATCGGGCTAAAGGCCCAGAATGAAATGGTGGGCCTTTGGTCGCATGCCGCAATGGGTCCAGTTTAGCGAATGGTTAGGCCGCATTTGCACGAGTGCTGAAAATCTACGGCACGTTGCTGATAATGTCCCTTATTTTTTCACGCTCCTTTTTCAGGATGTTTGCAATAGCCGTAATAAGATCACCTTCGCTTTGCATGCTCCTCTGTAGTTTGAGCATTGATGCTGAAGTCGATTTCTCAATTGCACGCAGCTTAGTCGTGATCAATGCCAGATCCTTGCTTTTTGCCGTGTTGCTAAGCAAATCCGCCGTTTTCGCATTGCGACCTGCTATAGCAGAGAATACCTGCTTTCGAAGGGAATTTAGATTGCCCAGGTGGGTTTCCAAATCCTTGAGTGCGCTCGCCCCTTCGTCAAGCTGTGCCGAAATGGATTGGAGTTGTGCAATGAGTGCGGCTTTCGTTGGAGATTTGGCTTTGGGCATCTCTAACTCCTTAGGTGGCGAAATATGCGGCCCAACGTTTGAGCTAAGCGTCAGGCGCCGGCGAGGCGGGTAATGAGGGCCATGCACGGCTTGCCGGGGACTGTGCGGTTGAGCGGA